>JBIIMS010000009.1:0-234734 GCA_044337875.1 Gemmataceae bacterium
TGCGTCGGGAAGGGCAAACATAAACGGGCACGGTATTCGCCCTTAGAACAGAATAATTGGTTTGGGAAGCTGCTGCCCTTGGGAAAGGGGCCCCGGTATTCTCTGTGAAACCAAAAGCGTTGTAATCTAGTTTGTCCGCCATTCCGCCTTGTTCAAGGTAAGGCAATATCAATGCCCACATGGATAAACCGCAAGCGCCTGTTACAGCAGGGGGCAATCCATTATTGGCAGATTCATAGGCATGAATTGCCAGCCCCATTTGCTTCATATTATTCGTGCAAGTGGCACGGTTTGCAGCTTCGCGCACTTTTTGCACAGCAGGCAAAAGCAAGCCAATCAAAATGGCAATGATCGCAATCACCACCAGCAATTCGATCAGGGTAAAAGCTTTTCGAAATTTTATAATTTTCATAAGTACCTACTATGTAAAAGCAAAATTTGGAATATTTCGACTGCGAGTTACTCGTTCATTAATGCAGCCTTAAACATACATTATCCATGTAGCGCTAAATTAGAATAACATACTATTTTTGTAGAGCAACCCTTTTTAGCAGGCAAGCACTCCCCCAAAATACCATTTTAATTAAGGGATTTTAAAACTAAAGGTATTCTCTGCTTTTGATGCTACTTCAGCAGTAAATTTCGATCGATCATTAAACTCTTGCGGAATGGTGTTAACTTTTGTGGGCTTGTTGGTAGGATCAGTTGAAAGCGGTGGGCCATCTTTCCATGATCGAATTTCAACACGATTACTCCCCACTTTTGCAGTACCTGTATATTCACCATTCTGAATCGCAATAATATTTGGGGCGTAGCCACTAACTATAAAACAAATCTCTCCGTCTGCTAGAGGCTTATCTTTAATAGTTACTGCCCCTTTTACGGCAACCTCTTCAAGCGTTTTTCGTGCTTTTGAACTATCCCCACAACCCAAAGTCAAACCAATCATCAACATAAAAAAAAGACTTATTGGCCTAAACATTTCAAATATCCTTTATTAAAAAAAGGCCCCAAAAAAAATTTCAGGGCCGCATACCAATCAAAACAACAAGAGCCTAATCATAACTGTTTACAACATTCCCATCAGCCCTATCAGATAAATACTGCAAAGTAAGAAGCGGAATATTTTCAGAAATAAATTTCACAGATCCATCACCCATTGCGACATTGGCGCCACCAGAATGCGCCGAAGATATGGGAATGTTGTTTCCGGTATTTTCATTCGTGCCGTTACCTGCGGTATTGCCCAAGCCTCTTTGATTAATCGACCATCTTGTGGTGGATGTATTAAAAGCGCGATCACCATTAAAAGTAGGCGGCACCCTAGTATCATTTCCACAACCCATAGTCCAGCCATGGGGGCCTTGACTAGTAATCGCTCCATATCCTGGAATTATTGGTGCATTAGCAGAGTTTCTAATATGATCGCTTTGCTCGCCAACCATAATAGTATTACTAGTACCATCACTGATGCTGGAAAGGGTGATCGCACTATTAGGAAACAAAATACCACCACCACTAATTTGACCATTACTTGTATTTGTACCAATCGGTGTCAATGACGAACCAGCAATACCGGTATAAGTAGTGAACATAAGTGTCTGTCCAGCATTACCACTGCTGACATAAAATTCGGGGAAAAGTGTAGAAGGGCAGCGATACGACTTGATCATTTTCCTGTGTACTAGAGCCATGTTGCTAGCATTGGCATAACCGCTGTTACCTGTGTGTTGCCAATTAGAAAAAATCGCATCTTGTTCCATATTTGGAAGAATATACACTTTCCAAGAGATACCCCAATCTGAACCATCCGTATCAGATCGTGAACAGCCTTTAGGAAACATAGTTGCACCATCATGATATCCATGCAAGGCTAGCCCAACCTGTTTAAGATTATTTGTACACGTCGCACGATTTGCAGCCTCGCGTACTTTTTGAACCGCAGGTAAAAGCAAACCAATCAAAATAGCAATGATCGCAATCACCACCAGCAATTCGATCAGGGTAAACCCTTTTCGATACTTAATAAGATTCATTAAAACCCCCTAGATAAAAAATAGGTACAAAAACAAATCACTCGAAAATCTTGAAACTAAGATTTTAAGCGTAAAGCACTGGAACGATTACTATCACGCTTGATTTGGTTATATCTGGTGCCCATGTTAATGTAAAAGCTAAATCCCCTTAATCTCTGAATTATTTCCAATACTTTGAAACGCAATGGCCTATGGCATGGAGAAGCTTAAATTTAGTTTTTTAAACTAATTAAGGAGGGATTTGTTCAAAACAAGTTTTTCACATGCTAAATCACATTCCCAACCATGGTAGACATGCAAAAAAAAGGCGCACCTTGAAGAACAAGGTGCGCCTTTAAGAATAACTCAAAGCCTTAAGATTACTTGGGCTTTTCGGGAGCCTTGTTGGCAGGGTTTACCGAGCCTGGCCCTTTGTACCAATCCGGCTTTTCCGTTACTTTAAGAGTATCCTCAGGAGCCACTTTTGGCCCAGCAGGTTCGCCACAGCCTTGAGCTAACATAAAAAAGCCAGCCAACACGGGCAAAACCAAGAATTGAATATTAAATCTCATGAGTACCCTTTCTTATATTTTAAAACCAAATTGTTCTTTAAAAATTACCAATCAGTACCTAAAGGCAAGCCATCGTTTGGAATTAATGCACGATTGAATGTAACCCGAGTTATGTTTGCATTAATATCTCGCACGCCACCATCCATCATTAAGGCTTTGGCTGCACTATGAGAAGTACTTGCTCCCTGATTGTCACAGTCTTTAGGGTTAGATATACCAACTTGCGGAGGTTGATCCCAATTGCCACCGTTTAATGTCGTAAAATGAGGCGCCCAATCTCGATTTGACCAAGGCCACAAAGGCATCATCCAAAGGAGACCGCGGTTCCCTGTTTCCATGGGGGATCTAATATTTCCTGTCCCACCACCTGCAGAGGTATTTGTACAACCGCCTACATGTTCCGCAAAACCAATCACATTACTTGTCCCATCAGGAAGTGAGGCAAGGGTATAAGGCGAAAGCTGCTCGTAACCGCCACCCCAACTACCAGCATGGGTCGTTTTGGTGTTCACTTCACCAAAGACTTTGGCGTTTGGTGCATAAGATGCAGCAGCCCAGTCACCCTGATAAGAAACAAATCCGGAGTTAATGGTTGCATCGGATGGACAGATAAAAGTTTTTACTACGGCAGTTCGGACCCTACCATTACGCGTACCAGTCATCAACTGCTGGTAACAGTTGTAATCCTCTCCACCGCCAGTTAATACGTATTCATAACATTTTTGATACAGCGCTTGTTGCTCTAAATAAGGCAACAAATTGACAAAAACATTGCGTCTTGCAGTAGTGATTTGCGCAGGCCCTGGATTGGCGGTAGATGTCCATTCTGGGTTAGTAATGGAAGGAGGGAGTGTATTAAAAGACGCCTCATAATTGTGAATTGCAAGGCCGATCTGCTTCAAATTGTTAGCGCAGGTAGCACGGTTCGAGGCTTCGCGCACTCTTTGCACCGCAGGCAAAAGCAAACCAATCAATATGGCAATGATCGCAATCACCACCAGTAATTCGATCAGGGTAAACCCTTTTCGAGACTTAATAAGATTCATAGCAGTCTCCTTTAGAAAAAAGAAAATAAGACATGTATTTGAAGAGTCGTCAGTCGTGAGTCATTGTGAAAAACGAAGTTGTAGTCTAAATAACTCAAAAAAGAAACTCTCTACTTCGAATCTACTCATTATTTCCAAACAAGTAAAAGCCAAAACTGGTGTTTTTTTTAATTATTTTCAGTATTTCTAAAATTTCTTATTAATCAAGATATCATGGTTTAAAGACTAAAAAACTTATTTTGCAAACTAACTTTAGCCGTGCTTCCAAAACCATGCACCACCACGACCAAAACCACGCGCCATAAGTCTTTTAAAATATATATGTTACAAAACAAATCGAAGACATTAATTCTATAACGATTGAGTTTAAACAAGAAAATTACATTGCAAATTGAAATGCGCAATGTGCAAAAAAAATGCGCACCTTGCAAAACAAGGCACGCATTAAGACCAACACAAAAAAACTGAGACCTACTTGGCCTTGCCAGCTGACTTATCAGGTGCCTTGGTTGCGGCCTTTCCAGGATTCATAGCAGAGCTTCCCGCATTAGCAGGATCAAGATAAGGGACGCTTGTGCTTGGTGCATTTGGCGGTGGTGGAGTAGATTCACCACACCCCTGCAGCATTGTCATAACTGCACCAACTAAAATAAACGTGGACAATCGTCTTAATAACATAACATCCCTTTCATTATCTAAAGATACACTTTACTAATTTAAAATTTACCAATCGCTACCCAAAGGCATGCCATCGTTTGGAACCAAAGCACGGTTTAAAGTTACACGAGTAATATTCGAATTAATATCTCGCACACCACCATCCATCATTAAAACTTTGGCTGCAGCATGGGCAGTGCTGATACCAATGTTGTCGCACTTGGCAGGATCATAAATACCAACCTGAGGGGTTTGATCCCATAGGCCACCTGATTGAGGCCCAAGGTATGGGGCCCAATCTCGATTTGATCCAGGATACATCCAAAGATGCCCAAAGTTGCCTGTAGCCGCCACAGTACCTCCAGTATCAACCGTTCCGGGGCCTACGAATCCAGCAGGGCTATTACCGTTGGCTCCGGATACATTCTTGCATGCACCAACCTTTTCAGCAAAACCTATGACATTACTTGTTCCATCAGGAAGCGAAGCAAGTGTATATTTTGAATAATCATTACTATATCCAGAACCACCAATATAAGAAGCTGGCTTGCCTGATCCACCAAAAACCATGTAACTATAAATATAAGAACTGTGCTGCCAATCACCATTTGAAGTAGAATAACCAGAAGAGTTAATAGTTGCATCCGAAGGACAGACATACACTTTCACCTTAACCTGCCGGGCTAAAGGAGAAGTAGCCCCAGCCATTCTCATATTCCAGACATTACAATCCCCCATATTTGTAAAAATACCATCATAGGTTACACATTTAATATAAAGCTGCTCCTGCTCCAAGTAAGGCAAAATATTAACAGGAACCATAGCATTGCCTGCCCCCGAAGGTGGAGTAGGGCCAGGATTGGTTGCGCCTAACATCCCTGAATAACGACTCGGAGGCAAAATACCAAACGTGTTTTCGTAATTATGAATTGCAAGGCCGATCTGCTTGAGATTGTTAGCGCAGGTAGCACGGTTTGCGGCTTCTCGCACTCTTTGCACAGCAGGCAAAAGCAAACCAATCAATATGGCAATGATCGCAATCACCACCAGTAATTCGATCAGGGTAAAACCTTTTCGGAACTTAATAAGATTCATAAAGTCTCCTTAAAAATGCAAAAAAGAAATAAGACATGTTTTGAAGAGTCGTAAGCCGTGAGTCATTGTGAAAAACGAAGGGATAGTCTTAATAACTCAAAACAACAAATCTCTATTTCAAATTTACTCGTTATTTCCAAACAAGTAAAAGCCAAAACTGTTGTTTTTCTAATTATTTTCAGTATTTTTAAAATCTTTTATAAAGAAAATATCTAGTTTCAAAGATTAAAATAACTCGTTTTACGTACTAAAATAGGCATTGGCTCCAAAGAAACTGGTCCCCATAATCGCAACAATTTAGCCCTTTACAAACAGATGTATTACAAAAAGATTCTTGCACTTGTCTAATTATTAATTGCTAACACTAGCACCCATCTAGCCATGCTTCGCAATCTCACAAACTCTTCACAAGTGATGACTTCTTTCTTGCATCCCTAATCGCCACGCCGCGAGAACCCCAACTTTACTTCCGAGCCTGATAAATATGCTTTCAAGTGGCTTCAATTCCATTACTATGGGAATCATCTGATTTTTAAAAAACCCTGACAGGTGGTCATCATGCTCACTTATTTTGCAACGCTGTTTTCCCTCTTTGCTTTGGGCCAAGATCCTGCCCAGAACAAACCCAATGTTCTTTTCATTTCCATCGATGATCAAAATGATTGGATAGGCTGCATGAAAGGCCATCCAGATGTGAAAACCCCCAACATTGATAGGCTGGCAAAAAAAGGTACCCTCTTCACTAACGCCCACTGCCAATCGCCTTTATGTAACCCTTCCCGCAGCAGCATGCTCTTTGGAAAAAGGCCCAGTTCCACCGGTATTTATGGCTTAACGCCTGGCCCGCGAAGCTCCCCAATCCTTGAAAACGCAACCAGCCTAACCCAAGCCTTCATGAAGTCAGGCTACGATACCAACATCTGTGGCAAGATTTATCATGATGGATCCATCCTTCCTAAAAATCGGCTTTCCGAATGCGCGACATGGGGCCCTGCTCCGGGTATGCCCAAGCCTGCAAAGCCTTTTGTACAAACTCCGGGCAAACATCCTGCAATGGATTGGGGCATATTTCCAAACGATGATTCAGAACAGCCCGATTGGAAAACCACAGATTGGGCCATTAGCAAGTTGAAGGAAAAACAAACACAACCGCTCTTCCTTGGAATAGGGTATAGGCTGCCCCATGTGCCTTGTTTTGCATCACAAAAATGGTTCGATCTTTATCCCAAGGAAGTAACCCTTCCCCCAGTGAAGAATGATGATCGTAATGACACCCCGGAATTCTCTTGGTATCTGCACTGGAAACTCCCCGAACCCAGGCTTTCATGGTTGAAAAAAGAAAACCAATGGCAACCTTTGGTAAAAAGCTACCTCGCAAGTATTAGTTTCATGGATAGTCAGGTTGGCAGGCTTTTAGATGCGCTCGAAGCTTCGGGCAAAGCAGAAAGCACTTTAATTGTGCTGTGGTCCGATCATGGCTGGCATCTAGGCGAAAAAGGAATCACGGGGAAAAACTCACTCTGGGAACGATCCACCCGAGTGCCCTTGATTTTTGCTGGAAAAGGAATCACCCCCAATGCTGTTTGCAACCGCCCTGTTGAACTTTTAGATATCTACCCCACACTTGTAGAGTTATGCTCTTTGCAAAAAGTCGAAGGCTTAGAAGGGCATAGCTTACAGCCACTTTTGCAGAATTCTTCTGCTCAACGAACTTGGCCTGCAATCACCAGCCATAATTCGGGCAATCATTCTATCCGTTCGGAAAGATATCGCTTTATTAAATACGCTGATGGCACCGAAGAACTTTATGATCATTGTGAAGACGCCAACGAATGGCAGAACCTTGCAAAAAATCAGGGGTTTGAAAAGATATTGCAAGAGCATCGGGCATGGTTGCCAAAAGTTGATCTGCCACCCATTCCTAATAGTGCCCATCGTATTTTGATCTGGGATGCGAAAACTAAAACAGCCACCTGGGAAGGCAATCCGATCCTTGCATCAGAAAAAGAGGACTAACTAAATGCTGCCACTACTTTTTGCATTATCGGTTTTTGCAACTTCTGCTTCGCCAGATAAGCCCAACATTGTTTACATCATGGCAGATGATTTAGGGTACACCGACCCGGCATGTTATGGCAGCAAGTATTACGAAACCCCAAATATTGATAACCTTGCATCGCAGGGGATGCGGTTTCTGCAAGGTTATTCGTGTGGCCCCAATTGCCAACCAACACGCGCTGCCCTGATGAGCGGGCAATTTGGCCCCCGCACCGGCATCTACACCGTGGGCAATATTGACAGATTCGATTGGCAATCGCGCCCACTTAAGCCTGTTGAAAATGTGGTGGAACTACCCCTTAAAAAAATCACTCTCGCAGACTCACTCAAAAGCAATGGCTACAAAACCGCATTGTTTGGAAAATGGCATCTTGGCCAGCAGGGCGAACATCATCCCTCTAAACGCGGGTTTGATGAAGCAATTGTTTCCATGGGGAAACATTATGATTTCGTAACTATTCCGAAGGTGGGATACCCTCAAGGCACCTACCTTGCGGATTTCCTTACCAACAAAGCTGTAAACTTCATCAACCAAAACAAGGAAAAACCTTTCTTCCTTTGCGTTCATCATTTCGGAGTTCACTCACCTTACGAGGCTAAGAAAGAACTGATTGAACGATTCCAGAAAAAACAGGGCGTAGGCGGCCATAACAACCCCACTTATGCTGCAATGCTTTTTAGCGTTGACGAAAGTGTGGGCAGAATCCTTAAAACTTTGGATGATCTTAACCTCTCAAAAAATACCTTGGTCATTTTCACCAGCGACAACGGCGGCGTGGGCGGCTATAACCGTGAAGGCATCAAGCAGGGTGGCGACAAAACTGATAACACACCACTCCGTGGCGGCAAGGGTATGCTCTATGAGGGCGGCATTCGGGTTCCTTATATTTTCCGTATGCCAGGAACCATCAACCCGGGTACCACTTCCAACACCCCCATTTGCAGTGTTGATCTCTACCCTACCCTTCACGAATTCAGCAAATCTGAACTCCCTAAAAACTATAAGCTTGATGGCGAAAGCTATCTTTCTCAACTTCAAGGTGGTTCCTCAAACAGCTTAAAACGAAGCGATATCTTCTGGCATTTTCCCGGCTATCTGGGCGCAGGAAATAACACCTATCGAACCAAACCTGTAAGCGTTATTCGCTCGGGAAATTATAAACTTCTGGAATTTCTGGAAGATGGTAAGATTGAGCTTTATAATCTAATTGAGGATGTTGGCGAAAAAAATAACCTCGCCTCTCAAATGCCAGATTTGAAAAAAGACCTTTATGATAAGCTGACAAGTTGGCGTAAAGATATCAAAGCGCCTATGCCTTCTAAAAATATTAAAGGGGCGAACACCCCGGAACTTCCCAAGAAGAAAAAGAAATTACAATGATCCAGAACTTGTCCCGATGCCTGGTTACTTTACTATTTGTCGCACTAGCAAATTTTTCCCATGCTGCAAGCAAACCAAACATCATCATCATCCTTGCAGATGATCTTGGTTATGCCGACCTTGGCGTCCATGGTTGCAAAGATATCCACACTCCTCATATTGATTCGATTGCAAAAAATGGGATCAGATGCACTAACGGATATGCCACCAGCCCTACTTGTAGCCCATCCCGTGCGGGCCTTCTTACAGGAAGGTATCAACAACGATTTGGCCACGAATTTAATCCCTTGGTTGCAGAAAACAACAGCCCTTTATTTGGCGCACAGGATACCACACTGCCCCGACTGCTAAAAAATGCGGGTTATAAAACCGGAATGGTAGGTAAATGGCATCTGGGAACCAACGAAAAGTTCAACCCCATAAACCAAGGCTTTGACGAATACTTTGGTTTCCTGGGGAATGCAAATACCTATACCAATGGAAAAAATATCAACAGCAACATTGTTCGAGGCACCAAGCCACACGAGGAACAAGAATACCTAACCGATGCTTTCGGTCGCGAGGCCGTGGCATTTGTCGACAAGCAAAAGAAGGATCCATTTTTCCTTTACCTTGCTTTCAATGCAGTGCATGCCCCTTTGCAAGCATCGCCTAAGCATGACATTGATATTGACAGAATCCCCAATCCCAACAGGCGCACTTACGCCAGCATGCTTTTTGCAATGGACGATGCAATCGGCAAACTTCTTGCAAAACTCGAAAAAGAAAACCTCTTAGAAAACACACTAATCTTTTTCACCAGCGATAATGGTGGATCCGAAACCGTGAACTTTTCAGATAACGGGCATTTGAAAGGTACCGCATCAACAACTTGGGAAGGAGGCATCCGGGTGCCTTTCTTAGTGCAATGGAAATCCGTTCTGCCCAAAGGAAAAATCTACGATCACCCAGTTATCCAACTAGATATTCTGCCCACCGTTCTTGCTGCTACTGGAGAAAAATTTTCGCACCAGAACAAACTGGATGGCATCAATCTTTTACCTTACTTCAATGGCGAAAATAAAGAACCACCCCACGATGCGCTCTACTGGCGCTTTGGCGCACAAATGGCAATACGAATGGGCGATTGGAAACTCACCAAAGCGCTAGACGAAGATTCCAAATTCAACAGAGCAGACAAAGCATCAGCAGACGGTTCTCGTTTGTACAATCTTAAAAAAGACATTGGTGAAACAAATAATATGTCCGATTCAAATCCTGAAAAGGTGAAGGCATTAAAAGAAGCATGGAATCTATGGAACAAGGAATTAATGAAGCCTGCTTGGGCCGAGCAAAATCTAAAAGGCAAATAAGAAAACCTATTAGCAGAAAAATATCACTTAAGCCGACCAATTCCCTATTACGTAATTTCACTCCGCTGAAACTGAAAATCAGTGTTCAGTATATCTGAATTCTAGTTACTGGGCGTTGGATAGAAATTTCACTTTTTAAAACACTTCTTTGATTCTTCACACACCCCTATGTAATGATCAAATCCAAGGGTGAAAGCTATGCTTTGCGTTATC
Source organism: Gemmataceae bacterium (assembly GCA_044337875.1). Lineage (GTDB taxonomy): Bacteria > Planctomycetota > Planctomycetia > Gemmatales > Gemmataceae > UBA969. The sequence goes on from JBIIMS010000009.1 coordinate 10,390, forward strand.
CCAAATTAAAAAACGGCTAATTCAGCAGTTTTCAATTAAATTCATAGCGGCGAAAGTGGCAAATAATAATCTGCCCTTGGTTTATTACTTTTAATTTTATATGATGTAAGTTCATCCATATTGCAATTAAAGCTGTTGGATCGTACTTAGGTCCAATAGGTTTTACGGACACATTTTGTGTTCCTCGATTTGGTCCTAATAAATTCTTTTATAGGACTCAATCGATGAAATTCGAAGATTTCGGGCTTTCTACTGCCATCATGCAAGCAATTGCAACCAAAGGCTATGTAACACCAACTCCCATTCAAAGTCAGGCAATTCCCGTAGCAATGCGCGGAGAAGACCTACTTGGATCTGCAGAAACCGGTAGCGGAAAAACTGCTGCCTTTGCAATTCCTGTACTTCACAACCTCACCGAAAAAGGTAACCCCGCCAAGGGCCAGGGCAGGCGCATCAGGGCATTGGTGATTGCACCAACCCGCGAACTTTCCTCGCAGATCTTGGATAGCTTTTATGCTTACGGTGCTAACACTCCACTTAAGTTTGCCGCCATTTATGGTGGTGTTCCTCAATCTGGTCAAGAAAGAGCCCTCAGAAACGGTGCAGATGTTGTAATCGCTACACCCGGTAGATTGATGGATCTTATCAACCAAAGGATTGTTGATCTTGGTCATATCGAAATTCTGGTTCTCGATGAAGCAGATCGCATGTTGGACATGGGTTTCCTTCCAGACATTCGCAAGATCATGAGTTACATTCCAAAAGCTCGCCAAACCCTTTTCTTCTCTGCTACCATGCCCAGAAATGTGCAGGTTCTTGCAGATACCCTTCTCAATAATCCCGCCCGGATTAATGTGGAACAACCAAAGGGCTCTGCTGATCGCATTGAACAATCCGTTTTCATGGTGTCACAAAAAGATAAGGGAAGTTTCCTTGTCAGCTATTTGGGTAGCGAATCTTTCAACAGTGCAATTGTTTTCACCCGCACCAGGCATGGCGCAGATAAAGTGGTCATGCGCTTACGCAGGGCGAAAATTTATGCTGAAGCCATTCATGGTGATAAAAGCCAGTCCGCTAGGCAGCGCACTCTTGATGGGTTCCGCAATCGCCAAGTGAATGTATTGGTTGCTACTGATATCGCAGCTCGTGGTATCGATGTGGATCATATTTCGCATGTGGTCAACTTCGATCTACCAAGAGAAGCCGACACTTATGTACACCGAATCGGAAGAACTGCACGCGCAGGAGCAAAAGGCAAAGCAGTATCCTTTTGTGATTCTTCAGAGCGAAGTTTGCTAAGGGCAATCGAAAAAATGGTCAATAAGAAGCTTCCTGTTGTTCAACCTAAATTTGAATTTGTACCCGAAGCAGCTCCTGAAAAATCAGAGGCGCCTATGAGGTCGGAACCCTACAGAAAAGTAACACCCAGCAGGCAAGTTGCTGCCCCTAGATCTTCTGGCTCTTCTGGTTCTGCACCCGGCGACTACCCACGCAGAGGCAGCAAAAATAAATCCCAGAAAACGAAGTACAACAAGTTTAAAAGTAGTGGCGGTGGCGGCGGTAATGGTGGTGGCCATCGATCTTCTGGCGATTAATCTTCTTTGTTTAACGCTAAAAACGATCTAACGAAAAGCTGCTTGGGTAATCCTAGGCAGCTTTTTTCCTACAAACTAATAAATACATTTGCTGCAATAATAAGATTCTAAAGAGATAAGGCCACATCATTAATTCTTGCAGAACTTGCCTTGCTGGGCCTAAAGTTTCAGCATGTCAGATAAAACACCACACAAATCCCCAATCGAAGAGAAGAAGAGCATCGCTGGCTGGAAAAACTTAAGGGGCAAAGTGGTAACTTAATTGCTGATTAATTCCGTGCCATGGAATATAGGCATGGGCATTCGTGAAAAAACTACTTAGGCTTTCTTTACAAACTCAGACTTTATCTGCATTAGGCCAAAGCCGTCAATTTTGCAGCTAATATCGTGATCGCCATCGATCAAACGAATGTTCTTGACCTTTGTGCCAACCTTAACGGAAGAGGACGACCCCTTCACTTTGAGGTCTTTTATCACTTGTATCGCGTCGCCATCTTTCAATTCGTTGCCGTATGCATCCTTCCAAACTCGCTTTTCATCAACGGGCACTACAGGGGTGGTGCTCCATTCATGATCGCATTCCGTACAGACGAAAAGGCTGCCATTTTCATAGGTGTATTCGCATTTGCATTTGGGGCAAGAAGGCAGGCCATCCATATAAAATCCTTTTCAGTGATCAAATCATCGCTGCGTGAGACGCACAAAATAGAATTATAAAGATTATGAAAAGATTTGAAAGCAAATTAAAAAACGGAGAGGGGGGGATTCGAACCCCCGGTAAGGTTGCCCCCACACAGCATTTCCAGTGCTGCACAATCGGCCGCTCTGCCACCTCTCCAACCTACCCTTAAAGTCTATTAGAGTTAAGACTTTGCGTCAATTAAATGCTGAAAGAAGTTGGTAATTGCAATAAAAATATAAGCCGTTACAATCAGTAGAGCCTAATTTCAGCCCTCTATAAAAAGGACCCAAATAATGCTTTTAAAGTCGATTGCTATGCGTTTTTACGCTCTTTCTATGGTAATAATCGTCGGAGGGTCTCTAGCCGCAGCGGATAACGATGGCTACACCCCTATATTTAATGGCAAAAATATGGATGGATGGAAGTTTTTCTTCGATCCTAAAGCCCCTAAGGAAATTGACACCACTAAAAACTGCACGGTCAAGGATGGCGCAATCATTTGCTCGGGCAAGCCTACCGGCTTTTTCTATACCGAGAAATCTTTCACAAATTATGTGCTCGAATATGAATGGCGATTCCCAGTAGGCAGCGATCCAAAAAGTAATTCCGGTTGCCTAGTCCACATGCAAGAGCCCTTCAACAAGAATTTTCCCCGCAGCTTGGAACCCCAAGGCAGATATCTGAACCATGGAAAAATCTTCCCCATCGGATTGGGAAAAGAAGAATATTCCAACAACAAGTTTGATCAGGAACTACTCACCAAGCAACTCAAACCCATGGGCGAATGGAGCAAAACCGAAGTTACTTGCCAAGCTGATGGCTTAGTGAAAGTGAAAGTCAATGGCGTGCAAGTCAGCGAATGCAAAAGCGTGCTGAAGAGTGGCCCGATTGGGTTTCAATCAGAACAATCAGAAGTGCACTTCCGCAATGTGCGACTTAAGCAATTGCCTTGATTGTAGTAACTAGACAAGGCTGATATCGTGGTGGGTGAGGCATTCGAAGCCTGATTCTGTAATCAAGTAATTTCGTTCGATGCGCAGCCCACCAACATTTGGAACATAAAGCCCTGGTTCCAAAGTAATGACATCGCCTGCAACTAAGATTTCGTCGGACCCCGGAACGATAAAAGGCGCTTCCGGATGAGAAAGGCCCAAGCCATGGCCCGCATGGTGTGGGAAGTGCTCACCAAATCCCGCTTTAAGAAACACATCCATAACCGACTGATAAACATGACTGGCATTAACACCTTCGAGAAGGTTGTTTTCGCCTGCATTCATGGCGAGTTTAGCAAGATCCATGAGTTGTTGCTGGGAAGAAGAAGGTTTTTTTCCAACAACGAGAGTATTGGTAAAATCGCTTCGATAGCCAAAAAGCACAACTGAAAAATCGAGGATAAACATATCGGATTCTTTAAGTTTGCGCTGGGTGGGCGGGCCGCCCTTGCGATCAGGGCCGGGGGAAACAGCAAAGTCGCCATAGACGATAAGGGGTTGTCCGCCTTGTGCGGTACAAATTTTCTGAACCTCGGAGTAGACATCAAGTTCGGTCATACCGGGCGCGATATTATTGAGAACCCAAGCGTGGGCCTTTTCTGCAATTTGCGCAGATCGTTTGATGAGAGCTATTTCATCTGAATATTTTTTACGCCTTAGCTTGCTGATGGCTTTATGAATTTCAACACCTTGGCTTGTATCAATTCGATCGTGAATAAAGGCGCCTGGAAATCTTTTTTCGACTTCAGGGAGCAATGAAAGAGCTCTTGTAGTTTTGGGGTGCGTGATACCATCGTACCAATTGACAGCAACAGTATCATCGGCAACACAAAGGCCTACGGAATCGGGCAGTCGGGTATCGTAGAAAATAACGCAACTAGCATCTGGATTAATAACCAATATGCCCCCAAAGCCTGAACCAAGGCTAAAAGGATCGACATAAAAGCCTGAAAGCCAGGTGAGGTGCGCAGGATCTGCGAGCACGAGTGGCCTTTTCGGATTATCCATCGAGGCGAGGAAAGCCTGCCTTCGTTTCAGGCATAAAGTTCTATCAAGCATGAATAGGCCTTTCATTAAATCAGGTCGAATACCCTTCTAGAATAGTAACCGGTCCTTCTTTTGTCGATATGGCCTGCTTAACCGTTAATGTTTAACGCACTAGGGCAAAAGTTTACCCGGTTTAGGTTGCGATATGGGCCAAGCTAGTTTAACTTGAAAGCTTAGAAATTTGCACATGGTTTAGTAGGCAATACCCATGATTTCAAGAAGAGTTAAATTAGCTGGCATTTTCGTAATTGCAAGCGTTTTAGGAATAGGTGCAGACAAGCCCCTAGCGCTAAATGAGCTTCAAATCCGGGAACTGGTAAAACAACTTGGTTCAGACTCTTTTGTATCGCGGGAACAAGCAAGCGAATTAATTCTAAGGCAGGGCAACCAATCAATTCCAGCCTTGGAAAATGGGCTCACTCATCCAGACTACGAAGTGGTGCGAAGATCACGGATATTGATTTCATTAATTAGAGAGTCAGATAAGAAAACGAAGTTACAAGCATTTCTTGAAGATGTTGATGGAAGTAAAAGCACTTCGCTTCCCGGTTGGGAGAGGTTTGAAAAACTTGTTGGCAAAAGCACATCCTCAAGGGCACTTTATGGGCAGATTTATAAAGCCGACCCCAGCTTGATGGATGAAGTTGAAAACGACAAAAACCTAAGCAAGGCTGTAATATCTGAAAAAGCGCAATGGCTACATAACAGCATTTTCAGCCCAGTTGCAGGCAAAACCATAAATCTTGAAATAGGCGATATTGGTGCGGTTCTATTTGCTGCAACCATGCCCAACATGGAATTGCCCCAAGAAGCTGTAAACAATATTACGAACCTGCTTTACCAACCTTCTGCAAGAGATGCAATCAGTGCATCAAAGGGCACTGGCCCCTTCAGAAAACTGCTAGGAACATGGATGCTGCAGCAAACAGATCCGAATATCATTTCGCAACACCTACACCTTTCTCAAAACATGAACATGACCGAAGGCCTGCAATTGGCACGAAGGGCAGCATCCGAAAAAACAATGCCTGTTTACACAAAGACCGTGGCGTTGACCCTTCTAGGAAAAATGGGAACAGCAGAAGATTCTGGTTTACTCAGAAATTTCCTGAATGACGAAACAGTGGTTGGAAACTTCCAACTGCCCAACCAGCAAAAAGGGAGCACTCAAGTTCGAGATGTAGCCCTTGCAATGCTAGTACACATGAGTGGGCAATCGCACAAAGAATACGGATTTAGCTTTGCACGCGACAACCAGGCACTATTTTTTAACCCATACATGCTGGGTTTTACGAATCAAGAAAACCGAACGATTGCACTGAAAAAGTGGGACACTTACTTCACAAGCAAACCGGTTCAAAAAGCAAAAAGCTAACTAGCCTTATATTTTTTAATCATGGTGATTTGATTGCCATGTTCATTATGCTCGACATGATCCATAAAAGTTCGGATCAATAGCATCCCACGGCCAGTAACTTTATCAAGGTTTTCAGGTTCAAAAGGATTGGGCAATCCATGAGGGTTAAAGCCTGGGCCTTCATCAGCAATGGTAAAGCGAATCTCTTCCTTGGAAATCCTTGCACCAAACATGACTTTACGCCCAGCATAGGGCTTTTGATTTTTCCGCTCATCTGCAAGGGTGTAAAAATGAATCTCGTCATCGTCCCGCAATTTGGAATCCAATTCTAGGTTGCCATGCAGCATGGCATTGGTAAGCGCTTCATGCAGGGCGACACCAATAAGCATCATGGAATTGGGTTCGCAAAAATTAAACTGGCCGACAATGTGTTCGATATGGCTAACCATAGGGGAAACATGAGCAATATCATTTTCTAATACAAAATGAACTTCATGACAAACAAGAGCCTTATTAACAATTTGAATGCTTTTTTCATTCCGTAAGGTACTAAGCACTTCATTCAAAGTTGCGTGCAATTCATTGGCGAGCAATTTTTTAGGGACATAACTAGCAGCCCCAGCGCGCAAAACCCGGACCGCAAGTTCTTCGTTCCCATGGGCAGTCATGAGGATGATTGGGATTTTCGAAAAATCCTTGCGGATTTTCTGAACCAACTCTACCCCATCCATATCAGGCATGAAAAGATCGGTAAGGATTACATCGGGGTTTGAGTTTTTAAGAAATTCGAGAGCTTCACTACCGTTGGAAGAAAAGAATACCTGCCAACCAGGTTGGGAATTCACTAACCCGCCGACTAAATGTCTGTCGACAGGAGAATCATCAACCACAAGCACTTTGCGAGTGACGATTGAATCTTGGTTTTCATTAAAATCGGCAGTCAGGTTCAAAACTAGTTGGCCCCCGATATAGAAAAGCTATGCAACATCATGAGAGAGAACTGCCAAGGGCGTTTGACATTTCTAATTCAATAAAGTTGTATTCTTAATTATACTTAAAAGCATAAAAATAGCTTACTTTAATTTATAGTTTGATTGCAAAAATGCTTCAAGGGATTGCAAAAACCGATATAATTATACTTACAACCTAAAAAACAAGTAGATTGACGCATTTTTTAAAGGAATGAACTTAAACGCCCATATAAGAAAATATTATGAATAAAATTGAAGTGCAGAAAGACCGCGGCTTATTTGACAACCCAAGCTTTCGATTAATTGGCATCATTTCTGGGATTTTGGGAATTGGCATCATATTTTGGGTCTTATTATCACCTAAGCTGCCCGAAGGAATGGCATGGATACCCCCTGGGGAATTTTCCATGGGCGATGATTCCGACCGAGAAAAATACGCAGATGCTTTGCCGGTTCATAAGGTTAGACTTCAAGGATTTTACATCGATAAAACCGAAGTTACCAACTCTCAGTATCAGAAGTTTGTTGATGCAACTGGGTATAAGACTATTGCTGAAAGGCCATTAGACCCCAAAGAGTTTCCTGATGTGCCCCCGGAAAAATTAGTTCCTGGAGCGGGAGTTTTTTCCCCACCCATACAAGAAGTTGTGGATTGCTCTGAATGCAATCAATGGTGGAAATACAAAGAAGGTGTTTGTTGGAAAAACCCTGAAGGCAAAGGTAGCAACTACAAAGGTCGGGAAAACCACCCTGTGGTTTATGTAGCATGGGAAGATGCTGTCGCATATTGCAAATGGGCAGGAAAAAGATTACCCACAGAAGCAGAGTGGGAATACGCTGCACGAGGCGGATTAGAACGCCAGCCTTATTCATGGGGATCCGAATCACCGTTCGAAGGTAAACCCAAGGCAAACATTTGGCAAGGCCCCTTCCCTAACCGGGATGACAAAACCGATGGGTTTGGTGGCACAGCACCGGTTAAGAGTTATCCAGCAAACGGATACGGGTTATACGATGTCAGTGGCAATGTGTGGGAATGGTGCGCAGACTGGTACAGGCCAGATGCTTATTCACTTTTGTATCGTGGCTTAGATTCAGACGCATTAAAAATACCCTTGTTAAATCCTAAGGGCCCTGCCTCGCCGATCGATCCGCATGGAAACGAAGCAAAGGTTCGGGTGCAAAGGGGTGGCTCTTTTCTTTGCAGTTCTAATTACTGCGTTCGATACCGGGTAGGTTTAAGAATGCATGGCGCAGAAGATACTGGGCTTTCGCACACGGGATTTCGCTGCGTGCTTGACCCATGAACCTATTAGCCTATTTTGCATTGATTTTATTTACATCATCGCAAATATCAAATCAAGTTCCCGATGTAACGATGCCTGCAGGGCTCGAAATCCTTCCCTATGCGGATGACTCATTAGCAAGCGACATTTATTGTTTATCAATAAGCCCCAAAGGCGATGCGATGGTGTCGGGCAAGGGATACTTTCGCATTCTTATTGACTCAAATAACGATGGGAAAGCGGACACTTCCAAAGAATTCGGCAACGCCCCCATCGATGGTGCAACCGGACTTCTCTTTGAAAAAAAACTCCTATGGTACACAGGGAATCAAGGGCTATGGTCAATTCCCATTGCTGATGATGGCATAACCGCAGCGGGGCCTGGGGTAAAACACCTATCTTTTAAAACGGGTGGAGAGCACGAGGCCCACGCGGTTAAAAGAGGGCCGGATGATTTGATTTACATCCTGTGTGGCAATAACACAGGGATCAATTCTACATTTGCAATAGGGGATTCTTCGCCTGTAAAGAAGCCAATCGCTGGCACTGTGATCAAATACAATCCAGAAAACAAAAAGACAGAAGTCTTTGTTGACGGACTTCGTAACCCATACTGTTTTGATTTCAATCTTGATGGCGAACTTTTCACCTTTGATTCGGATAATGAACGCTGCATCGCACTTCCCTGGTATGAACCAACAAGAATATATCATTTGGTATCAGGGGGAAGATATGGCTGGTGGAATCCGCAGCATTCAGAAACCTGGCGCTCGCCTCCATCTCATGCTGATATCATTCCACCGATTGCAACTGCAGGCAGAGGCTCGCCCACTGGAGTACTTTGTTACAAGGGAACTCACTTTCCACCAAAATATCAAGGAGCTCTATTTATATTAGATTGGACCTTTGGCAGAATTCTTACTTGCGAACTTCAACCCAAAGATTCTTCCTATAGCACCAATGCAGAAGTTTTTCTTGAGCCCAAAGGCAGTTCTGGGTTTGCCCCCACAGCGGTCGATATGAACCCCATTACTGGAGAATTATTTATTTGCATTGGGGGAAGAGGCACCAAAGGTTCTGTTTTTCGCATCAAACACAAAACAAATCCTATTTCTGCAAGCGCCCTGCCCTATAAAGTTCAAATCATTAACCCTGAAAAAGCTTTAATAACAGCAACATCTTCTGCAAATCTTTTGGAACGAAGAAAAGCGATCGAGTTCCTCCGTTTCGAAACTGCCCTAACACCAGATTCCATTAATAAGATTTTTTCTGCCAACGCTGATCACCCTGATCGTTTCATCAGATATGCAACCACTAAGTTAATTGAAACACACGAAGTGGCAAATATTATTCCTAGCAATACCATTGCTGCAAACACCTTGGGGCTGGCACAGGTAAAATCGCAGCCTTCAAAAGCAGGAACAATTGCGCTTGAAAATGTCATGAATAATAAGGCTTCATTTGCAACAAGGCTTGATTCTGTTCGAATTATGCAAATGGCAATGGGTGAGCTTCCCAATATTTCGCAGCGAGGAAATTATCGCGAAGGGTATTCGATAAAACAACTTAAAGAATCGTGGACTCCAACATTAGAACAAACGAAGTTGCTTGCGCTTTCTTATCCGTCCGGCGACTCAGGTCTTGATTTCGAATTAGAACGAACCTTTGGCCTGATGAAATTTAATGACGAAAAAATCTTAAGCCTACTTCTTGATCAGTTAAATCATTCAAATGACCCCGTGAGAAAAATTCATCTTCTGGCATCCATCGCACAAACCGGATCTTCCTTTTCAGAGGAACAAAAACCAAAGGCTGTCAAGGCGATGTTAAATCTTGGGGCAGAGCTAGACCTTAAGGGGATGAAGCGAGACAGAAACTGGCCTTTAAGGTTGCAAGAGATTTTTGCAGACCTTTGCAAAAACAACAAGGATTTCACTAATTTAGTAGCGAATTCCGATGACTTCGGGTTCCCCGATCATGCAATTTATTTGGGAGAGATGAAAGAAGCAAAAAAGAATGCTGCCAAGAAATTCGCAACAAAGATGCAGGCAAAACCAGATCTAGCTTGGAATTCGCAATCCGTGCGAGTTTTAGAATTACTAGCCCCAGCGGAATCGTTTCCAGCAATAAGAGTGCTCTGGGGCGAGCATGGGTTGAACGAAATACTAATCAAGATTCTTGCCAAAAATCCTGTGAGGGAAGATCTACAAAAATTTACAACTATTCTACGCCTAATCTCGAATGATGATCTGCCTGACATTCTTCATGCCCTTGATAAGCTTGCCCCCCTAGGCGAAGCCGAGTATTTACTTCTGGCGCAAAAACTTCCAAACCTCCCTAGCGAACCAAAATACAAACCTCTTCAGGATCAGATGTTTTCTCTTTTACGCAAGAAGTGGACCACTGCACCTGCTCCTAACCAAATAGAAGAATGGATTACATGGGCCAAAGCCAATGATGCAAAACTTTTAACATCTTTGACCATGTCGGGTGGGATCAGTCTGGACCAATGGAAAACTCGCTTTGAGAAAATCAAATGGGACGAAGGCGATATTTCAAAAGGAAAGAAAACCTTCACTCAACTTAAATGCGCATCATGCCATTCAGGATCTCAGGCACTGGGGCCAGCACTCGAGGGAATTGCACAAAGGTTTTCACGATTTGATCTTTTAAATGCGATCGTCCATCCAGATAAAGATGTACCCAATCGTTATCGCGCAATTGCATACACCACAACCAAAGGTAAGATTATTTTGGGTCTGGTGGTTTACGAGTCCGCAGATGGAGTGCTTTTGCAAACATCTACAGGCGAACCTCAACGACTATCTGGGAACGAGATATCCCTTAGGCAACAAACGCAAAAATCGATTATGCCTGCAGGCTTGCTGGATGAGGCGAAAGACCAAGAAATCGCAGATCTATTTGCGTATATGAAAAGCCTTGGTAAAACAGGCAAATAAACAATTGCTGGGCAAACAACTCCCACTAATTTTCAATTCAAAAATGGAAGTTTAGGCAAGACTCGCTACCCCATTCCAACGTAAAAGATCTTCGTCTAGCTTAAAAAACAGCACCAAAGTACACTTGCATCGCCTTTAAATTTTGCGGGGATAGCAGGTGCAATGTTGAAACCACGAATCGTTTTTGTTCATGACTGGCTAACGGGAATGCGGGGTGGGGAAAAATGCCTCGAATCGCTATGCAAACTATTTCCCGATGCGAAATTGTACACACTGCTTCACAAAAAAGGCGCACTCAGCCCCACGATCGAAAATTTAAAACCTCAAACATCCTGGCTCGGGAAACTTCCGGGCGTCCATAACTACTATCGGTATCTGCTACCTTTCATGCCCAGTGCCATCGAATCAATTAAAATCCCCGATTGCGATCTTGTTGTCAGCCTAAGTCATTGTGTTGCAAAAGGTATTATTCCGCCCAAGGGCGTGCCACATTTATGTTATTGTTTTACGCCTGTAAGATATGCATGGCATATGCGGGATGATTACTTTGAGGCTGGAGAAAAGTTAAGCATAAAAAAGAAATTAGCTGCTCCTGTGTTGAACCACATTCGGGAATGGGACAAAAAAACATCTGAACGAGTGACTCATTTTATTGCGATCAGCAAAACAATTCAAAGCAGAATAAGCGATTGTTATTCACGAGAAAGCTCGGTGGTATATCCTCCAGTGGATACCGAATTTTATACGCCTACAAATGCCCAACGCGAAGATTTTTACCTCGTGGTTTCTGCTTTCGCTCCCTATAAACGTATTGATCTTGCAATTGAATCATGCAAAGCCTTGGGGAAAAAGCTGGTAATCATAGGTACCGGGCAAGACGAAAAAAGACTGCGCTCACTGGCAGGACCGCAAACGCATTTCCTTGGCTGGCAGACGGATGCCTCCATCCGCGACCATATGCAACGATGCAGCGCCCTGCTCTTTCCTGGGTTCGAAGATTTCGGAATTGTTCCGGTCGAAGCGCAAGCGTGCGGAACCCCAGTCATAGCTCTGGGAAAAGGTGGTGCAACTGAAACAATCATTGGCCGCAAATCAAGCAATGAAGCTACCGGATTATTCTTTGCAGAACCCTCTGTTGAATGCATGACCAATGCCATCGAAGAATTTGATAAAGAAAAGAATTTCTACAACAGTCATGCTTCACGCAAATTTGCACTAACCTTCAACCAGAAAAATTTTGAGCAAGGTATGCTTGATCAAATTTCAAAATTTGTATCAGGCAACGCAACAACCAAAGTTGCAGCCTAAAGTTTATTTCAGCAATTTAAGAACCACTACGATAGAGTTCTGGCAACTCTAAAACCACTACCATCGCTGGATTGATCAGGTTTTAAACCACCCCGATGAGCAGAGCGTAAAATATCTCTAGGGTAATAGAATGCACCGCCTCGTAATACTCTAGTGGACAGATCATCAACAACCCGCAAATCGACCTTTGAATCTTCTACGATAGGGGCTTCAGTATAAGGTTGCAAAATATCCTGAGTCCATTGATAAAGATTTCCTGCAATATCAAAAAATCCAAGATCATTGGGTTTCAATTGCCCGACAGGCCATAAATGGTTATTCGAATTAATTTGATAGTAGGCAAATTGATCAATTTGTGAACCATCAGCACCAAAGAACCAAGGGGTTTTCGTACCTGCCCTAGCACAAAATTCCCACTCAGCCTCGGTAGGCAAACGGTAACCTTTTTTCTTAAGAAAATCATTAGCAGGGCGCATTCCCCCTGCATAATACCCCTTCTCATTAGGGAGATAACACCATTGGGATTGGGGGATTTTTTCCTGCTCACTAAGCCAGTTGCAATATTCTGCAGCTTGGTACCAAGAAATTCCCGCAACCGGATTATCCGCAACCTTGGCATTATTTCTGCCAGCCTGAAAGCTCGGATTAAATTTCAAGTATTGTTCAACGGTGACAAGTTTTTGAGATAATGCAAAAGATCTTGGTATTAAAGTTTCATGGAGCTTTTCGTTTTCAACCCTATCGAGCTCATCTTTGGGCGACCCCATCAAGAATTGAACAGGCCCGTTTATATTAATAAAGCATTGCCCAAGAAAATTAACACTCCAATTTTTTGCAGGTTCAGAAACTTGCTCAAGCTCTCGAATGCATTTATCACAAGCAGCCCCAAGGCCTAGTTTTTGCCTTAGTATCCAATCCAAGGCACTATGCAACCCAGAATCAGGATGGTTCTGATATAAATCGAGGAAATAATCTTTGAACTGTTTTTTTATCGGCTCAGGAACATCTTCGAAACTTAAACCACCCAGCGCAAGAACCAAGGCTGCACGGGTTCCCAGATCTGTTTCTTCCTGAATTTTTTCAAAAAGCATCTGAACGCTTACACCAAGTGCGCCAATAAAAGTCTGCGCTTGGCTCCTAGAGGTTGCGTCTGATGAATTAGCAAAAATGCTGAATCCATCAGCGTCTCCCAGCGCCAACTGTAAAGAGGCCGCCATGCCTTTCCGTATTTCAGCATTCACTTTTTCTTGGGGAATAGTTACGGGAACAACCGCAGATCGAAATCTTTTAAGATAGGCGATCATTTTATCTTTAACTGGAACAATCTTTTTAAAGATTGTTTTTATAATGCTGTAATCAGAACTGACAAACAAATGGAATAATACTCTTTCGTTATCACTTGCATATTCAAGCGCAATTGCATTGGCATAACTGCGGTTCGAAGAAGGATTCGAATGATCCTGCCCGAAAGAAACCAGTCGATGAATAAGTAACTTTTGCAGGGGTTTGAATATTTCCGCCCACTCTTGAAGATAAATCAGATCCTGCGCAACAAGCTTACCAACAATTGAAGGTGCGATTTTATCCAGCAAAGGTGAGGAAGAACGCCAAAGTGCTAGTGCCCCTGCAATTCGCAAACTCATAGCGCAATCAGAGTCTGGCAGTTGTGCGAATTTTTGTTCTAAAAGGGGGATCACGATTTCCGCATAAGGTGCAAGGCGCTGGCGCATTACAATATAGTCTTGAGGTTTTGCAAGCAGGAGAGGCTCAATCAACGCCTTGGCGTAGGATGGATCCGCGGGCAAAAGAGCGAGCAACACCCTAGTTTTTGCGTTAGTATCATCTTTAATATCGCTCAAATGCTGCTCTAGCAAAGGTCTGGTAACAGAAAACTCCTTGTCAGAGCTCTCCAAGGCTGATTGCAAAATTGAAGCGCCCGATTCCAAAATCTTGTTGACGCTATCCATTCCCGGGGTTTTGGAAATCTTCGCCCAACTCGACACAGATCCAGATAAAGAAGCATGGAATGAAGAAACCCCAGAAAGATTGGCTGCATTCAATTCCGCAGCATTTTTCATGCTAGGTACAACATCAGTTTGCTTCAAATAATTTTGGAGGTCTTCCGAAAAATCGAGCCCCGTAAGGTATCGGTTGTTCAAGTTTTTACTTAACGCCTTTAAGCATATCCTTTCCAACTCTTTTGGAATGGTATCTTTAATTTGCCTTGGCGGCTTGGCTTCAATCCTAATAATTTGTTGAAGGGTAAGAGAAATCGTCTTTGCTTCAAAAGGCCTGCGACCGGCCAGCATCTCGTACAATATCACCCCTAAGCTAAAAAAATCCGTGCGCCCGTCCACCATGTGCGCCAACCCCGATGCCTGTTCAGGGCTCATGTATGCTGGTGTTCCCAACAATCCCGTTACCTTTCCAAATAATTCCTCACTAAGGGCCAGCCCGAAATCTGCAATATAAAGATTCCCCTTGGAATCGAGAAGAATATTATCCGGCTTGATATCGCGGTGCACAAGGCCACGCACATGAGCATGGTGCAACGCTTCTGCTATAGTTGCAATCCATTTCGAAATATTTTGATAAGAATGAGCCCCCTTGGCAATAATCTCAGACAAGCTTCCACCATCCAAATATTTGGAGATAATGAAAACCCCCTCAGACTCGGAGTTAATCACATCATAAACGGGAACAATATTGGGATGATCTAATTTCGCAAGCATCCTTGCTTCCGAAAGGAAGACTTCAAATTGCTTTTTATCCTGCACAGGGCGCTTGAAAACCTTAACCGCAACCAATCGGCCAAGCTGCTCATCCTTGGCAAGAAAAACTTTTCCAAAGGCCCCTTCTCCCAGCACCTTAATCACTAAAAAACGGTTCAACAATAGATTGCCACCGATTGGTTTAGGTGCAACCTGCGAGATATCCTGTGGGGTAATGTTTTCGATAAATCTTGTAGCAAGCACATCTTCGGAATTGTTGGATTCCAAATACTTGGTTTCAATAAAATCAGACTTTTTATCATCCGGTCCTTGAGGATTCATAAACTAGACTCATCTGTCCTATTTTCTAATTAATGTATTATTACAATTTTAATTCAAAAAATGTAATCTTTCCATCCTAGAACCCACGATTAATTTAATTAGTTACACATAAACCCTAACTTGCGACACCATAGAATACAAAAGAAGCAGGGAGGTAAATTATTACCCCCCTGCTTCTTGGTTTGATTAAAATCTAATCAGATTAGCTGCAAGACTTACGGCTAGAAAGACGGCCACCAAGGTTCAAACCTCGGCCACACTTCTTTTCGCAGCAAGCAGTCTTTTCGCAAGCTGGCGCACATTCTGCGGGCTTTGCTACTTCAACCTTCTTGGCTTCAACTGGCTTACGAACGCATACCTTGATGGTGGTTTCGTAAGGAACGCTTTCGCAATATTGAACTTTGCGTTTTTCTTTAACTTGCTTCATTTCGCAAACGCGTACTTTGCATTCGGTGGTCTTTTCTTCCTTCTTGTAAGAACAAACCTTTACGGTTACTTCTTTGGTTTCAGGAACGCATTCGTAAACAGTGCACATTACCTTTTCGGTAACCATCTGCCTTTGGCAGCAAGTACGAGTACGGCCTGTGCAAGGATCACAAGTGGTAACTGGTACGCGAACGCACTTGGTTACTTCTCGTTCAACTTGCTTGGCAACTCGCTTGTAAGTGGTGCAAGTTTTCTTTTGTTCGGTCCAAACTGGTACACATACAGTGGTAGTGTACTTACGAACTTCGTCACGATATTCTGGCTTGCAGACAGTGACTTCGATTTCCTTTTCCTTGGTTACAGTCTTGTAGCAAGTTACCTTGCGATCTTCCCATGTCATTTCGCATGGTTGTTCGCAAGAATCTTTGCAAGACTTACGGCCACCAAAAGCCTTAGCATCGGCTGGCAACATAGCCAAGCCAGCAATCGCTACAAAAGCAACGGACAACAAAAACTTCTTCATCGACAAATCTCCCAGAAAATAAACATTGGATGTATAAACCTCCCCAGTCCACATAGGTTAGAGAAGATTTTATCTCTAGGCAAGAAATTAAAGCAAAAAAACATGAAAAGTTTAGGAGCTTTAGGATCTATTTAACGATTGTATTATATTAAACATCATGTCTAATATAATACAATGGGCCGTTTACAAGCTATGGGTTGCGTTTGTTTTCGGTTTAAGTTGTTTTAAGGCATGAACTTACGAATTGAAGCGCTTTTCAGCTAAGTCGACCAAAGGCGTTCCGCCCTGCTTTGAAGCCACTTGGGCAGCCAAATCATTCGCAAGGGTAATTGCTCGTCGCAAGGGTTTTTTCTTTAAAAGCCCAACTAACAATCCCGCGGTAAAAGAATCGCCGGCACCAATAGTATCCACCACTTCGATTTTATGTCCTTGCACATAAATCCGTTCGTTTTTCGTATTAACCAAGCAGCCATTTTCTCCAAGAGTTAATGCTGCCAAATCTAAATTATATCGTCTGCGCAATATTTCGAGCGACTCTTTTAAGTCATCGCCTTTTAATCCTAGGAGATCCGTCAAGGTTTCCAGTTCCTGTTCATTCACTTTGGCCCAAGTCGCTTTATATAGCGATTCTTCGAGGATTTCTCGTGTATAAAAGTTTTGCCTAAGATTAATATCAAACACCTTGATGGTATTTTTGGGACAGCAATCCAAGAATTTTTTCAGGGTGCTTCGGGTGACACTATGACGCTGGCACAAGGTTCCAAAACAAACCGCAGCACAATTGCCTGCTAGGTTTTTAAGGCCATCATTCCACTCAAGGTGATCCCAGGCAACATCAGCTTTGATCTCATATTCCGCCTGGCCTAGAGAATCCAGCTGCACTGCCACCGTTCCGGTTGGATGAATTAAATCTTCCTGCAAAAACTCAGGATTCAGCCCCAATTCTTGGCATTTTTTGGTCAATTCTTTGCCCAAAGGATCATTTCCCACCCTACTAACCATAATTGCGGGCCATCCCAACTGATACGAATGAAAAGTGAAATTAAACGGAGCCCCACCCGCTTGCTTCCCAGAAGGCAGCATGTCCCAAAGTATTTCTCCAAAACCCACTATTGGTTGCAAAATACGACTCCCAATTAAAAAGAATCAAAAAGGCAAAACGGGATGGCCTATCAAATGACCAATCCCATCTACCAAACCTATCAAGCCAAGGAAGACGAGTAGAAATTTCACCAGATAAATACCCAAAACCATAATTTTGAGCCTTAGCCAATCAAAAACCCAACGATAAGACTCGGGTATAACTAGAGATGCAAAAGTAAGAAGAAGCAAAGGAACGACATGAAATACATTAAAAATTGCAAGGGCGATCAGGGTATTTTCCAAATTCATACGAGCCTGATGAATTTGCTGAAGCATTGCAAAGTAAGGCAAAGACAAGGGGAATTCTAAAATTGCAACGGTGGATGATGCGATAAAAACGGTACCAAAAGTTATGTGTGTAATCTCCCTTGTTTCATCTGCTTTCATTTTGATTGTCACACCAAAATAAAAAAGTGCAACTGCAAGCACCAATTCTAAAATATGATCAATGGTTGAATCTTTTGGCAGGATATTTTGCAACCAAGTAGCAAGTCCAAAATAAACCAAACCTCCTAGAAGTACAAATACTATAAAAAACGCAGCGGAAACCCCCAGCGCAGGAACTATGTTTTTTTGATTTTTAAGACTCAAAATCAGCAAGGTGATTCCGGTAGGGCTGATGCCATTAAAAAGTCCAACCAACGAAGCGGCTACAAACAAGTACCATACTTCCATGAAACCCACCTTTTAAATTTAACCATCACGAATGAATATCGATAAATTGACATCCATCTCATTTCTATCATGTTAATAAGATATTAAAGCTACCCTCGCATCGCTTCAGCCATTCCCAACCGTTGCACCTCTATCTTCGAAAGAACACAACTAAAAAGAATATAAACCAATACAATTAAACAACTTGTGTTCCATCAAAACAAACTTTAATGATAAAGCTAATCCTCAAGAAATACAATGAAATCGCATAATCCAATCATTGTCTCATCAACAACACAAGACACCCATCCAAAGAAGCAATATAATTGCATATTATTGGGGCTATAGCTCAACGGCAGAGCAGGGAACTCATAATTCCTTGGTTCCTGGTTCGAATCCAGGTAGCCCCACTCCTTCCTTTTCATGCTTAAGGCTTAAAAAAATAGTGCTCCGTTTATCAGATCTGCATTGATTTGTTAATGTTTTACAAAAACAACCAAAAGTGGTAGTTTATTTAATTATGGGTTCTTCATTGCATCTGCTATTACAAAATCCCTACCTACGCTAAACGAATTAGAACCATGCAATTTGGTTCACATCGAAAAAGGGCACATATGAAATCATTCCCCAAAATAGTGGCTTTACCTTTTTTGGTTGCAATATTTATGGGGGGAGCGCTTGCCCTTGCTGAAGATTATCATTTTCCTGTTGAATCGAATTTGCGTGTTGGAATAGCCAAGGTGGATATCACGCCACCTGCGGATACGCCCGTGGTTGGTCATGTAAGGCCAACCAACGGAATACGCGATCCCATTCGTGCAGGGGTTTTGGTACTAAGCAACAGGGAAACGCAGGTAGCAATTGTAACCTTGGATTTAATCAGCGCATCTGGCGAAATGGTGACGCAATTAAGGCAGGCAATTGCAAGCAAGACAAAAACGCCTGAAAAAAACATCATGATTGCATCATCTCACAACCACTCTGGTCCGGGCTGGAGCACTGAAGTGGCATGGAGTCGAACTGTAGTAACAAAAATAGCTGCAGCAGCAGAAGAGGCTGAAAAATCGATGCGGCCTGTAACCATCGGGTATGGTGAAGATCGCATCGACTTCAATATCAATCGTAGAAAAGTGATTGATGGAAGGGCCTTGGTAAGGCTCGATCCAAACGGCCCGTGTGATCATCGGGTAAAAGTTCTCCGTTTTGATGATGGAAAATCTCTCGAACCCATGGGCATTCTCATGCATGCGGTTTGCCATCCTTGCGTTTTCACTTGGGGCGACAAACTGACGCCTCCTTATCCCAAGGGGTTTCCAAAGATAAGTGCAGATTTTCCGGGAGAGGCCCAGAGTTTTGTAGAGAAAGTTTATGGCACAAAAACTCAGGCGATGTTCTTACAAGGTTGCGCTGGAGATATAAGGCCGAATCTGCCCGGGATTCCCTATCGCTGTGGTGATGAAGCGGATATCAAGTGGACGGGGCGCAGTTTGGGTTGTGCGGTGGTTCGTTCAGCAGACAAAAGCGTAATTCGAGAAGAACTTGCAAAACGAAAAAGCATTTATCCACTAAAATGTGCAACCAGCGTCATAGAGCTTCCCGGCAAGAAAGAAAAATTGAACTGCGAGATGCAAGCGATGAGGGTGGGCGATTTTTTGCTGCTAACCATCCCCGGAGAACCGATGGTTGAGTATGGATTTAAAATTGAAAAAGCGATAGCAGACCGGGCGATCCCAATTGTAATAGGTTACGCCAACGGAAATCTAGGATATATTTGCACTGCGGAATCGCACAAGTACGGTGGTTACGAACCCAACATGTCGCCTTTGCTTCCAGAAGCAGAACCGTTAATCCTTGCGGAACTCGGGCGCCTTGCGGATAAAGTGCTTGCAGATGTTTTTGAATCATTCAAGCCTGAAAAAAAATAGGACAGATTGTTCGTAATTATTAAATTGTATCTAATTCTTAAAGCAATAATAAAGGAGTGGCCATCATGCGCATATTGAATTTTATAATCTTGGCTTCCGCGTCATTATTAACAACCGCAGCAGAACCAATAACTTTACCCCCTTTAAGCACAGCACTAAACATGCATGCGTCATTCGACAAAGAAATTCACGCAGACTTTTCTAAAGGAGACCGGTTTGGTTATGTGCGCAAAGGCAAAGAGAATGTTAAGGCGGAATCGAATAAAGAAGTAAAAATAGCACAGGGTGCGGGCAAGTTTGGGGGTGCTCTTTGGTTTCCTAAGAAAGGGAATTTCAGACCCCAATTCAACAATTCCAAGGTCCTTGATTACAATGAAAAGAATTGGAGCAGCACGATTTCCGTTTGGCTTAAGCTTGACCCCAACAAGGATTTAGAACCTGGGTATTGCGACCCTGTCCAAATCGTGGGCAACGATACCAAAAAAGGATTCATCTTTCTGGAATGGTCTAAGGATGAATCGCCCCGTTATTTCCGTTATGCAATTCGCCCTTTGTTCAACATCTGGAATCCCACGAATGTTCAATGGGCTGATATTCCGTTCAATAAAAGGCCGATGGTTCAGGTCGAAAAAGCGCCTTTTTCTAGGAATGAATGGACGCACGTGGTTTTCACCGTCGAAAACATCAACGACAAATCGAAGAAGCCAAAGGGACAGCTATTCATCAATGGGAAACTACAAGGTAGCATCGAGAATTGGGATCTAACCTTGGGCTGGGATCCAACCCAAGTATTGCTTGTTTTAGGGGCAGCTTATGTCGGGCATATGGATGATTTAGGGGTATTCAATCGTGCCCTGAATGACACCGAAGTAAAAGACTTATTTGAATTAAAGAAAGGCATTAGCGAGCTTTATCGCTAATGCCTTTCTTTATAAATCGAAACAATAATAATGAACTACATATTAAATTCTTAGCAAATAATTGATTACTTGGTCAGATTTTTGGCCTTCGCTAGATCGTCTTCAGCTTCCTTGTCTTTACCCATAGCCTTGTAGGCATTAGCCCGGTTATTAAACAGCTTTGCATCTGCTGGCTCAAGTTCAATGGCCTTGGTGTAATCAGTAATGGCATCGGCATACTTTTTCATAGCAAACGCAGAGTTGCCACGATGATTATAGGCTGCAGTGCACGTAGCGTTTAATTCAATCGCCTTGGTGAAATCAACAATCGATTCCGCGTATTTTTTTTGGTCTGCATAAGCAAGGCCACGTTCATTGTAAGCATCATGATCTTTTGGATTAATACCAATCAACGCAGTAAAATCTGCAATAGCTTCGGGCTGGCTACGCATATTGTAATAAATGATGCCACGGTTGTGTAATGCATTCGCATACTTAGGATCGAGTTCAATAGCTTTGGAGTAAAAAGAAATCGCCTCTTTGAAATTGCGTTTATTAGCTTCTGAAACTCCTTTATTAAAGGCTTCGACAGCACCTTTATTTACACCTGGAGGTTGTGCAAATGCAGACAAAGTAATCACAAAGCTCAACACAAAACTCAAACCAAATAGCTTTTTCATATTGCACCTTGATAAATGACAGAAATTCTTCTTAACTTGTTAATATTTTAAACCAAGGAGTTAACATCGTACAGACGATTTTAAACGGTTATCACTTCTAACTACAAAAAGAAAACCCCTCGGACTCATTATCAGGAGGGGTTTCCCAAACCAACTATGTTCGTCTTTTAAGAAAGAACCAATGGGCCGTCTTTGCAATATTCAGGGTTGCCAAAAGATGGAATGGTGTGGCCAAAACCATGGGCCATTGCCATCAGTAGGCGATTATGGGCAATACGGGAAAACTTTAACGACCGTCCCGCTTTCCAACCAAGATTACCACCCACCATCACAAATGGAATATTATCAAGCGTATGAGAATTCCCTTTCCCAAGCTCATTAGTCCAAACAAGAAGTGTGTTATCCAACATAGAGCCTTGGCCATTAGGTTCAGGTGTATCCTGAAGTTTTTTAGCAAAGTAAGCAATTTCTTCACAGAACCATTTGTTTATCTTAACCAGTTTCTCAACAGCGACCTTATTGGTATCGGGTTCATGCGATAACTGATGGTGCCCTTCATCAATACCTAGCCATTTCATGCGTGCACCGCCCACCGAATTAGTAAATTGAAAGGTTGCTATGCGGTTAAAATCTGCAACAAGGCTATTATGCAAAAGGTCGAGTTGCATTCTGCTAATCTTGGGAAGGTTATCATTTTCTTCCCGAATACCGGGATCAAGCTTGGGCATGGCATGACTTTGAGAGACCTTCATACCACGAAGTTCTTTTTCCATTTCTCGAACAAAACCTGTATGCTCTTCGAGTATTTTGCGATCTTCCTTGCCCACCAATGCTGAAATTTTCTTCAAATCAGCAATAACCGGATCAAGCACACTGCCAAGAATTTCCTTATCTTTCGCCTGCCCATATAGCTTCGAAAATAACTGGTATGGGTCATCAATCGGAGTGATTGGCTTGTTGGCACCGCTGTAAGACATACGAGTCCAGGTATCAGCACGGTCAGGGACCAAAACACCGAGTTCAAGTGAGCCAAATCGAGTGCGGGTGGCATCAGCCTTTTGCAAATGATTTTTGATTTCCTGATCAATGGATAATCCATTGGCCCAGCCAGCAGGAGTATGCGAACCACCCTGCACATTACCAGGAAGCAATTCCACGCCTGTAAGCAGGCAGCCGATGCCGCGCATATGGTTATCGCCATCTCCGCGAACTTTGTCACAAACACCATTCATAACCACGGTTTGTTTTTTGAAGGGCTCTAGAGGTGAAAGAATTTCCTTAAGGAGGAAGTTTTCGCCATCTTCGTTGGGCCAGAAAGACTCAGGAACCACCCCATTGGGCGAAAAGAAAATCACCATGCGCTGCTTTTGCACGCTCTTACCCGGCAGAGCAAGGGCATCAAGATTACCCAAAAAGGGAAAAGCCGCGGCACTAATACCCGCGTTTTTAATAAAACTACGCCGATCGAATAATTTTATGCCCATACTCAGCTCCTAGGTTGCATTCAATCTTAGCATGGTAATCTTCGATTTGCTAAGGTTGTTTGCTAACTTCCTGCAATTTTACACCTGCTTTTTCTGTACAAGCCATTCGCGTCATCTCCGCAGCAAGCTGCCTCATATTCAACGAATTTTTCTCAAAGTATTGGGTTAATTGTTCCAGCGTTTCTGCACCATATGCCCGGGTGGGTTGTTTTAGCAAATGATGAAACATTTGTTCGGTAAAAGCCCTGTGGGCATCAGGGCTGTTGGCAAGATACTTACCTAATCCCTGCGCGTTTTCAAGTGTGATTTTTTTCCCATCCCTTGCCACATACCAACCACTACTATCGATCAATTTTGAGTTATCTTTTTCACGCAACCGGCCTACAGCGTCAAATCGCTCCAAAGTAAAACCCAGCGAATTAATGGTACCATGGCAAGTCATGCAAGCCCCCCCTTTGGTTTGCAAAGCAACTCTTTCCCGAGTGGTAAGAGAGGGGTGCAAGCTGGCGGCCAAAGGCGCAGCGGCTTCTGGTGGCGGCTTTAAGGTAACCCCCAAAAGGCTGCGGGCCAGAAAAACCCCACGATGAATCGGGGAAGATTCCGCACTGTAAGAAAGCATACTCAGCATGTAAGGGTGGGTTATAATTCCTGCGCGCTGCCCGACATCAAGACTTACTTTTTCGAACCCAGTCTTGGATTTGGTATTTTGTTGATAAAACTTTGCGATGCGTTCATTCATAAATAATCCCTGTTCCGAAAACAGGCGCGGATAACTGCTATCTTTTTCCCAGAATATCTCTTCGATTGATTTGTCCAAGGATATCCGAAGATCGGATTCAAGCTTAGGGTCGAAACCGGGAAAACGCGAGGCATCCTTGTTAAGTTCGTGGGATTGATTAAGCAACAGCATGTCGTGAAATAGTCCCCGTATTTTTTCTTGGGCCCTACTATCTAGAAGCATCCGATCTATTTCCCGGTTCAAGCCTTCAACGTTTTTGAGCTTCCCTGAAGCCTCGGCATCAAGCAATTGCTGATCGGGGATGGAATCCCAAAGAATGTAGGAAAGCTGGCTTGCAAGTGCACCGCCCTGCCCTTCGTTACGGTATAAAAAGTTGGGCGATTTCAAAATCCAGACAAGAACTCTCAACGCACCGTCCTGAGGATCTTTAAATTCTTTTAAAACCTTTTTGATGAACTCATTCTCGGCACCTTGAAGGTTTCGCCGAAAAGCCTTGGTTGCAAACTTTTTCAGAAACTCTTCGGTTTTCTCAAAGAATAGTGCATCTCCATCTTTAACCTTGGTGAACTCGGGCAACTTGCTTGCAATATATTTCGCAGCTTCCAAAGCCCCTTCGGTGGTCGCCTGATCCCATTCTTTAGAGACAGTAACGCCCCTTTCCCAACCCAGACTGCCGTCATCTGGTGGAAACGGAGTGCTACAAACAAACATTTCTGGAGGGACCGAAATAGATAAATATTCCCCCGGGCAAATTTCAACTGGGCCACCAGGCTTTTTCCACAGCAATTTTACAAACGCAGGCTGCACAACCTTGGGCTTTTTATTATCGTTTACACCTTGCTTTGCTTTGGTAAACTCCAACCTTAGTACATACGAACGGCCTGAAACCAGATAGATGCTCCCTTTGTATTCAGTGTCTTTCCCAGATTTGACCCATGCATCAATAAGCGGTGTGTTTTTATCATTAACCCACAAACGAACAGCATGGCTTGCATGAATAACAAATTCATAATAGCCAGTCTCTGGTGCTTGAATCGCACCTGTCCAGCGCAGGGTAAATTCCCCCGGCTCCATCTTTCCCGGAATGGGGCTTTCTTCTTTAAAGTCAAAATCAACCTCGGCATCGATGCGAGATTCGGCTAGGTCGCCCTTGTTGAAGTTTCTAGTTTTAAAGTACTCCCCGCGAAGGCCCTTGGTTTTGTCTGAAGGAACCGCAGTTGGTCGAAAACTTCCAACAAGGTCCATCATGCTGTTGCGATATTGCCTAACCGTCAATCTGCTCAATTCAATTCTTGCGGGCCGATTTCTTTCTCTTGCGATCGAGGAATAAAAAGCATCATGAATATAACCACTTACCGCAAGGGCGCTAGTCTCAGGCAAACTGCCCGGATCTTCCTTAGGCATCGTCTCTTCAATGATTTTGGCAAGTTGATTAGGGGTAAGATCCCCAGAAAGCGGCTTGTTATATTTACCCTTAACCCCCTCACCATTTTGACCATGGCAGGACAGACATTTGGTCTCGTAAATTTTCTTGCCATCGGGCGCCCCAAGCACCACCCCAACTTGCAATGCATTTAAAAGCAACAATAAAAGGCTTGCCTTTAATCCCTTGCAAAGAAATCGATAAAATGAAAGTTTCATAATCAAAAGTTCGCTTCAAAACTTGTTGGTAGGCACTATTAACATTCTAGTTAAATAAATCGGACATTAAAAGCACAAGATAAAATCATTTTGAAATGATTAATAAAAGATGAGCGAACACCGACGCTTAGACGTTCGACTTTACCTATAATCCGAATAAAACTTGGAAAAAGTAATTAAGATCAAACTTGGTTGTTGCTCAGACTATTAGTAAAACCCTTGGCGAGCGAATAAACTCAAGATTTAAAATTAGGGGGGAGAATTGCACCAGTAAGGTTGCATTCAGAAAAGTCTGATTGGCCAAGTTTAACACCTGAAAGATTGGCACCGGAAAGATTGGCTTTATAAAAGTTAGCCCGTGTAAGATCTGCGTTGGAAAGATCTGCGCCGCTCATATTGGCATTCGACAAGTTGGCGCCTACAAGATTAGCACCTTTCATTTTCGAATTAACCAAAATCGTCTGCATCATTTTGGTCCCAAAAAGGTTGGCATCGATAAAGTTGCTTCCCGTCAAATCGGCTTTGGAAAAATTAGTCTCAAACAAAATCGCCTGCTGAAAATTAGTGTTGACCAGAAACGCCCCAACAAGACTAGTATTAGAAAGGTCTTGCATCGAAAAATCTTTGTTGGAAAGGTCGGTTCTATCAGATGCCATGTTTTGAAACTTTCTACTAAAATCGACAAACTAAATTTCTTAATATCAGTAATTATCTATAAGTAACTGATTCTAGCAAGGGCTTTCAACATTATTATTAAAAACTCAAGCTAAACCGGGTCAGATTAGTCCAAAGCTTTTTGCTTCTTCTAACACCTTCAAACCATCAGGGCAAAACTTTTCAATGGCTATTCGTTCCCCCAAATCCACCAAACTTACAAATTCACCCCGCACCACTTCTTCTTTCTGTAAAACAAATGGCCCATCATGAATGCAATGATAAACTTTAGCAAAAACAGTAGTTTGCTTATCTTCATAGCGAAACGGGAATAAGAATCGTGGTTCTGCCAAGATGCCTAATTCTTCAAAGCCTTCGCGTCTGGCTCCTGCTTCAAAATCCTCTCCTGCAGACACCACCCCGCCCGCACAAACATCCCAATGCGAAGGAAAAACATCTTTAGTCGCAGTTCTTAAATGAATAAAAATCTCACCAATTTTGTTAAACACAAGAATGTAAACACAACGATGGGGCAAACGACCCATGCGCATCTCCTGCCTGGTTGCAACCCCCACCACTTCACCTTCAAGGTTCAATACATCCACCATTTCTTGATTCATATCCCTACTTTCCCAATTGAGTTGCCAACTCTTCCACCTCGGTCACCATGCTATCTAACAACTTCAGTCCCAACTCCCAAAAACTTGGGTCGTTCAAATTGATATTCATTCTACCAAGCAAATCTACAGGGGATTCAGAACCCCCGCGGGACAATAAATCCATGTACTTGGGCACAAACGATTCTTTCTCCTGCTCGTATTTTTGAACCAAAGCGAGAACTAGCAACTCGCCAAAAGAATAAGCATAACAATAAAACGGTACATGAATAAAATGACCAATATAGGACCACCAATAGCCATAGTTTTCCGAAAGATTAACCGAGTCACCAAACATAGGCTGATTGGCTTCGGCCCATAGCGTGTTGAATCTTTCCGAAGAAAGCTCGCCTTCTTCTTTTCGTGCCTTGTGCATTTTCTGTTCGAATCGAGTAAGAACAACCTGCCTAAAAACCGTAGCGAAACTATCTTCAATTTTCCCACAGAGAAGCGCGAGCCTGACCCTGGGTTCTTGATACTTTTCGAGTAGTTTTTTAAAGACAAGCATTTCCCCAAAGACACTTGCAGTTTCAGCAGTGGTGAGAGGCGTATCACACTGGAGATAGCCATTTTTCCGGGAAAGATATTGATGCAACCCATGACCCAACTCATGGGCAAGGGTAGAAACATCGCGCATTTTCCCAGTGTAACTCATGAGAATATACGGATGAACGGAAGGTATTGCACTGGAAGAAAAAGCCCCGCCTCGCTTGCCTGGCCTTAGTTCCGCATCAATCCAGTTCGCATCAAAAAACTGATCAATAATCCTGCCCGCCTCGGGCGAAAGTGCATGATAACTCTCACGAACAAGATTCGAGGCATCCTGCCATGAAACCATAGGCATATCACCTTGAATCGGAGCATATCGATCGTAATCCTCAAGCGAAGGCAAGCCAAGCAAACGCTTTTTTAATTTGTAATAGCGATGCACCGTTGCCCCGTGCTTTTCAACCGAATCCATAAGGGCCTGAACCATTTCAGCGGAAGTTTCGTTTGCAAGATGCCTAGAGGTCATGGGGGTGGGAAACTTCCTAACTTCACAATCATTTTGATGATCGAGCACTAAAGTGTTAAAGAGGTACGAAAGCAATTTGTTTTGCTCTTTCAGCCCTTTGGTAATTCCCTCTGCGCCTGCTTTTCGAATGCTTCGATCTGCATCGTAAAGCTTGGCATTGATTTGTTGAAACGAAAGCCTCTGCTCAGCACCATCTTGGGTGAAGGGATAAGTCATCGAAGCAACAGTTTCATCAAAGAGCCTAACAAATGCAGATCTGCCCGTAAGGGTTTTAAGATCCACAACTTTTTCTTCAGGTTCAGAAAGGTAATGATCCTTCCACGCACGCTTTTGCTCTAAAAAATGAGCATACTTCAAAAGTTGCGGAGTTTTTGCGAGCGCAGTTGCAACATCATCAGGAATTTTAATCAGCTCTAGATCGAAGAACAAAAGATGCTGGTTGATTTTAGTCCGGGTTTCACGAGTCTTTGCAACCAATGCCCCATGCGTAGCGTCGTCCGTCTTGGCAGCATGTACCAAAGATGCATAAATCGCTGGCCTATCCATGATTTCATATAAGGATTCAACCTGCTGGATGGCATGCAAAAGAAAATCTGCATCCGCAATTTTCAGGACACTAATCTTGCCTCGATATTGCGATTCAAATTCTTGCGCTAATCTCTGGGCATCTGCAATATCTTGGTCCAATTTCGGATCACCAATGCTGGAATACAAATCCTTAAGATCCCAAGCAACACCGTTGGCACCACCATTATTTTCAAGACTCATTTACATAATCCTTTTATTAATCAATTACTCTTGGTTCTTTTTCCCAACTTACAACTCGGACTCCGGGCTCTTCATTCAGAGTATTAACCAGATGCAAAATGGCATTCTGCTGGTTCACAGGCGAAACCATCTGGGCGGTAATTTCCGTTTCTTTTAATGCTTCTTGCTTAGCAGTTGCAAGAGACTTCAACGAAAGTGCAGGATTTAATTCCAAAAACTTTACAAACACAGCTCTAATAGCTGTGTCTTTCCCAAAAGTGATCACCACATTGATTTTAAAATTCACCTCTTCTTCAGAAAATCTTTCAAGGCGCAACACCCAATAAGATATTGGCCGAAATATCAAGTGAACCAGTAAAACAGTAAAAGCCCCACCCATGGCAAATCCCCAGTGCCCTGCACCGCATATAGCACCAACAGCCGCACTACACCAAAGTGTTGCAGCAGTATTCATGCCACGAATATTTACACCTTGCTTAAGAATCACTCCACCGCCAAGAAACCCAATCCCACTGATAATGTAAGATGCAATTCTGGTGGGGCTACCCTCATCATGCAGCAAAAAAGTAAGCGACATAAATAAGGCAGAACCAACACAAACCAAAGCATTTGTCCGAAGGCCCGCAGGATGTTGCCTGAATTCCCTTTCAAGCCCAATGAGCAACCCGAGACCAAGCGCAGAATAAACATTCACGATAAAATCATAGTAATCCATGTTCATTCTCAGTTCTTCCACTTGCTCAGCAAAGAAACGAATTTTACAACTTAGTGCTGGCATTAAAACTATTTTTGTTATGATAATGCCTTCTAAGTCATTTGTATCCAAGGAAAGTTATTTAATCGAGGCAAGAAGTAATGGAATGGATTGTCCCACTGGTCACATTGACCGGCATGGAAATTGTTTTAGGAATTGACAATATTATCTTTCTTGCAATTCTTGCAGGTAGGCTTCCCAAGGAACAACGGGTCTACGCTAGACAAATAGGCCTCATCCTTGCATTGGTAACCCGCCTACTACTGCTATTCAGCATATCTTGGATTTTAAGCCTGCATCAAATTGTTTTAACCCTTCCCGACTGGGCCGCAAAAACAGAGGAAGCCAGAGAGATTTCTTGGAAAGATCTTATCCTGCTCGCAGGAGGGATGTTCTTAATCGCCAAGAGCACATTTGAAATTCATCATAAGCTTGAAGGTCACCCCGAAGAGCACCCTGATCATTCGCCCAAAACCAAGAGTAATTTTGCGATGGTACTCGTGCAAATCGCAGTGCTCGACATTGTTTTTTCACTCGACTCTGTAATCACCGCTGTTGGGATGGTGCAAGAAATAGGCGTCATTATTATCGCAATGATCATCACGGTAATGGTGATGATGATTTTTGCAGGGCCAGTCAGCAACTTCGTTGAAAAGCATCCCACCCTGAAAGTGCTTGCACTTAGCTTTCTAATTCTTATCGGGGTTGTCCTAATGGCAGAAGGCATGGGGCAACACATCGACAAAGCCTACATTTACTTTGCAATGGGCTTCTCGTTTACCGTGGAAATGATCAACCTGCGAGTGCGGGCTTAATCATCACTAGGCAAGCAAAGGCGCAATTCGTTCACGGGCAAGTTTAGCTGCCTGATCTGGATCTTCAACGTAGGGATAAAGTTCGATGGTTACCCATTCTTTATAACCAATAGCCTTGATGGCTTCGATTGCGGCTTTAAAGTCGATCGCCCCATCGCCTGGAATAAGGTGATGATGCACGCGAGTGCTTGCAATATCTTCGAGATGAAAATGCTTAATGTACTTTGCGAGCCTAGGAATAGTGCTGGCAGGGTCATCGCCCACACAGTACGAATGGCCTATATCAAAGTTGCATCCCACCATAGGCGACTTAATGTGGCCCATGAATTCTAAAAACTGATCTGCAGTTTCAATCAACAAACCGGGTTCCGGTTCGATGAGCAACAAAACACCTTCTTTTTCAGCATGTTCGATCACTGGCTTTAGCATTTCGACAAACAACTTCAGCCCTGCATTCCAAGAGGCCCCGGCTTCAACTGGACCACCTGGCTCGGTTGTGATGCATGGTGCGCCCAATTCTTTTGCCATCGTCAAACAACGCATGGTGTGATCTATACGAATCTGGCGGTAATGTTTATCCGGTTCAATCCAAGAAGGATACCAATAACGCTGTCTGGAATCATTGACTGCGTGCATCATAAAGGAATTGATATTGGAAATCGCAAGGTTGTTGGATTTAAGCGAATCGCGAATGCCCTGCTTTTGTTCTTCAAGCATGAAGGCTGGCCAAGCATGAGGCACATCCGCCATGATTTCTATTCCTTGATAACCAAGCTTGCCAATCTTTTTAGCAGCATCGTTAAAGGAGAATCGCAAATAGGCATTACTACTAAAAGCTAACTTCATGATTTTTCTCCGGTTTCTTCAACGTAGTCGCGAAGCATTTCAAATTGTTGGAAGAAATCGTGATTGGTTTCGCCCATAGGCCCCTTGAAGAAGCAAGAAAGATGACGCATGATACCCGATTCACCCCTGCGTTTTGCGAACAGTGCAAACCTTGCAAGATCAATCACCAAAGGCGCAGCTAAAACAGAGTCGCAACCCTGCCAAATGAATTGAAGAATCATCGGGGTGCCAAGAAAACCCTGATAATGAATATGATTCCAAGCGGTTTTCCAATCATCCATCGAAGGAATATATTCGATGGTGACCAAGGTTTGTGGCTTATAGCCAACGATTGAGGAAATTACCTGATCCTTGGTTTTGATTTTGGAAGCCTTGTTGGCGGGATCATCAAGGACAATGCCATCGCGATTACCAAAGATATTATGACCAACCCAGCTAAGAATCTTCCAGTTGCGCAGTGCAAACATTGGCGCCAGCACAGATTTCATCAGCGTTTCGCCTGTCTTGCCATCCTGCCCTGCAAGAGGTGCACCCTTGATTTTTGCGAGTTCTTGAATGGCAGGGAATGAAGCGCCCAGGGATGGGGTGAAATTGACAAAGGGCATTCCCAGATCCACTGCTGCCCAAGCATACATCGAACTAGTGGGCAGAACATTTTCGCCCGCATCCAAAGCAGCATTCATAGCTTTAAGGGTTTCATGCTGAACACCTGTCTGAAAAGGTGGTTCGGTTGAAGCCACGCTCATCACAACCACATGTTCTAGATCATTTGCTTTTTGAAAGTTTTTAAGATCGGATTGAATGCGTTCGATGGTTTGACGAGGAGTTTCTTTAACATTCGCTTTTTCTAAATCAGCCATCTTGGCGATGGTCGAACCCGATTCAACTGCAGAACCAGGCTTTATATTCTTGCTCCACTCTGCAAGATCCTTCTCTGAACCTGCAAGCATTGCTGCATCAAATATCTTTGCCTTCAGGTGCAATTCCTTGGCAGTTTCCACAAATGATCCTTTACGGATTTCATGGCCACCCACCACAAATGAATCTAAAGCATCTAACTTTAAAGTTTCAAAAAGGGGCAACTCTGTCACCAGCGATGTGGTGTCAGAAAGCTTATTGCGAATGGCAGCAAGGCCCAGCGCTGCTGTTGTTCCAACACCGCCACATGCACCTATCAACCACAGACCCACTTTTTTCTTAGCCATGAAATTCAACTCCAATGATGATTTAAATATCAAAAGGAAGGATAGTTAAAGTGGCAGCCTGCCAAGCATTTCCAAACACATTAGTGTTATTATCAATATCGCATACCCATAGGGCAAGCATGATCAATGATATGAAATAATCTGTGGAGTGCTACAATAATCATAAGATAGTATTTTTCCTGCTGTGGAGTCATGAATGTCTGCAGATAATTCGATTTATTGTTCGATTGATGAAGCAATCGAAGAACTCCGGCAAGGCCGGCTTATCGTTGTTGTTGATGATCTAAATCGTGAAAATGAAGGCGATTTAGTTATCGCTGCTGAAAAAGCCACCCCAGAAAACATCAACTTTATGATGCGTAACGGTTGTGGGCTAGTTTGCCTGGCTATGTCGACAGCCATTTGCAACCGACTAAACCTCGATGTTCTTCCCTCCCCCCATTCAGAGGGGATAAGCACCCCTTTTACGCCATATATTGATGCCCGCACTGGAATCACAACCGGAACATCATCTTTTGATCGGGCCCGCACCGTACAAGTTGCAATCGATGAAAACTCCACCCCCCACGACTTGATTCGTGGCAAAGGCCATGTGCCTGGCCTCAAGGCTCGCGATGGAGGCGTACTCGTTCGAGCAGGCCATACCGAAGGCAGCGTCGATCTTGCTAGGCTTGCAGGGATGAAAGAAGCTGCGGTTATTTGTGAAGTTGTAAACCCCGATGGCAGCATGGCACGGGTAGCAGACTTGATCCCTTACTGCAAAAAACATGGTCTTAAAATGTGCACCATCGAAGACCTGATCAAACACCGCAGACAACGAGAAAAATTAATCCGCAGAGAAATCGAACTCAAACTTCCTACAAAACTAGGCAACTTTGATCTCATCGCCTATTCTTCCGTGGTTGACCCTGAACCGCATTTGGCTTTGTGCGCGGGTGGGGTTGGCGTATCAAACAATGGACATGTTGCAATCCAAGAAGACCCCGTACTTGTGCGTATTCATAGCCAGTGCCTTACGGGCGATATTTTCGATAGCCTGCTATGCGATTGCGGTTCGCAGTTGCATCATGCTATGCGCCAAATCGAAAAAGTGGGCAAAGGGGTGCTTCTTTACATGAGGCAGGAGGGGCGTGGCATAGGCCTGCTTTCCAAATTAAAAGCGTACAAACTTCAACAGGAAGAAGGCTTAGACACCGTAGAAGCTAATCAGAAGCTGGGATTTGGTGCCGATTTGAGGCATTATGGCATCGGAGCGCAAATTCTCAATGATCTTGGTATCCGGGATATAAAACTGCTTACCAACAACCCGAAAAAAGTCGTAGGCCTTGATGGGTATGGTTTAAGAATCACCGAGCGGATTCCCATCCAGATACTTGCCAACGATAATAATCGGCGCTACCTAGAAACGAAAAAAACCAAACTAGGTCACCTTCTAGACGGGACGAATTTAAAAGAGGAATAAAGATTAACGCCCGCCCGGTTTGGGCGCAGCGACCGGCATAGAAACACCACGGTAAAGCACGATCTCTTTTACCTTCCAATCAGGAGGGGTTCCATCGGTTTTTTCCTCGCCTGTGACCACAAAAGCAGCCTGAACCAGATATTTCGGAAACAGCAATATCAAGCAATCAAACTCAAATTCAATTTTACCTGCTTCATTTCGATAACGCGGCACAGTTCCATTTTCTACCCTTATCCAAGCCCCACCACCAGGAAGCTGCATGGGGGGAGTATGATCAGTCATTGGCCTGAAAGCCTTGGAAAGAAGGTCAAGAATCGCCACCTTCATGATGGGGTCGGACCAGAAGTTTTCACCAACGCGAACAAACTTCCCATCGAATAATTGTTGCGAGGCTGCAAGGAACATCTGACGTTCAGGCGATTCAGAAGCTTGTAGGAGTGCCCCGCCGACAACCCCCAAACCAAGAGGGATGGAAGGCGTAAAGCCCTTGATTATTTGCTCGCGGTCTTTTGGTTCTGCTATGCCATATACTGCTGGCTCCCAAATTTTATTTGCCACCGCCATGCACCAGCTTGCAGCAAATTCCGTTGCAGAAACAGAAAGCTCAAACTTCTTGCGCGACTCATCGTTTGTTTTTAACTTTTGAACCATCTCAGTTCCATCTACCAGCACCTGCCATTGCCTGCCTTTATATCCACCGGTAGGGCTTTCCTGCCCAAGGGCAACAACTGCTACTTCCATGGTGCCATCTGGTATTTTCACTTCATAAATAAGCCTAACCAGATACCCGCCCATTTCATAAACAGGGGAACTTGCAGATTTCATCGTAAACTTGATCGCACTATCGCCAGCAAACTGAATCAATCGCACAAAATCTTTAGCTTTGAATGCAGAATATGCCCCCTTAGTTAAAGGGTCTGGCGCAATATTATAAGTAATTTCGAAAGTGGTTCTAAGGTTGGAATCTTCGGAAGGACGAGGTGGTTTTAAGGTAAGCAAAAACGCCTTGTCAATCTCACCCTTTGCGATGACCCCAAGCCATTGTTTGGCAAAAGTATCGGCTTGATTTCTTACTGCAAAGTAAGTGCCTGCAAAATTCGCAAAGTAGCACAAAATAAAGATGGCAGTAATCTGCATCGACCAAAGGGAAAGCTTTTCACCCCCCATGGTGTTATCTGAAGCTTTGATCCGGGTGTAGGCAAAGAAGCTTAACAAGATGGAAAAAGCGGGCCAGAAAATGACCCAAGGCGACATGATCCAAGGCGTGCCAAACAAAAATGCGGCACCGAAGCCCCCTGCAAGCGTCAACACAAACAAGCCACCCAATACTGCCCCAATAATCGCCAGGATCGATATTGGCTTATAACCATAATCCTGATCGCTCGGAAGAGAATCAGTAAAAACAGGTTCACCAGGGAAAGAAGAATATTTTCCGGATGAACCTGTCGGCTTTTCGATCGAATCACTCATTCAATCAACCCCGTCGAGTAAAAATCCCTCAACTTAATTAATCTGCGCCTAATTCACCGGAAATATCACCTTCCATCGCCCTGCGGGTTGCATCCATTTCGTTTTTCTCACGAGCTTGAATCGCGCCCGTCTTGTCTAGAAATATTTTGTCATCCAGAATCTCTTGCAACACAATTGCCATCTTATCGGTATGGCGTGTGTTAACCAAAGGCTTTGCACCCTGGCTAAGCATTGCAAGCCTTTTCTGAATCATGGTGGAAAGCTTGAAGCGGCCACCAACTCGGTTAACAATGGCTTCTTCTTTAAGTTCATCTAGCATTAGCATCACCTTTCTAAAAACAACGGTCTAACAAAATCCTTGATCTTTTCTACAGCTTTTTCCAAGTCATCATTGACGACTTTGAAATCATATTCCACTGCTTGTTTCATCTCGTGTTTCGCACTCGCCAATCTTTTGACCAGCGTTTCTTCTGTCTCGGTACCCCGAGCTCGAAGCCTAGATTCGCATGCCTTCATATCAGGAGGCACCACAAATATACTTTGACTCACCGACCCGGTCTTCCGAATCTGGCCCGCACCTTGAACATCGATTTCCAGTACCACCCCGGCACCACGCCTTCTTCGCGCATCTACCTCTGAAATCAATGTACCATAATAGTTGCCGTACACCTCGGCCCATTCAAGAAAAGAACCCTTAGCGACTTCCTGCTGGAACATTCCTTTGTCCCAGAAAAAATAATCGACACCATCCACTTCAAATTGCCTCTTAGTACGGGTGGTTGCAGAAATCGCCCCCTCTAAAGGCATCGACTTATCCTTAAGTAATTCCTTTACTAAGGTTGATTTCCCACTGCCGCTCGGCCCTGATATTATAATCAATGGCCCCAAAAAGGCTTGTTTTGTACTATTCGACATTCTGGATTAACTCCCGAATGCGCTCCAAATCGCCCTTAATCTCAACCACATGGCGGGTGATTTTCACATCCGCAGCTTTAGACCCCATGGTGTTGGTTTCACGCACCATTTCTTGTGTGAGAAACTCGAGTTTTCGGCCAGCCCCTTCTTCCTGATCTAAAACTTTGCCAAATTGTTCCAGATGGCTGTCTAACCTAGTAACTTCTTCTGCAATATCGGAACGCTCTGCAAAAATCGCAACCTCACGGATAAGGTCGGAAGGCTGAATCTGAGCCTCAGTACTCTCCAGCAATTTCCTCACCCTATCCAGCAATCTATCCTTATACGCTTCCATTACCTGCGGGATCAAAACCTTGATCGAAGCTAGGTGCTCGCAAATCTTATTTCTAAGCGCCATTAACTCTTGCGCCATCACCCCGCCCTCGGTACTGCGCATCGATTGCAGTTTGCCTAGGGCAATCTCAAGGGTTTTCTCAATTTGAGGCCAGTCTTCATCCAAAGTTTTTGCACCAATCTGGCCCTCGGGAACAATCCCGGGTAGATGCAAAACATTTCCCATCAATAAATTACAAGCTTCTTGAGGTAGGTTGGCTTCCTGTGCAACCTTGGCCACCTGAGTCAAATAACTTTTAAGAACATCCAATCTCAAAGGCTGCTCTTGCGTTTCCTTGACCCGATGCACTCGAAGACTTACCTGCACCGTTCCCCGACGCACCAACTTACGCACGGCCTTTTCAAATTCTGGTTCCAAAATCTGATAGGATTCTGGGGCCCGTAATGACACCTTCAAATATCGATTATTTACAGAACGAAGCTCAATCGCAACCGCCAAGGTTTTACCTTGGTGGGAAGATTCTCCGTAGCCTGTCATGCTATAGAGCACGGGCTTTCACATGCCTTTTAAAAGGCTGTGCCTCACTTAGTTCTTTTTAGTTTCAGCCTTTTTATCATCCTTGGCAGCGCCCTTTGGCTCTACCTTAGGGGCATCCTTGACTGGTTCTTTTTTGTCGTCCTTGGCAGCGCCTTTTGGCTCTACTTTAGGAGCTTCCTTGACTGGTTCTTTTTTGTCATCCTTTGCAGCGCCTTTTGGCTCTACCTTGGATGGTTCGTTTTTGTCATCCTTGGATTCAGTTTTAGGAGTTTCTTTGGATTCGGGTTCCGCCTTTGGAGTAGGATCCACAGGAGCACCTTCTGCAGGCATCCCTTCCTTACTAATTTGCGATATATCGGTCGGGCTGGATACTACGATTTTAGGCTGAACTAGCCAAATCATAATAACAATCAGCGCAACCCAGATTCCAGCAACATAAAGCGTGATTTTTGTGAAGGCATCTGCGGTTTTTGAACCGAATGCACTTTGCCCCCCTGGACCGCCGAAGGCTCCGGCCAATCCTCCGCCTTTTCCCTTTTGAATCAGAATCAAAAGGATCAAAAACACACTGACTAACCAAATCAGGATGTTTAACACGGGTGGAAACCATTCCAAGATTGCAAAGGTTGGCGCCATCATTCTTTTTCAACCTGCTTTATAAGTATGCGAAAAAATATTACCATTTGATTAACAATAGCATGAAACTTAAAAAGCAATTATAGAAATCTCAAGGGCATCCGAGAAGATGCATAATGTTTAAGTTGTTTGACCAAGGGCTTTTTCCAACGCTTTAACCACCCTTAATATGAAGCTTTGGTCCAAATCTTCTAAGGGCCGGGTTTCCCCAGAAGCCGTGGTGATCACAATATAATGCACCCATTGCCTCCTTTTTCGCGAAATCCACCACATCAATATTTGACATAAGACTATACCCTGTATAGTAGTTAGGAACAAAACCAGCGAAAAGTTCAAAACACTCTCTGCATTCCCAGAACCAATCCCACGCCAAACTGCCAAGGGGTTTACCCCCATAAACCAAAATTCGAAGTTTGCTACCATCACCAAAAAGAAAAAACTCTCCAATAAGATAAAACTAACCATAAAGATAAGAACCTTTTTCCCACTGGCCTCCGGATACACCGGATTACAACCACTTCTTACCGAAGTTATTCCTGAAAGTGTGATCGTTTGGTGGGGCAATTTCAAAAGGGTTTCTGTTATTACAATCCCCTTTTCCTCAAACATGATTTCTAAGTTCCTTTTCAGAGATGCGCCTTATTTCTTTAAGCGCAAAATCAATCCATACATTTTTGTGAATACAGAATTCCAATTGAAAAAGATTCTAACAAATACCATCGCCAGAGGATGAGAAAACCAGGAATTGTTTAAACCACATTGGATATCGCAGCAACCGATACCCTTTTTACTCGCAAAACTAATCTTTCAAATTGCAACTCTTGCTCTTATCTGATAAAGTTAAAGTTAAAGTTAAAGTTAAAGTTAAAGTTAAAGTTTATTATTTAAAGGTGAATCATGAAAAAGATATCTATGCTGGAATTTCGGCTTAATACCGAGAAAATTATCAAGCAGGTTCAAAGCGGGCAATCGCTGATTTTAACCCGCAGAGGAAACCCGGTGGCCCGAATCGAACCAATAATACAGGAAACGCAAGATCCAAATGACCCATTTTTTCTGCTTAGCGGGATAGGAAAAGGGGCATCCCTAAGCAATGCCGAAATGGATGGCATCATTTATGACAAATGATATTTTTATTGATACCAGCGGTTTCTACGCCTTTCTAATCCAAGGCGACAGCACCCACGAGGAAGCTGAAAGCATTTTATTTGGTGCAAAAAAACAAAAACGCAGGTTCGTTACGACGGATTATATTTTAGATGAAACAGCAACACTGCTGAAAGCACGGGGGTTCGGCCATTTGTTGCCAAACTTTTTCACCACGCTCGAACAATCACAAGCATGCAGGATCGAATGGACTGATTCAGATCGTTTCTTTTCAACCCAAGCCTTCTTTCTTAAACATGCAGATCAAGATTGGTCGTTCACTGATTGCTTAAGTTTCCAAGTAATGAAACAGTTAAAAATTTCCGATGCACTTACCAAGGATGCACATTTTAAATCTGCCGGTTTCCGGCCTATGTTGAAGTAACGTATTCGATTGCCAATAAAACAGCAGAACTAAGCTAAACTCCCTCACTTTTTTTGGCCATTTTAGCTCATCGATAAGGCAATCAAAAAAATCTAACATTCTTTCAAAGATTCTTGCAAATCCCATCAAGGCTGATGCATTTATCAACCCAATTGGAATCAAGCGCGTGATTCGCACCGAGTAAAAATCCGTAAGACGGTTCAATTGATCGACCAATTAAACTGGATTTTAATCACGAATAAACTACGATTGATTTTAACATGCCGCATAAACAAACCGTTTTCTTTGGATGGGTTTAATGAAAACTAGCTATACATTTGCAATCGTATTTTTTCTTGCATTTGTTTCACCAACCTTAGCACAAACCCCGCTGTTGCCAAAACAAGAGCTACTCGAAAAAGAAACCTTCTGGGATAATAAAGATTGGGACTGGTATAAATCCAACATCCCTTTTTTCGAGTGCCCCGATTCCGAAATTCAAACCACCTACTATTATCGCTGGGAACTTCTGACCAAACACCTTACCTATGGTTCGGCCAATTCAGGGTACTCGTTCACGGAATTCATCGACCGCCCTTTTTGGTCGGGCACGTATGGTGCAATTTCCTGCCCTGCAGGCCACCAACTTTATGAAGCCCGGTGGCTACGCAACAACCGCTATTCACTAGATTATTGCCGCTACTGGCTTAAAACCCCGGGCGCTCAACCCAGGAACTACAGCACCTGGCTTGCCGATTCCGTCTGGGCCACTCATCAAATCCACCCAAGCCATTCCTTCATTACCGAACTTTTATCCAGCCTGAAAACTAATCATGAAGGTTGGGAAAAACGATTCTTCACTCCAAAAATCGGCCTCTTCTGGCAAAATGGCCATGATGATGGAATGGAATTCAACATCAACAGCAGGCAAACAAAAGATATCCTTCGAGGTGCCCCTGCATTCAGACCCACCATCAATTCCTATATGTACGCCGATGCAATCGCCATCGCCAAAATTGCAGACCTCGCAAACGACAAAAATACTTCTACCGTGTTTCGCACCAAAGCAGAAGGCATTAAGGATAATCTGCAAAAACAGCTTTGGGACCCCAAACGAAAATTCTTCTTCCCTCTTTCCCAACGCGATGAAGAAGCCGATGGCTTCAAAACCAACGCTCTTACCCTCACCTACCAATCAGGAAAATATGCAGGAAGCGAATATGGCAGAGAACTGATCGGCTATATTCCTTGGCAATTCAACTTGCCCGATCCGAACAAAGGCTATGAAGAATCATGGAAAAAATTATTGCAGGCGGATGGCTTCAAAGCCCCTTTTGGCCCCAGCACCGTCGAACGAAACGACCCCATGTTCCTTCTAAAAAAATCCTGCTGCTGGTGGAGTGGCCAGTCATGGCCCTACGCAACAAGCCAAACCCTCAAAGCCATGGCTAACCTCCTTCAAAATTACCCCCAAACTATCGTCAACGCTTCCGACTACTTTGAACTCTTCAAGACCTTTTCCAAAACCCATCGAAAAAATGGCGTGCCCTACCTAGCTGAAGCCTGCAATCCTGACACCGGATCCTTCGAAGGACATGATGGCTATAACCATAGCGAGCATTATTTTCATTCCTCCTTCAACGACCTTCTGATCACCGGCCTAGTTGGCATCATCCCACGCGATGACAATACACTCGAAGTCAAACCCCTGGCTCCAACATCATGGCCTTACTTCGCCCTCTCTGATGTACCATACAAAGACCACCTTATTAGTGTTATTTGGGACAAGGATGGTAGCAAGTACAATAAAGGCAAGGGGCTTAGGCTATTTGCAAATGGCAAGGAAATCGCAAATAGCCCAGAACTTGGCCCTCTTACTGCAAAACTCCCATTGCTCGAAAAAAACGCAATCAAATCTAATCTTTCCCAAGTCAACTATGCGGTCAATAACGATGGCGATTATTACCCCAGATTAGCGTCTTCTTTTGTTAACCCAAAAACTCCAATTTCCAAGCTCATCGATGGAAACTATTGGTACCATATTTCTCCACCCAACCGCTGGACCTGCGAAGGTTCCCCAAACCCAACCGACTGGGTCTCCATCGATCTGGGCAGCAAACGCAAAGTTCACTCCGTTAAACTTTATCTTCTCGATGATGGCAAAAATGTTACACCACCTGCAAAACTCACTCTCGAACAATGGGTTGATAACACCTGGGCACTCATCCCTAACCAAACACTTTCCACAGGTAAACCCGTGGGCAGAAAAGCCAATACCATTACTTTTCCTGAAATGGATCTGACAAAAATCCGCATCACAATGAATCACTCAGAC
The DNA here is from genome assembly GCA_044337875.1 of Gemmataceae bacterium. Classification (GTDB taxonomy): domain Bacteria; phylum Planctomycetota; class Planctomycetia; order Gemmatales; family Gemmataceae; genus UBA969. The sequence continues at coordinate 51,667 of JBIIMS010000009.1, forward strand.
AACTCCAAGTCCGGTCTTTCGGAAATCGAAATCTGGGGCGATGCCCTTCTGCCAATCTCACAACCAATTAACCCGCCAGGCAATATTGCTTTTAATCCGGGCAACCTACCCTTTCCCAAAGCTTCAGCATCTTATGCCGACCGCTTTGGGGGTAAACCCGCTTCTGCAAACGATGGCAAAACCAACTTCCTCCCCTCCCCCACCAATCGTTGGACCAGCTACGAATCCCCCAATCTTTCCGACTGGCTTGAGGTCGATTTTGGTTCAGAAAAATCCTTCAACAAAATCGAACTTGCGATTTACGATGATCGTGGCGGGGTCCAACCTCCCACTAATTACGATGTTCAATTCTGGAATAGTTCAGAATGGAAAGAAGTCCTCTCTCCCAAAAAACTTCCTGAAAAACCTATTGGCGGGCAGTTTAACCAAATCACCTTTAACACGGTGAAAGCCAGTAAAGCTAGGGTCGTTTTCACTCACGCAGGAAAAGCCCGCAGTGGCGTTTCCGAAATCCTCATCTGGAATGATTAGGAACCTTCCAATTGTTCTTCAATCAAGTGCTGAAAAACAAGGTCAACATTTTAAAACTGAAAAGCCTGCCAAGATTGTTTTGATGACTTAAAAAAATCGAGAAAAGTATCAATTTTCTTCCTTTTAAGCAGGGTATTACTTTAAAGAAGCTAGGCATATTCCCGTTAATAAAAGTGAATAGGCATATTAGTCTATTAATTAATTGCAAAGACAAGTGATTTGCTTATATGCAAATGAATTGAAAATTTCTTACCTTCTTAATTTCTATTGGTTATAATAAAAAATCTTGCTTGATTGTTTTTAGGCGAATCCACACCATGAAAAATTTCTTCATTAAACTCACTTTAGTTGCATTTGCATGGATCATGATGGCTAATTGGTTCACTTCGGTTTCAATTGGCGAAGAACCATCCAATTCCGTTGTTATGGATTCCAAACACAGGCAAATCCTTGATATGTATTGCCTAAAATGCCACGATGAGCGAAATCAAAAGGGGAAATTTCGTCTCGATAACCTTCCCTATAAAATAAGTGAGATAGAAACCGCAGAGCGCTGGCAAAAAGTATTAAATGCGATCAATTCCGGCGAAATGCCACCCGAAAATCAAAAACAATTGCCTTCAGTCGCAAAGACTGATTTTCTAGACGACCTATCCAAAGCTATGGTTCTTGCAAGAAAAAGCCTTACTGACCAGAAGGGCATTATTACCATGAGGCGACTTAATCGCCGCGAATACAAAAACACCCTTAAAGAACTACTAGGTGTGGAAATTAATGTCAGTGAACTTCCAGGTGACACGGGAACTGGTGGTTTTGACACCGCAGGCCAAAATTTATTCATGTCAGGGAACCAATTTGAACAATATCAGGCCCTTGGCCGTGAAGCCATTGAAGAGGCTTTTCTTTGGCAAAAATCTGCTGGTGAACAAAGAAATTTACGCTATGAATCTGAGGATTCATTGAAACGGATACAAAAAAAATACCAAGACACATTGGATGAACTGGAAAGGGCCAAAAGTTGGGCAAAAGCTGTCGATAGTGCTGCCTCTCGTCCCGAAAATTCAGAGGTCGTAGAAAAGCTGCGCAAAGATTCAAAAAACGATGCAACATTCCGGCGTTCCTGGGGATTGATAAAAGGTGCCCCTGCTCCAGAGGAATATGGTTTTCGCACTGTTGAGAACAATGCGGACAAAGCAAATGGCGCCCTGAATTACGAAACCAAGCAGGGCAGCGGGTACATGAGACCCTACCATGAAAATTATCTTCGCCAAAAACACCTTGATACCGGAGCATACCTAACCATTATGGCGGGCGATTACGGAAACGACTTCGTAAGCCTCCAAGTTCCCCATGGTTGGCCTGTTGGAAATTACATGGTAAGAATCCGAATCGGTGCGCTTGAAAACTCTCCCTTGGAACGACGGTTTATAGAATTTGGAACCCATCCTAGGAATGGACAGGTGATAAGCACCCACCAGGTGACAGGCACTATTGGCAAGCCCCAGGTTATTGAAATTCCGCTTAAAATTACCAAGGAACATTTCACTCGAGACAATCGCACCTTGTTTATCCGAGAAAAAGGCAGCAATGACCACTACTTGCAAACAAGGCAGATTTTCAATTCCGGCAAATCAAAAAATGGGATTGGACCAGAGCTTGCCCTATGGGTGGACTGGATGGAAATCGAACGGATTACAGATGCTGGAAAAATCGTGGCCCCAATGCCTGCAAAGTTCCAGATCGGTGATAACCGGCAGTTAAATTCCATATCGGCTCCGGGGCTTTCAAAGGTTCGCTATGAATGCGAAACTGCTAACGAAAAGGTTTCCAAGTATGTGTCCAGCCAAATTCAAGATCGTGATCGGGCCAAAAACTGGGTCAAAGCGGTGGAACAGGCCGCAGCCCGGGCAGAAAATAAAACCATAGTTGAAACAATCAGGAAAAACTCCAAAAATGATGCAATATTCCGGCGCTCATGGGACAAAATAGCTGGGGCCCCATCACCGGAATCCTTTGGGTTTCAAACCACCGAGAATAATGCTGATAAAGCAAATGCCGCCCTTGCTGAAAACTGGCAAAAATATCACGAATACTATCTGAAACAGCCCAAATTAGACAGTGGCGCCTACCTTGGAACACCCACCATGCACCCTGCGGTAATGGCTCTTGGGTTCCTACAAATGCCAGTTCCAAACGATTGGAAAAGTGGTGACTATATCTTAAGAGTGAAAATTGCAGCCTCCGAAAATGCAAAGCCAGGGCAGCGTTTTCTGGAAGTGGGCTTTCATCCAAGAAACGGAATGGTTAGGGCCGCTTTTGAAGTAACAGGAACTTTTGAAAGTCCACAATTGATAGAAATGCCCTTCAAATTAAACAAGTCACAAACTGACAGTGGAGACCGGACCTTGTTCATCCGTGAAAAAGGCACCTGGGATAACAACGAAGATGGGGGAAGAAAGCGCAGCGAGGCCGTGAAAAGAAATGGAATTGGGCCAGAGGCCGTTCTTTGGATTGATTACATCGAAATAGAAAGAATTAATGACGCTTCGAAATTGATTCCCCCCGGTCTGGAAGCAATTGGCATGATCCTGGATGATAATGCCAAGGCACCTTCTACCGACGAGGTGAAAGCGGCATTTTCACGGTTTGCAAAAGAAGCATTTCGAGGCACCGAACCCCCACCAAGCTATTTGAATCAACTAACCACGATTTATTCCAACCAGGTAAAATCTGGGTTAAAACCGTCAATCGCCTTCAAAGAAACCCTTGCAATTATCTTGGCTTCCCCGATGTTCCTGTATTTGGCGGAACCATCCCCTGACAATCGAAGCCGGCCACTCACAGGATCTGAACTTGCCTCGCGACTTTCCTATTTCCTATGGAGTGCCCCGCCAGACCGGGAATTGCTCGAACTCGGTAAAAATGGCGAGTTAATGAAAGCCAATGTGCTTGCTGAACAAACAAACCGACTTCTAGATGACCCGAGATCGATGGATTTTATCCGTGGTTTTGTTTTTCAATGGTTGGGAATGGATCGGCTGGATTTTTTTGAGGTCAACCGTGTCAAGTATCCACAATTTGACGACAGCACCCGGCTTGCAGCAAAAAATGAGGTGTATGAAACCTTCCAGCATTTATTAATTCACAATGCACCGGTAACCGACCTTTTAAAGTCAAATTATGTGGTGATCAATCACTTACTTGGAGAATACTATGGAATTCCCGGTGTCACGGGTGACACCTACCGTAAAGTCATGCTTCCAGATGGTTCTCCGCGGGGCGGCCTGCTTGGCATGGCAGCCATCCATGTGATGGGCGGAAACGGAGACCGAACAAGCCCCGTGGAAAGAGGTGCCTGGGTTTTGAGAAAACTTTTAAATGATCCTCCTCCGCCCGCCCCTGCAAATGTACCCCAAATCACGCGCCTTGCAGGAAAAGCTTTAACCACTCGGGAAAGGCTTCTGGCCCACCAGGAAAGCCCCCAATGTGCAAATTGCCACAGAAAGATCGACCCCATTGGTTTTGGGTTGGAAAATTTTGATGCCGTGGGCCAATGGCGCACTGAAGACAGTTATCAGGTCATGGATGAGAATGGGAAACCGATCAAGGGAGCAAATAAAACATGGATCATTGATCCATCCGCCAGTCTTCACAAGGGATCTTCTTTCAGCAATTTTGTCGAGTTGCGGGACATCATTTTTGCAAAAAAAGATGACTTTGCCAAAGGTCTTAGCACAGTACTAATTGAATATAGCTTGGGCCGGCCCATCGGTTTCACTGATGATGCTCTGGTCAAGGAAATGATGAATACCGTAAAGTCCCGAAACTATGGATTCAGGGAATTTATACACTCCCTTGTTTCCAGTCGCGAGTTTCACACCAAGTAAGGGTCTAGTTTTATACAGTCGCAGTCGATAATAATTATAATCCTGAGGTACTTTCCATGACACATCGCCGCCACTTTTTACAATCCAGCACCGCATTAATTGCCCTACCCATGCTGGAGTCACTGGGCGTCAGGCGATTTGCCGGAGCGGCCGTTCCAACGATTGCTCCCAAGAGGCTGATTTTCCTAGGGTTCGGCTGGGGTATTACCGAAAAAACCTGGTACCCTGATATCAAAAACCTTGGAAAGGATTATGAACTGCCTGTAGGTCTTAAACCGCTTGAAAGACACAAGTCTGATTTTAGCGTGGTACAAGGCCTATGGAACAAATATTCCAACGAAGGCCACTGGGGAAGCACCATGTGGCTTACCGGGGCAAACAGGTATGCACAACCAGGGCAAAGCTTCCACAATAACATTAGTGCCGACCAAGTGGCTGCTTCTAAACTTGGGCTTAAGACCAGATTTTCTTCCTTACAATTTAATGGTAGCCAAACTGGAGACTTAAGCGGTCATGGCCCTGGTTTGTCCATGGCATGGGATGTGAGTGGAAAGCCTGTCGGAGGACTAAACGGACCCATGGCGGCATATCACAAACTTTTTGCAAAGGACACTACCCCGATTGATCTGCAAAAAGCTATGCTGTCACAAAAACGAAGTGTTTTGGATGCAGTCTTGGATAATGCACGATCCATGCAGCGAGGCTTGGCTAAGAACGACAACGCAAAACTTGAGGAATATTTCCAGGGAATACGGGATATCGAAACCCGGTTAGCAAAGGAAGAACAGTGGATCGGGGTCCCTCAACCCAAATCACCCATACCCGAGCCAAAACCGGGGGTCGATGGGCGCGAAGAAATCAAGCTTATATACGACATCATGATCGCAGCCATGCAGACAGACAGTACAAGGGTAATGACATTTCGCCAGCCTGTGAACACCCTGCTTACAGCCCTAGGGATCAAGGTCCACCCACACGACATGAGCCATTACCATACCACCCTTGGTGAAAAACTGGACGCATCCCAACGCCGTGACCTTGCCCAAAGCGAATTGCTGGCCGGCTTCCTAGACAAATTGAAAGCGACAAAAGAGACGAACGGTACCAGCCTCTTTGACAATGTCGCCCTTGCATACGGCAGCAACATTCGCACCGGGCATGAACTAAGTAACTGCCCCACAATCATCGCTGGGCGTGGTGCCAACCTAAAGCTTGGCCACAACATTGTCGCCCCGAAAGATACTCCTCTTTGCAATGCTTGGCTGGCGATGCTCCATGGCGTTGGCGTTGAATCCGAAAGGCATGGTGACAGCACCGGCGTATTGAAGGAAATCATTGCCTAAGGTTTTCACCGCTTCAAAATCTTATTGCCAGATTTGTTAAGGCGATTTTCCTAACGCCCAAATCGACCATACTCACTGCGGCTGGGTTCGTTCCAACTACGCCACGGGTACATGCGCCATACCTCTCAATAATGGATTAGTTACAGGGCAATCAGGTTTCAATAATTCAGGTGATTGGGGAAACCTTTATTCATTCCAAAGCAGTCATACCGCAGGCGGGAACTTTGCTTTTGCAGATGGCAGCGTCAAGTTTATTGTCGAAGCCATTTATCTTAACTTATATCGAAACCTAGCAACCCACTCTGGAGAATAAGCAACCGGCCCCCTGCCCTAATTCGGTTATTCTTACTTAGTTAGCCACTATTAAGGAACATGATATATCTGGCTCCTTGTTCTAATTTAAATAGTCACAACCAAGCCAAATAACCTAGCACTTATTTAATCAATCATTTATCCCTCAAGAAAACTCAAAAAAAACACGCAAGACAACGAGACAAAGGGTAGTGGGCATTAAAATTAATCATCCCTGATCGTAACGATTTATGTGCATTTTTCTTTTAACACAAGCCTAGTATCCAACCTTCAACACTAGCTTGCTTTATTTCTGATGAGCTTAATTCAGGTTGAAAAAAGGCTGAAAGATTTCCCGCCAAATCACTCTGCCTCATCCACCTTGCTACACAATAAGCATCATGCTGATGCGAAGAAACACCTTGATTGGCATAATTCTGGTTACATAAAGAAGGATAAACTTCTGCAATCACCGACTTCCCTAACGGCGGTTCCCAACCATCAAAAGGCCAGAAGTGTAATCTTTCCCCCAACTGCTGACGTAAAAATCGCAACCAGGGCAACCCTGTGTGGGTTGACTTTGCAACCGAACCCTGCACATCAAAATGAAAAACCGATTTTGCACCACAGCGATGCTCTGCCAACCTACGCCAACGGGAATTCCCCATGCGCGCAACTCCATTCCCCTCGATGCCATTACGAATAAAATCAACTTTCATATGATCCAAATCGGTGGGCCAATGTTGTTGAAAATCATCTAAGAATTTATGCCAATCATGTGGCAGGGAATGTTCGTTAAAATAAGAAAGGGGAAATGAAAACCCATGGTCGATTCCAACAAGGGTGCAAGGCCCCTCTTGAAGCTCATGGGCGAGAAATTCTGCAATGCCCTTGCGTGACCAATGCTTTTTTTTGGAATATCCTTGCGCGCTTGGAGAAACTTTTATTTCGCAGGGAAGTCGCCTAGGAGTGGCCTCATAAACTTGCAAGCCGGGCAGGCTATTCACTGGCGTTTGAGCCCCCGAATAATCAATTCCTAGGTAGCGTTCAAATTGAGGCATAACAGATATAACCCGCTAAATATTTTTAAGATCAGCATGGCCAAAGCTATCATTCACAATCATCCATTAGATGACTGAAAAAGTGCGTTGCAATCTTTTTCCAAAACCCCACCTATAAGATCACAATGCCAATGAGGACTACGGCGAACCACCTCATCGGCAAGAATATCAATCTGATGCCAGCCATTGCTCTGTAAAAATCTTATCGAAGTGCCAAATACCACCATGCCAATACCTGCCCAAAGAATTGCAGCCTGACACATGGGGCAAGGCTCAGCCGTTGTGTACAAAACGAGTTTTGAATAATCAGCAGACTTATGATGCAATGCCAGTTGATTGATTGCATCTATTTCGCCATGCCATGTTGGATTAATACTGGTTTTATTCCAACCTTCAGCCAGAATTTCGTTGGTATCACGATTTACAATCAATGCCCCAAAAGGCACCTGTGGAACATTCAAAGCAAGTTCGATGGCCCGCCTCATAAAGAATTCATGATCTAGATTATTCATGAAGCCTTCTGATTAATGAGCACCCTGCAAGCAGGGCATGTATGAAAACGAGTACCAGTGCAACAAACGATATGTTCAAAGCACATTTTCATTTCGCCACATTCCCAGCACTTGGCAAGAACTTTTTCAGGTTGCTCATGGGGCGGCGAGGCATTTTCAAAAGTATCCATAAAAATCTCTCCTGCAAACAAACAATCCATTTGGCACAAGCAATAAAACGCTTGGGGCGCAACAAAATATATTGTTATTATAGGTAGTAAAATGCCCATGCTAGCAACCCAAATTTAAAGGCCGCGCAATCCGAAGATAAATAAAACATTCTTCCCTTTTCTCACTTGCTTTTAATAGTTTTTAAATTTATTCTAAAATAATGTGATAAGTTTCTGTCCCCTAAGCTCGAGCCACCCAATGATCTCTTTCCGGTTCTTTTCCTTAAAATATGCTTATATTATCTCAACTTTCATCGTTTTCACACTCGTAATTGCAGGTTGCAGCACCCCAATTCTTCCCCCCGTCTCCGGGCAACTGCTTCTCGACGATAAACCTATCACCACCGACAAATCCAAAACAGCTGTCATCAATTTTCACCCAGACTCTTCTAAGGGCAATTTGGCCAAGTCGATTGCAGTAGCCACGGTATCCGAAACTGGACAGTACACTCTCAATTTCGGTGGCAAACCCGGTATTCCTGAAGGTTGGTACAAAGTCACAGTTAACTACACCGAACCTACAAACCCAAAAGACCCTTACTCAACACTCAAACAATTAATTAGCGGGAAGTATAGCTCCAAAGATACAACGCCACTTTCTGTTGAAGTGAAGGCTAATGCGCCACCAAGCAACTACGAACTCAAAGTGACAAAATAAATAGGAATCTTTTCAATCTTCTTTTTTTCATTTCTCCTTTAATGAGGTGATTTCATGTTCAAGTCAAGCCAAAGAATCAAGGGGTTTACCCTAATCGAATTACTGGTAGTAATTGCTATCATTGCCATTTTGATAGGCCTTCTATTACCCGCGGTTCAAAAAGTCCGCGAGTCCTCCGCTCGCCTGACATGCTCGAATAACCTCAAGCAAATCGCCCTTGCAGTTCATGGCTTTCAAGATGCGCAAAACCAAATACCATATAATTTAAATCCTAACACTTATGGCTATGATGATAATGGTCGGTCTTGGAGCTGGCTTGTGCGAATCCTTCCTTTTATTGAGCAGGCTGGCCTTTTCAGCAATCTTCGCCAAGATAGCTTTGGGCCAACCCCCGCTGCCGCTGATGTGCCAACCTTTAATAGCTTGGCAGCTATTCAAGCCGTTGTTATTAAATCCTACGTATGCCCTAGCGACCCAGGCAGCGGCAAGTTAAGCACCAACCGGGCCAACGGCAGTACTGGCTCAGGAACAGGACCAACCAACTACAAGGGCGTTGCAGGTAGTAACTGGGGTTGGGGCAGTTTCCTAAATACCGGGCATACAGGAAACAACAATGGCATTGATGCCGGCAACGGTATTTTCTACCGCTCAGACAATACTCGGGCCCTGCAATTAAGCAGAATCGCTGATGGAACCAGCAACACCCTTATGATTGGCGAAGATTTAATGGATATCAATACTCACTGCGGATGGGTTCGCGCCAATCACGCGACAGGGACTTGCGCAATTCCTCTTAATAATGGGCTCGTTACAGGGCAACCAGGATTCAACAACCCCAACAATTGGGAAAATCTTTATTCATTCCGAAGCAGGCATACTGGTGGGGGAAACTTTGCTTTTGCAGATGGCAGCGTCAAGTTTATAGTCGAAGCAATCGATTTAAACTTATACCGAAACCTTGCAACCATTTCAGGTGGCGAAGTTATCGACACACTGCCCTAATCGATGACGTTTAATAACTTCCGACTATACCAAGGAGCCATTAAAAATCTGGCTCCTTGATATAATTTAATAAATTTAACCAAGCCTCATGGCCTTACCACCTCTGCAATTAATCATGTAAATTCAACGAAAAACTATTCTCTGCCAATAAGAATGTATGAGCCTTAATTGGATTTTGCTAGGCGGAAACCAATCACAACATTATGAAAATCAGGCGAGACATAATCACGGGTTGAACTACGAAGTAAAAGACCATCAACAAAAAACGAACCGCCTCGCAACACATGATCGCGGCCATTCTTAATGCCCATCGGATCTAAAGATTTACCTGCGGAATATGCACCATACCAATCAGAACAAAACTCCCAGACATTGCCATGCATATCATACAAACCAAAGGAGTTGGGTTTGTAACTACCAACTGATTTTACACCGCCCTTAACATTTTCATAATTAGCATCATCCTTCGTGATTTTATCACCAATGCTATACGCAGATTTTGCACCAGATCGACATGCAAATTCCCACTCTGCTTCCGTAGGCAGCCGATAATTACTTTCAGTCTTTGCATTTAACTTGCTGATATAGTTCTGGCAATCATTCCAAGAGATATTCGTGACAGGCAACTTCGCGCCCTTTGTTTGACTAGGGTTCTCACCCATTACAACCTCCCATTGTTCTTGGGTTACTTCATACTTCCCCATGAAATAGGGCCTAAATAAAACAACCTGGTGCTGGAGTTCATCATCCTTATGGCCCGGTTCTGAAAGAGGAGAACCCATGATAAATTTCCCCTGCGGAATTAATATCATCGCAAGGTTGATACCCCTGCCGAGATCTACCGTAGTTTCTACCGCCAAGCCTAAAGTTTTGGCTAAGCCTTGTTGCGCTTCCTGCGCTTGGTTAAAGTCAAAAGGTGGCTCGAGAAAAGCTTCTTGGGTATCGTTGGAATTGTTGAGATCATTTTTTATCCAAGTATTCTTCGGGATAAAAAGCATGACAAGCAATCCAACCACAACCATAAATCCAGCACAAAACAAGGCAATCTTCTTAATCGCAAATACACCTGTGCTCTTTTTTGTCTTTAACGAATTGTCATCGAGATCAAGAAAATTAACGCCGTTAACTTGGAATGGATTAAATGCTGCGCCTTGCTTCAAACGATCCTGGGTTCCAGATTCTTTTTCCAATGATTCCAAATCTAAAATCAATTTCGTCATGCTTTGATATCGATCTTCCACCTTCTTCGCAACCATCTTCGTATAAACATCATCAAGCTTTTGTGAAACATCGGAGCGCAACAATTTTAAAGATGAAATCGGAGCCTGCCTATGGGCGATCAACTTCGAAAAAATAGTTTTCTGCGGATACATCACCTTCGCAGTCAGCAGAAAATAAAAGCTTGCCCCCAGACTATAAATATCAGTCCGGGCATCGACATTTTTTGTTGAAACTGTTTGTTCAGGCGACATGAAATCGGCAGAACCCATGATCGCAGTATTACTAGTCAGCATAGACACTATATCTTCATTTTCCCCTGCGTGAATCTTTGCCAACCCCATATCAACTATTTTCAAAAACCCTTGCGGATCTGCGATTAAGTTTGCAGGCTTTACATCTCGGTGTATCACGCCGTTTGCATGAGCATGTTCAAGCGCCCTTGCAGCCTGAATGATGTACGCAACGGCTTCGTTAACCGGCAACTTCCCCTTCTCATTGATTAGTTCAAAAAGGTCTTTCCCTTCAATAAGTTCCATCACCATGAAAAGTTGGTCATTGATACGCCCGGAATCCAGCACCGCAATAATATTCGGGTGAACCAACTTTTCGGAAGCTTTTACCTCCCTTTCAAACCTCTTAATAGATTCCGCATCCAACTTCCCTTGAGGAAGAATAACTTTGATTGCAACTAACTTTGCGGCCTCTGGATGGTATGCTTTATAAACCTGCCCCATACCACCTGCACCAAGTTTTTCTTGAATGATGTATTTGCCAAAAGCCAGACTTTCGCCTTTAACTGCAATTATTTGTTCTGCCTGAAATTTGGTCAGTAGTTTAGATTCGATTAAATCCTGAATAAAAGATTCAACATTTTGATGATGAATCTTTTTCTGTTCGACAGCACTTAATTTTTGTTCTGTTAATATTCCAGAATCAAGTAATCGTTGTAGAAATGTTTCGAAGTCAACCGCCATGGTTTTTCATCTTTTGTAAGAATTTAAATTATCGAACTATTTTAAAAGATGATAACAGAGATTAATTAGTCTTTGCCAAACGAAAACCAATACCAATGGTACGGCTAGTAGGCAAAACAAAATCCCCCCGATAAGAAGACCGAATATTCGAGACATGAAAATAGTTAAATGACCCGCCCCTTAAAACACGGCGAGCGCCCTCTTTTGGCCCTACTGGATCTACTAATGGGCCTTCAGGGTAATTTGCATACCAATCACTGCACCATTCCCAGACATTGCCATGCATATCGTACAAACCAAAGGCATTGGGTTTATAACCCCCAACTGGGACAGGTTTATCAATTTTTGACTCATCATAGTTAGCATCTTTGCTTGTAATGGTTTCACCAAAAGCAGTTGCAGTAGTTGTACCCGCCCTGCATGCATATTCCCACTCAGATTCAGTAGGTAAACGGTACCCACCTTTAGTTTTTGAATTCAAAACCTTAATAAATTCTTGGCACTCAACCCAGGATACATTCGTTACGGGTAATTTTGGCCCAACATTAACGCTAGGATTTTTACCCATCAAAGCTTCCCACTGCTCCTGCGTTACTTCGTATTTTCCCATCAAAAAACTTTTTGTAATGGTAACTACATGCTGAACTTCATTTTTTTGCCGCCCTTTTTCAGTTTCAGGGGAACCCATCTTGAATTTACCAGCAGGAATAAAAACCATTTCCAACTTTACGCCTTTACCCAAGTCTGTAGTTTCAACTTTCCCTGACTTTTCTTCTTGGGCCATTACAAAAATAGAAGTAATAAGGCTGAACATGAAAGGCATTAAAAATATTTTTTTCATCATTGATAATTCCATTAAAAGTAAAAACGTTATGAATGCATTTTAAACAATTTAATAGCATTGTCCATTAGCAAAAGAACCATCAAATTATGTGGCTAAATTATTGGTAGGCCTGCCGCGCCTTATGATTGCTCTCGCCTGAAATCGTGTGAAAGGGTGCAGGTAAGATTATCACTAATCGGGAGTTCATTGAATAGGAAGAATTCCGGAGCTAATGAGCTTGATAAAGAAAGATGAAACAAGAATAAATTGATTAAAGAAAGCACGCTTATTCCATATGTTCAGGATTGACATTGCGGAGCCAAACCTCCCAAACGCCTGGCAGAGCGGGAGATTTTAAAAAAAGCGGCGGTCTTTTTTGAGCAGTATTAGGATTACGCTTTCAACATAGACCCAAGGCGTTGCCCGGACTGATTGAATGGCTCTTTCAAGGCCGATGACGGCAACAAGATGCTTCATCTTTTCCTCGAAGGGGTTCATGGTGCGACTCTTTCGCTACCATCATCCGGGAGTGCATCTCCTGCCAATTCCGCTTCGATTTCTTCGATCGTGGGCATGCTGGTATCCAGCGGTTCAGGCAGTGAGCGTACGAGTTGGTATTCTGCCACGCCGATCGGTTTATTGATGCCGGACAGAGCATATTCTGCGACCAGACGGTTTTGCTTTTTGCACAGCAGCAGGCCGATGGTGGGTTTATCGTCGGAGGTCTTGATCTGGGCATCCACGGCTGAAAGATAAAAGTTTAACTGGCCCGCATGCTCGGGCTTGAAATCTACCCCTTTAAGTTCAACTACTACATAGCATTTGATGCGAGTATGGTAAAAAAGGAGGTCGATAAAGAATTCATCACCCCCCACCTCAAGTCGGAACTTGCGGCCCACAAAAGCAAAGCCTGCGCCAAGTTCCAAAAGAAATCGGGTGATATGGCGAATGAGAGCATTTTCAATATCTCGCTCGTGGGCCTCATCTCCCAATCCTAAAAAATCGAAGAGATAAGGGTCTTTCAGTGCCTCAACTGCAAGCTGCGCATGGGGATTAGATAAACGGCTTTCGAAGTTGGTCACTGCAGCGGCCTGCCGCAAGTGGAGGCTGTTCTTGATGTGCATATCGAGCGTACTCCGAGACCAGCCGTGGGAAATGGTCTGTACTGCATACCATTCGCGCTGAGTTCCCTCTGAAACCTTGGTTAGAAGCGTGACAAGGTGGAACCAAGGCAATTGGGCAGCAGGCTGCTGCCCAATTAAGCCGCTAGGGATCTGCTGAGCAAAAAACTTCATGTATTTGAGGTTGCGGCTAGAGAAGCCTTTCATCTTTGGAAAAGCTTCACGCAGATCGCTAGCCAGACGATCGATGACTTTGGCACCCCAACCCTGACGGGACTGCCGTTCCAATATTTCGCTGCCAAGGTAGTGATAGAGTTGCACCAGTTCTTGATTGACAGCAAGGGTGGCACGCTGCTGGGAACTGATAATGCGAGATTTGAGGCTGACCAACCAAGGTGTATAATTTGCCGGTAGAATAGATTTGCTAGAGGCCATAACCCTGCCCTTTCAATTTAGCTTTGATGGCCTGCTCCAATTTTGCAGACTCTGCATATTGTTCTTCAGCCGCAAAAGGTGGTCTACGATAGCCTAGGGCAACACCATGGGTCTAATGTTCAAAAAAATCATAAGGCCCAGTACAGCATAGCGTTGGAAATCCCAGAGTCTGTTTGAGATACGCAATGCGTAAAACGAACATTGAACAGCAAGGCTACAAAAGCTTAGGTGAGGGATAAGCACTTCCAGAACAGCTTGTAAGTCTCCGGATAAATGTAGTACATATCCCGCATTGATGAACACGCCCGAAGCTAAGATTAAAAATGCTACCAAAATTTAGAAGCTAAGGGACACCTAATTTTCCCTAAAAAACCCATCCTTGGCCAACTTCCCCAATCAAGCCGAGGTAAGTAAGGAACCGCAATAAAGAATCTTAGAAGAATAAAGGCATTCTCACCGCAAAGACGCAAAGAGCGCAAACGAAGAAAAGAAATCCATACTTGTCTGGTGCTTCCTAGCGTTCTTAGGGTCTTCGCAATAAAGATTCTTGGCTTTGATTTTGGAGGTTTTTAGGTGCCACTTTTACCAGCGTTTCATCTCAACGCCTTGGTTTTCTGGCAAGTTGGACCACTCCTTTTCGTTCTGAATAGAACAGTTTGCAAGCTCTTTGTGGGTTTTCAGGGACGGCTCCTAGATAATCTACAAGAGTCTGAAATAGAAAGTCTTACAATTCTACAAGGTGTTGAGAGTTCAGAAGTTAAAGGGGTTTTACCGAGGAAAAGAAAAGTGCGCCCGGTAGGAATTGAACCTACGACCCTCGATTTAGGAAACCGATGCTCTATCCCCTGAGCTACGAGCGCTATTACTTCAATATTATTCTATGAACGAGGCTTTAGTAAGTCTCTCCCCCTTTACTAACCAAAGAAAAATCTTGCTGAGAGGAGATAAAACACCAAAGCAGCCATATCTGCACAAACAAGGGCGATAGGGCCCGCAGCAACCTGCGGATTCATCTTCATAATTTTCAAAATATTCGGGACCCCCTGCCCTGCAGCAGCAGCCAAGGTAACCCCACCCGTAATCCCCACAAGCAAGGTGGCAGTAAGAGGCACATCCCAAAACCGTAGATAAGAATAAACCACCACAAGCAATGCTGTTCCCAAACCCAAAGCAAACCCAGTCAATCCCTCGCGATAAAGCTTAATAAAAAGCTTGGCCCAGGTAAGGCCATCCTTGTGCATGGATTGAAGGGAAATACTCACTGATTGGATGGCGACACTTTCTGCAAGTGCAAGCACGACAGGAATAAAGAGCGCAAGCACAACAAATCTTTCGAGTTCGTATTCAAACAAGCCAAGCAAGAATGCTGCAACCAAGCCTCCAACAACATTACACACCAGCCAAGGAAATCGAACGGAAAACCCAGTCCAAATCCCGGAATTTTTAGCCTCTTCCCAATGAACCCCGATAAGTTGAAAAAGATCATCGTAGCTATCTTTCGGAAGGCCCTGGAAAAGATCCTCGTTCATGCTACTTATTTCTGCGTTATAAGTACGGATATCGAGCATTCCTACAAGAACACCCTGTTCATCGACTATCGGAAAAGCAAGGAACTTATACATGGTAAAAAATTCGCATGCATCGAAGATGGTTGCAAAGGTGGGAATAGCAACGGGCCTTTTAACCATTAAATCATCGATAAGTTTTTCGGGTGCGCTTAAAAGAAGCGAGCGAGTGGCCATGATTCCCTGAAGTTTCCCCAGATCATCTACGACATAAAAGTAAATAATATTTGATGCAAAAGGCGGGGAATTGCGAATAGATGCAAGCGCCTCGGAAACAGTTTGGCCTGTTTTAAGCGAAGAAACCTCCCTGTGCATATGTTTCTCCACCGGATCATCCAGCGGAGGAATCTTGGATTGCGTACCCATCCTGATTAACGATCCTTATCTTTTTTCAGAATATTCCAATGCACTCTTGCAACATCACCCATGTAATGATCTAAAGGCCCAAGCTTGGCTGCCTTTTCCATATGTTCAGCAGCTTTTTTCTTATCATCGATGGATTCGTAATAAAGCCCGAGGTAAAGATGAGCATAGAAGGGTGCGATTTTTTCCTGATCAGCAGGGGCGTTGGCAGCGATCTCAAGAATTTTCTCGGGTGCGAACTTCCCTTGGAACATTAAATAGACTTCTGTCATGGGAACCCTGCGATCGCCTTGAATGGGAAGCATCGCAGCACGTGCTTTTTCAGGGGTTTCAGCACGGGCAAAACAAAGATAATGCCATACGCCATTCTCCACATCACTGTTTTCCACTTTCTGATAGGATTCAAATTGTTCCTTTCCTTCCTTGAAACGGCCAAGGTAATAAAGAACAATACCCCTGCGCCAATGGCCTGGGTATTCATCCGGTACAAGCTTGATGTATTCATCAAAATCAGCGCCTGCTTCTTTCATTTTTCCCAAACGAAAGTTAGCGCTGCCTCGTTGATCGAGAGCGTTGTAAAATTTGGGGTTGGCTTTTAGGGAATTATCAAAGTCTTTGAGGGCAGCAGCATAATCGCGTAAGCCAGAGTTAGCCAAGCCTCGTAGGTAGTAGAGCCTTTCATTTTTAGGGCTTTTTGCGATGGCTTCATCAGCAAGCTTAACAGCTTTTGCAAAGTCTTTGCCACGGAGGGCCTGATCAACTTTTAGCAGGTCTTCGATACCTTCGGTTTGAAAAGGGAGCATGAAAGCGAAGAGGAAGGGAATAAGTTTCATTACAGGAACCTTTCAAAACAAAAAAGTCAAAGCTTGCGCAAAAGGCGCAGTGCGAGGATATTGTTCTTATACACAAAAGTAATTCTACAACGAGGAATGCATGAGACCTACAGACATCACGATAAAAAATGTAAGTTTTAGCACCGAGGATTTTTCGTACCGGACATTGATAAAGTTTGGTGGCGTTGCGGTAGACCGGGTCACGATGCTGAATGCAGAGGTTGAAGTGGAAACCTCGCAGGGAAAACGAAGCGTGGGTAAAGGCTCAATGCCATTGGGAAACATCTGGGCATTTCCCTCTAAAACGATGGTGTACGACAAAACATTAGGAGCGATGAAAGCGATTGCTGCAAGTTGCGCATCGGTTTATGCAAAAACAAAAACTAGTGGTCATCCGATTGAAATCACTTGGGAGCTGGAAAAAGAGCTATTAAGTAACGCTGAGGCAGAAGGCCGTAAATTAAACTTGGATGATCCTGTCCCACCACTTGCCACCCTGGTTTGTGCAAGCCCCTTCGATGCCGCATTGCACGATGCCTATGGCAAAGCCCACCAGTTAAGTTGCTACCACACCTATGGAGGGGAATTTCTTGATAACGACCTTGGTCGTTTTTTGGGCAACGATTTCAAGGGTGTGAAGATTGAAGACCATGTGATGAAAGAACCTGTAGCAAGCCTGCCATTATATCATCTTATAGGTGCACTTGATCCGTTGTTCAGCCAAGATGTATTGAAGCCTGTGGGGGATGGGTTGCCTGAAACATTAGGCGATTGGGTGTTGTTTAATGGGTTGACGCATTTAAAAATCAAATTAAATGGGGATGATTTGGGTTGGGATGTGGGCCGTGTAGTTGGGGTGGAAAAAGCAGCGGAAGTAGCACAGAAGCAGCGGGGGCAATCTACATGGCATTATTCGCTTGACTTCAATGAGAAGTGCAAAAATGTGGAGTACCTTTTGGAGTTTTTGGCGCAGGTGAAGGAAAAATCGCCCGCAGCATTTTCGCGAATCGCCTACATCGAGCAACCCACAGGAAGAGATTTAAAAGCCAGCAGGGCAAATGTCATGCATGCTGCAAGCAAGCAGATCCCCGTGGTTATCGATGAATCATTATTGGATTTGGAAAGCCTGTTGATGGCACGAGAAATGGGGTACACAGGCGCAGCGCTGAAAGCCTGCAAGGGGCAATCGCAATCCGTGGTGCTAGCAAGCGCAGCAAGGCATATGAAAATGTTTTTATGTGTGCAGGATCTAACCTGCCCTGGCGCATCGTTAATACAAAGTGCAAGCCTTGCTGCACATGTAAAAGGGGTTAGCGCAATCGAGGCAAATTCTAGGCAGTACTGCCCTGCTGCAAACACCCCGTGGGAAAAAAGCTTTTCCGGAATCTTCAAGATCACCAATGGCTCTATGCAAACCAGTTGTTTAAACGGTTTGGGCCTAGGGGCAGACCCAAAGTAAAGTTAATCAGGAAGAGGTTGGCCCTTGGTTTCACGCATTAGGGGCAAAAGCAAAAAGCCTGCAAGATAGATGAAACTCATAGTGGCGCAAGCTTTGCCATAATCGCCACCAAAGACATCATTCATCAAGGCCCCTGTTTGCAAGGAACCGATTGCAGCAAGAATACGGCCAAAGTTAAATCCAAAGCCCTGGCCTGTGGCGCGTATGCGAGTAGGGAACAATTCGGGAAGATAAAGAGGCAACCAACCATAAAACGCAGCGGTGAATGCTCCTGCGATAAAAATTGTGAAAAGGAACCAGGGGCCGAACGAATCGTTAGTTCGGAAAAAGAGTTGCGCAGAGCCCAGCGATATAAGACATAAAAAAGCATAGGTCCAGCGTCTGGAAAAGCGCTCGCCAATGATTGCAACCACAAAGCATCCGATTGAAGCGCCTAATGCAGAAGTAAGCTGGGTGTATTGCTTGGCACCTGCCATGCCTTGGGAAAGTTTATCAGCCCACGGAGCAGACCAAAGAACGGATCCCCAAGTCCCCAGAAGGGCGACACCTGATAAGCCTGCAGCGACCATCATCATGGATAGTGTTGCTTTACGAAATTCAGCAGTTTCGTTATTGCGAGAAAGATAATTGCGGATGGGCCAAAGGTAGCCAATGGTGACAGCTATTAAAAGAATGCAGGTTCCGACTCCGCGTATAGCCCAGTCGCAATCGATGGCCCAAAGGTAAAGGATACCAAAGCATGCGAAAGAGCCAAACAAGACACCCATAAGATCGATGGTAGCCCAACCATTGGTACGGCCCTGCTCTTTTTCCTCTTCCCACTTGTGCGATTCAGGAACAAAAAAGCGAATAATCATGGTAAGGAAGGCAGGCAATATCCCCATCAGCATTAGCAATCTCCAACCAGAATTGGCTGTAAGAGCGTTAATCCAACTTTGGGGCATATGAACTATTTGCAATAAGCTTTCGAGTGCGGTATGAACCTGAGTTAGAAACAAACTAAGAAGAGCTACTATAACATAACCTAGATTTCCTGCTGCACCAATGAGCCCTGCAAGCAATCCTCGCGATTTCCCCTGCCATATTTCCATCACCAAGGCCACACCAAGGGACCATTCCCCACCCATGCCCAAAGCTGCAAGAAAACGAACTGCTACAAGATGCCAGGGATGTTGGGCAAATGCCCCTAGTGCAGAAACGATGGCGTAGGTAAGAATACTGATGGTCATAGCACGAACCCGGCCAATGCGATCGCCCAGCCAACCAAAGAGAACTCCACCGGTGGCAGCGCCAACTAGAAAAGCTGCTGTGATTACCCCATACCATCTGCCGAAGAGTGCATCGGAAAATTGATCTCCCATCAACTCTTGCAAGGCAGGTCTTGCAACCACAGGAAAAAGGCCCATTTCGAATCCATCAAACATCCACCCCAAAAGGGCAGCAATAAGAGCCATGTATTTTCCGCGATCGCCTGTAACTTGATTCATTGCTAGTTCTCATAAAAAAAGAAGTCTTTAAGACCCTCAGCATACTGAACGAATTGACCGGGTCAATCGAATGCATCGATACTAAGAGTATTTTTTAAAGAATATCTGCTGGCATAAAAACCCTTACTCTTGGTAAAAGTAATATGGTGAATTCAACAACTGGAGATAGCATGGCAGGATTAATAGTAAGTGTTTCTGGAATCCGTGGCATTGTAGGAGACACTCTTACGGTGGAAGTTGCTATGCGATTTGCACGCGCATTTGGAGAGCAACTTGGAAAAGGCCTAGTTCTAGTTGGCACAGATGGCAGACCCAGCGGCAGAATGTTAAAGCATGCTGTTTGTGCGGGGTTGAATGCCAGCGGTTGCCAAACTATGGATGTGGGGGTTGTACCTACTCCAACCATGGGAGTCGGGATTACCGCATTAAAAGCAGTGGGAGGAATCCAAATCACTGCTAGCCATAATAGTGCGCCTTATAATGGCATGAAACTTTTTGGAAGCGATGGCAGAGTTATTCCCGCAATACTTGGCGAGGTGGTAAAGAAGCGCTACGAATCAAATTCACTTGTACATGGCAAATGGGATGAAGCCCCAGAGGAAGCAAAATCTGCAGATGTGGTGGAAAAGCATGTACAGAAGATTCTTGCAGTTACGGATGTTGAAGCGGTTGCAAAAAGTGGCTGGCGAGTTTTTGTGGATGCAAATGGCGGGGCTGGTGGGCCGATTGCAACAAAGCTTCTTAACGCTCTAGGTGTTGAAGCAATTTTGATCGGTGAAAAAGCTGATGGCAACTTCACCCATGAGCCCGAACCCATCGCTACAAATCTTGCAAGCATCGGGCCAATGGTAAAGAAAGCCAAGGTTCATGCTGGTTTTGTTTTAGATCCAGATGCAGACAGGCTGGCATTATTCAACGAAAAAGGCGAATTTTTAGGCGAGGAATTAACCCTCGCACTTGCTGCATGGGCAAGACTAGAAGAAAAACCCGGCCCCATGGTTGTTAATATGTCCACCTCTTTGGCCAGCGAAAATGCTGCAGCAAGATTTAACCAACCTTGCTACCGCAGCGCTGTGGGCGAGGCCAATGTGGTAGATCTAATGATCGATAAGGGGGCTGTAATTGGAGGAGAAGGCAACGGCGGGGTTATTGATCCAAGAATCGGGTGGGTGCGCGACCCCTTCATTGGCATGGCACTTATCCTTGGGCTAATGACCAGAAAAAAGAAACCACTCGGAGACCTAGCCAAAGAAATACCATTATTCAATATCCACAAAGACAAGATTGATATGAATAGAAGCTCCCTGGAAATTTGGTACGAAAGGGTTGCAGAGGCCTTCCCTGACGGAAGCACTGATCGGACGGACGGGTTAAGAATTAGCTGGCAGGAAAAATGGATTCACCTACGGCCAAGCAACACCGAACCTGTTGTCAGAGTGATTGCGGAGGCGCCAACCATGGAAGAAGCAATTGGATTATCAGAAACTTGTAAGACCTTGGTTCCATGACTAAACCGGATCTATTGGATTACCAAGATAGAATGAAGCTAAACTAATTATGATGATGCGTAACCGTCATTCGAATTGCAATTGGTTTATCGTCAACTGAAAGTTCGTCAGGAACAGTGTTTCTGATCAATTCGCCTCGAACGATGGAAATATTGTCTGGGGCATCAATGCCAACCCGAACTTTATTTCCCAATACTTCAAGAACAGTGACAACAATATCGTTGCCAATTCTAATTTGCTCACCAGCTTTTCTGGTTAAAACTAACATGGTAAACTCCTCCTTGAGATTAAAAAAAATACATCATCGAGATTCAAGAGACAGGGATCCTTCGCCACAACCTTCACATAATATAAAACCGCAAACCATACATTTAGACAACCCACCGAGGGAAACCCATTGCCCAGAACATAAAGGGCAAGCATTTACTTGGGCAGGCAATGCTTTTCTCGCCAAGACTGAGTTATCGCAAGATTGCGATTGGGTTTCGTTAAGCATGAAAAGTCTCCAAATAAATATATGCAACTCACGTTGTGTTCTTTTGTACACTATACCTTATTTTCTGAACATTAGCAACCACGGCGCAACAAATTACCATTAACTATTACCATGTAGAGACTTACAGCTTTCTAAAAACCATTACCAAAAGCAGTTTTGAGTAAATGAATAAAAGATTCTTCCTTAGACACCTTGTTTAAGGCTTCGGTCTCCGAACTTTGGACATCCTCGCATGACAATTGAAAAAGAAAAGGTTGGCAGGTGAAATTTGTTTACAACATTTTCTGCTTCCTTCTTGAATCCAATCAAGACTGCCCTTATAAACAGTTATTCGTGAGATGAAGGGTATTATTTCCCGCCTGCGATTTTTATTTTCTGCGAAACAATTTGAGGAGTGATTGATCATGCGTATGTTTGGACTTTTTGTTTTAGCAATCGGAATGGTAACCCTTGCAACTGCGCAGGAAAAAGAAAAAGCTGCTCCCAGAAGCGCAGGCGAATTAAAGGCCATCGAATCACTTCGCAAAATGGGCGCCCTTGTTTTAGAAGTTGCTCAAAACGATAACCACCTAGACATCTCCTACCTTCAACCTGATGAAAAGTTTGGCGATGCACACCTGGCACCTCTCAAAGAGCTCAAAGGTGTAGTTCACCTTAATTTGCGTAATCAACCGGTCACTGATGCCCTTCTGGTTCACATTAAATCTGTTGACAGCCTAACCCAGTTGCACTTGGAAAAAACCAAAGTCACCGACAAAGGGCTTGCTGAACTTAAAGGCTTGAAAAACCTTGAATACCTCAACATATATGGCACCGAAGTTACCGATGCGGGCGTTGCACAACTTGCAGATCTCAAGAAACTCAAGAAGGTTTTTCTTTGGCAAACCAAGGCAACAAAAGCTGGCGCAGCAAGCTTAACTAAAGCCATCCCAGGAGTGGATGTAAATATGGGCTACGATGATATTAAACTGCCCGAACCTAAAAAAGAAGAACCCAAAAAAGACATGAAGAAAGAGGCAAAGAAGGATGATAAGAAGGACGATAAGAAAAAGGATGATAAGAAGGCTGATGCTGCCAAAGATGTAAAGAAAGAAGTAAAGAAAGAAGAAAAGAAGTAATCTTATTCTTATCAATGTTTAAAAAGCCTCGCACAAAAGTGCGGGGCTTTTTTTTATTCCTGCAACATCGAATCATGAGCGTACAAACCAATCTAAAGGCTATAGCGAAGCATAACTAAAGGCACGGCAACCGAAATGCAGTTAGAATGAAAAGGGAGTAAGAGTTATTGTTTATTCAAACTCAAGACTTTCACAACAACCCTTTTGCCTATATCATATTTTTCATCATGCAACCTTATCTACAATTAATCAGGCTTCCTTTATTACCCTCAGCATTGGGTAATATTTGCCTGGGTGCGCTTAGTGCTGGAATAAGCCAAACTGATTCCCTAAGTTTTGTTTTGCTGCTATTTTCATCAGCGTTTCTTTACGCTTCGGGAATGGTTTGGAATGACTATTTTGATGCAAAAATTGACGCAATCGAAAGGCCTGAGCGCCCTATTCCATCTGGAAAAATAAGCCCTGAGAATGCAGCAATCTTTGCAGCAATTCTTATGACACTGGGAATAGCCTTTGCGCTATCGGTCGAATTGTTGCGCGGGTTTTCTGGAACAACCCTAGCTATTGCATTGCTCATTGCATTCTTCATTTTAGCTTATGATGGGGGCGGGAAGAATTTTATCATTGGCCCGATACTTATGGGTTCATGCAGGTTTTTCAATGTACTTCTGGGTTGGTCGGTGGTGGGGCAACCCCTTACAGAAATTGCATTTCTGCAGGCAGGGGTCATAGGCATCTATATCATCGGGGTAACATGGTACGCAAAGTATGAAGCAGAGCAAAGCAACCGTATCTCGCTAATAGCAGCTAGCCTAATCATCATCATGGCCCTTTTTATCGGATTGATATTCCCAACTTTCAATCATCAGGAAAACGCACCCACTTGGCTGTACCCTTATCTTTTCTTTCTACTAATGACACGGGTGGTAAAAGCTTTATTGAGTGGAGTTCAAGAACCAACCCCCATGAATGTTCAAATGGGGGTAGTAACTTGCTTAAAATCGCTTGTATTGCTGGACTGCATTTTAGCAATCGGTATAGCAGGTTGGGTTGGCCTTTGGATACTTTTACTTCTAGTGCCAAACTTGATCATAAATCGTTTTAAAAAGCTGTACGCCACCTGAGAAGGATTCGAGATTATCTATCATCAAGCTCATCTAACTGAGCTAGGATATCCCTAAGGTTTGCGCCATCAGAAATGCGAATGGAAGAATTGGTTTCGTTAAGATGTGGGGGGTCGTTACGCCCTCGCAATTCAACAAACTCATCGCTGCCTACATTTGTTTTCTTCTTTTTTGGTGGCGGTCTTTGCGATTTAGGAGGTGGTTGCTCGCCTTGGATTGGGATAATGCTATCGCTGTCATCAGGGGAAACACTAAAGGAATTACTATCATCATTTGAATCGGCATCTGGAAAAAGATCGAGTTCGAATTCGGGTTCTTTTTTGGACGATTGATTTTTAGAGGGCCTCACAGGATTAATTGGCTTGGTGACCGAGGTGGGGACCATTACTCTGAAAGTTATCGGCCCGATCAGAAGGATATCGCCTTCACGAAGCTTGGTACTCTTAGAGATTTTAGCACCGTTTACAAAGGTTCCATTCACACTTTGTAAATCAACAATAAAAGCGAGCCTATCTTTAAGGGTTATTTTGCAATGCTTTCGACTGACATTTGTAGAAGGGATGCGAATCTTGCAATCATCTGCACGACCAACATAGCTTTCACCTTCCTTAACAACAACGCGTTGTTTCGGTTTGCCATCCTTCAGGATTTCCAAGAAAAGATGCATACTATCCTAGCCTTTAGACAAAAAAGAGCGCTATATTAATTATAACAGACAAAATTTAAATCAGCCACGCTTTAATGGATACAGCCAACAGAAAAGAGGGAGAGATCCTATCTAAGGTTCTCGCCCTCTTTTCTAAGTTAAATTACAGACTAATTGCCCCCTGGAATTACAGAGCTATTCACTACAGTAGCACCGGGCTTGATGTTTGCAGTGCTTTCAAACACAGGGGTTACGGAAACCCTCATTGATCTGCGGTCTGAAGAAAGCACCACCTGGGTAGTCATATCCATAGCATTTTTCATGAAGGACTGAACTCGGGTTTGATAAAGGATCTTATCATTCCCATCGTTTTTATTGGCAGCCGGTGCTTCCATTTCAACAGGGATTGCACCACTTGCAATCGAAGTTCCTCTTTGAAAACCTGTGACTTCAGGATCAGCAATATCGCGAAGTTGGGTTCCAATATCCTTCGAAACCATGCGGATTTTTTCAGACCTACTGGTAGGCCTTAATGAAGGAGGCGAAACATAGGCAAGTTCCGTCCTACGACCTTCAGCAACCTTAACCACCAATGGAGCATTCTTGGTTAGGTCGATAGAGAAGATATCTTCATGTTGTTGGGCAGTACCTTGGTTGTGGATAATGCGAACCTGAGCTTTGTCACCCAAAGTTTTGCCCCAGACTTTCTTGACTCTGATTTCGTAATTACCCTTGAATGCTTCTGCAGCAGTGTAAGTTTCCAAGCCTGCTTCGGTAAGAGAATCGCCCAAGAATACACCACCGCCAACGGTCTGGGTATTGGTTGGGTTACAAATACTTCCAACAGGTTCTTTAACTTGAAGGTCGAGATCAGCATCACCCTGCCAAGCAAGCTTGATGACAAGATCTCTACGACCTTTTTCCTTGATACTTGCAGTAGCGGCATTTTGGGCTTGATCATTACCGGGCTGCCTAAGCTTTCTAGCTAGTGCTTCCGATTTAATGAGTGCAAGTTCTTGAAGATCTTTATTATCAGTAGGCCAATCCTGCTTCATTAAGTTGCTTACAGCCCAATCCATTGCCTTGGTATCATCTGCAAGTTCAGCGAACTTAATTGCAGCTTCAAAAGGAGCAGAGGTATTAGGTTCTAAGTGAGCAGCTTGCTTACAGAAGGCAAGAGCCATGGTGTATCGTTTCATTTCGGCCATGGTGTTTGCGGCTTTAAGGAAACCGTGACCATCTGCAGGCTCGAGATCGATTGCAGCAACTTCAGCGCGTTCGATTTCAGCAGGTGAGCCACCACTTTCGCGTAAGGCGATAGCAAGTGCTTCATAAACCCAAGGCTTAACAACAATCCCCTTGCGGATGTTAGCCTTAAGAAAATCTGCTGCATGATCAAAGTAACGATTCATAGCAAGAAAATCTGAAATTGCGATGACCATGGAAGGATTATCGCCTGCTTTTTCAAGCGCTTCCTTCCAATAGGCTTGAGGATCAATCTTCAGTTTGGCTGGATCAAGTTTGGGAACCGCAGCCACGACTGGCTTCCCGTTTTTGTCGAGCTTATTTTCAACAATGACTTTACCATCTTTGGGCTTTTCCAAGGCACCCATACCTGCTGCTGCGCCACCAATATTGATAACAGGCGCATAAGCATTTGTATGAACTCTGGAAGTACCTTTGATAACCAGAGCATTAGCAGTGGAGTAGAAACCGATCTGGTTTTTTTCTGGCCCAGCAGCAGGGTCTGCAAGAGGGTCAGCAGGAGCCGCCCCAGGAGCAGCAAGTGCGGTAGCCCAATCCTTGTCGCCATTACCTACAACACCACGAATGATAGTGATCAAAACATCAGAGGAGTTGCCACCTTGCTGGCCGAACTGGGAGCCTGCGTTTCCGAACTGGCCTTGTTGGCCGACTGCACCGTTTTGCCCGAAGTTTCCTCCGTTGCCCGCCATTGCCATACCACCGCCAATACCGAGGCCTGCGTTACCGCCTAGTAAGCCAGCACCACCAAGACCACCACCAAGACCACCGAGTGCGCCTTGGCCACCGCCACCGCCACCAATTGCACCGATTCCGCCCGCCATGATGGCATTATTAAAGCCTTGATTTTGAACGGCTTGTTGTTGAAGACCAAAGCTACCTGCTTGGCCATAAAGGGTTGCCTGTTGCAAGCCAATTTGTTGGTTAAAAGCGCTTGGGGGCGGGTAAACAAGATCAGCTACAGGGTAGATACGTACCACTTTTTCAGCAATAGAAGCAGCACCTGTTGTGATTTCGATACTTTCTCTTCTAATCATGAAAGTAGCAGTTGAACCTGCAGGAACTCTTGCAAGAATCTTTTTCAATACTGTGGAAACAGAACCATTCACAGGAGGAAGAGGTTTGTCTGCGGATGCAACAATCTGACTATTAACATCCATCACGCCATCTGCAGCAAATGCTTTTTCATTAATATCGAACTCAAGGTTATAGACCCTGCTAAGTTGCTCTAAGACTTCGGATAGTTTGAAATCGCCATCCTTTAGGCCGGGCCATCGAACTTGTTTCAACAGAGTGTTTTTAAGTTCAATGGTTCTGGGAAGCGGAACATCATCGCCAAAGGTTGAGGTTCCATACCTGGCTTTGCGTTTTTCGGAGAAATCGGCCCAATCCTTGTATCCTGCAATGCCCCCGTTTCTACGGGTATAATAAGCAGGATCAGGGAAAACAATTTCAGGTTCGTCAGGAAATGGAATATGGGACCGCTCAACTTCGTAAAGGGTTGCAAGCCAGCGATCATCCCGAACTCGCTGAAGATCGCGCATTTCCCTAAGATAAAATCCTCTTTGACCAACCGTATAAGCTGCAGTTACAGCTTGGGGCACAGGAAGTCCAAGATTAACCATATCCTGACGGATTCCTTGGGCCTGTTTACTAGCCTCGAGTTCCCGCGCTTGATTCATCAGGTTGTGATAGACGCGCATTCTTTCGGTAATGCGCTCTTGCTGATTGACCACCATTTTTGCTTGTGCACTTCTCGCATCTGCGTTTGCAAGCAATTGCAGTCTTTCATCTTGGTCGCTCTTAACCCTACGACCTTCACGCTTAACACCTTGCAAGGCGCGTTCAATTCTGCCCACCAAATTGCTCTGTCCTTTAGGACTTAAATCTGGGTTCGTTTGGGTCGTATCCAAAACACGCTTAAGCATTTCATAAGCACCATCTGGATCTCGGGTGACAAGACGGTTTGCATTGCGAATAATTTCATCAACGGTTTGGGTTGCCTGCTGATCTGCAACAGCCCTTCTAGCTTCCGTTTCCTTAAGAATATCGCCTTCGTTTATGCCTGCAACAGGGCCACCAACAACGGCCGGTGCGGGTAACGCAGGCTTTTCAGCAGCATCCTTATCCACAGGCACCTGAGCCACAGGAACTCTTGTTTTTTTGCCCTGTGCTCCAATGCGTACAATAGTTTCGCCCTTGGCAGGTTGAACTTCTTTACGAATCTGCTCAAGCGTTAATTTGCCATCACGCAATTTCTGCACCATCTTCGAACCATTTTTGGCTTCGCCATCTTGCGGATCTATCTCAAGCGCTTGATTAAACAGCCTTGAAGCAGCATCAAACTTATCTTCACGCAATGCCCATTCGGCCTTCTCTTTAAGATCGCTAACTGCTACCTGATTTTGCTCTGCCGCAAAAGCCAAGGCTCGATCTGCTTGAATTAAAGCAGGTGTTTCCTTCACGTTCTTCCACTGCTGCACAACTTGAAGCAGGAAGTAATTTTCGGGTTCAGATACTGGGATGGTTTCACTAACAATCAATGAAACCTCTTTGCCCAACTGTTTGCCTTCAAGTTTATATTCGAGGGTTTTCCCCGCTTCAAGTTTCCCCACTACAAGCGTCGGAGAATCCGACCTCAGTGGAGGCAACTTCGATGGGTACACTTCTGATACTTCTTTAGGCAGTTGCAATGCTGCGGAATAAAGCACTGGCACTTCGATTGCGGCTTGCAAACGCTTGTGCAAATCTTCAACCCAATCGCCTGGCAACATGCGCATGCATATGCCACCCGTTCCCGAAGCTAATCCATGAAGGTTTGAAGGGTCCATTCTCGAGCCTATTGGCACAGGGAAAAACACCACTTCCTTGCTTGTCATTTCCTTGCAAAGCCCAGCACGATCGGCACCATCAATCGGCCCTGCGATACTCATACCATCGCCCATGAAAACCAAAACACGCTGCCTACCGGCTATCGATTCAAATGAACTAATTGCGTCAGAGATACCTTTTTTAAGGTTGGTACCACCCGATGCGTATTCTTTTGCCAACTCCGATACCGAGGCAATCGCATCTTCCTTCTTGCGAAATCCCCTGCTAATTTGTTTTGAATCGTTACTTATGGTCATGATCGAAAGGCGATCTTCAGCCTGAAGGCTTTCAGCAAAAAGCCCTGCAACTTTTCGCGACATTTCCAAAGGTGCTGAAGCCTGACTGGCAGAAGTATCCACTAAAAGCAATATATCCCGAGGCATACGGGCATTTGCTTGCAACTTCGGTTGCAATTGCAGTGCAAAGTATGTCTCGTCTTTTTGGGTTTTGTAAGTTACCAGAGGGTGGCCCGTAAAACGGCATTCCGAAAACTTCATTTCGAATTGCCTGTCTTGATGAATCGGCTGCATCAAGCCTGTACTACGAATATCTTGTTCTTTTTTTCCCTTGCCTGCTTCGCCAAGCACTTTGGTCGATGCAATGATCGCACCTAGGCCCAAGATTCCAGCAGCACCAATTGCAAATCGATATCGAATCATGATCAGCCCCTGTCTAAAGTACACTGGGCAGGGAATCTGCCAAATGTATCTAACAATTAGATTCTAAAATATGAATGGCTTGCGCTACAAAATATTATCTTTTTGGTACCGTTGTTTCGCATCTTATTTTCGTTACTTCCGTAAGAAGCGGTCTATTTGCACCCTATAACGGCAACAATTAAGCTTATAAGTCTAACTATACCACGAAAAACCCACTTTGTTGCAAGGCTTATTTCAACAACCTAAAAGGCGAATTGATTTTTTTCCTTGGACATGGTAGAGGCTAGTACTTGGTCGTTTTTTAAGTTCAGAATTTGGCCTGCAGAAAGGATTCTGTCAGACAAAATGTATGCCTATATAAGTTCAATCTGGTCTTATCGTTATTTCTGGTTTTCTTTGGTGCAAAATGACTTGCGGCAAAGGTACCGGGGTTCGGTATTGGGCATGGGATGGTCCCTTTTACATCCTATCGCAATGACTGTCATACTCTGTGTTGTTTTCGGAAGCATCTTTCAGCAAGACTACCGCTTTTTTGGCCCGTTTCTACTCGCTGGAATGGCTGTATGGAACTTCCTAACCCAAAGCATCACAGCAGGTTGCAACAGTTTCTTCATGGCCGAGGCCTACATTAGGCAGCAACCGATACCTATGGCCATTTACCCTCTCAGAACCGTTCTAGGGCTTGGATTTCACTTTCTGATCGGCATGGGCCTAGTTGTTGCACTCAGTCTCTGGTTCTTAGGCTGGCCAGGAATAATCACCATCTTATCCATTATTCCCAGTATGCTGCTTATCTTTTTGTTTGCTTGGTCTCTTTCTTGTATTTTTGGCCTCGCAACCGTTTATTTCCGTGATACCAAGCACCTTTCCGAAGTTGGCCTTCAGATTCTTTTCTACCTCACACCTGTGATGTATCCGCCTTCGGTTTTGGAAGGCAGAAGGCTTGGCATACTTCTGAAGTTCAATCCTCTTTCTCCTTTCTTAGAGCTAATACGGGACCCGTTGATTTACCAGAAGCTTCCAAGCTCTGAAACTTTTGGCGTGGCCTTTGCTCTTACTTTGATTGCCATGGTCGTGGCTTATT
This sequence comes from Gemmataceae bacterium, assembly GCA_044337875.1. Taxonomy (GTDB): domain Bacteria; phylum Planctomycetota; class Planctomycetia; order Gemmatales; family Gemmataceae; genus UBA969. The sequence goes on from JBIIMS010000009.1 coordinate 82,211, forward strand.
CAGCCCTTAAGGCTTCCGAAAAGCGTATCATCTTTCATCTTTAATTTATTTTCTGGATTGGAAAACATGGCGAGAATTGAGCTAGACAACCTGAGCCTTACATTTAAGATGCGTGCTTGCAAATCCATCACCCTTAAGGAATTCCTTCTAGGGAAGATTTTTACACGCAAGGCGCCCCCCGATATCGTCGTCGATGCGCTTAAAAATGTAAGTTTTAGCCTTGAAAAAGGACATCGTCTTGGCATCATTGGCCATAATGGTGCAGGCAAAAGCACACTCCTAAAAACTCTTGCTGGGGTCTATTACCCCTCTAGCGGCAAACGCATCGTTGAAGGCAGAATCTCTTCCCTTTTCGAAATCACACTTGGCTTTGAACCAGAATCCACTGGCTGGGAAAACATCGCTTTTCGTAGCTACCTTCAAGGCGAAACCCCTAAAACCATCGCTTCGAAAAAAGACGGCATTGCAGAGTTCACGGAACTTGGCGACTTTTTAAACATGCCTGTCCGCTTTTATTCCGCGGGCATGCTCGTCAGGCTGGCCTTTTCTATCGCAACCTCCATCGATCCGGAAATCCTTCTTGTTGATGAAGTCCTTGCTGCGGGCGATCTCGCTTTCCAAGCAAAGGCTAGGCAACGCATGAAAGACATGATGGCTAAGGCTCATCTTATGGTCATGGTCAGCCATGATTTAGGTTCTATTGAATCGATTTGCGACCAAGTTATCTGGATGGATCACGGCTCGGTACGCATGTTTGGCCCCTCTGATGTTGTTGTCAGGGCTTATCAGGATTCCGTTCAATCTGAAGCGCGTGCTGCTTAATCTTTTTTGTCGAGCTATTTATGAATCAACCTCTTCGCTTTCATGCTTTTTCTCGCCCTATGGTTTGGGGCGGTCGAAAATTAGCATCGCACCTAGATAAAAATCTGGCAAACGATGGCCCACACGGTGAATCTTGGGAACTTAGCGATCACCCCAACCACCTTAGCATTGTTACAGATGGCCCCTTCAAAGATAAAACTCTTCGCGATCTTATGACCGCTCACAAAGAAACTATTCTTGGCCACGCCTCTTCCAAACATGCTAGATTCCCTTGGCTTATCAAATACCTCGATGCCCACGATTGGCTCTCGGTTCAAGTTCACCCTGATGAACACAAAGTAAATGATCTTTGGCCAGGCGAAGGCTCCAAAAACGAAGCTTGGTTTATTCTGGATGCTGCTCCTGGTTCCAAAATCTACGCTGGCCTTCTTCCTAATGTTTCCGAAGCCGAAGTCCGCAAGGCTTCACTCGATGGCACCATAGGCGATCTCTTACACCAGTTCTCTCCCAAACCTGGCGACTTCCTTTATCTTCCTGCAGGCACCGTTCATGCTGTCGGGGGCGGTATTCTTATTGCTGAAATACAACAGACTTCCGATGCAACATTCAGGCTCTTCGATTGGAACCGTAAAGATTCATCCGGTAAAGGCAGAGATCTTCATCTAGAAGAATCCATCGCCTGCATCGATTGGAATAGTGGCCCTAAAAATCCTGTAACCTCTGGCTACAACCCTTCGAAACCTTCCAACATTGCCATCAACAAAAATCTTGTGGATTGCCCCTACTTCAAAATCGATTTCCGGCACGAACCCAAGGCTTCCACCATCTCGACGAATGGTTGCATGCAGGTGGCCATGGTTCTCGAAGGCGAAGGTTCTCTTAGCAACAATGGATCAATTACACCTTTGAAAAAAGGTGAAACTCTGCTTTTCCCAGCTTCGATGAACAATCAAACTTGGGAAACTAATGGCGGACAATCTCTTTTACTTGCCACCCTGACTCACTCATAAACAAGGATTTTTTATGCTATACAAAGAAGGCGCAATCGAAGGCATCATTTGGAAAAGCCTTTCCATCTATAAAGATCAACGCGGGTGGCTCTCTGAACTTTTCCGACACGATGATCTACCCCAAGAATTCCACCCTGTCATGGCTTATATTTCCATGACCGAACCCGGCATTGCACGCGGACCACACGAACACTACGAACAAGCCGATTGTTTCTGCTTCATCGGGCCCTCCAACTTCAAAGTCTATCTCTGGGATGCAAGAAAAAACTCCCCAACCTATGGCAACAAACAAGTCGAACTCGTTGGCATCGATCGCCCGATGCTTCTGATTGTTCCACCAGGCGTTGTTCATGCATATAAAAATGCAGGTGATACTCAGGGCCTCGTTTTCAATTGCCCCAACAAGCTTTTCAAGGGCTGGGGAAAGAAAGATCCTGTTGATGAAATCCGTCACGAGGAAGTTCATAACAGCGACTTTACTCTCGATTAATTTTCTTGGCCTCTCGTATTGACCCGATTTATCGATTTCGTTTACATTACTTTTCAATTGGTTCTTTTTTACTCTTGATCAAGGATGATCTGCAATATGTCGAACAAAACCCAGAAAACCGCTCTTATCACAGGCATTAACGGCCAAGATGGCAGTTACCTTGCAGAACTTCTTTTATCCAAGGGCTATCGCGTTACCGGTATTGTGCGCCGTTCCAGTACCGAAACTCAACAACGCATCGAACATATTCGTAGCAAAATCGAAATCTACCAAGCTGATCTTCTCGACCAATCCTCACTCGCTAAAGTCTTGGCCGAGGTTCAACCTGATGAAGTCTACAACCTTGCTGCAATGTCTTTCGTACCAACCTCTTGGCAACAACCCGTCCTTACCGCAGAATTCACTGCTGTGGGCGTTACACGCATGCTCGAAGCTCTCAGGCAATCATGCCCCACTGCTAAGTTCTACCAAGCTTCCAGCAGCGAAATGTATGGCAAAGTTCTCGAAGTGCCACAAAGCGAAAATACCCCCTTCTACCCTCGTTCACCCTATGGCGTTGCAAAGGCCTATGGCCACTACATCACCGTAAACTATCGCGAAAGCTACAGCCTTTTCGCTTGCTCTGGTATCCTCTTCAATCACGAATCTCCTCGCAGAGGCCTCGAATTCGTTACCCGCAAAATCACCGATGCAGTAGCTAAGATCAAACTTGGTCTACAATCCGAACTCCGCTTGGGCAACCTCGACGCCCGCAGAGATTGGGGCTTCGCTGGCGATTATGTTCGCGCTATGTGGCTTATGCTTCAGCAAGATACCGCGGATGATTTTGTCATTGGTACTGGCGAAACCCACACCGTTCGCGAATTTGTCGAAATCGCTTTCAACCATGTTGGACTCGATCACCAGAAATATGTCGTTGTTGATCCCAAATTCTATCGACCCGCTGAAGTCGATCTTCTCTTGGGCAACCCCACTAAAGCCATGAAAACTCTTGGTTGGAAACCTGATGTTTCCTTCACTCAGCTTGTTACCATGATGGTCGATGCAGATTTGAAACTGCATGCGCAAACCAGCAAGGAAAACCTCTCTAAAGTAGCGTAATTCATGATTTGTAACTTTAGCAGACGATCGGGAATTGATGCCCTTGCGGGCAAAATCAAGAATGGCGTTAAAATAGAACTCGATGATATCCGGGTTATTAGCCCGGGTATCATCTCTAAGTCAAACAAGCTTGCACCAACTCTAGTAGAAAAAAAAACGCTCAAGCAATCTATCTTCAAAATCATTAAGTTTCCCTGGCACTTCCTTAAAGCCAAGATGGAAGCTCTTATCGAATTCAAATTACTAGCCCTACACCAAGAAATCCAACTGCTGAACAAGCGGATCGAAACGCTCGAAGTTAATAATCCACCCCAGAATTTGATGCATAGAAATAAATCTTGGAAATCCTGGAACTCCTCGAACCAGAATATTTAAAATGCGATTAATCATCGATGGACAACCCCTTCAAAATGCAAACTCCCGCGATAGCGGCATAGGCAGATACACCAGCAACTTCCTTAATGCTATTTCTAACCTTCAAGGCAACCACGAAATCTCTCTCGCTCTTCGTACCGATTTATTAACCTGGCAATGTTCTAATCCTAAAGTGAAACTTCTTTTTTATACGCCAGCATCGCCCAACCCTGCAGGCCTCAATGCTGACCATATGAAATGCGAACAACATTACGCGAACTGGATCACCAGTTTTTCGCCAGATGCATACATCAACACCGACAATATGAACCCATGGTTTTTAGTGCCTCGATTCGGCCCGAAAAAACCGATTACAGCTAGCATCTATTACGACCTTATTCCCCTGCTCTTTCCAGATATTTACCTTGCTTGCGACAACGCTATCCGGTTTTTTGGCAACCGAATTCGCTCCTTGAAAAAGTATGATTTGATCTTTTCCATCTCGGATGCATCATCCAAAGATCTCGAACTTTTATTCCCAGAAACCAAAGATAAACTCGTCACCATTCATGGCGCAATGGATCACTACTTTACAGAAGAAAACAACAACCAATCCCCAGCCGTTTGGCACAACTTAAAATCTAAACTCAACCTCAATAAACCTTACTTCTTTCATGTAGGTAGATGGGAACCAAGAAAAAATCTCGAAGGTGCAATCGAAGCTTTTGGCTGCTTCAATCTCAAACACCCCGGCCAGTTCAATCTGGTTCTTAATTGCACCTTAAAACCTGAACAAGATGCAACTCTTAAACAATTATCATCCCAATTCAAAGTGGAAAACCAAATCCGATTCACAGGCCGGACCAACGATGAAGAACTCAAGCTGCTTTACCAAAACGCAAGGCTTTTGTTCTTCCCATCGTTCTACGAAGGCTTGGGCTTACCCATCTTGGAATCCTTAGCTTCAGGCACCCCGGTTGCAGTTTCCAACACCTCATCCATGCCCGAATTCGCAGGCCCCGATGCAGGTTTATTCGACCCTTCTAACCCAGAAGACATGGCACAATGCCTCGAAAAAATGCTTTTAATTCCCAAGGAACAATTATGCGAGAGTGGCAAAATCTTCGCCCGCTCCTTCTCTTGGGAAAACACTGCCGCCAAGGCCTTAAACGCAATCCAATCATTAATTCAATCACCCAAAAAAACCTTGAAATCATGCTGCCTGATAAGGCTTTGGCCCATCCTTCAGCCATCCGATAACCACTTAGTGCTTGAAACCATCAAACAATTGCGAAACGAATTTACCGTCCAGCATTTTGTTTCAGAATCTGAAATATACTTTAGTGCAGAGTTAGCTAATCAAGCTGCAATTCATCCCATAGACACTCTTGCTACTTATCTACAAGAAGATCCAGCAATGGTGCTAATTTTCTGGCCCAGATCCCAGAATGAACTTGATCTAATCAAAGGCTTTGAATGTAAAGAAAAACACATGGTAATTGATGAAGTGAATAAAAAGCTCTTCTGCTCTGGATCGAATTTTGAAAATAGAAATAAGTTATCAGATGAAAACCTTCGTGATTTCAAAGTGTTTTTAGATTTAAGCTTAAGAAAAAAGTATCAAGAAATTAATCAAATTTAATACAATTAGGAGTTCCATGAATACTAATATTTTAAACCCAAGGACTGTAATGAAAAAACTACTTCCCAAATCCCTGAAAAATTTAATTAAAAAAATTCTTGGAATTCCTCTGGAAACCACCAACAAAGCCACACTGATACAAGCTAAAGATTGCTTTCGTTTGATGCTTGATCGAAAAATGACAGCGGAAGAAATTACTTACTGGGAAAAGCGGTGTGATGAGATAACAAAAGATCAGCTTCTCGACATAATTTATAAAAGTAAAGAACGAAGGATCAAAATATCACCTAAAAAAGTGAAGATCCATGATTTTTATCTTTTTGCAAGCGAAGATGACTGGGTGATCGGATCAAGAATTGCCAATTTAAATGAATATGAACCACAAATAATTGAACAATTCAAAATTTATTGTAAAGAAGGAATGAATGTTTTGGATATAGGAGCAAATATTGGTATTTACACAATGCTTGCTGCAAAGATTGTTGGTCCCAAAGGAAAAGTTTTCGCCTATGAACCCTACCCAAACAACTGCACCTTAATTCGAAAAAGCCTTCTAGAAAACCAATTCAAAAATGTCACGCTGTTCCAGAATGCTGTATCCAAAGAAGAGGAATTTATTTTTTTGGACTCCGAACCAGGTGGCAGTAATTGGATGTCTATCAAAGCAGATTCTAATTATGTACCGGAATTAATCGTTCAATCAGTAACCGTTGACGACACAATTCCAAAAGAAATGAAGATCGACCTGATCAAAATCGACATTGAAGGTTTCGAGGGTATAGCTATTCAGGGAATGATGAAAACTTTAACCAACAATCGCCCCATAGTATTCATGGAATTTTTTCCAGGCATGATCGAAAAATTCTCAAAAATCAACCCATTGTCATACTTAGAAACGTTCCAAACTCTGGGTTATGAATTCAAAATAATTCCCCTATCGCACGATAACAAGAAATCATTCACAACAAAATCTGCCAAGGAAGCTTTAACCTCCCTAGGGTCATCTTTCATGGTGGATATTATTGCCACACCAATTAAATAAAAAATTAGGCCAGTACAAATTAAAGATTATTTGAAACTAAATGGAATTTTTAAAGATAACACTCATTTTAAACTGACCATTTAATCTTGATAGGAAACAACTAGGCAATCCTAAAATACCAAAAATAATCCTTGTTCAACTAAACCAATATTGACCTATTTTTGTAATTTAGGTTAATTAATGAAATATAGTTATGTTTAATTAGAAACTTCGATGATCAAGGATGATCTGCAATATGTCGAACAAAACTCAGAAAACCGCTCTTATCACAGGCATTAACGGCCAAGATGGCAGTTACCTTGCTGAACTTCTTTTATCCAAGGGTTATCGCGTTACCGGTATTGTGCGCCGTTCCAGTACCGAAACTCAACAACGCATCGAACATATTCGTAGCAAAATCGAAATCTACCAAGCTGATCTTCTCGATCAATCATCACTCGCTAAAGTCTTGGCTGATGTTCAACCTGATGAAGTCTACAACCTTGCTGCAATGTCCTTCGTGCCAACATCTTGGCAACAACCCGTCCTCACCGCAGAATTCACCGCTGTAGGCGTTACACGCATGCTCGAAGCTCTAAGGCAATCATGCCCCACTGCTAAGTTCTACCAAGCTTCCAGCAGCGAAATGTATGGCAAAGTTCTCGAAGTGCCACAAAGCGAAAATACTCCCTTCTACCCTCGTTCACCCTATGGCGTTGCCAAGGCCTATGGCCATTACATCACCGTCAACTACCGCGAAAGCTACAGCCTCTTCGCTTGCTCTGGTATCCTCTTCAATCACGAATCTCCTCGCAGAGGACTTGAATTCGTAACCCGCAAAATCACCGATGCAGTCGCCAAGATCAAACTCGGTCTACAATCTGAACTCCGACTTGGCAACCTCGATGCTCGCAGAGATTGGGGCTTCGCTGGCGATTATGTTCGCGCTATGTGGCTTATGCTTCAGCAAGATACCGCTGATGATTTTGTCATCGGCACTGGCGAAACTCACACCGTTCGCGAATTTGTCGAAATCGCATTCAACCATGTTGGACTCGATCACCAGAAATATGTTGTTGTTGATCCTAAATTCTATCGACCCGCTGAAGTCGATCTTCTCTTGGGCGACCCAACTAAAGCCATAAAAACTCTTGGTTGGAAGCCTGATGTTTCCTTCAATCAACTCGTTACCATGATGGTCGATGCAGATTTGCAACTGCATGCTAAGGAAAACACAAAGAAAACCGCTGCATAAGAATGGTGTAAAAATAATCAGGTAGAAATATACCGTATTAAAAAGGAGTTATAATGTTATATACAACAACGAAATGCTGCAGAATTTGTAAAAGCACAAATCTCGAAAGTATCTTTAATCTTGGCGACCAGGCATTAACAGGTGTTTTCCCAAAATCGACTTCAGAAAATGTACCAATTGGGCCCGTTGAATTAGTGAAATGTTCCGAAACAAAAGGCGGTTGTGGCCTGGTTCAATTAAAACAATCTTATTCACCTGATGCAATGTATGGGTCAAATTATGGATATAGGTCAGGATTAAACCAATCCATGATCAATCACTTAAAGAAAAGAGCCCAATTGGCAATGGAAATTGCTAAACCAGAAAAGGGCGATGTAATTCTTGATATTGGTAGCAACGATAGCACTTCATTACGAAACTATTCTTCAGATTTAAAACTAATTGGCATGGATCCAAGTGGAACAAAATTCCTAAAGTATTACCCAGAACATGTAAAACTGATCCCTGACTTTTTTAATGCGGCTAATTTCAGAAAAAATATGCAGAATGAAAAAGCAAAGATCGTTACCTCAATAGCAATGTTTTACGATCTAGAAGATCCTATCCAGTTCATGAAAGAAGTTCATGAAATTTTGCACGATGACGGAATATGGGTTTTCGAACAAAGTTACTTACCAACAATGCTGGAAATGAATGCATATGATACTGTTTGCCATGAACATATAAGTTATTATGCATTCAAACAAATTAAATGGATGGCGGACCGGGCTGATTTTAAAATTATTGATGTTGAACTAAACGATATTAATGGCGGAAGTTTTTGTATAACTGTTGCGAAAAAATCATCCAAACATGAAGAAAATAAAACCCGAATAGATGAACTAATTAAAAGTGAAGAAGAATTAAAACTTTCAACACTAACACCATACCATGAATTTTTAAGTCGAGTCGAAAATCACAAAAAAGAATTAAACGATTTTATAAAAGCAGAGACCGCAAAAGGAAAGAAAATTTATGGATATGGCGCATCAACTAAAGGCAATGTAATTCTTCAGTATTGCAATATCACTAAAAATGAAGTTAAAGGAATTGCAGAAGTTAATGAAGATAAGTTTGGAGCATTTACCCCAGGAACATTAATTCCTATTGAATCTGAATCAACAATCAAATCGTTGAATCCTGATTACTTACTCGTTTTACCTTGGCATTTCAGAACAGGGATAATTAAAAGAGAAACACCATATATTAACAGTGGCGGAAAATTTGTATTTCCATTACCAAAATTAGAAATTGTAGACAAAAACGTCCTTCAAAATGTTGCATGATTATAAAAGGTTTATTTAATACATGCTTAAAAAATACTTAAAGATAATTCTGTATATCCCCTATAAAATACTTATGAAAGTACTTCAGCCGCTCTACAACCGGCTGAACGAGACAAACAATCAAAAGTTAGATTCCATAAATCACCACATGACCTTAATTTTAAAATCACTCGAAGATCATCAAAGAGATATGAAAGAATTAACCTTCGAAACAGACAGAATGATTTTAAATTTCTTGAAAACTCCTATCCAGCAACAAGATTACATTGCTGAACAAAAACCATAAACTCCAAATGTTTATTTTGGATCCAACCGGACTTAAAGCATGATAGTGTATATAGATGCAAGATGCCTGCAAGATGAAAACTTTGCTTTCAGAGGTGTCGGGTATCATTCTTATACACTTTTAAAATACGCAAAAAAATATAATGTTCGTAAATTGATTGCAATTTTAAATGACGATTTGCCACCATTAAAAGAAAAACACATAAATTTATTTGATTCGATACAAACCTACTCCACCCCAACAGAAATAAAACATCCGAATGAATCAATTTTTTTAATAAGCCTTTCTCCCATGACTCACCCTCAGTGGAAGTTAGGTCCAATGCTAGAAAATCCAGATATTACTTCTGCTGCTATTCTTTATGATTTCATTCCACTCGATAACGAAAATAATAAGGTGTATTTCCCAAAAATTTCTCAAAAAAGAACTTACACAACTAATCTCCTTTGGTTAAAAAAATTCGATTTATATTCATCTATTTCCACCAGCACAGCAACAAGAGCAAAAGCATTATTAGATTTTAAAAAAGAAAACATAGTTATTACTGGGTGCGCAATAAGGGATCAATTTATTGATAATCACAATAACAACTTATCGCCAACAAATAATACTTCATTTAAACCTTTAAATTATTGCATTTGTGTATCAGGGTCCGATCCAAGAAAGAACCCGGAACTAATTCTAGAATCAATTGCTGCAATTAACAAAATGGGACACGATCTAGGTTTAAAATTAGTTGGAGATATTAACGACTACCTAAAAAATCACCTTAATAAAAAATTTGAAGCATTAGGTGGAAACATAAATAATTTAGAATTTATTTCAGGTATATCTGATGAAAATTTAAAAACACTTTACAAAAACGCATTAGTTTCAATTAGCCCATCTAAAGCCGAGGGATTTTCAATTCCAGTAATCGAAGCAATTGCTTCCAAATGCCCATCAATAGCTTCATCAATCCCAGCACACCAAGAATTGTTGGATCCTGATGCGCTTTTTTCGATCGACTCACCAAAAGAGCTAACTAATAAAATTTTAAATTTATTAAACAATCCAGATTTAAGAAAAAGGATGATTAATACACAATCACAAATAATCGAAAAATTTAGAGAACCAAATGTTGCAGAACGATTTTGGAGCTTTTTAATAAAAAGGAAAAAAAATAGTGAAACAACAAAAACGTCAATTTCTAGTACTATAAAATCTAAACCAAGGATTGCCTTTTTAACACCATTTCCACCAGATAAATCAGGAGTTGCAGACTATACAGCTAAATCATTAGAAGAAATTGGAAAATTAGCCATTGTTGATGTATTTACTGATGCACTTCCTCAAAAATCATTCCCAGGGGTAAGAAACATCTTTCCCTTAAGTGAAAAACCGTTCCAGTCAAATGAATACGACAAAGTCGTTTCAATTATTGGCAATTCACATTATCACACGGAAATATTAAAATACCACTTACAGTATGGCGGGGTATGTATTCAGCATGACAATCGCATGGCTGAACTTTATGCATGGAATATGGGGCATGAAAAATTTGCAAAAAAAGCTTCTCAATTAATAAAAAGGAATGTGGAAATTGCAGAATGTCAAACTTGGTTAAAAGACCCGTCGTTATTACCTACACTGTTTCTTGAAGATATTATAAAAAAATCAAAACCATTAATTTTTCATTCTAAAGTCACACAAAAGCTTGTAAAAGAAATGTATGGGGTTGATACAGATTATCTCCCATTTAGCTCCTATCGACATTTTTCTGATAACGAATTAACACACGAAACTAAATTAGCTACCAAAAAAAAATTAAATTTACCATTACAAGAAATTATCATTTCGACATTCGGATTAGTTACTGAAACAAAAGCTCCGTTTGATTGCATTTATGCTACTTATTTTTTAAACAAATGGGGTGTACCTGCAACATTCTATTTTGTTGGAGAAACAGGTGCTTTAAATGAACCTCTCCTAAACCTCGCGGAAAATCTTGGGATACCAACGAAAATAAAATCCCTAAATTCTTGGACATCTGAAGAAACCTATAAAGATTTTCTATTAGCTTCTGATTTTGCTATCCAACTCCGAACTTATGGGTTTGGTGGGTTATCTGGCGCTATCCTAGATTGCATTAGTTCAGGGCTTCCGACAGTAGTAAATGAAGATTTAGCTGAAGCGACAAACTCACCAAAATTTATGTTAAGAACAAATGATCACATAAGCGCACTACTTATGGCGGAAAGTATTTATGATGAATATAAAGAAGGAAAATTTCGAAACAGATTAAGCATAGAACGAAAAGAATATCTGGAAATACACAACTTCAAAAAATATGCAGAAGACCTTATAAAATTACTCGGATTTTAAATTATGAAAGAAAAAAAAATATATCTTGATATTAGTCAGTTTATCTCACATCCATACAAAACTGGAATACAAAGAGTCCTATATGAAGTTTTAAATACCTGGAAAACTAAAGAACAATTAGTCCCAATTTTTATAAACGAAAAATCTGAAACCAATATTCTCCCTTACAAAGTTATCGAGTTAATACAATCATATTTCCAGCAAGAAAATAATACGATTGAAGCAACATCAATAAAAATTAAAAGTTTTTCAAAAATAATAAATCCAATTAATTTACTATCAGAGGACGATTTCCTCATCTTTAATCCTGAACTTTTTTACAATCAAAATCGCATAAATTATTATCAAAACTTTATTAAAAATAGAGGTGCTGATCTTCTTTATTTTATTATTTATGATCTACTGCCCTTTATTAATCCTGAGTATTTCCCAAGAAACATATTAACTGGCTGTACCCCATATCTTACACTCATTGTTAATCTAAAAAATTGTGGTTTTATTTCAGAAAAAACAAAAAGAGACTTTATTACTCGAGCTGCAAAGAGCGACAATTTATTAAGTAAACCGATTTTACCGTTGGGCGGGGATACACTTGGAACGAACACGCACCCTTTTGATTCCACAAATATTACTTTCACGGTTGTTGGTGATATACGGCCAAGAAAAAACACAGAAAAAGTTATTGATGTTTTTGAAAATATTTGGAAAAAAGGAATTAAAATAAAATTGCAATTATGTGGGCCCTTAAATTGGCCAAACTTAACAATGAAGAACCGCCTTGAATCATTAAAAAGCACACAAAATTTATTTAGTTGGATCGAAGCCCCGAGCGATCAAGTTCTAAGAGATTCGATAATAAACAGTCGTTGTACTATTTACGCAAGTGAAAACGAAGGCTTTGGTTTGCCTCCTTTAGAAAGTCTGAGCTTAGGAACACCAGTAATAGTAGGAAACCATATCCCAAGCATAGAAAATTTAACAGATGATGGAATGATTAAATTAAGAGACATTAATCATAATAATTTAGAGCAAGCAATAAGCCAAATGACCAACAATTCATTTGCAAATGAAAAACAAATAAAAATTAAGGACTTAAATATCCCTAAATGGTCAGATTTAGGTAAAAAAATCAATGAATGGTTGTTAGATTAATCATATTACCAAATCTGATAAGCGGGTTTCAAAAAAGTACATTAACATTAAGATTGACAATTTATGATTGATTAAAATATATAAGTACATATTCAGTTATTTTTTATGTACATTTTAGAAAAGTAGCCAATGAACATATTTAAATCATTCTTTACAAAAAAAGACAATTCCGGCCGAACCTCCCTGCCGAATTTAAAACCGAATAAATCATTCAATTATGAACACTTAAATTCCGAACAAAAAATTGAAAAACGCAAAGAAATAATTTCATCACCAAATCCGATTGATGTACGAGAATTAATGGCTTTATATTCGGTTGAAGAACTTTGTGAAACAGCTGAAGATTATTATAAAAATATTGACGATTTATCTGGGTTACTAAGAAAACCATATATAGCTATTTCAGAATCTCCTGAACTTTTGGGTATTTTTTCCCAAATCATTAATGGAATAAAACCAATTGGCGGCATGGATATCCTTGACTTTGGAGCCGGCCCAGGTTGGGCCTCACATGCTTTATCAAGCCTGGGTGCAAAAATGATTGTTTCCGATGCTTCAGCATCTGCTCTAAAAATAGTCGAAGACAGATACTCAAAAAACCCTATACCTGGAAGTTTTGTTAAACCTAAATTTCTTCATTTTGATGGACGAAAATTGAATTTGCCAACAGAATCAATTGACAGGATAATTTGTATAGATGCTTTCCACCATATACCGAACCCTGAAGAAATTATTTTGGAAATGTTTAGAGTCTTAAAGAACGGAGGTATCGCAGCATTTGCGGAACCAGGGCCAATTCATTCATGGTCCCCAGGCGCCCAATATGAAATGCGTAAACACCAAGTTGTTGAAAACGATGTAATTATCGAAGACATTTGGGCAATGGCAAAAAAAGCAGGTTTCTCCGATTTAAAATTAGCTTTATTTAATACATCTCCTTTTTATGTTGGCCTGAATGAATTTAATGACTTTTTACAAAATGGTGTAACAACCCAACAATATTTACAATCCAGTCAACACTACATGCAGACCTCTCGAAGACTTTTTTTCCTTTATAAAGGTACAGGGCAAGCAATCAAAGATAGCCGCTCAAGCGATGGTTTGAGTGCACTAATAGAATTAAACTCTGACAGTGTACTAAATCTTAGGACAAATGAGAAATTCACCGTTAAATTTAAAATCACAAATTCAGGAAGTCAAAAATGGTTACCAGCTAGCCAGAGTTTTGGTTCTGTTTGGTTAGGGGCCGATTTACAAGAAAAACAATCTTCGTTAATAAAATCAGGTTATTTTACATTTCCGCTTCCAATTGAAGAAACTGGAGGACTTCTTCCAAATAAAACAATTGAATTCGAATGCGAAATCCCAACTCCAGAAACACCAGGAAATTATATCTATCAATTTGATTTAGTTTCTCAACAAGTCGCTTGGTTTAAAAACGTCGGATCGTTACCGAAAAATCTAGAACTAGTTATTAAGAAATTATAAATAGCCGTTGCACTATTTACCCAAGTCAAAACGAAGGTTTTGGACTCCCTCCTCTAGAAAGTTTAAGTTTAGGAACTCCAGTAATAGTCGGATCCCATATCCAAATCGTAGAGAATTTGTCTGAGCAAGGTATTATTAAATTAAAAGAAATTAATCATGAAACGTTATACAGTGCAATTATTGAAATCCTTGACAACCAGTTTGCTCAAAGAAAATATGATGAAATCAAATGCCTCAAACTTGTAAAATGGAAAGATTTTGGAGTAAAAGTCCAAACATGGTTAACAACAATAAAATAAATATTAAAAATATTAATATTTTTAACTGATATAGAAAAAATTATATTCAAATCATTCCTTTGCTTATTTTTAATTTAACATTTGCAAGAAACTGATTGTTTTAAGCAAAACTTAAACGGACAATTTATAAATTTTGGAATATTAATGCATTTATTATGCTTGTTAAATAACTAACGATTTGTTTTTATTAGACTTAATTTTTCTATTCCGATACCAAGTTTTCTAAAATCGCCATTAATTATTCCGAGATCCTGAGGACTAACAGAATTAGGGGAAAAAATTTCTAAAACACTAGCTTTTTCAATGTTTTCAAATGACAACTTAAATTCATCGATATTTGGCCCTAAGACTAAAAACTGTACATCACTTCCAATTTTGATTTTAAATGGCAACCCAACATTAGGCCCAAAAGCTTTTGCAGAAATGATTAATTCGATATTTTCTTCAAGGGGACAATCAAATTCAATGTAAACATTCTTATATTTTGTAGCATCTGACCATTGGCCCCAGTCCTCTTTATAAGACAACCCCTTCATCTCCTTTATGAAACTAGGGATTGCTATTTTTTTAAAATCAACACGTTTCGAAAAGTCATCTACTACCCTTATTCCTAATTTATCGCGATAAATTTTTATACCCATCGAATCCATGACTTCAAAAGGATTATTTTTATTAAGAATAGGATTTGTAATTAAAAAAAAGCTTAAATTATTATCTAAACTAACAATACTAGGTTTAATTTTTAAAAATTGTTCTATTTGTTGCTCAATCTGTAAACCTTGATCAGTAAAACCTCGCCTGTCGATATAAATCCCGTTAAACCCGATACTTCGAATTAATTCCAATTGTTTTGTAATATCTTGCTCGGATAATACTTTAAATAAATCATCAGCCATCCTTCCTTTAATAGCACCATAACTCCATTTAATTTTATTAGAATTGATGGGGCCTCTAGCTAACCCGTATGTTTCAACCCCTCCAATAGGTGGAACTTCAGGAAAAGACATGAATGGAAACTGAAAAACCGCCCCTCCAAAACTCATTAATTCTTCTGTTTTTTCAACAAAATCTTTGTCACTAAGGTAAGCAATCTTGTTGTTTTCATGATAACTTAATGGAATTTTAAAAGTTTGATCAAAAATGCCAATCAATAAAACAAATATCATTATTAGATACTTCTTTGTATTATTTTTAAACACTGTTTCTAAAGCTTGTTGGAAAAATAGAAAAAAAACAATCAATGAACTTAATGAAATAAAAATACTAACACGATTAACCCCACGAAAAATTGGTACAGCTATAAAAGAAAACATTGAACCAAAACCACCAGTCACACCATAAAAAAACAAAATTCCTCCAATAATTGAAAAATATCTTATCGGTCTTAACGGGCTTATTGATACGTTAAGTTCTGTTAAAAACAAGATAACGAATATGCTTATTAAAAATCCAAGTCCACCAATTAAGCCAAGAGAAGATGTTTTATTTTCATTAATAAAATTAAAAGACTCCGTATATTTTTTATTAACACTTCTAAATATTTTAAGTCTGTGGTCAGAATGTGGCACCAACATTTGAGTCAAACGAAGACTGTATATATCTGTTTCACCAGCATTACGAACCGCTATTTCATTATTTTTTCCGTTTTGAATGGAATTAATAACAGTTGGTATCATATTTATTAAAAACCCAATAAAAACGACACAACATGCAATCATACTAATAAGAAAATTTCGAAAATTATAAAATCGTACAGTCCCTAAGATCCCAGAACCTGTCAGTATTAAACAACCGAAAAAAGCGTAATAAACACCAAATGATGACAATAAAATTAGTACAAAAACAGTTAAAATTAATTTTTTCCAACCGACATAATCTTTTTTTTCTTCCACCTCATAGTTGTAAATAAAATACCCAAGATAAAAAAATATTGGTACGACAAAATTACACATGTAAACCAAATGACCGAAATGCATAAGTCTTTGAATCGAAAATGTCGAGAATGCAAATAAAGTACTTAAGACGATTGAATTTACTTTAGTCAAACCAATTTTTTTACTCAAAAAAAATGTTGCACATGCTGTTATCGGAAAACTTAAATATGCATATAAATTAAAAGCAACAACAGGATCTTTTGTAAAAAGACTTGATAAAATAAAAAAAGCTCGATTACCAAAATCAGACCCTGGAAAATCACAAAGATTCATACCTAATGGATATGCTAAATTTTGGCTGCTTAAACTCCAATGCCCGGCCAGTAATAATTTAACATACAACAGTACAAATAACCCATCATCGGTGTAAGATAATGGAACAGAAAAACCAACTTGAAAACCACCAAGAAGATAAAATCCTAAAAAAAATGAAGAAATAAATAAAACTGAATAAAAAATCAGTGACAAGAAAGCTTCATTTTTAATGATAAGATCTTTATTAATCATGATGACACTAATTTCTTGTTTTTAAAATTAGATTAAGCAATATGCTTTAATGTTTGATCACTTCGAATATCAAAAACAGTATTTACAATACAGTTAATTATTTTGATTTGATCACTATTAGAAAGATCATTATAAAACGGCAGTCGAACTAACCTATCGCTGTACGACTCAGTTATAGGGCAATCACCAATTTTCCCACCAAACTTCGAACCCATCTCTGAAAGGTGCAATGGAAGATAATGAAATACTGAAGTAATTTGCTGAGCTTTTAAAATTGCAATAAATTTTGTTCTTGCTTCCAAGTTAGGCATCAACAAATAAAACAAATGGTAGGCCGGAGTACAATTTTCAGGCACATGAGGTAACCCTATTTGATTTTCTTTGGCCCAATCAGAAAGGAGCGAGAAATACATATTCCATATTGATTTTCGTTTTTCTTGGATTTTTTCATGTTGTTCTATTTGTGCATATAACAATGCTGCCAAAATGTCAGATGGAAGAAAACTTGAACCTACATCAACCCAAGTATATTTATCGACCATTCCCCTAAAAAACCGATTCCGGTTTGTCCCTTTTTCACGTATAATTTCTGCTCTTTCAGCAAACTTAGGTTCATTGATCAATAGAGCTCCACCCTCACCACAACTAAAATTCTTAGTTTCATGAAAGCTTTGTGTTGCAAGAGAACCTAATGTTCCAAGATAGCGACCTTTATAAAGCCCGAACAATCCATGCGCATTATCCTCGACCACAGGTACACCATACCCTGTAGCAATTTTAAGAATAGTATCCATCTCACAAGATATACCGCCATAATGAACTGGAACAATTGCCTTAGTTTTTTTTGTAATCAATCTCTCTAAATGTGTTTCATCCAAATTCAAAGTATCTGGGCGAATATCAATAAATATCGGTTTGGCTCCTCGCAAAACAAAAGCATTAATAGTTGAAACAAATGTAAAGGAAGGAACAATCACTTCATCATCTGGCTTAATATCAAGTAAAAGAGCAGCCATCTCTAAAGCATGAGTACATGATGTGGTTAATAATACTTTTGGGACGCCCAAAACCTGTTCTAATAAAGCATGACATTTTTTAGTAAAAGGGCCATCCCCTGAAAGATGCATATTAGCAACAGCCTGACATAGGTAATTTTCACTTCCAGGAACAACATACGGTTTATTAAACGGAATTTTAATCATAATTACCTTCAGGTTTAGCCCGCTAATGGTAAAGAAATTGATTTGTTATCAGGATTTTCCGCGATTGCAAGGATTGAAGTTCCAAAAGGCATCCTTAATCCCATCTCCAAAAGCTTACCCTCAAAACCAAGAATGGTGCTCATTGTAAAATTCATAAATGAAGACACTCTAAATTCTTCGTTCGCCAAAGTCCTCGGGTCTTTGTTTCCTGTGAAACCTAATTTCTTTTTTACTTGCGTAAGGTTTCTAACCAACCACATTGCTGGAAAAAGTGGAGCCATAAAAGAATCATTCTTTCGAACAACAAACCCAGCATTTAATAATGCATTATTAAGAGTTCCAGACGAATATCTAATATAATGTCCTGCTACCTCATCAACATAACTCCATAATTTCATAGAAGCTGGAACTGTTAAAATTAATTTCCCCCCTGGTTTAAGGGATCTCCGTATTTCATTTAATGCTTTAACATCGTCAGGCAAATGCTCTAAAACATCGAAAAGCCCAATAAGGTCAAACGGTTTCCAATTAGGTAGATTATAAATATCAGCTTGAACTAACTCACAATTAAGTCTGTATCTAGCATTTACCAAACCTTCTTCATGCAATTCTGAACCAATTAAAGTTGCACTTGGGATACGTTTTTGAATTTCATTAATAACATTACCATTACCACAACCAAGTTCTAATATTCTCGGGTTTTTATGATCTTTCAAAAGATTAGAAACATTATCACCCAGAATTTTATTCCTGTAACGAAACCAAAAATGATTTTCTTCTGCTGCAAATAAGGCTTTAAAATCTGGTTTATCAGTATTAGGTGTCATAATTAAACTGCCTCTGCATTTGATATCGCAACGCCAAAACCAGTGCGGCCATAACCATTACCATTATAAAACATATACATTTTATTTTTATGTATTAATAAACTTGGATAAGAAACCATTTCGCTATCCCAACCGCTTTCTGATACATCAATCACATTGCCGGGTTTTCTAATAAATTCAACACCATTTTTTGATTCAGCATATCCAATACGATAAGAATCCCCACGAAAACAAAACCACATCTTGTACATTCCATTTTCTTTGATGACCCAAGGGCGACATAATGCGTATTCTTCAGGCAATATTAAATTTAATGAAATCTCACCTTTGGTGTTCCAATGAATCCCATCATTTGACCAGGCATATTTGATTACATGATCCATATCTGTTTGTTGTTTTCCCCAACAAAGATTAGAGCCATACCACATTTTCCAAATCCCTTCGTCTTGTATTACACAAGGATAGGAAATCGTAAATGGATCATAATGATTGCGATCAAAAATAGGAGCAGACGAATATTTCTGATAACGTTCAGTAGAGTTATCACCTAAAGCCAATCCAATTGAATTCCTCCAAGGCACGGTAACGCCAAGGTTCCAACCCATATAATATAAATGGGATGCTAAATTATTTTGAACAATACATCCAATAGAAACACCACTGTCATCAAATGCGCCTAGATCGCCGTGATGAAGTACTGGATCCTTAGCTAAACCAATTAAATTGAATTTATCACCATTAAGTTCGATGTCTAAATACCAAATATGACTTCGCTGATTATCATCTCTGGACCCAAAAAAAACCCTTATTACATCGTCATTCAAATGCATAGGAACGGGATTAGCAGCGTGAGTCCGCATTTTCGAATGTTCCCCATCCGGACAAAACACCCGACCGATTTTTCGAAAATTATACAATTTAGATCCCCCTTAAACGGCTACTTGGAACAGGGGATAACTCAGCGGAAAGACCTTTAAAAACACTATTATCCGCAGCATCTTTTAAAATCAAAGATCCTGCGCCAATTAAACAATCATTACCAATGGTTATACCATCTTTAATTGTACTGTTTACACCTATAAAACTACGATCCCCAATTTTTACATGGCCGGAAATAACTACATGGCTTGAAATAAAAACATGATCGCCAACGATCGCATCATGACCAATATGATTACCACTCCAGAGGATTGAATCATTTCCTATTTTCACAAAAGGCTGAACAACATTATTTTCAAAAACAAAACAATTGTCTCCAACACAATTGTGGTCAAAAACTATTGCATCAGGGCTAATGTAAGAAATTAATTCATACCCTTTGCTTTTGCATTGTTCATAAATATTTTGTCTTGCTTTATTTAAATTTTTAAATCCAATGGCTACAAACATTTTGTATTCAGTTGGTGGATGAAGATTATTTATTTCTTCAAACGGAACAATCGGAAACCCCATTAAGGAAGATTCCGAAATAAATTCGTTGTGGACTGAAAATGCCACGACCTGATATTTTTCGGAGCGACTCAAATAAGCACAAACAATTCGTGCAAAATCACCCAAACCAAAAATTACAATTTTTTCTTTTATTTCGATTTTCATTACCCTTGTCCTGCTCGATATAACCTTTTATCAGCAGGCTGATAATACTCATCAAGGCTAGTCACAACTCTTGTGTACCAACCCAACAACTGCTGAGTCCTAGGTAATTGCGCCTGAACCACTTCTGATCCCAAGGCACGAACATAATCGATTTGCTGTTTAAAAAAAGACCGAGTAAATTGCTGGTTGATTGCTAACCTATCTTTTCCAGATACATTAAAGCCTGCCGCATGCCACAATGTAGAATCGAACACCAACATACTTCCAGCAGGACATTCAATAGATTTTGAAGTCATCTCTAAATATTCTTTTGATGGAACTGTATCGCACTGATGGGTAGCCAAAGCGATTAGCGTGCCACCATTATTAATAGTAAAATCATCTATAGCAAAAAACGTATTAATTGATGCGAGATAACCATTCATTACTCGCGGAAAATCCATATGAAATTTATTTTGAAATACCGAGGGAACATTTCCTTCAGAAAAAGAAGGTAATATAAACCCATTTTGAAGGTGCAATGTTGCGCTAGGCGATACAGTCGCATCAACAACAGCTAACACTTCAGGTATTTCTAGTAATTTAAAGAAAAAATCTGAATGCTTTAGCATTAATCTTAATACACCCAACTCCCCCGCACGCTGAAGCCTTTCTAAACCAACTTCAAGAAGTATGTTCTGCTGAACTTCGTAGAGTTTATTTCGACATTCATCAAGCAACTCTACACTAAGCACATTTTTTATTAATGCAGCACCTTGAAACTGAATCGCTTCTTTTAATAAGTCAACCCAATTTAATTTTTTAGGATCTAAAATAATCATTACAAATTTAGTCCTTTTATTTTCTAACTAATATTGTGAACTCATACAACTTATAATCATGCAATAAAGCAACTTGCTTAGAAAAATTTCTTTTACAATAATCAAACCAAAATAAAGGGTCCGAATAATAAAGGTAATCCTTCATTTTTTCCTTATCTGAATAAGAAGTAAGAGCATTAAAAGAAAAGCCTTTGAATGCCGATTCATTAATAAGACAGAGTGTTTCCTTTATATATTCAATCCACTCCATTTCTTTTGCTTTTAATCGAACATTAAATACACCTGACGCTACCACATAATCCAACCCTTTTAAACCAGCCTTATTTGTTGAAAACACTGCAGAAATTTCATGAAATTTGATTTTCAATGCGTTTTCAATCATTAGTTCTGATACATCATACCCAAAATACTTTGTTACTTTGGATTTGCTTGACAAGTACTCTAATAATGCTCCATACCCACACCCAAAATCGCCCAAGGAAAACAAATCATCTTGTTCACAAATTTTTAATAACTGATTAAATCTTGTAAACTGTGATTCCTTACCATTCCAATCAACCCCATTAGGCGTACAGCCGAATTGAGAAATTTTATCTGAATAATAATTTGAAATTTCAAGCAGCAGGTTGGATTTTGTCTGCATGACTTTCCCTTGTTTCATATATTTTTTTTATGATAGAAACAGGTCTTCTTTTCGTTTCAAGAAATATTTTCGACAAATAAATTCCTTGGATTCCTTGACCGAGAAGAATTAACCCGCCAATTGCCCAAATTGATACGGCAATCGATGCCCAACCTTCAGGAGGTGCCGAATAAAAAACGCGATCAACTATAATTTTTAAAGCCCCAATAACTGAAAGCAAAAAAACAATTATTCCTAAGTAAAAGCTAGCAACAAGGGGTTTCCCACTAAATGCAGTGAGTGTATGAACAAGCATACTGACTCTTCTAATTAAATTGTAACTCGTTATTTTTCTAAACCCTTTATCAACCACTATTGGTGCTTGGTCAAAACCCGTCCTGGCCCATAAACCGGAAAGAGCAAAAGTCGACTCTGTATGTGTTAAAAGCGAATCCAAATAATTTCGATTCATTAATCGAACTGTCAGCAAATTTTCTGGAATAGGTATATCCGCCAAAATATTAAAACCTTTATAAAAAAGACTTCCCCCAATTCTTTTAATCCAAGAACCCGTCCTTTCTTTAGCAATACCGAATACAACATCATGATTTTTATCATTAAGTTTGGCATAAAACAGTTGGAGCAATTCAGGATTTTCTTCCAAATCACTATCAATCAAAAATACTAAATCACCTTTTGCATGGTTCAACCCCGTCCAAATTGCGGGATGATGACCAAAATTTTTTGATAATTCAATGACTTTCGTCCGACAATCTTTTTTCTGAATCTCAATTGCAACTTTTAAAGAATCATCAGGGGAACCATCATCGACATATATGACTTCATAATCATTTGTTATTAAATTTGCTGAAGCACAAATCCTTTGATGAAATTCATCAATAAATCCCTGGGATTTGAACAATGTAGTAACAATACTAAGCTGCATTTTTAAGCCTTTCCATGCAAGCTTGAGCATTTGGACCAACATTAAATATAAGGTCTAATACTGAAACATAATGATCAAAAGGCGGATGGAATTGAGGGTATTCAGGGTAACCAGAATACTCCATCCATTGAACTTCAACTCCATTATTGCGAAAAATATCAACATCTAGATAATCTTTTGCTGCTGGCCCTGATATGTATGTATTAGCTTGCGCTTGTAGACAAATTTTTAATAATCTTTCTGAAGGATCAATTGTTTCTGTTGGATATGAAGTAGATTTTGTAATTTTAGTTTTTATACCTAACACTTTGCATATTTCTAAAATGAAAAGTTCGTTTATTTCTGATAAAATGTTTGAATTACATTCAGCATATAGTTTTTCAAAACAAGATTTATATTCTTTAAAATACGTAGCTTTTGAATAGGCAGAACAAATCCTTGTCCAATGATTTTTTTCCCAACCTGACTCACTTATCAATGTCTCATTAATTTTTTGGAAGTATTTTCCTTTTACTTCGACAGGTACCGTAAGCCATTGTGTTCCATCTGCAGTCTTAATTTTATTGCGATTTCGCCAATCTCTACGTGTGTATTGCACTTCATCATAAAGAATAAATTCGTCAACAGACCTAATAAGGTCAAAGTAACCTTTCCAAGGAATATAATTAGATTGAAGTATCGCAACTGTTTTAGCCATTTTTTTCTCTTTTATTAAATCCCTCATTCTTATATCTAAATTTCTAATTTATGGTCAATAGATATACCCCGATTTGACTTAGACTCTCAAATATTTAATGACTTATCTTTTAATTCCTGTCCCTTGCTATTGTTGATTTTAGCCCTTTTTTATTACAATCATTTAATTCTGAGACTTAAGGATTAAGAATCAGAGAACTGGCGTAGTTTTGCCGAAGGAATGGCCGCAATGCTTATCACACAAACCCCTTTAAGAATTAGCTTTCTTGGCGGGGGCACCGATTACCCTGAATACTTTGAAAAATACGGCGGCGCTGTTCTTGGCTCGGCAATTGATAAAGCAGCATTTTTCTCTATTTCACGGTTTTACAGTGAAATGTTTGATTATTCCCTACGCATTGCCTACCGCAAAGTTGAATGCGTATCCTCCATTGATGAAATTGAACATGCCCCATTCCGTGAATGCCTTCGCTGGTGCGGAATTGAAAAAGATATCGAAATTAATCATTCCGCAGAACTCCCCGCAGGCACAGGCTTGGGCTCTTCTGGCTCCTTTACTGTTGGATTATTAAAGGCAATTCATGCTTTTCAGCAGCAAAATATTTCAAAATTAGATTTGGCCTATCAGGCAATAGACATTGAACGAAAAGTCCTCAATGAATCTGTAGGCGTTCAAGATCAAACTTTTGCAGCAGTTGGCGGTTTTAATCTTATTCAATTCAAGAAGATGGGGGACTTCAAAGTCAGCCCAGTTTCACTTTCTGAATCTAGACTCGAAGAATTTGAAAACCACCTGATGATTTTCTTTACTGGGACGAAACGCAAAGCTGAAGAACTCGCTAAGAAACAAGTAGAAAATATTTCTTTTAACATTAGCCTTCTTAGCCAAATGAGACGCATGGTCGATCAAGGCTACAATATACTTTGTGGCAATCAGCAAATTTCAGCCTTCGGCAAATTGTTAGACGCTTCTTGGAAATTGAAAAGATCTCTGTCTGATTCGATTTCTAACCCAAATATTGATGCAATGTATCAGGCTGGAATAGAATCCGGTGCGCTAGGTGGAAAACTCCTAGGTGCAGGTGGTGGTGGTTTCATACTCTTTTTTGTTCCCCCAGAAAAAAAACTAGCCTTGGAAAAACGACTATCAAATTATCAGCCTGTTCCTTTTCGCCTGAATGCACCTGGTTCCCACGTGATTCATAATAATAGCGACCATACACAAACTTATTCCAACAAAGCATTCAAAGAGGTCGCATGATAAATCCGCTTTCAAAAATTCCTGTGCTTATTCTTGCGGGTGGCTTAGGTACCCGATTAAAATCCGTCGTTGCAGACAAACCAAAAGCGCTCGCCCCGATTATGGGAAAGCCTTTTCTTGAAATCCAAATTGAACTCCTAAAAGATCAAGGTGCAACTCACTTCGTTCTTTGCGTCGGCTATCTATCTGAACAAATCTCCGAAACTTTTGGGGATGGATCCAAATTTGGTGTCCGCATTGATTATTCCGAAGAACGAGATCAACTTCGTGGCACCGCAGGCGCAATCAAACTGGCCCAACCCTTTATTAAAGATCGTGCCCTCGTCTTAAATGGCGACACCTACCTTGATTTTGATCACAACGAACTGGTTGCTAGGCATCTTGCGGAAATCAAATTTGGCGCCAAGGCCACTTGTACCCTAGCTAGGCTCGATAATGCATCCCGGTTTGGAACCGTTATCCTTGATGAACACGATCATTATGTAGCTGGTTTCCTTGAAAAAAACATCAATAATCATGGCCCTGCATGGCTTAATGCTGGCGCCTACATGCTTGAACGTAATTTCGTCGAAGCTATTGCACCCGACAAAATCGTTTCTCTTGAACGAGAGGTTTTCCCAAACCTGATTGCCAAGGGTGGAAAGATCGCTGCGACTCTTAGCAGCAGGCCTTTTTACGATATTGGCACGCCGGAAGATTACAAAGGCTTTTCTGATCTTTACCAAAGGTGGAATCATGACCGACATCGAGCTGCTTAAAACTTCACTTAAATCTGCAATGGCTGTTTATCAAAATGTTCTTGATAACGAAACCGATTGCATCACCAATATTGCCACCAAGCTTGGCGATATTTTAGAAGCAGGCGGCACTATTTATCTTTGTGGTAATGGTGGCAGTGCTGCTGATGCGCAACATATCGCTGCGGAATTCGTAGGTAGATTTCTGCGCGAACGCAAAGCACTTCCTGCACAAGCCCTTACCGTTAATAGCAGCATCATCACTGCCATTGGCAACGATTATGATTTCTCCCAAATATTTTCACGGCAAGTGAAAGCCATGGTTACCGCAAAAGATGCTTTGGTAGGCATCAGCACCAGTGGCAAATCGGTAAATGTTTTGGAAGCAATCAAAGAAGCAAAAAATATTGGTGCCCTTACGGTTGCATTCACAGGCTTGCCTGGCGAACCTCTTGCCTCGGCTTGTGATCTTGCTTTCAAAGCCCCAACCAAGGAAACTCCCCGTATACAGGAAGTGCACATCGCTGCTTGGCATGGCATTTGTGATATCATTGAAAGGCGTGTCCATGAACAAGAGACCGGCAATTTTTCTGGACAGAGACGGGGTGATCATCGAGGAAGTCAACTACCTCTCGCATCCTGATCAAGTCAAACTTATCCCGGGCGCTGCCAAGGCAATCAAAACCCTTAATACTCTCGGTATTCCAGTCATCATCGTCAGCAATCAAGCTGGGGTTGCAAAGGGATATTTCCCCATCACTCAAATCCCCTTAGTGCACGCTAGGTTAAATGAATTATTGGCGCAAGAAAACGCCCATGCGGACGCAATTTATTACTGCCCGCATCACTCTGAAGGCTCCGTCCCCGAATACGCAATCACATGTAAATGCAGAAAACCTTCACCCGGAATGCTGCTCGAAGCTGAAAAAAATCACCAGCTTGACCTTTCAGCCTCATGGATTATTGGCGACAAAGCTTCTGATGTTGAAGCTGGAATAAATGCAGGGTGCAAAAATATTCTTGTACGGACTGGCTACGGGGATACCATTACTTCAGAATCATTACCTGCTGGTACAATTATCAAAACTGATTTACTTGAGGCTGTGAATTTTATTTTACTTTCGAAATCGTCTCTTGATTGTTGTGCCTGATTTATTTTTAGGGAGCTACTATAAAGTGCCTGCGAAAATTCTTATCACTGGTGGCGCCGGCTATATTGGTACTGTCCTTGTACCCATGCTTCTAAACGATGGCCATCATGTAACGGTTCTTGATAGCTTCCTGTTTAATCAACCTACTCTCCTTGATTCTTGCATTGACCCAAAACTTACTGTTGTAAGAGGTGATTGTCGTGATAAAAACATTATCACCAAACTGATGAAAGATGTTGATTACATCATTCCGCTTGCAGCTATCGTTGGGGCACCTGCTTGCGACCTCGATACCACCGCTGCAACTTCCATCAACCTAGATGCAATCAAATTAATCCTTTCATTGCGATCTAAAAATCAACGCATCGTTCTGCCAAATACCAATAGCGGCTATGGCATGGGCCAAAAAGGAAGTTTCTGCACAGAAGATAGCCCATTAGAACCCATCAGCCTTTATGGCAGAACCAAAGTGGAAGCAGAAAAAGCCGTTTTAGATGCAGGCAACTCTCTTACATTTAGATTGGCAACCGTATTTGGATTATCACCAAGAATGCGAATCGATCTTTTGGTTAATGATTTTGTTTACAGAGCAATCAATGACAAAGCTGTGGTTATTTTCGAAGGGCATGCCAAGCGAAATTACATTCACATCCGCGATGTAGGCAGGGCATTTGTTCATGCCATCAATAATTTCGAAAAAATGCAGGGTCAGGCTTATAACGTAGGCCTTTCAGATGCTAACCTCTCTAAAATCGAGCTCTGCAAAGAGATTCAAAAGTATATTCCTAAGTTCGTATTTTTGGAAGCGCCCATTGGCGAAGACCCAGACAAACGCGACTACATTGTTTCAAACGAAAAAATTGAAAAGACCGGTTTCAAACCGAAATACAGTTTGAATGATGGCATCCAAGAACTCATGAAGGGCTACATCATCCTTCGCAACCGCATTTATGCTAATGTGTGACAGATATGATCAATGAACCTTATATTGTAATTGTTGGCGCAGGCATCGTTGGCCTTTCCACGGCTATGCATATAGCTCAAGCTAAAGCTGGTAAAGTTTTAGTTTTGGAAACAGAAAAAGATGTAGCAGAACATCAAACCGGCAACAACAGTGGTGTCATTCATTCCGGACTTTACTACAAGCCCGGTTCGGCCAAGGCTAAAAACTGCGCAGAAGGCCGGGAAGCAATGTACGATTTCTGCAAAGAATACGGCATCGCTCATGATCGTTGCGGCAAAATCGTTGTTGCAACTCATCCTGATGAATTACCACGAATGGCAGAACTTGAAAAGCGCGGCCTGGCCAACGGCCTTACTGGCATCAAGCAACTTTCAAAAGAAGAATTAAAAGATTACGAACCACATGTTGCGGGCATTGCAGGATTGTTTGTTCCGCAAACAGGCATCGTAAATTACAAAGATGTCTGCAAGGTTTATCAACGCTTGATAACTGAATCGGAAGGCGAAGTTCGCTTGGGAACTAATTTCATCTCTTGCAAACGCGATACAAACGGCCTTGCTATCGAAACCAACCAAGGAAATATTCACGCTTCATTTTTGGTCAACTGCGGTGGTTTGCAATCAGATCGGGTTGCCAAGGCTTGCGGTGTTGAGCCGGGCGTTCAAATCGTTCCTTTCAGGGGTGAATACTACGAACTCGTTCCTGAAAAACATCATTTAGTAAAGAATCTTATTTACCCCGTTCCCGATCCCAGCCTGCCATTCTTGGGCGTTCACCTGACACGCATGATTCATGGCGGCGTGGAAGCCGGGCCTAATGCAGTCCTCGCATTTAAAAGAGAGGGCTATAAACTTCTTAATATTTCCATCAGGGATATGCTCGGATTAGCTGTATCGCCAGGGTTTTGGCGCATGGCTGCCAAGTTTTGGAAAACCGGTATGGGTGAGTTCCATCGTTCACTTAGTAAAAAAGCTTTTCTTAAAGCATTGCAGCGATTGATGCCTGAACTTCAAATGCAGGATATTCATCGGGGTGGCGCAGGTGTAAGGGCGCAAGCCATGGCTCCTGATGGCAAGCTTGTGGATGATTTTCACATAGTCGAGGCAGAACGTATGGTGCATGTTTTGAATGCGCCCTCCCCCGCTGCAACAGCTTCAATTGCAATTGGAAAAACTATTGCCAAAAAAATCAAAGCACTTCTCAATAGTTAAAAGAATCCATTATCTCCTTGCAAGTTTCATCTTTAAAAAGGTATTCTTAAATAATAAATGGCTTGATAATTGACTGTTCATGGAAGATGCGTCGATATGATTTGCAGAATATGCGATGGTACAAAACTTGAAAAAGTCTTGGATCTAGGAAATCAACCTTGGTGTAATCATTTCCTAAAACCCGAAGAAGTTGGTAAAGAACCTACTTACCCACTTCGTGTTGTTTATTGCCATGATTGCTCAACCACACAATTAGATTACACCGTTAAAAAAGAAATCATGTTTGGGGATCATACTTACCTTTCCGGTGTAACTAAATCGCTTAGTAGCCATTTCAAATCTGTTGCAGATGAAATCGATGCGATTGTTCCCCATAAAGACCGCAAGAAAACAGTTCTAGATATAGGCTCCAACGATGGAACCCAATTAAAACATTTTCAGGCATTAGGGTACGAAGTTTTAGGTGTGGAATCATCAAAAACCACTGCAAAAATTGCAATGGATGATAATGTTCCCACATTAAATGCTTTCTTTAATCTCGAAACAGCAAAAAACATCGGTAAAAAATTTGATGTCATCAACGCTGCTGGGGTCTTCTTCCACCTCGAGGAACTACACTCTGTCACTGAAGGCATTCGCGAATCACTCGAACCCGATGGAACCTTCATGGTCCAATTCCTATACATGAAGAAAATAGTTGAAAATCTTGCATTCGATCAAATCTATCACGAACATCTTTTGTATTATAATTTGAAAAACATCGAGGTTCTGCTTAATAGGCATGGCCTAGAAATGTTCGATTGCAAACTTACCCCGATTCATGGCGGCTCCATGATTGGCTATGTTACTCACAAAGGCAAGAAAGCCAAAACCCAGCGCTATTTGGAAGCTTGCGCTTCAGAAAATACAGCAAAAAGTAATGATATTGAAACTTACCATGAGTTTGCAAAGCGCGTAGAGAACATGAAAAAACGCGATATTGCATATCTCGATCAAAAAAAGAAAGAAGGGAAAACCATCTTTGGTATGGGTGCCCCGGTAAAAGGAAATACCCTTTTAAATTATTTTGGGGTGGGGAAAAAACATTTAGATTGTTTGGTTGAAAAAAATACTCTGCGAAAAGGCCTAATTTCCCCAGGTATGCACCTTCCAGTACTTATAGAAAGCGAACTTACTACCACGCCGGATGTTTATTATGTTCTTGCTTGGAATTTCAAAAAAGAAATTCTAGCAAATAATAAACACTTGATTGACAAAGGTGTTGAATTCTATTTCCCTGTAGATGCAACTTAACCATGAACATATTAATAACGGGTGGTAGCGGTTTCCTTGGTTCAGCTTTGGTCTCTGCGTTATCAAAAGCAGGAAATAATACCATTGCGCTAAGCTCTAAGGATGCAGACCTTACCGTTCAAAACTCCCTGAACAAATTTAATACCACTCATTTTGATTTTATTTATCATCTTGCAGCATGGACCCAGGCAGGCGATTTTTGCCTAAAACACCCTGGCGAACAATGGCTCAATAACCAAAAAATTAACACCAATGTCCTCGATTGGTGGAAAAACCACCAACCCAACGCAAAGCTAATCGCAATGGGCACCAGTTGCGCCTATGCCCCTGATAAATCTCTTGTCGAAGACAATTACCTTGAGGGCCAACCTATCGAAAGCCTTTACACCTATGCCATGACGAAACGCATGCTTTATGTTGGCATGAAATCTCTTAACAAACAATTCGGGCTAAAATACCTTTGCCTAGTACCGAGCACCCTCTACGGCCCGGGTTACCACACTGATGGCAGGCAAATGCATTTTGTTTTCGATTTATTGCGTAAAATCTTGAGGGGTAAACTCTATGACGAACCCGTATCCCTTTGGGGCGATGGCCATCAAAAACGAGAACTGGTTTATCTGGATGATTTCGTAACCACAGCAATCCATCTTGCAAATTCCAAAGATAATGATTTGATCAACATCGGGGCAGGAGAGGAACATTCCATCCGAGAATTTGCAAAAGAAATATGTGCTATTGTTGGGTACGATCCAACAAAAATTAATTATGACACCACGAAATATGTAGGGGCTAAATCAAAAGTTTTATCCGTTCAGAAATTAGATGAGATTTGGCCTATTCGCCCACGCACCTCTCTAGCTGAAGGATTAAAATTCACCTTAAATTGGTTTATGCAGCATAAGGATACATTACTACCCAAAAATATGACACCTTCTGCAGTAGCTTAAAACAAATCGGCATTGAATAACAATTAATTTCTCAAGCGAGATTTTCAGATGAAAACCATGGTCACAAAGGAATCATAGATTTACCTATTCAGAAAGAAAACGGTTCTATATGCACCTTATAATTGCCGATCACACCTTGAAAGATTACCAAGGGCATTCCTTCGAATACTGTAAATCCGTTCGGGAAATCGCAATAGCCAAAGGATGGAAAGTAACCACCCTTGGAACCAACCAAATCACTAATCAATTACAAAAAGAATTAAATGCAACAGCTTTTTTCAAGCATGACTTCTTTCACCATTACCCCATCAATCCATTAGTGTTCCTATTTCCATCAAGAATTGCAAACGCTCTTCAGTCTCGCTGGAATTATCGCCAGCATAGTAATTCCCTATTCGCCGATCTTTGCAAGATACTTCCAGATTGCAACAACTCTGAACCCGTTCTTATCCTTTTCCCCACATTCAGCTTTAACGACATTATCGGGATTACCCGATTTGCAGAAAAACTAGCCCCATCCTCCAATACACAAATCGCAATGGTCCAACATTTCACCTCGAAATCCAATTTAGAAAAAGACCATTTTCCCCACAGGCTTTACAGCCATTCATTAAATTATTTATCCCAAAGCCCAGCTAAAAATAGAATCAACCTTTTTGCTGATAGCCAGGATCTAACTGATGAATACAAATTCTACATTGATAAACCATTTAAAGTACTTCCCATCCCCCACACACAATATTCATCTGAACAACCTTCAATTAAAACACCCTCAAAGGGGTTAGTGATTGGCTATCTGGGCGATGCTAGAACCAACAAAGGATTCCACCTGATTCCAGAAGCAATCAACCATGTAACCACTGTTTTAGGAAACGACACAATACATTGGGAAATTCAAGCAAATATCAGGAATCACCAAGAATGGCAAACAGTTCAAGCAGTGAACTTGCTCAAAAAAATGCCAAACATAAAACTTCATGAAGAGGCCATGGGTACCGATGACTACCATAAACTGATGGCCAAGATTGATATTTTTATGCTACCTTACACTTTGGAAAACTATCATAGCCAAACCTCCGGAGTATTCTCGGAAACAAGGGGACTTGGTAAAGTATCGGTGGTAACGAAAGGGACATGGATGGCAGGAGAAATCAAAAATCATGGTGGGGGAATATTATGCACTCCCGAAGACAGTAAAAGTTTGGCGGATGCAATCGTTGAATGTATTGAAGGATATCCGCGGTTGAGCGCAGAAGCAGAATTGGCTGGAAAAAAGTGGTGTGAATTCCACAACTGTGAAAACTACATTGCTGAATTGATTAAAGATATTTCATTTAATTCATAAAGAAAGCAAGATTCATGACATCGAAGATTGGTTTTTTGAAAACAAATTTACAAGATACTTTTCCCAGAGGGGTAAGAAGAGTTGCCCGTGCCATCGTCGAAATCGTTAATGCATCTTCCCAAAACCACCAAACTTTGATCTGCCTCGACGACAAGAAAATTCCTAATTCGCGACCCTTAAGTTTATCCTTTGATCCCTTGAACGATTGGCTGAAAAGCAACCCACTATCCCTTCCCCAAAAACCCGGTTATCCGCTTTCTTTTGCGGGATTAAAAAAAATTATCCGATTGTTAATACCTCCAATTTTTTATCCACTCATAAAAACAACAATTTTTATTTTAAAAACATTCCTACTCAATCTTAGAAATTTAATCAATAAAACCACAAAGAAGATCGCATCTAATCTTTCGCCAAATATTAAATCACCTAAGGAAATTGTTGCGTTAAGCGAACTCGATGCGGTAATAGCATTTGAACCGTTCAATGACATCTGGATGTTACCAGTTGAGAACTGTAAAGCCTTGGCACTAGGCTGGTTTTACGATGCAGTACCAAAAAGAATACATGAGGGAGAAAATTGGAACCCTGATCTTTTTGATACCTTCGTCAGTTTAATGGCACTTAGGGCAAACCACATTTTCTGTGATTCGAAAAGTGCGGAAAGCGATCTGCATTATTTCTTCCCAGCATCGCTTGGAAAAACCTCGGTCATTCATCTTGGCCACGATATTGAACGATTTGAAAAAAGGCTTTCAGATTCCGATGCAACTAAAACCCTGCGTGATGCAGGTATTGACCCCGTAATTCCGTATTTTCTTTTTGTAGGAACAGTGGAACCCAGAAAAAACATCACTGGGATTTTGCTTGCTGCTCAAAGACTTAGGCAAATAAAACCAGATGTTGCGTTTCAAATTGTTCTTATTGGCCAAATCCCAGGGCAACATGAAATCCGAAGGATGATCAAAGAAACAAACGCGACACTTCCAGTGCATGCACTCGAATATCTGCCCGACAACCAAATTAGCACCTTCATGAATCGTGCAACGGGATTTGTATTCCCCTCCAAGTGGGAAGGATTTGGAATTCCAAATTTGGAAGCAATGACTTCAGAAACAATAGTTATCACATCCGAACTTGGCCCGATGCCTGAAGTATGTGGCGAGCATGCACTGTATTGCGATCCTTACGATCACACCAGTATTGCAATGCAAATGCTAAAGTGTTTGGAAATGCCTAAAGAAGAAAGAGCGCAAAGGTTGAAAGCTGCAAAACTTCACGCTTCGCAATATACATGGAAAAAAGCTGCAGGAGAAATGATGAACACCGTCAACCAGTTATTAGAAGCTAGAAAAAAAGCGTAGTAAGAATAGAAAGTTCTATTTTTCGTCTTCAGTATCATCATCGGGATTAGCGCCATCGGTTGGGGTATTAAACCCTAGTTCAGTGGGCCTGGCTTCAACGCCTTGAGAATCTCGCATCATCTCGCAGAATCGGTTTGAAGAAAGTTGAAGAACCCTTAAGCATCGTTGGAAAACAGATTTGCAATTATCAATGGGTTCGCAAAACATTTCGACCCCGGCCCAGACTTTGTCACCCAACTGATAAAGTTTTACAACCTTCATTTCAGCATTGATATCCATGATGAAGCTAGCCGCTTTTTCTTCTTCGTCAGGGGTGCTGATTTCCCAGAAGGCGGGGTAAACAAGTCTGAAATAGCTATTATCCTCTTCTTCTACAAAAAGAAGATAAGTCACCGCTTCATGTTTGAAAACAATATCGCCATCATCGTCCTGCGATGGCCTATAGCCTTCTTCCTGAAGAAAATCCATAAACAACTGCTGTTTAGATTGCATACTACTCCCCAATGTAAGCAGGAACTGTAGTACTACCTTACAGGTAAAAAGGTATCACAGGCAAGCTGATTCGAAAAGAATCAGGAGGGTATTTCCAAAATATTTATAGGGGAGTAATTGGCAGCATAATCCTTGTTTTTATCAAGAACTTTACCATTACCTGAACTATTAGCATTAGTGGAAACGACAGCAATTTTTTTGCCTGCGGGGTGAAGGGCAAACGAATGACAATTAGGCATGGTTGCGAGGTTGATAAAAGGTTGGGTTTCACCCATGAGATTGAAAAATACTTTTCCATTACCGGGCTGCCCGCTGCTAACTCCAGCAAGAATGGAGTCGGTGATAAAAAGCAAATCGTAAACATAACCATCGTTTTCGCTACCCGATTGGATGCGGGAGATTTCTTTACCAGATTTCCAATCAAAAATAATTACAAGTGAAGGGCCCTGCACAAAACCACCCCGATTGGGACTGATGCCACCGCAAGCGAGTTTCTCACCCTTCGAATCAAACGCAAAACAACGCACGCCACCTACATCTTGCAAGCGATCGAGTTTATACATCGCAGAAGCATCAAGTTCACGAAGTTTTTTTCCGGTAGAAGCATCAATTTGGGCAATTTTCCCCTGCAAGTCGCCAACCAAAATGGCTTTGGAGTCCGGGGTGACAGTTACAGACATAGGATCCCAAGAGAAATCTTTGAATTCCTTGACGAGGGCGCCATCAGCCGTAGACCAAACTTTAATAAGTTTATCGGTGCCACAAGTTGCAAGCAATTTGCCATCGGGGCTAGGGGAAATTTTCCGAATCCAACCATCGTGCGCTTTATCATTCTTCCAGATTGGCACCACATCTTTATCAAGGTAATTGGAAGCGACCAATTTGCCCCAGGAGTCTGCAGAATATAAAACTTTGTTGGTAGAATGAAAAGCGATGGCTTGCACCCAACCATTATGGCCGTTGATAGGTGTTAGTTCTGTAAATTTATCCGTGGAAGAATCCCACCTGCGAACCGAACCATCAAAGCAGGCAGCAGCAAGCACATTACCACAAGGGCTGAAACGAGCAGCGCAAATTTGAACCGGGCAAGCAAGATCAATGATTTTCTTGGTCTTATATTTTAGTGCCAACTCTTTAGAATCTTCCTTCATCGAAATATCCCCTGATCGGATTTATATTAGTTAAGCAAGAACTTCAGAAATAATCTTGCACTCTTCATTGGCAATTGGCAAAGGCTGCCCTTGATTGTCGTATTCGGTTTCAGAAGAATCGATACCAAGGGCTTTGAACCAAACATGAAACATGGAACCGATGTCGTGAGCATCGCCTTCGACTGCGGTGCCAAGTTTGTTGGTTTTCCCTGAAGACAGGCCTTTTTTAAGACCACATCCAGCCATAGCCAAAGACCAGGCTTCAGGCCAGTGATCGCGTCCAAGATGCCCATTGATGCGTGGGGTTCTTCCAAATTCAGACATAAGTATTACAAGAACATTATCGAGCATACTGCGCTGCTGCAAATCTTCAAGCATAGCGGAAAACGCCATGTCGACCTTAGGAACCAAACTAAGATGGCCATTGAAGTTATCACCATGAGTATCCCAACCATAGGAAGTGACTTTAACAAAACGCACACCCGCTTCGAGCATACGCCTAGCTTGAAGCATATGCCTGCCGAATTCGGTGCTGCCATAACGTTCGAGATCTTTGGAAGGCATTTTTGATTGATCAAAAAGATCAATCCGTTTTTGCAATTTTGAGGCCATATCAAAAACAGTGCTTGAAGCCTCGCTACTTTCTTTTCTTCGAGCAAGCCTGTAAGTTTTATCGAGTTTTTCGCGCAGTTCATTGCGAGCAAGATCAGCTTCAAGAGAAACAGAATCAGGCCTGAGAAGGTTTTCGGGTGCTTTGCCATCACCAAAGGCAATCGCACCATATTTGGGGCCTAAGAACCCAGCATCTTTAGTAATAAACCCTCCACTCATCGGCTTGATCCAAACATAAGGTGGCATGCCAGAAGAGCAAGGGCCCATCAATTTGGAAACAGCAGAACCAAGATAGGGATAGGTAACGCCGCGGTTTTTTGGATCGCCCCGCTGAATTCGATCGACCCCTGCGGAATGCGAGTTATCCTTGGTGCAAAGGCTTCGAACCAAAACAAGCTTATCCATGTGGGTTGCGGTTTTAGGCAAAAGCTCGGAAATATGAATACCCGGAACCTTGGTAGGAATAGCCCTGAACGGTCCACCAAAAGTAGTGTTTGGTTTCGGATCCCAGCTTTCAAGCTGACTAATACCCCCATCGAGCCAGATAAACAAAACCTGCTTGTCGTTTTTACGAAGTTCTTCAGCGAAGGCGGGTTGGGCAAGCATCCCTGATGCGCCTATAGAGGCAGCGCCTACAGTAGAAGCACCCAGCCATTCTCTTCGCGAAAACAAATGATCATGAGGCGTGCATAAGTTTTTCATTTTAATTCTCTAAATACAAATCAATGATTCAAGTTGAACTCTGAAGAAGCAAGCAAAGCCCATACCAGATTTTTAACACCAACTTCACCTGCACTTACAGGCTTCGAAAGAAACTCCAGCGCATCCTTAGTTTCCTGAGGTTCGGGTTTGCGTGAAAGTATTGCAAGGTAAGCTTTCTCAATCATTAAATTATCTGTCTTCATTTTAACTAATGCCGCAGTGGTGTTTTCTGCCTCTGGTTTTAACAACCCAAGCACTGCTTCATCATTCAACAGAAAAAGTGCAGCCTTTAAAGAAAATGCAATCTCATCTTCGGGATCGCGTGCAGCGTTGGCAAAAGCCTTGGCAAACTTCACTTTCAAAGCATCGGGCATTTCGGGTTCGTTGCCACCTTTTCTTTCAAGTTTTCCATAACGACCAGTAGCAACCAGAATCGATGCGAGTAACTGTTCAGCGGACAATCGTTTTTCAATCGCAGTTGCAAAAAGTGCTGGTGCTTCAGGGGTTTTACCCATATCAACTTTACTGGAGCGCTGATAAACTTTAGTGTTTGCGAGTTCAGTTAATAGCCATTTAAAATCAAACTGATGTGCGCTAAATTCTTTTGCAAGAAGAGCGAGCAACTCGGGATGCGAAGGTGGATTTCCCGCATGATGCAAATCCAACGGATGAACCAGTCCCCTACCCATCATTATGAACCAAATGCGATTCACAATATTTTTTGAAAAGTCAGCGTTCTCAGGGGAAGGCAATTGTTCAGATAGTTTTTCGAGAGGGCTGAACTTAGGCACACCCAACACCTTTTTCTTAGGGTCTGGGGGAACCAAAAACTCTTCTCCCTTCTTAAACTCAGGGATTGCAACTTCAGCCATCCCTGGAATCTTGGGGGCAATCTCTTTTTTCTCTTTCTTAAAGACAGACATGAACTCTGTTTTTTTCACAGTCAACTTTTCGCCTACGATACCTGCCTTGGCATCAACAAGATACGTGTTTTGAAAAAAAGCAAATAACCCTTTGAAGTCTGCCTGTTTATATTCATCAATAAAAAGATGGTCATGACACTCTGCACAGCGGAAGTCTTTGCCTAAAAACAATCTACCCACATCCCGGGTAAGGGCGGAATAATCCACAGGGTTTTGGCCATAATTCTCCAGTCTTTTAGAGAAAAAGAAGTTGGCGCCTTTCAAATCATCTTTGCTATTTATTCCCCGCAAGATTTCCTTTGCCATCACATTCCAACCTTTGTTTTTCTTGAAGGATTCTTCAAGATATTTCATCCACTCTGCGTTATCGCCCAATCGTTCCATGAAATGAATGTGAAAGGTATTGGCCATCTGTTTTGAATAAGAAGGAGAGTTAACTAATTGAACAATTAAAAGCTTTCGCTTATCCAAAGCCTTATTAGCAATGAAAGAATCAATCTCAGCAAGGGTGGGGATACGGCCTACAAAATCAAGATAAACTCTGCGCACAAACTCGTAATCATCAGACTGCCTGCTAACCACCTTGCTTGTAAGTTTGGCATCAATCAACGCATCGATTTGTTCATGCAGAGATGGTTCTGCTGCAACACTTTGGCGCAACATCAAGTATAGAAAAAGCCAAATGGGAGAAGATCGCAACAAAAATCGGTTCATTGAAACCTCGGGCAGCAACTACTTTGGCGGGAAAACAGCAGCAGTTATCATGCTAAGCATACCAGATTTCGCAACTAAACAATCAAAAAATCAGTGTATTCAACTATTCTTGGTGGCATGCAAAACTCGTGGGTTCCGCCCTCCATCCAAGATGGTGGGATGCAACTGAAATCCAGAATAAGCCTTAAACCGGGCTCGCGATGACTCTTCCTGCGGAGACCCAATTTCGATAAACAAATGCCCACCTGCGTTTAGCCTTGATACTGCGCCTGTGAGGATTTGATCGAACACGGAAAACCCATCGCCACCCCCGCTCAATGCTAATCTTGGTTCATAATCTTTCACATCTTTATCCAAATCTTTAATATCGCTATCAGGAATGTAAGGGGGATTACTAACGATAGCATCGAAGGCCAAGGCTTTTTCCAGCGGCGTAAACAAATCTCCTTCAGCAAAACTGACCCGGTCTGCAACCTTATTTACAATGGCATTTTTAGATGCAACCGCCAAGGCCTTGGGACTGATATCAACCGCAACAATCTTTATTTGGGGAAGGGATTTTGCCAAGGCAATTGCAATGCAACCTGATCCGGTTCCGAGATCAAGAATTGTTTTCCAGTTTTCTTTTTTTGCAATGCGAAGAGCAGCATCGACCAAGCACTCGGTATCAGGCCTGGGTATTAAAACATCCTGATTGACAAAAAAAGGAAGGCTGTAAAATTCTTTGCTGGCGACAAGGTAGGCGACGGGGCATCCTTCTGCGCGCCTTCGCACCAGATCGCGAAACTTTGCTTTCGCTTCTTCCTGAATAATTTCATTGTAGCGGGCATATAAATCAATGCGCTTAAGTTTAAGCGCATGAGCAAGTAGAACTTCGGCATCTAATCTGGGTGAATCACAACCTTTTTTGACAAAATGCTGGGCAGTCCAATCTAGTAGGGCGCCAACTGTCCATTCTATTTCAGGTTGCATGAAAGTACTTCTGGGAAATGGTCAGGTGAGTTTTGCTTGCTGAAGCCTGATCTTTCTATCTTGTTCGCGCAATGCCATAAAAACATCACCCAATTCGCCCAACATGATTGCATCCAACCTATAAATATTCAGGTTGATGCGATGATCGGTAAAGCGATTTTGGGGGAAGTTATAAGTTCGGATTCGTTCACTGCGATCCCCGGAACCGATCTGCTCTTTTCGAGCAGCAGAGCGTTCATCGTGTGCTTTTTTCATCATCATTTCTAAAACGCGGGAACGAAGGACACGCATCGCTTGTTCGTAATTTTTATGCTGGCTGCGCTGATCCTGACACTTAACTTCAAGGCCCGTGGGTTTATGCACGATACGAACAGCAGATTCTGTTTTATTAACATGCTGCCCACCAGCACCCCCTGCCCGCATGCGTTCCCATTCGATATCTTCATCGCGAATTTCCACCTGAACATCATCAGGTTCGGGCAATACTGCAACGGTAGCTGCAGAGGTATGAATTCGCCCTTGGGTTTCTGTTGCAGGAACTCTTTGCACACGGTGCCCACCGCTCTCAAACTTCAAGAATTGATAAGCATTATCGCCTTCTAAACTAAAAATCACATCTTTATAACCACCATGCTCGCCATTACTGAAAGAGATGTTTTCAACCTTCCAACCTTGGCTGCGTGCGTAATAAGTGTACATGGTATAAAGGTCGCCTGCAAAAATCGCAGCTTCGTCACCGCCTGTACCCGCACGAATTTCAACAATTAGCCTGTCGTAATTCTCGTCGCCTGCTAAGAGAAAATCTTCCAGTTTAATCTTCAATTCATCTCTGCGCTTTACCATCTCAGTCAATTCGTTCTGAGTATAGGTAAGCATCTCTGCATCTTTAGCATCGATCAGCGCAAGCATCTCTTCGGCAGCAACAATATCGGCTTCTAATCTTTTAAATTCTTCGAATGGTTTAACTTGTTTGACCAGCTTACCATGTTCTTTGGCAATGGTTGCAAACTTGAGTCTGTCCGAAACAATAGTCGGGTCCGAAAGCAGGAATTCCAGCTCTTTGTGTCGTGCCACCATGGATTCGAATGCGGCCAGCATGGATGTTTCACTTTGGGTTTAAAATGCCGATGCCCCTACCCCGTCCAACGACAGAGCAGGGGCATCAAGAATATTAGAAACTACTTAGCGGCTTCAGCAGATGCTTCAGCAGGTGCTTCTTCGCCAGTCTTTTTGCGCTTATCCCAGTTGTATTTTTTCTGGAACTTTTCAATACGGCCTGCAGTATCAACAAACTTCATCTTTCCAGTAAAGAAAGGATGACATGCAGAACAAATTTCCACCATGATGGTTTTCTTGGTGCTGCGGGTCACAAATTTATTACCGCAACCGCATGT
This sequence comes from Gemmataceae bacterium, assembly GCA_044337875.1. Taxonomy (GTDB): domain Bacteria; phylum Planctomycetota; class Planctomycetia; order Gemmatales; family Gemmataceae; genus UBA969. The sequence continues at coordinate 123,204 of JBIIMS010000009.1, forward strand.
GACAGTTGCTTCATTATACTCTGGATGAATCTTAGCCTTCATATTATTCTCCGGTTTTCATAATCTGCTTAATTGTTTATTCTAGAACTTAGGTATTACTTGCGACAAGGGTAACAACCCGAACTTACTCAATTTATTATGGTTCCCATGGAATTTATCACCAACTTTGACCATTCCCTAGCTTCCCAAAATCTTAATTTTGTCCCCCCTACATGGCTGGATCACCTTTTAAGGAACGCCACCTACCTCGGGGACTCCCGCCTCATGACAATCCTTATCCCATTGCTAGGCATATACTTACAACAAATTAAAGGTTGGCGTACAGCTTTAATTTTCGTGATAGGGGCCTCGAGCGCCTGCTTAACTTGCGAATCCGTCAAGCAACTGGTGAACCGGTCTAGGCCCGAGGTATCCCAAATGCGACTAGAAGGAATAAAAGTTCCAACTTCGCCAAGTTTTCCTAGCGGGCACACCTTTTCCGCCTCTGCGCTCTACCCCGGCATAGCATTAATAATGGTGCGTTTTTCCTCATCCATGCCCCTCAAAATCGCCCTACCTTTATTAGGTACTGTTCTAGCCCTATTAGTTGGCTACACCAGGCTCTATCTGGGAGTTCACTTTTTTTCTGATGTCGTCGCAGGCCTAATTGGAGGGCTAGCCTTTGCTTTAGCAATGGCTTTCCTTATTCCTAAACCAGTTGGCCCAACACCTGACACAAAAAATTGCTGATCCATCATCCTTGTTAACTTAAGTTGCTCACGGGTAATTTGAATCTTGGGTTGGTCAAGCAATGGCCATTGACAAGATTTACCACGGGTTGATCAAGCACCAAGCGCCTAACTTCTTCTGCGCCTTTTCTACGCATTTCAATAAACCCTTCCACCGAATAAAAAGCACTGTGTGGCGTAAGCAAAACTTTAGGATGCTTGCGCAATCTTTCATCATCCAAGGGTTCTTTTTCAACAACATCAAGTGCTGCATAAGCAAGCTGACCCGATTCCAGCGCACGCACCACTGCATCGCCCGAAACACATGGGCCTCTAGCTGTATTTACCAAGTATGCCCCCTTGGGAAGTAATGCAAGGGATGCATCATTCACAATATGCTTTGTTATAGGGGTTAATGGCGTATGCACACTCACGAAAAGGCATTGGGGAAGCATTTCCTCTAACGAATGGCACCGTTCCATACCAATAGCCTTATCGAGACCGGGCGTTGCAAACGGATCATAAAATAGCACTCGCAAACCTAAAGCTTTAAAGCGAAGAGCGGCGGCTGTACCAATTCTGCCACATCCTATTAGGCCAATGGTTTTGCCTCGCAGCCTGGGCGCTCCAAAAACATGATTGGGTTGCCAGCCACCAGATCGGATATCATCGTAGCAGGGAATTAATCTGCGGGCGATTGCCAACAGCAACATAACTGCATGGTCCGCAACTTCTTCGGTTCCGTAATCGGGAACATTACAAACCGCAATGCCTTTTTCGCCTGCAGCTTTAATATCAACATTATCATAACCCACACCACAGCGAACAATACCCTTGCATTGATCAAGCTTGGCGATGATGTGAGCAGAGATTTTGATGTCATGAAAAACCAGAATACCTTTTACTTTAGAGGCAAATGGATCGATATCCGTATCGCTGTGAGTATTCAGGATTTTGATATCAGCACAACTTTCGAGAACTGGGTTTTCGATGTCTGATTCTTCGAGGTAATCGGTGATAAGCACTAGCGGTTTTTCAATTGCCATTGATTGCTCCTTGGGTTTGCATCTTCACAATGCTTATCTTAGGAACCAGAGGGAAAATGTGGAGTTGAATACGTAGAAGGGGCAGGTGTTTTTTAAAGTGGGTGAATCTTTGGGTTCTCTTACGGTTATAAGGAGTAGGGGTTTGGATAATAAGGATTAATCGCAAATGTGGGGTTCGAAACGGTTCTTCAACTTGGTCTAATGGATGATCGATTGCAAACAAAGGTACAATAATACTTTTAAGGCAATTGCCGTAAATGACTAATAGTTCAAACGAAATTATGGGAATTTGATGAGAACAGATGAACCGTGGTACAAGGATGGCCTAAAATTTAAATGCACCCAATGTGGCAACTGCTGCACGGGTGAACCAGGGTATGTATGGGTCACCGAGGAAGAGATGCAAGCTATTGCGGATTTTACCAAAGAACCTTTGGAAGAAGTTAAGCAGTTAAGGGCGAGAAAAGCCAAGGGGCGATACACCTTACGAGAAAAGGCGAATGGCGATTGTGTTTATTTGAGTGAGAGCAAAGGTTGCACGATATACGGAATAAGGCCGGTGCAATGTCGAACTTGGCCATTTTGGGAAAGCACCGTGGGCACCCCCGAAGACTGGGAAGAAACAAAAAAGATTTGCCCTGGATCTGGTGAGGGCGATTTAATTAGCTCAGAAGAGATAACAATGCGCTTGAAACGATTGCGCTTATAGGGGACAATTAGTGTTTAACACCTGCCAGAAGTAAGCTTGTAAAACCTGCCTGACTATTTAATTTGGAACTACAACAGTGATATTTAACACGAAGTTGAAAATGGTTCTTCTAAGCATGCCAGCAATGCTGGTTATGTTTATTATCATCTTTAGTGCTAAAAAAGTACATTCTGCAGATAAAGAGCCCATTGCCAACTTCGACAATGATATTTACCCGGTTTTAAAAAAGCATTGCCAAGCTTGCCATAACGATAAACGCAAAAGTGGTGGCTTCAATTTATCCAAATATAAGAATCTTGCAGACATCAAGAAAGACATGAAAACTTGGGAACGCGTTGCAGATAATCTTCGTACAGGCGATATGCCACCTCCAGGAAAACCCAAGCCCAGCAACCAGCAACTTGATGTTGTGAATCGCTGGATGGATACGCAGGTATTCGAGTTCAGTTGCGTGGGTCAGAAAGATCCCGGCAAAGTTACCATGCGCAGATTAAATCGTTTTGAGTACAACAACACCACTCGTGACCTTTTTGGTGTGAACTTCAAACCTGCGGAAGAATTTCCCGCAGATGATGTTGGTTATGGTTTCGACAACATTGGCGATGTGTTGACCATGCCTCCCATTCTTATGGAAAAGTATCTGGATGCAGCGGAAGATATCATCGATATGGTTTACAAGAACCGTTTTGTCTTCACCAAGTTCCTTAAGGTTTCATCACCTGAGAAAGTAACTTCCGCAGACTTCCCAAAAATTCTGGAAGATATTGCAACCAAGGCGTATCGCAGACCAGCAACCAAAGATGAAGTAGATAAATTAGTCAAGCTTTGCGAAATGCTAGAGAAAAAGGGCGATAAGCCATCCGATGCATTGAAAGCTGGGCTACAAGCCATCTTGGTTTCACCCAAGTTTCTCTTTCATGTAGAAATAGATCCCGACCCAAACAGCACTGCTCCCCATCAGGTAAACCAGTTCGAACTTGCAAATCGGTTGTCGTACTTCTTATGGAGCACCATGCCCGACACGGTTTTGTTTGATCTTGCCAAGCAGAATAAACTCTATGAAAAGGGCGTGATTGAAGAGCAGGTCACACGCATGCTTAAAGACCCGAAGGCAAAGGCATTCACCCTAAATTTCCCTGAACAATGGCTGCATCTTCGCAATCTTAAAACCATCAATCCTGACAAAGCCAAATTCCCGACCTTCACCGATGCCTTGCGCGATGACATGGCTAAAGAGGCAGAGCTTTTCTTTGAATACATCACCAAAGAGAACCGCAGTATTCTCGAACTACTTGATTCAGACTACACTTTTTTAAACCTTCGGCTTGCGACCCATTATGGTATCAAGAATGTGACCAAGCCCGAGTTCACCAAGGTCACCTTCACCGATAATCGCAGAGGTGGCGTATTAACCCAAGCGGGCGTGCTAACTATAACTTCAAATCCGACACGTACTTCCCCTGTTAAACGTGGAAAATGGGTGCTCGAAAATATTCTTGGTACACCCCCTCCACCGCCTCCTCCCAATGTCGAAGAACTTAAGGAAGATGATAAAGCCCTGACTGGAACCTTAAGGCAACGCATGGAACAGCATCGGGCAAACCCGAATTGCGCCACCTGCCATCTTAAAATGGATGCCCTTGGCTTTGGGCTTGAAAACTTTAATCCCGTAGGCATATGGCGCGACAAAGATGGAGATAAACCGATTGATGCTTCAGGCGACCTTCCCGGAGGTGAAAAATTCAATGGCCCTGCTGAGCTTCGTAAAATCCTACTCTCAAAATCTGACCTTTTCGCTCACTGCCTTTGCGAAAAACTGTTAACCTATGCTACCGGCAGAGGTATGGAACGAGCCGATAACTGCACCATTGACACCATTGTTGAAAAAACAAAAAAAGACAACTTCAAGATGCAAGACCTGATCATTGAAATAGTTAAAAGTGAGCCTTTCCAAATGCGCAAGGCAAAACGAGGAGCGAAATCATGAGCAAGCAATTATCCCGCAGAACCGTACTTCAAGGCATTGGCGCAAGCCTAGCACTTCCCTACTTGGAAGCAATGAATGGCTGGACAGCTTTTGGTGCGCCCGCAGTCGCTGTTACCCCTAAACGGTTGGCATACTTTTATGTGCCCAATGGCGTGCACATGCAGGATTGGTCGCCTGAAGAAGTAGGGCCAAACTACAAAATGCCCTTCCTTCTAGAATCCACTCTGTCCAAATTCCGCGAAGACTTACTTGTGCTTAGCGGCCTTACCGTGGATAAAGCTCGTGCCAATGGCGATGGGCCTGGCGATCATGCGCGCTCTCTTTCTTCCTTCCTTACATGCAGGCAGGCGCGCAAAACCAATGGCGCAGACATTCGCGCAGGCATTTCAGCAGATCAGATTGCTGCACAAAAAATCGGGCAAGCCACCCGCTTTTCCTCCCTTGAACTCGGGATCGATAAAGGCCAGAACGCTGGAAATTGCGACTCCGGTTATTCCTGCGCTTATTCCAACAACCTTTCATGGCGCAGTGAATCCACTCCCATGGCTAAGGAAAATGATCCAAAGCAAGTTTTCGAACGCCTCTTCGCTTCTTCAGGTGAGACCTCGGCTTCTCTTAAAAAACGCGACAATATTCGCAAATCTATACTCGATGTTGTTGGTGAAGATGCCACTTCCCTTCGAGGCAAACTAGGCGCAACCGACAAACGCAAACTCGATGAATACCTTTCCGCAGTTCGCGAAATAGAAATGCGCCTCAACAAATCAGAGAGCAACCAGATCCCAGCTCCAAAATTCACTCCTGCTGAATCTGCAAGGCCCACCGGCATCCCAAAAGAGTTCCAAGACCATTGCAGACTAATGTTCGATATGATGGCATTGGCCTTCCAAGCTGACCTTACCCGCATTGCAACTTTTGTAATCGCAAATGAAGGCAGCAATCGCAGCTACAAAAACATTGGTGTTGCTGAAGGGCATCACGAACTTTCACACCATGGTAATGACAAAGCCAAGTACGAAAAGATTAAGAAAATCAATCAGTATCATCTTCAGCAATTTGCTTACTTCCTTGAAAAACTTAAAGGTATCAAGGAAGGCAATGCTTCAATCCTCGATAGTTCCATGCTGGTATATGGCAGTGCCATCGGCGATGGTAACAGGCACAACCACGATGAGCTTCCCATACTTGTTGCGGGCAAAGGCGCGGGCACCCTCAATACAGGCCAGCATTTACGCTTTGCCAAAGATACCCCTCTCGCCAACCTGCATCTTTCTCTTTTGGAGCGCATGGGAGTTGCCCTGCCCTCCTTTGGCGATAGCACAGGCAAGCTTGAAAACATTGGCAGCTAAACTCTGCAACATTCTGAGGCCTGCATGAAACATCCGGAAGAACACACGATTAAAAGCACTTCTCTTCTGGAACTTGATGTACTTGCGATATACGCAGAAGCGGATGCGGAAGTCAGAAAGGCAGGCCCTGTTTGCCTTTCCTCGGGTAAATGCTGCAGGTTTAAGGAATACGACCACACTCTTTTTATTTCAAGCATTGAAGCTGCAGTGCTTTTAAAGCATGCCCCAGCCTACGAGAAGCCCACTGATTCGGGCTTCTGCCCTTTTCAGAAAGAGAATCTTTGTACCGCACGCGAACCCAGACCTCTTGGTTGCAGAATTTATTTTTGTGATCAAGGTTATCAGGGTAAGATGCTTGAGTTATCGGAAAAGTTCACCCGCAAGTTAAAGGATCTCGCAGATGAAAAACAACTTCCATGGCATTATGCCCCATTGCATCACTTCCTCGATCACCCAGAAAATGCGACTCCTCTTTAGTTCGCTTTTTCTTGCAGGAGCTTTTGCTCTCCTTAATTCTGGAACTGCGATTGCAGAAGACTGGCCCACTTGGCTCGGGCCCCGTAGAGATTGTTCTTCTCTTGAAACATTAAAACCTTGGGCCGATGCCCCAAAAGTTCTTTGGAAACTTCCGATTGGTGAAGGCCATAGCTCACCTGTTATTCATGCAGGAAAAGTCTACCTGCACTCCCGCGTCAAAGATAAAGATGAAGAAGTGCTTACTTGCTTTGAAGCAACTTCAGGCAAACAGCTTTGGGCGACTCCTTACAAACGAGCAGCATTTACAAGTGTTTTTGGCCTTGGCCCCCGTGCAACTCCTTCCATTTCTGATAACTGTATTTTCACCTTTGGAGTTACGGGCATTCTTTCCTCGTTCAACCTTGCGGATGGAAAAATCAATTGGCAAGTCGATACACTCACCAAGTTCAAAGCTGCGAACCTCTACTTTGGCACTTCCTGCTCGCCCCTTCTTATCGATGATAAAATCGTTGTCGAAGTAGGTGGCAAAGGAGCTTCCGTTGTTGCGTTCAATCAAAAAGATGGCTCAACCGCTTGGCAAACCCTTGATGACAAATCCAGCTACAGCTCCCCTACCCTTTGGAAGGAGGGCGACAAGCAAATGATCCTTGCGCTAACTCAACAGGGATTGGTTGCGCTTGATCCTAAAGATGGTAAATCCCATTGGAAGTTCCCTCTTGTTGACAGGCTTAACGAAAGTAGCACCACGCCTGTTCGCATGGGCAACATGGTGCTTGCAAGTTCCGTGACTTATGGCAGCGTGGCATTAAATCTCAACAACTCTGAGGCTACTCCGTCTTTCAAACAGGCCTGGAAAAACAGTTCGCTCAATTGCTACTTTGCCACGCCTGTGGTTGTGGGGAAAGATCATGTTTACATTGTCACGGGTGGGTTGCTGCCTCCTCCTCAATCAGATTTGCAATGTGTTGAAATCACTACGGGCAAGATTATCTGGACTAAGAAAAAAGTCGGAAAATACCACGCATCGCTGGTGCGCACTGCTGATAATAAGATTCTAATGCTGGAAGATTTTGGTTCGCTGGTGATGTTTGAACCAGATGCCTCAGGTTACAAGGAAATCTGCAGGGCGAAAGTTTGTGGCCATACTTGGGCTCACCCAGCAGTTTCTGAAGGCAGAGTATTCTTACGCGATGAAAAAGAATTACTTTGTGTTGATCTGAATCAATCTTCGAAATAATCAACCAAATTAATTAAAATACCCTTTGCGCATTAGCGATATGCCATCCATACTCCAGGCGACTGCGATGTGTAAGATTGCGCCCGGCAAAATCGATTTAGTCTTAAGCCCAATCCATCCCAATGCCAGGCCTGCAATGATTGATGCAGTTGCTTCAGGAAATGGTTTTTGAAAATGGATCATGCAATAAGGAATAACCATTACAGGGATTGCCCAAGCGCCCATTACTCCCATCAAGCAATGCACCATGAAGCCTCGGAAGAAGAATTCCAAAGCGATGAATTGCATTGCATACATCAACTCCCAAAGAATGAACCCCGCGCCTATCCCGAAATTTATATTCGGTTCATAAAAGGGATATACTTGAAGAAAATGAATCTGAGTGGAGGCGAAATAAATCAAGGGCGCCATCCCAATGAAACCAGGAAGTATAAACATCATGGTGTCACGGAAACTGGCGAATCTGAAACCGTAGTCACTAAGCTTTTCTCTCAACAACAACCGAACCATCAGGGCGGGAATTATAAAATAACAAAGCAGACACCCAAATGCCCAGACGGTAAGCCTGCCTAACGGATCAGAAATCCCAGCTTCCAACTGGCCTGCAAACTCTGGCAGATGAAGAAATTCGAGAAGTTTCACCAGTCGATATTGTTCATTTTGAAGAAAGAAAAACCGCAGAAAAAGCAAGCACCCTACAGAGCCAATCAACCCACACCATGCTTTAAGGTTTTTCGAAACATCATCTGCCCGCTGTAAGGAATTAGCTTGTTCGATAGGTTCAAAAAACCAATCACGCCAAGTCTTATTGTGTGAATCAGGCGTTTGGTTGCTATCCATCATAAAACCTTTGAACACAGGGCCACCAAACTTTATCCAGCAGTCATTTCAAATCCTGCAATGCTACCCGTGCTGCTTCCAAACTTATCTGATTTAACCCCAAGCCGTTGCAACATGGAAACATAAAGGTTACTTAGTGGAGGATTCTTTTTCGGATCAAACGCAAGGTGCTGGCCATGCTTGAAACCACCACCCGCCACAATAATAGGCATATTCTTGTTATCATGACTGCTGGCGTTGCCCAAGTTGCTACCAAAAAGAACGGTGGTGCGATCGAGAAGGTTGCCCCCTTGCTCCTTCGTTCCTTTCAACTTAGTAAGTAGTTCACCAAAGAGTTTCATTTGTTGAACTTCAACAATACGTAGCTCTGCGAGTTTTGCAGGATCCTGCCCATGGTGCGAAAGATTGTGCCAATCCTGCGTGACACCGGGGATGATGGGCACAGCATTAAGGCCATGCAAGGCGAAAGTAATGAAGCGGGTGGAATCAGTTTGAAAAGCAAGCTGCATCATGTCGATCATCAAACGCACGCACGCAGGAACTTCAAGATTATTGGTGATATCAACGGGAAGCTTGGCATCCACTTTTGGCTTGGGCTTTTTCGACCACTCTTGCGCCTTCACCATGCGGTTCTCCACTTCGCGCACTGCGGAAAAATATTCATCAAGTTTTTCGCGATCCTGTTTACCCAAACCCTTTTGGAATCTCTTTGCTTCTTCTAAAACCGTATCCATAATACTTTCGCCCTGTTGAAGCTTTTGAACCTGTGCTTTAACTTCGGTCGGGGTGCCATTGACAAACATTTCGCGGAAGACTCGCGATGCCCTAGATTCAGAAGGAATGGGAACACCACTGCGGGTGTAAGAAAGCCCTCTGCTCGAATGGGATGAAAGAACAAGCGCACCTATTCTGGTATCAGGAACCAGGCGTTCGATTGCATATTGATCCAGCGAGATGGAGTTCTTGAAATTATCAGCACGGGGGTGGGGAGCAGCGGTTAGGTAGCACATTTCCGTAGGGTGCCCACCATCTACATCAGGGTGCGAAAGCCCTGAAAACACCGTAAAATCGTTGCGAAAATCCTTGATTGGCTCTAGGTAGGGCGTAATGTCGTACTCTTTCCCTGCCTTCGTAGGAAACAAATTAGGCGTATGTAAACCTAGGTTGGTGTTGATACAAATCATCCTGCGTAAGGGCTTGGCTGGTGACTCTGCGCGCAGGGGAAGCATGGCATCCAAAAAAGGTAGTGTCAATGTAACACCAGCACCTCGAAGGAAATTTCGGCGGGAGAGCTTTTTATAATTATTCATAAATGCCTTCACTTGGTTAGAAACAGTTCGCTTGCCACGATTGAATGTACCAGAGTTCGAAGCCCGTAATCAGATTTTTTGGCATCGGCCAGAATAGCGTTGATCGCTTTCTGATCGTTAAATCCCACCGTGTGGCCTGTGGAATAAACGATAAGTTTTTCGGTAATAGATCGCGCTATTTGTTCAGGATCCGCCAAGATTAACTTCTTAAAATCTTCGATGGTTTTGAATGAACGCCCATCGGGAAGTGTATCACCCGAATCTACGGGCAACCCTAATCCATATTGGTATGCTGCAAGGTATTTGCCCAATGGGCCGAATCGGTTGTTTACCGCAAACTTGCGATCGCTTACTACAACTCGATATTTATCGCGCCAACCACCGATAACATCATAATTCTCAAGGGCAAATCCGGGGGGATCAATTCGAGTATGGCACGAAGCGCAGTTCTCGGTTTGGCGGTGCTTGGCGAGTTGTTCTCGTATGGTAACCGCGCCCCGAATATCGGGCTCGATTGCAGGAACATTCGCTGGCGGTGGCGGCACGGGTTTACCCATAATGCGATCAAGCATCCAGACGCCCCTGACCACTGGAGAGGTAGTGGTGCCGTTGGCTGTTACTTTCAAAACGCTAGCGTGGGTGATTACCCCACCGCGATGGTATTCGGGTTTGAGTGCGACCTTGCGAAAATCCACACCATACACATCAGGAATATTATAATGCTTAGCAAGTCTGCCATTAAGCATTGCAAAATCCGAGTCGATGAAATTGCGTACTCCAAGGTTTTCTTTTAGCAGTTCGTTGAAGAATAAGTGGGTCTCTCGGACGGAAGACCACTGCAGAAATTCTTCGTATTCAGGGTAAAGGCTTTTATCCGGAGTGGTCGCACTGATATCGCGTAGTCCCAGCCATTGCCCGGTGAAGTTTTCAGTAAAGGCTTTCGATTTCGAGTCTTTCAATAATCGTTCAACCTGCGCATGAAGCACTTCGGGTTTATGCAGTTCACCCTTGTTTGCAAGGTTTAAAAGGGCCTCATCCGGTGTAGTGCTCCAAAGGAAATAAGAAAGTCGCGAGGCGAGTGCATAGTCATCAAGAGGGCCAGCAGGTTCGCGCAAGTATAGGAATTTAGGGGAAGAAAGTACCGCCTTGTACCCGGTGCGCAAAGCGGCCTCAAAAGGCAGTCCCATTTCAAGAGCCTTTGAAACCAGAGCAACAAAAGGCTTTACTTCATCTTCAGTAACCGGCCTTCGAAAGGCTTTGGGCAAAAGAGTTCGAAGTAATTTTTCTGCATCTGCCAGCTTGCCCGCATTCGGATCCACATCGGCAAATACTCTGCGGTAGCTTTCGGTTGGCCAAGTTTCAGGCAAAGGCCCCTCCACTTCCACCCAGTGAATCTTAAGCCCAGGCCCAGGATATTCTGCCATCGTTTCTTGTTTAAGATACACAAAAGGCAACGCTATCGGAGTAATCTTGATCGTATCGTTTTTAGCAACTAAGCGTTCTTCGAACTCAATTAACTTAGGCACACCGGGTTGGGCATCGAAGTAACCCAGATGCCTGGTGGTATTACCTGCCACCACAAAATTCCCCAAAATAATAGCCATCGGCAAAGGCGTTGCAGAATTATGCGCGGAAGCAGAAATGCGGAAGCGATAGCGCCCTGGGACTGGTGCCTTGAATTTTCTAAGATCCGTTGCTGAATCGCCACCACTTCGAAACAGCACCACTCCATCATCCCGCTTATATACTCCTGCGACGAACCATGTGGGCAGGGAATCATAAAGGTCGAATCGTTCCGTTTTGCTTTCCAGTTTATGCACGGGAAGCAATGCTGCATTAATCACCGTATCTGCAGATTCCAAGTAGCGTTCCATCAGCACAGGAGAAATATTAAGTGCTGCGCCCACATTATCGAAGCCTTGTGCATTCGCATCTTCAGGCAGCATTTCTTTTACAGATACATTTACTGAAAACAAATCACGCACGGTATTTTCGTATTCAACACGGTTTAGCCTTCGAAGCACCACACGGCCTTCCTTGCCCACAACGTCCGCACTTTGTTTAGCAATCCAGTCGGTGAGGGTGCGGGATACTTTTTCATCTGGTCGTGGCCTAGTTTTTGGGGGCATTTCGCCCGAGGTGATTTGCTGATGCACTTTTTCCCAGAGACTGCGATTTTTCTTAACACCAAAATCTAATGTCAGTTCTGCAATCCGAAAGTCACCCTTGGCTTTTTCGCCTGCATGGCATTTTACGCAATGTTGATCCAAGAATGCTTGGGATGGAAATGGCGGTGCAGCGCATAAATCCCCTGCTACCATGATTGCTGCAATCAATAATGCCATTAACAAATACAAGCGGGAGAAAAACATCAGCGCCTATCCTCATCACGGTGAGAAATCAGAACAAATGGCGGGATTACATAGAATTAGTTTACTACAAAATGTGCACAAAGAGAATCAATTGCTCTAAACTACAGCAGAATAACGGCGCTTATGATTATTAAAAGTAGCAATTTTTAAGTATGGACTGCATCGAACATAACGAGGCATAGTGGGCCAAAGCCAACGATGGGCATCCATGCAGCAAGTGCGGGTGCGATAAAGTCGGAATCCCCTAAGATTTTAAAGCAATAACAGGTTGCAAAAAAGATAGCGCAAAGCACCAAGCAAGATCCTGCGCTGATGATAACATTGCGATTTTGATCACGCAAAATTACTGAAAGGCCTAACAAAACCAACACCATTCCAAGAATGGGCCGGGTCAGGCGGATATGAAATAGCACTGCAACGGAGACAAGGCGATTGCCTTCAGGTTTCTGAAGCTCATGATAAATTCTAGAGGTGGAAGCCAATCTATACCAGTTAGGATTTCGGGTGATATGATCAAAATCAATTTCGCGCACATGCAGAATAAATCGACCTGTATCTATTTGTTCAAGAACCCCATTGCTTTTATCTAAACCATCAACTTCAGCAGGTTTGGTTGCGGTAAGCTCCCACTTCCCACCTCGCTGGCCTTCAGGCGGCGGAATAAATACAGCTTGCTTAGCAGTTAGGTGAAGTAAGTTTCCTGCTACAGATTCTGGTATGGTGCAGCGAAAATCAAGAATCATGCGTTCATTGCGTTTGGCTTTTTCACCTTCAATATGGATGCCGTTGGGTTCATACGCTCCGCGTACGCCCACTTCTTTCTCGCCTATCGGGTCATCCTTATCATTTAAAAGACGATGCCCTACCTTAGGGATTATCAATTCCTGATTGATTACAGCAAGGCTTAGCATGACAAATGCGCTGAATAAAACCGGGGTTACAATCCTGCGGGTAGACACGCCCGAAGAAAGAAGAGGCACCATTTCGTTTTGTCGCTGCATCCAAGCAATAGTGAACATTGCAGAAAGCAACACAATGTATTCGCATAATTGATCAAAGATCTGGGTAAGTTTGAAACTATAATACATACCGATATCGCTCAAGGTATGCAGAAAATCTTTTTGCTTACTGGAAAAGTCATCGAGGTTGGTGAACAAATCCACCACCACATAAAGGCTGAGCAAACTTACAAGGCAAATAAAGTAAGCCTTGAAGTAGCCGATGATTAATTGTCTATCTATCAGGGTGAACATAATCCCCTGCATCCTTGCTGGGTAAGAAATTTAGTTAGAGCCAACCCCTGCAATGCGGGGTTCCTTTTCAACAGCGGCCAAAGGAATCCGAATCCCAGGCTTATAATTTAGCACATACTGAATCACATAATCGTTGGCATTAGTGCAGGCAAAATCGCCAAAACCATGATCCCGCATTTCTCTGAATGCTTCATTTACAGTCCAATGGTTGTATTCCATTCTGTAGATTGCAGCCAGCACTCCGGTTCGGTGCAATCCGGCTCTACAATGAATCACCATGGGGTAATTAGAAGGATCATCACAAATTTTAAGGAAGTCTTCGACCGCCCTAGGGCGCTTTGACGGAACTTCAGGCCTCGGCCTTAGATCAGGGCTGATAAAGAGGTATTTAACCCCAAGATCTTCGCAAACCTTTTTCTCACTTATCGTAGATCGATCCCAGAAAGTTTTATAAACATCGGGGTCTGGATAATCATCTTGAAGATTGACGATGGATTTTAATTTGTAGTGCTCTACCGCATCTTTAAAACCTGCAACTGTGAGTTGCCCGCAACGATACATTTTCCCAGCCTCGACAACTCGAAGCCTTCTGCCATGATTCCAAACATTACGGCTGTGTAATATTGGAAATACTACGACTGCTGCAAACATTGCACTGATAATAAGCCAACGCAAAAACGCCAGACCCATGCCACCCCTCCCAGAAGGAAAGCCGAAAACGCCGCCGAGATTAGTTCTCCCGGTTCAGCAAGGGGATATTGGCAAGGATAAGAAGAAAGCACAAGGCCGATTATGGCAACCTTGTGCGAGAAACACCCTAGTTTACAGGAACTTGGGTAGATTGAAGAATTTCGCCTGTTGCCATGTTTTGGATAAACACGACAACTAGGAGATCGGTGAAATTCAAGGGCCTGCCTTTACCAGAAAAAGGCTCTTCCTTGGCAACTTGGTCAAGATAGGAAGACCACTTCTTCCTCAACTCTTCCAAATTCACTTTCGCTTCTTTTTTACCATTCTTTTCCATCATTGCGATACCATCCACTCCTGCTGGGAAGGAACGCACCACATGGTGATGCTTTTTCTGCTTGTTACCACCTTGGTAGCGGACTTCTTTTTCAACTAAAACCATATTCAGGCGGATGTTGTTACCAATTTCGGAAAGATCTTTCACCTCAACAGAAATCGATACATCTTCGCCGACTTTCTTGGCGCTGGCCAATAAACTGGCAGCGGAGCCTTTTTCCAGAAGAGGTTCTACCACAGCTTTATATTCTTTGAATTTATCCATGGCTGCATCTCTAGGGCCGCCGCCGCCTGCTGCGGATTTTCCATTGAAGAAAATAGCAGGTGTGCCTTCAATTTGCTTACCATAGTATTTGGCGCGATTTTCAGATTCTGGGTTAGTCAAAGGGTCGGGGCCTGGGATGTGCAAATGATATTGCAACACAACTACTTCGCTTGATTTAAACGCCTTGGGTAACGCATCAAATGCCATATCTGCTGCAACGCATGGTGGGCATTCGGTGCCAGTGAACAATTCAACTAAAACCACTCGGTCGCTCTTTGATTTTCTCCCAGCAAAAGGTTCGGGCTTAATTCCCAGATCCATCTTTTCCATTTTGGCCTGAATTTCCTTGGCATCATCAATCTTCCCGGAAGATTCTAAAGCGTCTGCAAGGATTTCCAGCACCTTAAGTTTACTTGCAACGGAATCATTATCAGAAAGAGAGCGTTCTGCCTGCCTTGCGTATTGCAGGGCGATGGGAGCGTAATCTTTCTGAGAGGCTAATAGTTCTGCGATTTCCAGCCCAACTTGAGCCTTCCATTTTGCGCCATAGTTTTCTGAAGCTTTCACCGCTTTATCTGCCCAAGAGCGAACTTCTTCGATTTTTGATTTTCTAATTTCCGCTTCTGCAAGAAGACTAAGCGCAGCTTTCACAACTTCGTATTCTGGCTGATCTGCCCGGGCAAGCATTTCCTTGTTAATGTCGAATGAGCTAAGGGAAGTCAGCGAAGTGGGTTCTAAAATCGCAGGGGTCACGATATCCTTGATCATTACGCTGCCTTGGATTTTCTCTTTCTTATCCTTGGGCAAAGTTCCTTCGAACTTAAAGGTACCTTGTTTCGATTTAAGATCAAATGAAATGGTGCCATCTTTCACTGAAACATTTTCAAAAGTTGCTTTGGGCATTTGATTGGCAGAAGCTAAAACTTCGCCCGATGCTTTATCTGCACCTAGCTTCAATTGCACAAGCCATACGGGGGCATTGGCCTCGCGTATCAAAAATGGCATGAACACTTTGTAATTCTGTTCTGCGGGGGCCTGCACAGCACCTACAGAAACGATCAAACTTAAAAACATTCCAACTACCAAATAAAAACGAACCATAATTTCTCCTTTTAGCCTGTGATAGAACTGATAATCTATCATGGTACTTTAGATTTATTACTTTATCATGCATTGGGGTTGTTGACATAAGAATTTTTTCGCATCTTCTTTGCAAGGATCGCATCAACCATGAATTACAAATTCCTACTCGCTTTTCTTCTGGGGTTCATTTCTAACATGAGTTTATTTTCTGATGAGGGCATGTGGCTTTTTAACGACCCGCCCACCACGCTACTTAGCAAAAAACACAACTTCAACCTTACGAACCCTTGGCTGGAAAATGCCTGCCTTTCCTCTGTAAGATTCAACAATGGCGGTTCGGGTGGTTTTATTTCTGCGGATGGATTGATCATCACCAATCACCATATTGGTGCAGATTCCCTGCAAAAACTTAGCACCGCAACCCGCGATTTGCTCAAGGATGGGTTCATTGCAAAAAAACAGGCCGACGAAATCCCCTGCCCCGATCTCGAACTCAATGTGCTCATTAGCATCGAAGACATGACCGACAAAATAAAAAACGCTGTTACTTCAAACATGAGCCCTGCTGAAGCTTTTGCTGCCCGAAGATCAGCCATGGCTGCAATCGAAAAAGAATCTGCAGATCGTACAGGATTGCGCAGCGACATAGTTACCCTTTATCAAGGTGGCCTTTATCATTTGTATCGTTACAAAAAATACACTGAAGTAAAGCTGGTGCTTGCGCCTGAAAGTGCGATCGCTGCATTCGGGGGCGATGTTGATAACTTTGAATTCCCCAGGCACAGCCTCGATTTCTGCTTGTTTCGTGCCTACGAAAATGGCAAACCTGCCAAGCCTGTAAAATTCTTCAAGCTGGCAAAAAGCGGCCCCATAGAGGGAGACTTGGTATTTGTAACAGGCCACCCAGGCACCACCAATCGGCTCGAAACACTCGCTAAAATCCTGCACAGGCGCGATTACTTCTTGCCTTATAATCTTGCAAGGCTTCGCACCTACGAAGCGGCTTTGCTTCAGTTCAGTGCAAGTTCCCCAGCCAATGGCGCTATGGCCACAACCGATTTACATCGCGTTGCCAACGCCAGAAAAGCTTTCACAGGGCAGTACAACGGTTTGCTTAACCCTTCCATCATTCAGGCTAAAAGCGTCCAAGAAAACGCCATTCTCTTGGCCGCAGAAAAAGAACCTGAAAAAGATGCACCTTGGAAATCCATCGCCCTGGTTCAGAAAAAATTAGCCTTGTTCGAAACCGAATATTTATTATTCGAACGAGGCGATGCCTTCTTTTCTGAACTCTTCACCATGGCAAGGCGAATCGTGCGCATGGCAGACGAGCTGCCCCAACCCAGTGGCAAAAGATTCCGCGAATACCGCGATTCAAATTTAGATTCCCTCAAGTTCGAGCTTTATTCCCCTGCGCCAATTCATGCTGCATTAGAGCAGGCGAAACTTGCTTCCTCGCTTTCATTCATGGCGGAAAAACTAGGAGGCGCACACCCTCTTGTTAAACTCGCACTCGATAACGAACCCCCCGCAGTTCGTGCAGCTTCCTTGGTGCAGGGCTGCAAACTCTTTAACCCCGAAGAACGAAAAAAGCTCGTGGAAGGTGGCAAGGCCGCAATCCAAGCCTCTACCGATCCTTTCATAAAACTAGCCCATGAAGTTGATGCGAAATCACGCGAGCTTCGCCAGCGCTACGAAGAAGAAGTCGAAGAGCCCGAAAGGCAGGCGTATTCCGATATCGCTCGAATCCGCTTTAAAACGCTTGGAAAAAATGTCGCTCCAGATGCAACCTTTACTCTAAGGCTGGCATTTGGAATCGTTCGTGGTTACCAACTTGATGATAAAGAAATACCCTTTCATACCACTTACAAAAGCCTTTTCGATCGGCATTCTCTAATGCAGGGGAAGGTACCATTCGATTTACCCGAACGATGGCTGCAAAACAAAGACAAGCTAAAGTTGTCCACTCCTTTGAATTTTGCAAGCACCGCAGATACCATCGGGGGAAATTCGGGCAGCCCGGTTCTTAATCGCGAGGGCGAATTAATTGGTGTGAATTTTGATCGCAACCGCCATGGTTTGGTTCGCAATTTTGTTTATACCGATGTCCAAGCCAGACATATCGCAGTTCATACACAAGGAATATTAGAATCTCTGCGAACCATTTATCAAGCAGAAGATCTAATTAAGGAGATGGCCGGCCAATAAGGTTTAGGATTAATTTTCGAAAGCTTTAGCCAGCCAATCGTAGGCGATCCTGCGGATTTCATTGGGGAAATCGTGCTTGCATTCGGGATAGTAAGCCTGCATACCGGTACGGGAATTCAACAATCTAAAAACCCCCTGGGCCGCAGCAACGCATTCCTTGACTCCGACTACTTCAAAATTACTGTCTTCCACGGGTGCATTAATGAACAACCCCCGCGGAGCAATGGTTCCCAGAATTTCCGGAAAATCAAAAGGCACATACTCCGTTTTCAGTTTGTAAACAGTTGCCAATCTGGGCATATAGCGATCACTGGTCCACCCCTTGATATTGCCGTTGTAATATCGAGGGAAACTAGTGAATCCACAACTTGTAACAACCGCCTTGATTCGTTCATCAAACGCAGCAACAAACAAACTGTTGTGACCTCCCAAAGAATGGCCAATGACTCCTATCTTTTCTTTATCAACGGATTCCATGGCACACAAAAGATCAACTGCACAGATGTGATTCCAAACGCCCTTAATAGTACCACTGGCATGTTTACTTTTCTTAAAATCATACTGGTAATCACCAAAGCTTGGGTAATCAGGCGCCAAGGCAATATAGCCCCGCAGTGCAAGTTCATGTGCATAATGCAGATTGGGCAAGCCTCCAAGGCCTGCAGGTTCTCCCTTACCAATCGAAGTGGTTTGATGCAGGCAAAGCATGGCTGGTACTTTCCCTACTATTTTGTGCGGTATAAGGAGATAAGCAGGAACTCGGTCGCCCTCTTCAGAGGCATAGGTTATTTTTTTAAGCGTGTACTTTTCCTTGGCAGTCTCTTCAAGAACCTTTACATCGAGAGGAACTTTTTTCGTGGGCAAGGGCCCCATGACTTCCTGCATCGAATTCAAAATGTGAGATCTTCTTTTAGCCCAATCCTGCGCACTCCTGACAGGGACCAGATCGCCCTTGGCATCAAAAACAACGAGAAGACTGTGCTTTTCAGGGTATCGAAGCTTAACAGGTTCTGCACCCAAAGAGGCTAAACAGAGAAGTATCGGGATCAGCATGGTTTACTTTTCGCCAACGCAGTAAAGAAATTTCTGACTTCGAATAAAGATCTTCCCACCTGAAACGGTGGGGGAAGCCCCAAAATCTAGCGCAGTGCCGTTGCCAAGAATATTCCGGTAAAGCACTTTAAAATCCAAACCGGGATCAACCACCACGGTTTCGCCATCATCCATCAAGAAAAGCAATTTGCCTCTCACGATGATTGGGGAACCCAAGGTTTTGTTTTTCCCATTGCCCAAACGAACATCATAGATTTCCTTACCGGTGTTCAGGTTAATTGCGGTAAGCATACCCTTAGAATCAGGCTGATAAATGATATTATTGAAAAGCACAGGTGATGAAACATCGCGGTGTTTTTTTCGTTCTTCCTGCCAAGCGACATGGCTTTTTGTCACATCACCTTCGCCAGGCAAACGCAGTGCTTGGCAAGGCCCGGGCCTGCCGGAAAGAATGAAGATAAGCTGGCCATCAGAAACAGGCATGGGTTCGCCAAACTTAGCTTGATCTTTAGCATCACTGCGATCGCAGCGCCAAAGTTCTTTGCCTGTTTTGGGATCATATCCAGCAACCCGGTTGGGGCCGTTAAGAACCAGATCCTGCCTGCCCGCTGCAACCTTCATCATCATGGGCGTGCTAAAGCCTCTGCCCAAATCTCGCTTTGTTTCCCACTTTATTTTCCCGGTTTTTTTATCCATCGCAATCAAACTAACAGGAGCAGTCTTTGCACCTGCTGCTGCGCCAGCGGGCAGTGGACCTTTATCCCCATCGTTATCGCAATTTTGTATTACAAGATCTTCAAAAAGAAATGGTGATGCTGCAGTGCCCCAACCTGCTTCACTGGTAAAAACTCCGAAAGATTTCTTCCATAAAAGATTGCCCTCGATGCTGTAACAAAAAAGGCCTGGGGTCCCAAAGAATGCATAAACGCGTTCGCCATCGGTAGTGCAAGATGCGGAAGCAAATCCATTCCATTGATGTGTTTTGCCTGCGGGTTCAGATTTGGATGCGGTTTTCTCCCAAAGCTTTTTTCCAGACTTGGTATCAATGCAAATTACCATTCTTTCAGAACCATCATCACTGGAAGCTGTCAGAAAAGCCTTGTTGTTGTGAATGATGGGTGAGGAATTCCCATTGCCCGGCAAAGGAGATTTCCAAAGGATATTTTGTTTTTCGTTCCATTGCAGTGGCACCCGTGTGTCATCGCTATTGCCTTGATAATCCGGGCCGCGCCAATGTGTCCAGTTGGAATCAGCATAATTAGAAGTAACAAAGACCATCGCAGTTAATAACATCAAGGAATAATAACGCATAAAAAACTCCTTCCAAAGGCGGGTAAGATCAAATTAGCTTACTTTGAAGTAATCAAATAAGCCATCAAGAAAAGCTGTAATGAAAAAGAAAGTTACTGCTCTTCCCCTTCTGTTTTTTCCCGCCCACTTTTACTCTTTTTTTTACTTTAACTTTTACTTTTCCCCAACTCCCAACCCTCTTCTCAATGCCTTCAAGCCCATCCCACTGCGCTGGGTTGCTTTTTATCTTTCATCACGCAAAAATAAGAGACCCATGGAACGCAGTCCATGGGCTTTTATTTTTCCCTATACACCACCACTTTTTTTACTGCCCTCAAGCCCACTTTTTTATTGAGCGGCGGATGTCAATCCGCTGGTGCTCGCACTGTCCCTTTTTCTTATTCTTCTTTTACTTACAGTTTATTTGGGTCCGCTTGTTTTAAAACAGAGTAGTTGCGATGGGGAAGCCCCACTGCAACTACTCCATTTGAACCTTTGAGTCTTGCACCTAAGGAATGAGTGTTACCGTCGCTCACGCATCCAGCTCTGAAAGATGTGGTTGTTTCCGTGGCTAATTCTTCTGCTTCCTTCCGTGTCTCTGCCTCTGTCTTTTCCGTGTAATTCCGTGTTTGTCCGTGGCTAATGCTTCTGCTTATTCTTGGTCTTATTTCCGTGGCTTATTCTGCCTCTGCTTCCTTCCAAGGCTCAGTCTAAACTCTAGTAAATTTCACCTATTCCGCTTTTCAGCAATACAAATACTTGAGCCAACTTGCTTTCCATGTAAGAATCTACTTCTTATTGTCGGCATAACTATTTTGATAAGGAAATTGAAATGACTGAACCAATCCGATGTGTACCGGAAAATGCAATCATTACGGGCTGGGACTTCAGCACCGGCGCAGTCAAATGCCTTGCATTCGATCTCGAAGGCAATACCCTCGCTGAAGCCCGCATTCCAACCGATCTCTGGACAGCCAACGGCGTTGCAGAACTTAACCTTATGCAACTCGAAGGCCAGGCACGAAGTATCACCCGGGCTATCGCTAACCGACTTAAAGAATTAGGAAGATTGCAAGATTGGATCGCAGGGGGAATTTCCGCAACGCACCATACCTCCGGCAGAATCGACCGCGATTTGCTCCAAGTGCGTAGAGCCATCTGCTGGAATGATCATTCTCTGGCACACTTTAACGAAGTTGGTTTAAAGCGCTTGGGCGGTCAACAAAAGGCGAAAGAGTACACGGGTGGGCCATGGGCCATCCGCTATAGTTTAAGCCATCTGGTAAAAGATGAAACCCAGCTTTCACCCGAAGATTGGAAACGCACCACTCGCATTTTGTCGCATGGCAGCCTTGCGGCAGGCTACCTAACTGGAGTTTTCGACCGCACCAGCGTTTCCTGCGCTGCATCCACGGGTATTATGGATCTACGCACAAAAGCATGGCGCAAAGAAATGCTCCTCGCACTTGAAAACCCACTCTACCAACAACTTGCCTGGCTGCAACTTCCCACCATTGTTGATGCAGATGAACCCTTGGGGTTGTTATCTCTCGATGTTGCACTTGAGAACGGGATTGCCCCTGCAAAGCGCCCTTTGATATTCCCCACATCGGATGATCAACAAGCAGGGCTCGCTGGAGGCGGGGCTGCAAACCCAGGGCAAATTGCAATCATCTTAGGCAATTCAGCAGTAGTAAACTCTTCATCCGATGGGGTTCCCAGCGAAGGCAACCTTGATGTTATGCGTTTGAACTGGGGGCCCTACCTGTGGATGCGTTGTTACAATAACGGCGCACAATTCCTTGATAAGATATTAGGAGATAAACCAGATTGGGTAAATCTTGAGAAAGAAGCACGCACTGTTTCCCCCGGATGCGAAGGAACCATAGTTCTACCATTCCCCAACCCCGAGCCTAGCTTAGGAATTCACGACCCCCGCTTTGAATGGCTTCCTGCGCTGCCCTCGGGTTCAGGATTGAAATTCCGAGCAGCCTTAGAGGCGCTTGCCTGTTTGGTAACGTTGGGAGTACAGGCACATGAAAAAGCAGGACAGAAAGTAACCCGTATTACTGTTTCGGGGGGCATCGCCCGCAGTGAATTGATGTGCGAAATACTCGCATCGATGCTTGATAAACCTATTTCAACTTTGGAATCATTTGAAGGGCCGGCTTTGGGGGCAGCCACCGCTGCTTTTGCTTCGTTAGAACTTCATATGCGCAAGCAGGCTGGGATTAAGGAACCTTTCACCATAGCAGATGCGATGGCGAAAATGATCCGGTTCAAGCGGGTGGTACAACCAAACAAAAACTGGGTCGAAGCCTATCAAAAGCTTCTAACCCAGTTTAAATTGAAAATCGGGATGTAAGAAAAACTCTTACTTACCTGATTGCCATTCGTTTAATTTTTCGAGAAGCATTTGCACAGCTTGAGCTTCGGATTCATCATGGGATTCGAATCGTTGCAAGGAACCTGGAAGCTTTCCTGGGATCATGCAAAGCACTCTATGGCCTGTGCTGGTTTTATCACTTTGAAAAGTAACAGAACCTGCGCTTCTCAATCTGGAATGAACCATAGACCAATCAACCTGTTGAATAGAAGGCGCAACGGATTTGGCAACTGTTCCATTTTGAATACCAAAATGTTCGGGCGCAGGCATACTGATCACGCTTGGAACCTTGGCTTCATCGGGGGCCTGACCTCTAATCACTTGCTTTGCAGCTACGGGTGCAGGAGCTTGGACCTGTACATTCGATTGCATATGCGGCTGAAAATTTGAAGGCATGAAAACTGGAGGCTGAGCCTGCGGAACCATGTTTCGATTCTGGCCACCAAAAATATTCGGGAAGAAATAAGGTTGATTAGCAACAGGCAAACTGCCTGGCGTACAACCAACGGGTGTTCACCCCGCGCCGGCCTTTGGGGGCGCAGCAGCAATCCATAGGAATGCAGGAAGAATAGCCATTAAAATTTTGAGCGCGTCCTTGCGCATACTAAACATCTCCATCCTTAAAGTTTCCATGAAAAAGCTAAGACAAATCCTTTAGTTTTACCAAAGGCAGCCTCGACTCCCACAGTTGAAGGGTGGGTGCATAGCAACGGTTGGCCATCATGAAAAGACCAATATTTCACAAAGGGAGTTTTGCACAAATTACAGAACGAATTGTAACTCTTACACGATAACGCTATTGCCCGGAGTGTTTTGCCACTGGGAAACGCAGGCTTTAAACCGTTCAGCGGCTTGTGTCAAAAAGCTTAGCAAGCCAATTACCGCAGGGAAATCATCCTTCTTAGCACAGGCTTCGATTTGTTCTAAAATATGAACCAGTTCGGCGCCACCGAAGTGACCTGCTGCACCTTTCATTTTGTGAGATTCATTCCACAACAACCTCGAGTTCCCTTCCTCCGCATTCTTCCTTATCGCAGCTTTCATCTTTGGCATTTCATCCAAAAATATCGCCAGCACCTGACTCAATAGAGCAAGATCACCACCCACACGCTGCATCGCTTCAGAATAATCACACGCAGCCAAGTTACTCATTTTACTTACCTTTATTTTTGAAGGCTGAAAAACTTACACCTGAAGCATTTCTACCGAGCCATGATTATTGCCACTCTTATTCGCAGCTTCAATAAATGCAACGATTTCTAAAGTAACTGCATTATCAACAGGTGCTTTTTTATCTTTGAACATAGTAACAATCTTTTTGAGCAACTCGGTGTAAATATATTTGGTACTCAAACTTAAAGAGACTACCCCTTTGTCGGTAAACACGAGTGCCCCGTAATCCGATTTCCCATCACGAATACCCCTTACTGTAGCCACCCTGCCATCGGCCCAATTTCCTGTGACCACATCAACACCTTTTTCGTGAGTGTTGGTAACGCGCTGGCAACCCGGGCCCATAAGCGTGTAGAGAATTTCCACCGCATGGATACCATAATGAAACAACCCGGAATTAAGCTTGGGGTTCGCATCAAACAATGGGCAGGGGCCATAAGCGACAACGCCATGAATTTTCCCCTTGGATTCATCTGCAGCGAACTTCACCAATTCAGGGGTGTATCGTAAAGAAGAAGAACTAAAGACAATCGTTTTATTAGCCTGGGCCAGTTCGAAGATTTTTTTAGCATCTGCAGTAGAGCAGGTGAAGGGCTTATCGATGTAGCAGGGAATACCTTTTTCAAGGAATGGTCGCGCCTTTTCCAAATGCGCGCCACCCTCCTGCGATTCGATTAGCATGCCATCGACTTTGCCGATCATTTCTTCTGGTTTATCAACAAGGGGAATGCCAAGTTTTTTGATTGCTTCAACATAGCCTGGAATGCGTTCGGGGCTTATTTTTGAATCGCCAGCACACCCTACAACGATTTGTGCGCCATCCACCCATTGATCCATAGGAACATTTTTATGAAGCAATCGCTCTGCAAAAGCAACCACATGCGAGGTATCAAAATCAAGCATTCCAAGTCGAATCATGTTAAACGCTCCAACCGAGTTGGGTTCAATAACTTTCCCAATCCTAATTGAAAAGCATCAGCATGTGAAGCAGCAAGCATAAAAAGACTTGGTAAAAAGCTGTAGACTCCTAGAATTTCCTTACCTTCAAAATAGGAGAGAACCAATGGGCTCAGAAAAACTTGAACAATTATTAGAACAAATCCGCTCTGGGAAATTAAGCGTTGCCGAGGGCGTGGAACAGTTATCTTCTTCTCAGGTAGGTACGCCAGTTTATGCCAACCTTGACCTCGACCGTGCGCGAAGGTGTGGCTTCCCCGAGGTGATACTTGCAGAGGGAAAAACCTGCGAATGGCTCGAAGGGGTAGTTGCAAGGCTTATTCAGGCAAAACAAGATTGCTTTGCGACCCGGCTAAATCCAGAGCAATCCTTGCGCCTACGAAAACTTTACCCTGATGCGGAGTTGGATGAAACCGCTCGCACCTTCCTTCTGCGGGCGCAAGAAAATACAGCAATAGCACCCAAGGGAATGGTGGCATTTCTTACTGCAGGCACAGGCGATATCCCCGTGGCTCGCGAAGCAATGAACACCGCAAGCGCCCTTGGAGTCGGGGTGAAACTAATTCCAGATGTAGGGGTTGCAGGGCTTCACAGGCTGCTGAACAATTTAAGCGCGTTCAAGGATTCCGATGCCATCGTGGTAGTTGCTGGAATGGATGGAGCCCTTCCAAGCGTGGTAGGCGGGTTGGTTGATTGCCCAGTGATTGCAGTGCCAACCAGCATAGGCTATGGCACCTGCTTTGGTGGCCTTTCGGCATTATTAACAATGTTAAATGCCTGTTCAGCAAATGTAACCACGGTAAACATTGATGCAGGATTCAAGGCGGGGTATGTAGCTGCACTTATCGCCAGAAAAGCAAACAAAAGCTAAACAAATAAGTTGAGTTGCAGGAAGAATCTAATCAGGGGCGATGACTTCGCCGCCCGCACGGGTGACATAGTTTGCTAGATTTTTAAGGGAAGTGTTTTCGTTAAGAAAACGAACCGAGCCATCGGTGAAGGCAAAAATAGACCCACCGTTATGGAAGCTATAGAAATTATGGCCCCACTCGTTCGAATTATTTATCTTCATAGCACCCGGAATAGTACCTGTTGAAACATGCCAAGGAGTACGCTGGCCGATGCCATAGGCATTATCGGTCGTGGCCCAGGCGCCGCCACGAGCTCTGGCTCGAACCGTTCCAGTGTATACAACTGGCATCATGTTTTTACCTCGCCAAACATCTTCACGCCCTGCACATTCAGCCAGCAAAATAGTATTGCTGGTACCATCCATGATATCGTTCATGCGGTTGGAATAATTAAAAGCCCATGGTGGGGAAGTCGTAGTTTCTTGGCCATGCCAACAAAGAGCGCCTCGAAGATCTGTGCCTGCAGGAATACGATCAGCAACAGGAAGCTCGTTGTTGATTTCCCAAAAGACACCCGTAGGAGCGAAGTAATCGCCACATGCGCCTTGTTTATCTACCACTTGCATCCCGGAAGGAGTAGGAACCGCAACCGTCTCGGGTTTATTTTGCATCCGCGGTTGCACAGGGGTTGTAGGGCAATTAAATACCTTAAGGTTAGCTTTTACAATGTCTTGATTAGGCGGAACCCACCAATCATAATTGTAGTTATAGGAAGCTAAGCGGTTACCTTCTTCAAGATAAGGCAGAAGAAATACAACCCAATTATGCCAACGAATGACGGGGGCTGACTTGTTGGTAAAGGCCAGAGGGAACATTTGGTTAGTATTTTCATAATTCATCAAAGCAAGAGATATCTGCTTAATATTGTTGGTGCACTGAATTCTGCTAGCTGCATCACGAACTTTTTGAACCGCAGGCAATAGCAAGCCAATCAGTATCGCAATAATTGCGATAACTACAAGCAACTCAATAAGCGTGAAAGCTTTTCGCTTTAACATGACTAAACTCTAAATAGGTGAGGCAACAAATCAGCTACTATTGTAGACGCAAAAAGCAGGAGTTTCAAACTCAAAACTGCAGAAAAAGACCAAATCCCTTGAAAGAATGGGAATTATACTAGGGCCTTTTTTGCCCTTAGCCTATTTACAGGAACTCTAATTTAGCTCTAAATCCAGAATTAAATCGATAAAGACTTATAGCTAAGGTTTTTGAACATATAGTAAGGGATGAGATTTGCGACAGACAAAACTGGGGAACTAGGATTCGAAGGTAAAAACAACACATTTCGATAACATTGAACTTATATCTAAAACACATCGTAAACCATTGGTAATACTAGAATTACAGCAATTTCATGCTGAACCCACACCTGCTTAATATTTAATTTACATTGCCAACAAAGTGGCAAAAAAGTGGCAAATGGACAGTTGGTTATTTCATGAACCTCCATCACCTAAATGAAAGATGACACTTACTTTTTTTGTCAAACAATTCACCAGCCAACACAGCTTTACTGCCCCTTGAATTTAACCTTTATTTTTGTACAATACCCTTGATGTCCAACAAGAGTATTGAACAAAGAGGGAATTATGACAAATTACATCGCATACTTTCGTGTCTATACAAAAAAACAGGGTCAATCTGGTTTGGGTATGGAAGCTCAACAACAAGCCGTTAACACATTCGTGAATGGTCACGGGAAGTTGCTAGCCAGTTACACTGAAATAGAATCTGGCAAGAAGTCAGATAGACCCGAGCTTGCGAAGGCTTTGGCTCACGCAAGAAGATCAAAAGCTATTCTAGTGGTGGCAAAAATGGATAGGTTGTCAAGAAATGTCGCTTTCCTATCTGCCCTAATGGAATCTTCGGTTGAATTTCAAGCTGTTGACAATCCTCATGCTAACCGTCTTACAATCCACATATTGGCAGCGATTGCCGAACACGAAGCTAAAGCCATATCAACGAGAACTAAAGAGGCTTTGCAAGCGGCAAAGGTTAGAGGAACATTACTTGGAAGCTCCAGAAAAGACCATTGGAAGGGTCGGGAACAATTAAGGCTGGCAGGGCAACAAAAAGCAACTAAAGCGGCTGCGATTTCAAACAAACAAAAAAGACTTGGCATTTACTCTGATCTGGTTCCAATGATAAAGGACCTACGAAGCCAAAATGTCACTTTACAAGCTATTGCTGCCAAACTTAACGAACTTGGTCATGTTACGAGACGAAATAAGTCTTGGAATCATGTGCAAATTCTAAGGCTATTAAAAGCCTAACCATTTAAACCAATTAGTTATGGCACTGGTGCTAAAGTTAAAGAAGAACCTGCATTGCCATGATAGTTATTGCATCTATATATCTGAGATTTGGGCGGTTCTCAAAAAAGGAAGCCCCAACTGTTATGGGGCTTCCCTTTGCATATGACTTAACAGAGCCTAGTCTTGTTGATTTAGCTCGTATTCATCACGAAAAAACTTGGCTTTAACCAAATCGGCTTTAGCCAAATCAAGCATTCCAAGATTCGTATAAGCTGAAGCACGACCTTCGTATGCTTCCACGACAAAATCATAATAGTTCATCGCACTCGAAAAATCTTCTACAGCCTCTAGATTTCTACCTGCTTTCAGGTAATGCTTTCCCCTTCCTAAATAGGCGTCATCAAGGCGCCAACTTGCCTCCGGATCATTGGGAATTAACGTAAGGGCTATAATTAGGTCTGGAACGGCTTTTTCAAACAATCCCATATCAGAGAAGGCGTAGCCTCTGAATGCCCATGAAAAAAAATGATTGGGATTTATTACAAGTGCATTTGAGAAATTATTCACAGCCTCACTAAATTCTTCGCATAACAAATGTGCATACCCAAGATCTGAATAAACAACTTCGTCATTTAACCCAAAAATAACTGCTTTATTCAAATCCCTGCATGCCTTTTTACACCAATGTTTGTGATTGTACATTGATCCTCGTAAAGCATAAGCAAAAGCATTCTGTGGATTTGTTTTTATTGCCAAGGAACAAAACGCTATTGCAGTATCATGGTCATGACTATCAATGCAAGTGTAAGCTTTTTTCAATGCAAAATTTGAACATAATACTTTAGCTTTGTCTTCTAATCTACGCATAATTCCCCCTTTGTTTTGTTGATGAATGAACTTGATGCTAAATTGTAAGAATTGACAAGAAAAGAGGCACCAAACTTTTATAGTTTGGTGCCTCTGCTTTTTAGTCACCAATAAATTGCGAAATATACCCACCATTGTCACCTTTCAACTCATCGATTTTGTCTCGATCTGCCTTAGCTTTTTTGACCTGCCCAAGTTTTTCATAAGCAATTAATCGCAATTCATAGGCAGTTAAAAAAAAGGGGCAATCATCAATTAATTTGCTAAAGTCCAAAATGGCTTTTTCGTGATAACCACACTTCGAATATAAGTAACCCCTGTCCAATAAGTCTGGATCACCATTCTGCTTCGATAAAACAAAGGCTTCAAAATCTTCCAATGCTTTAGCACTATTGCCAATTTCGGCATAAGCGGAACACCTATTTTTTAAAGTGAAATAATCATCAGGATCAAATTTCAAAGCGATATCAAACTCGTTTATCGCGTTAATGTAGTATTTATTTTTTAAATACAATTCTCCTCTATTTGCGTAAGTAGGACCAAATTTTTTGTTGCATTTCAAAGCTAAGGCATAATCAGAAAAAGCCTTTTCAAATTTTCCAAGTTCTTTGTTAGCAATCCCACGATTTGTATAAATTATTTCGTCTTTATATCCAAAAGATATGGCAATATCAAACGACTGAATTGCCTTATCTGATTCCTCCATAGCCATAAGAATATTACCTTTGACAAAATGAGCTTCTGGGTTATGTGGATCTTTATCAATCGAGCGATTCGTGAAATCCAAAGCTTTTTCAATGTCATCTGCATCGAAGTAGATTCCTGCTTTATCCAGCATTCTTCTCGACATTTTGTAATCTAAACTAGCCATTGAGCTTACCTCTCTTTCAAGTAAAAATATAAACACCAGCTAAGTATAAAGGGGCTGAAAAACACCAGACAAGACCCCGGAAAGAAATTTTCCAAAATAATTTTACTTAGACTTTGCTTAACTCGATATTTAGCCCCATTGTTCGCAAAACAAGACTTTTTACTTGCGTTGGATTTTTGTTGCTATAAGCTCAAAGTTGGTCTGTTTGTCCCCAGGAACGCCCAAATGCTCGATGTTGGTGCCCGAATCCGTTCGCGCCGAAAAGAACTCGGATTCACGCAACGTGATATATGCAGGGAAGCTCGTATCTCCAAAGGGTTCCTGTCCGATGTAGAGAACGGTAAACGCAACCTCTCCTCATCGCATCTTCTAGACATTTCCATCGTTTTGGATTGTTCGTGTGACTATCTGCTTAAAGGTGGCAAGGACTATTCCAACGCGGTTTCGATCCCAGCATCGTTGACGAGATTTGCAGCCAAGGCAAAGTTATCTCCCAAGCAAGCCTTGATCTTGTTGCGAGTCAAAAAGCAGTTTAAAGGAAGTTCCAAGCCTGGCTGGCAAAAGTTGTTCCATAGCGTCCGGGAGTATATCTCCTGATGAACCTGAACCATTATAAAGCCAACATGACATCTGGGTCACTGAGGCTAGCAGAAAGCAAAATTGTAGCAGGGCTTCTACTATCCGGCGTCGATAAAAAGGATTGGAAAGATGCCATAGTAACAAAGAACCTACTTCAAGCTAAAAGTATCAAAACTGCTGTGGAAATTGCGCGAATTTCCCGTGCAAGGCTCGAGACCATGACCCCGGAATTATGGAAGCTGGTACGCGATGGCAACGGCGATACCGCAATTCATGCGATGTTTGCCTGCGCAATAAAGCATTGCCTGCTTCTCGGTGATTTCACGAGGATAGTGGTTGCGGACCAGTACAAGTTGTTCGCAAAAAGCCTCGCGCCATCACTGTGGGGAAAATTCATCGATGAATGCCGTGGGCGTGATCCAAAAATGACGATCTGGAGCGATTCGACAAGCATTAAAATGCGATCCGCAGTCTTCCATTGCCTTTGCCAAGCTGGATACATCGACAACACCAAGTCAAAGCTGCTGCAAACCGTCCATGTTGCAGCGCCCGTTTTACATTATCTTCGCGCCCAAAAGGAATTTGATGTGATCAAATCAATGGTGATGCAACCATGAAACAGTCTCTTGAAGAACGCTTGAGCCTCGTCCTGCCCAAACTCGTTTCGCCTGAGTTTCTTTCTGGAAAGGGTCTCGGGAATGAGATCGGCTTTCATATCTTCGATTATCCCCCTGAGGAAGAACTCCGCATTCGTGAGTTTGTGGCGAACCTCATCGATCAAATTCCGTTGAAACGCCCTGGCACCAAGGTCAGTCATATCAACCTGTTTGATTTCGTGGTCGAATACCTTCGTGAACGAAATCTTCTGGAACGAGCCTTGGATATGCAGCAAGCGAAGGGTGATGATGCTTTGGTTAAAGCAATGACTGGTCCACTTCACGAATCTAAACTTAGCCCAATATTCGCTGAAAAAGCTAAGCTCGGTGAGAATGACTTAGTATTGCTCACTGGTGTCGGCAGCGCCTTCCCAATGCTGAGATCCCATACCCTGCTTAACAACCTACAGACGGTCATGGGCAGAAAGCCGTTCGTGATTTTCTACCCAGGCAAATACGACCAACAGTCGTTACGACTCTTCGGCAAAGTCAAAAGCGCAAATTACTATAGAGCATTTTCATTAATCGGATGAGGTTTGACATGATTATCAAGGATCTGTTTGAAAAAGATATTTTCCGGGGCATCAACGGCGTAGTCAAGGCAGACCAAACCGATGAAGCCTCCGTCTGGCAAGAGCTGGATGAATTCGTGATCACGCAGGAACTCGACCGCCATTTGCGCGACTTCTTCGGCTGGTACTCCTCAGCCTGGGACAAAATCAAAAAGCCAGACCCTTCATCCAAGATGGGAATCTGGATCTCTGGTTTCTTCGGTTCCGGAAAGTCACATCTATTGAAGGTGCTCTCCTATCTATTGCGAAATAAGAGCCATTCTTTCGAAGGCGAGAATAAAAAGGCGGTTCAATTCTTCGAATCTAAAATCAAAGACACGATGCTCTTCGCCGACATCAAACGAGCTGTTGCTGAAGAGACCGATGTCATCCTTTTCAACATCGATGCCAAGGCTGATCATCGTACTGGTCGAGATCTCATCCTCAGGGTGTTTCTGAAGGTTCTGAACGAACTTCAGGGCTTCAGTGGCGATCATCCGCATATCGCCCATATGGAAAGGCATCTTGCGGCAAAAGGGAAACTCGATTCCTTCAAAGACGCTTATAAGAAGCACACCGGCTTGGATTGGAATAAGGAACGCGATGCCTACCTCTTCAATCGGGATGAAGTTGTGAAGGCATTTATGGATGCCCTTGGACAAAGCCAGACCGCAGCAGAAAAATGGATTGATGGCGCAGAGGATAATTTCGCCATCTCCATCGAAAACTTTTGCCGCTGGACCAAGGAATATCTTGATTCAAAGGGTCCGAATCGTCGGCTGGTTTTTCTGGTCGATGAAGTAGGGCAGTTTATTGGTCAAGAATCAAAATTGATGCTCAACCTGCAAAGCATCATCGAAGACCTCGGCGTAAGTTGTGCGTCCAGAGCTTGGGTCGTTGTGACATCTCAGGAAGACATGGAATCGATCCTGAATGAGATGAACAAAACCAAGAAAGAGGACTTCTCGAAGATCCAAGGGAGGTTCAAGCCGCCGTTGTCGCTTTCCAGCGCCAATGTGGATGAAGTCATACAATCCCGCCTTCTCTCCAAGGTGCCAGCGGTTGTTGCGGAACTGAAGAACATTTATAAAGCAAAAGGCGATATCCTCAAGAATCAACTCAGCTTCAAAGATTGCAAGATGACATTCAAGCCATATCGGGACGAAGAGGATTTCGTCAAGAACTATCCATTTGCGCCTTATCAATTTCAATTGGTGCAGAAAGTGTTCGAGGCTATTCGTAAAGCGGGTGCGACCGGGCTTCACCTTGCGCGAGGCGAACGCTCCATGCTTGATGCCTTCCAGTCTGCAGCGAAAACCGCTTCATCGAAGGAAATCGGAATTTTGGTTCCCATGTATGACTTCTATCCCTCCATCGAAAGTTTTCTTGACACGGCA
Organism: Gemmataceae bacterium; assembly: GCA_044337875.1. Taxonomy (GTDB): domain Bacteria; phylum Planctomycetota; class Planctomycetia; order Gemmatales; family Gemmataceae; genus UBA969. The sequence goes on from JBIIMS010000009.1 coordinate 156,016, forward strand.
GTTAAAAAAACTATCGATCAGGCACGTTCCGTACCGACCCTCAAACCTTTCGACATCAAACTGCTGCAGGTGTTGTTCCTGATCCGCTATGTGGAAGAAGTGAAGGGGAATGTTGACAATCTAGTTACGCTCTGCCTCGACCAAATCGATTGTGATCGGCTCACATTGCGACGCCAGATCGAGGAATCTTTGGGCAGGCTTGAAAACGAATCGCTCATCAGCAGGAACGGCGATCTTTACACTTTCCTTACGAATGAAGAACGGGACATCAACCGCGAAATCAGGCAGATCGATCTTTCGAGCGGCGAGGATTCTCGTCTGCTTGGAGATATCATTTTCCGCGAGGTTTTCAAAGACACCAAAAAACATCGTTTTACCCTTAACAAGATGGATTTTGAATTCAACCGCCGTATCGATAGCTTTCCTCATGGTCAGCAAAAAGATGGGCATCTGTGCTTGAATATACTGTCGCCCTTGGGTGATGAGTATCCGGGCATGGATCGTGGCAGATGCATACTTAAGTCCAGCGACAACGGCGGCGAGATATGGATTCGGCTGGGTAACGATGCAGCCTTGGGTAACGACATCCGCGCATACTTGCAGACCAATCGTTTTGTAACCCGCAAAAATGATGGCACCCTTCCCAACTCGACAAAACGCATCATCGAGAATATCGCAACAGACAACCAGAATCGCTACGAAAGGCTGATATTAACGGTTAAAGACATGATCGTAGGGGCAGACTACTCCGTAGTCGGTCAGGCTCTCAAAATCAAATCAACAGATCCTCAGGAAGCCCTGTCTGAATCGTTCGATTACCTCATCAACAATACCTTTTTAAAGATGGGATACTTGAAGCGCCTTCTACCTGATCCACTAAAAGAATTGCAATCCGTCCTACGCACGAATGATCTAGGTAAAGAAAATCTTTTGCTTCAAGCTGGTGAGAACAACCCCGAAGCCCTTGAAGACTTGAAAATGTACTTGGATTTGTCTTCTTTGAAAAGTAACCCCGTCATTCTGAATGAACTTTTGGAAAAGCGCTCTTTGCGCCCTTATGGCTGGGTCGAGGGGGAAACGCTGCTATTGATTGGCAGACTTCTGGTACTTGGCGAAATTCAACTACTATTTGAATCAGCACCAATCGCGCTGGATAAGGCTCATGAAGCGCTTACCAACAATTCCAAACGCAAGAAAATCATCCTCAAAAAGAGAGTAATTACCAATCCCAAGATCATTCAGGATGCCCGACTGCTAGGAAAGGAACTTTTCTCAGACATGGGACCGGATGGTGAAGATGGGATTACCCAATTCTTGAAATCCAAGCTGGGTGAATGGCAAATCAATCTCAACACCTACAAGCCCCTTGCAGAGACTGGCAACTACCCAGGCAAAGCGGAAATCACGGATTGTCTGATCCTGATAGGTAATCTGCTCAACAATACCGATGTTGACCGCTTTGTTGATCGCTTCAATAGTGTGAAAAAAGAACTGCTTGATGTACGGGATCAGTACAAGGATCTGCTAGACTTTTACAACATCATGCGACCCACTTGGGAAAAGCTTCGCCAGTCCTTCAACACCTTTAAGCTAAATCGGTCTATTTTGGAAAAAGACGAAGGTGCTGCGGGTGCATTGCGAAGAATGCAGGAGATCCTAGCTGCCAAAGCCCCATATAGCATGATCAAGGAAATCGATGGCTTAATCACGAAGGTTGAAGCCGTGAATGGAAAGTTGCTGGTAGCCGCCCGCACCAAGGCGCTCGAACAACTCAAGATCAAGATTACCGACCTTCAAAAAGATCTTTTGAAAGCTAACGCTCCTGCGGATTTAACAAGCAAGCTGACCCAACCGCTTATCGCATTGCAGGAACAACTGCCGAGAGAGGAATCCTTGGCTCATATTGCTCAGATGAATTCTGACTCCATCAGGCTGCATGATGAAGCGATCCACAAAATGGAGGAATGGCTTTCAATAATAGAACCTCCCGTTAAAGATCCCGATCCCAAGCCACCTATTGTTGTTGTTAAAAAGCGGCATGTTGTAACACCATCGAAGATTGCTAAAAGCACTTATCTCGAAACCCAGGAAGAGGTGGATGAATTTTTAGGTGATTTGCGCAAAGAACTGGAACAAGCCATCAAGAACAATAACCGCATTCAGATACGGTAACCACGGATAACACAGATGCCACGGATCGGAAAAAACAAGGATGGAAGACAAACTGATTCATCGGGAACTAAGTGAAGCCATCATCGGAGCTGCAATGATGGTTTTGAATACCTTGCGCCCCGGTCTAGACGAAAAGCTTTACGAGAATGCACTTATGATTGAGTTAAAAAAACAAGGGTTTCGAGTGGAACAGCAGCGTCAATTTCCGGTGCATTACGAAGGGCAATTGATTGGTACTTTGATTCCCGACTTGATCGTCAATGATTTGGTGATTGCTGACCCCAAAGTTGTCTCTGCGTTTAGCGACACGCACATTGCCCAAATGATTGGCTATCTGAATATCACGGGGCTTCAACTTGCCCTGTTACTAAACTTCAAAAACAGCAATCTCGATTGGAAGCGGGTGATACGATGAATTTCTTATCTGTCTCTTCTGTCTTATCAGTGTCCTCCGTGTTATCCGTGGTGGAAAAAAATGTCTTATCTGTCTTTTCTGTCTTTTCTGTCTTATCCGTGTCCTCCGTGTTATTCGTGGTGAAAAAATGAATGTCTTTTCTGTCTTATCCGTGTCCTCCGTGTTATCCGTGGTGGGAAAAAAATGTCTTTTCTGCCTTATTCGTGGTGAAAAAATGAATGTCTTTTCTGTCTTATCTGTGTACTCCGTGTTATCCGTGGTGAAAAAATGAATCGTGCCGCACTTAAAACCTATGCTCCGCAAGCCCGCAAGGACTTCATTCAAGTGATCTCCGATCGTGCAGCCTTCTATGGTATCACCGCAGAGAAAACCGAACCCATTAAAATCCGCGGCGATGTTGTCGTTATCCTAGGAAGGGAACATTCCAAAGCTGTTGCCAGCAAACGAATGCTTTTAGAAGAACGCATCAAACAAATTGGCTTTGCCCAAGCTATCGAAGCTATAGCCTATTCTTGGTTCAATAGATTCGTCGCGTTGAGATATATGGAACTGCATGGCTATCTCGATCATGGCTATCGAGTGTTAAGCCATCCCGAAGGCAAGAACTTTCCCGAAAACCTCGAACACGCTGAACATCTAGATCTGCCCAACCTCGACAAGAATACCGTCATTGACCTCAAGCTTGCAGGCAACAAGGAAAATGAACTGTATCGCTTGATTCTTCTGGCACAATGTAATGCGTTGCATCAAGCGATGCCTTTTCTATTTGAAAGAATTGATGATGAAACAGAACTGCTGCTGCCAGAAAACCTACTCAACTCGGATTCATTGATTCGCAAGCTGGTGAATGGCATCGAGGAAGCCGATTGGGATAAGGTTGAAATCCTAGGCTGGCTCTACCAATACTACATCTCGGACAAGAAGGATGAAGTCATCGGCAGCGTGGTGGCAAGCGAAGATATCCCAGCAGCTACGCAATTGTTCACGCCCAACTGGATCGTCAAATATCTGGTGCAGAATACGCTGGGAAGGCAATGGCTTGCTACTTACCCGGATAGTGCGCTTCGTACGCAAATGGAATATTACATCGAGCCTGCAGAGCAAGAAACCGAAGTTGTAAAGCAACTTACGGAGATTACGCCTGAAAGCCTGAACCCGGAGGAGATCACCTTCCTTGATCCAGCCTGTGGCAGTGGGCACATCTTGGTTGAAGCTTATGACTTATTCAAAGCGATTTATCAGGAGCGGGGCTATCGGTCCAAAGATATTCCAGCTTTAATTCTGCAAAAGAACTTGTTTGGTTTTGAGATTGATGATCGAGCAGCACAGTTGGCAATGTTTGCATTAACCATGAAGGCACGGGAGGATGATCGTAATCTGTTTCAATCAAGCCAGAAGGGTGAATCAGCCATTCAACCGAACATCCTTTGCTTTATCGAAAGCAAGGATTTGAATCCGGAAAGTATTACTGCGGAATTGAATGCTAATATTTCAGGCATAGGCAAAGGGGATATCCCCGATTCGGATATTGCTGAGTTGATTGCCTTGTTTGAACATGCAAAGACATTTGGCTCTTTGATTCAGATTCCAGAGGAAATGGTTTCGAAATTACCAGCGATAGAAGCGCGTTTGAAGAAGGTAGAAGGCAGTGGCGATTTGAGTTGGATAGGGTTGAAGCGACTAGTTCCCTTGATTCAGCAGGCAAAAGTGCTTTCGCATAAATACGATGCGGTGGTTGCGAATCCGCCTTATATGGGGAGCAAGTATTTAGCGCCGATGCTTAAGGTGTATCTGAAGAAGCACTATTTGGGCTTTGAAAAAGACTTGTTTTCGGCATCAACAATAGCATTTTCTAATTTAACAAAACCAAATGGCATAGAAGGGTTTTTAACACCTTTTAACTGGATGTTTATCAGTTCATTTGAAGAAATGCGAAAATGGGTAATTGAAACCAAGCAACTTAGGAGTTTAGTGCAACTTGAAATCAATGCATTTGAACCTGCAATGGTAACAGTTTGCTTATTTACTTTACAAAATCTCCATATGGAAAATCATAAGGGTTCATTTATTAGGCTGTCCGAGTTTAGGGGTCATGAAAACCAACCCATAAAAACTCTAGAAGCAATACGCAACAAATCCTGTGGCTGGTTTTATGAAGCTAAGCCTGATGACTTCAAGAAGATCCCCAGCAGCCCGATTGCATATTGGTTGACTCCACAGGCAATTGCAGCCTTTGAACTGAACCCAAACCTTGGCACAATTGCAAAACCAAGAGTGGGTATGAGGACTGGGAACAACGCAAGATTTCTCCGCTTTTGGCATGAAGTTAATTTCAGGAATTTCAATTCTGTCTCGCGTTGCAGTGATGAAGCAAAAAAAACCAATTCAAAATGGTTCCCTTTTCTTAAGGGGGGCGATTTTCGAAAATGGTACGGAAACCTTGAGTGGGTTGTAAACTGGGAGCAGGATGGGCTAGAGATAAAAAAAAATACATTAGAAAATTACCCCCAGTTATCCTGGGACAACTTGGGATGGAAGATTTCGAATGAATCCTTTTACTTTTCTTCTGGAATTACATGGACTGCTGTAAGTTCTTCTTTTTTCGGTGTAAGGCTATTTGATCACGGATGCATATTCGGAACAGGGGGGTCCTGTATTTTTCCTGAAGAGAAGGATCAATTTTGGATAATATCGCTACTGATATCAAATGTGGCAACTCATTTTATGAAGTCAGTCAACCCAACACTTAACATTAATATTGAGGACGTTGCATCTATACCAGTTATAAAAATTAATTCGAACACAGTTGTTTCAAACGCTACAAAATGCATAGAGATTTCAAAAGGCGACTGGAATGAATTTGAAACTGCGTGGGATTTTTTGAAACCTTTTATGCTTACATCAAAATGTAATTTAATTATGTCATCATGGGAATTGTGGAAAAAAAAGACTGCTGAAAGAATAAATGATTGTACTAATGCTGAAACTGAAAATAACCGTATTTTCATCAATGCATATGGTCTCCAAAATGAACTTACTCCAGAAGTTTCTGATTCCCAAATCACCCTATCACGCGCTGATCCAGTAAAAGACTGCCAGCGCATAATCTCCTACGCCATCGGCTGCATGATGGGGCGTTATAGCCTCGACAAAGATGGTTTAATCTACGCCAACAGTGGTAACGAAGACTTTGACCCAACCCAATACAAGACCTTCCCAGCCGATGAAGATGGCATCATCCCCCTGCTCAACACAGATTGGGGCATCAAGGATGATGCAACCGAAAGACTGGTTCAATTCATTGCTACCGCTTGGGATAAGAAAACCCTAGAAGAGAATCTAACTTTCATCGCAGAAAGCCTAGGCGCTGCCACCGATGCACTTCCCCGAGATGTAATCCGCAAATACCTTTCCAACGACTTTTACAAAAGCCATTTGCAAATGTACAAACGGCGTCCTATCTACTGGCTCTTCAGCAGCGGCAAACTTAAGGCTTTCCAATGTCTGGTCTACCTTCACCGCTACAACGAAGGCACATTATCAAGAATGCGAACAGAATATGTGATCCCGCTATTGGGACGGTTATCCGCAAGAATTGAACAACTGGAATCGGATAAACTGAAAGCAAGCAGCACCAGTATGCGAAAGAAACTCCAAAAAGAGCAGGATGATTTCAAGAAACAACTGGGCGAGTTAATGACCTTTGATGAGCGATTGAAGAACTACGCGGACCAGAAGATCAAGCTGGATCTGGATGATGGCGTGAAGGTAAATTATGCGAAGTTCGCAGATATTTTGGCTGAAGTCAAAGCAGTTACCGGGGGCAGTGAAGAATAACCATGAACCGTGCCGCACTTAAAACCTATGCTCCGCAAGCCCGCAAGGACTTCATCCAGGCAATCTCTGATCGTGCAGCCTTCTATGGCATCACCGCAGATAAAACCGAACCTATCAAGATCCGCGGCGATGTTGTCGTTATTCTAGGTAGGGAACATTCTAAAGCTGTTGCTAGCAAACGAATGCTTTTAGAAGAACGCATCAAGCAAATTGGCTTTGCCCAAACTATCGAAGCTATCGCCTATTCTTGGTTCAATAGATTCGTCGCTCTTCGTTACATGGAACTGCATGGTTATCTCGATCATGGCTATCGGGTGTTAAGCCATCCCGAAGGCAAGAACTTTCCCGAAAACCTCGAACACGCTGAACATCTAGACCTGCCCAACCTTGATAAGAATACCGTCATTGACCTCAAGCTTGCAGGCAACAAGGAGAACGAACTGTATCGCTTGATTCTTCTTGCGCAGTGTAATGCACTGCATCAAGCGATGCCGTTTCTGTTCGAACGAATTGATGATGAAACAGAACTGCTGCTGCCAGAAAACCTACTCAACTCGGATTCGCTGATCCGTAAGCTGGTGAATGGCATTGAGGAAGCCGATTGGGATAAGGTTGAAATCCTCGGCTGGCTTTATCAGTACTACATCTCCGATAAGAAGGATGAAGTTATTGGCAGTGTGGTCGCAAGCGAAGATATCCCCGCAGCTACGCAGTTGTTCACGCCCAACTGGATCGTCAAATATCTTGTGCATAATACGCTAGGTCGGCAATGGCTGGCAACCTACCCGGATAGTGCGCTTCGTACGCAGATGGAATATTACATAGAGCCTGCAGAGCAAGAACCCGAAGTTGTCAAGCAACTCAAGGAGATTACGCCGCCAAGTTTGAACCCAGAGGAGATCACTTTCCTGGATCCCGCTTGTGGCAGCGGTCACATCCTCGTTGAGGCTTATGATCTTTTCAAAGCGATTTATCAGGAGCGGGGCTATCGATCCAAAGATATTCCAGTACTCATCCTGAAAAAGAACTTGTATGGCTTTGAGATTGATGATCGGGCTGCGCAGTTATCCATGTTTGCATTGACCATGAAGGCGCGTGAGGATGATCGAAATCTTTTTCAAAGCCAAAAGGGTGAGTCAGGCATTCAACCCAACATCCTTTGCTTTGTGGAAAGCAAGGATTTGAATCCTGAAAGCATTACTGCGGAATTGAATGCTAATATTTCGGGCATAGGCAAAGGGGATATACCCGAATCGGATATCGCACAGCTAATTGCCTTGTTTGAACATGCGAAGACCTTTGGCTCTTTGATTCAAATTCCAGAGGAAATGGTTTCGAAATTACCAGCGATAGAAGAACGGTTAAGAAAAGTCGAAGGCAGTGGCGATTTAAGCTGGATGGGATTGATGCGTTTGCAACCTTTGATCGAGCAGGCAAAAGTGCTTTCGCAGAAGTACGATGCAGTAGTTGCCAATCCGCCGTATATGGGTGGAAAGGGCATGAACGCTGCATTAAAAGGATTTGCAAAAACGCACTTACCTGACAGCAAATCAGATATGTTTTCAATGTTCATGGAACGTTGCCAAAATTTTGGAAATGATGCGGCAAGCTTGTCTTTTGTTACGCCTTACGTTTGGATGTTTATTTCGTCTTATGAAGCAATCCGCACAAAATTATTGAATAATGCAACGCTTCAATCTTTGATTCAACTTGAATACAACGCCTTTGAACCTGCTTGCGTTCCTGTTTGTACGTTTATCGTTTGTAAAACTCACATTCCAAATTACACAGGCAATTACATTAAATTATCGGATTTCAAAGGACACGAAAACCAAGCACCCAAAACATTAGAAGCCATTAAAAATCCAAACTGCGGCTGGTTTTATGAAGCTAAGCCGGATGACTTCAAGAAGATCCCCGGCAGCCCCATTGCCTATTGGGTAAGTGATAAAATATGCTCTTTTTTTGCAGAAAATGTGTCAGTAGATAAATTGTTTATAGCTAAAAAGGGAACTTTTACAGGGGATAATGAACGATTTTTAAGGCTTTGGTTTGAAGTAAATTTCAATAAAACATTCGTTTCTGCGTCATCAAAAAAAGACGCTAAAATATCCCTTCGCAAATGGTTTCCATATAACAAAGGCGGTCCTTATAGAAAATGGTACGGCAATATTTTTTACGTTATAAATTGGGAAAATGACGGGCTCGAATTGTTAAATTTTAAAAATGAAAATGGAAATTTGAGGTCTGGCATTAGAAATCCTCAATTCTATTTTAAAGCTGGAATTAGCTGGTCCGATGTAACTTCAGGTGATATTTCTTTTAGATATTATCCTGAGGGATTTATTTCTGATAGTACTGGACCAACTGCTTACCCAATCTTAGAAAAAGATATAAGCAAAGGATTAGCGTTCTTAAATGGCAAGTTAATTTCAAAAATTACAAGTGCGCTAAATCCAACATTGCACTTCACAACTAATGATTTTTTATCATTACCTTTTCCAAAGGATTTTGAAGATTCAAATGCTAAAGAAATTGTAAGTAAATTGATTGAATTGGCAAAAACCGACTGGAACAATTACGAAACCTCATGGGATTTCACCGACAACCCAGTAATCCGCCAAAAACAATCCATCTTAAAAGCCGCTTTTGAGCAATGGCAAAAACAAAACCGCGCAGCCATCGATGAAATGAAACGGTTGGAAGAAAAAAACAACCGTCTGTTCATTGAAGCTTACGGCTTACAAGACGAATTGTCGCCCGATGTGCCAGAAGAACAAATCACATTGGTTCGCGCTGATCGTGAACAAGACATCAAACGCCTGATCTCCTACGCCATCGGCTGCATGATGGGTAGATACAGCCTCGATAAGGAGGGATTGATCTACGCCCACAGTGGCAATCTGGATTTCAAGAAGATCTTTTTTACCACCGATAACACAGATAGCCCTGATAAGAAAGAAAACCCTGAGTCTTCTTCTTCCGTGGTTAAATTTCTTCCCGATGAGGATGGCATCGTGCCGATATTGAACACCGATTGGGGCATTGCCGATGATGCCACCAACCGCATCGTGGAGTTCGTCAATGTATGCTGGAACGGCGAACTCGATGCTTCTTCATCCGTGGCATCTGTGTTATCCGTGGTTAAATCTTCTCCGCAACTAGAAGAGAATCTAGCTTTCATCGCAGAAAGCCTAGGCGCTGCCACCGATGCACTTCCCCGAGATTTCATCCGCAAATACTTGTCCAGTGACTTTTATAAGAACCATCTGCAAGTGTACAAACGCAGACCCATCTACTGGCTATTCAGCAGCGGCAAGCTGAAAGCTTTCCAATGCCTGGTCTACCTGCATCGCTACAACGAAGGCACCCTTTCCCGAATGCGAACCGAATATGTCATCCCGCTGTTGGGAAGGTTATCCGCAAGAATTGAACAATTGGAATCGGATAAGCTTAAATCCAGCAGTACTAGCCAACGAAAGAAACTGCAAAAAGAGCAGGATGATTTGCGCAAGCAGCACACCGAACTGATGACCTTCGATGAGAAATTGAAAAATTATGCAGACCAGAAGATCAAGCTCGATCTGGATGATGGCGTGAAGGTCAACTATGCGAAGTTCGCAGACATTTTAGCTGAAGTCAAAGCAGTTACCGGGGGCAGTGAGGAATGAGCGATCAAGTGAAAATCCAAGAAGCTTTAAACAAAGCCTTTAATCTAGAGGGCAACCGCATCGTTTTCTGGAACGATCCGGAAAAGGAGTTCCAATTCCTGATCGCCTCCTTGGAATTGGATGGCGTTAAAAAAATCCATCTGGATCAAGAAAGCAATCTACGCGTTAAGTTGCGACTTGAAAAAGAAGAACCCAATACCAAGTTCTTGCTCTATTCGGCTAAGGAAGAACCAGATTACGAAGCCGACTGGCTTTTGGACATACGGCTTTATAGCAGAACCTTCCGAGCTGACCGGGCGAGCATCCTTTTGCAGGATCTTGGGCTTTCCCAGCAAAGCCTGAAGAGCCATCTGTCAATACGAAGGAAATTCTTCGATAGCAAGGATCGAGTAAACAAGCTTAAGCTTCTGGTGCAGCCCAACGATTCCGCAGCGGATCTGGATCGAAAGATGATGGCAGTGATCGCCAAGGTAGACCAGCCCGATCTTTTCAATTTGGTCAGCGCCTTCTTTCATGGCTGGCTAGATGTCAACGATCTGGACCTTACAGTCGCGCCAAATTCCTTTGCTCAGATCGAGAAGCTGGAACTGGATGATTCTTTCTGGGACATGGTGAAGGCGGCATTTGGCTATGCCAAGGAAGAGCCAACTTTGGGAGATTTTCTCAAACGCCTGCTGATCACCGATCTGGCGCATCATGCCAAGGGAAAATTTGCCCTGGGATTGCAGTATCTGGTGCTGCCAGAAAATGGCTGGCATAATGCAGTGGTTTGTTTAGGGAGCTGGCGAGATAGCTTGACCAGAGGGGAAAGCTACGACAAGCTTTCGAGCGAAGTGGCAGAGAAGGTTGGGCTTAAAAACTTTCTTTCTGGTTATCAGGCTGAAAACCTCGCGGAGGTGCCGACCTTCTTGGAAGTGGAAAAGCGCATCACGACCCAGTTACGAGAGAGAATAGAACATAGCAACGAATCCATAGAGATTGACTCTATCAGATCGATCATCAATTTACGCCAGGCGAGTTATTGGGCTAACACCGCGAAACAAGACAATCGATTCGCGCCCCGTAGAGCGCTTCATGCCTTGTATGATGCCTTGCTTACGGGAGCGGAATTCATCCTGCTTTGGCAGCAAAACACGGGAAGGCTTGACTTTAAAAACCCAAAGGAACTTTATAAGGCTTATGAAAGTGAACTTTATAAGTTCGATCAATTATACAGACAGTTTTCCGAAGCCGCAAATATCGCAGAGTCGCAAGGATGGGACAACGCGAAACTTTTGCGACCCACCATTGAAGCCCATTATGTGAATGGCTTCCTGAATGAATTCTCATTGGCTTGGGGGAAATTCCTGGAGCCTGCAGATGGCTTGCTTTCTAAATGGCGATTGGAGCAAATACCAAACCAGTACGAGTTCTACGAACGCAATGTTGAACCTTGGATCAGCGGCGGCGAAAAGCAAAGAGCCTTCGTCATCATCAGCGATGCTTTTCGATATGAGGCGGCTCAGGAGTTGGTCAACACCATCAACAGCAAGTACCGGATGGAAGCGACCCTTTCTTCACAGTTGGGAGTACTCCCATCGTACACTGCACTTGGTATGGCGAGCCTGATGCCTCACCAGAAATTGAAATACAGCGACATGGATGTATTGGTGGATGGCTTATCGAGCATTGCAGGCAACCGTGGGGCTATTTTGGCTTCCGTGAATGGCATAGCCTGCAAAGCCAGTGAATTGATGGCGATGAAGAAGGATGAAGGCAGAGAGTTTACGAAAGACAAAAAGGTCATCTACATCTATCAGGATATTGTCGATGCCACGGGGGATGATGCCAAGACGGAGGGCGCGACATTCGAGGCTGTAAGGCGGGCAATCGACGATCTTACGAATTTGATTTCCAACCTGATGAACAATTTTAATGCGAGCTATATCGTCGTCACTGCGGATCATGGTTTTCTATACTCAGATACCAATCCAGGGAATACAAACAAATCGAATGTATCGAAACCCGACGATGCCATCGTTACGAAGAAGCGGTATATCCTCGCCAACAATATCGCAGCTCAGGATTCTGCTTGGAAGGGAAAGGTTCGCACCACTGCGGGCGTGGATGACGAAACGGAGTTTCTCATACCCAAGGGGACAAGTCTTTTTCATTTTGTGGGCGGGGCGCGATTCATCCATGGCGGAGCGATGCCGCAGGAAATCTGCGTGCCTGTAATCACGATTAAACAAGTTCGAAAGCAAGATACGAAGCCAAAGCCTGTGACCGTTCATGTTTTGGGAACCCAGCATCGAGTCACCACGGGTGTATGCCGATTCCAGATGCTGCAGATGGAAGCAGTATCAGATCGATTGACTGCTATCACCTTGAAGGTTGGGATATTCGAGAATGAAACCCCTGTTTCCAACATCGTATCGATCAACTTCGACAGCGAATCTCCAAGTCTTGATGACCGAAAAAAGTGGATTACTCTAACCTTAGCTGGGCAGAGCTTCGACAAAAAGAAATCGTACAAACTAATTCTTACCGATGCTGCAACCGGAAGTCCGGAAGCAAGCGTGGATGTAATTATAGATAGGATGGTAACCGATGACTTCTGAGAACCAACCCGCATTGCCTGACTCTTCCCTTGATGATCTTCTCAACCGCCATTTCCCTGGGAAGGTCGTACGTAAAGACTTGACGAAACTTCTCAAGGAAGGCGCGAATGTGCCGGTCTATGTATTGGAATATTTGTTGGGCAATTATTGCGCCAGCGATGATCCAGCAGTGATTGAGGAGGGATTGAAGACCGTCAAGAAGGTGTTGATGGAGAATTATGTTCGACCCGATGAAGCAGAGAAGGTGAAGTCTTCGATCAGGGAGCGCTCCCGAGAAGGTCGCCCCACGAAGATCATTGATAAAGTTACGGTGACATTAAACGAACGCAGGGATGTTTACGAAGCGGTGCTTGGAAATCTGGGCGTGAAGGGAATTGAAGTATCGACTGTTTTTGTCAAGCAGTTCGAGAAGCTGCTGGCTGGCGGCATCTGGTGTATCTTGACCCTCGAGCATTTTCATGAAGAAGAACAGCGATCATCTCCCTTCGTGTTGCGTGACCTGAAGCCAATTCAGATTCCAGGAATGGATATGGAAGAGCTTTATCAAGGAAGAAAGGGCTTCACCGAAAATCAATGGATTGATGTGCTTCTTCGATCCACTGGGATGGAGCCTGCAAACTTCGAGAAAAAAGTTAAGTTGCATCTGCTGAATCGCATGATTCCCTTCGTTGAAAATAACTATAATCTTGTTGAACTCGGACCAAAGGGAAGCGGCAAGAGTCACATCTACAAGGAGATATCCCCAAACAGCATCCTTGTTTCTGGTGGAAATACGAGTGTCGCAAACTTGTTCTACAACATGGCGAGAAGGCAAGTCGGATTGGTTGGAATCTGGGACGTGGTTGCGTTCGACGAAATTGCCGGAATCGATTTTAAAGATAAGGACGGCGTGCAGATTTCAAAAGACTATATGGCTTCAGGTAGCTTTGCCCGTGGTAGAGATTCCATCAGCGCCAAGGCGAGCATGGTCTATGTAGGCAATATCGACAAGGTCGATACCCTTGTGAAGACAAGCCATCTGTTTGCTCCATTTCCTATTGCCATGATCGATTCTGCATTCCTTGACCGGTTTCACAGCTATATTCCTGGGTGGGAGATCCCGAAGCTGGATTCCCACTCGTTCACCGATCGTTACGGCATGATCTCCGACTATCTTGCGGAGTGGATGCGTGAAATGCGCAGGCAGAATTTCTCGGATGCCATATTTAAGTACTTCAAGCTGGGTCGAGATTTGAAAATCCGCGATGAGAACGCGGTAAAGAAGACCGTCTCTGGGCTATTGAAACTTATCTATCCTGGTGGCGATTACGATAAGGAGGCAGTGAGGAAATGCCTTGAGTATGCTCTTGAGGCAAGGCGCAGGGTAAAGGAACAACTCAAGAAGATCGGAGGCATGGAGTTTTTCGATGTGCACTTTTCATACATCGACCTTGAAACTATGGAGGAAAAATACATCAATGTGCCTGAGCAAGGCGGCGGCACACTTATCCCGGATTCAGCCTTAAACCCAGGGGTGTTGCACACGGTAGCACCAGGAACTGGTGGGCATCTGGGCGTTTTTCGCATCGAAACCCAGATTACTGCAGGCTACGGCGCCTTCAAAACCTCCGGGCTGGGGTCGAGTTCTGCCGCAAAGGAATCAGCCAAAATCGGGTTCGATTACTTCCAAGCAAACGGCAACAAGGTCAGCGTATCGATCAAGGCAGGCGAGCATGATTACCACTTGCATGTGGTAGAGCTGAATAATGCTGGTCCATCAACGACCTTAACCCTTGCTACCTTCGTCGCATTGGCATCGGCAGTCATAGGCAAGCCCATCCAGCAGCAGATGGTTGTACTTGGCACCATGAGCCTGGGTGGCAACATCGTTCCGGTGGAGAATCTGGCGGAATCCCTTCAGATGGCGTTTGATGCAGGTGCTAAACGTCTTCTACTGCCCATGGCAAGCGTGAAGGACTTGCCGACCATCCCAGGCGAGCTTTTTGCCAAGTTCCAAACCGCGTTCTATGCCGATGCGGTCGATGCCGTCTTCAAAGCACTCGGAGTGCAGTAGGGAACGATGTTTTTAATTACCAGATTGGAAAGGAAATCGATATGCCCATCACAAACCAAGACACAAAAGAACTGAACCAGATTTATAGCGACTGGAATGAAACCTATGGTGGGGTAAAACAAGACTACTTTGCCTGCATTTTCCTTAAAAACAAGTTTAAAATTGATATTTCAGATTTATCCGGTCGCATAGCCTTTGGTGGCAACGATTACGGTATCGATGCTTACCACATCGATGTGGCAACAAAAAACCTCTACCTCTATCAGTTTAAGTGGTCTGAAGATCACAACCTTTTCAAGGAATCCCTTGAAAGACTTACGAACGATGGAATGCGCCTGATTTTTGATGATTCATTCCCAGATCCAAGCGCCAACGAAATGCTCAATCACCTGATGGCGGAATTGAAAGAAGTTAAAGACGGAATCAATAATGTCCTAGTTCACTTCGTATTCAAGGGAGAGCGAGAAAAAGCAGAGGAGAGTACGGGATTAGCTGATAGAAAAGAAAACCTTGAAAACAAACGATACCTGATTGAAAAATACTTTGGTCGCACTGATGTACAATTAAGCGTGGAATTTATTTCAGGCAGCCGCATGCCTACAAAGGCAGAACCTAGGCTTTCATACAATCTTTTGCTTTTGAGGGAAAATTGTGTTCTTACCGAGGCGGATGGGAAAACCATGTATGTCGGATTTATTCCGATCATGGATTTGTTCCAAATATATAAAAGCCTTGGGCAGAAATTTCTAGACCGCAACATTCGCATGGGGCTATCAGGCGAAAATTCACCCAACAAAAATATACGAAAAACTCTCGCTGATATCGTACTCAACAACAAAACTTCACCTGATTTGTTTTCTTTCAACCATAATGGTGTGACACTTGCTGCGGAGCACATCGATTTTAATGATACCCATGCGGTAATCAAGGTACCGCGCTTATTGAATGGCGCACAAACCATCACCAGTGTGGCAAAATTCATGGAAGAATATGACGGTCACCCTGAACTTAAAACAAACAAGAATCTGCTGGACAGAATCAAGGTTCTAGCAAAAATCGTAGTCGCTGACCCCCACAGTGAATTTGTCACAAATGTCACCATTTGCAATAACAGGCAAAACCCTGTTGAGCCATGGAACCTACGTGCCAATGATCGAATCCAATGCGACCTGCATGACAAATTCAAGGAACAAGCAGGTGTGTTTTATTCAAGACAAGAAAAATCTTTCAACCACTATTCCTCCGAGGAACTTGAGGAAATGATGGTGGACACATTCCGTGATATCAAGATCAAACCATTAGCACAAACATTTCTGGCGATTCAAGGCGAGATCAACAGAATGTACGACTTGCCCCAGGTGTTTGAAAACCAAAAATGGTACGAGGATACTTTCAGAAGGTCCTACTTGGATTGTGATTTCCGAAAAATAGTGATCGCATACAAGATTCATCTTGTATCAAAGGACCCAATGAGGCGACTTGAAGAAAGATTAAGCCAGAAGCATTACAATGTGATAAGCAAGGGGAAGCATTTAGTCTGGTCACTTTTAATTCAGGGAATATTTAACGATCCTAAATTGAAAGATTATCTTGAGGATTACGGGACGAATCTAATCAAAGAACTTTCATTCCGTGAGTACCTTAAAACACTAGCATCGTCCAAATTAGTACCAATCCTGAAAAGCGCATTTGCAAACGAGGAATACAAGGCGAGAATCGAAAAAGAAAAGTACGACTTTCTGCGAACCAAGGATTTCTTCAATCATTGCAAGGGCATAGCTGAGGAATCACATGGTTGGACCAAAAAGTCGCTATGATTAGCTCCTTGCGGCAGGTCTTAAGTCTCACAACCTCTTAAAACGCAATTTTTGAGGACTTCGCCGCTAAGATGATCTCTGTTTCAACTGTAGCGCTATCATTGCAAGGAGCGGGCGTCCTAGTTCGGCGAAATGCGTCGGGACGAGGTTGAGATTGCATTTCAGGCTTAGCCCTATACTGGTTTTTTTTCCAACACTTCTCATGCAACGACGCTGAACCCTTGGCTGTAATGGAGCTTGCCCTATGCACGACGGATTATATTCGTCGTAATATTTTGCCCGTTGTTATTTTTCAGGCAGGCAACGCTCATAAACAAGGCAGCACTAGTAGGTACTGACTATATGGCAATACCCTTCGTCGTAGAGGTTTTCGTCATTAGTTTGTCGAATCTTGGAAATGTAAAAAGCTGGATTATTCAAGAAATTGAACATCGTAAACATGCCCTACAAACCAAGATGGCGAAGATGTGGATTTCCCTAACTGACTTCTTTCGAGGCTTACCTTTTGCAAATTACAACATGAAAAGGGAACTCTGGACTGAATCGAAGTTGAATTCAAACACAAGCTCGACTTTTTGCCTAAAAAACAACCATTCATCATTCTTTTATGATGATGACCTGTTCCTTGCAACTGTGTTGCTGCATCTTTGGAACTGACATTTGTGGAAGCAATAGCTCGGCTATCGGATTGAACAAATATCTTTGTGTGTGATTTGCCACTTTCGTTGGCGAAGTCAGAACTTTCATTCAATGCCATCTTGCTGACTGAAAGAGTCTTCTTAATATGTGCCAGTTCTTTTTTTGAAACGGGATGATGATCTCGGCTACAAGAGTTTAGCCTCATTCTGTTTGAAATGTACTGTGAAGGCACTGGTTCATGTTTATGTAGATCCTTTTCCGCTTTGGCTAGATATCTGGCGCTTCCTTTTGTGCTTCTAAATGGTTCAAAATAAACTTCGGCGGGTCGTACCTCAGAAATCAATTCGCCAGAATTTTCAAGTTTCGTAATGGTCTTTTTGAAGATTTTTTCGAACTTATCTTTAACCGTTTCTGCAGTAGAGCTTTCATGATTATCGTCAAAGGTTAATGTGAGGTGTAAATGGGGTTGCCCTTCTGAGAATTCAGTTTTTAGGTCATACGAGAATGGTGGATTTGGTTTTTTCTTGCTTTTGCCCTTGCTGATATACCTTATTTTGGGTCTTAAACATTTTAAAATCAAACCGAACTCACGTTGGGAGAGTATGTCCGAATCTGTGGTGAATTTAAATACTACAAATTTATCTGGTCGTTTGATTGAATAATTAACCAATAGATACTGAAACTGTTTGCTATTTCGTGCCCGGTTGCAATGCTCGCTTGGGCATTTCTTGTTCTGACATGGATGTTGTTTATCAAGATAAATATTGGGTTTGATGCAATCAGTCCATTTTGAGGGAAGGTGATACCATTCTGGTTTTATAAGAAGCTTTCGAAGTTCGTTTTCCTCTATCGGCACTTTTCTTTTTATCACTTTAATATTACTACCTATGTTAAGGATTGTTCTTGGACCCAGCAAAATAGGCTCGAACCTTATCGATCATTTTGCGGCTATATATTCGAATTCCGCCGACCTTTTCTGGTTCTTGCAACTTACCTGATAGGTGAGCATATTTAATGCGGTAGTATGGAATGTTAAGATCCGCAGCTAACTCTGTTAATGTTTTCATGCTTCTCCTTTGTGCAAGAAATATTCGTGCATGGTATATAGGAGTGAGGTTTGGTTTTTTCTCAGACCAAAAACACATATTTTTTGAAAAACAGTACTCCATCTTAAAAATTAGCCGAGTTGGTTTTTTTTCAATCACTTACAGTAACTTCGCATAGTTCCAAATCTCCCTCGCGCTCATCTCCTTCGGCAAATCCCTCTGTAGCTTTTTCAGCATAGTTTTGAGTTTGGACAAGTCGCACACGGCGAGCAACTTAAAGCCGTCATCGATGTCCTTCGTTCTTCCCGTCACAAATTTCTGGATGGCAAGTGCTGCAGGGTCTGCTATGTTTATGCGCATCCCCGCTATCATGGACGGCGCCGCGCTCGATAGTAAATTGAAGTTAACAGGCATATTAGATGCATCTGGATTTAAGAAATCGGCATTGAATAATTGAACCGTGAACCCCCCTTCCGTTCCTAGGTTTGCAAATGTGATAGGCGAGAACTCAATGCCTTCCTTCGATAACGCAGCCTTGACAGCTTCGATATCGCCACAGAGGAAGTCGATGTCGGGGGTTATAGTCCTTGATAACCAATGGGCGACCGCCATGCCTCCGACCAAGATGCACTCGTCTTGGAATTCATTTTCAGCCACGAAGGCGAACGCCTGGTAGATCTTGTCGAGGGCTGACGGGGTTTGTTTCCTCATCTCCCTCAGCAATGTGGCGCTGTCGAAATTAGCTTTTTTGAGCCAATGGAAATCCATAAGCACTCCTAGCGAATAAGGATTGATTGCCTTGCAAGGCATCAATGATTCGTCAGGTGCTGTTACAAAATGCCAAAGCCGTTCCAGGCGAGGGCGGAACCCAAAAATTTCCAACTACACACACAAGGAGAAACTACTTATGTCACGAGTATTTCAAATTTTTCCCTTCAGCCATCAGGGCATGCTGGTATTTGATGATGCGACGACTGGTCTGGACAAAGAACCTTTCGTGCAGAATACTGATTTGATATTGTTAGATCTTTGTTCTTTAAACGGAATTGAGCAACCCGAGAAGGGATTTAGCTTGAAGTTCAGTGAGTCCTCGTTTGAAGGATTCCAAATTGAAGCGAAGCATGTCCGAGAGGAAAACGGCGGCAACTGGTACCTGGTGAATGGTCATGAAGGGTGGCTGTGCCCGGCTCTTTTCAAGTACTTCCCCGAGGCTCCGGACCATCTCTACATCGCGGTGGCGCCATTACCATGAATTCCTAATCAGTTCAAATCACAACAACCAAGCTTTTCACAGATGAACAACCGCACGAGAGAAATTGTCCGATTATTGTTACGACTATTCACAGTCTAGCGGAGGGAGTGACCAGAAGTGGAACTAGGCACTGGTGTACTGACCTCTGGTCTTATTTAGACCCTCACACCAGAACATACAAAAATAAAGAATTCAGTGAATTCAGTATTGTAATTTTCCCCCATTAAGTTCTAATCACAACAACTAATACAGAAAGGTTGAGAGAGATGGCATTCTTTCATCTTGCAAAATAAAAAAAGCAAACTTTCTGGAACCTTACTCCGCCCACAATCCAAAATTTATAATCCGCACATACTTCCAAAATGGAGGCGTGCATTTTCGTGACAACTTCTGCAAACACAGTAGGGGAAAGAGCATGCATATTCAGAAAAATCAAGCAACAGACGGACATATGCACAACAACCAAGATTACTCAAAAGAAAATCAGCACCATAACGGTCAATTTGATCATCACAATTTAAAATCAGATTATAATGTGATGCAATGTATTTATGATCTTAAAAAAGATATTCAAAAGCTGATGCAAATGATCACGGTAAACCAAGTCCCGATGCAAAAGGAATATTATTCCGTCAAAGAAGTTGCAAAAATTATCGGCAGAGCCGAATTCACCGTGCGTGAATATTGCAACAACAAAAGAATAATCGCAGAAAAGAAAGATTCTGGTCGTGGCAGTTCTAATGAGTGGAAGATTTCCTATGAAGAGTTAAATCATTACCAGAACCACGGGCTACGATCTCGTTGAATTTCTTTGATAGTTGAAAAAATGCGTTAACTTGCTTTGATGTCAGACTGAAAAAGCAAGTTAAGCGCAGCTTTTTGTTTTTGCGGAAACATATGTTGGTACCTTTTCCTCATCTCTTCAGTTTGATGCCCTAATATGTCATCAATTAATCGAGGGTCTACACCTGCATTAGCCAAGTTACTTGCTAAACTATGACGAAAAATATGCCATCCACGCAGAACCGACCATTTTGTGTTATTGAAATACCACTCACGAAGAATCCACTGATCCTTTCTTTTACTGAAGTAATACTTCTTAGCAAAAACATTTGCGACCTTAGCCTCGGTCAAAGGTATCCCGTTTTTTGAAAACACAAATGAACCTTCTCCATTTTTTTCGATCCAACATTTCATTTCTTGGGCAAGCTCATCCGACAAATTGATATCTCTAGTGGTATATTCCTTATCTTTATCTTTCTTTTTTTCCCTGATTGAAACCGTTTTGTTTTGAAAATCCCAGTCTTGTATTTCGGATCTAAGCAATTCTGATCGCCTAGCACCTGTATGAGCAGCAAACAAAAACATGGGATATATCCATTTTCGAGAATCATTTGAATTCTTAACAAAGTCGAGCAATTCTTTTATTTGAGATAAATCCAGAAATAACCCATCCCATAAAAATTCTGCTTCGTTTTCCTTAAGGTTGCCTCTACTTATTTGATTTTCTATTTGTTCCCATGTTTGAAATTTTGCCTTTGTGCTTTCTTTCCCGAGTTTAAATTTTGCAACAAATGTTAACTCAAATGAAAATGAAACTAATTTTAGAGGCAAAGCGTAATTGTTCCAAATGCCCTTGAATGTATCCATCTCCTTTCGGATAGTTCTTGTAGAAGTGGTTTTACCACGGTTCCCATCTTCCTCAAGCCGTGTTTTGATATACTCCTGCAAATCTTTAAAGTTGATTGCCCTTATGTTCTTGTTCTTTAGAATCGCAATAAAGTGTTTTATATGCGTTCTTTCTGTTTTGATACTATCTCTTGATTCAGAGGGAATACTTTCAAAATATCCATTCCAAATGTCTTGCAAAGTTAAACAGGCGGGAGCTTGTCGATCGGTTTCTTTACCACCAGTAAAAACAAAGTAATGAACATCTTGGCAATCTTCTGGAACAATAAGCCTACCCATTTTTATCTGATAGATCGTGTCCTCTATCTTATTTTTTTCATTCCTTGCATCTTCTAAATTCGAAGTTTTCAATGCATATCTTCTTGTAATTCCTTTAAAACCAAATCGTACATGGTAGGAGTTCCCAATGAGGTTGAGCTTTGCCATAATCATCTCGCAATGAAGGTTATTTTTAATGCCACTAAAATCAATTGTAAGTGGAATTAAACCAGCAAAAAGTGCCTCTTCGCAAAACCAACCTAAGTGCAATACAGTGGCAAAAAAGTGGCAAAACAAATAATTTTTAAAAAAGGATTTGGTTTTTTATAAGATGCAAGTTATATTAGATTAACACTTTACATCGAACAACATCGAGAAGTCGAAAACTGGGGAACTAGGATTCGAACCTAGACAAACTGCTCCAGAGGCAGTTGTGCTACCGTTACACTATTCCCCAAGAAATAAAGAACCTAACCACTGTATTAAAGTGCAGGTTCTTCACTAAGATTATCTTACAAAACACTAGGCTACTATCAATTCACAAGCAGATAATAAACAAGCTTTACTTGCAAAAATCGGTAAAATAGTAAAAAATCAAACTCACAAACAACTGAGTGAGACCCCACCGGCCATGTCACCCAAAGAATTGGAAGAAATTGATCATCTAATTCAGTCCTTCGAAAGCAAGGGTTTAGACAACATCACCACTAGTGTTGAAGAAATTTGCAAAGATAAACCGCATCTTGAAGAAGCGGTTCGCAATCGTTTGGGCGCATTAAAGAAAATGGCTTGGCTTTCCCAGATGGCTAATTCTTCCGAGGCCAATTCAGAAATGGTCATTACTAATCCTCAGCCGCTTTATCAATTTACAAGCGGGGATCAGCCAATACAGGGGGTAATTCTAGAAAAACTAATCGGGCAAGGTGGGTTCGGACAAGTATGGCGGTGCAAAAACGAAACACTTAAAACCTTGGCGATTAAAATATTGCCCAAGGATAAAGGCTCTACAGAAATTGAAAAAACGACTCTAGCTTGGCTGCAAGCCATGGATCACCCCAATCTCTTGAAAATTTTCGAACTTAAAGAAACCGATACTTTTTTATTCGTGCTGATGGAGTTGGCAGATGGAACACTTTTCGATTCATTCACTGCGGCAAAAAAATCCGGCGCATCTCACCTCCCTTTTTCTGACTTGCTTCCCTTCATGCACCAAGCAGCGACCGCAATTGATTTCCTTAACGATCCCCAGCACGGCATAGGCAATCAGGGCATTCAACACCGCGACATCAAACCGCAAAACCTTCTTCTTATAAATGGAGTGCTTAAAGTAGGAGATTTCGGGCTGGCCAGATTGATCTCACATACCATGACCAGTCATACCGGGACCCTGACTATGGCGTATGCTGCCCCTGAATTTTTTGAAGGAAAAACCTACAGGCAAAGCGACCAATACAGCCTTGCTTGCACTTTTTGCCAGCTTGCAACGGGAAGATTGCCCTTTGATGGCACCGCAGCAGAAATAGTCGCAGGGCACCTCCGAGGAACACCCAACCTTCAACTACTATCAGAAGATCAACAGGCGGTGGTAGAAAAAGCGCTATCGAAAAAGCCCCAAAACCGCTGGAAAGACTGCAAGGAATTCGTCAAGAACTTGGAAAAGTCGAGCTTAAAAAAACCGTTGTTATCGCGGAGGCAATTATTGGCAGGAAGCGTAGCAGGATTGGGACTGGGTTATTGGAGTTACCATTTGATATCGAAACCCGAAGCGGGCAATCAAGATCCTTGGGCCCTCAAAATTTCTGCGCCAACCTTTATTCACAAATTATCTCCCCAGCATCATATGGGCCCGGTTCGTGAAATCTCAATAGGCTCAATGCTATTCAAGACTTATCCCTCAAGAAAAACCATGGGAATTTCAAATGGTGCATATGGTCCCGCAGTCTGGAACATTCAATCAGGCACCCTGATCACATCCTTTGGTAAAGAACATGGTGGCGCTTGCGCTACTCTTGCCCCACTTGAAAGTCCATACGCTGCAACTGGCGCAGACACCAATAGTATCTCCCTATGGAACCTTGACACGAAAACACAGATCAAAGAATTGATAGGTCATAAATCAAGCATTAATAGCGTGCAATTTTCTAAAGATTCTTCGAAAATCGCATCCTGCGCCTGCGATGGACTCATCAAAATTTGGGATTTTAAAACAGGTAATTGCATCCACACTTTCAATGCGGAAAGTAGAATCACCTACACACTCGCCTTTGGTCCAACTGGGGCATGGATAGCCGCTGGAAACTGGGATGGCAAAGTACAAATTTGGAATCTCGAAACTAAAACTAAAACCGACCTAGGAAGCCATCCCGGAAAAGTATGGCGGGTTATTGCTGCAGAAAACAGCAAAACATTAATCACTTCAGGGACC
This sequence comes from Gemmataceae bacterium, assembly GCA_044337875.1. Taxonomy (GTDB): domain Bacteria; phylum Planctomycetota; class Planctomycetia; order Gemmatales; family Gemmataceae; genus UBA969. Next base: position 179,890 of record JBIIMS010000009.1, read on the forward strand.
GACGGGCTTGTGAAAATCTGGGATATTAACTCTGGGAAAGAAACCCATTCGCTTGAACATTCCCACGAAATCACCGGGCTTTATCTTGCGGAACGAAATCACCTGTTTGCGGGCGGGGAAAACAAGGTTTATGTATACACTTGGCCCGATCTTCAATTGCAATACACGATTGATATCAGCAATGATATAGAAACATTGAGTGCCTGCATTAAGGATGAGTATTTTATCTGCCTGAGTGTGGGCACAAAAAAAGAAGGCACCTTTATTTATGCACTTCCCATGGCAGAAAAGAAACCAAAAGCCTTATGAGCCTCAGTTGAATTTTTGTTTGGCAAGGCCTGAGAGGTTGTCGGTACCAATGCGCTGGACACCAGATTCGGCCTGAAATTTCCAACATTCGGGGAGATCCGGAGCACCCCAAAATCTTAATTGCTGCTTTGCAGACGCAGCTTTCAAGGCCATGTTTTTGAGTTTGGTTTTTTCACTTTCAGAGATTGGGCCTTTGCCTTTCCAGGAAAAATGCTTGGACCACGGCTCACTGACCCAAGGGAAAATCCCAGCCTGTTCCGCCTTACCGAGGTCCGCCTCTCTGCCATCAAGTCGTAACAAATTGCTTTTCCCTGAACAGACCCACTCGCGGGGAATGTTTCCTGAAAGTAAAACTTTTACCGGAGCGTTATCTTTTTCTCCAACCTTGGAAAAGAGACCGGGGTAACGACGGAGCTGCTGGTCAAGGAGTATCGCAGAAGGCTCGGCTTCATTGGTTTTGATGTCCACCATGAGCCAGATATTTTTAAGTTTGCCCTCTTTATGAAGTTTGGAAAGAGGTAAAAGATAAAGGCTTTCCAAGGTGCGTTCGGGTTTAGTTTCCCAGAAGAAATGCCCGACCAAAAGTTCATTCTTAACTAAAAAAACATCCGCTTCAACACTATCAAAACCCTGATCAAGCGCATCAAGAAGCGGCCGTGAATGCAAATAATCATTATGCGCATGAAATACGGGCTTGATGGGCATCTGCGTGGGTAAGGCACCAAGCATGAGTATGCAAATGAAATTCACAAGCAAATTGTCTTTCGGTTGAGTCTTAAGAAATAAAAGAAGCTTCGAGATCCGTTCTTCGCACCAGTTGATTGGAATGCCTGCCTGTATGAAGTTCAAATATCATGGGTGATTCCAAGACTTCACCCGGGATGGTCCTACAACTTTTATGTTTTTCAAAACTTTGAGCAAAAGCTGCAGGAAGGCATTTTTCGCAAGTAAGAGCATAAGTTTTCAATTCTTCCACGCCACCATCACTCCAGCGTGATGCAATTTTAAAATTAGCCAAGTTCTTGCACTCGGATTGAAGGCAGAGCACTTTATAAGGTTTCATTGGCATGGTAGTAACTTTACTTAGTTTCTGAATCCGGATTTTGAATTTCGGAAAGAGCATTAAAAGCGGCAGCTTGTTCCGCATCTTTTTTATTTTTGCCCCAGGCGCCCTTGTAGGTTTTCCCTTGAATGCTGACAGCCATCATGAAGCACTTGCTATGATCGGGGCCGTTTTCTTGCAATAAAACATATTGAGGAGTTGCTCCGAATTCCCGTTGCACAACCTGCTGCAACAATGATTTGGCATTATTTTTTAAATCGCTCCCTGCGACTTCCTCGATAAGGGCGGAAAGTTGCCTTAGTGCAAATTCCTTAGCAGCACCCCATCCACCATCCAAATAAATTGCGCCAAGAATAGCTTCAAAAACATCCGCAAGAATGTTGGCGGGAATATGTTGGATATTATAAGCCACACCCCTGCCCAGAACCATAAAAGAACCCAACTTTAAATCTTCGCTGACCTTTGCACAAGTTGGCCTGCTTACCACTACTGATTTTATTTTAGTCATATCACCTTCCTGCAAATCAGGAAACCGATGATAAAGATATTCACAGCAAATCAGCCCCAGGATAGAATCTCCCAGAAACTCAAGCCTTTCATTGGATGCCAATCTAGAATCAACTCCAGAGGCATGCGTAAGCGCCGATTTCAGTAAATCTACCTGATTAAACTGATAACCAATGGCTTTTTGGCAATCTTCCAACGGATCGTTTTCAGGTACGTTCTTATTTTCACTAGCCATACTTCAGATTTCTATTCAAGACCTTGATGTAATAAGTCTATTCTTACTAAAAAGACACAAGATTCCATGGCAAAAGTACCTTTTATGTAATATTTGATGCGAATAAGTGCAATAAAGTTCCATAAATAGGAAGGATAAGGACGAAATATTTTTTTCTATTTGCAGAACCTTTTTAAAGGTTGGTTCGTAGTGTATAAATGGCGTTCTTTTGGTATCTTAGCAGAGTTACATCTGCTTAATGGAAAAGCGACTTATCAACACAATAAAAGGAGCATTATGAAAAAGCTATTTGTACTCGCATTAATGTTTTCAGGGGTAACTGGTTTTGTTATTTCGCCTTGGATTCAGGGCCAATCGGCTGCCCCCGCAGTTACCAAAGGTAAGGATCTGGTTTCTTACCGCGATGTAGTGAAGAAAGTACTTCCTTCGGTGGTAAGCATCGAAGCGAAGGCAAAACCAATGCGATTAAAAGAACAGGGGCCCAAACGAAAGAACCAAGGCCAAGATAATCCACAGATCCCTGAAGAATTCAGGAAGTTTTTCGAAGAATTTAAAAAACGAGGCGGTGAAGATGGCCCCGATGAAAGCCAAGGCGGGTTTGGATCGGGCTTTATTGTTGAAGCTAATGGCATCATCGTAACCAACAACCATGTGGTTGAAGGCTCCGACAAAGTAGAGATCACCCTAAATGATGGTAGGAAATTTACTTCGATTGAGATCAAGGGCGATCCTAAGACCGATCTAGCCATCGTTAGGATCGACGCCAAGAATCTTCCTGCCTTGGAATTTGGCGATTCCGATGCATCAGAAATTGGCGACAGAGTTTTAGCCTTGGGTGCCCCATTTGGCCTCACAGGTTCGGTCACTTCGGGTATTATTAGCGCCAAGGGCCGTAGCCTTAGGCTTAATTTCTACGAAGATTTTCTGCAAACCGATGCAGCCATCAATCCAGGCAATAGCGGCGGACCTTTGGTCAATCTCGATGGCCAGGTTATCGGTGTGAACTCTGCAATCAAAACCCGATCCGGTGGGTTTCAAGGTGTTGGTATGGCTATAACCTCCAACCTTACTAGAACCATCAAAGAGCAATTGCTGAAAAACGGCATTGTTCGCAGGGGTTACCTAGGCGTTGCAATCAAGGACATTGAAGACGAGCAGGTTGCAATGAAACTGGGCTTAAAAAACCCTAAAGGTGTAATCATCACTCAGGTGATGGAAGATGGGCCTGCAGGCAAAGGTGGAATTCAATCAGGTGACATTATTATTGAAGTTGCAGGGAAGGTTATCAAAGACAGCAAAGATCTCCAGTTTTCTGTAGCAGCTTTGCCCTTAGGTAAGGCTTCGGAATTCAAGCTGGTCCGCGATGGTAAAGAACTTAAGGTAAATGTCACCATTGTCGAGCAACCCAAACAGTTTGGGATGTCGCGCCTCAACCCGAAATCACCAGAAAACCCCAGCATTGAAGGCGAAACCAACCTCGACAAACTTGGGGTTGAAGTGGGCCAACTCAATGATGAACTTGCAGACAAATTTGGTTACAAGTCTGGAACCAGTGGAGTGGTGATCATTAAGATGGACCGTGAAAGCCTTGGGTATAAGGCAGGCTTGCGAGTTGGCATGGTAATCTTGAAAGTCGAAAAGAAGGAAGTCAAATCCTCTTCTGAAGTAAAGACCCTTACCGACAAGGCTAATTATGATGAAGGCGTTTTGTTTCAGGTTCAAACACCCGATGGTTCCAAGGATTATATCCTTGTAAAAAAGAGCTAGTACAATGAGTTAAAATAAAGAGGAGCCCGGGACTAATCCCAGGCTCCTTTTTTATTTGATATAAAGATTATCTCGAAGCCAAGCTTTTAAGACTGAAGGCAAACAAACTCTTTTCCGTTCTTACAAATAACTTGCCATCTGCAACCGCAAAAGAAGCAAGGGTTCTTTCACCCATATCCGAGGTTGCGATTTTCTGGAAAGTTCTTGCTGCCTTAACCACAGTGGTTTTACCTTCTTCATTCTGAAAATAAATCTTACCATCCGAAATCACCGGGGAAGAAGAGTAAGCACCATCAATACGCTCGGGGCCCCAATGAACTTTACCGGTTGCAGCTTCCACGCAACTAGCCATGCCGTTATCTGCAACCATGAATAAATCAGGGCCTTCCGCAATAAGGCTTGGAGTATGAGGAATGTTTTTCTCAAGCTTCCATGCAACATGCGTTTCGGTTACATCGCCTTTACCATCAGGCTTGATGGCATAGAGTACGGGGCGGTCATAGCTGGTCGATATAAAAACCAAACCATTGGCAAACAAGGGTTTAGGAATGACAGAATACCCTTTATATTTAACACGCCAGATTTCCTTGCCTGTTTTAGGATCATAAGCGCCCACCATATCGCTTGCAGGGCTAATAACCATTTTCTGGCCATTCACTTCGATAAGTTCGGGTGTCGAAAACGAGAAAGGCTTAGTCGGACTAGCCTGCCTATCAGTGCTCCAAACCAACGACCCATCTTTGGTTTTAATTGCAACAACCTTTTGGGCATCGGTTCCATCACAGCTAAAAATCAGCATGTCATCAACAAGAATAGGCGAGCCACCGTTGCCATGAACTGGCTTGGTATAAAGACCGGGAATTTTCCAAAGAATCTTGCCCTGTTCATCCAAGCAGGCGGTACCCATATGGCCAAAGTGAACATAAATCTTGTTTTCATGCCAAATGGGAGAAGGACTGGCATGGCTATTTTTGCCATGGATTTTCGGTGCAGTATCAGCCTTTTGTTCAAAGATAGGGGTTTTCCAAACAACCTTACCATCGCTGGCATTGAGGCACATTGCTTCAAGGGATTGATTCACCATTGGGCCTTCGCCACTAGGGATTGCAGTAGTAAGAAAGATTTTTCCTGCAACAACCGCAGGGGTGGACCAGCCTTTACCGGGAATGGCTTGCTTCCACAATTCCTGCCCCGGCTTGAAGGAATCGGGAAGTTTCTCTCCTTTAACATGGCCATCGCCTGTGGGGCCGCGAAAGCTTGTCCAAGATTCAGCATGGGCCTGAGAAATAAACAAAGCACCTGCAACAGATAGAGACCAAATGGATTTTTTCATGACAGACCTTTGAGTTAAAGTTCTTTGACCAATTCATACATACCCCTGCCTGCCGGCTTCAATTTTCCCTGCTTAACCAACTCCTGCCAGATTTCATGGGAAAACTCGGATGGGGGTTGAATCGCAACGATGGAAGAATGACTGCCTCCCGTCATCGGGGACCGACCCAACTTCGAATCTTCATCCAATTGGGTAAGTTTCAGGCGCTTTTTGAACGACTTGAATGCCGTCTTCACCTGTTTAGGATCTAATGGATTGAGAGGATTATTCGGTTCCATAAGTTCATATCTTCCTTAAGTTACTGGCAAGGGAGTTCAATATACCCTGCATAATCGGAAAAGTCACCTATTATGCTACAAACTCGGCAAACTTTGCCGAACATTACACTTTTAACTGAATTAGCGACCGTGACTTTTCTAATGGATCAATGGATTATTTGCTCGCCCGGCATAACTCCTACAGGGCCTATCACCTTTTCAGATGATTTCATCGGAACCACAAAGTCGAAATACAAAGTAGACATAAAACTCTGTCTGGTTCCGGGGGGAATCTGACAGGCAGGGTTCAAATTCAACATACCATCAAGGATGAGGGTATGGCTTTAAGGGAGGATATTTCCATGCGCAAGCAATGGAGTTTCGTATTGGCATTTTCATTGGGGGTAAGTTCATCAGCATTGATTGCAGATGAGATTCCCACCAAATTACCTACCGATTTAAAAGCGACACAAGAGGCAAAAAAAATTGTCCTCGATGTCGGCAAAGAAGCAATTCCAAAAGAAGGCGAAGTCGAGCCCCTTTTGGAAATCCCAAGGCCTCCTGCAGATTCCGAACGCTTTTCATTTAGTGCGGAGTACCTTCTTTGGTGGATGAAAGGCGACAAAGTTGCGCCTCTTTCTACTTCAGGAACAACAGGTATTCTTAACGCACCAGGAACGAACATTCTCTTCGGCGACACCTCCTACGGAGGAGATTTACGAAGTGGTGCAAGGTTCGACATGATTTACTGGCTATCCAGAGAACACAACCTCGCATTCGAAGCGAACTTCCTGTTTTTAGAAACTCAGGTGGATCAAATCGGTCTTTCTTCGCCAGGCGCACCTTTACTTGCAAGGCCTTTCACCAACGTAACGACTGGAAGTCAATCAGCTTTGGTTCTTTCTTCGCCCTCAACTAATGCGGGAGCTTTTTCTTCCCGATTCGACAGTAAACTTTGGGGCGCAGAAGGAAACCTTAGGCACAACTTCATCAGTGGCGTTTCCATGTCGGTAGATGGGCTGTTCGGATTCAGATACCTTGGCTTAAAAGAAAGCCTCGATATTACCGGAAGTTCTTTTAGTCCTTTACCCGGACCGGTTATTTCTAGTTCTACCGATAATTTTAAAACCACGAGTGATTTTTACGGCGGCCAGGTAGGTGCAAGCATCGAATTGCGAAAGGACAAATGGTTCGTTAATGCTCTGCCTAAACTTGCTATCGGTGGCACCCAACAATCAGTGAACATTACTGGGATCACTACTTCCACTACGGGCAATGTATCTTCCACCGCACCTACGGGATTCTTGGCTGCAGATTCCAACATCGGGCAGTACTCGAAAGAGAAGTTTACCTTTGTGCCAGAATTGGGTGTGAATGTAGGCTATGCCTTCAGAGATTGTGTCAAAGGATATGTTGGTTACAACATTATATATTGGTCAAGTGTTTCGAGGCCGGGTTCTACCATCGACCTTAATGTTGGAAATGGGCAACCTACCTTTAGTTTCAACAGCACCGACCTTTGGATGCAAGGGATCACCCTTGGCATGGAAATTACTTTTTAGTTGTACCCCCCTGCCCGAGAATAACCTTCAACTCCCTTGGAGTTTATTCTTGGGCGAAAAGAACCCCCAACTCCTTGGGGGTTCTTTTTTTTAATATGGCTTTGGCATGGTTGCACTTTTATGCCAGGCGCTATACCAAATATCCATGGTCAATTGAACCCCCATCCTGCAGCGTTCTGAAACAAACTTTCTACTTTCCTCGGTAGGTTCGGTGAAATTGTTTTTCAGATCCAATTCATAACAAGTTGCAATATGGCGATGTGAATCCCTTATCGATTCGATGACTTTATTCCAAACCACATCTGAATCCATTTTGTTTGCCTTCAGTCCCTTGGCGAGGTCCATCGCTTTAAAATTAAACTTCTCAGGAAAGCTATCAAGCCTCGCATGGATACCCTTCTGCTTAATCTTCCCATCGATTTTCATGCCATCATAATTTACAGTGGTATGCAAAGGCATGCAAAGGTCGGTGGTGTAGTGTGCCATCACCCCTGCATGCAATAGGCACTTCCAACGAATGGCTTCGTTCTCTGGGTCTTGCCTAAAATCATAAAAGGCACAAGCAAGGCGTTCATAGTTTTCCATGATTGCATAGGGAAGCATACCGACTTTTTCGGGTCGTTTTTTTATGGATTGCAGCAACTCAATCGCTTGATATCTATCCGAGGGAAGGTCTTTCCCTTCGACATCTTCAAGATCGAGAAAATGATCTGCGGAGGTACCTGCTCGAAGGAATTTGGCACTGGGATTTTTCCAACGATCGGGGTCGCCAACGAAATGACCAAGGGCTTTACCTGCCTTTCGAAAGAATTCGGGCATATCATCGGGAAGCGCAGAAACTGCAGCTTCAACGAGAGTAGCATGGCCATTAACCCACCAGGCCCGAGCCAGGTTTGCCAAACTTGCCCCAATTACCAACAGAATTAAAAGTCTTAGAATTAGAAGCTTTTTCATCTTGTCAAACCTTAAGAAGAAGTTAAGAGGACGCCTACTTGGGATAGTTTATCTGAAATAATGGGCCAAGTGGTAGGTAATACAGAAGATTAAAGTTAGGGCTTTGGAAAACTGTGAAAAAGCCTCTGTTTATCATCAGTAAAGATTGCTTGGGAATTAATTTTATATTAGTTCCAATGGAGAGATTAATATGAGTAATAATGATTACTTGAAAAAAGCATTGGTATGTTTGGGGATTTTCGTTTCCTCGAGTGCTGTTTATAGTCAGGAAGGGGTATGGAATGGATCTAACAGATCCGCACTAACAGCGGGGGGTGCTGCTGCTATAGGCCAACCTATTTCAATACCTGTAAGAACGAATAGCAGCCCTATTACTTTAACACAGGGTGTAGAGCAGTCGCCTGTGCCTTCAGGTGCATTAACTCCCGGGGTACCACCTGCAGTTCCTAGCAATGTGCCCCCTCCAGGGTTTGGAAATCCTCCAGCTCCTTCAGGGTTTATTAATCCTCCGCCTCCTTCAGGGTTTGGTAATAATTCTCCTTATGTGCCTGGTTCAACGGGCATGCCATTGGATAGGCCAGCAACCAATAATCCGAATTTTCTGGAATCAGCACGCGAGTACATGGGCAATGGCCCTTTTTCGGGCACTACTAGCAGAAAGCTTTTTGAAAGCGACCACGCCTTCGATAATTTTGCCAGCCCCACCACCAATCTTTTTCTCTTCGAAGACCCTAGAGCTCTTACCGAAGTGAAGCCTATGTATATGTATCAGACAATTCCAGGGAGCAATAACACGCTTAAAGGCGGTAATGTAAATTATCTGGGCGGCCAAGCAAGAGTTGCAATCACCGAACGGCTTTCCTTTGTTATCAATAAATTTGGCTGGATTTCGCTGAACCCGACCGATCAACAAGGGGGGTTTAATGGCGACCTCAGTTTTTCAGAATTATGGCTTGGGCCTAAATGGACTTTCTGGCGCGATGAAAAGAACAACCTTGTCGCTGCCACTGGTCTTACTTTTGAAATCCCCAGCGGGCCCCAACGGGCATTCCAAAACACAGGCAATCTTTCGCTTACGCCTTATGTTTCGGCGGCTCACAGTTTTGGGCGAAGTTCCTATGGTAGCTTTGATGTTCTGAGCGTTCTTAATTGGAATATTTCCACCAACAATGCCCGTTCCAACTATTTAAATCTTAGCGCCCAAATCGACTACGATATTTTAAACTGGCATCGATTCTATCCCATGGTGAATTTCAACTGGTTCATCTACACCAAGGGCGGGCAAAGCTCTTTTAATTTTGATGGCGTTGATCTCGTAAACTTTGGTGGTCAATCCATTGGCGGAAAAAGCGTTGTCACTCTAGGGCCTGGCCTTCGTTACAAATGGTCTGAAAGGGTGCAATCAGGGATTGGCCTGGATTGGGCAGTCGTAGGAAATCAGTTCCTTCAAGATTTCCGTATGAGCATTGATACGATTATTCGCTATTAAGTTTGATAAACTTGCTTTGTTGGAACTTTTCAGCCCAAATACAAAACTAAAATGCGTATACTTTCTCTGAACCATCAGAAAAGGTATTCGCATGAATGTATTTCTACCCGGAACTTTCGACACCAAAGGCGCCGAGTTTGCCTTTCTCAAATCCCTTCTTGAAAAACAGGGAATTCATTGCATTTGTGCAGACGCAGGTGTTTTGAATCCCCCTTTTTTCACTCCAGACATTTCTCGTGAAGATGTTTTTTTAGCTGCGGGAACCACCCTCAAAAAAGTTCTACTTGAAAAAAACAGAGGCGAGGCTGTTGAAGCCGCTGCCAAGGGATTGGCCAAGATTGCTCTCGATCTTTTCAATCAAGGCAAAATCCATGGGGTACTTGGCATGGGAGGGTCTGCAGGTACCACTCTGGGTACTTCTGCAATGCGCGCCCTTCCCTTTGGCATTCCGAAAATCATGGTCAGCACCTTGGCAAGCGGGCAAGTGCGCCCTTTTGTAGGGGTCAAAGATATCACCATGATGCATTCCGTGGTTGATATCAGCGGGCTCAATCGCATCAGTACAAAAGTTCTTTCAAATGCAGCCCATGCAATGGCTGGAATGCTCAATGCGCCTGCTATAAATTCTACTTTGGAAAAACCATTGCTTGCTGCAACTATGTTTGGTGTTACCACACCATGCGTTGAATTGGGTCGAAATATTCTTGAACAATCAGGCAAGGAGGTTTTAGTTTTTCACGCCACGGGTACGGGTGGATTAACCATGGAATCTTTCATTCGAGATGGCCTAATCAAAGGTGTACTAGATATCACCACCACCGAGCTTGCGGATGAATTGGTCGGCGGGATTTTGAGTGCGGGGAATGAAAGACTTACAACGGCAGGGATTATGAGCATTCCCCAGGTTATTTCAGTGGGAGCATTGGATATGGTAAACTTTGGCCCCATGGATACAGTGCCCGAAAAATTTCGTAACCGAAAGCTTTACGCCCACAATTCAAATGTCACACTCATGCGCACTACGCCCGAAGAAAATGATTTACTGGGTAAAGAAATCGCGCTGAAAGCGAATGCTGCAAAGGGACCTACTGCGATCATTTTTCCACTTCGTGGAATCTCGGCATTGGATGCCTTGGGCCAGCCGTTTTGGTGGCCGCAAGCCAATCAGGCATTAAGGGAAAGCTTGAAATTATGGTTGAGCCCCGATGTGGAATATATCGAGATGGATATGCACATCAACGACCCAGCCTTTGGAGAGGCATGCGCCCAGAAACTAATAAATTATTTAAACGATTAACGCTTTGCAGCAGATCCTGATTATTCAGGGGACTTCACATTCTTCTTTTCGTTTTCTTCGATGGTCTTTATTTTCTCTTGCACAAATTCAGTGCCCTTACCAATATCTGAGGTGATTTTTTTAGTGTTAAAATCAATGTTAATATTGCGTTTACCATCTGAGGTAATATCAGCTTTCACCATATACCAACCTTGAAAATACCCGACAGTTGCAAATGTAATAACACAAAAAGCTGCAAGAGCTAAAAGATTCCGCATGATTTATCGCCTCGAAAAAGTCAACAAGTTTTAACAATCCACCAATCCTAACTATTGACCGATTTTTACCAAAGGAGCCAAACGCATACCAGACCACTTTTTAAATCGACAGCAAATACCCCAGTTTCGCTCAATCTACTATTCTTGTGCTTTACAACCTTAACCGTATTGACCTTGCCCGAATAGGTTTCGTAAAAGCAATCATGGCTTAATATTTAGCCATTGAATTGATTTGAAACTTGTCCAAAATAGCTGAGAACTCATGGTTAAGGATAAACAAGACGACCAAGCTGGAATCAAATGGATCGCTTACGCCCTGATCCTCGGTTCAGGATTACTGCATCTGATCTACCTGCTTTTCTTCTGCCCATTAAACCTAGCTCCTGATGAGGCCCACTATTGGGATTGGTCGCGCCATCTGGATTGGAGTTACTACAGCAAAGGCCCCCTGGTTTCGTGGCTTATCCGCATGGGCCGTGATGTTTTTGGCCCTCTTAGCATTTCTATTTGTGGGTCCGAAATGCCCGCAGTAAGATTTCCCGCAGTGGTATGTGGCACCCTGCTTATCTGGGGTATTTTTGTTCTTACATTAAAAGCAACCTCCAATGCGCGAATTTCACTCGCTGCAGTGATCATCGCAATTTCCCTACCCCCCATCGCTGCAGCCTCATCGCTGATTACGATCGATGCGCCTTACACTTGCGCTTGGATATGGGCCCTGGTGTTTGGTTACATGGCATTATTTGAGGATAAAAGTTGGGCTTGGTTTGCTGCGGGGGCGGCTGTTGGATTTGGGATTCTTGCAAAATACACAATGATTTTATGGATAGGGTCGCTGGCATGCTTTTTCTTATTCACGCCACAATATCGAATTTACTTCATTAAACCGGGGCCATGGGTACTCGGATTCACCGCAGCTTTTTTCTCGCTGCCCATTCTCATTTGGAACATCCAAAACAACTGGGTTTCTTTTCATCATGTTAGCGCCCTCGCAGGAATGCATCAGGGTCCAAGAATCCAATGGATGGGACCTCTGACTTATCTAGGGCAGCAATTCGGGCTGCTGCTAGGCTACTGGTTTATTCTCTGGGCTTGGGCCATGTGGCATTTCAGACCGTGGTTGCAAGAAAATGCAGTTAAGCAATATTTGTGGTGGATGTCTGCGGTCACCTTCTTGGTATTTTTTGGATTCAGTCCAAAAACCGGGGGCGGAGAAATGAACTGGCCCGTTACAGCTTATCTTTCAGGGTTAGTGCTCATTATCTTTCATATGCAAGAAATCCTGGCAGGGCAAAATCGCTTTCTAATAAACTGCTGCAAATTTTTTGTCCCCACATTCATAGCTCTTGGTCTTGCAATCTCCCTTTTTATGCACCAAAGCGAATGGATCAGGCCCCTCTTTTTATTGATCGCTGAAACCCCTTCCAAGGCCAACCCCTTCCCTCTTCGAAAATTTGACCCTACTTGCAGGCTCCGTGGTTGGGTTTCCGTCGCCAAGGAAATTGATAGATTACGCGCAGACATTACCACTTCCACCGGACGAGAACCCGTCCTTGCAGGAGGCAGTTGGAATGTACCTGGAGAAGTCGGATTTTACTGCTCAGGCCACCCACAAGCCTATTCCATCGGCTTGGTCAATGGCGATCGACACAGCCAGTATGATCTTTGGCAAAACCCCATCGACCATCCTGAAGCTTTCCTTGGAAAAGATTTTCTTGTGATTGGAATTGTTTCGCCTAAGGCGAGAAAAGCTTTTGAAAGCGTCGAAGAATTGCCTTCATTTTGGTATTACGAGAATGGTCAACCCATAAGCGTATGGCAATTTCAATTTTGCAAAGGGTTCAAGGGTTTCAAGGTTGAAGGAAGCCCCGGACACTTCTAAAAGCGCAATGTTCATCGCCCTAATCTTCCCAAAGCAAACACCTTTACATTGCTTTGATTAATTGGCTCAAGATTGGGTTGTACAATCCCGATAAAATAGATATAGACACCTCGTGATTTAAGGTGTTATTTCTTCATGGTGGTGAAATGGGTATATCAAAAAGCCTTATTCTTTGTTCGCATTGTGGAAAAAGTTGGGATGTTCCCAAATCCAATACAGTATTTGAAAAGCAAAGGCAGGAATCATGCCCTTGCCCGCAATGTGGATCCTACACGCTTGCATATCAAGAAAAGATGATCAAAAGATTGTTGCTTGAAAAAGATGCTCAAGAATCGCCTCTAGCAAATGCATCATAAAAAAACGCTTCCTATAAAAACCAAAGACCCCGGAATAGATCTTCCGGGGTCTTAACGTATCAAGGCTGCTTTGACGGACAGCCCGTCAGCCGCCTTAAAGCAGCCTTACCTGGATCTTTTTACACATTACGAACACCTCCCTTTCAATAGAACTTTCCCTAATCCGGGCTAAACCCAGTTGCCCTGACTCGGGACTTCTGTAAATCGCACCACGCTAGCGCGATCCGTCTCCGCTAATGAAATGAATTCATCAACGAAGATAATCTATTCATAACACCGAACTATGGGTCTTGACAAGTTTTGTTGAAATAATTTTCAAAATTGTTTTTATCTCATCAAAAACTGATCTAGCTAAGTTTTGCACCAAAAGAACACAATATGCTAAGAATTTATCTTTCTTGGCCATGAGGTGACAGGCATGTGGCAGTCTATCGCAGTAATAGCTTTTATGACAACGGGCCAACAAGCGGTTGCGCCGCTCGAGTTTTTAAATATTCGTGCCCCCATGGGAATCTATGGCGCCAACAGGCCCGATTCGAAGAAATATCATCCAGGCGATAACTTCATACTGGCGTTTGATATCAATGGGTTGAAGATTGACGCAATAGGTCAGGCGTTTTACAGCCTTGCTGGTGAACTCTTCAACAAAGATGGTAAAAGCATAATAAAAACTGCTCCCAAAGAGACTCCAGCTTTTAATCCTTTGGGGGGTTCCCGACTGCCTGCGTATGCGGCTGTACCGATAAGCTTGGAAATGCCTGCGGGAACTTACACTTACAAATTAATCCTCACAGATTTAACCGATAAAAGAACAGCCATGTTAACTCAATCTTTTGAGGTTTTGCCTAAGTCCCTGGGATTTGTGTTATGGCATATGACTTATGAAAACAATTTCCCCGCCCCTCCGGTGGGCGTACCTGGGCAGGAATTTATTCTCCGATTTTGCGTAACTGGTTTTGAAGCAGATGCACAAACCAGAAAACCCAATCTCTCTTTTACCGTTCGCATCCTGGATGAGGCTGGAGTACCAACCTTATCAAAGCCTTTTAGCGGCGAAGCCAAAGATATTCCCGAAGAATTTAAAGATATTTTCCCCATCTCCGTACCCATTCGACCAAACAGGCCAGGCAGGTTTACCATCCAAGTTTCTGTTACCGACAACCTGACTAGAACCAAAACCACCATCAAGCAAGAAACACCATTTCTTGTTCTCGAGCCTAAATAGTTATCCTCTTTGCAAATAGTTCTTTACAATAATAAGGGAGGGTCCTTTGGCCTTCCCTTATTGTTTGTATTTTGAATATTCATTGGAGCTTTTCATAATGTCAGATTTAGAGAACCGTATTGCGCAATTTCAGAAGATGGCCAACGATGATCCAGATAACGAACTGGGCCATTATCGTTTGGGCCAACTCTACATGGAACACAAACAGTTTGAAGAAGCAGTTGCGTCTTTCAACCGAACCTTGATCCTTAGCCCGCAATTCTCCAAGGTTTTTCAACTTCTGGGCAACTCACTTCTTTCCCTCGATAAAAAAGCCGAGGCTATCACCACTCTGCAAAAAGGGTTCACAATTGCTGATGAACGAGGCGACAACATGCCCCGGGATGAAATGGCTCGCATGCTTAAAGAGTTGGGCGAACCTGTTCCTGAATCAAAAAAAACTGTTGCACCAATCAGCACTGGCGCAGGCGATGCAATGGGCAACATGCAGTGCACCCGGCCTGGTTGCATGGTTGGTTCAAGGGCTAGAAAACTTCCCGCACCACCTCTTAACGATGAACTTGGCAAACGAATCTTTGAAGCCATCTGCGCCGATTGCTGGAGCGAATGGGTTAAAAATTACAGCATCAAGGTTATCAATGAACTCAGGCTCGATCTAAGTTCTGAACGCGGACAAGCCGAGTACGACAAATACATGCATGAATTCCTCGGTTTAACCCAAGAATAATCATGAATGCCTTTTGCTCTGAGTATTTAGTTCGCTACGGTAAAGCAGGAGAATTCGGCAGGTTTCACGCCCAGAAACCTCTGCAACTTCTCAAAGGCGATCTCGTAATCATTGAAACCCACAGGGGTAAAGAAACGGGCGAAATTCTTTCCCCTTCTACACCCATCATTGCCAAGTTCCTACCCAATACTACCGTAGGAAAGCTTTACGGTACACTCACCGCCCAAGATGATTCGTTAGTTCAACTAAACCATTCAAAATCATCTCTCATCATTGAGGCCGCTAAAAACATCTCCCTTGCCTTAGCTTTGCCCGTTTCAATTCTTGATGCAGAATTACTATTCGATGGCAAACATGCAGTCCTTCATCTCGCAACAAGCCCAAAAACAGATGTTCGAGATTTGATCTCAAAGCTATCCAAAGATTTCGACCTGCATATCTATTGCGAAAACATTACTCAACCAAATCAAGATGATGATCATGATGAATCACCCGTAGAAGATGCGGGATCCTGCGGGTCGGGTAATTGTGGTTCGAAGGAAGGCGGCTGCGGAAGTTGCAGCAGTGGCGGCGGGTGCGGGTCTTGTTCTACTACCAAAGAAAAAAAGCCTGCGTTGGAAGCAAATGCCTCACAACGCAAGCCCTTAATTTAGCCAACTCGTTTACGCTTACTTCAAGCCTGCAGCAGATCGCAAAGCTGCTGCCTTATCGGTTTTTTCCCAAGTGAAGTTTGCAAGCTCACGACCAAAGTGACCATTTCTCGCTGATTCCTTGTAGATCGGCCTGCGCAAATTCAGCGTTTCGATAATTCCCTTAGGCGTTAACTGGAAGGTCTTGCTGATAAGAGCAGCAATCTTATCATCGGTTAAGCCATGCTTTGCAGTACCAAAGGTGCTAACCCAGATATTGATCGGATCAGGGTAACCAATCGCATAAGAAAGCTGAACTTCGCACTTGGATGCAAGGCCTGCTTTAACAATGTTTTTGGCAATATAACGGCACATATAAGCTGCAGAGCGATCAACCTTTGTTGGGTCCTTACCGCTGAATGCACCACCACCATGACGACCCATGCCGCCGTAGGTATCTACAATGATTTTTCTACCAGTAAGGCCGCAATCACCGTGAGGGCCGCCTTCAAGGAAGATGCCAGTGGGGTTAATATGGACCAAAATAACATCACTTGGATATTTTTTGCCCGACTCACCAACTGGGACAAAGTGAAACTTGGTTTTCGCATCGACCAAATCAGGTCGTTCGGCCTTCAAGGTTGGGATGATCAAAGTATTGAGAATTTCTTCACGAGCTTTATCAGAGAAGACCTTCTTCTTCTTTTTCACCTCAACAACACTCTCATCATGCTGAGTGGAAAGCACAATGGTATGAATTCGATTTGGGGTGCCATCTGGTTTATATTCGATGGTTACCTGACTTTTGGCATCAGGGCGAACAAAATTAAGCTTGCCGCTTGCCCTTAACTTTGCATGATTTTCAACCAAGCGATGGGCCAAAAAGATGGGAAGAGGCATTAAGGATTTGGTTTCTTCACAAGCAAAACCAAACATCATCCCTTGATCGCCCGCACCGCCACCATCCACACCAACCGAGATATCAGGCGATTGCGAATGCAACTTGCATTCAATCTGGCAGGTATCTGCTGCAAAGCCAATTGTTGGATCTACATAGCCAATTTCTCGAATAATGCCTCTTACAAGCTTATCCACAACCGTTCTGGTAAGTGGCGCTGTAGTGGTTATTTCACCCGCTACACAAACATAATCTGTTGTAACAAGGGTTTCACATGCTACCCTACTCTTGGGATCATGCTGCAAGCAGAAGTCCAAAATGGTATCACTGATTTGGTCGGCAACCTTATCGGGATGCCCCATAGAAACGGATTCACTGGTAAAGAGATAATTCTGGTTCACAATCTTCCTCATTTTGTTAAACAATCATGTTCCGTCACGGTGTCGAAATTATAAGAAAAGAGTGGGTATAAAACCAATATCAGAGTTGCAGAAAAAAGGCTTTTATGAAAAACCCCCAACCACTAGTCCTGATCAATGCCGTTGGTCTTACCCCAAAACTGCTCAAATTCGCACCAAAACTGCAACAACTTGCATTAAATGGCTGGATGCGCCCTTTAAAAGAATCGCTCCCCGCAGTCACTGCAACCTGTCAGGCGACCATCCTTACCGGAAAAGAGCCCTCTGTCCACGGAATAGTTGGAAATGGCTGGTTTTTTCGCGACACTGCAGAAGTTCGCTTTTGGCAACAATCCAACCATCTCATCCAAGCCGAACCCATCTACAAAACCGCCTCGCGACTTGCTCAAGCACAAGGCTCATCCTTCAAATGCGCCAAAATGTTCTGGTGGTTTAACCAAGGCGCTGATGTCGATATCAGCGTTACTCCCAAGCCCTATTATGGCGCTGATGGCAATAAAGCCTTCGGCATTTCAGGATCATCACAAGGACTGACAGAGGGATTGGAAAAAAAGCTGGGGGCCTTCCCCTTCCCATCATTCTGGGGGCCGATGGCAGGGCTGCCCTGCACACGATGGATAGCCCAGGCAACTGCAGAAATAATTACGCATGAAACGCCCAATTTGACCCTCGCCTATTTGCCACACCTTGATTACGACCCGCAACGTTTTGGGCCCACAGGTTCAGATATGCCAAAATTAACAAGAGAATTGGATCAGGCTTGCGAACCGATTTTAAACGCTGCTAAAGCCAAAGGTGCCCGAGTTTGGATCGTAAGCGAATACGGGCATTGCAATGTGCAAAGTGCGATAGAGCCCAACAAGGTGCTCAGGAAGAATGGTTTTCTAGTATGCAGAGACGGGCCTTTTGGTGAGACCATCGATTTTTTTGCTAGCAGGGCATTTACTGTTTGTGATCATCAACTTGCACATATCTACATCAAAGATTCCAAAGATATTCCAAGAGTACGGGCGATTCTTGAAGAAACACCAGGCATCAAAATAATTCTCGATGAGGAAGGAAAGAAAAGCATGGGGCTTGCTCATCAGCGTTCAGGCGAACTTGTTGCACTCTCCGAAAACAACAAATGGTTTGCTTACCCTTACTGGCTTGATGAAAGTAGGGCTCCAGATTTCGCCCGCACCGTGGATATCCATCGAAAACCAGGCTACGACCCTTGCGAATTGTTCTTCGACCCCAAGTTACTTTTCCCCAAACTTAAAGTGATACGAAAACTTCTAGGCAAAAAACTTGGGTTCCGAACACTGATGGATGTAATCCCATTGGATCACTCTTTGGTAAAAGGAAGCCATGGCTTGGTTTGCGACAACGATGAAGATTGTGCTTTATTGGCAGGAGATGGCCCTGCCCCACCTTTGGGAAAAATGCCCATGACTAATGTGCATGGGCTTATGATGAATGCACTTGGATTTACAGAAGAAGCCTAATATTAATCAAACTTCGGGCTCGACAACCGGTTCTTCCGTAACCTCGGGAGCAATTTCTTTGAT
This sequence comes from Gemmataceae bacterium, assembly GCA_044337875.1. Taxonomy (GTDB): domain Bacteria; phylum Planctomycetota; class Planctomycetia; order Gemmatales; family Gemmataceae; genus UBA969. Next base: position 198,606 of record JBIIMS010000009.1, read on the forward strand.
AGGGAAAGGCAATGGGGCAAGGGCCTTCAAACCTATATCGGTTCGATATTGCATGCCACTAAATTTAATCAAGTTCACTGCTTCGTAAGCTTTAGCCCTCGCAGCAATCATATCATCACCCAAGGCTGTAACGCTCAACACCCGACCACCATCGGTAACAATATTTCTTGAATCAAACCTGGTTGCGCCATGAAAGATTTGAACATCCTTCAGCTTTGCAGCTTCGTGAAGCCCTGTAATCGTATGATTCTTATCAACAACCCCAGGATAACCCTTTGCAGCAAGAACCACGCAAACTGCGGGTCTGGGATCCCAAGCGATCTTACCTTCAAACTCATCAAGTCTATTTTCAACTGCAGCTTCGAGTAGATCCAATAGATCGGTCTGCAAGCGCATCATCAGGGGCTGGGTTTCGGGATCGCCCATTCTGCAATTAAATTCGAGCACCCGTGCGCCCTGCCCAGTAACCATGATCCCTGCATAAAGAATTCCATGAAATGGCATTCTTTTACGCTTCATCGCATGTACGGTAGGAACCAAAACTTCAGTATCAATTTGATCGAGTATTTCCTTCGTGCCCAAAGGCGCAGGGCAATATGCACCCATCCCACCTGTATTAGGCCCGAGGTCATTATCAAAGATAGCCTTATGATCCTGGCAGGGCTCAAGCGGGATGATGGTCCTGCCTGAAACAATGGCAAGCACACTAAGTTCTTGGCCAACCATGCGTTTTTCCAAAACAATTTGGCGACCAGCGGTTCGGCCAAACTCTTCCTTCACCATGATCCGTTCAACCGCTTTAAGGGCTTCTTCCTGAGTGGAGCAAACGATCACGCCCTTACCTGCTGCAAGGCCATCGGCCTTCACTACCAGAGGATACCTGCGGGTTGAAATCCAAGTTTTCGCCTGATCAGGGTGATCGCAAATCTTGAAGTCTGCGGTAGGCACATTGGCATCATGCATAACAGTCTTTGCGAAGGCCTTGCTAGATTCCAAAGTAGCAGCTAATTTCGAAGGACCAAAAATTGGTAGCCCTTCTTTTTTAAATGCGTCTACAATTCCAAGTGCTAATGAATCTTCAGGGCCCACCACTGTCAGGCCAATCTTCTCGGCCTTGGCGAATTCCACCAAGCCTTTGATATCATCCGATGCAATTGGAACATTGGTTGCAAATGCTGCTGTACCAGGATTACCAGGCGCACAAAAGATTCCCTTTGCACGCGGGGAAAGCGATAACTTCCAGGCCAAGGCGTGTTCACGCCCGCCTTTGCCTACTACTAAAACTTTCATTGCAGCTCTCGCGTTCTTAGGATGCCTTGGCAGGGAGAAGCGTTAACAAATAATCCTTGCCCAATCGATTACAGTAATCTCCAAAGGTTTCGCCCTGTGCTCTTTTACCTTTGAAATCAACAAAAAGATGGCGGAACATCGGAACGATATCCGACTTCAATACCAAATCCTTCAACATGAAATTCAGACGGGTGCCATTCACATGACCACCAACAAAGACCATGTACTTTTCACCACTTCGACCCACAAAACCTATTTCACTTTGATAAGGACGGACACAACCATTCGGGCAGCCTGTCATTCGAATATTAATAATCTCATTCGCCAAATCTAATTCGTTAAGAACTACTTCCATCTCATCGATGACCCCGGGCAATGCCCTTTCTGATTCAGAAATCGCCAACCCACAAGTTGGAATCGCTGGGCAGGCAAGGCTGTACTTCTGGATATTCGAAAGATCCTGTGGCTTCTTAACCCCATGGCTGGTCAAAATAGCTTCGATCTCCTGCTTGGCACTTTCAGGCAGATCACAAATCAAAATATCCTGAATTGCAGTCAACCTTACTTCGGTATCAAACTTGGTGATGATCGTTCGTAAAGCGGTACGCAGTTTAAAATCGCCTTCATCCTTGATACGACCACTCTCAACGCTTACACCATAAAAGAATTTCCCATCGCCTTGGGCATGCCAGCCAAGATGGGTTTCATATCCCGTGATCTGGATGTTTTTTGGCAACACTAATGGCTTGGTAAGATAGCCTTTCAAAACTTCGCGGAACTTCTCAACGCCCCAATCTGCAACCAGATACTTAATACGTGCCCTTTTACGATCCGCCCTGTTGCCATGATCGCGGTAAAGAGTGATCACAGCTTCAGCACCTTTAAGCACATCTTCCCGGGGCACATAACAAATAGGAATGGATAAATGCGGGAAAGTCGTAGCTTTACCATGGGTCTTTCCCATGCCACCACCAACCAAAACATCGTACCCAACCACTTCACCATTTTTGATATCTGCAACAAAACCAAGATCCTGACTGAACACATCAATGCAATTATCATGAGGGGCAGTAAGCCCGGTCTTAAACTTTCTTGGTAAATATAACTTGCCATAAATGGGTTCAAAATCTTCCGTTGCTGTTTCACTCAGGGATTTACCATTGAGCCAGATTTCATGGTATGCAGTGGATTGAGGCGCCAAATGCATCGCAATTGCATAAGCATCATCCTGAAGTGATTGATGCACCTTGTCGTTCTTCATGGGTACGGGGCATGCCATCACATTACGGTTTACATCGCCACATGCTGATAAAGTGGAAAGCATGCATTCATTAATGCCTGCGATCACGCCTTTAAGATTGTTTTTAAGAATCCCATGAAACTGAATGCTCTGCCTACTAGTAAGGCGAATGGTGCCATTGGCATGAGACTCAGCTAATTGATCAAGAGCAATGTATTGCTTAGCGGTCATTTTCCCGCCAGGAATTCTTCCTCGCACCATGAACATGTAATGCTTGCCTAGGCCATCGGATCTGCGATTTTTACGGGCATCTCTATCTTCCTGCTGGTAGGAACCATGAAACTTTAGCAATTGTTTGGAATCATCAGAAAAATGATCATCAGCACCGGCTAGCTCAAGGCTGAGCGTACCACGCAGCGACCTGCTATTTTCCTTGATGATTTCAACAGCGGATCGACCGCTTTCTGGGGCTTCATCTACAACTGTCTCGTTTTCATTTGCCATTATTTGTATTCCAGTAAGTAAAAAAGATACCTTACTACTTATTCAAAGAGCTTAATCCCTACCAAGGGAAAAGCTTCAAAATCTTATCTTGTCAATTTAGGCGGATTAATCGTTAAATTCCAGCCCAAGAATCAACCAACTTTAATGAATAGTGCGATTCAATCTGCATTAATCCTCACAATTATTTATTTTTCCCGGCTGTTTTCATACTATTCAAGTTCTGACCAAGTTCATCCGAACTTCATTAATATACAGGGGAAACTATTCACCTGTAATGAATTGCAACATTTGATGAGAGGCTTAGGGTGACTGTGACGAAGGATCTGCTCAACCCCCAACATTCAATTCATTATGGTTTCCTTACGATTAATCAGGATGCCAATGGTTTTTTTGGCGCTTATCTTGTTACTAATCGCTGGGCCAGACCTATTGAATTTCGCATTAGTAGCGCTGTTCAACCCAATAAAGTTCAGCATATTCTGTATGGCGAAGGGCTAAAACCTTTCATTTATTCAGAAGTTATAGCCAAAACTTTGGTTGAAAAAAGCTCACAACTGGTCGATTTAGTGGTTACAGACCTTCCCGAAGTACTTGGATTACGCAAAAAGCTTGATGTCCCCGTGGTTTGCCTTGCAAAAGCAGAAGATGCAGTTCCGGAAGGCACTCATGTTATCACAGGCCCAAGAGGCGTCGGATTACACTTAGCAGGAACCAGTCAAGAAGCTGAGCTTTTTACCAACTTTTTTGAAGGTTTGGATATCGATCTAGCTGAACCCTTCATTCGCATCCGAGATGCAGTACAAGAAACTAGAAAAACAACCACCCGCACGACTTCCGCTGCTTAAAACAGCGGCTAAGGCGCAGTTGTTCCTTCGATCGTAACCAATACAGGCGTTTCTTGAAGGTCGGTCTTGATCTTTAGCTGTTTCTTGAACTGACCTTCTTGCTTAATTGCGCACTTAAAGGTTACAGTCTGAACCATCGAAGGCTCGCTTGTAGGCTGGGTTCCCAGCTCGATCCCCTCGCCCAAGCCATCCACCCCTAAAACTTTAAATGGCTTGCTAGCACGAACCACCACCCTGCGTGTCAAACTTTCTTCGGGTTTAATTGTGCCCAGGGAAAGCAATGCTGGCGATACACTTATAGAGGATTGAATCGTGGCTTCCACCAAAACCGAAAGCAATGGTGTGCCGGTATCGTTGGTTTTTAAGTGAATAAACTCTTTAAGATTCCCAGATGGTGCATCGGGCTTCAAAGTAACACTCACCTGATACCCTATCTGGCCGGGCTTACGATAACTTTCCTTAAAAGTGGCTTCCAAAGGCGTATCCTTAGAGATCACTTCCGTAATTTGCCAGTTTTGGGTGCCTGCATACTCAACCTCGATGGTTTGATCTGCTTTCTGCCCTTGGGAAACAACCCCGAAAGCAACCTGTCCCGGATTAAAAACGACATCACTTCGGCTATTGCCTGTAACTCTGATTTCAGCGGTAGAAACATACTCTGGTCCAACCGTGACATAAACAATCACGGTCTTCGAGCCAGAAAACCTTCGGGCATCCATGGTGACATCAATAGTTGCAGATTCCCGTGGTTCCAATACTTTCACAGACGAAGAAGCGCTGGTGCAACCACACCCACTACGGATGTTAACAATTTCCATTTTTACTGCATAAATGTTGGTGATGGTAAATCGGTGAAAAAGTTGGGCACCTTTTGGAACTACACCGAAATCATGCACAAGGCCATCCTTGAACATTTTATCAGCCCATGCTTGAGCAGAAACAGCGTTCGTAGAAACCAAACCGAGAAATAATGCTATTAAAGCATGGCGAATGATAGCCACAATCCCCTCCTTGGAACGACCCAAATTAGTCCTTATAAAAACAAATCTAATAGAAATGGGTATTTGGGAAAAGGCTGATTCACCCAAATACCCATAATTTTAATTACTTGAACGCTTCCCACTTCTCTTTAATGAACTTAAACCCATTGCCATAAACATCTTCGGGCGAAGGGAACATATCACGCCAAATCTTGGTAGCGGCGGCCAAATCGGGTAACGCTCGCCCAAAAGCCTCAATGGTAAGCCAGCCATCGTACTTGGCTTTCCTCAATGCTTTAAAGGTTTCATCCCAATGCACATGACCACTTCCGGGAGTACCTCGATCATTCTCACTAATGTGGACATGAACATAGGTATCCTCCATGGAAGCAATCGCTTGAGAAATATTTTTCTCTTCAATGTTAGCATGGAAGGTATCGTACATGGTACCAAAGTAAGGGTGATTGATTTCCCGAACCAGGTTCTTTGCATCTAGGGCGTTGGTAAGAAAATAGCATTCGAAGCGATTGAGATACTCAATTGCGATTTTAACTTTTACTTTTTGTGCATGATCTGCGGCTTGGGTTAAAACTTCAACCGCCCTTTTTCTTTCATCTGCGGTTGGGGGCTGGCCTGAAAAAACCCCTAGTGCTGAATGATAGGGCCCTGCCAAAACATCGCCACCCATCACACTCGTCATATCCAGCGCCCATTTAATTCGGTCCAAACCTGCCTTACGAATACTCGCATCAGGGCTAATGGGATTGGTATCTGCGTTCACCACCGTTACTGCGGTACAACCGAGCCCAAGGTTATCGAGTTCTTTTTTGATTTTTTTGTAGTGTTCAGCATCGCCATCGAAAAGCGGGATTTCAACGCCATCGTAACCAGTCTTCTTGATTTTTTCCAAGATAGGAAAATGCTCTTCGGTTACAAAAGCAGTCCATAGCAGCAGATTCATTCCAACTTTCATCAAAGGCTCCCTTAGGTAAAGGTAAAAAGATCAAAGTGGTATTGTGGCCTAAATTGATTCAATAAGCAAGGAGGTCGTATTAAAACTTCGCATGCAAGTTTAATTGGGCATGAAACAATTTTCATATCAATCTTGGGTATTGATGCCCCCAGTAAACACTCTTAAAATTGAAACCAATAATTTCGCATTACAAAGCGGCGCTTAGGCCCTAAAATGGTCATAAGTGTCTTTCCTTGCCATAAAACGATGATCGCTCCTATAAATAGATTATCCTTACACTACCTGATCCGCCGATATTGATGTATTACCATGAACACCCTAATTGCCTGCCAACTGACTTTGCTCTTGCTCAATATAGATCCTGCGAGCGTGGATTTTTTTGAAGCCAAGATTCGACCAATATTTATTGAGCATTGTGAAAAATGCCACAACGCATCAAAGCAGCAAGGCGGTTTTCGCCTCGATTCCAAAGACCACTTTTTCAAAGGCTCCGACTCTGGGCCAGTTTTCAACCAAGCTAAACCTTCGGAAAGCAAACTACTAAAATTATTGCATTATCAGGGTGAGCTTAAAATGCCCCCCAAGGGCAAGCTTCCCGATCAGGTGATCAATGATATTTCTGAATGGATAATCAAAGGCGCGCCTTGGCCTGCAGACTTGAAAAAGAACCCAAACGCTATTGCCAGTGCTAACCAAGATCATTGGGCTTTTAAGCCGATCAAAAAACCTGCCTTACCTAAAATAGCCCAACCCTCACTCGCCAACAACGAAATCGATCTGTTCATCCAAGCCAAACTCGAACAGAACAAAGTTTCTCTTTCGCCCCATGCAGATAAACGAACCCTCATCCGCAGGCTTTATTTTGTTCTCATCGGGCTGCCACCAACTCCTCAGGAAGTCGAATCGTTCTTAAATGATTCCGATCCGCAAGCTTATCCAAAGTTGGTCAACAGGCTTTTAGACTCTTCACACTTTGGCGAACGCTGGGCCAGGCATTGGCTTGATCTTGCACGCTACGCTGATAACCGTGGCTATATTGGCGTGGGCGTTGATCGCACTTACCCTTACGCATACACTTTTCGCGATTGGGTGATTCAATCTTTCAACAACGATCTGCCCTACGATAAATTTCTTACCTATCAAATTGCAGCAGACAACCCAAAATCGGGTGCCGCCAAATCCGATCTCGCTGCACTCGGATTCTTTACCGTTGGTAGAAGATTTATCAATAACCAAAACGACATCATCGATGATCGTATCGATGTACTTTGCAGAACCACCATGGGCCTTACTGTAACTTGTGCACGATGCCATGATCACAAGTATGATCCCATACCAACTAAAGACTACTATTCCTTGTATGGCGTTTTTGCAAGTTCGCAGGAACCTGAAGACCTTCCTGATTTAGGCCTTGAAAGCACTGGGCCTGAAGCACAAGAATTCCAATTAGAGCTGGCAAAGCTCATCAAAGAAAAAGAAAAGTTTGAAGCAGACAATGCGGAAATCAAAATCAAAGAACCTCGAAAATTCTCCGAATCGATAAAGCCTTATGACAACCGCATCAAACAACTTAAATCCAAACACCCGGGCTCTCCCCCTAAGGGAATGGTATTGTTCGATAAGCCCTCACCTGTTGAACCCGTGGTTTTCATTCGAGGCAATCAAGGCAACCGAGGCCCCCAAGTACCCAGACAATTCCTTGAAGTTGTGAGTGGCGCAAACCGCACACCATTCAAGCAAGGCAGTGGCAGGCTTGAAGCTGCACAAGCCATTGTCTCAGATAAAAACACCCTTACTTCAAGGGTTTGGGTCAATCGAGTTTGGGCACATGTGTTTGGCAACCCTTTAGTAAAAACGCCCAGCGACTTCGGGGTTCGCAGCGATCCGCCCTCGCACCCAGAACTCCTTGATTTCCTCGCATCTAATCTCATGGAGGATCATTGGTCCACCAAAAACCTGATCAGGCAAATGCTGCTATCCTCTACCTTTAAGCAAACAAGTTCACCCAGGCAGGAACTGCAAAACAACGACCCAGAAAACTCTCTCTTAATTCGTATGAATCGCAGAAGGCTGGATTTCGAAACCATGCACGATAGCATGCTAGCAATGGCAGGCACCCTTGAACCCGGTGTGGGCGGAAGATCGGTCGAAATGTTTACCCCGCCCTTCAGCAATAAGCGGGCACTCTACGCATTCATCGATAGGCAGAATCTTCCCGGCGTGCTACGCACATTCGATTTCGCACTGCCCGACACTCATAGCCCGCAGCGCTTTATCACCAGTGTTCCACAGCAGGCGCTATACCTTTTAAACTCGCCCTTTGTACAAGAGCAAGCATCAAAATTCACGCTCCGGTTTACAAACACCGATGACTACACCGAAAAAGTTCAAGCAATGTACCGGGTTGCATTGCAACGATCCCCCACAAAAGAAGAAGTAACATCAGCACTCGAATTTGTAGAGGCCTCAGGCCCCGATGGTTTTAAACAACTAGGCCAAGTGCTTCTTGCAAGTAACGCGTTCCAATTCATTGATTAACAAAAGGCGTCACAAATGTTAAACCGAAGAATGATGTTGGAACGATCCGCGATGGGCATGGGCGCCCTCGCTCTCGGCACTATGTTCCAATCCGCCAACGCATCTGAAGCCAACCCTCTCGCAGTGCGAAAACCCCACTTCGCAGCCAAGGCTAAGCGGGTGATCCATTTGTTCATGAACGGCGGCCCTTCGCATGTTGATACATTCGACCCCAAGCCTTCACTAGAAAAATACGCGGGTAAAGCCCTACCTGTGGACAACCCGAAAACTGAGAGAAAAACAGGCGCAGCATTCCCTTCGCCATTCAAATTTCAAAAGTATGGGAAGTCAGGTATTGAAGTTAGCGAACTCTTTGAAAAGACCGCTCAGCATGTTGATGATATGTGCATCATCAGATCCATGCATGCCAATGTTCCCAATCATGAGCCCTCACTTTTACTCATGAATTGTGGTGAAGCAAGGCTTATCAGGCCAAGTATGGGCAGTTGGCTTACCTACGGCCTAGGAACCGAGAACCAGAATCTTCCAGGCTTTATTGCGATGTGCCCAGGCGGCTACCCCATTCAGGAATCTCAGAACTGGCAGGCAGGCTTCCTGCCCGGTATCTACCAAGGCACCTACATCGACACCAACCAAACCGAAGTAAACAAACTCATCGAGAACATTCGCAACAAGAATCTTTCGCTAGAAAAACAAAGACAACAGTTAGACCTTTTACAAAAACTGAATTCACTACATGTTAACGATCGCTCATCAGATCCAATTCTAGAATCACGAATTCAATCATTCGAACTCGCATACCGCATGCAGATGGATGCTGCAGATGCATTTGATGTCAGCAAAGAATCAAAGCATGTGCTGGAAATGTATGGCCCTGGTGTTCAAGCCCGACAAATATTAATCGCCCGCAGACTACTTGAAAGAGGTGTACGATTTGTACAAGTATGGCATGGTGCGGGCCAACCCTGGGATAGCCATGATGATATCGAAATCAACCATCGACGCCTTGCCAAGGAATGTGATCAGGCCATCTGGGCCCTACTCTCCGACTTAAAACAACGGGGCATGCTTGATGATACTTTAGTTATTTGGGGCGGAGAATTTGGCAGAACCCCCACCGTCGAACTTCCCACCCCCGGAGCCAATGCGGGCAAAATCAATGGCAGAGACCATAACCACCATGGTTTCTCGATGTGGCTTGCAGGCGGGGGAGTAAAAGGTGGCACCATTGTCGGAAATACCGATGAATTTGGGTTTGCTGCTCAAGATAACAAGGTTCATGTTCACGACCTACATGCCACTATGCTTCAGCTTTTAGGTTTCGATCACGAAAAGCTTACTTATCGTTATGCAGGCCGGGATTTCCGCCTCACCGATGTGCATGGCAGAGTAGTAGAAGACATTATTGCCTGATCTAAATCATCTAAACTTGCTATAACAATTATTTGAATGCCCTCTGTCGGGTATGAATATTATTTCTGCAGAGCCGCCCACTTAAGATGGATCAACTTCCTAAAACCAGAGCCGAGGTTATCACCATCTCCATCTTGGTTGAAGGCGGGTTGGTGCTTGGCGCATACCCACTTGGTTGGTTACTGGGCGTACATCCTTTAAGTAATTTTGTTCTCAACTGGCATGACTCATGGGTCGGAATGGTGGCAACTTTGCCCTTGCTTCCCATCTTTTTGATCATGATACATGGATCAATTCCATTTCTAGGCAAGTTAAAAACCATCAGCAAAGATACCATCAGGCCCATGATGCGCAGGTGTACGATTCCCGATCTTATTGGTATAAGCGTGCTTGCAGGGGTGGGGGAAGAAATGGTTTTCCGAGGGGTGCTGCAAACTTGGCTGGCACAAGATAGCCCGCCTTGGGCAGCAGTCATGGCTGCGGGCCTTTCTTTTGGCATGATGCATTCCATGAGCAAAAGTTACTTTATATTAGCCACATTGGTAGGGGTTTATCTCGGCTTCCTTTTTGTGTGGACGGGCAACTTGATAGCCCCAATTATGGTGCATTTCCTTTATGATGCTTTCGCTCTTTACTACCTTACAAGAGTTTGGAAGCCCTACCCCAACGAAGAACAAGCGCCCATTCCAGATGAAGAAATCGATGATGATTTCTCAGAAGACATGTTCTGACCTTTTCTTCAGGTTGGTCATCAGCGCACATTCCTTGATATTAGTTGGGTTATCATGTACCATTTTTGCTAAAATAATTGAAAGTCTATCAAGAGAACTGATAATGAATGAAAACAATCCGCTTCAAGATCAATTGCTAACCGATGCCAAGTCTGGCAGCCCAGATGCGGTAGATCGATTGATTTCACATCACCGGGAACCTCTCAGGCGGATGATCAATAATCGAATTGACCCCGCTCTCTCGGCCCGGGTTGATGCAAGCGATATTGTCCAAGATGTGATGCTTGAGGCCCACCGCAGGCTGAGTGATTATCTGCGAAACCCAGAGGCCATGCCTTTTCATCTTTGGCTTAGGCATATCGCACTCGATCACATCATCGATGCACATCGCAAGCACAGGCTTGCCAAAAGAAGAAGCCTTGATCGCGAAAAACCTCTCGTCATTTCAGGGATGAACGATCAATCTTCAATTGAACTTGCGGGCCAGTTACTCGCCAACGAAGTTACCCCTGCTTCCGCTGCAATTCATGCAGAGCTAAAAGGTAGATTAGATGCAGCCATTAACCTTTTAGATCCCGATGACCGCGAAATAGTTCTCATGCGCCATGCCGAACAGATGACCAATCAAGAAGTATCGGCTTTGTTGGGCCTTACCGAGGCAGCGGCATCGATGCGCTACCTTCGTGCAGTACGAAAACTACGCAGTGGGTTGTTGCCTGGGGGCCTTTAACATGGATAAAATCAAGAGCCTTTCACAGTCAAATAAAGATACTTCTGATGAACTCCTTGCAACGCTTCTGGAAGATTTGTTGAATCAATCCAGAAATGGAAGCAATAATCTTGAACAGGTATGTATAAAGCACCCTGAGCTTGCGCAAGAATTAAGAGAACTTTGGGCTGCGAGCCAATTTGCAGATGTGTTTGGGCGACCTGAATTGCTCAAACCTCAAAATCCTTTGTACGAAACACCCACGCCAGCAACATCTTTGCCAAAATACTTTGGAGAATTCGAACTTCTTGAAGAATTGGGAAGGGGCGGCATGGGGGTGGTATATAAAGCATGGCAGAAAAATCTGGGGCGCATGGTTGCCCTGAAAATGGTACTTCGAGGCGGTCACGCAAGGCCCGAAGAGATGGCACGATTTCAAGCAGAGGCAAAAGCCATCGCCCTGCTTGAGCACCCTAATATTGTTCCAGTTCATGAAGCTGGTATCTACGAAGAACAGCCTTATTTCAGCATGCGCTTTGTCGAAGGGCAGACGCTTGCTACAATTCTGGGCCAAGGCCCCATCAAACCAAGAGATGCCGCTGCGCTGATTGCCAAGGTTTCCCGCGCGGTTCATCATGCTCATGAAAGAGGAGTGTTGCATCGAGATTTAAAACCTTCCAATGTTATCATCGATCGCGAAAACCATCCGCTGGTTACCGACTTCGGACTTGCCAAAAGAATCGACCTTCCCGATGACAACCCACTGACACAACCGGGTGCAATTCTTGGCACCCCAGCCTACATGGCCCCTGAACAAGTTAGCAGCAGTCGAGGGATCGTTGGCCCTGCGAGTGATGTGTACAGCCTCGGGATCATCCTTTACGAAACACTTACTGGAAGGCCTCCCTTTAGAGCAGCTTCTCCCGTGGATACTCTTCTTCTGGTGCTTGAACAAGATCCTGTAAGGCCAAGGCTTTTGAACCCGAAGGTGGATCCTGAACTTGAAATGATCTGCCTTAAATGCCTGCAGAAACAATCTGACCTTCGTTATAGTAGCGCCCAAGATCTTGCAATCGACCTCGAGGCTTGGGTTCGAGGCGAGACCACTTCCGTTCGTTCGGGCAGCCTCGGATCGTTCTCTAACTTCTTCAGCAGAATGTTGCGAGACACTCATCATGCAATCGTTCTTGAAAACTGGGGTTTGCTTTGGATGATGCATAGCGCCATGATTTTTTCGCAATGCGTTGCAACTTGGTACATGGCTCGGGTTGGTATCAATAGCCCCTGGTGGTACATTTTGCTATGGGGTGGCGGGTTGGCCTTATGGGGTGCAATATTCTGGGAGTTGCGAAAGCAAGGCGGGCCTGTTCTTTTTGTGGAAAGGCAAGTAGGCCATATCTGGGCTGCTGCTGTAATTTCTACCATCGGAGTGTTTTTTACGGAAATATTTTTAGGCATGCCAGTGCTTACACTTTCGCCCATACTAGCTATTATTGCAGGCACAGTTTTTTTCACTAAGGCAGGCATTCTGAGTGGAGAATTTTATCCGCCAGCCATTGCTCTTTATCTAACCACTATCCCAATGGCCCTTTGGCCCGAATACTGCCAGCTTATTTTTGGTACCGTGAGTGCTCTCTGCTTTTTCATTCCTGGTTTGAAGTATCACAAATTACGCTTGCGATCGCGCCTTGCAAGCAACCGTGGCGATGGATCGGGGGGTAGTTCTCAGAACAATTTGGTTACGACCCAGTCTGCAAGATGACGGCCTCTTCGGGTAAGGCTTAAACTTTCCCCATCGTCTTTCAGCAAGCCCTGCTGCACTAGGTAATCTTTCTTGGGTCCAGTGATTTCATCGAGATGAAACCCTGTGCGCATGAAAAATCGTTCGCGATTAGCACCTTGCATTCTTCGTAGATTCAAACCCAGCGTTTCAACAGCCTCTTCACGAGGTTCGAGTTGCTCTGATTGAAATATTGTTTCCTGCCCGGTTAAAGATTTTTGAATATACGAATCTAGATCGCGTGTGTTCACTTCGCGCTTGCCCGCCACATATCTTGCAGCCCCCATGCCAAACCCATAATAAGCGCTATTTTCCCAATAAACTTGATTATGCCAGCATCGTTTGCCCTTCTTTGCAAAGCTCGATATTTCATAATGATCCATCCCTTGAGCTTCCAGCGTATCGATTGCAGCTTCGTAATGCGCCAACTCTTCTGTATCTTCCAGTGGGATAATTTCGCCCCGGTTCATTCTTTTCCAAAGAGGGGTACCTTTTTCATAAGTAAGACCGTAAGTGGAAAAATGATCGGGCTGCATAGCTAGGCCACGGGTAAGATCATACTTCCAAGATTCAAGCGACTGCCCTGCTGAACCAAAAATCAGATCAATGCTAATGGATGGGATTTTAAGCCTCCGAGCATCTTCGATGACTCGCTCAACTTGGGGGTTTTTATGTTTGCGATCCAACAATTGCAGCACGGGTTCCTGAAATGATTGCACTCCTAAGCTAAGCCTTGTTACCCCATAATTTGCAAGGACTGCAAGTTTATCTTCCGTCGTGGAATCGGGATTAGCCTCGATCGAAAACTCCGCCTCGCCAGTCAAAGGCAGCCATTGCTTTAAAATTTTGCATAATCTTTCCAACTGAGTAGCGTTAAGTTCAGTTGGGGTGCCTCCGCCAATAAACCATGACTGTACAGGGTGCGGGCGCCCGAGCTTGGAGATTTCTTTTTCGAGGGCATCAAGGTAATTATCCCTGATCGCATCCTTGCCCGTGGCGATTGCGAAATCGCAATACCCACAATGTTGGGCACAAAAGGGAATATGAATATAAGCGGCTTCGGGCAGTCGCCAGTTTGGGATGGGATTATTTGCCTGGGTAAATAGCACGCTTAAAGTTCCCGTTTGAAAAAATTCCCGAAAGATGGTAATGACAATATTAATGTAGCAAAATCCAAGGAGAGGAAAGAATGAAACTATCAGGAAAAGTGGCACTTGTAACCGGGGCATCTTCAGGAATCGGCCGGGCTTCTGCAATTGCCCTTGCAAAAGAAGGCGCAGATATTGCGCTGAATTATCTCACCATGCCTGAATCTGCAGAAACAGCTAAAAAAGAAATCGAAGCACTAGGAAGAAAATGCCTGCTATACCCTGTGGATTTGGTGGATCAAGCTGCAGTTGAAAACATGGTTTCCGATGCAGTGAATAAACTTGGAAAGATTGATACACTTGTTTCGAGCGCAGTTTTTAGCGACCGCGAAATGTTCCATGTTGCAGATATGAAGGGCTTCCACAAAACCATTGATGTCACCATGTGGGGCGCTTTTCATGCCCTACGAGCATGCACCAATAAAATGCTGGAAAAAGGCAACGGTGGTAATGTCGTGATTGTAAGCTCGCCCCATGCCGTGGTGCCCTACCCTTCCTGCATGGCCTACAACATGGCCAAGGCAGGATTAGACATGATGGCAAAAACAGCGGCTATTGAACTGATAAAACACAACATCCGGGTTAACATTGTTTACCCAGGTTGGACCGATACACCAGGCGAGCGAAAATTCTTCGCAGAAGATACCTTGCAAAAAGCAGGCTCATTCCTGCCCATGGGAAGACTGGCCCAACCCGAAGAAATCGCCCGGGGCATCGTATTCCTCTCCGATCCAGATTCCGCATACATCACCGGTAGTTTGCTCACCATCGATGGGGGCGGGATGCTACCCTGGTGGTCCAAGCGAGGCACCGGGGATTTTTAGCACCCATCTTTTATTGTGTTAATTTGCCTAATTTGTTACCGTGATCATTGATGAGTCTATTATTAGGGTATACCTGTTGAATTTCTCTGTGGAGTCTATCATGTTCAAAAGATCACTGGCGATGGCGTTTTTCGCCTCTTTTTTAAGCTGTCTTCTTTTCTCTTCCGCAATCAAATCGATCGCTGCTGAAAATCTTGTCAAAACCGATTGCGCCATCGATTGGATCCCAAAATCCACAACAGCCTTCGGCATCATGCTAAAAAACAAGGAGCAACTCGACCTTGTTTTAAAGAGCAAAGCGTTCAAAAAACTCGCAGAACTTGGCGCAACCAAGATGTTGATTGAAAAGTTTAATGAAGGATACATGGGCAATCTTCAAGAAGATGAAAAAAAACAATTCAATCTGATACTTGCAACTGCTGGCCAGCTTTTTTCTCATGAAGTTGTATTAGCAACTGGCCCCAACGCTCCCAAATCGCTTGGTGCAATCATTAGTGCTTTAAGTGCAGGGCAAATGGCACCATTAGCCCTCATTATGCAAGGCAATTTCGACCAAGATGCCATTAGCAAAGCTCAGGGAGAAAGCATCATTCAAGCATTGGTTGAATCTTCTGATGAGCTTAAAGTTCCCGAACTTTTATTCGCATTCAAATTAAAAGATAAAAAAATAGGCGAAGATCTCATGAAAAAACTGGAAGACAAACTTCCAATGATCGAAGCTGCTGAGCCTAAATTTAAAGGCGCTGCAAAAAAAGAAAAACTATTAGGTTCAGACTTCCTCACCCTAAAACTTAAAGGAAGCATGTTTCCTATCAAAGAAATCGATCAAATCCCAGGAATTGATGAAGATCAGCTTAAAGAGTTCAAGTCCGACCTTGCAAAACTGACTTTTGCTGCAGCCATCGGCATCAAGGGCGACTATCTTATTGCGACAATCGGACCTGATTTGACGTATCTTTCAAGCATTGGTAAGGGTGAATCGATAGCTTCCATAAAAGAAATGGAACCTCTTGCAAAGCATGCAGGCAAGAACATTCTTGGGCTTCAATACTATAGCAAAGAATTTTTGGAAACCGCCCAAAGCTATGGATCCGACCCTGAAGAAGCAAGCGATCAAATCAAGGAAATGCTTGAGGGAGCAAACCTACCCAAAGATATTTCAAAACGGATAGAAAAAGATGTGGATGCCCTGACCAAAGAAGCTTTCGAGTTCCTGCCTAAAATTGGCGCCCGGGTTGGCGTTACTTTCTTAAGCGACAAAGGTTGCGAATCAGCCAATTATGATTTCAGTTCCAATATGCCCATTGATGGTTCAAAACCATTGGGCTTACTGCAAAACTTTGGCGGCAATCCGATCTTTGCAGCCGTTCTTCGAGGCAAAGATGTTGAAAAAACTTGGAACTTCTCCGCTAAGTGGGGTGCGATTGCCTACGCTTACTTCACTGAATTCGCAATCCCCAATGTGCCTGCTGATCAAAAAGAACAGGTAACTACATTCCTTAAAAAGCTTGAACCAACGATTGCCAAACTTGCGAAAATCACTGCATCGGATTTGATTCCTGCAATGAAAGATGCGCAAATAGCTTTTGTTCTTGATGGCAAACTAGGCAGCAAGCAATGGAGCGCAATGCTTCCAAAATCTAAAAAGGATCTTTTTGTTCCTGAGCCTGCCTTTATTCTTGGCATTAACGATGCAGCAAAATTTGCTACAGCCTTGAAAGGTTACCGCGAAGGACTCAATCAAATCATCAAGGATGCTGCAGGTTTTGACCCCACAGGAACTCTTGCTGCAATTAAGATTCCAGCACCCGAAGAAAAAGCTTTAAAAGAAGGCAAAGCTTACTTCTACCCAATTCCTATGCTTGAAGATATCACCAAGAAACTTCAACCTGCAGCGGTGGTAGGGCCGAATTTTTCTGCAATCACTTTCTCGTTTGAACATGCAGAAAGATTGCTGAATAAAACCCCACTAACTTCTGAAGTTGCAAAACTAGCCAGCATTGAAAAGAACCTCGCAGGGTTTTGTATTTTCGATAACACCGCCCTGATGACAATGCTTAATCCATGGGTCGAATTTGGTTTTGAAATGATGCCCCAGGGCATTGATGAAGCCTTTAGTGTAAAAAAACAGGTCAAAACCTTCTTTGAAGTTCTTGGAACCTGCAAAGGAACCGTGTGCACTACCTTCATGGAAGATGGCATCTGGGTTAACCATTCCATTTCGGTTTGGAAAGACCTCGAATAATCTGACTTGGCTTAAGCAAAGGCTCCATGCTTAATTGCATGGGGCCTTTTATTTTTTAAATTGTGCCTGCAGCCATTCTTCTATTTCTTCGATATGTTTTTGTGGTTCAGGTTCAAATTCGAAGGTGTGATGCGCCTCAGGGTACTCTTTAACGGTTAAGGAACCCGAGGCAAAGCGTTTGACAAATGCAATCGTCTTTTCATTGTCGATAATTTTATCCTGCCCTGCAATAAGCAACAGAATGGGCTTGCTGATTTTCGTTCTAAAAATTCGCAGATAAAAATCGAGTCTTACACTATCTAAAAGAAATCTCGCAGTCGCCTTCCTTAATGCAAGTGGATCTTCTTTTAAAAATTTTTGAGCAACAGGGTTCGAGGTAAAAAGTTCTGGGTCGTTGAGTGGGATATTAAAAAGTCTGCGAGGGGAAAACAAACTTCCCAAGGCGATGAAAAATCGTTCCTTGCGGGTGGGATGAACCTTGGGGCAAAAACCTGGCGCAAGGAGTATGAACCCATCCACCAAACTCGCCATGCGGATTTCCAACCCAAATGCAATCTTCCCGCCCCAAGATATCGCCCCAAGAATCAAAGGCGTTGCACCCGCGATTTCTTTTCTTTGATACTGCAGAAATTCCTTAAGATCATCCAGCAACGTACGAAAAGAGGGACTATCCCCTCTTGATACTTCATTCAAGCCACTGCCTCGCCTATCTAAAAATAATACCCTGTAGCCTGCTTGTGCGAATTTCTTGCATGAAGTTTCATACCAACCACCATGGCTTTGAATTCCATGAATAAAAACTATCGTGCCCTTAGACATTCCTACGGGTTGAAAATGACGGTAATGAAGTTTGTACCCTCCCGAAGTAACGAAAGATGCTATTTCAAAAGGAGTATCAACCACGGAGTATCTCCTGCCTGATCGAAACCCTGGCCAATGCTTTTTCATCCATCACAATTCCCAAACCATGGCCTGTGATCGCAGGGGCGACTCCACCCCAACCAAAAGTAATATCTCTTTTGGAAAGATTCTCCTTCACCAAATGCTTATCGTAAGATCCCTCAAGATAGCGGATATCACAAACAGAGCAGGCAAAGTGTCTACCTGCAGAGGAAAGAATTGCAGTCTCGCCCACCTGGCAACCTAGTTGGTATTTTATGCCATGCCTGCGGGCATATTGCGCCAGCCTTAAAGAAGGAATGAATCCACCGCATTTCGAAAGCCTGATATTAAAATAATCGCATGCCTCATGTTCAACCGCGCGCTCTGCATCGATCATCGAGCAAAGAGATTCATCAAGCATGATGGGGGTGCGAACTTGTGTGCGTACTTTTTTCAACTGATAAACCTGTTCATGGGGCACAGGTTGTTCCATGCAGGTGATTCCCGCGGGCTCTAGTTCTTGAATGCGCTGCGCTGCTTCATCAATAGACCAAGCCTCGTTGGCATCAACCCTGATATCTATTTTCTTCCCGAGCCATTTTCGAATCTGCAATATTCGCTTGGCATCATCATAACCTGCAATGCCCACCTTGACCTTCATCTGTTTGAAACCATAAAGACTGTAAAGCAGAGAGGCGACTTTCATTTTCAAACCGGATGCAGAGGTTATCGCCCCACTATAACGAACCGAGTTCAGTGGGTTGAAAAGATCACCCGCAAGCAACTTGGTAACCGAAGAGAGTGGCTCCTTAAATTTCTTTCCATACGCATCGAGCACCGCAATTTCCAAGGCACATCGGGCAGCGTTGGCACTACATTTTCTATCATCGTTTGGCGCAGTTGGCAGATGCAATCTTTCCGCCATCTGTACGGCCTGAAAGAAATCAGAGCAATGTTCAAGTTGAGAAGGAATCTGGGAGTTGCGCAGAATCTCCATGGAAGAATCAATGGTTTCGCCCGTGACATAATCTCTGGGTAGCCCTTCGCCAAAACCGGTTGTTCCATCTTCCAAAGTACAACGGACAAGAATATTGTCGGTATCGGTTCGGGCATGCGAGGCATGCTTAATCACGCGCTTTAAAGGAATACGAACATGGCTAATTGAAACTTCCGATATTTTCACAAGGTCCTCATAAAATAGCAAATCGACTTGTTCGGATCATTTTATTGCAAATCAAGCACCTTGTCATCACAAAGATAAGCAGGAATTTATTTGCGTAATTTTGGATATTAAGCTAGATTTAATAGTAGTTCTGGGAACTAGACAACATATGGAGGGATTTTCCTTATGTCTTTTCCACCTTCTACAACAGCTTCTTCTGCAGGGATTGCGCTTAGAAGTTGCCCTTTTTCGGCTTTACGCGATGTAGTTTTAGAAGAAATTGGCGAACGCGTCATCATTCATGGCACCGTAAACAGTTATTATTTAAAACAGATTGCACAAGAAGCAATCATCCCAGCACTTGCTGGAAGAATCTTGGAAAATCAAATCCAAGTGATCAAAGAAAAAGCTGGTTAGAAATCCAATTGCATGCCCGCAGTCACACCATTGATAATCAAATTGCTAGTGCTGTACTGGAATGCTGGTATTTGCAATGTTTGGTTTGCAGATTGAGTCTGATTATTTGCAGTGTAGTTCAGATTATTGCTATATGGAATTAACTGTGTTTGGTTGGGCGCACGAAGCACATTTGCGAGCAAAAGAAAATCATACCCAACAGTCAGCTTGATTCTTTCTGTAGCTTTAAAACCTAACTTCGCATTAATCTCAGGAAGCAATCCAAATTGGTTTCTTGAATATTGCCCTACATCCGTAGGTGAAAACAAAAGCCCACCATTAGAGTTTGTGGTTGTAGTATTGGTGGTGGAGGTTATCTGCCCTGCAGCATTTTGAGTAGAGGTTTCTCTTACCACGGTTTGGGAGGTGTTAGAGGAAATTTTTGCAACCTGATGCATTACCCCAATACCGAGATTAAAACCTGTCATTACTGACCAACGATTATAATGATAATCTGCATTGATACCAATCTGGGGCCCAATGAAATGATTATAAACCTTGATCTGATCATTGCTCGCAGATTGGATGTTTATAGGCGTAGGAAAATTCAGTGAAATAGGAACCTGTTGAGTAGTTGAAACTCCCGTTCCATTTCCCAAGGTAAATGTTTGTGTATCAGTAACTCCATTTGGCCTGAATATGGTGTATTGACTACTTACATCTAGCGCTTCTTTAAATTGAAAATATCTAAATCCGAGTAAGCCGCTAAAGTTCATATCACCAATCAGAAAATCTCTACCCCTTACATTTAATTCACCACCTGCAATATAGGTGCTAGCATTCGCAAAAACTGAAGAATCCACTTGGCGAGAAAGCACAATGGCATAATCTTCAGTAGTTAAAGTTGGGGAATCTCCAACAACCACGGCTGGAATTACAAAATTCAAAGTGTTTTGAAAACCAGTCTGAAGCAATATTGGAAAATCATTGAGACCAGTCACACTTGACAAATAATAACTGTTCTTAGGTACTAGAATGAAATTCCCATTAACCGATAACCCAGAATCCTGCTCTAGATAATATCCGGCAGAGAGCCTCATGCCCGATTGCATGCCATAATCAATAACACCGTTCTGGGATAATTGCGCTTGCGATTGCAACAACAAACTCGAATTATTGGACACACTAACATTTGAACTCACCACGCCATTTTGATTAAAAGTAATTGTCGTTGGTGAGGTTTGCAGCAAACCTTCAGGCACATTAAATACGATGGGATTAACAGTCGTATTATTCAACTTCCATGCAAGGTATTCGCCACTTAGGAAAAATCTTGGATACAAAGGCGCAGCCCCTTCTCGAGGAATCGCACCAATAGGCACTTTATCCACATCCACTTCCATTGCTGGTAATTCCAAGTCCTTCTTTTCGTTGGTAACTTGTTCTTTTTTAATTACCGCTGAACCAATCTGACCATAGGGGCTAAGGGGCGATGGAACCTTACCACCATCCACAGGGGATTGCGCAACGATGGCAGACACCATGAGCAGCCAGGCACCTGATGCCAAAAGCTTTTCTCGTTTCATTTTCTGCCACCCCTCCGACTTTTTACTATTTGGCTTCAATTTCCCGGCATCACAAGCCGGGTAAACTTTGCCATTTTTATGCATTATCCTGTATGCTCTATCGACCTTTTAAAACCAAACCTTCAAAATATATCGAACATTCCGACAATTCCGATTATTACATCGTAAAAACAGGAAGAGCAGGAGTTCTGGGCAAACCACTTTCAACTAATTTCTAACCTCTACCCCAGATTCTGCATACAATGTTAAAAAGGATTTATTCATGAAACGATTCATTGAACAGTTACCTAAAGCTGAGCTTCACCTTCATATCGAAGGAACGCTTGAACCAGACTTCTTACTCGAAAAAGCAAAAAAACATCGCTTACAGCTTCCGTTTAATTCCATCGCGGAAATCCAACACGCCTACAATTTCTCCAACCTGCAATCCTTTTTAGACATCTATTACCAAGGCATGGCTGTTCTCAAAGATGAAGATGACTTTTCCGAACTTGCTTGGCGTTACTTTCAAAAGGCCCATGCGCAGGGTGTGCACCATGCTGAAATATTCTTTGATCCCCAGGCACATATTGAACGGGGTATCAGCATATCAACGGTGCTGGATGGTTTATGCAAGGCGGTGGAGCGGGCTAAAAAAGAACTGCAATTAAGTGTCTTTCTCATACCATGCTTCCTTAGGCATTTATCAGAAGATTCCGCGCTCGACACCTTTGCCCAATGTTTAAAGTTTAAACAAGTGATCACTGGATTTGGACTCGACTCTTCCGAGGTTGGGAATCCACCCTCCAAATTTCAAAAAGTATTCACCCAAGCAAAGCAGCAAGGATTCCGCATCACCGCACATGCAGGCGAGGAAGGCCCACCTTCATTCATTGAAGATTCTCTGGACTTATTGCAGGCAGAGCGGATTGACCATGGCGTTCGTTGTTTGGAAGACGAGAAACTAATAAAGAGGTTGGTGCGAGAAAAAATCCCGCTTACTGTTTGCCCACTTTCAAACCTAAAATTAAAAGTAGTGAACCACCTTCAAGAACATCCTTTAAAGAAAATGCTCGATTGTGGAATTATCGCAAGTATTAATTCTGATGATCCCGCTTATTTCGGTGGCTACATAGCTGATAACTTTAGTGCCTGCGCTACCGCATTAAACCTTACCAACAAAGATTCTGCTCTTGCAGCAAAGAATTCCTTCATTGGGTCTTTTCTAGATGCGAATACAAAAGCAGCATATCTGCAAAAGTTAAACATCTACTGCGATAAAAATGGGGTCGAACTGGGTTAAACAGCTTAGAATTTTGAATTGATAAGGACATTTGCCTTACGATACAATTCCTCAAAGTCTGCCTGCAGTTTTTTTCTTCCTACAAACAATGGCCTTGCGAAATCTACCATTTGCAACACATCGGGCGCTGCTTGTTCCTTGAGTGCGATTTCCGCTATTTGAAACAGCAGGCTTAATCGTTTCTCAATTTCTTCAGGCTCCAATGCCTGAGGCAACTCTCTTAAAGCACTCCAAGCAGGCAACCATTTCTGATTTTCTATCCCGCATAGCACCAATAATTCCCTCACAGGCGCTAGCTCGATTTTAGGGTTCATGGTTGCAGGCTGCATTTTTCCCAGAAGCTCTACCAAGAAATTAACCCTGCGAAGCGGAGCTTCCTTTCGGACAATATTGTTCCATTCATTGATAAGTTTTAGATCTTTGCTTTTAGATAAAACCTCTAGGAATGCCTGCCAAGACTTTTCCTGAATTCGTGGATCACCCTCAGTAATGGCGGCTTTCCACAAAGTTGCAAGATGATTTACAGTGCCAAAATCGCCCAATAGCGTAGCACTTCTCGCCCTTACCCCCGCATCCGGATCCTTCAAAAGAATTACTTCCATTCGCGATTGCAATCTTAGCTTGTCATCTTCCTTGATCGTCTTTGCTTGATTCACAGCGCGTGATACAGCTCCAAGTATTCCAAGCCTTACCCCGATGTCGGAATCTTCCAGACCTGCCAACAACTCCTCTAACACTGATATATCTGCTATTCTTTCCAATGCTTGCGCTGCCGTTTTTCTTACTGCAATCGCATTATGCTTAAGTAATCCTGCAAGCAATGGAACAGCGGCAGGAACCCCTAAGAATCCAAGATCTTCGGCGGCTTCAACAACGACTTCCAATGCAGGATCACCCAAAGCATTTTGCAATGCAGGAAGCACAAGAATCATTCGTGCCGCACCATCATTGCCCTTAGCTTGCATTGCAAGCGATCTTGCTGCAGCCGCTCGAACAGCAATTTGATCTGACTGAATAATAAGAAGTAAACGATCAAGGCAGGCTTTATCATTCCATCGGCCCAAGCCAAGCACTGCTTGCCTGCGCACTTCATCCACAGGATCTCTGCTGAAACTAAGTAACATTTCGCCTGCTGGCTTGCGATAAGATTCTTCACTAAGCGCCTCCGCCAACCAACCAGCAAGTAATAAGCGAACTGCAGGGTCTTCATGATCTAATAAGCCCTGAAAGAAAGGAATTTTTTCAGTAGGCCCAAGCCGGGAATAAAGCTGCTGGTAAAGCGTACGATTTCGATTTCGCGAAGAATCAAGCTCACCCTCAAGCCTGGTTAATTTAGCATTACGCTGTGCAAGCCGTTCTTCAAGCCAAGCTTCAGAAGATAGATTTTTTCGTTCATCAAACCAAAGTTGCCAAGTAACACTATCACGGCCCAGATCTTCCCCGATCAAATCTGCGAGGGCTTGCCTGCTTACCAGCCTGACAC
Source organism: Gemmataceae bacterium (assembly GCA_044337875.1). Lineage (GTDB taxonomy): Bacteria > Planctomycetota > Planctomycetia > Gemmatales > Gemmataceae > UBA969. The sequence continues at coordinate 222,617 of JBIIMS010000009.1, forward strand.
TTTCTTTGGGCTCAGTAAAAAGTTTAAGCAAAGTTTCAGCAGCACTTTTCTTTCCTGTTTTCCCCAGCGCTATCATTGCTTGCTGCCTTGTACTTTCTGCAAGGCTTATGTTTTCAGCAATTTGTTTTAACTTGAATGCACCCCTACCATCAACACTTGCGCCCAAGGCTTCAGCAGCGGATTGGCGTACTGCGGGCAAGTCAATCGAAAGTGCATCAATCAATTCCTCAGAAAAACGGCCATCTCTACGCAGTTTGATTGCTCCAGCAAAGGCGGTAAAAACTTCTACATTACGCGGATCGCGCAGATATTGTTTAACGGTCTCGGTCGCGAGAGGTGTTTGTTGTTGCAAAATCAAATAAGCAGCTTGTGCCTGTAACTGGGGCTGTTTTTTATCAGCAAGAAGTTCTCGCAGGCGTGCAATATCGGAGGCAGGTTGTTGAACCTGTCCTGTCAATAAAAGCAGTGCTAAAATCCAGCCTGAAATCATCAATTATTCCGTTGAAGAGAAAATGCCCAAGGGTCGGGACCATAACCAGTTGTGAAAATTGAGTCAACCTCGATTCAATTGATGTTGGTATCGCCTATTTTTAATGATTCGAGTATGTTTTCAAAGGCACGGATTGAGTGCTTTTTTGACTAGCTAAGGAAGGCTTGATGTTAAAGGTATTTAAAAATCCAGCAATTCAAATCGCCTGCCTTTTAGTGGCTTGGGCCTTGGTCTGCCTACCCAATTTAGGCATTTCCAGCCTTTGGGATATTGATGAAGGTAACAATGCGGAAGCTGCATACGAAATGATGGAATCGGGGAACTGGATTGTTCCCACTTATAATTATAATCTTCGTGTTGATAAACCCGCATTGCTTTACTGGCTTCAGATCGCATCCTATAACACTTTTGGTGTGAACGAATTTGCAGCCCGGTTTCCTTCAGCTCTGGGCGGGCTCTTTTCTCTATTTGCAACCTACGCTCTCGCAACAATCATGTTTGGGGCGAGCACGGGTTTCTTCGCAGGGCTAATATTATTAGCAATGCCCGCTTGGGCAGGGTCGGCCCATTTTGCCAACCCTGATTCTCTTCTTAACGCCTGTGTTGCGTGGTCCTTCTTTGTTTTTTTCAAGGGTTATCAAAACAACAATTCTACCTGGCTGCTCTGGGGCGGAATCATCACAGGCATAGGAATGCTCGCCAAGGGGCCTATCGCTCTCGCACTTCCACTATTGATCATTCTTTTATTTTTACTCTGGGAAAGGCAACCCCAGCGACTGCTTTCCATTCATCTGTTAGGCGCGCTTTTTTTATTCTTCCTAGTTGCTGGCCCTTGGTATATCTGGGTGGGCGTAGAAACAAAATTTCAATGGCACAGAGGCTTTTTCTTCACACATAACCTGGGCAGGTTCAGCACTGCGATGGAAAACCATTCAGGCCCTTGGTTCTATTATTTGCTCGTCATCGCAATAGGCTCTGCTCCTTGGTCCGCATTCATTGGCATGACTTTCTTGAACGCTAAAAAAGAGCTTTTCAATACCGAACCTTCAAACAACACTTTCAACGACCGCAGTGCAATCCGCTTGCTTGCAACTTGGATTGCAGTGGTGCTTGTTTTTTTCTCGATCTCGAGCACCAAGCTTCCCAATTATATTCTGCCGCTCTACCCTGCCATTGCTATTCTTACATCAAGAGCAATGCTTGCTTGGAAAAATGAAACTCACGCCTACCCCAACTGGCTTCCTAAAACAGGGATGTTAATTTTGGTTTTCATTGGCATCATCACCGGCCTTGGAATGATTCTAGTTTCAACTCAAGCAGATATATCGTGGATCAAAGGAAGAAAAATTCCAAAGCTCGAACAAATGGCATTTATCGGATTTATTCCAATCATGTGTGGCACCTTCGCCTTGGTACTTGCTGCAAAGAAAAACCGCATCGCAACACTCGCAATTCTATGCCTGGGGTCGATTGGTTTTACCGGGGCATTAGGCGCATGGAATGGTTCAAACCTCAATGAAATCAAAGCCCCAAAAATGCTTTCGCAATTCCTGCCCGAAGATCACCTTACCCGGGAAATTGTCATCGCAACCCACGATTGGTTTCAACCCAGCATTACTTTTTATTGCAAGCGCCAGATCAACACTCTAATTTCCGAAGAGGAAGTTAAGCAATTCCTCGAGCAACCAATACCTGCTTACATATTCATGCCCGAAAAGAAATGGGATGCAATCGCACTAAAACACTCACTACAGGCAAAAAAAATTGGCCAGGCCACCGACTTCTATCGCAATTGCAATGTCGTGCTCCTGACCAATCAATAAGCTTTTCTACTTTAAAACCTACTTGCTCATAAAACTCCCGATCGACATTTGCTTATCCAGTTCAACCTTGAATTCATAGGTCGTGGCGTTCGACCTGCTTAAAATTACTTAGAAGAATTCGGTACTCAAATTCCAAGAATTGATTCCCGCCCTGAATGATGCGGAATGTCTCAACCTATTGCCTTTGAACCTGCAATTTGCGGATCTGTACCAAATCCCACGATGAACGATTCATCAATGGCTACCAAGTGAAGTTGCGTAATGTTACGAAAACATATCATGGATGATTGCAAAATAGGATGCAGGCTCTTCTTGCTAAAATTTATTCACTAAATCTATGCGGCCTTATTCATCATGGTTTTATCGAGGTTATGCGTATCCCGAATCAGATACGATGCTTTTCCCTGACTTTCAAAATAAGTGCGGGTCATCACTTCCCCCAACAAGCCCATAGATATCAATTGTATGCCCACCAAAACCAGCATCACGCTTAAAAGTAGCAATGGGTTTCCTGTCATATCCGTCTGGTTGTACAATTTCATTGCGATTGCTCCAAGAACGCTCGCAAAGCCCAAACCAATTGCAAACAAACCGCCCGTTCCAAGAAAATGCATGGGCCTTGTCAGATAAGAATAAAGAAACTTCACGGTGATTAAATCCAAAACCACACGCAAGGTTCTCGTCAAATTGTATTTGGTTTTTCCCGCAACCCGCGGATGATGCTTCACAGGAACCTGAGTCAACCTACCCCCGCACATTTGCGCAAGCACTGGAATAAATCGGTGCATCTCGCCATACAAAGGCAATGCAACCGCCAAATCCCTTTTCATCACTCGTATCGTGCAGCCCATATCTTTTATCGAGCAACCCGTTACTTTTCGAATAATCCAGTTTGCAATAAAACTTGGAAACTTCCTAAGCCAAAAACCATCTTGCCTATTGGCACGCTGACCAAGTGCCGCATCGCAATCTTCATTTATTTTTTCTAACAACATCGGCAGATCTGAAGGATCATTTTGCAAATCGCCATCCATAGTAGCGATGAAATCCCCCCTCGACCAATCGATACCCGCTTGCAAAGCAGGAGTCTGGCCGTAGTTTCTTTTAAGCACAACTACTTTGGCGCGGGTATCGCGTCGTGCTAGTTCTGCGAGAATCAGCACTGATCGATCAATGCTGCCATCGTCTACATAGACAACTTCAAATTCGTTCACGCCCGATCCATTGGAACTGGCGCAGTATGGTTCCAACGCAGAAGCAATTTTATCATGCAAAGCAAGAATATTATCCTGCTCGTCTTTGATCGGTATTATTACGGATAGCAGAGCCATCGTGCGATTCCTCCAATTCGGTTGACCCGGATATTTCGCCTTCCAACTGAACATCTTTCATGTCCGAGCTTGATGCGCTTCCCCGTGTACCCAGGTAAAAAAAGATTCCTATCATTCCAACTGCTACATAAACAGAAAAACATAGTACAGATAATGCAACTGCAGATGCAGGTGCGATTGCCAAAGGCGTCAACATTAAAACTGTCGCACCTTCCCTCAATCCCATTCCACCCAAACTTATAGGCAACATGGTCATGAGCGTAACCAAAGGCACCATCACAAAATAAAAGGGCAACGGTATGGGCAAATCCATTCCCAAACCTATCAGCATCATGATTGAAACACTTGAAAGTTGAACCCATACAGACATCGCAGTGGTTAACACCAAAACCTTCATATTCCCAAAACAAAGCTTTGCACTTTTCAACACAACAAGTAACTTTGGAAACCGAACTGAAAATTTTGCAATCAAGGGCAGCATTGCCAACGATCCAATAGCACCCAACCCTACCGACATCACCGAACCTTTAACCCACACGGGCAATTCCACGGGACTGAAAATTGTTGCTATAACTGCAATGGCCACCAATACCAAAACACCGCTAAAACGGTCTGCAAAAACGGTCAAAACAGCCTTGCTTCTTCGATTTTCTACCAAATCATCTTTCATCTTGTAAGCCAGATACCAAGCCCGAACCACATCGCCACCCACCGAAGTAGGCAAGGCAAGGTTAAAAAACATCCCAATGAAAAAGAACTTCATGTATTCGTAAAATGTCCCGCCAAAACCTACTGCGGTAGCGAGGACTTTCCAACGCTGACAACTCAACACCTGCGTAAAAAAAAGAAGCAGAAAAGCAGCAACCCAATAAGTGGGGCGTAGCGTTGCAAACGAATCCATAATCTGGCCCAGATTGACCCTTGTCAGAATCAACCCCACCAGCAACAAAGTTCCCACTACTCGTACCAGCACTTTCATTGCACAATCACCTTTGCTTCAAGAATCTCGGAACCTGCTTGATGAAACGCTGCATGCTGCGGATCGTTCATGTCTAACCTTAGTAAGCAACTGCCACCTTCCATCAAAGGTGGTATCACTACCGAAATATCTATGCCCTCGCCTGGTTTTACTACCGCTTGAAAATTACCCGCAAACCCACTCGCAAGAACCTTGCGATCATCCGTGAGCAATAACCATTTAACTTTAATTCCCGCATTGGTTCCGGGTTTCATTACCCATTCCCGAATCGATGTATTTTGTGCCCGAACCCTCAACAATTTACTCCTGCCTTTTTCCAAATGCAAAATCTTGCCACCACCTTCAATTAAATGCAGATCTGCAACACAATCCCCAGGCACATAATACTTTTTCACCCATTCCCTGAATCGATTATTCGTATGGCCAACCTCATTCTTTGCAAGCCATTCTTTATACAAAACAAAGAACTCATCAATATGTGCAGTGCGACCTATATTGAGGTGCCCATAATAAGGACTCAATTGCCTTAACGCCTCATCGATGCCAATATCTGTTTGCAATAACTCTGACATCACCACCGCCATCCCTGTTCTATCAATGCCCTTATGGCAATGAAACAACATTGGTTTTTCACTTTGATCAATCACATCCACCAATTGATTGATGGTTTTGGTGGAAGGCAGCCTGCCTGCGGAAAAACTAAGATCTTCTTGCGATATGTTGCAATTATTAATCGCTTGAACCTGATCCATATACCAAGGCACCGTATCGCAACAACCTCGAAGGTTAACCACGGTTTTAATGTTATTTTTCTTAATGACAGATTCCAACCTTGTAGCTCCAAGCTGGGAGCAACGATAAAATTTCCCGGGCACGACCTCGTAGAAGTTCCCACCTAGAAAAATATAAACACATTTAAAAGATAGCAATAATATTAGTAAAATTGTAAGTAACCGAAAGCCCAATACCCATCCTGCTTTTTTAGGCTTGCTTGCCTCTTCGAACAAATTACTTTCCGGCTTCAACGGCATCGCACTTCCTTGTGCCCATGTTTCTTCCTAACCAAACGGGGATTGTGCCAAATCTAAATCTTTTCTGCCAGACCGGTTAAGGAAGGGCCTTGCCCCAAATTGCCTCGCCGACTCCTCTTCCCTCGGTGACCCAAACTTTGATATAAGCAATTGATTCATCGACATTTCGGGAGATTTTCTGCATGGCAGTAACCGCAAGGACTGATCAAAACCCCTGGGGCAGACCAAAAAAGCTGCTAGTAGGGTTTTGCATCGGTTTTGTTTTACTGGGAATTAGCTTACGATTACTGCGATTAGGCCTGAATTTTCCGCTCTGGGGCGATGAGGCTTTTGTTGCATTAAATTTCTTTGACTCTGATTTTGCCAGCCTTACTAAACCCCTTAGGCATTATCAAATCGCCCCTCTTGGGTTTCTATGGCTCGAAAAAACCGCTGTCCTACTTTTCGGCACCAGCGAATTCACCCTCCGCATCATTCCCTGCATCGCTGGGATTTTTGCATTTCTTATTTCTTTTAAAGCAGCCCAGAATATAACTCCCCCTAAAACAGCTTTGCTTACCTTGGCTATTATGGCTGTTTCCTATTACCCCATCAGGCACTCTTGCGAAGTAAAACCCTATGCCTTCGATTTCTTAGCTGCATCGATTTTCCTCTGGCTAGGCTCCAACGCCCTAAAAAATAATGCAACCTCTCGACCCATTTTCCTTCTCGCAACCCTTTCCCCCATTCTCCTGTTCACGTCCTTCCCTGCTGCTTTTTCCGCAGGGGCCGTTTGCATGGCACTAGTGTTCCACATCCTTCAACAAAAAAAATATGCCCTCATCACACCATGCATTTTTCTAATTTGCTCCGTTCTTGCTTCTTTTCTTGCCCATTACGCAATCATTGGCACCAACCAATTCCATAACGAACTTGCAAAACATCAAGCTTACTGGGATTCCACTTTCCCGCCCTCCAACCCTTTTCAATTACCCTATTGGCTCTTAAAAACTCACGCAGGAAACCTCAGTGCCTACCCTATTGGGGGCAAAGATGGCGCGAGTTCTCTGACTCTCCTATTTTTCCTCTTGGGCATTTTTAAACTTGTTCGCAATTCCAAATTTTCAATCCTCATCCTTTTGCTAGCTCCCTTCGCCTTCAACCTTATTGCTGCATTCATGGGTCGCTACCCCTATGGCGGAAGTGCCCGAGTCGCACAGCATCTGCTTCCTTCCATCTGCATTTTATCTGCACTTGGGATCAGCAGCATTTTACGATTGCACCTACTTGCAAATATCCGCTCCAAGGCCTACATCGGACTGCTTTGGTGCCTGATCATTTTGGCTTTATTTCAAGTAGGAAGGGATATTAAAAAACCATACAAATCATCGGGCGACCTTAAAGCCCGAGCCTTGATTCAAGAATTATGCTCTTCTTTGCAACCAGACGAATCAATCTTGATCACCCAAGAAAAAGATCTGATCGACCCGACTTTAGAATGGTACTTGCGTATTCAAAAAAATAAGATTCTTTGGACTACCGAAGAAATGCTGCCAACGTTGGTAACTCAAAAAAAGCAAATTCTTTGGCTTTGGTTACCTAATCGTCCACTCGGTGGCGACACTCTACCTACCATTGATATTCCGGTTTTCAATGGTGTTCAAACCATGATAAAAAAAGAGTTCACTTTCGCTTTGGGCAGAGATAATTTGGTCAAACCACAAATGGTACTCGTTCAGTTAAAACCCGATTAAGCAACTTAGGCTAGGGTTTCAAGGCAATCGGCTTTGAAGCATCCTTCGTTATAAGCGTAGCTTTTAAAAGGTTTTCCGCCCTTTCAGGGTTGCGCTCCAAATACCATGGCAATGCTCCAAAAAACATCTGCATCTGGCCCACCGTTTTTTCAGACATCCCCGCCATCGATGAACCAAACGCTTTCGATATTATCGCTGCAGCCTTGCTTTCCGTTTTTGCATAAATCGTCATTTGATGCTTTACACTTTTATTGATTACGCTTTCCTGATATTGCAATACAATCACCGCCTGTACCGGAATCGCAGGCAAAAGCGCAGTGGGCTTACCCATCCCATGCGCGTACCAAACCTTCAAGCCATCTTTGTCCGTGATCAAATGAAATTGAATGTTGTTCCCAGAGGATTCACGCGAATAAAAGGTGTTCGCATTTTCCTTCTCGATACTCGAACACTTCGCACCCAACATTTTCCACATCGTCACCGCATGGTGTGGGTTTTCTAAAAGCCACTCATAAGTTGTTGGATCGCAGTTAAAAGCCTCCGCAGGGCCCTTGGCAGACAAAGTAGGATCTGTTACCACTGACCGAACTTTTTCCTGCCATGCCTCCGGAATTACTTTCCCTTTTAACAATTCCAACTGGGCAAAAGATTTCAACTCTTGCGAGGAACCCGACCATGTACCGGTAGGTTTATACTCTCGATCTAATTCTCCTGCTTGTGCATTTTGAATTCTCGAGATCACAACCAATATCAGAAGCATCAGATTAATTCTTTGCAAGCGGCGCATCGAAACTCTCCAGCCTTCCCATTTTGATAGTCACATACATCCGACCCTTATTTCATCGTTATCCCCAAGTGCCAGCTTTAATGATTTTACCGGTTTTTCCATTCCAACTCCTAGGGTTGCCTTTTCCAACCCCCAATGTTTATATTGCTTTCGTACTTTTACTTTTGCTTCAAAGGCTAAATCCGATGCTAAAAACTGCTCGTTTTGTTATCACACTCGCTTTGGTGGTTTGCTTGCCGGCCCTGATCGGCTTAGGTTGGTGGCAACGGGACTACCTAATGGGCTGGTACCTCACCGACCAATTAATTAAGGCTGAACCCGAATATAAATCTCACTATATCGATGCCCTTGCAAAGCTTGGCGAAAACGCCCAATACCCGCTTTTAGATCACCTAGAAAAAGCGACGGATGCCAGCGCCCCAGACCTTACAAAAGCACTAGGCAAAATGTTCGAATCTTGGGGAGGCACAGCCTCACCGCTTTCCCAACAATGCTTTCATCACCTCGCACGCAGGTTTACCTCTTTTTCTGCACCAGCTCAGGTACAAACTCTCGAACTCCTCGCCTCCATTTCAACAAATTCCCCACCGCCTAATCCTTTGACCATAGATTTCCTCGAGGGTACCAAATTAATTCTCGGCTCCTTACCCGAAGCCAACAACCCTAGCGCACTCGTTCCAGCAATGAAAATTGTTTCACAACTCATTAAAGCCAACACTGATAAGGAATTGCACTCCCGCCTTGCAGGTATCATGGCCAAGGCTATTACCGATGCCCCAGAAAATATTAAAATCCAAGCGATTCATTTGGCCATCGCGCCAGATGTGGGATTAACCGAATTGAGCGTTGCAGCACTACAAGACAAAAATGTCGAAGTTAGAAAAGTTGCAATCTTAGCTTGCGCTGCCGCACTCGACAGCGTTTCTGTCGATTCCCTTCTACCCTCTTTACATGATTCCGATCCTGAAATCCGGGCGTACTGCGAATCCGCACTCATCGCACGAGGGCTGAAAAAAGAACACCTTCAGCTTGGTAAACTCCTCACAGATCCAAAGCCTTCCAAAAGACTCGAAGTTTTAGATTCCTTGATGGAAGACAGTGAATTAGATCAAAGCATGTGGCTTAGAAAATTAAGCCATGATTCCTCGCCCGCTGTACGCGTTGCAGCCCTTAGAATGATGAGCCTTCAGGAAACCAACGATCTCAACGACCGCATTGACCAAATGTCCCGCAGCGACCCCAGCAAAACCGTCTCCGAACTTGCCACTTATTACCTAAAATCAAACAAATTCAAGCCTGTTAACTACGAGACTCTCGGTAACTCAGGCAATAAATGACTATTTTGACAAAACTTTGATATTTTTTATTAAATTTGTTGACGAACCCCCCTTGCCTGTTACTATGAGATTGGCGAGATATAGGCGGCAACTAGCAGTCACACCTCAGCGCGGTTGACAGCTAAGCACCTGAAATCGCTGCCAAGAAGTATCTCCAGGCATTGTTTATTACTATTTGTCTGGGTTTTTCTGCATCACTCCCTCGCTTTTTGCAGAAACCTAAGAATACTTGTGCAGTCGTTTCACTTGGACCAAAGGAAGGACAGACCTATGTTAGTCCTGTCCAGAAAAAAGAACGAAAGCATCGTCATCAACAACGACATCATCATTACGGTGGTGGAAATTCGCGGTGACAAGGTACGATTAGGGATAATCGCGCCGAAGGATGTTCCTGTTCATCGTCAGGAAATTTTTGATGCCATCCACGGCAAGGAAGAAACTCCCGAAAGCAAGCCTGTTGATAACGAAAACAGCCTGCCTAAGGTTTAAACTCCCTTTCCATTTTTATCATGACAATTAGTCTAAAAACTCTTCATTAAGTAGTTTTTGGTATTTTCTTTTCAATTTTATACTTTTTTATCTTATCCATCAGGGTTTCCCGATGAATCCCCAAAACCTTGCTGGCTTGGGTTTGGTTCCATCCATTCCTTTCCAACGCTATTTTTATCGCCCAAGCTTCAACTTCTGCTAGTTTTATTGTCTTGGGCAATTCGCCTCCTGATGAATCATTCGTCGGAATATCTATATCTTCCGCCATCAAGGTTTCAGATTCCGCTCTGTTCACACCCGATTCCAACACTGATTTTAACTGCCTGATATTTCCTGGCCAGTGATATTTTTTCAACTTCTCAAGCACTTCCAAGCTGGGCAAAAACCGTTTGCGATACTCCACTGAAAATCGCTTTAAAAAAAACTCCACCAACTCTGGGAGATCTTCCAATCGCTCTCTTAATGCAGGAACTTTTATCACGCAAGCATTCAACCGATAAAATAAATCCTCGCGAAATCTCCCTTCGTCTACCTCCTTTTGCAAGTCCCGGTTGGTTGCGGATATCACCCGAACATTCACATTTATTTCCTTACCTCGCAATGGGCGAATTTTTCCCGTCTCCAGCGTTCTCAACAATTTTGCCTGACAATCCAACGATAACTCGCCCACTTCATCCAAAAAAAGTATCCCATCATCTGCCTGCTGAAAATACCCTGTATTAGCCTTGTCTGCCCCGGTATATGCCCCTTTTTCATTCCCAAAAAGTTCTGCATCCGCAAGACCAGGTGATATCGTTGCGCAATTAACCGAAACCATCGGCTCCGCCTTCCTCAACCCCTTATTGTGCAACTCCAGCGCAACCAACTCTTTCCCGACGCCACTATCCCCAATAATCAAAACCGGGGCGTTTCGTAAAGCAACCCGTTTTATTTCCTGCTTCATTTTCACTATAAGGCGACTCGAACCAATTATTAATTCCTTGCCTTTTTCTTCTATAAGTTTAAATCTGTTATTATCAGCTTCCAAAGCCCTGCGCAGCCTCAGCACATGCAGACTGTTTGCAAGGCAATTCACCAGAAATTCTGCAAATCGCACATCCTTAAAATTAAAAAACTTCCGCGAATTATACAAATGAACCGCACCCAGAATATTTTCAACATCACTTCCAGGTGATTTGCATTTTACTAATAAACAAACTGCATCTTTCATTGATCGTAGACTATCTGCCTCGATTCCAGCTTGCTCTTGAAGAAGCCATACTGTTTTCTCTCTGGCTACCGCTTCACTGGTGAGGGTTTTACTTAGCACCAAATCAAGGCTGGTATCTGCAGGAAGCACCTGCTTAAGCAAAAATTCCGCGGTATCCAAACTAAGAAAACCAACTTTCTCTGCCTTAGTCCTTTTTAAAAGAATTCTAAGCGCCTTCTCAACCAAATCCCTCGGATTATTTTCCAGCACCGAATCCGCAACATACGAAAACAAAAGGCTCAACTCATCATGGAGAAATTGAGTAATAAAGGGGTCCGACTTCGGCTCTTTTTCTTCTTCTTGCAAACCTATTTCAGGTAGGGTTTTACTGCTATCATCATTTACAATTGATGAGGTTTCAAAGCGAATTTGGGCACTTCCGATATTTATTTTGCATTGATTTATAAGAGCAACATCTTCGCTTATTCTGCTGCCATTCAGCCTAGTTCCGTTATTTTTACTGTGGTTTTTTAAAAAGAAGGTGCCTGATTCAAAATACACCTCCGCATGAAAGCGAGAGGCATGTTCATCGTGTATTATAAAGTCATTATCGGGATTACGGCCTATTTTAACAGACTGTTCCTGCGACAACAAAACCGTTGATGGGGCACCAATACCTAATTCCAGGACCAGCCGGGCTGTCATGATCCACTCCACTAAAAAACTAATTATGTTACTAAATTAAGCTTATTTCCCGCATAAGGCAACAAAAAGCCATATTTTATCCTAAGTTGTTTCTAACACTAAGGTTGACCTCGATGGCCAACCCCGTTAAGATACCCCAATTAATAAGGCCCCTTCGCCAAGTGGTAAGGCCGCGGATTGCAAATCCGCTATCCCCGGTTCGAATCCGGGAGGGGCCTCTTAAG
>JBIIMS010000017.1:0-69267 GCA_044337875.1 Gemmataceae bacterium
CAGCATGTCTCGCAGGGGCAATTGTTATGACAATGCTCCTGCAGAATCATTCTTTGCCATTATGAAAAGGGAGCTGGCCCTAAGGAGTATGCACACCAGAGAGCAAACCGCTCAGGAAATCTTTGAATTCATTGAATGCTTTTACAACCGCAAACGAATTCATTCTGCCTTGGGATATATGTCGCCGGAGGAACACGAATTGCATTGGAAAACAAAATACAACTCTTGAATTAGAAAAAAACACATTTCCAATCTTGCCTAACCATTACCCTCTTAACTTACTGTGGACAAAATCGGGTGCAGTTTAGCTCGGGCTAGCGAAGCGAAGGGCCCTTTTCCCGGAGGGAAGAGGGTTGGGAGTAGGGGGAAGAAAAAGAAAAAGTGTGGATGTAAGAGCATAGGGATAAAAGAAAACCCCACCCACTTCAAAGAGATGGATGGGGAAAGGTTTTTTCAAAGGATACTTAACCGATTAGCTGACGAAGACACCGCCGGTGTTAGCTGGGTCGCCGCTGTAGAATGAGAAAAGCAGATCCAATGCTGGGAAGCTAAAGACATTAACTTGAGGGCCGCCGCCTGGGCCAGCGCCTGTGATAATATCTGCAGTGCCATCGCCGTTACCATCATTGACTGCAACACGAACGCCACCGGTAAAGTCTTCTGCATAAGCCATGAACTGGGCGAGTAGTGCGCCGGTGAAGGGATCCCAGACTGCAACGATGGGTGCGCCACTTGGGCCAGCGCCGGTGACGACTTCGAAGGTGCTATCGTTGCCTATATCGCCTACTGCGACGAAGACGCCGCCGGTGAAGGTTACGGGGTAGGCATACCATTGGCTAATGATTGCATTGGTAGCGCCATCGAATACTTTAACATGGGGAGCGCCACCAGGACCAGCGCCGGTAACAAGATCGAGGATGCCATCGTTGTTGAAGTCGATGGATGCAACGCTAACGCCGCCTGAGAAATCTTCTGCATAGGCGTAGAAGGAACGAAGGATGTTTAGGTTGCTGCCATCAAAGACACGAACTTCTGGTCCGCCGCCAGGTCCAGCGGATGCGATGATGTCTAAGATTCCATCACCGTTAACATCTTGAACTGCGACGAACACGCCACCAGTAAAGGCTTGATCGAAAGCAAAGAAAGCTTCCATGACTTCGCCGGTTTGGGAGTTAAGGATTGCGATAGCTGGGCCGCCGCCGAAGCCTGCGCCTGCGATGAGTTCTGCTACTCCATCGCCATTGAAGTCACCTGAGACAACTTTAACTGGGCCACTGAATCCGGGGAAAGGTACTGCAGTGCCTGTGGGTTCGCCGGTGATAGGGTCATAAAGGGTGACCGTGCTGGAACCGCCAGAGGAAGCTGGAGGTGGCGTTCCCACCACCAACGGCGCTGATGGTGTAGGCGTTGGAGTTGGTGTAGGAGTAGGTGTAGGCGATGGTGTAGGTGTTGGGCTAGGAGCGGCAGCATAGGTAAACAATGTATTGGCAGGATTGGTGCCGCCTGCGCTGGTAACCAAAACACTTTTATTAGCACCTGCAGTGCCTGCAGGTGTGGTTGCGGTAATAGTTGTTGGGCTAACAAAATTAACATTGGTAGCAGCAACGCCATTGATGGTTACAACATTAGGGCCTGCAACAAAATTAGTGCCCGTGATGGTAATGCTAGTACCACCTGCGACAGGACCGCTAGTTGGTGAAATACTGCTTACAGTGGGGGCAGCGTAATATGTGTAGGCGCCAATGTCATTGTTAATGCGTGTGAAGCCGCGCTGATCGAGATTTGGCGTTACCAAAAGCGTGGTGCTAATTGCAGGGCTCCCTGTCAACAGTGCCATGGTAAGTGTAGGGCCGCCGTTATTTGCCAGTGTGCTAAGGAGGGGATCGCCGGAAATGTCTCCCGAACCTGTCGGGATGCTGGAGGCATTATTTAAAGTTCCATCTTCCACAAGGTTGTTGGTATTAGTGACAATGGAGCCGCTGCCGGCGTAATCACCACCACTATTACTATTAGCAATGATGGTGTTGGCGATGTTGAGGGTGCCTGACCCTCGGCCACCGCCGAAGTTGTTGATGCCGCCGCCAGTGGTTGCAGTATTGCCAGAGAGGGTGGAATTGGTGACGGTGAGGGTGGCACCCATAAAGCTAGGGTTACCGCCGCTACCACCGTTCTGGATGCCACCACCGGTGCTGGATGCAGTATTGCCAGAGAGGGTGGAATTGGAGACGGTGAGGGTACTGAAGTTAAAGATGCCGCCGCCAGTGGATGCAGTGTTGCCAGAGAGGGTGGAATTGGAGACGGTGAGGGTGCCGTTGTTGTTGATGGCGCCGCCGGTACCAGCAGAATTATTGCTCGAGAAAGTGGAATTGGAGATGGTGACGGTGCCGTTTTGATTGAAGATGGCGCCGCCGCCGCCGCCATTTGTAGTTGAATTATTGCCCGAGAGGGAGGAGTTGGTGATTGTGACGGTGCCGTTAAAGGTGCAGATGGCACCGCCAAGAGGTCCAGAATTCCCAGAGAGGGTGGAATTAGTAAGTTGGAGGGTGCCTTGGTTGCGGATACCTCCGCCAGCAAAGCCCGCAGCAGTATTCGTAGAGATGGTTGAATTGTTAATGTATAGGCCGCCGTAGTTCGCGATGCCGCCGCCGCTGCCGGTTGCAGTATTACCTGAGATTGTGGAATTGTTAACCGTCAGGATGCCATTGTTAAAGAAGCCGGCCCCATAACTAGTATTTGCCCCGGAAACAATCACGCCAGAGATAGTTAAATCAGCACCTGTATCGATGGTGAAAATACTAAAGCCACCTAGGCTACCACTGATGATAAGCGAGGAAGCACTTGGACCGGTAATGGTTACGGTGCCTGCTGTGCCAATAGGATTATTATTAGAATCAAGAATAACAGAAGTAGCATTAATAATGGCTGGTAATGCGGCAGTTAAGGCGATGGTACCGGTAACCCCGGTATTAAAAACGATATCATCATTGCCAGGGGTGGTATTGGCTTCGATAATAGCTTGCCTAAGCGAATCAGGACCTGAATCAGAAACATTTAAAACCGTGATGGTGGCAGGTACAATTCTTTCTTCTAGGCCTAGGAGTTCAAGTTGACGATGTCTGCTTTTAACATAAGATTTTTTAGATAAACTAAAGTTTAAAAACTTACGAAAAGATTGTAATGACATAGTATGAGAACCTTTCAAAAGTTTTAAGCTGGCAAACAATGCCTAAGTGGTAATCAAGTAAATTAATTATTTAAACAGAGGGCGACTGCTGAATAAAAAATGAGCTATATATTCAATATTCGGAATACTTCTTGAAAAACAAGAGGGGAAATAATTAAAAGTTGAATCTTAATTAAAGTTAATGTTCTCTTAATGTTATCTTAATGTTCCTTTAATGTTGGTATCAAAAAGCACGCTGTTTTTAGCGTACAAATCGAATTTTTTGACGAAATGTATAGAATTATTTATTTTTTAAAATATTTCGTGAAGTCACATGGCAAGCATTGGCAAAGCAGAAGAATGGCCATGGAAGACAGAAGCAGCGGAAGCATTTGCCACGGATTAACACGGAATTTCACGGAAAAGACAGAAGCATAGCCACGTAAGGAAGAATAAGCAGAAGCATTTGCCACGGACGAACACGGAATTACACGGAAGGAAGCAGAAGCAGAAGCAGAATAAGCCACGGAAGGAAGAACAAGCAGAAGCAGAAGCATTAGCCACGGACGAACACGGAATTACACGGAAGGAAGCAGAAACAGAGAGATGGTAATACTACATCCCTTAGGTGCAAAATCTAAAGTTGCGAATGGAGTAGTTGCAGTGGGGCTTCCCCATCGCAACTACTCTCTCTTTAAACAAGCTCCATATCAATCAATTGGAAGTAAAAGTTGTGTAGGTTAAAACCCGGGCTAGCGAAGCGAAGGGCCCTTTTCCCGGAGGGAAGAGGGTTGGGAGTAGGGGGAAGAAAAAGAAAGCGCCCCACCCATCGCAGTGGGTGGGCTTGAGGGCAATGATAAGAGGGTTGGGAGTTGGGGGAAGAAAAAAAAGTAAAAGTAAAAGGAAGAAAGAAAAAGAAAAAGGCTTGGGGCGAGCACCAGCGGATTTACATCCGCCGCTCGATAAGAACCGATGGGCTTCTTGCCATTAAAATTAGAACACTACAAAGGCTTTTGATATTGCAGCTTTTTACTTTGAGCCAATGCAGTAGAGGGTTGAATCCGAGCGCAGGAAAATCTTCCCATCTGAAACTGCGGGCGTGCACTGGATTGTATCTTTAATTTCGTTGGTTGCGATAAGCTCCGTTTTTTCGCCTAGGCTGACAACAAAAGCAGAGCCTTCTTCATTGATTAGATAAAGATGATTGCCTGCAATGATGGGCGACCCAGAGAATGGGCCCTTCATACGAACCTGAGCAACTTCCTTACCATCCTTGGCTTCGAATACATTGAGGCCGATGCTTGATAAGCCATAGACTTTGCCTTTGTGAACCAAAGGAGAAGCGTAACCACCTACCAACTTGTTGGACTTCCATTGTGGAACAGGAACTTTGTTGCCTGAAGATGGGGAGAGGACAAGGGTTTCTTTTCCGGGTGCAAGAAGAAGGCCTTCGCCTAGTGTGGGTGAAGGAATGGTGGAAGGGCCGGAGCTTGCGAGGGCCCAGTTTTCTTTGCCCGTAAGTGCATCGACGCTAAGAACGGAGCCATCGGTTTGCAGAATGACTTCTGCGGTGCCATTGGCGTTGGGCATAATAAGCGGGGTGCTCCAGTTGATGTTTCTTGGTCGGTTGAACTTCCAGAGATTTTTGCCCGTGTTGGCATCAATGCCTAGTACGAAGGAATCGCCAGCGTTATCCATGGGGATGATGAGAACATCTTTCCAAAGAACGGGGGAGGAAGCCATGCCTACCATGTTGGTGATATCTGGGTAATCAAGTGCGAGGGAGCGATACCAGAGGAGGTTTCCATCGCGGTCGAGTGCAGCAACATCAGCGCAGGCAAAGAGAGCAAAGATGCGCTGGCCATCGGTTGCTGGTGTGGGGGCAGCCATGTTGGTTTTGGGATGACAGTTGGTGTTGCCTGTTGCGTTGAATTGTCGTTCCCAAAGTTTGGCGCCTTTATTGGGATCGAAAGCCATCACATGAAGGCGGGATTCTTTGTAGTTGGAACTGGAGGTAAGGAAAAGTCTGCCACCCGCTATAACAGGGCTGGATAACCCGCGCCCTTGGAGTGGGGTTTTCCAGAGGAGGCCTTCGGCTGCAGACCATTTTAAAGGGAGGTTTTGTTCTTCGGAGACGGCAGAGCCACCAGGGCCACGGAACTGGGGCCAATCAGCAGCATGAAGGCTACTGGTTAGAATAAAGGCACCTAGAAAAAATCGGACGATAGTTAAATTGAGGGTGTACATTACTTAGCGCTCCCTTCTTGTTTGGCGATGGTGTAAGGAATCTTGACGCCTGCGAAATCGGTAAGTCTTAGTTGGAACTCCCATTTTTGGGCCCAACTCTCGGTCTGATTATTTTGGCAGATCTTAAGAAGAATATCGTTCACACCTTTTTTAAGATGGATGGGGGCGGAGTGTTGATCCATGGTCATGCCATGGTGATACTCATCGCGTGCAAAGATTTGTTTGCCATCATGAAAAATCTTAAGTGAAGTGATGCAGCCTGCCCGAACATAAACGGTGCCTTCAGCGGGGCTGTTAATGCGGGTGAAGGCATAGGCAATGGCTTCCTTCTTCTTTCCAAGCACTTTGTTAAGATCGATGACGCCATAGGAATCTTCGGTGGTGAAATCGACCCATTTGATTGCGCCTTCTTTACCATCGTAAGAAGCATCAAGCTTGACATCTTTTTCAGGTGGGTAGGGCAGGTCGAATCCTTTGTTCTTGGTGTTGTCAAAGGGGCCGACTAGATACCAAGTGCGAACAAAGCCGAAATGTGCGGGAAGATCAACCGTCTCGCCTAGGCCTTTTAGCTCTTTGGCAAGTGTATCGACTTGATCTTTATCGGAAGCGCTCATGAATGCTTTGCGATAAGTAGCCTTGGCTTCGGAATCCTTTTTACTTTTCTTCTGGGCGGAGCCTTCTTCGATGAGAAGGGCGATTGCTTCGCGCCTGAGTTCTGCTGCGGGGTCGGTAATGAAAGATGGGATCAAAGCCTGAGCTTTATCTTTGTCTGCTGATTGCAGGATTTCAAATGCGAGCTTGCGGCCCAGTGGGGGCTTTGAAGTATCTTTTACCAGTGCGGTAATTTTTTCGAGGGGCAATGCCTTAGAGTCGCGGTTGGCCTTTTCAACAATCGCATTGATTGCAGAACGAAGCCAGTTGGAAAACACAGGCTGGCTGGCATCCATGCTTGCAAGAACTTCGGGCAGTGCATCGGGTGAAAGGTTGGCAATCTGCTTCCAAGCCTTTTGAGCTTCGATATTGCCTAGGCCACTTTTCCCAACCTTGCGAATAGGTTCAAGAATTTTAGAAACATTTTCGGAAGATTCTTGCACCCATGCTAGGGCGTTGGTGCCCAAGCAAACAACCAAAGCGAGAAGAAGCGCAGTAATTCTCATGACAGCCTCTAATAAATGATGACAACCTAAGCTTAGCCGATGCCAAGCACATCATTCATAGAGTAACTGCCCGCAGGCTTGTCCGCCAGAAATTTAGCAGCAAGAAGTGCACCACGGGCATAGCTATCGCGGGTATGGCCTTTGTGCACGAGTTCCATGGTTTCGCCCAGGGTGCTAAATATTACGGTGTGCTCGCCTACATTGTCGCCCACACGAACGGCATGAATGCCTATTTCTGAAGGCTTTCGTTCGCCCACCAGACCTTCGCGACCGTGCAACAATTCGGTCTGACCCTGAACATCCTGCACGATCTTGGCAAACTGCAGCGCAGTCCCACTTGGGGAATCTTTTTTGAATCGGTGATGCCTTTCGATAACCTCGACATCGAACCCCTTATCCGCAAGCAAGGTGGATGCAACTTTGACGAGTTCGAAAAGAACATTAACCACAAGGCTCATATTGGGAGCAAATAGAATTGCAATTTCATGGGCTGCAGATTCGAGGGCTTTCTTTTCGGCAGCGGTATGCCCGGTGGTTGCGATCACCAAGGGGATTTTTCTTTGCAGGCAGATGGGCAGTACATTCATCGTGCCTTCAGGGGTGGAAAAATCGATGATTGCGCTAACAACTTGATCGATGGGGATTTGGGAGCGAAGTGGTACGCCCAAGTGGCCTATGCCTGCGATTTCGCCTGCATCTTTTCCCATCATAGGGTGGCCATGGTATTCGAGAGCGCAGGCGATTTTCAACGCTGGGTCTTCTTTGCCCAATGCAACAAGCCTTTGCCCCATTCTGCCGCCCGCACCGTTGATCCCGATTGCAATCTTCATGAAATGCTTCCTTATGCTTAAGCGTAAACTTCAATGGCCTTGATGATATCATCAAGACTGTTAGGCACCTGAACTGCGCGGTTTGCAAATCCTGCCCTGCGCACGCCCCTAACCCCAAGAACTTCGTCAAAGGTTTTCTGATCAGAACTATGATACGCGACCGTTGCGGTAGAATCTTTCATTTGATGTGCGGTAAGAATGCAGACCACTCTATCGGAGGGAGCAATAATGCCTTCTTCTCTTAATTTTTTAGCGCCCGCAACACTTGCAGCAGATGCAGGTTCGCAGCCCATGCCGCCTGCGCCTACTTTAGCCTTGGCATCCATGATTTCTTGATCGTTTGCTTCTCTTGCTAAGCCATTGCAAAACTCAATTGCCCGCAAACCTTTAACCAAGTTGACAGGCCGGTTGATTTCAATCGCACTTGCAATGGTGGATGCCCTGCGGTTCTCGGTGTCCATGTCGGTATAGAATTGATTCATCACCGGCTTATTCGGTTCACCTTTATTCCAAGAGACGCTATTCATATTAGTGAGAAGATTGAAAGTATTGGCACCCGCGGCATTGATAACTGCAAGCCTAGGGATTTTACTGATAAGGCCCAACTGCTTGAGCTCGATGAAGGCTTTGCCAAAGGCAGAGCTATTGCCGAGATTTCCACCGGGAACCACGATCCAATCTGGGGATTCCCATCGTAGAGCTTCGAGCACACGATACATTACGGTTTTCTGACCTTCGAGCCTGAATGGGTTGATACTATTGACGAGGTAGATGCCCATTTTTTTTGCAATTTGTTGAACGCGCTGCATTGCATCATCAAAGTCGCCCGCAATTTGGATGGTTAGGGCGCCATGATCGAGGGCTTGTGCAAGTTTACCGTAAGATATTTTACCACTACCAATGAAAACGATACCGCGCATAAGGCCGGTTGCAGAACAATAAAGAGAAAGAGAGGCGCTGGTGTTACCAGTGCTTGCGCAGGCCGCTCTTTTTGCGCCAGTCATGTGGGCATGTGTGAAAGCCGCGGTCATGCCGTTATCTTTAAAACTTCCGGATGGATTCATGCCTTCGTACTGAAGGAAAAGATTGCCGTTGTTGACACCTACATACTGGGCCACATGATCGGATTGCCTGAGCAGTGTCTGCCCTTCACCAATGGTGAGAACAGAAGCTGGGGGTGCGAAAGGAAGAAGATCGTAGAAGCGCCAAACGCCACTGAAAGACAAAGGTTCATGCCTAAGCGACCACTTGGCTTCGAAATCTTTTAAGGATTTGGGTACGGGGAGTTTATCCCAATCGTAAGCGACATCCATAATGCCCCCACATTTGGGGCAAGAGAAGGTAGTGTCATCGAGGGAGTTGGTACCCCCGCAATGTGGCATGACACAGCGTTGGAAAACAAGATTATCATTAAAGGCAGTCATACGCACCGGGAAGCATATGGGTAATGAAAAAAATAAACAAACCAAGACTCAAATTAGAGTTTCGGTTTAGAGTCATCATACTCAAAAGGGGACTCGTTATCGACCCGAGCTAGCCTTAAAGATGTCTTTCCTTCAAGAAAGTCCATTAAAACCGGAAATACATGCTTCAGACGCCACCCTTTTGCCAAGGAATTATTACCAGAAAGTGAAGTATTGTCAATTTTAGAGCGGACGAGCTCGCGTAAATCAGAGGAAGTAGCGACCAAGCCTGGCACAAGGCATTTACGATTACAGAGGTCGCCAAGCAACCCAGCCATCACTTGGCCGATAAGTCCGACTTGGGGTGCATCGGGCTTGGTTTCATCTTGAAGGGGCAAAGCATCTGGAGGTAGTGCCCGGGCTTTTTGGATAGCAGCCATGATTTCTTCGGAGTCGCGATGCTGAACGCCCCTAAAGGCTAAGATATCTTGAGCTTTCTGAGGGTTTCGTTTGACAATATCAGCAATAAGATCATCACGAAGAATAGTACGGGGCGGGCGGTTGCGCTTAGCAGCAAATTCTTCGCGCCAAGCAACGATTTCGCGCACCATTGCCAAACGCTTACGATCAAACCCCCCGGTGCCTTTAACCTTGCGCCAGCGTTCGCCAATCGGTTCATCAAGATTAGATCTGGCTTGTAGATCAGCAAATTCTTCTTCGGCCCAATCGATTCTTTCGAGTTCGAGAAGCCTTGCAGAAATTTTCTCATGGCACTCCAAAAGATAGCGAACATCATCAAATGCGTAGGTGATCTGCTCTGAGGTGAGCGGGCGAATGCGCCAATCGGTAAGGGTTTCCTGCTTGGAAAGTCGGGTGCCTGCAAAGTTTTGCACTAATGTACCATAGCCTGCAGGGTAGCCGACTCCTATCAACCCTGCTGCCACCTGAATATCAAACAATCGAGCGGGTGCTTTCCCGGATAAATGCTGGCAGATGCGGATTTCTTCCCTGCCTGCATGAACGATCACATTGCGTTTTCCATCGGTTACTAAATCCCAAAATGCCCCGAGCGATCCTACAGCGATGGCATCGATAACAAAAAGATCTTCTGGGGTTGCAACCTGAACCAGGCATAATTCAGGACGGAAGGATTCTTCACTAACAAACTCCGTATCAAAACCAAACACATTGCTTTTGGCAATTAGTTCGCAACTCTTAAGGAAATCAGATTCATTAGCTACAAAATGCTCGCGCATCATTAAAAACCCTGACAAAGTTGTTACATCAGTACTGCAGTACAAAAATGATTATGCCTCATTTGTAATCATTGTCATACCTT
Organism: Gemmataceae bacterium; assembly: GCA_044337875.1. Classification (GTDB taxonomy): domain Bacteria; phylum Planctomycetota; class Planctomycetia; order Gemmatales; family Gemmataceae; genus UBA969. The sequence goes on from JBIIMS010000017.1 coordinate 10,140, forward strand.
TTATTTTAGGATGGATTAAAATTAATCTATGCATGACCCGTGTTGTAATATCTAAACCAAAGCTTCCCCAAGCGAGGGCCTTATGATTGAAGAGTACCTGAATCAAAAAGTGGTGATAGATTTGCATAGCCCTTATGTCTGCCTTGGAACCCTAAACCGCTTTGATGAGGGCTTTTTTGAAGTCGTTAATGCAGATCTTCATGACCTGCGCGACACCAAAACCTCCAGAGAAAACTACATAGCAGCATCCCTTTCGACAGGCATTAAGCGCAATCGCAAGAAGATTTTGGTCTCGCGCAGAGACATCATTTCGGTTTCCCTGCTTGCAGATGTCGCGGATGAATAAGTGTTTATTTCTTACCCAAGGCATTGGTAAAGAATCTGATCCAGTTGCCATGCGCTATCTTTGCAACATCGACATCGCTATAACCCCGCAGCTTTAATAAAGCAGGAAACCGCTGCAAATCTGCAATGGTATCGATATCGCCCGGAGATTGCTCGGTACCAAACCCGCCATCGAGATCGGTTCCCAAAGCCGCATGCTCCGAATTTCCTGCAAGCTGGCAAACCCTGTCGATATGATCGATGACGGTGTTCATGGTGACGCCACTTTCTTTTACCGTGGTTTTTCCGCGAATCCAATTTGGGTACAGCATCCAGTTGTCGAAAGCTGCACCAATGACAGCTTTTCGGGAAATAAGCTTTTTAATCTGGTCATCGGTAAGTTGCCTTTGGTCCGGCACTAACGCCCTGCAATTATGATGGCTTGCGAGCACGGGCCCGCCATAAAGTTCCATGGCTTCATCAAAGCATTGGTCTGAAAGATGGGTGATATCGAGAATCATGCCACAAGCTTGCATCTCTTTTAAAAGATCGGGGCCCATGGGGAAAAAGCCACCAATGGTGCTGGTGCCATGTGCGTAGGGGCTGACGCCATAATGTGCGGGGCCGATAATTCTTAAACCCAAATTGTACCAATGATGAACCTGACTGGGGGTAAGAACAGGGTCAGCGCCCTCCATGCTAAGGATAAAGCCAAGGGGTTCGGTATCTGATACAGGTTCCTGCCAGCGTTGGACATGATTTACAAGATCTTCAGAATTCTTGATAAAGCGTAATTGGCCTGCCTCGACCATGGTTTCGTAGTAGGCGAGTTGGCCCCTGCCAGCGGCATAAGAGGCGGGCATGGATTCGTAGCGCTGCAGGGGTGGCATCATGCCCTGTCGCATGAGCCTTGCAAGGAGAGTTGCGATAAAAATGCCTACTTTTCCCTTACGAAGCTCGGGAAATGAGACGGTGCCCACTCCACGGCCTTTGCCGGTCATGAGGAGTTCATTTTCCCGCTTTCTTATAAGGGAAACATCGAGTCGGAGGTCGCGATTCCAGTCGAGGGCGTTCCAGGCTAGATCCAGATGGGCATCGAAAATTAGCATGTTTTTTTCTCTTTCCGGGTTTGGCAAGTAGTCATTATGCATGTCGCAATGTACACTAATATAGTGTTCGGGCCAATATTCCTGATTGAAAATCTATCATTGTTGGGGAATGTCATGCAAAAGATTCAGATCGACTCAGAATCAGAAACCGTAATCGAGCGTTCAGATTATCCACCAGAAAAGATTCGCCAAATCATGGCGAATGAAATTGTAGCTGTTTTAGGCTACGGTGTACAAGGGCGTGGCCAATCGCTCAACATGAAGGATAACGGCGTTAATGTCATCATCGGGCAGCGGGAACATTCCAAATCTTGGGATCTTGCTGTTAAAGATGGCTGGGTTCCTGGCAAAACCCTCTTCCCAATGGAAGAAGCGGCTGCCAAGGGTACCATCATTCAATATTTGCTTTCTGATGCTGGCCAAAAAGAACAATGGTCCAAGCTTAAGCCCCACCTTACCAAAGGCAAGGCGCTTTATTTCTCCCACGGGTTCAGCATTGTTTACAAAGACCAAACCCATGTGATACCTCCAGCAGATATCGATGTGATTTTGGTTGCACCCAAGGGTTCTGGTACCTCTGTAAGAAGGTTGTTCCTTGAAGGCAAGGGTATCAACTCTAGCTATGCAGTTTTCCAAGATGCAACTGGCAAGGCCTATGACCGTGCTCGTTCGCTGGGTATTGCAATCGGCTCGGGCTACCTTTTCGAAACCACTTTCCAAAAAGAAGTGTACAGCGACTTAACAGGCGAACGAGGCGTGCTTATGGGCGCCATCTATGGCCTTTGGCTCGCTCAATATGAAGTGCTTCGTGCAAACGGGCATTCTGCCAGCGAATCTTTCAACGAAACCGTTGAAGAAGCAACCCAAAGCCTTTATCCCTTGATTGCAGAAAATGGCATGGATTGGATGTATGCCAACTGTTCCACCACTGCACAACGAGGCGCATTGGATTGGTTCAAGAAGTTTCATGATGCTTCCAAGCCTGTTTTCGAAGAACTATATCGCAGTGTTGCTGATGGTTCTGAAACTCGCAGAACGCTTGAATCTAACAGCCATCCTGATTATCGCAAGAACCTTGAAGTTGAACTTAAGGAAATTGCAGATAGCGAAATGTGGCGTGCAGGCGCTGCTGTTCGAGCCCTCAGGCCAGAACGAGCCAACGACAAGAAGAAGTAATTTCTTCTTGGTCTCATCATAATATCAATGGAAAAACCCCGGGTACCTTACTTGGGGTTTTTGCTTTTCCACATTCTTTTTAGTCATCTACTTCGTTTCGACTTTTGTTTATTGTTCTGAGCCACATAAGAAAAAAGCTGATTAAGCAAAAAGTTCATCAAAATATCATTGGACTTATATCCCAGATTGCTGAAACTGGTGTGATCATTTGTTTTTTGTCAAAGGGTGCATCATGAAAATAAAACTAGTTCTCTCTTTTGCAATCTTAAGTTCTATGGCGATTGGGTTTGTTATCACTGCTGATGAACCGGCCAAAAGTGTTAAGAAAGATCTGCCTGGCCCACAAATTTCGGGCGAAGTAAAACTCCCCAATGGTTGGTCATTAAAACCTGCAGGCAAGCAGATCCCTCTGGGTGATTTTCCCGTTAACATGGTGGTCCACCCCAGTGGCAAATACCTTGCAATCCTTCATGCAGGCTATGGCCCTCATGAAATTCATATTGCAGAACTTGATAAATCGGGCGCAACCATCATTAGCAAGGTTGGTATCAAGCAGACTTTTTGTGGTATTTGCTTTTCCCCTGAAGGCGATAAGCTTTATGCCAGCGCTGCAGAGTTTGCCAGCGCTTATGTTTACGATTTTAAAAATGGGTACCTTTCTAATCGGAGTGAGATTAGCGTAGCAGAAGAGAAAAGTAAATTTGTCACCACCGGGTTGGCGCTGGATTCAAGTGGTAAGAAAATCCTTGCTGCTGGTTGCTGGAGCCATTCGCTTAGCATAACTCCTCTTGATAAGCCAGAAGCTCGCAAGATGGTCGAACTTAAAGTTGATTCTTACCCATTTGGTTTTCTTGCGTTGCCTAAAAAAGAACAAGCATTGGTTAGCCTTTGGGGCGCTTCTGCTGTAGCACTCATTGATACCAAAGAAGCCAAAATTCTTGAAACATGGCCCACTGAAAGCCATCCAACCGAAATGGTTTTAGCCCCCGATAACAAAACTCTTTTTGTTGCTTGCTCGAACTCCACGCGCGTTAGTATGCTTGATGCCTCGCAGAATGGCAAAAGCTTGGGCACGCTTAATTGCGCACTTTATCCCAACGCACCCAATGGCAATACCCCGGGAAGTCTTTCTCTTACCAACGATGGAAAGATCCTTATCGTAGCTAATGCGGATGCCAATAACCTAAGTATGTTTCAGGTAGAAGATCCGCTTAAGCCTGTGCCTATGGGCTATATTCCCGCTGGTTGGTACCCTACGAGTGTTCGATTTAATCAGATCGATGGGAAAATTTACTTCTGTAACGGTAAAGGATTAACCTCGAGGCCGAATTCGCAGGGGCCCAATCCTCTTGCTAAGGATCTTCCCATTAGGCAGTATATTGCAGGCCTTATGCAGGGTTCGTTGGGGGTTCTGGATATGCCCACGCCCGAGAAAATGATCGCATTCACCAAGGAAGCGTACTCTTGCAGCCCTCTTCAGGCAGATAATCTTCCCAAGGCCCAATGGCCCAGTAGTAATCCCATCCCCAGAAAAATTGGTGACCCCAGCCCCATTAAGTATTGTATTTATGTCATCAAGGAAAACCGAACCTATGACCAGGTGTTTGGTGATATCAAAGAAGGCAATGGCGACCCATCTCTTTGCATCTTTGATGAAAAAGTAACACCTAACCAGCATAAGATCGCAAGGGAATATACCTTGCTCGATAATCTCTATGTGGATGGGGAAGTTTCTGCAGATGGCCATCAATGGAGCATGGCTGCGTACTCTACTGACTTTGTGGAAAAGGTTTGGCCTTTGACATATCGTGGTAGCCCACTTAAAAAGCTGACTGCTTATCCCTCGGAGGGGGCTTATGATGTTGTTGCACGGCCTGCGGGTGGTTACATCTGGGATCGTTGTGCAGAAGCCAAGGTTTCTTTCCGCAGTTATGGCGAATGGATTGATAATGCTAAAAAAATAGGAGAACCCTCCAAGGCCAGGGTCAAGGCACTTGAAGGCAAGTTTGATCCTTTCTTTCGGGGCTATGATCTTGATTACCCTGATGTAAAAAGAGCAGAGCGCTTTTTAGAGGAAGTTGCACGCTTTGAAAAAGAGGGTGGCATGCCCCAGCTAAGTATTGTTCGACTTCCAAATGATCACACCTATGGCACCAGGCCTGATAAGCCCACCCCTACTGCGATGGTTGCAGAAAACGACCTAGCTATGGGGATGCTGGTAGAGGGCCTTTCGAAGAGTAAGTTCTGGAAAGAAACTGCGATTTTTGTAATTGAAGATGATGCGCAGAATGGATCGGATCATGTGGATGCACATCGCACTATATCGCTGGTGATCAGCCCTTATACGAAGCGTAAATTTGTAGATTCCACCATGTATTCTACCTCAAGTATTTTAAGAACCATGGAACTGATTCTAGGCTTAAAGCCCATGAGCCAGTTTGATGCTGCTGCAACCCCGATGTTTAATTCCTTTCAGGCAGAACCTGATCTGACTCCTTTCAAGCATGTTGCAGCAAAAGTTAGCCTGACGGAAAAGAACACCGAGAAATCGTGGGGGGCGAAGCAGTCTCTTGCCTTTGATCTTGATAAAGAAGATGCAGCAGATGATTTACTTTTTAATGAAGTTATTTGGAAGTCGGTCAAGGGAGCTAACAGCCCTATGCCCGCACCAGTAAGGGCGGCTTTCTTCCTGCCCAAATATGCCACCAAGCCTGCTTCTAAAGATTAAGCTTGATGGACTTTGTTTGTATCTCTAACGCCCATGGAGAATTGCAATGCCTTCCGCCCAGAAGGCCGAGACCAACGATACTTCCCCAGCTTGGTATTTCACACTCTGGAAAGTTCCATCGGTACCCGCAGCCTTGGCAATAACCCTAGGCTTCTTGCTCGATATCGCCTATCAACCCCCGTTGCTATTCATGATGGCGTTGGCATTGGGCCTTCTTCTTGCTTGGTTAGTTTGCATCGTTGGGAAGAAGCTAAACCTTGCCCTGATGTATCTGCTGCTTTTCATTGTTTGTTTGGGCGCATTTAGGCACTTTGTTTCTGCCCGGTTGGTTACCTCTGACGATGTTAGGCTCTCTTTGGGCGATTCGGTTTCTCTTTGCAAGTTTAAAGGCTATCTGCAGGAAGAACCCAGGTTATGGGTTGGCGAAACAAATAATCCGCTGCGAACGGTTCCTGCTGTCAATCGAAGTTCCGCAATTCTCTATTTGCATGAGATGCAACAAAATGGCGTATGGAAACCAGTCAAAGGTAATTTAAGGCTGGTGAGTAATGATACCTTGGCAGAGTTTCATTTAGGGGATACGGTCGAAATAACAGGGCGTGCCAAGTTGATATCGGCGCCCATGAATCCAGGCGAATGGGACTATCGGAGTTTTCTAAACCAACAGGGTATCTTTGGTGAAATCAGGATCAATGATTCTTCAGCGATTCGAATGGTTGAGGAAGGATCGTGGTTTAACTTTTCTTCTTTCTTGTGTTTCATCCGGGCAAGGGCTGCCAACCTTCTTGTCAGCAATCTGCCTACGCCTGAAGGCCCTCTTGCAGAGGCATTGCTTTTGGGCGATAGCCCTTTATTGCACAACAGCGAGTGGGATAAATTTAAAAATACCGGGGTGCTTCATGTGCTTGCGATCAGTGGGCAACACCTAGCAATATTAGGTGGAACTTTGGCTTGGTTACTGCGTGCCTTCAGGTTCAAGCCTGCATCTATTGCATTCATGGTAACTCTTTTTCTTTTGGTTTATGCGCTGCTTACTGGGGGCAGGCCCTCTGCGATGCGAGCTGTCATCATGGTGGGATGTTTCAGTTTGGGAATCATACTGCGTAGGCCTGCGCCTGCAATTCATACCCTAACAGCTTCCTGGATTATTCTTGCGTTTGTCCAACCATGGGATTTATTCAGCCCCGGTTGCACTCTTTCATTTCTTGCAACTGCTTGCCTAATCTGGGTGATTCCAAAGTTTTCACAACCAGAAGAAAGCCCGCTCGAGCTTTTAACACATGAATCAAAACCCTTATGGCGACGAATGCTTGCTGATTTTTTGAAGGCAACACGCGAACTCTTTTTTATCTCGGCGATTGTCTGGATTTTTGTAACTCCCTTGGCAACTGCATTCACCCATGTGGTTTCACCCGTTGCACTTTTAATTGGCCCGCCTCTTATCATCCTGACAACCATTGCGCTTTTAGCAGGATTCATTGGCATTGTTTTGGGAAGTTTTATCAGCCCGATTGCGGTGGTCGCAACTTGGATTATTTTCCCCTGCCTTTGGTTGTGTGGCAAACTTGTTGATCTGGCTTTGCTTATTCCCATGGGCCATTTTTATCTTCCTGATCTGCCCTTCTGGTTGATTCCTCTTGGATATGCCTGCGTTTTTATCTGGCTGAATTGGCCCTTTCTATTGCCTAAATATGCATGGTGCTGCGTTGCGATTCTTTGGACTTTGCTTTTTATTTTCCCTATTCGAATACCGCCTAGAGATCTATGCGTTACATTTTTGGCTGTGGGGCATGGCACCTGCGTAGTGATGGAAACCCCAGATGGAAAGGTGTGGGTGTATGATGCCGGCTCGATCTCGGGCCCTGAAGTTTCACGGAGGAAAATCGCACCGTTCCTTTGGTCGAAGAAAATTACCACCATCGATAAGCTATTAATCTCTCACGCAGACCTTGATCACTTCAATGGCTTGCCTTTCTTGTTGCAGAGTTTCAATGTTCGTTCCGTAGCAACAACCCCAAGCTTTTCGCAGAAGCCCACGCCTGGTGTTGCTTTGGTCAACCAATTGCTTGGCAATCCCCGTGCGAATCTTGAATTGATTACCAAAGGTAAACGCTGGAGCTCCGGTGGCGTAGACTTTGAAGTGCTTCACCCACCCCAATTTGGCCCCTCGGGAAATGAAAACACCCGAAGCATGGTTATAGAAGTTGGCTACAAGGGCTTCAAAATGCTTTTGACAGGCGACTTGCAAAGCCCTGGTTTAGAAATGGTAATGCAACTTCCCCCAAAGGCGATTGATGTACTGATGGCGCCACACCATGGAAGTACTAAATCTTTACCCTCTGAATTTTTGAGTTGGTGCCAGCCTGCTAGTGTGGTGATAGGCACACAGGGGGATATTTATCCCTCTACGCCATTGCCTGTAAACTCTTTATCTAAATGGATGTCGACAAGGGAAGAAGGCGGGATAACTTTGCGTTTTCATAAGTCGGGAATTGCAATCGAGACTTTCATGAACTCGAAAAAAGAAGCGTTGCAGGGAGGAATGCTTCATTAACTTTGCTTAAGGGTTTACAAATTCATGTTCGGGGTTTCGTAGTGAAAGCACAGGGCAGGGTGATTTTCGCACCAGGGTTTCAGCAAGGCTGCCTAAAAACAAGTGCGCCAACCCCGTATGCCCGTGAGTTCCAAGGATGATGAGGTCGACATTTTCATCGGTTGCGAGGGAAATGATTTCATCCAGTGGATTGCCTTCTTGGCAGTGGGAAATCAATTCAATCCCGTGATGCTTGTAAGGCTCAAGAAAATCAGCAAGCGATTTGCCCGCAGCAAGTAGCATGGGTTCAATGTTAGAAAGTGCAGCAGATGGATTAATGAATCCCATTTCGGGGATGAATATGGAAACATCCTGAACCACATGGAGAACATGAAGTTTTGCACCGAATTTACTGGCAAATTCTATTCCATAGCGGATTGCACTTTGAGATTGTTTACTGAAATCGGTTGGTACCAATATAGATTTTAAAGTAATCATGGCCCTATCTCCGGATATTTGATGGAAACACGGGCCAACCATGGCCTATACAATCATTATATACCAACAAATTTGCGAAATCGTGCCCGGAGCAATTTTGTCATCTCCCCCGGCACACCATCACCTATTTTTCTTCCATCGCATTTTACCACCGAGATTACTTCTGCAGCAGTGCCTGTAAGAAAACATTCATCTGCAATAAAAACATCATGCCTTGTAATTACAACTTCCTGAACTGGAATTTTTTCTGCCCTCGCAAGATCCATTACCGTATTTCGGGTGATGCCTTCGAGGATGCCACATTGGGGTGCGGGAGTTTTTAGCACTCCGTTCTTAACCAGGAAAATATTGTCTGCGGTGCACTCTGCAACTTCGCCCAGATGATTGAGCATGATTGCTTCGGGTACGCCTGCCCTGTTGGCTTCAAGCTTTGCAAGAATGTTATTGAGATAATTCAGCGATTTGATTCTGGGGTTTAATGCGTTGGGGATATTTCGAATCGTTGCTGCTGTTATGATTTCCATCCCTTTTTCGTACATCTCTTCGGGATAGATGGAGATATCATCCACGATGATGATGATCTGAGGATTGGTGGTTTTTCGTGGGTCGAGACCGAGGTTGCCCACCCCTCTCGATACGATAAGTCTTATGTAGCCATCTTTTTTTGCGTTCGCTTGTACTGTATCTTTTACCGCTTTGCACATCTCATCGATGCTAAGCGGGATGGTTAAATCAATAGACTTTGCGCTTTCGTAAAGCCTGACGATGTGTTCATGCAATTTAAATACAACCGAGTTGTAGATTCGAATGCCTTCGAAAATCCCATCGCCATAGAGGAAGCCATGGTCGTATACAGAAATAACTGCATCAGCTTTTTCAACAAGCTTTCCATTCATGTAAATCTTAGACATTAAAAAACTCCGAAGGATGCCAGAAGATTATTAAATGCCTGCTTGGCGCCTAGTTTCGTCCGGGTGATTCTCATCATCCGGAAGATTATCAAATGATTCAGGCCTTACCACGCCAAAAGCTTCAGGCTGCAGTTGAAGAGGCACTTCCACATGGCCTGCAACAAGTTTAATAATTCTATGGGTTCCACGGGCAATCTCAAGATTATGGGTGACCATGATAATGGTTACATTGTCGATTTCGTTCAATTCCCGCAGTAGTTGTACGATTTCTCGCCCAGTATCTTCGTCCAAGTTTCCTGTGGGTTCATCTGCAAAAAGAAGCGCAGGGTTACCAATCAAAGCCCTAGCGATTGCTGTTCGCTGCATTTCACCACCCGAAAGTTCTTTGGGTAAATGGTGCATTCGATGGCCTAAGCCCACTTTTTCCATCAGAGTGATTGCCCGTTTTCTCGCTATGCTTCCATTGCCCAACCATGAAAATACCGAGCTTCGAATCATCAATGGGATCATTACATTTTCGAGAGCAGTCAATTCAGGAAGCAGATGATAAAACTGGAAGATGAAACCGAAATCATGATTACGAAGGTGGTCTCTTTTATCTGCGGAGAGGTTATCGATTCTTTTTTCTCGGTAATAGATTTCCCCTGCATCGGGTTTGTCGAGGGAACCCAATAGATGCATCAGGGTGCTTTTTCCCGAACCTGATGCGCCCACTACGCTTAGAAATTCCCCTTCTGCAACTTCCATATCCACGCCCTTTAATACTGGCGTGCTGATCGCATTCTTGCGATAGATCTTGTGCAGATTTCGCGCATACATGAATGTATTTCCAGCCATTAGCTTTTATCCTTAGTTGAAATTATTCATATCGTAGCGCACGCACCGGATGCAGCATCGATGCCCTTAATGCAGGGAGTATGCTGAAAAGAACAGCAATCCCGATCGATCCCAAATTGACTAGAAACACACTGAACAAATTGATGTCGGTGGGGATCTTGTCGAAATAGTAGACATCCCGTGGGAAGATATCTTGGCCCGTTACATTTGCAATAAACTTCTCGATATCGTTGATATGCACCGTTATTTCCAAGCCTATGATGGTGCCTAAACCCGCACCCACCAAGCCCAGTAGAAATCCATAACCAATGAATATGGTCAGGATTCCACCATTGGACGCACCCAACGCTTTTAGGATTCCTATGTCCCTGGTTTTCTCTACCACGATCATTGAGAATATCGCTAAAATTCCAAAGCCTGCCACTGCTATGATTAAAAACAACAATATGTTCAAAATCCCTTTTTCAACTCGGATTGCTGCAAGAACTGCACCCTGCTTCTGTTCCCAAGTTTGCACTTCCAGGGGCGCATTGGCAAATAATTCCCTCAGCCTTGCAACCACCTTAGGCGCTTTGTTGTAGTCCTTCAATTTTATTTGTATGCTGGTCACACGATCTTCCATCGTGCGCAGTTTTTGAAGGTGTTCGATGGGCATGAATACATAATTCGAATCGTATTCGCTCATCTCCGATTTGAAATAATCAGAAACCACAAAACGATCGAATACAGGCGACATCTTTGCACCACTGACAGTAGTGATCACAACTTCATCACCCGGCTCCAAGGTTCGAACATCCTTGTTGGGAAGATCTGCAGGCGCATTGCGATCGCGGTAATGGGCGATGGCATAGCCTAAAATCACGCCTTGGGGTTCGTGGGGTTTGCTTGGTGGTGGATCGGGTGGTGGTGGTTCGTTCAGGTTGGGCGCTTCTCGAGGCCCAGGAAAATCTATACCCCTCGATGCCCGCCTGATCATAAACCTTTCACGCGCATTTTCATCCAGATTAAAAGTGGGCTTCTCATGATTCTTCGGGTTCACCAGGTGCTCTGCAAACCCACCCACGGCTTTGCGGCCTTCGGGTTCAATACCGATGATTCTTACAGGCCGGGTGAAGGGAACTTCTCGAAAGTTGAACTGCAGCATCGCAAAGATTTCAAGCGTTGCTGTCATCGCATCGACTTCATTGCTTAGGAAAGGGTCGTTTCTTATGAGAGCCATTTTACTGGGCGCATCGGTAAAACCATCGTAATCGTAGGCCTCAAGCACTACATCCGAAAGCAGGCCATGCAACCTTTCCTTCAATTTCGTACTGAATCCACCCATGACGCTGTTCACAACAATAAGAGTTGCAACCCCCAGCATCACGCTGACAATGCATACCATCGCCAGATATCGGGTTCGTAAATATTTCCAGCACAGCAAAAGCTTGTACAAGTACCACCTCAATCCTTGAGAACAATTCAGTCCAGGGCTTAATGCCTATTCTTCCTTCGAAGCCACCGCTTCTTCCCGATGCTCGGGCCTTAATAAAGGAAATAGAATCACATCCCGAATGGTTGGAGTGTTCGTAAGCAACATCACCAGCCTATCAATACCTATGCCCAAACCGCCTGCGGGGGGCATGCCATACTTCAACGCTTGAACAAAATCGTCGTCCATCTTTGACATCGAATCTTCTTCCTTCAAGCCACCAAGTTGTTGGCGGAAGGTTTCTTCCTGCGTGACCGGGTCGTTCAATTCGGTGTATGCATTGGCTAGTTCCATGCCACATACATAAAGCTCGAATCGTTCTGCGATTTCTGGGTTACCTGTTTTTCGTTTGGTCAGTGGGCAGAGTGTAGCAGGGTAATCGTAGACGAAAATAGGGCCCATTAAGTTGTGCTCGACTTTCATTTCGAACAGTTCCTGAATGATCACATCTTTATGTTTGCCCTTGGTGTGTAAACCCAAGGCAGTTGCCTTTTGGGTGACAGCGTCCGCATCTTCCATAGCAACGCCAACATGCTCTTTGAATAATTCAGAGTAAGTTGCCCTGCGCCAGGGGGCTGTGTAATTAACTTCATGTGCGCCAAAAGGTCGAACATTTCCTTCGCCCAGATTCTTGATGCATGCAAGTATCAATCCTTCGGTAAGGTCCATCATGGATTGATAATCGCCATAAGATTGGTAGAGTTCGAGCATGGTGAATTCGGGGTTGTGCTTGGGGCTGATGCCTTCATTGCGGAACACTCTGCCGATTTCATACACTTTCTCGATACCGCCAACTAGAAGTCTTTTTAGATGCAGTTCTAAAGCGATGCGAAGGTATAATTGGAGATCCAAGGTATTGTGATGGGTAATGAAAGGCCGTGCTGCAGCGCCGCCTGCAATGTTATGCAGCGTGGGTGTTTCCACTTCCCAAAAGCCTGAATCATCAAGATGGCGCCTGATCGTTCGCACCATAAGAATTCGCTCTCGCGTGCGCTTCAAAGTTTCGGGTGTGTAGATTAAATCCAAGTAACGATGGCGTAAACGGAATTCGATATCTTGCATTCCTTGATATTTATCTGGGTGGGGCAGAAGCGATTTACCTAAGAAAGTGATCTTGGTTGCGAACACTGTCAGCTCGCCTGTTTTTGTTTTACCATACGAACCATCGATGCCCAGCAGATCGCCTAGGTCGATATGCTTTGCAATATCCCAACCCAATTCGCCTACTTGTTTCTTGCCTATCATTACTTGAACTTGGCCAGTCCAGTCACGCAGATCGATGAAGTAAACATTGCCCATGCCCCTGCGCAGGACGATTCTTCCTGCCAGTCTGGTTTGCACTGGGTTTTCTGGATCGACGGGTAAATCGCGTACTTGAGCTATGGGCATATGGTTATCGAAGCGCTGGCCCCAAGGGTCGACGCCCAAGGCGGTCAGGGCTTTTACTTTTTCAGTTCGTACGCTTTCAAGGCTTTCAATTGGTTCTGTCACAACAATTCATCCATTTCACTCAGGAACAATGGCAGACAATAGCCTGCGGTTCATGATAATAATGACCTGCCGGTGGGTGGATCATCACACGCCTTGTCGCAAAACCCGATCAGGCCTACACTTTCGACTCCTAAAGCATACCCAGAACCGCTTCAACCGTACTAGATCGATCTTGGAGAAAAGCCTTTTGTGGCTTCTAACCACAATAAAAATCTTCTTAAAACAGCTTCTTGCTTCTAAGCCTATCTTGACTTATCTTGCTGTATTGCTTGTTTTTACGAAAAAAGAGAGGTTCAAATGAAACTTGTAGAATCCACTTGGGAAGATGTCAGCAAACTCGATAAAAACACCCCTGTAGTCATCCCCATTGCTGCAATCGAGCAGCACGGCAGACATTTGCCCGTTTCTGTCGATTCCATGCTATGTGGCGAAGTTATCCGCAGGGTTGCTGATACCCTTCATGGCAAAGTATTATTCGCCCCTCTTACTTGGTTTGGTAATTCCCATCATCACATGGATTTCGCGGGCACTCTCTCTGCGAACCCTAGGCTTTATCTCGATATGCTTAACAACCTCGCGGATAATTTCATCGATCATGGTTTTAAACGCATTGTGTTCATCAATGGTCATGGCGGAAATATTTATCCAGGTAAGCAAGCCACCTTTGAACTCAGGCAGAAATACAGGCATCGTTCTGATCTTCTTTTATTGTTCAGCACCTACTGGGATTTAAGCCCTACGCCACAAGTTGAGCTTAAGGATTTCGTGCAGAAAAAAATGGGGCACGCATGCGAGTGGGAAACTTCGATGATGATGAAGCTTGCTCCCAATCTTGTTAAAGGCAATGTTTTAGACCTTAAGAAAGTGGAGTTTGGATTTGCGTTTGAACCAGCGTATAGGGGTTGGATTACCAAGGATCGCACCGAGCCGGGTCACATTGGCGACCCAAAACATGCCACTGCTGAAAAGGGTGAGATCCTCTTTTCTACTTTTGCAAAAGATGCAGTGGTCTTTTTGGAGAAAGTCATTGCTTGGGATGGCAAATCTTGGTTTTAATTGAAGGGCTTTTTGAAACCGCAGCTTGACTTATAATTGGCTATTTTCGTAATTCTTTGGCTTTAGCAAAGTCAGCTTCTGCTTCCATGTTTTTGTCTAATGCTTTATAGGAATCGCCACGATTTATATATGCATCCGCATGCCCGGGATCCAGTTCAATAGTTTTAGTGAAATCAGTAATGGCTTCGTTCAATTTCTGCTGCTTTGCATACGCAATACCACGGTTGTAATAAGCATCTGCATACTTGGGCGCTAGTTCTATGGATTTGTTGAAATCTGCAATAGCTTCAAGGTATTGTTCCTGTTTGCTAAATCCAAACCCTCGGTGGTTGTAGGCATTTATATAGGTAGGGTCTAATTCAATTGCTTTGGTGAAATGAATGATTGCAGAACTCCACTCGCTATTTTTTGATGCAACATATCCTCTGTGGAATGCTACACCGCTTGCGCCGCTATCTGCTTTATCTTCCCTGCTACATCCGCTAAGGGCGGAAATCAGGAAAATCGCAACGAAAGTACCGGTCAATCTGCTCATATTGCACCTAAGGTCACGTGAAACTAATCAATCTTTAGGGTAGTTGGATTAGAAGGTAAGTCTAGTTGAAACGCAAACTTTTGGACTAATTTGGCTTCAACCTTCCAAAGAATGATGGGTGATGTTATTTGGGGTGAACGTAATCATGGAACTAGAACGAGCCTTGGAAAGTTGTTTTTCCCTGTAGCAAGTTCTTCGAAAGCAATGCGAATATCTGCAAGTGGTTTTGTTTCGACTAAGACTTTTGCTTTGCTTAGATGATGATAATCCACAACTTCTTTAAGAGTGGAAATCGGGCCTACATGCGAGCCCAAAATCCGGATTCCGCGGGTCACCAGATCAAACCAAGGCAATGACAATTCTTTATTCTTTCCTAATGCCACTAAAGCAAGCGTACCACCATTTCTTAATGCCTTCATCGAATCTGTTACTGCGCTTGGGTCTGCAGCAAATACTGCAGCAGCATCAACCAAAGGTTTGGGATTGAGAGAATGCCATTCTTCTGGGGAATAAACTTCTGCGCCTAAAAGTTTGGCTTGGGCAATGCGAATCGCAGATGGATCGATTGCAATGATACGGGTGAAAAACTCTTTAGCATACTGAATTGCAAGATGGCCTACTCCCCCAACACCCATGATTAAGAGTGTTTGATTTTCATTCGATCGCAACTTTTTGACGGTTTCAAAAGCGGTAAGTCCTGCACACGCCAAGGGGGCAACCTGCACAGGATCGATATCTTTTGGAAGAGGAAGTATGTAGCGAAAATCTGCAGTAGTATATTCCGCATGGGTGCCTGGGATTACATACCCTGTGTTAAATTGCCTGTCGCAATAATTTTCGTTTCCAGAAGAACAGAACGAACAAGTTCTGCAGGTTCTGCCTACCCATGGGATGAGAACTTTTTGATCAATGCTAAAGCCTGTAACTTTCGAGCCTAAAGCTTCGATAATGCCCACGCCCTCATGGCCTGGAATAAGCGGAAGAATAGGCTTTTTGTCCCATGTGCCGTGGATAGCATGAAGATCGGTATGGCAGATTCCTGATGCGAGGATACGAACCAGAACCTGATTGGGCTTGGGTTCTGGGATTGGCAGATCTTCCAACTGAATGCCTAATGAAAAATCTCTTAATACCGCTGCCCGCATAGTTCGCATGAGCTAGTTTTTCCTTTAAGCGGGTTGCTGTTGGCTGAGGCAATGCAGCGTGCCAAGCCCCAGTACTAGATCCACGCAATGGATACCAACAATCTTACGAGTCGGGAACAATTGGGAAAGCAGGTTTAATGCAACGCGATCGTTTGCATCGTTGAATGTGGGGACTAGCACGATGCCATTAGCAATATAAAAGTTGGCATAACTTGCGGGCAGGCGTTGGCCTGCAAAAATAACAGGTGCGGGCATGGGAAGTTCGAACACTTGCAACTTGTTTCCTTGGGCATCGGTCATGGATTTAAGCCTAGCAAGATTATCCTTCAGGGGTTCATGGTTGATATCGGATTTGTTTTCTTCGATCATGGTGATGACTTTTCCGGGTGCGATAAATCTTGCAAGGTCATCCACATGGCCATGGGTGTCGTCACCTGCGATGCCATTGCCCAGCCAAAGAACTTTTTTAACACCTAGATAGTTAGCGAAGAAAGTTTCGTAATCTTGTTTGGAGAACCCTGGGTTTCGTTCTTGAGTTTTGGAGAGCAGACATTCTTCGGTGGTGAGAAGAGTGCCTTGGCCATCGACATCGATACTGCCTCCTTCGAGGATGGGCTGGGTGTTGTTATGTTTGGGTTCCCAGAGAGGGCAATTTAGATTGGAAGAGACAAACTTGGGGATATCATCATCGAAATTAAAGTTGTCGTACTTGGCCCAGGCATTGAAGCGTAAATTGAGGATGGTTTTATTGGAGTGTTTGTCTTTGAGGAACAGAGGGCCGTAGTCGCGAATCCAAGAGCGATTGGTGGGTGCGTGAATAAAAGTAATGTTATCGAGGTTGGCGCCTGCTTCGAAAAGTATATGAGAAGCTGCATCTGCAGAATGCTGGTTTGGAACAATAAGTTTGACCAGTTCGCTAGAGGCAAGATTTTTAATGATTTCGGAATAAACAAAAGGGATGGCGGGGAATTTTCCGGGCCAGTCACTTGGTTCGTGAGGCCAGGAAAGCCAGGTTGCGGCATGATTTTCCCACTCCGCAGGCAATCTAAATCCTAACCCCATAAGCTCTTCGGTTGATTTACCCATTATGCCTGACTCCTTTAATTTTGATGGTTCTCAAAAAGAATAAAGTTCTTGGGAACATTTAGGTTCGATATTAAGATATTTTCCTATAAACTAATAGATCGTTGGGATTAATTGTTGCAAGGGTTAATTATGTATTTGGATAAGAAGAACGAATTGGCAAAAGCCAGCTTCTCTTTAAATGATGAATTCCGACCTTTTTCTTTGATGGGTAACCGCCATCTTCAGACCTTGTTAGGATCCTTATCGGACAGTTCTCCTCCAGAATTCCCCTCGAAGGAAGTGGTTCTGCCTGTAAGCGACGGCGATTCAATTCTAGTTTTAGATAGCAAGCCAGTTTCTTGGGTACCCGGTAAGCCGATTGCGATTTTAGTGCATGGTTTGACTGGAAGCCATAGATCCAGCCATGTGGTACGGGTGGGCGACCGGTTGTATAGGCGGGGTTGCAGGGTGATCCGGATGAATCAGCGTGGTGCTGGCCCTGGTTTGCATCTTGCCCGTTGGTCATATCACGCGGGTCGTTCTGAAGATATCCGCAAGGTGATGGAATACTTTCAAAGTGCGGTAGATCCTTCGCCTCTATTTCTTGTTGGTTTCTCCTTGGGTGGGAATCTGATATTAAAAACTGCAGGGGAAAGCGGCGATTTACACGGCCTTGCAGGGGTTGCAGCGATGGCACCCCCCATCAATCTCATGCAGTGTTCCGAATTGATCGGGAAGCAGGAAAACCGGATCTATGAAAAGCATTTTTTATCTTACCTGATGCTGGAAGCAAAAAAACGCCAACGGTATTTCCCAGAGTTGCCACCGTTGAAATTTCCATCCAACATGTCGATTCGATTGTTTGATGAGCACTACACTGCGCCTAGGGCAGGATACGACTGTGCAGAACATTATTATCAGGAATGCTCATCTGAAAGATTCATCAAAAACATTAATGTTCCAACCTTGATACTTACTTCGCGGGATGATCCATTCATATCTGTTGGGCCGTTTGAAAAGCTGAATGCCCCAGGTTGTGTTTCGATTTCAATTCAAAATCGTGGGGGCCATCTAGGGTTCCTTGGATCCGATGGCAGGGGTGGTATTCGCTGGGGCGAAACAAAACTGATTCAATGGATAGATCAGCATTTGTAAGCGTTGTTTTTAAAGTGGTTTGGGCCCTGCATTACAAACATCCAAAGCAACCTTTCCTGCAAACTTTTTAAAATTCGCTTCAAACAAGCTAGAAAGCTTGCTGGCATTTGCCCGGTAATCTTCATGGTTATGCCAAGCCAGTAAAGGATTGAGCATTTCCTTTTCTACTCCGGGGCATAAGGTGGGAACTTCCAGCCCAAAATAAGAATCTTTCGTAAAAGGAATAGAATCGAAGTTACCGTGCAATACACCTGATAACAATGCCCTGGTTACCTGAATTGGGTAACGGTGCCCCACGCCTGGTTTACCGCCCCTCCAACCAGTGTTAATTAGCCAAACTTTGCAATGATGAGATTGCAGTTTCTTTTGAAGTAGCCCTGCATAAACGGAAGAATGCCTAGGCATGAATGGCGCACCAAAGCAGGAACTGAATGTGGCTGAGGGTTCGGTGACTCCCTGCTCGGTGCCTGCAACCTTGGCGGTGTATCCTGAAAGGAAATGATACATGGCTTGAAATTCGTTGAGCCTGCTAAGTGGCGGAAGAACGCCAAAGGCATCACAGGTAAGGAAAAAGATATTTTTTGGATGCCCGCCCATGGAATCCGGGCAGATATCGCGAACCAAATCCAGAGGGTATGCAGCACGGGTGTTTTCAGTTAAAGAGCCATCAAAGAAATCTGGGACGCGTGTTTTTTCATCGAGTGGAACATTTTCAAGTACCGACCCAAATTGAAGCGCATTAAAAATATGCGGCTCTGCTTTAGGCGAAAGCTTGATGGTCTTGGCATAGCACCCGCCCTCGAAATTAAAAATCCCCGTTTCCGACCACCCATGCTCATCATCCCCAATGAGAAGGCGATCTGGGTCTGCAGAGAGCGTGGTCTTGCCCGTACCCGATAAACCAAATAACAATGCGACATCGCCTTCCCTACCCATGGTGGAAGCACAATGCATCGGAAATACTTGCTGTTCGGGTAGGATGAAATTAAGGAAGCTGAAAACAGCTTTCTTGATCTCTCCTGCGTAGGAACTGCCTGAAATAATCACCAGATTTTTGGTGAGGTTGAGCACAATGTTGGTTTTTGCTGCATGCGTGTCAACGAGGATGGTTAGAGTTTTCCCATTGAAGTTTTTGATTGGTTTACGAAACATGCAGCGGGCGAATAAATTGTGCCATGCTAAATCTGCGATCACCTTTACCCCGATGGAGTGTTTATTATCTGCGCATGCAGAGCCCGACATCATAAATGTTTCTTTTGAAGCAAGAGCTTTTATAGTCGCAGAAAATAGCAAGTCAAAATCGGTGGGGCTCATGGGCTGATTGATCGTGCCCCATTCAATTGCTGTACTTACGGATGGTTCATCTACCAAATAACGGTCTTTGGGTGATCTTCCTGTGTGGGTTCCTGTTTTTACTGAAAAGGAGCCTCGATCGCTAAGTTGCCCTTCGTTGCGTTGAAGGGCTAGTTCGATAAGGCCTGCATTGCTGTTTAAAGATTTGCAATTTGGTGACTTTACCAGAGTTTCGATCATTTCTTGGTGATTCATTAAAATAAACTCCTTTTATCAAGCGCAGTAAGGTAAAAATAATGGTGTGAATAATAAAGTACTAATAGTAATATCACTGTAATTATATTAGGGAAACATGAATTATAAAACCTTTTCTTTATGGGTAGCAGCATAATGCGAGCGCATGTACTTGAATACTTTTTAAAGGGTATATTTCTTGGGCTGGCGATTTATGGCTCTCTCCAAGCTGGAAGGCTGGAAACCCCCACCTATTCAATATTTCTTACATTAAACGGTATAGCATGGGCTGGCTTGTTTGTTGCATTTATCGCAGGACTGATATCTCAACGAGCCCAGTTAAAAGTCGGACTCAAAAATCCCGCGGCTTTCATTCTTTTTCTCATCCTCGAAAATTCCAGCAAGATATTTGATGGTATTTTGCTAGGCACGGCCCTTGGCGTATTTGTTGCTGTTCCTTCAGATTCTAAATTGTTGATTTCCTGCGTGGGGCTGGGTGGAGCTTTGGGCCTTAGCTTCTTCAGCATTCGAAAAGTAAAAGTACCAAACATTCGCCTGGGAATTATTTTTGCTGTCGCAGCAGGCTTATGTGCTGCGATCGCTTATTTCCTTGGTGCTACAACTTGGAATGAAAACCCTTTAATTCTTCCACATCCACATTTGTTTTCATTCCAATTGATCGCCTTTCTTCCTTTATTTTACATTCTGACTTTTTGTGGCATTGCGGAAGAATCAGAAGTTGAAATTGGTGCTTTCAGCTCGTTACTGGGCATTGCACTTGGTATCCTAACCATGGAACATGTTCCTTTACGAACCTTAGGGTTCCTTGCACCGATAGTTTTATTTTTTGTCTACACCATGCGAATACTACCAGCCTTAAGAATTTTGAAGCATGTTTTTCGAGGCATGAGCTTTGCCAAGCTTGGCCAGCAAAAAAATGCCCTAATGGCTTTCAAAAGAGCTTTGCAACTAGATCCGCAAAATAATCTAGCACGCAATAACTATTGGAAGCTTCATGCAAATCTGGATCCTATCAAACTCGAAACCGATCCCGAAACCATGGCCCTGGTTGATTGCGACCTCTGCCTTGACCGTGTCGAATCCCTTTTGATTTCTGGAAAACCCAGTGATGATAAAGTTGCTGAAGCTTTAAGGCTGCTTTCTTTGGTCGAAAAACTCAAGCCTTCGCTTAATGATGGCACTCGTTATTGGAGGGCTGTGCTTGCCTTACATGATAAAAACTTTGTAGGCGCTGCTGCAATCCTAATTAAAAATCTTAATAACTATCATGTTTCGGAAGAGCAATTGGCTGGGAAGTATCTATATGCTTCATGGTCTTTGGCATTGGCAGGGCACCCCGAAATGAAATCCCGGGTTGGCTTTCCCCTGCTTGCAGATGCCGCTATCAAAATGAATGCTATTGCTGCTGTTGAAAGGCATATTGCCCATGAAAAGGATGATCAGGCGGCATGGGGCATCAAGCGATTTTTATACACGGACATGACAAGTGCGATCTTCTTTCAAAACCCGCCACGTAGCATGGCAGACTTCGACTTTATGTTTGTTAAAGATCTAGGGCTTGCACTTTTGGAACAACAAAAAGAACTGTTACGGGGTGCTGAGTATTTGGATATTGCTGTAGCGGGCCTACCCCAGCATGCACCGTTTTTAATGGTGCAAGTAGGCAAGGCGTTTGCCCAGCAGGGCCAAGAAGCAGAAGCTGAAAGCTACTTTGAAAAAGCAGTTGCGATGGGTCGTAAAAGTGGTCATAAAAACTTGCAGGATCAAGATCGTTTGGCTTATTTCTCGGCATTGAAGTTCCTTGCTGATTCTTACTTACATCGCAAAGACACTGATAAAGCAATTGAATATTATCATTTATTTGCGCAGTTTGAACGCAGTGGTGTTGAAACATTGCGCACGCTTGCAACCCTGCACGAAGAAAAAGGCGAGGCCCTTGCGGCCCTGCGAGCAGTCGAGCAAGCACTCATTTATCAACCCGACGAAAAAGATCTTATCGCCCGCAAAGATCGATACCTTTATTCCATCACCGTAGAAGAACTTACTGCAAATAAAGAGCTTCTTGCCAAGGGATTTGATGTTGATTATTGCATGAAAAGGGCTAAAGGCATTCTTGAAAGCAAGCTCGATGGCCCTGATTGGATTGATGTTGCAAGGCACCTTTCAAACTTGGCGATGGTATTTGCTCCCGAAAGTATTCAGGCCAGAACTTTATATGCCAAGGCACTTCTAAGGCATGGCGATCGTACTGAAGCGAAAGAAATTCTTGAACATGTGCGGGAGCCAAAGCCAGGAAGTTTTTCGAGCAGTGATGATGAGGATTCCTGGTATGGCTCATGCCAGGTGCTTGGGGATATTTACATGGAGCTTGATGAATTCGAAAAAGCAGTCGCTTGTTTTCAGGATTTTAAAAAGAGCCCAAAGAGTGGCGCAAGAACTTGGCTTAAATTGGGCATTGCCCTAGAGAAATTGAACGACACGAAAAAGGCCATCGCGTGTTATGAACAGGCTACAGCCTACGAAGGCAACCCCTTTGCCAGAGAAGCACAAGAAGCCCTGTACCGGTTAAAGTAAGGGCTTCTCTTGGCGTTTCGAAAATAAGATTACTTAGATTTCTTGACGACAGCAGCAGGTTTTTTGCTGGCAGGTTTGGCGTTTTCGGTAGCAAACTGGCATTCCTTTGCAAGAGGGCAAGCAGCGCAGTTAGGCTGTTTTTCGTGGCAATACTCCATTCCCACGGTGCTAATAAGATCGGTAAATTCAACGCCTTTGGCCTTGGGGATCAGATGTTCCAAGGTGTTGCGAATTTCTACCACTTGTTCTTGAGTCTTTTCAATTAACCCAAGCCTTTTAGATACTCGGAGCGTTGGTGGATCGATAGGGATCGCATGGCCACCTAAAGCCCGTTGGGTAACCCAGGCGCCAAGATAATCATTTGAAACCTGATAGCGGGAAAGATGCTTGGTAGCTTGCTTCAAACCTTTTTTGTGCAAGAACTCTAATTCGAAGGAGTAGGTTGTTTCGAATAGCTCTTGAAGAAAACCAATCACCCTGTTGGCCCGGTCGACCGGTCTGGTCATACCTCGGAAACATTCTTCCAGTTCGCGTACTGAGCTTACTCGAAGTTCGTTCCAATCGAAGAATTGGGCAGTAAGTTTTTGATAAACTTCATCGGCCTGCTCTTTGCTCGAACCTTCCCTGCAAATGGAATAAATAACTTGTTCCATTACAGGCAGTTCTTGTTGCTCTTGCGAGACAACTTTCTTGACCTTCGAAAAAAGAACTGTAACAATTTTCTGCTTATTTACTGTAGCCGCCATATCTTTCACAACTCCATGAATGAGTCAGGCGTAAGAGTCAGGAAACCAATTTTCCTGTCTCTCTGTCCGGGATCTATTCTTCCTTGATAACCGCTGATGGATCGCCATCAGAATCCTCTTGCTCAACAACATCATCATCAGTTTCTTCGTCTTCTTCTTTTATTTGATCGGAATCAGCAAGTTTCGAAGGATTAGACAATGCTTCCTGAATAAGTTTGCTGATTTCGAGGCTCTTCTTGATACCTTGATCAAGTACGAAAGTAAGAACCGGTAGAAACCTAGTTTTCATTCTATCAGCCAATTGCGATTGCACAAACCCAGCAGCGCCATTAAGTGCATAAAGAGTTTCTTTTTGGTGTTCTTCATCGCCCATGACTGAGACATAAATTTTGGCATGTTGGAGATCGCCTGAGACTTCAGCACGTAAAACGGTGACCATACTGATTCTAGGGTCGCTCATTTTAAATAAAATGGTTTCGCTTGCGACTTCGCGTATGACTTCAGCGATTCTAGCAACTCGATGCGTTTTCATTAATTCTCTTTGCTAGTTAGTATATTTCCGTCGTCTGATCCACGAATTCTGCAATAGGATGCAACCGTAAAGCCTGTGCGATCTTTTCCAAACCATTGCGCACATGCTGCGATTCGTTTCCAATCATCCCGATGCCAAGCACGATCATCTGTCGGTTTTCTTGCTCGTCAATCTCTGCAACCGAAACATTGAAACCGTTTTTTAGCTTATCCTTGATGCTGTTGAGAACCTGCCTTTTATCCTTGAGGCTGTGAGATTCCCTAACAATCATCCTGACTTTCATGGCCCCCACATACATGTCATCCATACTGATTCCTTTAGAATCAGGAAAGGGTTCTGAGAACCTGTTCAACCTTGTAAGCTTCAATCACATCATCAACCTTGATGTCATCATAGTTGAGGATTTTGATACCACATTCGAAGCCTTCACGCACTTCGCGAACATCTTCTTTGAAGCGTTTGAGTGATTCGAGCCCGACATTTTTTTCTGGAGGCGGATAGATCACTACGCCATTCCTGATCAACCTTACTTTGGCAGATCGTTCGATGGTGCCCTGGGTTACATAGCAACCCGCGATAGTACCGACTCTGCTGATTTTAAAGGAATCTCGCACCACAGCCCTGCCAAGATGAATGATGTCTTCGCGTGGTTTAAGTTTACCTTCCAAGGCGTTTCGAACATCTTCTGCAAGCTTGTAGATGATGTTATACTGCCTAACTTGAATGCCCTTTTCTTCTGCAAGTGCCCTAGCCCGATCATCTGGGACCGAGTTAAAACCAACAATAATCGTGTCTTCAGGTGATGCTAGTGCAAGCTGAACATCGCTTTCGGTAATACCACCCACACCTGTATGCAGTACGCGTACCGCAACTTCTTCGTGGGTGAGCTTTTCAAGTTCTTTACGAATGGCTTCGATCGAACCGCGGAAATCTGCTTTTAAGATTACCTTGAGTTCGGTAACTTTGGCGGCAGACAAATTCTCGAGCGTCATGGGTGAGCGCTTGTAAATGCTCGATTCCAAGGCTCGCATTTTTCGCTTCTCTGCTATCTCTCGAGCCTCTGCCAAATCTGAAATCACCACGAAGGTGTCATCAGCGTTAGGTAGTTCATCAAGCCCTGTGATTTTGCACGGTATGCTGGGGCCCGCTTGCGAAATCGGTTTGCCCATATCATCATACATCATGCGAACTCGACCATATCCGGATCCGCAAAGGATGACATCGCCCTTTTTCAAGGTTCCATCTTGTACGATAACGGTCGCAAACACACCTTCGCCTTCGCTAACATTGGCTTCCAAACAAACGCCCTTGGCAGTCTTGTTAGGGTTTGCCTTGAACTCTTCAACTTCTGCAACAAGCGAAATGTTGTCTAGAAGTTCGTTGATGCCTTTGCCTGTTGCTGCACTGGTTTGTACGAATTGAACATCGCCACCCATGGTGTCGGGGATCAATCCTTGGCCGTATAACTGCTGTTCGGTTTTGCGCAGGTTGGCGTTCGGAAGATCAATCTTGTTGATTGCAACAATGATTTTAACATTGGCAGCCTTGGCATGGCTGATGGCTTCTTCGGTTTGCGGCATAACGCCATCGTCTGCAGCAACCACGATAACTGCAATATCGGTGACATTTGCACCACGGGCACGCATTTTGGTAAAGGCTTCATGGCCTGGGGTATCAAGGAAGGTAATGGGCTTGCCATTATGTTCAACCCGCCAAGCACGGATACACTGGGTGATCCCGCCTGCCTCGGAGGCAGCAATTTCGCTTTTGCGAATTTTGTCGAGGAGTGAGGTTTTACCATGATCCACATGGCCCATGATGGTAACGATGGGTGCGCGAAGTATTAAATCTTCGGGATCGTTGTCTTTGCTGGAATCGGAAATGATCTTTTCTTCGAGATCTTCCTTGCGCTTGATTTCTAGTTCGCAACCAACTTCCAAGGCAATGGTGGCGGCATAATCAGGTTCTACGATCGAGTTGATGTTCAACCCTGTTGCAAGGCCTGCGCCCATTAGCTTCATGAGCAATTCGCCCGATTTTATACCTAAAGCTTCGGATAATGCCCGTACGGTGATAGGCACTTCAACGGGTACTTTGCCTTTGCGAGGCTGAGGGCCTTTGAGAGTTTTCTGCCTACGGCGTTCGCGGACAATTCTTTGTTGTTCTAATTCATCTTGGTCAAGCAAACCCGAAAGGCTGGTAACTCTTGGTATGGTGACATCGTTCTTTTTGCGAACTTCCCGCTCGCGATGGCGGTCAGATCTGCCTGCAACCCCACCTGGTCGCTTGCTGCCACCTTTGGATTTTCCTTTGCCATCGTCATCTTCTTCATCGAAGGGAACTACAATGGGTACTTGAGGTTGTGCAATCGCTGCTTGCTGATTAAGGGCTACCTGACGTTTAATATCTTCAAAGCGTATGGGCCCGCCACCTTTGCCTACTAAGTCTTTGGGAATTTCCCCGATTTTGCGAGGGCCCGTTGGAACAGGAGGGGGCAGCTTCTTTTCTTCAATTGGTTTTGGCTTAATAATGGGAGGCGTAGCGAAATGCGCCCCAGTTGGTCTCTGTGGAGTCCGGGCCTTTAATCTTCGTAAGCCTGGATCACCAGCACCTGGCCTAGGGGCTGCATCCAGATTGCGCATGCGCATGCTTCGAACCGCAGGAACCGAAGCGATTGGTGCATCTTTGACATTCGCAACTTCAGGTATTTCGGTTGCAATTAAAGTTGATTCTGGGGTAGCAATGTGCACTTCGGGTGCGATCACATCTGGTGCGGGTACTTGGGTTGCGATCACATCTGGTGCGGGTGCTTCGATTTTAGAAACGGGTGCAACAGGTACGGCTGTTATTGGGCCTGGTTCGGTAGGAACCTTTGAGGGTTTTGCAGTTGCAGGTTCTTTTTTAACTGCAGCAGGCTTTGCAATTGTGGGTGGCTTAGTAGGGGCAATTACCGTGGGGGCAGTAGGGATTGTTGGAACCGAGGGCGTTGATGATCCAGCAGTCGCAATTCCAGCGGTGTTTAAGCCGCCTTTGCTGATGATGGTTTCAACCTGTTCACGCTGGACAGGTTCTAAACTGCTCAGTTGATTTTTTATATCGAATGCCAGCCTGTGACAAAGAGCAATCAAATCTTTGCAATCAACATCCAACTCTTTGGCAAGAACATAGATTCGAATTTTATCTTTTAGCAAGCTTGGCTCCAGTACCTCTTCAAAAAACCCCCGCAAATGCATTCAAACGAATGTCATAATACTATTCTAACGCAATAAAACTGGTTGAAAAGATGAGTTGGTTGATGTTCGTAGAACAAATTCCCCGACCCTTTTTTTCAATCTTTTTGCTCGTCTCTCTATTCCTTAATGCTGGTATCCTCATCCGCAACAACCGTTTCACCTTCAGCAACTGGTGCTGCAGGCTCTACTGTTTCAGCGGGACTATCGGAAAACAAACTATCAAATTCTGATACCTTTGGTTTGGCAACAGCCATCGGCGTAGGAACGGCGTCCTCATCGTCTTCTTGCGATGCAGCCAATTCTTGCTGGGCTAATTTTTCTTGTTCAACTTGCTCTGCAGCTTCTTCAGCAAAAGCAACCAAGTCTTCAGCCTGCCCTTCGGTTAAGCCTGTCATTTCCGCCAACTGGGCGGGCTCCATATAAGTGATATCTTCGTAGGAAAGGAAACCTTCTTCGATAAATCCTTCCACCATTTCGGAAGTAACATTAGGCAGCAAGCTAAACCAGCCTTCAGCCTTTTCGATGACAACATTCAGTTCATCATGGGTCATGATGTCGATATCCCAGCCTACTAATTTGGAAGCAAGCCTTACATTTTGGCCTCGTCTTCCGATTGCAAGTGAAAGCTGATCATCTTTAACAAGCACAATTGCCCGGCCTAATTTAGGATAAAGGAAGACTTCTTCGACAACAGCAGGTTGCAATGCATAAGGGATAAGAACTTGCAAGGAATCGTTCCAACGAACGATATCAATTCTTTCGCCACCTAGCTCGTCCACAATGTTTTTGATTCTGCTGCCGCGAACCCCAACGCAAGCACCCACGCAGTCGACTTTTGTATCGATGCTGGAAACAGCAACTTTGCTGCGATAACCAGCTTCGCGGGAGACGGCTTTAATTTCGATGGTGCGATCGCTGATTTCTGGGATTTCGTTTTCGAACAACCTGCGTACAAAATCAGGATGAGTCCTGGAAAGCACAATTCGAACTCGGTGCCCGACTCTGCGAACTTCAAGAATTACCGCTTTGACTCGTTCACCAACATGGTGGGTTTCGCCGGGGATTTGCTCGCTGCGGGGCAAAAGTGCTTCGACCTTGCCCAAGGAAATGGTTGCAGCACCTTTTTCAAGGCGTGTTACCTGACCTTGCAACTGATCACCCTTTTGCGCATTGTACTCGTTAAAAACCTGTTCGCTTTCAGCTTCTCTAAAGTTTTGAATCATAAGCTGCTTTGCAGATTGCGCAGCTATTCTCCCCACTGTTTCGGGTGATAATATTTCATCTTTGTAGCGGGCGCTGATGGTGCCATTTTGCCTATCGATGCTTACATGAATATCTTCTTCTTTGATTTCATCTGGATCTACTTCAGCCATTGGTGGCAAGCCGTTTGCATCGAGAAGGACTTCGACCTTTTCTTTTTTCTTGGCTTTTTTTGGTTTGGCAGCAGCTAGGGTGGTGATTTGCCATTTGGTAATGGCAAGACGCAAAGCTTTTTCAATGCTTGAGAATATCAGCTCACGAGGAATGTTTTTTTCCCTGTTAAGCAAATCAACGCCTCGAATAAGATCCTGGCCATTCATCCTAACTCTCCGCAAAAATCGTTTAAACCGCATATAAAAAAAAAGAGTGGGAATAACCCCACCCGGAAGTAAATGCAGGCCGGTTACCTACATTTTCAGTGAATTAACTTTTTAAGGAGTTATCACTTTTAAAGCCCTGAGAGTTACTCCGGCTTACCGTTTGGTGTGTCAAATGAATACAAAGACGAATCAAGCACTCAAGTACACAAGGCTATTTTCATGGTATTTGGGTCGATAGGCAAGCGTAATCCATGAAAAAAAGCGACATAATTGTTGAAGATTGATAATAAGTCCGGTTTTGAAACTGATAGAGGGAGTATGGATATGCAAAAAACTCTAATGTATTTTGTGGATTTGATTAAACTTCAGCACACGCTTTTCGCCCTGCCTTTTGCACTTATTTCTGCACTTCTGGCTTGGAAAATGACGGATAGCTTCCATTGGATTCAACTTTTAGGGATTGTTGCCTGCATGGTAACTGCCCGAAGTGCTGCAATGGCCTTTAATCGTTTAATAGACAGTACTTACGATGCAGAAAACCCCAGAACTGCTTTAAGGCATATCCCTGCAGGATTGCTGAAAAAAACTCAGGTTATTGCTTTTGTTCTGCTTACTTCGCTTGCTTTTTTGGCTTCTTGTTCCTTGTTTCTATTCGTAAATAATATCTGGCCTCTAGTCTTTGGCTTGCCTGTTTTGTTGTTCTTGCTCTCTTATTCTTATGCCAAGCGCTTTACTGCTTTTTGCCATTTCTGGCTAGGGCTCGCACTGGCACTTTCGCCTTTAGGCGCCTGGGTCGCAATCCGAGGTATGGCATGGTCTGAATCCCCCATTCCACTCATGTTAACAGGTGCGGTGTTCTTCTGGGTTTCGGGTTTTGACATGCTTTATGCATGCCAAGATGAAGATTTCGATAAGTCGAAGGGGCTATTTAGTATTCCTGCAAAAATTGGAATTCGCAATACGCTTAGGTTAGCGTTAATTTGTCATCTTGTGATGTTGGGTTTCTTGTTAGGTTTTTACTGGTTGGCATCGCCACCACTAGGTGCGATTTATCTAGCAGGCGTTGGGTTTGTTTCCTGCTTAGTGCTATATCAGCATGCCTTGGTGAGCGAAAAAGATCTCTCCAAGGTGAACCAAGCTTTTTTTAATGTCAACGCAGTAATCAGCGTTGGGCTAATGCTAATCGTGCTGCTGCAACTTTATCTGGTTTGATGCAGCAGCTTTTTAGCCTTTATGCTTAAGCTGTTGCAACTTTGCCTGAACGCAATGCCTTGTTGGCAAGATGAGCAGCAGCAGCAGCATGAACGCCTGCCTCTACAGGAGTGCTTGGATCTTTTCGCGATCTCATAGCACTGACCCAATCTTCGAGGTGGAGTTTTTCGCCATCTGGCTTGTCATAGAAATCAGCACCGCGCCTGCCCACGCCAAGGATTAACTCTTCAGCTTTTATTTTACGGTTCCAATCTGGGATGATTTGGAAGCATCCCCGATCAACATAAATCGTACCCTCGGTTCCCATGAACTCGATTCTTGCGCCATGCCTTGCATTTGAGAAACCCCCTTCAAAAAACATTTGAATGCCGTCTTTGTATTCCATGATTGTTTGAACCATATCAGGAGTTTCCCAGATGCCCTTGGCATTGACCATGGTGCCAAGGCTGGCAGCAGATATAGGTGATTCGAGGTTCAAAACCCAATGGGCAACATCAACCCAATGAACCATGAGATCGGTAAAGATGCCCCCGCCGAAGTCCCAGAACCAGCGCCAGTTTCTCATTTTGTAATCATCAAAAGGCTGGTCCGCAACATTGCCTAAAAAGGCTTTCCAGTTAACATTAGAGGCATTGGTGGTTGGGTCTCCTTTTTTGACCCGGTCTGAATTTCTGTTCCAACTCATGTGCACTCGATAGACTTTGCCAATCTTCCCTGCCGCGACAGCTTCCTTGGCTTTTTTGATATGCTCCATGCTGCGCTGCTGGGTTCCGATTTGAACCACCTGTTTGGATTTCCTTACCGCTTGGATTACCTTTTCGCCCTCTTCCAAACTATGGGTCAAAGGCTTTTCCACATAGACATCCTTGCCCGCGGCTACCGCATCAATGGTCATGGGAACATGCCAGTGATCAGGCGAGCCAATCAAAACAGAATCGATATTTTTATCTTCGAGAAGTTTGCGGTAATCAGAAAACATTGCGACTTTATCACCAGTCATCGCTTTGGCTTGCGCCAGGGCATCTTGGCGGATATCGGAAATTGCAACGATGCTGGTGTTTGGAATCGTAAGAAGAGATTTCATCAGGGTTCTGCATCTGCCACCTGTTCCTATGCAACCGATGCGAATCGTTTCGGAAGGTGCTGCGTGAAGAATGGTTCCTGCAGCAAGTGTGACGCCTAGGGTTTCAAGTGCGGTTCTGCGTGAGATGTTGTTCAACATAATCAAAGTACCTTGAAGGTGATTGGTTATTAAGCAGTTGAGAATTAACTTACACTAACTTAACCAGGTTGATAAGAGAAAACTTGAAAGGACAAGGATTGGGGATGGAGCGCCAAAAGGAAATAAAAAAGCTCTGCATCTTTAAGAATGCAGAGCTTAAGTAAAAAGAGTCGGGGAGACAGGATTCGAACCTGCGACTTCTTGGTCCCAAACCAAGCGCTCTAGCCAAGCTGAGCTACACCCCGTGTATATATGTTTTACCAATCTTAGGGCAGAATGGAAACCTCGATCTGGAAGGAATATGAAATCAGTTTAAATCTTTACCTGAACAAGCCAGAATTCCCAGTCACGCAAGGGGTTGTAAAGTGCAAAAAACCCCCGTTTTGTTATGGGTTGTCAACCTTTTGAAGTCAAAATAGGAAGAGGTCCAAGTGAAATAAAAAAGGGAGCTATGCGTGTAGCTCCCTTTTTTGAATCCGAAGAATCCTGAGACATGAGCCTTAGGTTAGCGTTTGAAAAACTCGCAAAGTTTTTCGAATTCGTCATTGTTATCGAAAGGTAAAACAATTTGCCCGCGCTCTTTTGCTTTCACTTTGATTTCGAGGCGCATACCGATCTTCTGGCACAATTCCTCTTCCACTAAGCGAACATGATTAGTTTTGTGATCCGCTTTTTCTTCGCCCAGATCTGCGGTGTAATTCACTGAGGCATCTGCGTTATCTGTTGGGAGCTGCCTAGTAAGCGATTCGGTGGCATGAACCGAAAGGCCCTTGGCAATGATTTCCTTGCAGATTTGAATCTGTCTGGCTTTATCGGTGACGCCCTTCAAAACCTTGGCATGGCCTGTGGTAATCTGGCACACTCGAATTGCTTCCTGAACTTCGGTTGCAAGCTCTAGTAATGCAACGAGGTTGGTGATGGTGGTGCGAGCCATTCCTAATCTTTTTGCAAGTTGATCGTGGGTGACCTGATAGCGATCGAGGTATTCTTTAAAGCCCTGTGCTTTTTCGATTGGGTTTAAATCCGACCTATGGATGTTTTCCACGAGTGCGGCTTCAACGACTTCCTGATCATTAAATTCGACGACATGCACAGGAACGGAAACAAGGCCTGCAGCACGGGAAGCCCGAAGCCTTCGCTCGCCTGCAATAAGCTGATATTTCCCATCGACTTGCCTAACGACCAAAGGTTGCAAAACGCCATGATTGCGAATGCTTTCTTCGAGGGATGCAAGTTGATCGGGGTCAAAGGTTTTTCGGGGTTGATTAGGATTGGTTTCAATCGAATCAACAGGGACTACATTTGACGAAGTACCGGTGGTATATCCTTCATTGCCTGAATTAATAAGAGCGTCTAGCCCACGGCCTAATCTTGCTTTCTTATCCATCATGATTTAACTCCTGAAACTGAAAACGAACTTGATCAGGGGGCGGGATATAACCACATATTTCAATCAAGGCAATACGAATGTTCCATGTGGAACAAGAATATTTTTAGAATGATGAGTGTTGTTAATGTTCCATGTGGAACAGGAATGTTTTTCGAATGATGCAGTGTTGTTAATGTTCCATGTGGAACAATAAAAAAAGCCCCGGAGATTAATCCGGGGCTTCTACCAATGTTCCATGTGGAACTAAGAACTAGTTGGCCTTTTTAGGGATGTCTGCGAGTTCTTCCTTCACTTCAGCGTAATGGCTGGGCTCCATGGTAAACGCTGCAGTACCGCTGGTTGCGCCACGCAAATCGGTGGTGTAACCAAACAGAGCTGCTAAAGGCACTTGAGCCGTAATTGTTACACGACCGTTGGCACTTACGGAGTCGAGGATAAGTCCGCGTCGACGGCTAATATCGCCTGTGAGTGCGCCCATGTATTTATCAGGGGCAACAACTGCGACCTTCATGATTGGCTCGAGAAGGGTGATACCAGCGACGATTTGGGCGTCGCGGAAGTTTTCCCAACCAGCGAGGCGGAATGCATCCTGCGATGAATCCACATCGTGATACTTGCCATCTACCAAAGATGCTTGGATATCAACGCACTGGAAACCGTACTTGGCGCCCTTGAGGGTACCTTGACGAATACCAGCTTCAACGGAAGGAATGTATTCTTTGGGAACAACACCACCAAAGATTTTGTCACGGAAGTAGATGTTGTTAAGATCTGGCTTTTCGTCAGCCTCTTCCATTTCTTTGTTCCATTCTTCGATATCGGTGGCTGTCAGCGGTTTGTATTCAACCGTGATAACCGCAAACTTACCGCGACCACCCGACTGCTTGATGTAGCGGGTTTCGTGGGTAAGCGCCTTGGATAAAGTTTGTCTGTAAGCAACCATCGGCTTGCCTACCGAAACCTTAACACCAGGGAAACGATGAAGCTTATCAACAGAAACTTCGAGGTGAAGTTCACCCATACCGGAGATGATCAACTGATTGGTTTCAGGATCGGTATGAGCTTTCAAAGTTGGATCATCACGAACTAATCGACCAAGGGCATCAGCAAGCTTGGTTTCATCCGTGGTCTTATCAGGTATAAGCGACTGGCTGATAACTGGTTTAGGGAACAAGATGGATTCTAGGGCGATTGGCTTTTCTGGTACGCAAAGCGTATTGCCTGTGTAAGTCTGCTTGAGGCCGATCATTGCAACAATATCTCCAGGGCCAGCAACTTCTTTTTCAACGCGCTTGTTACCCATCATACGGTAGATACGACCAATGCGTTCTTGTTTTGCATTGGTGGTGTTAACAAGGGTATCGCCAGGGCTGCATTGACCGGAGTAAATGCGAACATAAACAAGATCGCCTGTTGAATCCGCAACGGTCTTGAAAGCCAAGCCGGAGAAGTGATCCTTAGGATCAGGGCTACGAAGTTCTTTTTCCTTGGTTTTTAAAACGATACCTTCGACAGGGGGCCTGTCTAAAGGGGAAGGAAGAAAATCAATAACTGCGTCAAGGAGCTGTTGAACACCATGGAAGGTTTTGGAAGAGCCGCACATGATAGGTGTGAACAAGCCTTCGATGGTGCCTGTTCTAAGAGCGGCTTTAAGAAGTTCTTCAGGAACTTCTTTTTCTTCCATCAACAAGCCGGCGAGTTCATCGTTGGCAAGTGAGGCCATGTCCAACAACCTTGCCCTGTAATCTTGAGCTTCTTCGATGTGGGATTCTGGGATATCAACCAGATCATACTTAGTGTTGGTTTTATCCAATACATCGCGATGAATAAACTTCATCCGGATGAGGTCGATGATGCCTTTGAACTCAGTGTAAACGCCAATGGGCAGGGTGCAGATTGCGGGCTTTGCACGAAGCTTTTCTACGATTTGTGAAACGCAATCGTAGAAGTCTGCGCCGGTTCGATCCATCTTATTGATGTAGGCAATACGAGGAACTTTGTACTTGTTGGCTTGAAACCATACAGTTTCGGACTGAACTTCAACGCCACCCACCGCACAGAAAACACCAACAGCGCCGTCGAGTACGCGCAGGGATCGTTCTACTTCAGCAGTAAAATCCACGTGCCCGGGTGTATCGATGATATTGATTGTGTTATCACCCCAGTCGACTGAAACAGCGGCAGAGTTGATGGTGATACCTTTGGCGCGTTCGAGGGGATCAAAGTCGGTGGTGGTGTCACCGGAGTCGACATCGCCAACTTTATGTTTGGTACCACTGAAATAAAGAATACGCTCGGTGGTTGTTGTTTTACCTGCATCCACATGAGCAATGATACCGATGTTTCTGGTTTTTTCTAACATGTTAGACCTTTACGAATTTGGAACCTTCACCACACAAAACCTGTTAATAAGCAACGATTTCAAAAGTTGCTTTAGGATCATGATATTAAATACAACATCCATGCCGGTTTGTTAAGCCAGCTTGGTAAGGACTGAAAGTAAAATCAATCCGATACTTAAATCTAATGATTTGGTAAGGATAATGTCCATAAGAAGCTTGGTAAACATTAGTGAAGTTGTGAAGAATATTTATAAGTGTTTAACGAAGCATGCCTTCCGAGGGTAAAATCGGAAGGCACTTAAATCGTTACTATAATAGGACTAACATCGAATGAGTGGCATTTTTAGGGTTATTTTCCCTTGGCGTTATCGGCAGCTTTAAAGAAGGTAAGAACTGTAGATTTCATTGACATTTTTAAAGATAATTCTTTCCCGCCCTCCAAAGTTACCCTTAATTTGTCAGAGTTGGGGTTTTCTTTAAAAATCTTTTCTGCCACCTCAACAGCGTCTGCAAAGTCCTTGGTTAATAAGCCAGCAGCTTTGTTAAATGCGATTTCAAACTCGAATATAGGACCAAGTTTGGAACTCGAAGAAAGGGCTTCATTAATTAAGGAAAGAGATTTTTCTCCGCCTGCAAAAAGAATCACATCGTTGGAAATTGCCAGGTAACCTGGTTCAGAACCAAAGTTCTTGGCATCTGCAGGTTGGATTAGGATATCCACTTTGTGAACATTGGTATCGCCAGACTTGGCGAAATCGAGTGCGAGTTTTTTCTTTTCTGAATCGGGTAGATCTTTATAAAGAAGCTTGATCACTTCTTCGATTTTCTTGCCTTCGGATATTTTCATTGCAGTAAGAAAGGCGAATTTGCCATTTCCTGTTTTTCTTACATCCATAACTGCATCCATATTGCCCGATTCAAGGGTTGGAGTAAGCGCCTTAGCCATCTTCTCCATAGCCCCCTTTTTGCTAAGGTCTTTTTCATCAGCAATGCTCTTGTTGATTCCTTCTCGGAAAACTTTGATGAAATCTTTTCTTGCGGTTTCGGGGACAACGCTATTGATATTCATGTGAATGACAGAATCTTTGCTGATCATTCCCGCGCCCATGCTTTTAGTTGCGCCTAGGCCAGCAATGGATTTTGCCAACTCGGAGCCATTCTTTCCTTTGAAGGAAACTCCTAAGCCGAGGTCTCCTGCTTTGCGATCCATATCGACTTTCATGGTTAAATCTTCGCCTTGGGTAAATACTTGGACAACGAATTGCAAAAGCATTTCGGAAATATCATTGCGAAGTTTTTCAACAGCAGGGCTTTCGCCTGGGATCTTTTTCTGCTTTGCTTCTGCGATTTGAAGTTCAATTTGTGGCACTACATTTTTGATAAGATCTTCAGGCAATCCAGCTAAATTAAGGCTGATGGACATGACGCCTGTTTTTTCCGCGGTCAGCAAGTCTTTGGGGGAAAGTAATTTTTTGTCATCGATCCCTTTCTCGTCCCTGATGGTTGCGCACATGTAACCATCTTTGAATTTAAAAAACATGGGGAAAGGGGAGTTCGGAATGTTCATCACATAAATGCCGTTGTCACCTTTTTTTGCTTGTAGGTTTAACTTGCCAAGCATCTCTACGAATGTTTTTTCATCCGCAATCGGAATTAAGCCAACCACTTCACTATCGATTAGATTTGGCCCAATGTTGCCATACAACCCGATGGGTTTTTCTGGATCAATCCCTTCAATCCCCTTGGGCCCTGTTAGGCCTTTGAGCGAACCTTCAATCATCTTGGCTTGCTCTTTCATGCCCACAGATTCAGCAAGGAAAAAGGCGTTTTCCACAAGCCGGTTGATTGGCTGAATGCGTAAAACAACTCCCGGAGTTGCTTTGGGAGCTTGGGCATTCACGGGAAAAACAACACCAAAGAAGGCTATAATTAAAGTAAATAGTGTGGTTTTTTGAAAAGTCCGAATCAACATAAAAGCCCCCATTGGGATGGTCTGGTTAAGAAAATAATAGTTTCACCACATGCAGGTTAACTATTTTGACATTTTCTGCCAATAGCTACATTTTTCTTCCTTGTAATTCTTTGCTACGCTAACATCTCTTCATCTGCTGATATTTTCTAAACAAATTTAGGATGAACAAATATGAAAACCTGCCTTCGAACTTCTCTTTTACTTTCTGTCTTCCTTGTTTCAGCATTTGCAAACAATGCTTTTGCGCAATCGAAGACCCCCACCATTGTCGACCGCGAAAAAGAAGGTAAACTCGATTTTAAAATCGGCAACAAAGTGGTTACCACCTACAACTATGGCCCCACGGTTGCAAAGCCTTACTTCTGGCCTGTGATTACTCTTGGTGAAAACCGCGTGACCAGAGATTGGCCCATGCTTAAAGATTCACCCGAAGCTAAAGATCACAAGCATCAAAAATCAATTTGGTTCTGCCATGGTGATGTTATTCCTGAAGGCATCGAACTAAAGCAGAAAACAAAAGGTATTACCGGCGTTGATTTCTGGAGCGAAGAAACCAACTTTGGCAAAATCGTTTGCGTTAAAGTAGGTAAAATAGAAGGCAAGGCTTCAACTGCCTCCGTTTCCACCATGAACGAATGGCGCACCTCAGATGGAATTAAAATTATGGACGAAACCAGATCCTTTACTTTGGAAACAGCAGGCAATGGCTACCTAATCAAAATGAGTACAACCTTGGTTGCAAGCGTTTGCCCCATTACTTTTGGCGATACCAAGGAAGGTTCCTTTGGGGTTCGAATCCGTGACTCGGTGACTGAAAAAGAAAAGAAGGGAGGCATTCTTACCAACGCTAGTGGCAAGCAAACCGAAAAAGATGTCTGGGGAATTGAATCACCTTGGTGTGATTACTCCGGCCCTTGCGATAAGGGCACCGCGGGCATTACCATCATTGCAGATTCCGCCAATGCTTTGAAATCCTGCTGGCATAGCCGTGGCTATGGCCTCATGGCTGCCAACCCTTTTGGAAGGGAAAAAGCGGGCTTCCCTGATCGTAAGGGGAACAAGGAATTGGTGAAGCTCCCCAAGGATGGCGTGCTAAAACTTTCCTTTGGCTTATATATTCATGATGGTAGCGCTATCGAGGCTAAGGTTAAGGAAGTGGCCGGGAAATAGAGGCATCTTTTATAACGCATGGTGAAAGCTGAATTGTTTTCACCATGCTAATGTTGCCATGGCAAGGCTAATGAAGTTCCAATGAATTTCTTAATCTGTGATTTCAATTCTATAAAATTATCGTTATTGATATCTTTAAGCTAATTAACTGTTAGTCATTAACTTTTATTGAATCAATCTAAATTAAATTTGGAACCAAGCATGGATACGCGTCAGAAAGCAATTCAAATCAATATGGATTCTTCCAAGTATGGTGCTTTTACAGAGATAGGCGCGGGGCAGGAAGTAGCAAGGTGGTTTTTTTCCGTAGGTGGGGCCTCAGGCACCATTGCCAAGACTATGTCTGCTTACGATATGACTGTAAGTGATGCAATTTATGGGCCATGCGAAAGGTATGTCAGCAAACAGCGGTTGCAATCCATGCTGGATCGTGAGTTCGATCTTTTGGTTGAAAGGCTTGATGCCAAGCGGGGTGAAACGACAAAGTTCTTTGCTTTTGCCAACACCGTTGCTGCCAAGAGTTTTTCTAGAAAAGAAGATGCCCATGGGTGGTTGGGATTGCAGTTCCAGATGGAACCGAGAGGGCCTGTTTCCCAGGTTATCATTCATGTTCGCCTGCTTGACCCTGAAAATATTCAAGAGCAGGAAGCTTTGGGAATCTTGGGCGTTAACCTGATTCATGCTGCCATTTATCATCATACCAATGCGGACGAGATTATTGATAGCCTTCTGGATAGCCTTTCTGCGGAGAGGGCCGAAGTGGATATGATCGAATTTAGTGGCGTTGCATTTAAGTCGGTTGACAATCGGGTGATGGCTTTGCAACTAGTGCAAAAAGGGTTGTCCAAAGCGACTATGTTTCTTGCTAATGGTGAAGTGGTTCAACCAGCGGATGTGCTTTATAAAAAAAGCATTTTAGTAGAAAGAGGAAGTTTCAGGCCAGTCACTCATGTTACGGTGGATATGCTGGAATGCGCAACATCGATGTTTGTACAGGAACCTAAAGTTCAGGGTGAAGAAGTGCTGGTGATCATGGAGATGACGCTGAAGAATCTGTTGGATAACGGGAAAATTGATTATCAGGATTTTCTGGCTAGGGTTGATATCTTGGCATCGCTCGGAAAGATCGTTTTGATTTCCAATTTCGCAGAGTACCATAGGCTAGCGGCTTATTTCTTCCGCTATACCAAAAAGATGATCGGGATCGTGATGGGGGTGCCCACCTTGAAAGAGGTGTTTGACGAAAAGTATTATTTGGATCTTGATGGGGGTATTTTAGAAAGCTTTGGTAGATTGTTTAAAAATGATTTGAAGCTTTATGTGTACCCTTTGATGGATAAGAAAACGGGTGCGTTGATCACCTCTGATAATCTTTTGGTTACGCCCAAGTTGCGTCATTTGTTCAGCTATCTAGTAGAAAACAGGCTAATTGAAAGTATTCGTGGATTCAATGAAAGTTACCTCCCCATCTTTTCGCGGGAAGTATTGTTGAAAATACAAAAGAATGACCCTTCTTGGGAGCAAATGGTTCCGGAATCCGTATGCAAGATCATCAAAGAGCGAAAGCTTTTTCAGCAGGGAAATCAGGGCTAAATGATTACTTGGTTTTGGTTGCAGGTGCAGGTGTTGGCGTTTGGGTGTTCATTTTTCTTATACCTAGATAGATGATTGTGCCAATCAAGCTTATAAGTGAAACTCCAAAAAATCCAGCTATTGCATAGCCAAGCCATTGGTTGCTTTTTACTTTCCTTGCCAGCGGATGCACCGAAAGAATGGGAGCAGAAGTGGGTTCCGGAAAGCCTGTATTTTGGGAAGATCCTTGCGAGGGTTCATTGCTCGCAAAAGGGCTTCCCAAAAATTGTGGCATCACTGGTGCAACATCGCCTGTCAAATCTGCAAATTCAGACCCTTGCACCAATACTTGTGCTTCAATATTCACCTTGATGGACTGATTTCCGTTCGTAGTTATGGATAAAGTTGCCAATTCGAGTGAGGTGGGCAGCTCGCTTGTAGACACGGAAATTTTTAGGTACGCCTTGCCACCTTTAAGGACTGGCTTTGCAATTCTGACCCAGGGTTTGTCTGACTTGGCATAGGCATATGTGGACTTTTTTTCTTCGTTAAAAAGCGTGATCGTTTGTTCTTTCACATCACCCGGTTGAAGTTCAAAAAGGAGATCATTAGTGGTAGTTAAAACCTTGGGTGGTTTGACATAACCAAGTGCTTCAAAAAACTGTTGAATTGCAGCAAGGCCTTGGGCCGGTGGTTTGGGTACAGGGTAGACCCAGCCATTTTCTTTGTACCAACTTTCTACGGTTCCATTCTCAAATAATACTGCTGCCCCGGTCGGGTTGGCCTTGGCTTTTTCAGCAAGCTGCTTGGGGCTTTTGGCGCCCGCAAGTGTACCAATCATGAAAGGCCTGATTGGAATTTCCGCAGTAACCGGAACGATAAGATTGCCCCCGCTTGTTTCAAAAATCAGTTTCCCTTCGACAGTTTTTTCGCTTGTGCGTAGGGAATTGGTGAAGACCGTCATGGGCAATGGTGCATCTTGGAATGTATTGAAACGGCTCCTGCTGCGGGGTTTGCCCTCGCCTATTGAAAGCCATGGAATCCCTTCGATCGAAACGCTGCCATAAAGGATTCTTCGGCCTTTATTGCGGATTTTAACCGAACACTTAATATCTTTGCCCGGTTTCAAGGTACCAAGATCAAGGGTTGGGGGGTCGACTTCCAAATCTGCGGGAGGGATTGGCTGAGAGGGAAGGCGCGCAAGGAATTGATCCAAGCCTTGCACTGGCTCGGGGTGTTTTGCAGATTCCGTAGCTACCATCGCGAGGTCTAAGCGCCCAATGCCACTGAAGAAAGTTCCAAATTCACCCTTTTTCATCATGTCGAGCGATACGGTCCAGTCAGAAAGAATGGTGCTTGCAAGCTCGTTAAAATTACTGCAGGTTTTTCCCGATGGATAGCGAATGGGCTTGGGAAAGTCCATTTGTACGCCTGCCGAAGCGTGACTTCTTCCGCCAAGCCCTATGCCATCAAAATAACAGAATGAAGCTTCCTCTGGATTTACCCTAGAGCAGCGTGAACAAGTTTGAACCATGGCCTTATAGTAAAGGCAAATGAAATGGATTGCAACCCGTTGAAAATGGTATTTTTCAACCCTGCTGATTATTTTGCAGGCATGCTTTTGTTGATTTCTTCAAGGACAGCTTTAAGGGCAGCAACATCGGTCTTTGCAGTGGTTTCGAAATTGCGAGTAGCCCCATTTTGCGTTGGGTCTTTAACTGCACAATAAAACTTCCAATCACCAGTTTGAGGGCTGTAATCCAGCCTTTGCCAAGCTAACCCACGAGTGGATAGTTGTTGCATCAAAGAGCGAAACTCTTCGGCAGAGCCAAATTGGGAATTCGTTGCTCCTACCCCAGCACTTGCAGTAGCGCCAACCGGAGTAACATTGGATCTTGTGGGATCGAGGTTCGAGAAATTTCCGGTAGCCAAGGCCGCTGGGCTAGTGGAAGAAGAAGGCGAGGGCAAATTAGGAACATTATTGTTGTTAGGATTATTGAAATTGCCCGCAAGTGCCGTATTTTGCGCAGGTAACCGATTTAATGGGATGCCTCCGCCCAGTAAAGGGTCCTTATCAGAGGTAGGCGAGCCAAAGTTAAGCAGCGAGGGCGCTTGCGGCGTTACAGCATTCGGTGGTGGAGCAGCACTATTATTTCCTGGTAGTGGGCTGAAAAATTTATCAAGCGAGCTGCTACTTCCAGAATTACTGCCAGTATTTTGGCATCCACCGGTAAAACCAACCATCAATCCAAGGGCTATTAGATTAAGCCATTGGCTTTTTACTTGTGTCATTTTTTCTGTGTTTATAGATGTCATGGAAGGCTCCTTACTCCTTGACTCCCGCTCTATAGCAACTATTCTGCCTAATATCACTGCTTTTTCAGATTTTGTCACTATCCTGTACTTAAGTGGGTGGGAATAACAAACCTTAGGAACTCTTGCAATGCCAGCTTTTAAAATTGCGGTTATCGGTGGTGATGGTATCGGCCCTGAAGTAATTGATCAGGCAGTTCGTGTTTTGGAGGTTGTAACCAAAAAGGCCAACGCCTCCTTTACTTGGAACAAGTTGCCTTGGTCT
Source organism: Gemmataceae bacterium (assembly GCA_044337875.1). GTDB lineage: Bacteria > Planctomycetota > Planctomycetia > Gemmatales > Gemmataceae > UBA969. The sequence continues at coordinate 51,845 of JBIIMS010000017.1, forward strand.
GCGATTAATTATGAAAAGACCGGGGTCATGGTTCCCGATGATGGTTGGGATCTCCTTAAAAAACATGATGCCATCTTCTTGGGCGCAGTTGGCCATCCTACCGTTTCTGATCACATTCCAGTTCATGGGTTGCTGCTTCCTATGCGCAGGATGTTTGATCAATATGTGAACCTCAGGCCCTCCTACCTTTACGAAGGCGTTGATTCGCCACTTCGAGACAAGGCACCTGGCTCCATCGATATTCTTTTCTTCCGCGAAAACACCGAGGGTGAATATGCCCCAATCGGTGGCAGACTTTACACCGGCTTCCCACAGGAAATCGCAATTCAAACGAACACCTTCACCCGAAGGGGTTGTGACCGGATTATTCGTGCTGCTTTTGAAGCTGCAAGAAAACGTCCACGCAAGAAGGTAACTTCTATCACTAAGTCCAATGCCCAGACTTTTGGTATGGTTTTATGGGACGAATGTTTCAACCAAGTGGCGTCTGAATACAAGGATGTTCAATCCTCTTTCTTGCTTGTTGATGCCGCTGCTATGGATCTTGTTCGCAAACCAGAACACTTCGATGTTATGGTTGCTAGCAATTTGTTTGGCGACATTTTAACCGACCTCGCAGCTATTGTTACTGGCACTATCGGGCTGGCCTCTAGCGCCAATATTAATCCCACTAAAGACTTCCCAAGTATGTTTGAACCCGTTCACGGTTCAGCGCCTGATATTGCAGGCAAAGGCATGGCAAACCCAATGGCAGCAGTGCTTTCCGGTGCGCTTATGCTTGAGCATCTTGGCTTGTATGATGCTTCGCTGAATGTAAACCAGGCGGTGGCAAAGGTGTTGAAGGCTGGCGCACCAAGAACCCCCGATCTTGGTGGTAAAGCTTCAACCAAGGAAATCACAGAAGCAATCTTAGCCGCTCTTTAATAAAGTAAGTTATCCCCTGAAAAATAAAAAGGCCCACTCGATGTTTTCGAGTGAGCCTTTTTTATTACAACAATTAAAAGAGTCTTGTTAGTGTTTATAGAGCTGTTGCCTCTATGATGGAGTTTAAGCCTGCGGTAGGAATTACGCGTTGAATATGAAGTCCGCTTTTTGCGAACAAAATCTTGTATTCTGCAAGTGTCCGCTCAATGCCTCCTGGTATTCCCATCATGATCCAATCAAACATTTTTCCGGGATGAGGGGTGTTACCTTCAGGCAAAATCGCCTCGATCATTAGCACTTTGCCATGCTTGGGTAGAGCCTTCCTTATATTGCTGAGTATCAGTATGCTTTTTTCATCATCCCAATCATGAATGATATGCCTGAGTAGATAGGCATCTGCATTTGGTGGAACACTTTCAAAGAAATCACCTGAAACTAACTTGAAGCGTTCTACATTGCTTTTTGAAGCAGCAGTGGCTGCGGTCACATGCGAAAGATCAAAAAGGACGCCATGCAGGTTTGGGTTTTTGTTCAGAATGGCCAACAGCATGCTGCCATTGCCGCCCCCGATGTCTGCAAGTGTTATAAACTCAGAGAAATCGTAGGCAGCAAGAATCTGATTGGATTCGCTACCATGAATGCTTTCCATGGCTTTATCAAAGACTCTGGCAGAATTTGGATGATCTTTGAGGTATTCAAAAATGGGCTGTCCATGTGCTATTTCGTAGGCGCATTTGCCCGTTCGCACATTATCAATCATTTTTGAAGAAGCTAGGTAATGTTCGGAACCAGACATGACAGCCATGGCATGCTGACTCCCAGGAATATCTGAGCGAAGCTGGTTTGCTTTAGGTGTAAGAGCAAAAGCGCCTGTTTCGTTTTCTGCAAAAACTTCTTCTGATGCGAGATACCTAAGCAACCTAAAAAGAGAGCGTTCATCGGTGTTGGTCTTTTTTGCGAGATCACCCGAGGTTTGTGGGCCATCGCGAAAAATGATGTCTGCAATGTTTAAATCTGCTGCGCAATAAAGTGCTTGCGACAACCAGTAACCATACACTTTTTCCTTCATCCACATTTCAGGGGTTTTCGTTTCCATGGTATGTCCTTACGATGTCGGGTTGGCAATCTTGCTTAGTATCCAATACAAAGTCTATTTGAATATTAGCAACCAATTGCAACAAAATATGCCAAATTCACAAAAGTCCGCATCAGACTTACAAACAGGAATGATCTGGGCTGTAGTGGCTTATGCGTTCTGGGGGTCAATGCCCCTTTATGTGTGGCTGGTTCGCAGCGTAGAACCCTTAGAAATTCTCAGCCATCGGGTGGTATGGTCTGCGGTATTAATGCTCTGCATCGTGCATTTTCAAAAAAAGTGGAACTTGGTGAAACAGGTGTTCAGCACGCCTGGCGTTTTGTTTGGCCTGATGGGAAGTTCTATACTTGTAGGGATTAACTGGGGTATATACATTTACGCAGCAGCCAACTCGCAGGTATTGCAAACGAGTTTGGGTTATTTTTTTCTGCCTTTGTTGAGCATTCTTTTTGGCATGATTTTATTCAAGGAAAAGCTCAGGCTTATGCAATGGGTCGCCCTGGGCATAGCAACGCTTGCGATTGGATTAAGAATTCACCTTGAAGGCAGCTTGCCTTGGATTTCTCTCGGGGTTGCCTTTTCTTTCTGCTTTTATGGGGTTTTTCGCAAAATCATCCCAGTTGATGCTAGTGTTGGCTTGTTTTTTGAAACCATGTTTCTGCTTCCGTTGGCAGGTGCAGCCCTTGTTTATTGGTGGCTTGAGGGCACCAACGATTTTGGGCACACGTGGCATATGGACTCTTCGTTGGCGCTTAGTGGAATTGTTACCGTGATTCCGCTTTATTGTTTTGGGATGGCTGCAAGATTGGTGCCTTTATCCGTGATGGGGTTTATGCAGTACTTTTCCCCCTGCATCCAGATGGTTCTTGGAATCTACCTGTTCAACGAATCATTTTCTCAGGAAAAACAGGCCAGCTTTTATCTCATCTGGGTGGCCTTGGCAGTATTCTCTTTCGATTCTTATTATCAAAGCCAACTGGCACGAAAAAAAGGATGACCCTAGTTAAGGATCATCCTCTTATTCATCAAATTAGCATCCGAAGTCTGCTTAATTTTTAAGCGCAGCTTCGATTGCGCCAACCAAGTTGGCATCATCAAGATCAACGCCTGATTCAAATCTACCTAGGATTTCACCATTCTTCCCAAGCAGAAATTTAGTGAAGTTCCATTTCACATCGCCTGACGATTTTGGGTTCGTTTCTTTTGAAGTAAGGTGCTTGTAAAGGGGGGAAGCATTCGCACCTTTGACCATTTGCTTTTCTAATACTGGGAAGGTAACGCCATAGTTGGTTTTACAGAACTTTGCGATCTCATCGTTGGTACCAGGTTCTTGACCACCAAATTCATTGCTCGGTACACCCAAAACAACAAAACCATCTTTGTTAAATTTTTCGTAAATATTCTGCATACCCTTGTATTGGCTGGTGTAGCCACAAGCGCTGGCAACATTAACTACTAGTACGACTTTTCCTTTATAACTGGTTAAATCGACTTCTTTTCCATCTAAAGTTTTGGTTTTATAGTTTAATGGGGTGGTCACGACGGCTCCTTTTTCTGCAAATATTGGGGAAATTACGATGGTTAACGCTATTATCAAGCCAAATACATACTTCATTGATAGACTCCTGTTTGGTGTTACGACCCAAGTTTTCTAAAATAATAATACTGTAGACAATGGGTTGTTCCATTATCAAGTTTACTGGTATTATAGTATAGCCTTACTACCCTTGGCAGTTAAAGCGAAAGTTTTCCAAAATGACGGACGCGAGCAAAATTCGCAATTTTTCAATTGTAGCCCATATCGATCATGGCAAAAGCACCCTTGCGGATCAGTTCCTTTTAAAAACAGGCGCTATCACCCAACGGGACTTTCGTAATCAGGTCCTCGATGATATGGATCTCGAACGCGAACGGGGCATTACCATTCAGATGCACCCGGTCACCCTCTATTATAAAATGGATGGCGAAACCTATGAACTCAACCTCATCGATACCCCCGGGCATGTTGACTTCACTTACGAAGTATCCCGAAGCTTGGCAGCTTGCGAAGGTGCCATCCTTCTGGTCGATGCTTTTCAAGGTGTTCAAGCGCAAACGGTCGCCAACGCTTATCTTGCAATTGAAAACAATCTAACCATTGTTCCGGTTTTGAATAAAATCGATATGCCTATAGCTCGCCCTGATGATGTAATTGCTGAAATGGAATCCGTACTTGGTATTCAGCCCGAGGAAGTACTTCGGGTTAGCGCCAAGACTGGGTTGGGAATGGATGAGGTTATGCGAGCCATTGTTGATCGCATTCCTGCCCCTTCAGGTAAGCCCGATTCCCCTCTAAAGGCACTTATCTATAACAGTCATTTCGACTCTTATAAAGGTGTAGTAATTTATATCCGCGTTATGGAAGGCACCATGCGCAAAGGCCAGCGCATCAAGTTTATGCGTGGCAACACCGATCACGAAGTTGCTGAGATGGGCCAGTTTAGGCCAAATCCAACTCCATGTGATGTACTTGGGCCTGGGCAGGTAGGATTCTTTATGGCGCAGGTGCGCAAACTGGATGATGTTCATATTGGGGATACTGTAACTGAAGCCAATAGGCCGACTGAAACAGCTCTTCCTGGTTATAAAGAGCCCCAGCCGATGGTCTTCAGCGGTTTATACCCGACCAATAACGATGATTTCGAAGAACTTCGCGAAGCACTTATGAAGCTAAGGCTTAATGATGCCAGCTTTAGTTATTCACCTGAAGTGAGTGAAGGCTTGGGGTTTGGTTTCCGATGTGGCTTCCTTGGGATGTTGCACCGCGAAATCATCCAACAAAGGTTGGAGCGCGAAAGTCAGCTTGATGTCGTTCAAACCGCACCCAATGTTACCTACGAAATACTGAACCGTAGTGGCGAAGTTATTGTCATCGACAACCCCCAGAAGGTTCCAGTCGATGGCCAGATCGAAGAGTTTCGCGAGCCATTCGTGAAAATCAGTTTCTTGGTTCCCGCCAAGAATATCGGCGATCTGATGCAGATGTGTGCAGAGCGCAGAGGCATTTACCTGCGTACCGAATATCTAAGTACTGCGCGAGCCATTTTGGTTTACGAAATGCCTCTCGCAGAGGTCATTTATGATCTTTACGACAGGCTTAAATCCGTGACCCATGGATATGGCACCATGGATTATGAATTCCTTGCTTATCGTGCTGCAGACTTGGTTCGGTTGGATGTGTTGGTTCATCATAATAGGGTGGATGCGCTTTCAACGATTGTGCATCGTTCTACTGCAGACAGGCGTGGTAGGAAGTTGCTCAAGAAGCTGCGTGAAGAAATCGACAGACATATGTTCGAGGTTGTGCTTCAGGCTGCGGTTGGTAGTAGGATCATCGCCCGAGAAAGTATTGCTGCCCTTAAGAAGGATGTTACCGCGAAGTGTTATGGTGGCGATATATCCCGCAAGCGTAAACTTTGGGCCAAACAAGCCGAAGGTAAGAAACGCATGAAGCAGGTAGGGCAAGTGGAATTACCGCAGGAGGCTTTCCTTGCTGTCCTTGAATCCGATGATTAACCCCAGGGTACCCAATGGCGCAATCAGATAATTCCACTCCCCCTTCCGATCCGGGTTCGCCTGTGCCTATCGAGGGCTATAAGATTTTAAACGAGGAAGTGGCCCCTGTTCCTGTGATCTCAGAAACAGATGCAAACGCCCTCAAGGATGCCACTACTCTTGATGGGCAATTTGAGCCCCCTAGAAGTAACCCTGCAAAGCCAATCGTTGCTAAAAACGATGGCCTTCGCGAACTTCTTGAAACAATTGTTTTTGTTGTCGTTCTGGTTTTGGTGCTCAAATCTTTTATCGCGGAAGCTTTTGTCATCCCTACCGGTTCGATGGCGGAAACCCTATTTGGCTATCAAAAGCAAATTAATTGCCCTTCATGCAAGCATCGCTTCCCAGTCAATTGCTCTAGCGAAGTCGAGCAAATGCCCGGTGCAGGTGTTATGTCTGTAAGCACCGCGACCTGCCCGAATTGTTTGCTTAATATCAAATTGCTAAAGCACAACGAAGAGTCTTTCCCGGGGGAAGCTGCAGTTGCAGACCCGGGCCCATCCACGGGCGATCGTGTTCTGGTCGCAAAGTATCTTTATGATCTTCCGGGCAAGGGCCCCGAACGACTGGATGTGGTTGTTTTTAAATATCCAGGCAACAGTAACCCGAATGAATTTTCCGCACGCTTCCCAGCTTCTGGCCCGCAGCGCAATCATGTGCCCATGAATTACATCAAAAGGTTGATCGGCCTGCCCGGTGAAACTATCGCTATTCAAGCGGGTAAGCTTTATCGCCTACCACCTGATACACTTCCGCCACCGATCTCTAATCCTAAAGATAACGCAGATCTTTGGATGTGGGAATTCATGCACGAAAACGAAGCACGTGATTCTTTCATCGATACGGATAAGTTTGAAATTATTCGCAAGAAGCCCAGCTCAGTACTTTCAATGCGCAGGATTGTTTATGATGATCAGCACCGATCGGCTGATCTTCCCAACCTTAAACGTTGGCAAGCTTTAAAACCCAATTGGAACGAGATTTCTCCTTCGGTTTACGTCAGCTCTACTGAATCAGAAAAAACAACTTCCTGGCTTAGATACAGCCATATCCTTCGTAACAATGATTCTCGCAGGCAGCTTATTACCGATGTAATGGGTTATAATACTGCCTACCATGATACCCATCGCCCGGGCTATGGCGATAACTGGGTCAGCGACCTTACCCTTGAAGGTAAGTTCGATATTAAAAAACAGGAAGGCCAGCTCACGTTAGAGCTTTCGAAGGGTGTTGATCGCTTTAGAGCAGTATGGAACCTTGAAACGGGTACTTGCACTCTTCAAAGAATCACCAAAGATAAAACCGAAGTACTTGCTGAAAAATCTTCTGATCGTTTAAGCTCGGGTTCGCACTTTATTCGCTTTGCTAATGTGGATTGCAGGCTCATCATCTGGCAAGATGGCAAATTGTTGTTCAACGATGGTGTGGACTACAAACCCAGCAAGGTTCATGGCCCCACGCTTGAAAATGATCTCGAACCCGCAAGCATTGGCACTTCCGGAACTACCCTTTCGGTAAGTGAGCTTAAGATTCATCGCGATACCTATTACACTGCGCGCATCAATCCTAGTACTCCCGATGTTTCTGTTCATGATTGGACCGAGCCTATTGCGATTCGCCCGGGCTTGCCTACGCCAGATTCTTGGAAGGGGCTATTAAACCCACCTATTAAGACTCTTTATGTTCAACCTGGTCATTACCTTTGCCTAGGCGATAACAGCCCGCAAAGTTCTGATGGCCGTTCGTGGGGCCTTGTCCCTAATAATCTTATGATGGGCAGGGCTGTTCTAATCTACTGGCCTTACAATCGTATTGGCAGAATCCAATGACCCAGGCACTTCCTGTCCCAGCTTCAGGCACAGTCTTTGGCGACATCGAAATCCGCGTCCGCTATGCGGAAACCGATCGCATGGGCCTTCTTCATCATGCCAATTATCTGGTCTATTTTGAACAGGGTCGCATCGAGTTACTTCGATCTATGGGTCGCACCTATAAAGATGTTGAAGATGAAGGCTATCTTCTGGTGCTTGCACGCATCGAAGTAAAATACAAACGGCCCGCAAGATACGATGATGTCCTTACGCTTCGAACCATCGTGGAACGAACCACTGGCGTTCGCATCGAACATCGCTACGAACTTTATTGCCAAGGCAAGATTCTTGCAGAAGGATCTTCGACTCTTGCATGCATTGATCGTGAAGGCAATCCGCAGGCCCTTCCGCCCTACTTGGCAAACCGTACTGCCTCCCTCTGAAAGGTGAAGCAATGTTCCGAAGATTTCTTGCAGTTTGGTGCCTTCCACTTCTGCTTGCTATTCTTCCCGCTGCTGCAAGCTTTGCTGTGCTTGCATCTCTTCCCACAGCCGCACGAGATTTTTATCTCGAAAGCATCACAAGGCTCGATCAATTGATTCTTGCCCTTGGCTCTTTTCTTTTTGTCTTACAATCTCTCTTTGCTTGGCGCGCTCTCACTTGGAAAAACCATGGCTTTGATGAACGCGCCGATTCTTGGATTAGCCATCTTTCTCAAGCTGCAGAGTGGTTTCCCCTTTTGGGATTACTTGGTACCGTCGCTGGAATTCTGCAAACCTTCAGCTCCATTAATGGCCCAGTTTCTCCTGAACGAATCATCCAACTTTATGGACCTGCAATTACCGCGACAGGAAGCGGCATATTTATGGCGCTTGTGAATATTCTTCCCGCTTGGTTTGTATTGGCAGGCAGGGATCTCATTCTTGGGCTTGCAGGTGGTGTACTCCCAAAAAGGGAGGACACGGCTTCATGATTCAACTACCCAAACGCAGCGTAACCCGCTTCTTCATCCCGCTGATTGATGTGCTTATTTTGCTTTTTTGTGTCTTTCTTTTTCTTCCCATGGTCGGTCAGGGCGATACTCCTGATTCTTCTTTGATAAACAAGGCAGACACAAATGATAAACTAAAAATTGCGGATTCAACCTCCCAGCTTCTTAAAGAAATCGAAAAGCTGCGTGCAGAGCGCACCGAAGCATTCAAAGGTGCTGTGTTTTCTAGAGTATTGGAAATTGATTCTACAACTGGGGAGCTTTTTTATCGAAATCCTGAAAAAAGTATTCTCAAAAACAAAGAGGATGTTTCCTCCCTCATCAATCAAGACAAGCTATCCTCCAAAGGGAAGGAACTTTTCTACATGGTCCTTTATCCAAGGGATCTCGATAGCAGTTACCCCACCAGAGGTCAGCGCGAAAATTACGAACGCTGGCTTAATGGCATCGTTTGGTCTTTCGATTTTCCAGGCTTCATTTCCAACAGGTAAACGACATGTTCATTCCTGTTCTAGCGAACGCAATCACCGATTCGATCCGCCATCCTGAACGGCCCCTTGCGGTGTTTGGTGGCATCGCGCTTGGCTCTTATCTAAGCGTGCTTCTTGCCAACCTGCTTTACAAAAGAATCTCGAAAAAGCCATTGCCCAATATGGTGAGTTTATCCTTTCGAACTCTAGGTGGGATCATGGGTGGTTGGATTGTCTTCATTTATCTTTTTGGTGGCGGGGGCGATGGTATTGGCGGACCAGGGGGCACCAGCAATGGCTCTAATAACGGCAATTCTTCTGCGCCAGAAGTAGCTAAATCGCCGATCGAAAAAGATAATCAACTTAAGAAAAATGAACCCTCTAAGGTTGTTATCAATCTAAGGGTTCTTACTGATGAATCTGCAAAGAAAATGATGCAGGGTAATTATCAGCCCAAGAAATATTATCTGCTTGCGGATAAACCAGATGAGCTTTTTGATATTGAGTCTTTGCTTACCCTATTAAACAGTACCCTCAAAAATTCGAAGATTGAAAGAATTGATTTTGTGATTGGTGTGGATGACCCTGACCGCGATACCAACAGGGTGCGATTGGTTCGCAACTGGGCGGAAGCCAATAAGGTTGCTGTGGATTTTCTCCCACGCTAAAAATCTGGCAAGTATAAACACAATGTCGCAAATTGACCGACCACCCTTGATTATGATTTTGCATGATGCAGCTACCGATTGTGAATCGCTTCGCACGCTGCTTATAGAAAAAAATGCGAGAGTTAAAACAGCACCTCTGGATGAATTCGGAATCAAAAAACTTGTGTATTGCAATTGTGATGGGTTGATTCTTCTAGGCGAACCCTCGCAAACAATGTTGGTGCTGTTGCGAGAAATGCTGGGCAGAAGATTACTCCCAGAGAGCTTTCCTGTATTTTACAACTCTGGAACTAAGTTACTGATTGCCAACAATCATGGCTTGGGTTCCCTTAACATAATCAATAATTTTGAACCTGATAATTGCTTAAATATAGCAACGCAGTATCAATCGAAAAAAGCTAAAACTGGATCTTTTCTTGGTTGGGCAACGGTGGCGCTGATGTTCGTACTTCTTTTTCTTGGGCTTAAAGGCGCCAAGGTTTTTCTTCCCGCTGGCGAACTTGAGACCCAAGTTGAAAAATTAAAAAACAACGACCCTTCCGATATTTATCTCAGGCTTTTAGGGCCAACTCCAAAACTCAAAGATCGACTGGTTCTATTCGATAATTTGAGTTCTCATCCTGATTTTTACTTTCTGCCTTTGGATCTTTCGATGTATTTGATTTCAAGGTGCAATGAGATTAAAAATTATCTTGATAGGGTCGATGCACTCTTAACAATTCCTGCGACGCCCAAGGTTACTATGATTAGCGAAATCGAAGCTACATTATTAAAAATCGAACAGTTGAAGGATCGCTTTCCCAAAAAATGGGAAACAACCGAAGCCTATGTTTTTCTTCTCAACAAAGAAACCCTTAATCAGCAACTTTATAAAGAACTACTCGCTTTTTATGCTGATTTCAACAAAAGAACTACCTCGTTTAATCACTTATCCGCCTTTCCTGATAAACAAATGATCAAGGGCTTCGACTGGAAATCTTGGCAGGAAAACGCAGACACTTTTCTGACAGATACTTGGCCAGATTCTTCATCTGTTGCGCTTGCAACTAACATACCTGAAATTCTCGAAATGAGGCTCGCAGATCATCGCAATCGCGAAAAAATCCGCATCCTTAAATCTGCACTTCGATACCTTGCCATCCCCGGTGATATTCTGCTTCAGGATTTTCTCTTCAAAACGCAGCAGCCATTGAAGATGTTTCAGCAATTCGAAAAAGAATTACCCAACTGGCGCAATGATTTAATTCCATCAAAGTTCCCGCAATCGCAACAAGATGTTTTACATACGCTTGCCATTGATTTGAATAATCAAATCATCCCCCTGTTGCGAACTAGAATTCTATCCATGCTGGGGGAACAGAAAGCCTGGCCCATTTCAAAATCGAAATGCTTGAATGATCCTATGCTTTCAGATTTAGGCTTGTTCATCCAGCCTATTTCGCTTCTAGCATCTTCGGTTGAATCTAAACCGGTTGAAACTCTAACTTCATTGTTAAGCAAAGACGCTATTCAGCTAAAATCCAATGCAGTTAAAATTAAATTGAATGAGGGATTGGCTTCATTGCTAACGGAAAAGCCGATGCTTAATATCATTGTTGAAAATACTTCGGGTACTACAACTATGTTTTCTGCAAAACTCCTTCTTACTAATGATAAAGTATTTCTTCAAAGTGCGGATCTTGGCCTCGATTATGCCTATAAATGGTTTGATAAGATAAAAGCGGAGCTTGAGCTTAAAGATGGGTTAAAGCTGGTTTGGGAAAAACCACAAATCGAAATGTTTGGCTGGTCTTCTTTATTATGTGATAGTCAATTAATTGGAAGTTCCACTACCATCGAGAAGCTTGTTCCGGTTACTTTAATATTTGAGCCAGCATTAATTGCTATGCCTTCGTTGCTTATTGATTCTCGTAAATGATCGATTTTACAAGGGACTATTTATGGATCAGATAGTGGATCAGAAACTTCCATCGGTTTTTACGCACCGGCGCTTATATCTACCTATGATCGCAGTCGGACTGCTAGGCATCGCGTTTATTACGACGAAGGTACTTCCAGAGGAGTATCCCCGTTTTGTTAAAAGCGCTGTCAATATGTCGGGCTTTTTACTTGCACTAATTGTCGCTACGACTTGGTGGGTTTTCTTTTCAAGGTTCTCTTGGCTTTTAAAAATTGAAGTCGTTGCAATTATTGTATCTGCTTATTATGGCGCAGTTAAAGAATTGGAATTCAATGGCGATGTTGAACCAAAAATCATTTGGCGCTGGGAAAAACCCCGGGAAGATAAAATCGCAGATCATCGGACTAATGCCCCTAAGATTGAACTAGAAGCCATTTCTGTCGTTGTTGGTCCAGAAGATTTTCCCAATTACCGCAATCGCAATCTCGATGGTGTGGTTACCGGCCCAGAAATCAATCCTGATTGGAAAACTAACCCTCCGAAACCTGTTTGGAAACCCCAACCCTGTGGCGCAGGTTATTCGGGCTTTTCTATCGCAGGCAATCTTGCAGTAACCATGGAACAACGCGCTGATAGAGAAGTAGCTGTTGCTTATGACTTTGCAACGGGAACAGAACGCTGGACCCATTCTTGGGTTGCTAGGCATTACGATGTCATGGGTGGCGAAGGCCCGATGATTACCCCCACCATTGATGGCGACTTGATTTATGTGATTGGTGGCACTGGGCATTTTGCTTGTTTGAATGCTAAAACCGGCCAGCCCATCTGGGAGAAAAATCTTTTAGAAGATAATAAGAATATTCAATGGGGTATGAGTGGCTCGCCTTTGATTTATAAAGATTTGGTCATTGTTAACCCGGGCGAGCAGGAAGCAAAAAATCTTAATCGTGCTATTCGTGCCTTTGATAAAAAATCTGGTGAACTTCGTTGGCAGGTAGGGAATAACCGTGCGGGTTACACCTCGCCCATGGTCGCAACTCTTCTTGACACTGAAATGCTTTTGATTTTTGATGGCGCTGAAATCGCAGGATATAACCCCCTTACGGGTTCTAAATATTGGGCCCGCCCTTGGATTACCAACCAAGGCATTAATGTTGCCCAACCCATTCCCATTGGAAATGATAAACTGTTCATCACCTCCAGTTATGGTGTGGGATGCGGTTTGCTGAAACTTTCCAAGGATGGTGATAAGTTCAAAGAAGAAGAACTTTGGCACAATTTTAACCTTCGTTGTAGATTCACAAGCCCTGTTCTTTTTGAGGGTTTCATTTATGGATTGGATGAGGGAATGCTTGTTTGTTTGGATCCCAACGATGGGAAAAGAAAATGGAAGGGTGGCCGTTATGGCCAAGGGCAGTTGCTTAGGCAGGGAAATAAATTGATTATCCAGGCGGAAAATGGCGATTTAGTAATGGTTGAAGCTACTCCCGCTGAATTTAAAGAACTTGGAAAGTTTAAAGCTTTATCAGGCGACAAGACTTGGAATTACCCAAGCCTAGCCCGAGGTTTTGCTTGGGTACGAAATCATAACGAGATGGCTTGTTACGATCTTCGGAAAAAATAAATCATCCCACCCACAAGATGAAATCAAACAACTGCCCCGCCCTTTTCCCCTTGCGTGTAATATCAAGCGCTGCAAGGTGCAAACCTTGTATGGTTTCTTTGGTACATGATATTTGAATGGGTATAGATGTTGTTGATTCCCCCGCTACCATGGTGCTGATGATCGCAGGTTCCGCCTTAAATCCCTCGGGTAATACAATCTCAACTTTCATCGCAATGGGTTCTGCATCAAAATTTCGCATCATAAGCCTAGCTTCAGCGGCGTTGTTTTTCCCAAGTACCACCCGGTAAGGTTCCATGCGCACCCAATACGGGTCATACATCCAGCGATAATCTTTTTCGAAGCTTAATTTTTCAAAGTACTCTTTTAGCTTAATTGCATCCGCAAGATAACGATCAATCAACTTTGCAGGCTCTGCCATTGCCCACGAATGCCCACCCAGTAATAGATCAGGCTGTAATTTCTTTAGGTACTTTGCTGCATAAATATATCCTTCTTCAAGGATACAACTGTTTCGTGCAACTACCGCCTCATGCCCATTTTGGCTTGGATCAGAGGAGCTTCCGAAAATGTTGTCTCCTGTGAATGCTACTTTTTTGCCATCGATGATGCCATGTAGGCAAAGTGCGAATTCGGTCTGGCCGGGCATCCAGTCAACGGTAAGTTTGAATCTTTCCCAAGTAAAAGTATCGCCCTCTTGGAAAACTTTATCAAATGCGATGGAGTCGATCCCCTTGCCATAGGTGTTTACCTGAGCACAGTAATCGAAATGCAGCGGGCGCGAAACCGGGGCAACCACACGATTCATCGTCCAAATCTTGGCGCCATGCATATCTCGCAGGTGTGGGGCTTCCAAGCAATGATCGCCATGCATATGGGTTACCAGCACAACATCAATTTGTTTTAGCCCAAGCCGTTCCTTCATAAGTGCGATCGATTTATCCAAGAATTCTTTTTTGAACAACCCGCAATCAACAATTAAGGCATGGCCGTTATCTGCAAGAATCATGTGGAAGTTGGGCCAGAATTCTGGGCCACGAAATTTAAACAGATGTTTGGTTACTTGCCAGACATGAGGCACAGTAGTTGGTTGGGAAACTCGATCTTGGTCGGCCCCCGCAAAGGTAGACACTTCCCACCCGCGCAGATAAAGCTTGTTGAATTCTCGAAGTGTGTTTCGCAGTGCTTGTAATTGGGGCAGTGGATTTTCGATGATCGGCCCATGCGAAGGCAGCATCTTTTTTAATGGGTAGCCCTCAAGTTGCCCTAAAGAATTGTATAGCGCGTAAATTCCTTTGCTGAAACCGTAATCCCATTCCGTATCGAACCAAGTGTGAAGCTTTGATCCTTGAAGCATGACATCGCCCGTAAAGGCAATCCATTCTCCTTCTTTTTTGGTAATGAAAGAAAGCGAACCAGGGCTATTTCCTGCTGTTTCGATGCACCAAAGCTCAATTCCCTGCCAAATGAAATCATCCATTTTTGCAAATGTTTTATCTACCTTGATGGGTGTAATTCCGGGCCTTACATAGCTTGCGCCATGCACTGTAAAAGCATCTGAAAGGGCAGGCGCCATCTTTCTAAAATTCAGCGGTGTTTCAAAAAGCGCTTTCTCCACTTCGGGAACCGCGACCTTCGCACCAGTGTTTTTTAATCTTGGGTACCCTTGCGTTTGTTCCCGGTGATGGTGGGTGAATAGCACCCATTCAATTTTTGTAATCCCGATTTCTTTCAGATGATCAACCACATCACCCGAACCCAGATCAATCAATAATCCTAGTTCACCCGACTTGATCACATAGACATTGCAAATGTCTGGGAAGAGATAGATGTCTTTTGCTACTTGTGTGAATTTCATCACTAAACCTCTTTTAAGAAAAGGAAAGGCTTTAGGTGGGTAGTGCTAGATCATAACTTAAAGAAGTCTGAGTATTGAGTAATTTTCGTACTACTCGAAATATTTTTTCATATTCATTTGGCAGGTTTGTGCACTTTTCAAAGGGTCGTAACCAGGCTTTTCTGAAACCATCGAACTGACTTCGCAATTGACATCGCCCTGATAATTGCCTTCTTTCAAAACTTTAATCAAGGCGCCATAATCAATCGAATTCGTTGAGCCAGCAAGATCGAAAACTATTTTTCCATTTCTTTTTGCTGCATCTTTGATTGCTACATGCGCAACATGAGGTAGCGAATCTTTTAGCATCTTCACAAGATCCAGATCGCGAAACATAAGGTGGCTGGGGTCGTATACCATCTTTAACCATGGAGAATTTTTCAATTGCTCGATAAGCCAAATTGCCTGGCTCGGCAGGTTCATTGCTCCAGAACGATGCGGCTTAATCGCAAGAATAACTTTGGCTTTTGCAGCGAGTTCGCTCCATTTGCCTAGAGTATCTACATATAAAGTCTGGACTTTTTCCCAAACGCCCCCGCCCAAAACCGTTTGCACCACAGGGGGATGTTTACCTCCAAGTTCATTGGCAAGAATAAACGCTTGCTCTAATCTCTCTTGCAAACCGTTGCTAACTTCTGGCATGGGCGAAGGGCCAAGATTTTCCATTAGCGCTGTCAATTTTAGTTTAGATTCTGAAATCAATGTGCCGATTTCTTTGCGATCTGCTGCGCTTAGCTTTTTAGGTTCGGTAGGCCAACCGGGAAGCAAACATAACTCCATCGAATCAAATCCTACCTTGCCCACATAAGGAATCACTTCTTTGTAAGCGATTGTTTTCATTCCATAATTGCTGAATCCCAGAGTAATTCTTTTGGCCTTAGGTTCAATCGCAAAGGCATTGCCTAACATCATGCTTGATGCCAAGCTTGCAAGAAATTCTCTACGGTGTAAGCCGTTCATTATGAACCCCTTGCCTTTTTAAGCATCTCAACAAAAGGCCGCATGAAGTAGGGGTTATCATGCCAGGTTCTGCCTGATACCAAGTTGCCATCGATCACGCAGCGGTCGTTTACATAAACACCGCCAAACGAAGTTATATCCAAGGCGCATTTTGCAACCGAAGTGCACTTGCGGTTTTTCAAACAACCAGCAGCGGCTGCGATTTCCACGCCATGGCATACAATCGCAACAGGCTTATTCTTTTCGAAAAAATGTTTGGTGATACGAATCAAATCTTCATCGTAGCGCAGATACTCAGGCGCCCTGCCCCCCGAAAGAAACAACCCCGCATACTCGTCCACTTTCACATCGCGAAAAGCCATCGTTGCTTTCACATGGTAAGCGGGTTGCTCACGCGTGATATCCCATGGAATGCTGGCATCGGGTGGAATTTCATGCATAACACCATGATAAATCCGCGCTTCAGGCCCACTTACAACTACTTCAAAATCATCTTCCGCCAAACGAAAGATTGGATAGTAGGTGTCTAGGACTTCGGTGCCATCACCTATGGGCATCAATACTTTTGCCATGCGACTGATTCCTTAATTGTTGTTTTCAATTTTCATTACTCTTGTTAGTTTACTAAAGCTTAGGATGGTCTAATAGCGAAAAGGCTGCTCCAAACATTTAAATTTTAATGAAGGTATCCATGGCTACGATTTTTTTTTGGATGATCATGTTGATATCTGGTCAGGATGGCTTGAAAGCCCCCTCTTCTTTTGCTACAGCTGAACCCGCCAAGGATATCAGTGATGTTTTCAAATCTTCCAAAGGCTGGATCGGTGCGGATGGGAATTACTCTGTAAAAATTTCTAATGAAAAAGCACTCTGGTTTTTCAGTGACACCTAGCTTGGCGATGTGGAAAACAACAAGCGTAAGAATCCGATGCTTATAAACAACTCTGTAGGTGTTCAAGTATTCAAAGATGGTAAATCTACTGTGCAATATCACTGGGGTAAAACTGCGGAGGGCAAACCTAGCGCTTTGTTGGTACCCAAGGATGGAAAAGGTTGGTTCTGGCCTTTTGCTGGTATCATGCAGGGCGAAAAACTAGTGCTGTTTTTATTTCTTATGGAAAAAGCGGATGGGCCATCTGGGTTCGCTTTTAAAAACGCAGGAGTTGTGCTTGCTGAAATTGATAACCCTAATGATTCCCCCAATTCTTGGCATATTAAGCAGATTAAAGTGCCTCATGTAAGTATTGGTGAGCAAAGGAAAGTCTTGTTTGGCTCTTCGATTTGTGTGACCAAAGATTTTACTTACATCTATGGCATCGAAGAAAACAAGGGTGGGTTTTATAAGAAGATGCTTTTGGCCCGGTGTTCGAACAATCAGGTTGAAAATTTTGCAGATTGGGAGTTCTATGATGGTTTTGGTTGGTCAAAGAATTTGGAAGATGCGAAGCCCTTGATGGAAGGTGTTGCATCTGAGTATTCGGTTAATTA
>JBIIMS010000020.1:0-20950 GCA_044337875.1 Gemmataceae bacterium
CGCAGGTGTCTTTCAATGGCACGGTTCAACCAACTTACACTGTAAATTCCCCAACTCAAATAACTACAACGGTTCCATCGGGCGCGACCACTGGTACTATTTCCATCACCACCATTGCTGGCACAGCAACAAGTTCCAGTTCCATTACCATTGATAACACCGCGCCCACGCTTAATATCAGCGCAAGCCCGGGAAGCCTGAAAGCTAATGAAACCTCAACCATTACCTTCACCTTCTCTGAAGTCGTGACCGGGTTTTCTTCAAGCATCATCACCGTGACCAATGGCACCCTCTCCACCCCAGTGGCATCTAAAAGCACTGTTTATACTGCTGTTTTCACCCCAACACTCGGCATCAAAGCCGATGGAACCATTTCTGTTAGCAACAACTACTTTGATTCCGTAGGAAACCAAGGCACCGCTGCAACGCTTACACCCCCGATCGCAATCAACACCGTGCAAACGCCTCTTGTCACGGGTGGTGCATCTACAACGCAGGGTGGGGCTAGCGTAGTTTCTCTTATCGATCCAGATACCGGCGAAGTCATCGGTAGTGCAGCTCCCTTCCCAGGCTTCACCGGACAGATCCGAGTTGTTTCGGGCGATTTCAACGGCGATGGTAAGGTTGATATCATTTCAGCAGCAGGGCCCGGCGGTGGCCCAGCAGTCGCTGTCCTTGATTCCCAAACCGGCGAAGTACTTCAATCATTCTTCGCTTTCGATCAAGCCTTTACCGGCGGCGTCTTCATTGCAGTCCGTGATTTCAACGGCGATGGCATCCTCGATATCATCGCAGGCGCTGGCGCAGGTGGCGGCCCAGAAGTTCGAATCTTTAATGGCAACGGACTTACCGTCATTAGATCTTTCTTTGCTTACGCTCAAGATTTCACAGGCGGTGTCAGTGTTGCATCAGTCGACTTCAACAACGATGGCATCCTCGATCTAGTTACCGGCGCAGGCCCAGGTGGCGCTCCCCATGTTAAAGTCTTCGATGGTGCAACCAATTCCATCATCAGCCAATGGTATGCCTATCCAGTATCCTTTACTGGCGGTGTTTATGTCGCAGCAGGCGATATCGGCAACGATGGCAACATTGAGGTAGTGACAGGCGCAGGCTCTGGTGGTGCCCCTGTTGTTGCAGTATGGGACCCTTACACCGGCGCATTACTTTCCCAGTTCATGGCCTATGCAGAAGACTTTACAGGCGGGGTTCGGGTAGGCGTTAGCGATGGCAACTTCGATGGCATCCTCGACCTAGTAACCGGCGCTGGCCCAGGCGGTGGCCCCGAAGTCAAAGGCTTCAGCTTCCCAACTTTGGATCTGCTGTTCTCGTTCTTTAGTGGAGACCCAGCAAACCCTGATGGCGTTTTTGTGAGTTGATAAGAATAGATAATTCCAAGCGACCTTTTTTATTGAGCGGCGGATGTAAATCCGCTGGTGCTCGCCCCAGACCTTTTTTCTCTTTCTCTTTCTTTTCCCCCCTACTCCCAACCCTCTTCCCTCCGGGAAAAGGGCCCTTCGCTTCGCTAGCCCGGGTTTCTAACCCTCACCACTTTTATTTCCTATTAATCGATGTGGGTTTGTTAAAAGAAAGAGGAGTTGCGATGGGGAAGCCCCACTGCAACTACTCCATTTGAACCTTTAGATTTTGCACCTAAAAGGAAGTTGATAGATATTTTTGTTCTTCCCTGAGTTTAACGGCCAGTTCGACAAGCTCACTGACCATACAGGAGCCCGGTCCCTGAGCTTGCCGAAGGGGCCATTACCAAATCGTATATTTATACCGTCGCTCACGCATCCGGCTCTGAAAAATATATCTTCCTGCCGTGAAATTCCGTGTCTAAAATATTTTTTCTTCTTCTTTTCCGTGTCTCTGCTTCTGTCTTTTCCGTGTTAATCCGTGTTAATCCGTGGCAAATTCTTCTGCTTGGTCTTCTGCTTCTTTCCGTGGCTATGCTTCTGCTTGGTCTTCTGCTTCCATCCGTGGCTTTTTCTTCTGCTTCTGCTTCCTTCCGTGGTTAATCTTCTACCTTTTACGAATCTTCATTCCAAACCAAATCTATTTGAATCAAACTTCGTTCTATGTTAAGGTAAAATCGATAGTAATTAGGCCCCACCCTAAGTACTTCCCACCTGAACAAAGAGACACCATGGTTTTTGTTTTAGATCACGAAAACACCTCAAAGTTTGGAACGCTTGCTAAAATTGCATCGTCATTTCTTTTCGTGCTCTTCTTTTCAAACGCACTAGTGCATGCAGATATCAACATCAGCCCTGAAAAAGTAATACTTGATGGGCCAGAATCAACCCAACAAATATTGATAACTCGAATAGATAAGAAAACTGGAAACCGATCAGATGTTAGCAACCTTGCAAAGTACGCAATCACAGACCCAAAAATTATCCGCATCGATTCCTTTGGCTTAATCGAACCTATTGCTGAAGGCGAAACCTTAATAACGGTATCCCATGAGGGCGAACAGGCACGCGTTAATGTAAAAGTCGTTGGTCTAAAGAACCCAAAGCCCGTTTCATTTGAACAACAAATCATCCCTCTTCTTACTAAAGCTAGCTGCAACTCGGGGGGATGCCATGGCAAAAATGAAGGCCAGAATGGTTTCAAATTGAGTGTGTTTGGATTCGACCCTTTCGCAGATTATCAATCCTTGGTGATGGAAGGAAGAGGCAGACGAGTTTTCGCAGCTTCCCCGGAAAACAGCCTACTCGTCGCAAAAGCTTCCGCACGAATCCCCCATGGTGGTGGCAGAAAAATCGCCGAGGGCAGTCTACCCTACAAGCGCCTCCTGCGCTGGATAGCAGAGGGCATGAATTATAAATCCGAAAACACTAGCACTTTAGTTGCATTGGAAGTCCAACCTTCGCAGTTTATTTTGCAACCCAATGGCAGCCAGCAATTACGGGTAACAGCAATCAACTCCGAGGGCACCCGATTTTGTGTTACCGCGGAAGCCGAGTTTGAATCCAATGCGCCTAACATCGCAGGGGTTGATCGTAGGGGCGGAATTCAAGCGGGCGACAACCCAGGGGAAGCCGCAATCCTGGTGCGATACATGGGTGAAGTTAATGTGTGTAGAATCACCATTCCAAGAAAAGGTTCGCCCTTTACACGGCCCAAAGAAAACAACTTCATCGACACGCATGTCTGGAACAAACTTTTGGTATTGGGGATTCCCCCCAGTGATCTTTCCAATGATGCAACCTTCATGCGCAGGGTCTACTTGGATACGATTGGCACGCTTCCCACTGCTGTAGAGGCTCGCAAGTTTTTAGAAAACCCTGCTACTGACAAACGAACAAAACTAATTGATCAATTACTTGAGAGGCCTGAGTATGCGGATTTCTGGGCCATGCAATGGTCGGATCTGCTAAGGGTGGATCGCGATGCCATTACTGCACAGGGAGCGATTGGAATGACGCGCTGGCTGCGGAGGCAGTTTGCAGAAAACAGGCCTTACGATGAAATGGTAAAAGACATCCTTCTAGCCCAAGGCAGCACCACTGCAGAAAGCCCTGCGGCATTTTACAAAGCACTTGGTACACCAGAAATCATAAGCCGTTCTGTTAGCCAACTTTTTCTGGGCGTTCGAATAGAGTGTGCGCAGTGTCATCATCATCCTTCAGAAAAATGGGGGCAGGATGACTACTTCGCACTTGCTGGGTTCTTCACGGGTGTGGCAAAGAAAACTCTGCCAACGGGTTCAGAATCAATTGTAGGCAAAGTTGGTAACGATCTAAAAAACCCACGCACCAACACCCTTATACCGACCAAGGCATTGGGTGAGAAGGAAGCATCTTCTTTGGTGGTGACCGATAGGCGGGAATTGCTTGCCAACTGGATGATGAACGAGAGCAATCCATTTTTTGCAAAGTCTATTACAAATCGAATCTGGTCGCATTATTTCGGCAAGGGCCTTGTCGAGCCTATTGATGATTTCCGTACCACCAATCCTGCCAGCAATGAACCCCTCCTAGATGAACTTGCGCTCCATCTAAAGAAAAACAAATACAATTTGAAGGCCCTTACAAAAACTATTTTGAATTCCCGCACCTATCAACTGGGAATCGGAACGCCCCTTAACATCAACGATGAGCAAAACTTTTCGCATAGCATCAACCGAGCGATGCCTGCGGAAGTATTGTTGGATGCAATCACCCAGGTCACGGGAATCGCAGAGAAGTTTAACGGTTGGCCCGAAGGAGTGAGAGCCATTCAAGTATGGGATAACCGAATGCCATCCTATTTTCTAAAATTGTTTGGCAGGCCTGTAAGAGCAAGCGTTTGCGAATGCGAAAGAAGTAACGAGCCAAGCATAGCCCAGGCGTTGCATTTGATGAATGCGCCCGAAATTGTCGCCAAGATTCATGCTAGAAAAGGCACTGCCAGGCAGTTGGCAGAATCGAAATTAACTGCACCTGAAATCATCGCTGAGTTATATTTGGCGGTACTATGCAGATTCCCCACAGCAAAAGAAACTGAAGTTTTGCTGGAATTATTTAAAGAGGCGGGAGCAGACCGAAGAGCTGCAGTCGAAGATGCCTTGTGGGCGTTGTTCAACACCAAGGAATTCGTTTATATTCATTAATGTATCGGTGAAAAACTTCACTACTAAAAGGAAAAGTCATCATGATGAATGAACCTATGAAACGGTCGAATCTTTTTTGCGATGGCGTCTCTAGAAGGCAGGCATTGCGAATTGGGGCATCAGGATTTCTTGCTGGGCTTACACTTCCCAAGCTTTTCCAGATGGAAGCCACTGCTGCTACCGGGCAGGCTGCCAAAGCAAAATCGTGCATCTTTCTTTATCTTCAGGGCGGGCCATCGACCATTGACATGTGGGACATGAAACCCGATGCGCCTGCTGAAATACGCGGGCCTTATAAGCCAATCCGCACCAATGTAGTTGGCACCATGGTGGGTGAGCATTGCCATCGCAGTGCCAAGATCGCAGACAAGTACACCATCCTTCGTTCTCACAGTCATAACGATAATGGGCATACCACGGGTTCGCATTATGTGCTTACGGGGAACCGGCCTAATTTCGCTGATGGTGCGAATTCGCGTATCCCTGTCAACGAGCTTTATCCCTCACTTGGTTCGATTGTTTCGCGGGAATTGGGCACTCGAGGAAGTGTACCGCCTTACATCAATATGCCACATCCTTTGACTGCAGGGGGCCCGGGGTTCTATGGTGCAGAACACGCCCCCTTTGTGATCGAATCTGACCCAGTACAACCTGATTTCGAAGTCAAGGATTTACAAACCGATGAACGCCTTAGCGAACTCCGATTCAAGCGCAGGCAACGGGTGCTCAAAGGTTTGGAAAAAGATTCCGTGCAATCGGGCAGAGCCAACACAATGGCTACCTATTACGACAAAGCCAGGGATTTGATCACCTCGCCCGAAGCTCGAAAAGCCTTCGATCTTAAGAGTGAACCAGAAAAACTTCGTGCCGCCTATGGCCATACTTCCCTAGGGCAATGCTCGCTGCTAAGCCGTAGATTGGTAGAAGCGGGCTGTAGATTTGTCGGGGTTGATCATGGTAGTTGGGATACCCACTTCTCTTGTTTCCCTAGCTTGGAAAAAGATTTGATCCCACATGCTGACATGGCATTCAGCACGCTCGTTTCCGATCTTCAAGACCGTGGTTTGCTCGATAGCACCTTGGTGGTGATGATGGGTGAAATGGGAAGAACGCCACGCATTAATGATAAAGCTGGGCGCGATCATTGGTCGCAGGCGCAAAGCGTTTTACTTGCAGGCGGAGGCATCAAGCCTGGCATCGTGGTTGGTGCAACTGATAAGACAGCATCGTTCCCAACGACAGAACCCTTCGGCGTTGCGGATGTTCTACGAACCATTTTTCATCTGATGGGAATCGATTCAGACAAAGTGTACCGCACTCCTCTTGGCAGGCCTGTGCCTATTGTAAGCGGTGGCAAGGTCATCAAGGAACTTCTGGTTTAAACCTAACTGGGCAGTATTCCAGCATTCCGAGACTTGGAAAAAAGATAATGCGTTCAATACGACAAACTGCGATTGTGCTAGCGACTGCTTTTGCACTGCTATTATTGCAGCACGAATCTCAGGCGCAACTCATTCCCGGCGGGATTGGATACGCCCATCCTGCGGGTGGAAAAGCTGGCACCAAGATTGAAGTAAAGTTAGGCGGGCAGGATTGGACACCTGACACCGAGTTTTTTGTAGCTGATAAAAGAGTAAAACTGGAGGTGCTTTCAGCACCCGGCCCGGTATTAATGCACGAGCCCCCTTATTGGTTCGATATTAAAAGTTTTGCAAGCGACCCTGCCCTGCCCCGCGAAATCTCCGCACGCTTTACTCTTCCCGAAGGAATCCCTGCAGGCCCGATTCACTGGCGCGTTGCTAATGCCAACGGCGCAGGGAATGGCGGTGTATTCATGGTGGGTAATACACCTGAAATTCTTGAAGATGAATCTTTGCGAACTCCGCAGCAGCTTCCAAATTTCCCCGTCACTGTTTCAGGCCGATTAAAACGCATAGAAGAAGTTGATCGTTATCAATTCAAGGCAAAAAAATCAGAACTCATCACGTGCGATCTTTTTGCCCGCAGGTTGGGCTCCGATTTCAATGGGGTGATCGAAGTTTACGACCAGAACAAGCGCAAGGTTGCGGAATTATTCGACACCGAAGGCACCGACCCCACCCTGACTTTCGCTGTCGAAAAAGATAACACTTATACCGTTTCCATCAGAGATGTGGACTACCGCGGGTTTAGGTCATTCACTTACAAGCTTGTGGTGGATAGTGGGCCAAGAATTCTTACTGCAATTCCTGCTGCAGGCAAGCGGGGCCAGAAGCAATCCATCGAGTTCATTGGCTTCGGTGTTGCAACCGGTAAAGCGAAAATCGAAAGTATCAAGAAAGAGGTTTCGTTTCCCCTTGATAAAAAGCTAACTACCTTTTCTTATAAGGTTGAAACTCCTTTTGGGAACAGCCAGGATTACACCTTCCCGCTTAGCAACTTTGATGAGAAAATTGCAGGCACAGAACCCCTATTGGTTCCTGGCGCAGTCACAGGCCGCCTGACTGAATCTAAAAAATCCGACACCTTTGGCTTCAAAGGTAAAAAGGGCGAGCTTTGGACTATCTCTTGCGATGCCATAAAAATCGGATCCAACTTGGATATTAATCTTTCCGTTCTTGGGCCCGATGGCAAAGAACTCGCCTCCAAGGATGATTCTTCACCAAGCATGGATCCGGACCTTCCCATCACCCTGCCTGCTGATGGTGATTACAAAATCATCGTTCGTGATCTCTCTGGAAAAACCAAGACTGCCGCTTCTGTGTATAGGCTGGTTGTTGATAAATCTAAAAGTAATTTCAAGCTCCGAACCCTTCCCTCTGCAAGTGTTCCAATCGGAGGAACCTTGGGATTAGCCATCACCATAACCCGTGAGGCTGGCTTTAAAGAACCTGTTGCCCTGACTTTTGCCAATCTACCCGAAGGAGTTAGCGTTCCTACAAATTTGATCATCGCCCCAACTGCAGCTTCCTTGAATGTAACGTTGACTTGCACCAAAGATGCACCAGCTTCGGCAATGTTTACACGAATAACGGGGACTGCAAAAATTGCAGATCAAACGATTACCAACACAGCAGTGGCACCGCTCAAGGGAGATCTGGCTGCGCGAAATCCAGATTCAAATCTGACAGAGGAAATTCTGGTTGCAACCACCATCAAGCCTCCGTTCAAGGTTAAGCCCGTAGTAGCAGACGGAGGGATTCGCGTTCACCGTGGTGCAACCTATCTTCCTGAGATAATTATCGAAAGAGATGAAGGATTCAAAGGCGAGATAACCTTGGATATGGCAGGAACCCAATCCAGACATAGGCAGGGAATCCGAGGCCCGGTTGTAGCCGTGGGGCCCGAGGTTAAAAAACTTTCTTATCCCGTTTTTCTTCCTGAATGGCTTGAGACTGCCCGCACCTCCAGAATTGCATTAGTTGCAATCGCCCAAATCCCTGACCCCAAAGGAAAGATCAGGTTTGTGCAAGCTGCAATGGATGGCCAAGTTACAATGTCCATTGAAGGAGCGATGTTAAAATTGTTGCATCCTTCGGAAGAGCTCGTGGTACCTGCTGGAGCAGCATTTGAAATAACGCTAAAGCTTGCCCGGTCCAACAAATTAAAAGAACCTGTAAACTTAGAGCTACTTGTTCCTGAAGAAATCAAAGGTTTGATTTCTTTTAGCCCCATGGTTTGGCCAACCGATAAGGATACCTTAAAAGTGAAGGTTGGAACAAAGGCCGATGCTAAGCTGGAAGGATCTTGGATGTTAAATGCTCGGGTTACAACACAATTTGAAAAACACCCTGTTGTTTCTGAGACAGACATCGAAGTTGAGTTTCTTCCGGGCAAAGAAAACCCCAGCTCAGCGAATCCCGCCTTAAAAAAGTAGACCAGACTTCCCAACGCTTAGCACGAAACAACATAAATCAAATCCGCACAACACCTTATGAAAAACAATCGCCCTCAGATTATTTTGGGCTATTTCGTGCTTTTAATTTCTCTTTTCGTGTTTTGTGACCTAGGTTTACAATAGTAACGACGGTGTAATCTTTTAACCCTTGCATTCTGGTGGTATTTCTTGGAATGAACCTGATATCGAAAAACCATAGGGCGCGGAAAGGCGCGGTAGCGGTCGAACTCGCTGTCTGCGCTCCTTTTGTATTCTTGATGGTAGTTGGTTTACTTGAGCTTTCCCGAATGGCCCAAGTGCAGCAAATTTTATCGAATGCAGCAAGAGAAGGCGCCCGGCTTTCTGCTCAGGGCCTGATTATTAATTCAACTGGTGCCAGCACCCAGATCAATTTAAATTCGGGAACCCCTTCGGTAACTTCGATTGTGAAGGACACCATTGCAAGGGCTGGCTTACCATCTACCAATGTCACGGTGCAATTTGCCGCCCTAACCGGCAGCCCCATCACCCACCCATACCAAGCTGTGAAAGGGCAAGTGTTCAAGGTTACTGTTACAATCCCCTATGCCGATGTGGACAACATCAATATCAATATGTTCAGCCCAAGTTCGCTGACATCATCCGCAACCATGGTTTCGCTTGTGGACGATCCCTTTTCCATTAATGCCACCTTACCCACGAATTAAAGGATGACATAATTTGTTATCGCCAAGTTTAAATAGCAGAGGAAAAAGAAAAGGCGCAGCCATGGTGGAAATGGCTGTAGTCCTCGTTGTTTTCCTGATGATGTTTATGGGTATAATCGATTATGGGAGATATTATTATCTTGTTCAAGTATCGAACAATGCTGTAAGAGAAGCAGCAAGATACGCAGTAGTTCATACAGGCGATGGCACAACCTCCACTCAGGTTAGCAATGTGGCTACCACGAAAATGAATGGTACACAAAACATGCTTTCTGGTTATGCGGTTTCCGTTCAGAATGTAAACACATCCACAGGTATAGCGATACCAAACAGCAACTGGAATGATGCGCAATTTGGTGGTGCAATCATGGTTAAAATTTCAGGCACTTATACCCCATCAGCGCCATTCCTTTTGTTTCTGCCCTCATCGTTTACATTCCAGGCTGCAACCATTATGAATAGTGAAGGCAACTAAGAGGATATAAACCATGACAAAAATAAACTTTACAAATAAAGCTAGAAAAGCAGCCATCCTTCCAATGCTTGCAATAAGCATGGTGGCATTGGTCGGGATGATTGCATTGGCTGTAGATATAGGAATACTGGCCCAGACAAAATCCCAACTACAAAGCGCAGCGGATGCAGCAGCACTTTCAGGTTCGCGCGGTTTAACTGGTGACACCAGCACCGACAACAACCGGGCTGCAGTAAATGGCTTGGCGTTAAGTACAATCCAGGCATCGACAATCATGGGGCAAACCGTTCAATCCAACCAAATGACTACTCAGGTTGGTTATTACAATTATGATGCGGTTTTAGGCAAGTTTCAGACTGTCTTTACAGGCAGCAAACCATCAACTGAAAACTGGAGTGCGGTGAAAACAAATGTTACTTTTAGTCAGCCAACTTCTCTTGCAAAGTTCTTCAATTACTCTGCTTTTTCGGCAACCGCAACTGCAACTGCTGTGCACCGCCCCAGAGATTTAGCCATTATTCTGGATTATTCTGGTTCCATGCGCTTCAACAGTATTCCAGCATACCCCACTAATGGTTCGATTTCAGGATCCATGAATCCCGATCCTAATATCCCAAGATTTGGACCATGGTCGACGATTACTTCCGTGATGCGACGCACCACCCAAAACGGCGATTCCGCTCCCAACAACCACACCATCGAGACAGATGATGGGCCCCCAATCGTAAAAGACTTTTATTGCAAGCAGCCTGATGGTTCTTACATCAGCGCTTTTTACAGGCCACTCTCGCCCTATAATTGGCGCACAACTACCACCAATTTCGCCTTGCCAGCACCCGATAATTTCCAAGACCAATCTAACACCCCTGTCCAATTTACAGGTTCCAGTACGGGCATGGGGGGCGATCGCTGGCCCAAAACCAATGGCTATAACCTTGGCGCAGTTCCTAATAATACGGGAACCCCTTACGCTTCCACCGTGCAGCAATATGTTTCAGGCAATACAACGGTTCAGGCAAACACCCACGCAAAAAATGTGGCCTTTGAATCGGCAGGATATACAGATTTCCAAGGCTTTACTATGGGGCCAGGCTACTACGGTAAAACTTTTTATATGTGGCCACCCGACCCCAGAGCCGCAAACGATTGGCGTAAAAAGTTCTTCTTTTATGGCTCTAACAGCACTACACCCTGCGATGACAACTCTTTACTTTTCAGTACAACCAATGGAAGGTTTCGCACTGCAAGCACTACAAGTTACAAGATTAATTACACTGCAGTGATGAACTGGATTAATTCCGGGCCCAAAGTATTCCCTGACAATATGCGCGCTGGTAGAGTTCTTTACTACAGCGCAATTCCAACAACCATCCCCGATACAGGTGGCACACTTGATCAAAAATTTTGGCGTGCTTACATTGATTATGTGATTGGTGCAGGAAATCAAACCGAGATTCTTTATGGACAAAACACCACGGCCTATGGCACAACCAGAATCACTGCAAAAGCAAGCTTAACTGCGGTACCCGCACCCTACATGCATTACAACGATAACCCGATTCATCCCCGTTTGAACTTCTGGTTTGGGCCTGTTTCATTCCTCTCATTTTTATCCGATTATCGCATTGGAAGGAATTGGTTCCCGGGTACCGCACATGAATCAGCAACATGGCAACTAAAGGCTGGAATTCAATCCGCACTTGTCGACATTCAAAAAAATCATCCCAATGATCAGGCCTCCTTGATCTACTTTTCAACCCTCAACAGTTACAATGTCGCCA
Organism: Gemmataceae bacterium; assembly: GCA_044337875.1. Taxonomy (GTDB): domain Bacteria; phylum Planctomycetota; class Planctomycetia; order Gemmatales; family Gemmataceae; genus UBA969. The sequence goes on from JBIIMS010000020.1 coordinate 11,423, forward strand.
GGGTTCCAATGGGCAAAGATTTCACCCGCATGAGCAATGCTCTTTTTTACCCTTACTCTCTTTTGAATAGTTTAAGCGATCCAAATGCAGAAATCCGCCCCTACGGCAGCAATTTCAATTCCTCTTATCTCGGAACAATTAATAATTCTGGGGGCATCGATTCTGGCCAATGGGACAACAAATCTTCAGGGGAAATACCGAATGCTGATGGCGGTACAAATCCAGAAATGGCATTCATGGCGGCATACAACCAGTTCAGCAGTGCAACGGGCTTTAATGGCAGAAAAGGGGCCAACAAGATGATTATCTTTGAAACCGATGGGCAACCAACCAGTGCTGCCAGTGGCACTTTTCAATCGGGCGGTGCTTATTTATCTAAATTCACCAGCATTTCCGACGCAGGTAGTTCTGGGGCGAACTCAACTGACGCTTTAAACACTTTGCAATATGTGTGCAATCTTACCACTGCAAACCCAACTGGTTTCTCAACCATCAAAAACCCGGTAAGTGTACATAGCATTGCATTCGGGCAACTCTTTGAAACTAACTCCACAAGCACCGGCACCGCAGCAGCAATGGACTTTCTGGTAAAATGCCAGATTAAAGGAATGACCTCCCCTGCGGGATCAACCACCTTAAGCAGCGAAAAAATTATCGTTGGAGATTACAACACCCGAATCGAAAAAATCCGAAGTGCCTTTGAAAGAGTGCTGCAAAGTGGGATTCAAATCACTTTGGTTGATTAAGTTCACGGAACATATGTGTGGCCAATAACCAATTGACACTTGATTTTCAAAACCTTGGTGCTCACTAAAATTACCATTATGCTGATCAATCAAAAGGTAACTATAAACACACTATGACCGAATGTATTTTAAATATCGAGAATGTAAACAAGGCATTCAAAGCTAATCGACAATCGAAGATTCAGGCCTTGGATAATATCTGCCTGAGTATACCCAGAGGCACGATCATCGGACTGGTTGGCTCCAATCGTGCGGGAAAATCAACGCTCTTGAAAATTGCACTGGGTTTGATCAAGCCCGACTCTGGATCCATTACAAGGTTTTCAAAACCAGTCTCAGATCGTTCAACCTTAAAGCACATAGGTGCGGTTTTAGAATCCCCCGTTTTCCCTTCGCACCTGACACCCAACGCCATTTTGCATATCCTTGGTTCACTTTCAGGCATTGCATCAGAAGACCTTTCCCGAATGATAATTGAAGCATTGACCAAGGTTGGGCTGGAAGACAGACAAGAACAAAGTGTTGGGGGATTTTCCCGAGGCATGACTCAGAGGCTTTTGATTGCTCAGGCTATTCTTGCAACCCCCACTTTGCTAATTCTCGATGAACCTCTCGAAGGCTTGGACTTCGATGCTAGGCAAAAAGTTCGGGATCTTTTGATCAATTGGCGTCAGGAAGGCCGAAGTGTGATTCTAGTTTCTCATGAACTTGAAGAAATTGAAGCCCTTTGCGACAGGGTTATCTTACTTGCGAATGGAAAAATACTAAGAGATGAACCAATTGAAAACTGGCGTGGGAATAGCCAAGGTCCTTTCCTTCAAAAAGCGATGCAACTAGCTTGCGCCAACACGACACCAATTGGATAACCCAAATGACTGGATCACAATTTCTCCAAATCATGAAATGCTTCACAGGGGAATCGTTACGCCAGGCTGTTGCATCGTATCTTTTTCCACTGCTTTTATTTTATTCCGCATTGATTATCACTTTGGCAGCAACGGTTAGGTTTTCGAACATACCCGAGGCTTCAAATTATGAAATTGCACAGCGAGCCCCAGTCGAAGAAGCTGCCCGCATAGGCCCGGAAGAACTTGAAAAATCTGGGATCCCCCTGATTCAGGGCGAGATCAAGCTTTTGTTTGGTGTGGTTAAAATGCCCTGGGTCAAGTTTCGAGAAAACGCCGTTCGATACTTTGAATCCATGCTGGTCTTTTTCACTTCAGATGCCGTTGGCCTGGTCTTCGCATTAATCTGGACTGCGGGGTTCATACCAGAATTCTTGCAGGGATTTTGGTGGAACATGCTGCGCCTTCGCCCAGTATCCACAGGCTTTATGCTCCTCGCAAAAACATCCTCCATCGTTATGGTTTTAAGCCTGCATGGAATCATTTTGATAGGCGGAACTTGGATTGCTCTTGGAATTGCAACTAATGTTTGGAATGGATTGTTCCTATGGTCTTTCGCAATATTGGTTATTCAATTTATTTGTTTTTATCCAGCCTCGGTATTTCTTGGAACATGGAGCAGAAGCACCATGGTGGCAATCATAGGGTCGATCGCATTCTGGGCCATCTGCTGGATGGTGAATCACGCCCGCATTTCCAACCTCGCAGCAACGACTGCGGAATCCTCATCAGGGTTGGCAACCTGGTTGATTAATATCGCCTACTGGGCACTGCCAAAACCAATTGACTTCAGCATTATTTTGAGTGATTTAATGGGGACAATAAAAGAATTCCCGCCACCAACTGCGTGGATGAGTGCTTGGGAAGGTGGAAAAATACTACCCTTTGCCAGCATCGGGACTTCGTTGCTTTCAAGCTCTGTTGTATTATGGTTTTCGTGTATGGAACTAAAAGACCCAGTAAAAGAATAATCAGGCAAGCAATTCTTTTACCGGGTTACCCCAAGGGCAAAGTGCTTGCGGTCGATTCAGCCGATCTGTGATTTCAAGCTCATTCGAAATACCCAGACAATGATAAATAGTCGAAATGATATCCGCAGGAACCAAAGGGTTCAGGCTGGGATTAGAACCTATCTTATCGCTTGCACCGTAGACAAAACCTTTTTTAAACCCGCCCCCTGCAATCATAAGTGAGTAACAAAAATTCCAATGATCACGGCCTGCATTAGCGTTGATTTTTGGAGTTCGACCAAAGTCGCCCAGAACTGCAACCATCGTGCGCTCGAGCATTCCTCGCGATTCCAAATCAGTGATCAAACTAGAAACTGCCATATCAAACTGAGGCAACAACTCACCCTTTAGTTTCTTGAAGTTATTGCCATGGGTATCCCAGGTGGCGTTGGCATCGGGCGCCCAAGAAATACAAGCAAGCCTAGTCCCCGCTTCGATCAATCTGCGCGAAAGCAAAACGCTCTGGCCATAAATATTCCTGCCATATGCTTCACGAAGCTTGTCAGGCTCTTGCTCGATCTTGAAAGCGGTTCTGGTTCTTTCTGAAGAAAGAAGATCAAAGGCCTTGGCTTGATAGGCATCGAGATCGCCTAAATTATTGGAGTTAGATTTACCAAGGGCGCTGATAAGCGAACGGCGTTTCCCCATCCGCGACCCATCAACATCAGGGGAATAAGTAAGCTCAGGCAACCCAAAATCTGAATCATTGGGATTGCGCAGTACAAACATCGGGTCGAAGGATCGACCTAGTATTCCACCAAAAAAACCAGGTTGAGGTGGCCCACCCGCCCCCTCCTTCGTCACATAAGGCATCGATACAAATGGTACTGATGCACCCAAGGGTGGCCGATATCTTGCAAGCACCGATCCTATTGCGGGAATATCGGTAGGCTTTGCACCTCCTCCCATTTCGCCGCGATCATGGCCGGTAAGTGAGGTGTATACGGCAGCAGCATGCGAATTATTCACCGTATGGTGCATGGAGCGAACCAGCGTTGCATGATGCATCACCTTGGCAAGGCCAGGTAGGTGTTCGCCCAACATCAACCCCGGAACTGAAGACGCTATGGGTTTAAATTCACCACGAATCTCTGCAGGGGCGTCGGGCTTCATATCCCACATATCGAGATGGCTTGAGCCACCATTCAAAAAAATGACAATGCACGAATCAGCCTTGGTGGATGATGTTACCCCGGCACGATTCATCGAGGCATTTAATATTCTGGGTAACGTCAGGCCCGCAATGCCTGCTGCTCCAACAGTCAACAATTGCCTACGATCCAGATTGTTTTTAAATAAAGGCATGAATAGAACCATGATTACTTCGGTGGTATAGTTATTATGACTTATAAATAATGTTATCGCAAGGATTTGATTCGATTGAGTTACTATTTTAATGGGCAGGCAGCCTTAACAGAGTTAAAGCATAATGATTAGCCATAAAAAACGGGCTTTTACCCTTATTGAACTACTTGTTGTGATTGCAATCATTGCAATTCTGATTGGATTTTTACTGCCCGCAGTTCAGAAAGTAAGGAATGCTGCAGGCAAAATCACTTGCATCGACAACCTTAGGCAACTCGGGCTAGCGTTTCAAAACTATCATTCCACCCATGGAAGCCTGCCACCGGGTTCGGTTACCGCACCTCAGCCCCAGGCTTGGCCAATGTTTCTTCTGCCTTATATCGAGCAGGAGGCACTAGCAAAAGCTTTGCCCCGAACCACCGCATGGGATGATCCCGCTGTACAACCTTATGTATCAAAAACGCTGAATATGTTTGTTTGCCAAAACGCACCGGGCGGCAGAGTTAGCAAGTATTTCAATTTGAGTTTTGGTGTTTGCGATTACACGATTATTTATGATGTAGATGCCGGATTGATTGCATTGGGGGTGCTAGCCCCGTGGAAAGGTGATCCGTTGGGCCCGATTGGGGAAGACCGCCCTTGTACATTTTCAGATATCAAAGACGGATTATCACAAACAATATTATTGGGTGAAGTCGCAGGAAGGCCTCAATTCTGGAACACGCTGGGATATACCGGTAAAGAAACCGGACCTGCTGGGTGGGCCATACCCAATTGCTTTATCAATCTTGATGGTGCAAAAGAAGATGGCTCTGACCAATACGGCCCTTGCGCAGTCAACTGTTATAACAAGCATGAACTTTATGGATTTCACAATAACGCTGCTGCAGCACTATTTTGCGATGCCCATGTTTCGATGTTGAAATACGGTACCAGCATTAAAGTCGTTGCAGCGTTAGTCACCCGCAATGGCGAAGAAGTCACGCCCGAATATTAAGTTGTGTAGTCAGCATTTAGGCGCACATATTCCTGTGTTAGATCACAAGTCTGATAAGTGCATTTTCCCTTTCCGAGATTAAAAAGCAGCCTTAGGGTTACATTGCGATTGTTTCTAAGATAATCGGAAGCAACCTTGGGATCAAAGTCCATGGGGGTGCCATCTTTATAAAGAAGCATTTCACCCATCCAAAGAGAAAGATTTTTTTCTTCGAAGTTAACACCTGCGTACCCGGCAGCAGAAACCACCCTGCCCCAGTTTGGATCTGCGCCAAAAATCGCAGTCTTCACCAACACACTTTCAGCGACAGTCTTGGCAATCTTTTTTGCCTCTTTGTCATCCCGTAAACCTTCTACCGTAATAGTTACAAGATGGTTGGCACCCTCTGCATCAATTGCAATTTCTTTTGCCAGTTCACAGCAAACCTCGGTTACCACCGCAACAAAAGCATCCCAATCACCACCCAGCATTTTCCCAGCACCCGAAGCACCATTGGCAAGAATAATAAGGCTATCATTAGTACTGGTGTGGCCTTCAACACTTACACAATTAAACGACTTATCCGATGCATCGGTGATGAGGGAGGCCAGCTCGCCATCGGAAGCTTCCGCATCGGTAAACACAAAGGCTAGCATTGTAGCCATGTTTGGGCCAATCATGGCTGCGCCCTTGGCTACCCCAGCAACCACTACTTGTTTTCCGTTAATGCTGATTTCTTTGGTCACAACTTTAATTTTTGTATCGGTAGTAAGAATCGCATGAGCAGCATCGCTAAGCGACATTGCGGAATCACTTAGCAGTTCAGGTGTCTTTCGGATACCAGCCTCGATTACATCCATGGGCAGATGCCTGCCTATAACTCCAGTGGAGCAAACAAGAATCTCTTTATCTTCGCACTTGTTTACCTCTGCAGTAACAATTGCCATCTTTCTGGCATCGTCCATGCCTTTCTTTCCTGTGCAGGCATTGGCATTACCCGAGCAGACGATAATCCCGCGGATGAGGTCGGAGGGAAGCCTTTCTTTACACAGGTGAACAGGTGCAGCCTTGACTTTATTAGTGGTAAAAACCCCCGCAGCAGAGGCGGGAAAATCGGAGAAGAACAATGCAAGATCTTTTCTTAAAGGATCTGGGCGAAGGCCGCTATGTAGCCCACAAAACCGAAATCCAACAGGCAAGAACCAACTATCCATTTCTGAAAACTCCCTGACGAAAAATTATTCGCACTATCGCTTGAGTGAATAAAAGACAGCCGCCTTACCAAGCTTTAAGGCACTATCATAATCGTAACCAAGGCAATCGGTTGACTTGTGTTTTTCCAAGGCGCAACCGAGATCATATTTGCTATAGATCACGACCCATCTATTGTTCAGTTTGATACCTTCCAACAAGGGTGCCACATTTTTGAAAGCAGGTTCAGGCCTGCCATCAGCGCCCTCTCTTCTGCAGCGTAATTCCCGCAAAGCTTCTCCATTCAATTGATGACTGTAAAGCTCATCTGTCAAGGGTATGGGTTGCAATTTCAATTTCTTGTCTTCCCAAAGTTGATCCATGAAGGTTCGGAAAGAAGTATCAAAAGACTTTGCACCACAGCAAGCATCTGCAAGAAGCACGCCTCCAGTTTCAAGGTTGAAGCGCAACTGATTCATCTGCTGCTTTTGGAAGTTAAATGCACTTCTACCATGCATATAAAGGAAACGGAAATCGACGATGTTATCGGAAGCAAGAGGCAAAGGGATGGTTTCAAGCGAAACATCAAGCCCAGACTTGCGCACATCCGCCATCAGGTTTCGCATAGCAAGGGGCGCGGGTTGCCAATCGCCTTCATGCTTGATTTGGGCAACCCTAAGGAAGCCTCTACGAACGGTTGATTTCAAATCCCCTTTGAAAATTTCGACTTCGGTAAGCCTTGGCTTAGGTGCTTCAAGGCCAGTAGCATAAGCAATGATGTTTGCGCCTAATTGAAAAGCTGTAGCTGCCCTGCCAATACTGGTCGCGTTACCCTCCCAATACCCACTGATTGCCTTGGGGCTATACATTAAAATAGTCTTGCAACCCTGCTGAATACCCCAGATTGGGAACTCTCCAGGAGGTACGGCAAACTTCCCACTCGCAAGCCAAACCGCATGGGAGTCTGGAAGTAGCGTAAGAGGGTTGTCGGGAAACATTTCTTTGCACATGGCCCTGAAGTCTGCATCAAACTCGGGCCTGCCGCAGCAAGCCTCTGCAAAAACAAAGCCCCCGTTATTTAGGTATTCTCTGAGGATATCGCGCTCTTTGCCCGTTGGGGCACGATTATGCCCATTGAAATAAGTAACGGGCGATTGCAACAGTTCAGCAGCGAGTTCTTTAACTTGATCTTCCTGCTCGGCAGGTTTGGTCCGAGAATCAAATATCTGCCATGCCATCGGCTGGCCTTTGAACAATTCCTTCGAGACAAAAGCCACGAGGTTCTTACAATCGCTGCGTTTATTATTCCAATCATCGCCTCGGTTGTAAGCAAGCTTGGTCATAAGAACCGGAGTTCTACCCTTAGAAAGAAAAAGCAATGAAAAGCTGGTTGCAACCACGGGCCAGTGATCGAACTGCCTGCCTTCGCCATCCCAACGGCCATCCGCTTTTTGCGTATCGACAAAAAATTCGCAACCTAACCTGTACCAGTCATGGCCGCCTATAAAGCGGTTGCCTGTAAGCCTGCCAACTCTTTCGATACCATAAAGGCCGTAGTAGGGATGTTGAAAAGCAGCACGGGCCCGCTCGACTGTAAGCTTTGCGGGGAAATTATTTCCGACCCAGCGCAGGGCATCAGCAACTGCTTTGTTCTCTTCGTAAATCCCACAGAGTTCTGCAACGCCATCGTCACGGAGTTTTTGTTTGCCAACTTCCAGATCAGCACCGGTGATTAGCAAGTTAGAAAGGCCAGCGGTGGTCATGGTCATGGTGGTAAGGCCACCCCCACGGTAAGTCCATCCACCATCTTTGGGGACTTGGGTTTTAATAAAATGACTACGAACCTCTTCTAGGATTTTACGATCAACATTGGCGCCTGCAAGAAATGCTTCATGCAACCCAAGCAATGCGTATTGGGTATTGGAATTATCAGCAGAGCCAAAAGCTCGTTCGCCATAGCTCCAACCATCTTTTAACTTTGCGGATTTAAGCCAATCAACATTGCGCTGGATGCGATCGCGATCTTGTGGTTGTTTAGCTAGGCAATAAACCATGGTTTGAAGCCCAACGGTATAAGTTTGGGAAGGTGGTACGCCTCGCAGGTATTCGAGCCCGCGTTTCATCATTTCGTCTTCCGGGGGTACGCCACAGTTTAGCAAGGATAACATTGCAAGAGAGGTCCACCCACCTTTGCGGATATTACTTTCAGCGTCTAGTTCCCAATTTCCCTTACCCTTTTCCATGTCGCGCAGATATTGAATACCTTTATCAATTGATACACGAACCTTATCGACCAACTTTTCGGGAGCTTGATAGGCTTGCGAATTTGGCATTGCAGCGGCAAAGCCGATCAAAATTGCAATCACAAACATTATCCGGGCATTCATTTATCAAACTCCAAATAAACAATGAACAGATAGCATTGTACCCTTATCCACGAAGAATAAAAAGGAAACATCGGATTCCTTTAAATGTAAGTAGCCATACCTTGATTCAACAGGTATACTGTCTATGAATCGCTAGGGGTGCATTGCAAGAAGCAAAGCTGAGAAAAGACCCTTGGACTCGACCCGGGTAATGCCGGCGTGAGAAAGCGGCCAATGTCGACCACTTTTCATTTGTCCAAGCCCCCCTTCAATACTGCTACACTGATACTCAAACTTTTATGGAGCTTATGATATGACGCAAAAGGAATCCGCACGGAAGGGTATCGTTACTCTTGAAATGCATTCAGGGGCTGAACTCGAGAATGCCGCTCCAAAAATCATCAACGAAGAAGCAATTTCGGCTAAAGATGCCAACGAACCACACAGCAGCGAGCAACTGCCAAATAGCAAGCGTGTCTATCTGCAAGGCCAAATCCATCCCAATGTACAAGTCCCTGTGCGCGAAATCACCGTCAGTGATACGAAATCTTACACCGGTGCGGTAACGGCGAATGAGCCGGTGCGAGTTTATGACTGCTCCGGGCCTTGGGGTGATCCCACATTTGCAGGCAAATCAGACGAAGGCCTGCCCGCATTGCGCTCGCAGTGGATTCAAGCTCGTGGCGATGTTCAGGAATATGATGGGCGAGAAGTAAAACCGATGGATAACGGTTATCTATCTGGCAAGCATGCGGAGTTTGCGAGCAAGGCAGAGAAGAATCGACTGGTGGAATTTCCTGGTTTGCTTGGTCAACGCCGCCGCCCGATCCGTGCGAGCAAAGGCCAACCCGTAACGCAGCTGTGGTATGCGAAGCAGGGAATCATTACGCCCGAGATGGAGTTCATCGCCATCCGTGAGAACATGGGCCGCACGAAGATGGCCGAGTTGGCTAATGATAATGTCCGTAATGTACTCGACAAGCAGCATTCTGGTTCAAGCCAGCTTGCGAACAGCGAGTATTCGCCCTC
>JBIIMS010000028.1:0-6351 GCA_044337875.1 Gemmataceae bacterium
ATATTCTTTATCGCACCTTGATGTCGTGGATCAGGCATGATTATCTGCCTTGGAATTTTTATGGCATGGCGGCGATGGTGTTTTTAGGAAGTTTGCTTCCTGGGTATCTGATAGTTTCGCGTAAGATTTGGAGCGCATCAACCCTGCCTGATATGAAGGAGCTGGTTGCACAAGTGAACGAGCCGGGTGCTACCGAATTGATTCGCATTGCCCGAAAGAGGGCGGAAAATCTGGCCCATGAATTTGAGCTTTTGCAAAAACAAGTCGTCGAGACCCGAAACACGCTCGCATCTGAATTGGATAGCCCATCGTTCGGGGAACGCGTTAAGCATTCCCCGAAGAGGTAAGCTTTCTATTTCTACTTTCCTTCGAGTTCATCAGCCACATTCGTGGCTTCATAAACTTTCCTAAGTGCTTCGATCATACCTTGTGAATGAACCGAAACAGCACGGCCTTGTTCTTCGGTAAAGGCGAAATCCAATACCAAGGATTGAATGTTGCCATCGAAGATAAGGCCAACCACTTCAGCGTCTTTATTGACAACTGGGCTGCCTGAATTGCCCCCGATGATGTCTGCAGTGCAGACAAAATTGAGTGGAACTTTCATGTCGAGCTTGCCCTTTTTGTCGATCCAGCGCTGAGGAAGATCGAAGGGGGATTTATTCAGGTGCTCGGCTGATCGCTCGTAAAGGCCAGAGTAATAAGTTTCAGCAGGAACCTTTTTGCCGTTCTCTTCGTAACCTTTGACCGTGCCAAAAGCGAGCCTAAGGGTGAAGGTTGCATCAGGGTAGGTGCTGGTGCCTTCGAGTGCGAACTTGACCTTGGCGATTTCTGCATAGGCCTGTCGCTTGGGTTCTTCGACTTCGAGTTCCATGCGTTTGCGGATTTTGCGGGATTCAGCATCCACTGCAAGTGCAAGCAAAAGGATAGGGTCCTTCGATGCAGTGATAGCTTTAGTGCCTTCTTTGTAAAGCCTTTTGCGTTCGTTGACATCTTTTAACTTGGAACCAAGCACAAGTTCCGCAGCACGCTGCTGAGGCGATTTGCCCGCAAGCGAGCTAACCACGATGGGGTGCTTGTAGCCAAGAATCGAGGCCATAAAGGAAAGGCCGTCCGCAAGCTTGACGATTTCGTATTCATCGTAGATGGGTTCTTCGGAGAATAGTTGAAGTTCCATAGATTCGAGTGCGCTATCTCGGAACTCGCGCAAGCGCTCTTGGTTTTTCTTGGGTTTTTCTTCAGCAGCCCGAACAAGTGTGCGAGCGATGCCAAAAATTTCACAATTAAAACCCGCAGCACCTTCTAAAACGGTGTAGGGCTTGATCAGTTCAGCACGGATCTTTTCCGATGCTGTTACTTTGTCCCATGCAGTTTTGGCATCTGCAAGCTTTGCATCCTTGGCAACCGCTTCTTTAAGCTTAAGTTCATACGCTTGTTTTCTTGCCATCATTTCTGGGTCGAGCAATCCACCCAAGCCACCAACTCTAGCCTTGCGACTATTTTGCACCCCAAAAAGAAACTCTTTAGCCTGCCTGGCGTTTTCTTCGCTTCTACCGCTAAATGCATTTAGAAGAACTTCCCAACGATTCAGCCTGTTAAGCAGGAAAGGGTAGCCGATGTCTCTGAAATATTGAAGTTCATCAACCGTATTAAGGCGATTGGTTTTGCCTGGATGCCCGGAAACGAAAACTAGTTCGTCTTCCTTAGCGCCCGCTTTGCTCCATTTAAGGAAGTGTTCGATTTTTGCGGGTTTGTCGTTTTCATAAACCCTGAAGAAAGCCATATCGAGGTCGAAGCGGGGGTATTCAAAATTATCTGGGTCGCCACCAAAGAAAGCGATTTGTTGTTCGGGGGCAAAAACGAGTCGAACATCGGTGTACTTCTTAAATCGATAAAGATGGTAGGCTCCCCCTTGATAAAGGGTGACCACATCGCTTCGAAGGCTGGTTTTATCGAGTGATTCTTTTTCGATTTCTGAGATGACTGCTCTGCGTGCAGCAAAAGAATCTTCTGCTTTGGCCCCTGCCTTGGAAGAGGCATTAACCCTTTCTGTAACATCTTCAATGCTCATGAGAACATTAAGTTCCATGGCTTCGCATTTGGATTCTTCGGCATAAGTCTTGGCATGAAAACCATCACGGTAATAATTGCGATCCTTGGTGCCCATTTTTTGCAATGCATCGGCAGCAACATGGTGGTTGGTCATTACCAACCCATTTGCAGAAACAAAAGAACCTGAGCCACCGCTGTTAAATCGAACAGAAGATTTTTGCAAATGATTGAGCCATGCATCTGTGGGCTCGAAATTATACTTTGCTTTGAGGTGCGCCTTGGGCGGGTTGTTGAACAACCACATGCCTTCATCACCCAAAAGAGGGGAAAAGTTTGCCATTAGAATTGTAAGGGCAGCTAAAGCTGACCATCTCCGTAAGTAAGAAACCATGAAAGAACCCTCGTAAAAGTTAAGAATAGTGTAGTTATATTATGAGGCAGGCTTCTCTTTGAAAAGCCAACCCGCACCCGCAAATCCCAATAGTAAGGTTAACACGCCAAACCAAAGAATGGCAGGAAGAATGCTTCCCGGAATTTTTAGCTCTGCTCCGACAGGAAGTTTTTCAGGCAACCTTAATAGGTTGGCATTGGATTGAAAAAGGGCAGGAGCAAAGTATTCTCTTCCCATGATTCTTTCAGCAATGGGCCCAAGAAACTCTTCTTTTTCAATTAAGATATCACGCTTGTCGGGGGTTTTTAATTTGATACCTGCGGGAACTTTCACCCACTTTTGCAGCACTCCCTCTTCCCGACTTAATTCTGAAATTTCTTTCCCAAACGATATGACATCCGCATCCTTGGCACTTGCACCCAGCTTGAATCTCGCAGCATCTTTGCCCAATTCATCCAAGGTTGCTTCTCGCGTAACAGGAATTGTTGAATACTGCCAGCGGGCAATATCCTTGGGAAGCGTATCGCTGAAAGCGAAGAAGGCTAGAATTACACCCGCAAGCGATCCGCCTGCAATGTAGCCCGAAGCGAGTAACACCCCTGGGTTGGTTTCAGATTTTTGAATTGCTTCGATCTCAGCCTTGGCTTGTGCTTCCGGATCATCGGAATCGATTGCAACGGTGCTTTGTCTTGCAAGCCATGCATCTACGCACCAGCGAACAATCCCGCCCAAAAAGATCGGGACAGAATACTGGATGGGTACATAAACCCCTACTGCAAAAGCGAGTGCGGATACGCCACATAGCTCTAGCATAAAGGCAATCATCGAACCAATCGCAACCATGGTCCAGTTTAAATCGCGTTTAAGCACACCATTAATAATAATGCCCATGACCTGGGTTTTAGGAGCTTCAAATTCGCGGTTCACTCGTGTGCCATCATCGCGCTCCGTTAATTTACCCATGATTGCAGGGTCTTTAAGAAAGGCAATTTTGCCTGTATCGGGTTCGATAAGAAAGGGCCCGCCTTTAAGCGATGCAATCTCAGGCCTAGGTTTGTAATTGGTTGAAGCATCCGCAAGAGTCAGAATATCGTTTCTAGAATCGTAAAGCTTATAGGTTTTGCCTGCATGATCTTCCGATTCCATTAGGCGATCAATTTCAGTTTTGTTGAGTGCGAGAGTGGGCAGGTATTGTGGTTTAGCAGAGTATATTGTGCCTGCCTGATTGAAGGTAATTAGCGTGCCACCAATTACCAAAGCGGAAACTAACGCTCCTATCAAAATTGCGTACTGAGCATATTTAGGTGTGCAACCAAGAAGGAAACCAGTCTTGAGTGATTGGGCAGTGGTGCCACCATTAGATGCCGCAACACAAACCACTGCAGCAATTGAAAGCGCGAGGACTCTTTCGCGCGAACTTGTCCAGCCCAACGCTAGAAAAATTAAGCATGTGAGCATGAGTGTTGCAACCGTCATGCCGGAAATGGGATTGGAAGAAGATCCAATTTCGCCTGTAAGCCTAGAAGAAACCGTTACAAACAGAAAACCAAATAAGACGACAAGCACCGCACCTGAAATCGCACTTACAGTATTTACCTGGCTGGTAAGAAATAAAGTAAGCAATACGATCAGGCCCATGCAACCGCCAAGCACAACAAGCATGGACATATCATTTTCGGTTCTTAATTTGGTGGTCTCTGAGTTACCGGATTTAAGCGAGGAAAGGCCTGAACCAATGGATCGAAAAATCATGGGAAGGGTGCGAAACATGCTAAGAATGCCAGCAGTTGCAACACACCCAGCACCGATAAAAAGCAGATAGCTATTTCGGATTTCGCCCAGGCTCATATCACGAATGGGTTTGGTACCCGGAGCAATTGCAGTCGGGGAGTTTTCACCAATGAAAAAGATCAAAGGGATTAAGATCATGTAACCAAGCAGGGCGCCCGCCATCATGACCGCACTGGTGCGCAAGCCGATGATGTAGCCAACGCCTAGAAGTTCGGTAGCCATTTCGCTTGCGAAAACTGCAGCTTTGTTGATGAAGTTAAAAGGGATTTTTGCAGAAACAGCGAGTAGGCTCATGCCTTCGGTGACAAACTTATGAGCGAAGGCGATTCCAAAACCGAGGAAAACAGTTGCACCCGTCGTACCGCCTTTTTCGCCCGAAATAAGAACTTGCGCACAAGCGGTGCCTTCAGGGTAAAGAAGAGTGCCCGGCTGCCCAGGTTTGCCATGCAGTTTTACAATGAAAGCTCTGCGGAGGGGGATCATGGCAAGAATGCCTAGCAAGCCTCCCAAAACAGAAACGACCATAACCCGTTGGATATCCATGTTGAAGCCAAGTAATAAAAGTGCAGGCATGGTGACGCCTACGCCAAAGGCGATGGATTCGCCAGCAGACCCTGCAGTTTGCACGATATTATTTTCGAGAATGGTAGCCTGTCGCATTTTAAACAGTTTGGAAAGTGCTCTAAATAGGGTGATAGCCAAAACGGAAACTGGAATGGAAGCGGAAACCGTCATGCCTACTTTGAGAACCAGATAAAGAGAAGAGGCGCTAAAAACCAGCCCAAGCAAAGTACCTGCGATCACTGCCTGCCATGTGAATTCAGGCATGGTGGTATCTTCAGGCACAAACGGTTTATAAGATTCTTGCGGTGTTTCAGATGACATTACCCAATTACTCCAAACTAAATGAAACAATGATATTGCATAGCTTGCGAAGAACCAGCGTTCTTTGCAAGAACAATTGAGCTTAATGGGATTAAAACCTTTTCAGCAATGGCCCTTAGCTCTTTATTCAGCCTGATAAAGCCTTGGCATGATAGTGGAAAATTATCCCCAGTCGACTTTGTATTTCTTGGGAATCAAAAGTTTTCATAATGCTGCATATTTTAATGATGAGTATTCTAATAATGTAGGAGAATCAAAACAATCGTTTTTACACATGGGAATTATCATGCGCATTGTTTCTTTATTACCCAGCGCGACTGAAATAATCTGTTCATTAGGGTTTGCAGATTCCTTGGTGGGCGTTAGCCATGAGTGTGATTACCCTGCCGAAGTTTTAGAGTTGCCCAAGGTAACAACTTCGCTGATTCCTGAAGCTGCAAGCAGTAGAGAAATAGATGCACTGGTTCGCGAGAAGTTAAAAACCAGCAAAGCTCTATACTCTTTGAACCAAGCTGTTCTTGAAAAACTAAAACCCGATTTGATAATCACCCAGGCGCTGTGTGATGTTTGCGCAGTTGCAGAAGAAGAGGTGCGGGCAGTGGTGAGCAAGTTGCTTGGCAACCCTCAAGTTATTAATCTTGCACCCATGACTTTGGCGCAAGTGTTTGAATCCATGCTTCAAGTAGGGCGCGCTGTTGGTAAAGAAGAACACGCAAACTTCGTGGTTAAAGCACATCAAAAACGCGTTGACGAAGTTGTTTTGCGCTCAAAACAAATGGTAAAGAACCCTAGGTTAGTGTTTCTCGAATGGCTTGATCCACCTTTTTCTTCGGGGCATTGGACGCCTGAATTAATTGCAATGGCAGGTGGGGTAGAACTATTGGGAAAGCCGGGCGTTCCTTCCCGCACCCTAAGTTGGCGTGAAGTTGCAGATGCCCAACCTGAAATGCTGTTCATTGCGGCGTGTGGTTTTAATGTGGAACGCACCACGCAAGATTTACCTGTGCTGGATAATGTGATGATGCAAAAAGAATTCGCATCTCTTAAACCGGATAAGGTTTTTGTTGCGGATGGTTCGCAATACTTTAACCGGCCCGGGCCAAGGTTGGTTGATAGCCTTGAAATTCTCGCTCATGCGATTGATCCAATCGTTCACCCGTTACCTACCTATTTGCAGCCTGCAAAAAAAGTGAATTAATGCGACCCATGAAAACGCTATTATCTTGGAGCAG
>JBIIMS010000018.1:0-61985 GCA_044337875.1 Gemmataceae bacterium
GGTGTTCGAACAATCAGGTTGAAAATTTTGCAGATTGGGAGTTCTATGATGGTTTTGGTTGGTCAAAGAATTTGGAAGATGCGAAGCCCTTGATGGAAGGTGTTGCATCTGAGTATTCGGTTAATTATGTACCGGGGTTGAAGAAATTTTTATTGGTGTATCATGATGCTTTTTTGTCGCCCGACATTGTTGGCAGAACGAGTTTTAATCCATGGGGGCCGTGGTCTGAAAAAATTAAACTGCATACCTGTGAGGAAAAGAGTTGGAGTAATGAGATTTTTTGTTATTCGGGGAAGGTGCAACCTTGGCTTTCGAAAGAAGATGAGATAATCATTAGTTATGCTGCAAATGCGAAATCACTTGCGGGCGTGATTAATGATGCAAGGCTTTACTGGCCCACTTTTATCAGAGTGAAGATCAACCCCGTGCCCTAGCCTTGTTTGATTTAACCCCCCTTTTCTTTGGCATTTATCCTACAGATAACGCATGATTTAGCTCGGAACTTGCTTTTGCTCATGGGGTTTAACCTTCTAAGTTTGCACTACATGGAGACGGCATGAATTGGATCAAAGCTGTACTTTTTTGCTGTCTTCTAATTTCAGGCTCTGCTCAAGCTGCGGAGCAGCCTAATATTCTTTGGCTTGTGTGCGAAGATTCCAGCGTTGATTGGTTTGGATGCTATGGCAATAAATTTGCCAAGACGCCAAATGTAGATGCGCTTGCTAAGCAAGGGTTTCGCTATAAAAATGCCTACGCTTGTGTGCCGGTTTGTGCACCGTCCCGCAGTACTTGGATTACGGGTATGTACTCTGCCTCCACCGGTACACTTCCCATGCGCAGTAGAAATATGTTGCCTCATGATTTGATCAAGTACTATCCAGATTACCTTCGCAGTGCGGGTTATTTTGTCGCCAACCATACCAAGACTGATTTCAATATTGGTGGCAGGCTAGATGGTAATTGCTGGGATAGCAACAAGGCCAATGGTTGGGAACTGCGTAAGCCCGGCCAGCCCTTTTTCCAAATCCTCAATTTCACCCAGTCCCATGAAAGTAGCGCACATGGCGCAGTGACCAATACCCGCCATTCTCCCAACAACATCATCTTGCGAAAATATCATCCCGATGAAAAAGGGATTCGAATGACTTATGCAAAATATCACGATGCAGTTGAAACCATGGATATCGAAGTAGGCAAGGCGCTAGCAGCATTAGATAAAGCAGGGCTCGCGAATGATACCATTGTGATATTTAATTCTGATCATGGTGGTGTGATGCCTCGTAGCAAACGATTTCTTTACAACAGTGGTTTGCACTGCCCGCTGATAGTGCGGATGCCTGAAAAGTACAAGCATTTATGGCCCGGTAAATCCCCTGGTGAAACTGTGGATAGGCTCGTCAGTTTTGTGGATATGCCCAAAACTTGGTTGAGCCTTGCGAATGCCGAGATCCCACCTGCGATGCAGGGTAAGATTTTTCTGGGTACCAAAGCGCAGCAGGAACCCGAGTATGTTTTCAGCTTCCGTGAACGAATGGATGAGCGGTTCGATAATCAGCGCGCGGTTCGTAGTAAGCAATTCTTGTACATCAAAAACTTCATGCCTTATGTGCCTTGGGGGCAGCATGTTGATTACCTCTGGAAAATGGAAGCAACCAAAGTTTGGGAAGATGCGTACAAAAACAAACGCACTAACGAAATCACGGGCAGATTCTTTAACACCAAGCCTGTTGAAGAACTTTACGACATGCAAGCCGATCCTGATAATGTAGTCAATCTTGCGGATAAACCTGAACATCGTGAAACACTGCTAACCATGCGGGGTAAACTCAAAGAATGGCAGTTAGCCATTCGCGATGCAGGTTTATTACCAGAATTCGAACGCAATGAACGGGCAGCGCAAAACAAAACCACCATCTATCAGGTGGCGCAGAACGAAAAGCTTTACGATCTGCCCGCCTACCTTGATGCAGCAGATATGGCTCTTGCTAAAAATAATGGCAACAAACCAAAACTGTTGGAGTTGTTGCAGAGCAAGGATTCTGGATTGCGTTATTGGGGCACAGTGGGGCTGTTCATGTTGGGTAAAGCAGATGATGAAACGCTAAAAGCCTTGGAGCCGATGTTGAAGGATAGTTGTGGTGAAGTGGTGGGGTTGGCGGCATGGACACTGTTGCAATCAGGCCAAGTTGAAAAGGCAAACAGCGTTCTTGCTGAGCAATTAAAAAATCGAGTGCCCTCGGTTTTGTTTGTTTTGAATGTTCTCGATTTATCTAAAGTAGACATCAAGCCTTATGTGCAATTGATTAACTCAATGGTGGTCACTGGCAGACCGATGGCGGAATACGAACAGCGCATGATCGAGCATTTGAGAGCGTCCAACAATATTGAAGCGCCCAAGGGTTTGGAAAAGCCCACTAAAGCCAAAGCTAAGAAGAAGGAATAGCACCAGATGCAATGTATTAAGTTATTCATATTGCTTGGGCTTATTGCTTGTTACTCTCCTGCCAACCTTTTAGGTGCGGAAGGCAAGCCTAACTTGATATTAATCATGGCGGATGATCTTGGTTATGAAACCATCGGCGCCAACGGGGGCACCAGTTATAAAACTCCGAATCTTGATAAGCTAGCTGCAACGGGTGCGCGCTTCACCCATTGTTATGTGCAGCCTTTATGCACGCCCACAAGGGTGCAGTTGATGACGGGGCTTTACAATATTCGCAACTATATAAATTTTGGTAACATGAATCCCAAGGCGGTCACCTTTGCCAACCATTTGAAGCCAGCGGGCTATACCACTTGCATAACAGGCAAATGGCAGCTTGGCCATGATCTTGAACTTCCTAAAAAATTTGGGTTTGATGAATACTGCCTTTGGCAGCATACTAGGCGCCCACCTAGATATGCGAATCCAGGACTGGAGATTAACGGGGTAGAAAAAAATTATTCCAACGGTGAATACGGTCCCGATCTCGTTAATGATTATGCGATCGATTTTATCAAGCGCAGTAAAACTTCGCCCTTCTTTCTTTACTATCCCATGATGCTCACGCATTCTCCATATCAGCCAACTCCTGATAGCAAGGATTGGGATCCCAAGGCCAAGGGCGAGGCTGTCAATGAAAAGCCAAACCACTTTGGCGACATGGTTGTTTACATGGACAAATTGATTGGCAAACTTATTGCGCAGTTGGATGCCCAGGGCATTCGTGATAACACTCTGATTATTTTCGTGGGTGATAACGGCACTGGAAAAGGAACCAAATCCATGATGGGGGATAAGCTTGTGATTGGTGGCAAGGGAACCACCACGGCTGCTGGGATGCATGTTCCGTTGATTGTTAATTTTCCCGGGAAAGTAATTGCAGGCAAAGTTCATTCGAATCTGGTGGATAGCACGGATTTTGTTCCCACTCTTTTAGATGCTGCAGGAGTTACTAGCTCAGATAAGAGGTTGGATGGTGTAAGTTTTCTGCCTCATGCTTTCGGGAAAGAAGCGAAGTCCCGTGATTGGGTTTATTCATGGTATTCGCCTAGGCAGGGCAATGATACAAAAGTTCAAGAGTTTGCTTTTAACCATGATTCCAAGCTTTATCGAACTGGTGAGTTCTATGATCTTAAAAATGATCCCGCCCAGATGAGTGCTAAAACTGTGTCATCTTTAACGGGTAAAGCTGCGATGGATGCGAAACTGCTTCAAGGGGCACTTGATCAATATGCAAATGCAAGGCCCAAGGAACTCGACATGATTAAGGGAAAAGATAACCCCAAAAAGAATAACAAGAAGAATAAGGAAAACTAAAATGCGAAGAATTCTCACGGTTGTTTCTCTGCTCCTCTTTGGTTTCAACCTTGAGGCCCAGACCTCGAAACCCAATATCATCGTGATTCTTTCCGATGACATGGGGTTTTCGGATTTGGGATGCTTTGGCGGAGAGATTAAAACTCCCAACCTCGATAAGCTTGCAGCCAATGGATTGCGCTTCAATCAGTTTTATAATACTGCGCGTTGCTGCCCTACTCGTGCAAGTCTACTTACCGGGTTATATCCACATCAGGCGGGCGTTGGTCATATGGTTTATGACACCCCGCTTGCAGGTTATAAAGGCGATTTAAACAAGAACACCCCTACCATTGCAGAGATACTTGCACCCGCTGGTTACAAAAATTATGCGGTGGGCAAATGGCATGTCACCCGACATACGACTGAGAGTGCTTCAAGGCATAATTGGCCCATGCAGCGTGGTTTTCACAGGTATTATGGTACCCTTCAAGGTGGTGGCAGTTTCTATGACCCCTACACCCTGACCCGCGATAACACTCCCATCTCTGCTTATGCAGACCCTGAATACAAGCCCGCTAAATTTTATTACACCGATGCAATCAGCGATAACGCAGTTAAATTTGTCAACGAGCATAAACGCGATCAGGCAGAAAAACCTTTCTTCATGTATGTGGCTTATACCGCTGCGCATTGGCCCATGCACGCCTTGGATGAAGATGTCGCCAAATATAAAGGCGTTTATGACAAGGGCTACGATCCCATCCGTAAGGCTCGATTTGAAAAGTCGAAAGCACTGGGGGTGATTGCGCCAGATTCCAAACTGACTCCAACCGTGGGCGATTGGTCTAAGGTGGAAAACAAGGAGTGGGAAATCAGGTGCATGGAAGTTTACGCAGCCATGGTTGATCGCATGGATCAGGGGATTGGAAAGATTGTAAAATCACTCGAAGCCAACGGGCTTCAAGATAACACCATGATTTTTTACATGCAGGATAATGGCGCTTGCGCAGAAACCACAGGTAGGACTGGGAACAAGGATCACCCCGAGGAAGCCCGGGCGAATGCGCCCAAGTTGCCCCCGGTTCCTTTGGATTATCGATTGCCAGGTATGATTCCCAAATCAACCCGCGATGGTTTTCCTGTTCTTATGGGCAAAAAGATCATGCCCGGTGGCCCTGATACTTTTGTCGCTTATGGCGAAGGTTGGGCTAATGTTTCCAACACACCCTTCAGGGAATACAAGCATTGGGTTCATGAGGGCGGCATTTCTACTCCTTTGATTGCGAGTTGGCCCAAGGGGATTACCGCAAAGGGTGAGATTAGAAATCATCCTGGGCATTTGGTGGATATCGCAGCTACTTGTGCAGACCTTGCTGGTGTAACTTTGCAAGAAAAGCATCAAGGTGAATCCACGGTGCCTCTTGCGGGGAAAAGTTTGAAGCCCGCTTTTGGCAATCAAGCTATCGAGAGGGAAGCGATTTATTGGGAGCATGAAGGTAATCGGGCGATCAGGGTGGGCGATAAGAAATTAGTTGCGAAGGGTAGTAAGGGGGCGTGGGAATTGTACGATCTTAAAACGGATCGTGCGGAAGCGAATAATCTTGCGAGCGAAAATCCGGAAGTGGTTAAAGCAATGTCGAAGCAATGGAATGAATGGGCCTATAAAGCTAAGGTTCTTCCATGGATTTGGGATAAGGAAGAGTTTAGTAAAAAGGGTAACAAGAAGAAGTAAGTGCCAAAATGGCAGATTTGTTTTGTTTAAAACTTGTCGCCAAGCATTTTTGTCATTTTGGCATTCAGGGGTGTTTTTAGCACCATGAACTGTAAGCATAAAATATTTAACAACTTATAACTCAAAACGTCTATTTTTGAATTTTTTTATTTTTGGCATGACACTTGCATTCATTGTGATTCATGGAAAATAGCCTGAATCCTCGTGCTGGAAGATGGCCGGCAGATACCAAGCAATTGCCTTCCAAGCATAGATTTAGTCTCAGGTTATTACCTTCGTAAAGGGTGTTCCTTTTCGAAAAACAAGTTTACTACATAAATGAAAAAGCCATGCAATTGGCAGCGTGGAAAATCTGTTCCCGTGATTTTTTAAGGAGATTTGACATGGTCATCAATCGAATTAAAGAAGTAGAACCTTGGTGGGCGAATCTTATGGAACTTCATCATGATATCAATCAGGCCTTGGCATACGGTTCACACCATGATCCTGCTGGAGCATCATTCCCAAGCATGAGGGTGGTTGAGACTGAATCTGAAATAGTCGTGGAGGCCTTGTTGCCTGGAATACAATTAAGCGATCTTGAAATCACCATTTCCAAGGACCGGGAAGTTGTAATCCGGGGCGATAAAAATCCCCTTACACAGCTGGAAAAATCTGCATGGCATCGAAGGGAAACTGACATTGGAAAATTCAACAGAACATTGTTTATGCCAGTGCGGATAGACTCTGATAAATCAGAGGCTTTCCTGGAAGATGGGGTTCTTAAACTTATTCTTCCAAAACATTCGTCTGAACAAGGGCGTAAAATTCCGATTTCTGTAAAGAGCATTTAGAACATTAATAATCCTAAGAAAGGAATGAATCATGAATCAGAACATCATTAATCCGATTGAAGGCAATGTTAATAGTAAACCTGAACTTTCAAATGGTCAGAAATTTCTTTTTCCCAAGGTTGACATTAGGGAAACAGAAAATGCATTGGTGCTCCTTGCTGAAATGCCTGGTATTTCACCATCGAATGTCCAATTGTATTTTGAAAAAGGGAATCTGACCATTCATGGTAAGGCGAAACCCAATCCTGTTGTTGGCAAAGTGCTTCTCGACGAGACTCATTCACACGATTATTACAGGGTATTCACGTTGAATGATGGGATAGACCCCGACAAGATCACTGCAGAATACAAGCTGGGTGTACTGTTGGTACATTTACCCAAGGCCGATATTGCCAAGCCCAGGCATATAAAAGTATCATCTAACTAACAAACCCTTAGGCATTTGTGGATGTGGAAAGCCGGCCTCGAAAAGGTCGGCTTTTTCTTTGTAGTATATTCTCGCAGCATGATACAAGTAACTTAATTACGGTGCATTCCTGCAGTTTGTTTTTCCCGCCTTTGAAAGGAACCTCTTATGAAGCACTTTCTTACAGCCCTGACTTTAGTATGTGCTTTTTCCTCGATTTTTTCCGCAGAGCCGATTGACCCGGGTGCTAACTCTCCTGATGAGGCAAAAAGTAAAACCTTTTCTTCAAAGAAGGCGATTGAATTTCTAGATAACGCATCCCTTAGTTGGCAAAAGGAGCGCAAGTGCTTTGCTTGCCATACCAATTACGCTTATCTTTACGCCCGCCCAATGGTCGAAAAGAATTCCGATGCGGAAAAGCAGGTTCGTGCCTTTGCTGAAGAGTTGGTGAATACTCGGTGGAAAGAAAAAGGCCCCCGGTGGGATGCTGAAATAATCGCTACTGCTGCAGCTTTGGCATTCAATGACTCCCAAAATACTGGCAAGCTTGCTGAAACTACACGCATTGCCCTTGATAAAATGTGGACCGTGCAAAGAGATGATGGCGGCTGGAGTTGGCTGAAATGTGCCTGGCCACCCATGGAATCGGATGACCATTATGGTGTTACGCTTGCGGTTCTTGCAGTTGGTTTTGCCCCAGGCGATTATGCCAAGACTCCCCAGGCCATTAAGGGGTTAGAAAAAGCCAAGCAGTATTTTGCCAAGAATTCTCCGGAGCATCTTCATCATAAAGCCATGCTTCTTTGGGCGAATATTTTCTTTCCTGGATTGATCACCTCTGAGGAAAAATCAAAGATCACGCAGGAGTTGCTTTCGAAGCAGTTGCCAGATGGTGGTTGGTCGGGTGCATCGCTTGGCGATTGGAAGCGGGCGGACAAAAAAGTGCAGGATCCTAAAACCAGCGATGGCTATGGCACTGGGTTCACTATTTATGTCTTACGCAAATCTGGCATCCCTGAAAATCATGATGCCATCAAAAAAGGCATCGCATGGATTAAATCGAACCAGCGAGAAAGTGGCAGATGGTTCACAAGGTCGCTCAACCGTGATAATAAACATTATCTTACCAATGTGGGTTCCGCCTTTGCCCTAATGGCTCTGGCAGAATGCGCCAAGCAGGAATAAACAAGCTGTCGCATTCATCCGTTTTTTTTGTTTGATGAATAAAGATCATTTTAGAACTAGCACATACCATTAGGTTTTTTTTAACATGGAAGCATATTGAAGCCATGTTATAATTTTAGTTGAATTGTGATACACGCTAATTGTTCCTTCCCTCCTGTGGTGTGTTTTTCCATGAACTTAATGACTTACATTATTGCTGGAATGCTAGTGACAGGGGTTTCACCATCTGATGCTTTGTATTTTTCCGATGCAGTGGAACCCGTGTTAAAAGCAAAGTGCTATTCCTGCCATGGTAAGGATAAACAGAACGGTGGTCTCAGGCTTGATTCCTTGAAGGCAATGCTTAAAGGAGGGGATACCGGGCCTGCGATAGTTCCGGGTAATTTGGAAAAAAGCCTTCTCGTCGATGCAATAAGCTTTAAAAATCCGAAGATGCAAATGCCTCCGAAAGAAAAACTTTCTGATAAGGATATGGCAGCTTTATCCCGATGGGTTGAACAGGGTGCAATTTGGCCTGAAGAGGTCAGCGTTCTTTTTGATGAGGATCCAAGCTTTCTTTCCAAGCTTACTAGTGGCAATGGCAAGTCACGAATCCTTACCGAGGGTGCGCCCTCGGGCAAAATTGCAATGGGTATCACTCCTTTACAGAGAGAGGGCCCTAAAATTCCCAATTGGTCTTTCCCGATTCGAGAGAACCCCAATGAGGGCGAGTTCCGATACTTGCGCATGGCTTGGAAGAAAAAAGGTGGAGGGAGCATTATGGTGGAGTTGGCATCCAATGGCAGTTGGCCTGATGCCAAGGTGGCGAAAGGTCGGTATGTTGCAGGGCCAAACACTACGGGTTGGGCTTCGCTTTCTGTAAGTGAAAAAGCGCCTAATGATTGGACTGTTGTGACGATGGATCTGTGGAAAGACTTGGGTGATTTTACCCTCACAGGAATAGCGCCCACCTGCGACCGGGGTGAAGAAGCTTTTTTTGATTCAATAATTCTCGGGCCATCTGTTGCAAGCTTAGATGGTTACAGGGTTGAAAAATATCCTGTCGCATTAGTTGCTTCTTCAAATGCCCCTAAAAAGAACATAGGTAATGCGTTTACAGACCCAGAAAATCCGATTAGAAAAATATTCAAGGGTGAAAGGCTTGATCTATGGTCTTTAAAGGCCCCGGTCAAATCTGAAATCCCAAAGCCAAAGAATGATTCGCATTCACTCACTAACATTGATCGTTTTCTAATTGGCAAAATGGAAGTAAAGGGCCTGACCCCTTCACCCAAGGCGGATAAACGGACCTTGATTCGCAGGGTTACCCTTGGCCTTACTGGCCTTCCACCCACTCCCGAAGAAGTAAAAGCATTTCTTGCGGATAACTCTCCTAAGGCTTATGAGAATTTGGTGGATCGCTTGCTTGCTTCCCAAAGTTATGGCGAAAAATGGGCCAGCCATTGGCTTGATATTGTTCGTTATGCTGATACCAATGGCTACGAACGCGATGAATTCAAACCCCTTGCCTGGCAGTATCGAAACTCCGTTATCAGGGCGTTTAATTCGGATCTGCCTTATGATCAATTCATCAAGGATCAACTTGCAGGCGATGAAATGGTTACTGCTGCACCTAAAGATTCAAGAGAAGCAGACAAACTATTAGCAACCGGATTCCTTCGATTGGGGCAGTATGATAGCACTGCTTCGATCTTCCAAGAAGAGGCAAGATCAAGGAATGAGCAAATGGCGGATTTGGTGAACACCATGGGTTCCGCATTTATGGGACTTTCTCTTTCTTGCTGCCAATGCCATGACCATAAGTATGATCCCTTTTCACAGGATGATCATTATCGGTTCAGATCATTTTTTGCAGCGATTAAGCCAAACGATGCTTTGGTGATCGAAAGTGCCAAAGAACTTGAATTGATCAACCAGCATAATGGCATTATTGACAAGGAAGCAGAGCCATTAAAAAAGTCTATTGCAACGGTTTTAGATACTGGCAGACAGAAAGTTATTGCAGAACGAAAATCGAAGTTCCCACAAGATATTCAAGCGCTTATTTCTGTGGCTGAGTCTGCTCGTGATGAAGCAGGCAAGAAGAAGTTGCAACCCTTCATAGAAAAATTGAAGGTCGTAGACAACGATGCCAAGGCTGCACTGGATGAGGTTGCAAAAAAGCGAATCGAGGAGATGCAAAAGAAGCTTGCTGAAATAGAAGCAAAGAAAAAGCTGGCACGAAAAGCAATGGGTGTCACTGAATCAGGCCAAAGTGCCCCAGCAACCCATGTACTTTTTCAGGGTGATCATTCGCAACCCAAGAACGAGGTGCAGCCTGGATTTCTGAGTGTGCTTTATCCAAATAATGCAGAGGTCAAGCCAACATCTAATTCGACAGGTAGGCGTACAGCTTTAGCCAATTGGATTGCAACACCGGATAATCCTTTTACTGCAAGGGTGATTGTAAACCGAGTTTGGCAGCATCATTTTGGCATGGGTATTGTGGGGACTCCCAATGATTTTGGTTATTCGGGATCTCGCCCGACCCACCCTGAACTTCTCGATTGGCTAAGCGTCGAATTCGTGCAGCAGGGATGGTCGATCAAGAAGCTGCAAAAGATGATATTGCTTTCGAATGCTTACCAACAATCTTCGTTTCAAGAGGCAAAGAATCATGCGATTGATCCTGATAACAAATTGGTTTGGCGCCAAAATGTCAGGCGCATTGATGCAGAGACTTTGCGTGACAGTTTGCTTGCAATCTCTGGGTTGATGAATCCGCAATATTCAGGGAAACCAATCTGGCCCACGATCCCGGATGAACTTTTAAAAGCCCAACCTGGAATACTTGAGGCGATCAAGGGCGAGGATGGTGGCAGAATGCAGGGATGGTATGCAGACCCTGTTGATCAAGCGAATGTACGCAGTATTTATCTAGTTCGAAAGAGATCACTGCCTCTTCCATTTTTGGATGTATTTGATTTGCCTGACGGTACTATTTCGTGTGGCAGGAGAGATCAAACCGTGGTTGCCCCTCAGGCCTTGATGTTGCTAAATAGCCCTGAAAGCATTCGGTATGCAGAGGCACTTGCACAAAAAGTTTCCAAAACAAAGCTGGATACCAAGGCCAGCATCGAGGCTGTATTTGCTATGGTTCTTAACCGTGAGCCAGATGCTGACGAACTTGTTCTTTCAATTGATTTTATCAAGCGACATGTGGAAAAGTATCAATCCAAGGGTGGAATGAAAGATGTATTGGCGCTTAGGGATTTTTGTAGAACCCTTACCAACCTTAATGAATTCGCTTACATCGATTAACGCATTTGAATGAAGAGAGACTAGCAATGGCAATCGAATTTTCCTCTATCCCTGTGACTTCAAGAAGGGATTTTCTTACCCGTACTGGTGCGGGGTTTGGCAGTGTTGCACTCGCTGGATTGATGGCGCAGGAATCAAAAGCAGCCATCTCAATTGATTCGTTAAAACCTTTTGCAGAGCGCATGCCTCATTTTGCCCCCAAGGCAAAGCAGGTGATTTTTCTTTTCATGTATGGCGGGCCCAGTCAGGTTGACCTCTTTGATTATAAGCCAGATCTCATCAAGTTGAACGGTGCAAAGGTTCCTGATTCCATAAAGAAACAGAAAGATAAAGTTGGTGGCGTATTCAATGCCTGTAAGGATGAACTCATGTCGGGTCCTTGGAAATGGGCGCAACATGGCAAGAGCGGGCTATGGGTTTCCAGCCTTCTTCCTGAAACAGCCAAGCATGCGGATGAACTTTGCGTGGTGCGTTCTATGTTCAGCGAAAGTTCTAATCATGCACCTGCAACGTACCTAATGAACACAGGTGCAATTCTGGGTGAAAAGCCCAGCCTTGGTTCATGGGTGACTTATGGGCTTGGCTCACCTAACCAGAATCTTCCGGGTTATGTGCTTTTGTTCAAGGTCGGAGGATTAGGAGGTAGCGCCAACTGGAGCAATGGTTTTCTACCCGCTGCTTTTCAAGGTACCCATTTCAGACATGAAGGCAGCCCTGTGCTTAACCTTCAGCCGCCCGAAGAATTGCAATCCGCACAACGATCCACGCTCGATTTGATTCAGCAATTGAACAAACGACATGCGCAAGCTAGACCCGGAGTTTTAGATCTCGATGGCAGGATTGCTTCTTATGAACTTGCCTATCGAATGCAATCTGAAGCCATGGAGATAGGCGAACTTTCTAACGAGACTTCCTCGATTCAAAACCTATATGGCATCCATGACAAAAACAAAGACAAAGCCACTTTTGCTAGAATGTGTCTCACCTCCCGAAGGCTAGTTGAAAAAGGTGTTCGTTTTGTTCAACTTTATAATGCAGTCGATAAGCTTGGTTGGGATGGGCATGGCAACAACCATGAATTTCATCAGCGCAATTCCGCCCAGACTGATGGGCCCATCGCAGCATTGCTTACTGATCTAAAACAACGAGGCTTGTTAGATTCCACCTTGGTTGTTTGGGCAGGAGAATTTGGCAGAACCCCCATGATGCAGGGAGGCAATGGCAGAAACCACAATCCCTATGGCTTTACAATTTGGATGGCTGGTGGTGGCGTGAAGGCTGGTACGCAGATTGGTGCAACGGATGAAATCGGACTTCGCGCTGTAGATAAACCTCAGTCGGTAAAAAATCTTCATGCCACCATTCTTACTGCCTTGGGTATCAACCCTGATGATCTTTCTTTTGATCATAACGGCAGGCAAGAAAGACTGACTGGTGTTGCTGCAAGTTGGAAAACCATACCCGGTGTACTTGCGTAATACCGAAAAAACCATTGATCCTTGAATCAGCTTGGTTGACAATCAATTTATTATTCCTTGACACACCCCGGAGATCAACATGCCTAGATTTCTTCCACTTGTAGTTGCTTTGGTTCTTTTTTCAAACCAGTTTGCTAATGCAAAGGATCCCATGGTTTTTATCTCAGCCTTTGCAGGCGGCGATCAGGGTGCAATTCATTCCTTTAATTTTGATCTAGCGACCGGCGCATTGAAGCCTCTGCATCGAACTACCTCTGTGCAAAATCCATTTTTCCTTGCACTATCTCCTGACAAGAAGTTTCTTTACTCCATTCATGCGTTGAAATTCGGCAGCAAGGATGCTGAGGAAATTGCAGCTTTCAAACTCCTAGGCAACGATGGCAAATTGGAACTGCTCAACAAGCAATCTGCTAAGGGTTCTGCTGCTTGTTATCTTCATGTTGATAACTCGGGCAAAACTGTCGTGGTTGCTAATTACTCCACAGGCAGCGTGGCTTCGCTTCCGGTAAAAGAAGATGGCTCACTCGGTGAACCTGCATCTTTTGTGCAACATGTTGGTTCTAGTGTAAATCCTGCCAGGCAAAAAGAACCCCATGCACATTGCATCGTAGTTAGTCCCGATAACAAATATGCATTTTCTGCAGACTTGGGCTTAGATCAGATTCTTTGCTATAAGCTTGATTCCAAACAGGGAAAAATAACTGCCAATGATCCAGCCTTCGCTAAGGCACCTGCAGGAGCGGGGCCGAGACATCTTACTTTTCATCCCAATGCTAAAAAGGTTTATGTGATTAACGAGCTTTTGAATTCTGTCACTCTATTTGATTATGATTCTGAAAAAGGTTCGTTGAAGGAAGAGCAGACTATCTCCACCCTCCCCAACGATTTTAAGGGCACCAGTTATTGTGCCGATTTAAAAATCACTCCCGATGGCAAATACCTTTATGGTACCAACCGTGGTCACGATAGCATCGCATGTTATTCCATTGGTGCTAATGGCAAGTTGACCCTTATTAGCATTGAACCTAGTTTGGGCAAGGGGCCGCAGAATCTTGCAATCACCTCTAATAATGGATGGTTGTTGTGTGCGAATATGCCCGGGAAAAATGTTGTAGTCTTTCGTATTGACCCGAAAACAGGAAAAATCAAGCCCACTGGTGAACCTGTTGCTATGCCCAGTCCTTCATGCATCATGCTGGTGGAATAAAGTTTCGGATTCCTTTAAAGGGTTTTAATCATGCTTAACTTTACAGTTATGTTGTTGGCATCGTTGGTGAATGCCAATGATCTTGTTGATTGGAAACCCCTGCCTGAAGCGTTTAAAGGCTTTAGTGTCGCCAAGGAGAAGGCTTTATTAACTTCGGATAAATGGAGTTATCTTGTCGCAGCAGAAGAATCTTCAAACAACGAAGTTTCAGCAACGCTTACCATTAACGATTCTGCAAAGCAATTCGGGTTCTTTGGCAGTTCATGGAGTGCCTGGCCTGATGCATCGTTTGGGGATGGTGGTTTTGAGGCGGCTTTGCTTCTGCGGGGAAATAAAAGTTCAGGTTATAGGGTTCAGCTTTCCCATAAGTATCAGGTGCTTGCGTTGGTTAAGTTTCCTGAGGGGGGTTACTTGAGAGTTGTCCCATTTAATGTGAAACTCAAGGAACCACATTTGATTAAAGCTACCATCGCGGGAAATCAAATTAATGTGAACTTGGATGGAAAAGAACTGA
Source organism: Gemmataceae bacterium (assembly GCA_044337875.1). Classification (GTDB taxonomy): domain Bacteria; phylum Planctomycetota; class Planctomycetia; order Gemmatales; family Gemmataceae; genus UBA969. The sequence goes on from JBIIMS010000018.1 coordinate 14,437, forward strand.
TTCGTTACATAGATGATTTTCTTCCTGTTGATGAAGGTTTGTTTGGTGTTGGTGTAAGTAGTGGTGCCAAGGTTGAATTCTCAGCTATCAACATTAAGAAGGTTGAGCCAACTCCAATCGTTCCATCCTTGCCTTACAAACCAAATTTTTCAGTGAGAAAGTTTCTTGGTGGCAGGGATTGGGTCTTTGATGGTGATGAACCAATTCTGCAATTGCACTATGAGAAAGACCCTAGTTGTTTTGCAAAGCTTAGGCCGGGTTATAAACCCCAGCTTAATTTTGACTCTCATTGGGGGCTTGAAAATCAAGGCGCTTTTAATGATGCAGCAAGCAAATGGACAGTCCCTAATGTTTCAGGCGGTGGCGATACCATTAAAGTGAATTGGTCTTCAAGAAATGTTAAAGATAGGTTTGTAACCAAAAGCATCCTCATCGTTGGCTATGATACCGTTCGCAAAACCTACACCTACGACATTGATAGTGAACTGGAAGTTTTACCCGGCCAGCCTTTTCATTTCCGCTATGGATTTGATTTTGAACACCACACGCCTTTGGATCCTTTTCGCTGGCAGTATCTTATCGTCAAGAAAAAAAATGGGGACCTTTACCATCGGCCCGTTTACCCCATTGATCCCGGCCCGCAGAATGATCTCGAAACTTATCATGGCCTTCGTGTCTGGTATGGCAGGCATGGCGAAACCATGCATGTTGCGCCATCGGTTGAATATGCAATCGAACCTGATTGGAATCGCATTGGCAAAGACCCAGCCAAACAAAATCAACGCAAATTGAATACCGCTGTTTGCGCAGCTTTTTATGATACTGGCGTGAGTTTCGAACCTGAAACTTCCGAACCGGGAACCAAGGTCAGGGTGAAATATCGTTATACTGGTATTCCCGCACTCGAGGCGGATGGCTTGTTCAATGTTTCCAAGATTTATGATTCCCCCACACTTGACCCTAATCATCATTATATCTTTGCAGATGAATGGCCCAAAATCACTTTCAGCAAATTTGAACCGATGAGCAAGTCTTGGATTCTTGGCAGATCGCCTTTCATGACCGCACATAATACCAGACCGACTTATGATCTCGAAAAAAATTGCGGTGCGGGAAGCGGGTTTGCAATGAAGCTTGGCCCAGCTTCTTTTGGCAAAGCGAACCTTCCAATTGGGGCAACACTTTCCAAAGGTCGTTATGTTGTTTCAGCCTTGGTCAAATTGGTAAATGTTCATGGCCCCGGCGGTCGAATTGAATTGGAAGCTAGTCAGACAAAAACCAACAAGTCGCTTGCGAAGGCAACTCACTTTGCTGGAAATCGAAATTCCGAGTGGAAGAAGCAGGGGTTTGTTTTTGAGGTTCCTGAAGATGCGGGGGCGCTTTCGCTTGCGTTGGGGAATTCAGGCACTGGCGAAATGCTGGTTACCGATGTCGAATTTAAGAAACTGGAAGAGGGTGAATCCATTCCCTTAGGAATTTTAACTAAAGCCAATGATCAACCAGCTAGCATGGTCAAATCGCCTGAAGGGGCAATCGCAGATTATCGAATGCTCGAAGGCAAAGGCCATTCGGTTTATAATTATGCTGGTGGATCCCACCTTGATCTTGCGAATCTTCAATGGGTTGTGGATTCAGGAAAACCAGCATTGCGTTTTGCAGAGAATACCAATGCTACCAAGGATTACCGACTTGATGGAACCTTGGGACGAATGTATTTCTCGCACCCTTCAAACGCTGATAAAAGTTCTGTTCCGGTTGCCTTAAGCGGCCATCATGGTGGTGGCGAAATCAAAAAAGGCCTTACTCTTGCAACATGGATCAAGCCTGATCCGGAAATGGGCAAAAGCCAGCACCCGGGAAGGGGTGATATTATTGGCTATGGCGCTAGGCGATTCATCCTCGCATTGGATGGGCAAAAAGCACCCTATACTTTAAGTGCTAAAATCAATATGAATGATGTTATTTCCTCGCCAACCAAACTGGATGCAGGTCACTGGTATCATGTTGCCCTTTCCGCAGAGCCAAAAGATGGGCAATGGCTGGTGCGTACTTATATCGATGGCAATCTAACTGCAGAGGGAATGACGAAAAAATTCCCCTCGGATTCAGTTATCCCGCCCTCGCTGATTCTTGGTTGTGAGATTTTCTATTTTCATTCTTCTTACTACCGTGGATTGATCGGGCAAACGCTGGTATTCAACCGTAGTTTAAATGGCGGTGAGATTTTAGAATTAGCTAAGTAAGTCAAACTCCTATTTCGGGTTTAATTACTTGGCAAAAAGTTTATCATCACAACCATTTAATTACTTCAAGAACCAAGATTTTGCCAAGGGATCATTCTTGAAAAACTCAAGCATGACATAGGCGACTTTTTGCCGGCCTGCTTGCGAGGGATGTGTACCATCGCTGGCAAGGTCTTCACGGTTATAAACAAGCTTGTCAGATTGTCTGGGATTCACACCATCGGCCCATAAATACGGCCCCCAAAGCAAAACTGGTGAAAGTACGTTTGTGCCTTCAAATGAAAGAGATTCTTCTCCTTGAATTTGCCTTTGAATCAGCCATCGTACAGGAAATGCACTTTCATAAGCATAAGGTTCTGGATTGAGTGCACCGGTGGAATATCCACCATAAATTCGACTCGAAAGGTAGGCAAGCTGCAGGTTGGGGAATTTTGCCTTGGCATTCTGGATCACAGCCAAGGCATCTTTTTCCAGTTTCTCGCCATGTTCTTTAAGGTCTCCATTTGGGCCTTTGTTGGCAAGCTTGATCCATGCCACTTGAACTTGATTTGGGCTTACACCAGCAGCAGAAAGCCTTTTCCCAGCTTCCTCCCAGGTTTTTGCTTTGGGGTCAACCCATTCAGCCATTGCCTGGCCTCCTTGGGCACAATCAATTATTTTCACAAATTTCGATTTGGATGGATCAGCATCGGCCAACTGCTTGAACATTGAAAACTCTTGGGTGGCATTGGACATACTAATGGAGACAAATCCGATGGTGCCTTTTTCATCCGGGTCCCCAGAATTATTCCGAGGTTTCAATCTTGAAATTGCAGCCATTGCTGAATTGTGGTGTGCATTGGGTGGGGTATTTTTACCATTGCCATAAAGCCCGCCATCTTGCCCCAAATATTGGTCTTCTTCGGTCATTTCATTCAATGGTTTAAGTCCAATTTTATCTTTGCCACCGATCATGCGGCTATTTTTCTGCTGCCCTGATTTACGAGCGGTTTTGGCGCGCTCCAAATAGTCGGCTTCTTCCTGGGTCAGTTTCACACCATTTGATTGTTTTTGAAAAATCGAACGGGCTTTTATTGAAGTCGATACTTTCCCCACTTTTGGGATTTGTCCTTTTATCACTAGGGTTTTGCGCAGCAAGAACACCTAAGACCAACAGGCCAAAACTTAAAGTAAGAATGTTGATTTTCATGTTATATCTTTCATGGTTAAAACTTAGCCACTGAAGTTTGATTTAATGTGCGGTAATTTCTTAAGTTTAATTTGAATCAAGTATTAATAGAATCCTAAGACATTATTATTTTTTTATTGCATTTAAGCTGTTCGTGATTTATAAAAGATATATTAAGTTTTATAAATTATTCTGTTAATAAATTTAGATCTAAATATTTTCGATTCATCAAAATTTTTTACGGTTGGTTTTATGGAGCGGTACATTTATGAAAAAAATCTTGGCAATCTTGTTTCTAGTACTAATCATTGGTTGTGGATCTGGGCTGGATTTGCAGCCTGTTGAAGGCATTATTCAATGGCAGGGCAAGCCTGTGAAATCAGGCACAATAAATTTTCGTTCTGAAGATGGCCGATTTGTGGGCACTGGCACTATAGTTGATGGCGCTTATAAAATTCCAAAAATTAGTGGCTTGGTACCAGGAAATTATTTGGTTGCAATTTCGTATCCAGATCAAAAAAATCCCGCCCCAAAAGATGGCGAAGCTCCGGGTGAGTCTCGGGCCGTACGCGAAATACTTCCATTAAAATATGCCAATGGTTCTACTTTAAAAGCTGAAATTAAAATCGGTCCCAACGAAGTGAGCTTTGATTTAAAATAATTTCCCTTTATGTTTTGCCAAGGAGTATTTAGCCATGCGCAAATCTGCCTTTACATTAATTGAACTTTTAGTCGTTATCGCAATTATTGCTATTCTCATTGGCCTACTGCTGCCCGCAGTTCAGAAGGTCAGGGAAGCTTCAAACCGAATGTCATGCAGTAATAATTTAAAACAATTAGGGCTGGCGATGCATAACTATCATACAACCCATGATGCTTTAATCCCAATTATGGGCCCATCCGGATGTTGCTGGGGAACCTGGACGATTTTAATTTTGCCTTTTATTGAACAATCTGCAGCCTATGATAGTTATGAAAATTGGGGAGGTTCAGACACGGTTAGTTCCGGGTTTCCCAAAGTTTCTGGTGCTGGTTCGTTTCCGCGTTATTCCTCGGCTCCCAACACCACCAATGTAACTAGTAGGCGTTACAAAACATTTACTTGCCCCAGTGATACAAACAACTCGCCATTCGGTGGGATTACCAATATGAATTATGTCGTTAATGGTGGGAATGGTGGCACCGGAGGAGGGGCTGGGCCTGCACCCACACCTGCTGGTTATATCCGCATGCCAGGTATGTTCGATGGAGCAAAACTTACCCAGAAAATCAAGCTTACCGATGTTTCAGATGGATTGACAAACACCATCATGTTTGGTGAAGTCATGCAGGGGCAGGGAAGTGATTTACGCGGATTCGCCTGGTGGGGCGATGCTTCAGCTTTTAGTACTTACTATACACCCAATACAAGTGCTAATGATTTGATTTATACCACTACATATTGCAATAACCAGCCTGCAATGGGGTTGCCTTGCTCAGGGGCGGGCGGAGGTCATTTTTCTTCGCGCAGTCGCCATTCGGGAGGGGTCGGAGTTGCCATGGGCGATGCTAGTGTTCGGTTCGTCACCAACTCTATCTCTTCTGTTGTTTGGATGAATCTTGGCCCGATAAATGATGGTGCTGTTATCAGTGAATAGCATCTGCATGTGTTTTTCTGTGAGATTGAACAAGTCTTAAATTTTCTTATTCGTTACACCATTTTAACTCAATTGGTGTTTAAGATTTTTATCCGAATCATAAAAGTGATAATTTAAAGGTAAGTTTCATTTCGATATTAAGGCTGGCATCTCTTTTGCCCGATTAGCCTACAAACATTTTATTATTAGGGTAGTTATCAAAAGGTAACTAGGGCACAAGAATAACTTCATTAATTATTCTTGTGCCCTAGTTAATCCAAGACTTACAATCATCTTTTCCTAAAGTTTTAAAAGTAAGGAATAGAAATGAAGCATATTCTTAAAAGTATTGCCCTGTTGATGATGGTGGTTTTTGGAAATCTTTCTGCAGCAGAGGTTGCAATCAAGCCCAACATTATTTATGTGCTGTGCGATGACCTTGGCTATGGCGATGTTAAATGCCTTAATCCGCAGGGTAAAATTGCCACACCGCACATGGATGCCCTTGCAGAAAAGGGTATGATTTTTACCGATGTACATTCAAGCTCCTCTGTTTGTTCGCCCACTCGTTATGGGATTATGACAGGCCGTTACAACTGGCGCACCAAGTTGCAAAGTGGTGTGCTCGGTGGCCTTAGCCCAAGACTTATTGAACAGGGCAGGCTGACCACTGCTCAGTTACTAAAGAACCAAGGTTATAACACCGCATGCATAGGGAAATGGCATCTAGGCATGGACTGGGTTAAAAAAGAAGGTAAGGATGTTGCTGAATTAAATATCGAGTCTGCCAGTCAGGTTCATAATGTTGACTATTCCAAGCCGATTAAGAATGGGCCCAACAGTGTTGGTTTTGATTATTATTATGGCATTAGCGCTTCTTTAGATATGGTGCCTTACACTTTCATCGAGAATGATCGTGTCGCAAAGCTTCCATCTGTTGAGAAAGAATTCCCCATGTTTCTTGGAAGAGAAAAAGGGAAATGTCGCAAGGGCCCTGCAGCGCCTGACTTTGAAGTTGAAGATGTTCTGCCCACTCTTACCACCAAGGCAATTGATTTTGTAAAGGCCCGTAGTGTTGATGCTAAGGCTGGTAAACCTTTCTTCTTATATCTGCCTTTGGCCTCGCCACATACTCCGGTTGCGCCTACCAAAGATTGGCTGGGTAAAAGCGGGCTTAATTACTATGCCGATTTTGTAATGCAGACCGATCACAGCTTGGGTTTGATTCTTCTAGAGCTTGATCGTCAGGGAATTGCAGATAACACACTTGTGATACTTACCAGCGATAATGGTTGCTCGCCGCAGGCTGATTTCCCTGAGTTACTTTCCAAGGGTCATAATCCGAGTCATCTTTTCCGTGGCCACAAAGCAGATATCTTTGAAGGCGGACATCACATTCCCTTTATTGTTCGCTGGCCCGCAAAGGTGAAACCAGGTACCAAATCTGATCAACTTCTTTGTCTTACTGATCTGATGGCAACTTGTGCAGATATCCTTAATGTGCCGCTTCCAGCAAATGCAGGCGAGGACAGTGTCAGTTTTCTTCCTGCATTACTAGGGGTGGATAAAACTACTCTGAGGGAAGCATTGGTGCATCACTCGGTGAATGGCACATTTGCAATTCGTCAGGGGAATTTGAAGTTATTACTATGCAAAGATTCGGGCGGTTGGAGTGAACCACGCCCTGGAACTGTAAAACTTGGGATGCCCGAAGTGCAACTTTTCGATCTCAGCAACGATATTGGCGAGAGAATTAATCTGCAAGACAAACAACCTGAAGCAGTAAAGAAGTTGACTAGCCTTTTGGAGAAGTACATTGAGGATGGCCGTAGTACCAAGGGTGAGCCCCAAAAAAATGATGTCAAGATTGATTGGAAGCGCGCAACTCAAACTAAAGATACAGGCAAAACTAAAGCAAAGAAGTAAAGATCAGTAATTACATCGATATAAAGAAAAATTTCTTAGGCTGAAGGTTCAATGGTTTATTGTTCGAGTTTAATTATTGGTAGTAGTTATTTTAGCGGCTGATCACTTCGCGTTTAATTTCCATCATTTTGTTCAATGTAGCCCAACCGAGCAAAAGGTAACCACCCTCTTTAAGGTTGGCTTCAGATGCGGGCCCAGCAGACTCGATTGCTGAGGGATGAACACCATCATTACTAATTAATTTGCCATCCCAGTCGTTGGGTCGGCGCATCATAATCTCACCGTGGTAATCGATAACTGGGATTTTGTGTTTTTCGCAGAGCTTCCAAACAGACTCGTTGTATTGCAGCACGAGAGCATCTTTCCCACGCCTGGGGGCACTGTTGTGATTACCGGTATTGTCTTGTTGGCCAGCAACTTAACAATAATCGATTCAAGGTTTTTTGCGAAAACTTCAGAAGTTTGGGAATTGAGGTCGTTAGTACCAAGAAGCACGCAAGCCACTTGTGGGTTGTGCAGACGAATTATGTCATCAAGTTTTGGCAGGCCACCCTTTCCTCCTTCCAGAAACTGCGCCGTTGTCACTCCAGAGGCGGCTGTATGGCTGCGACCGCTAGGTTGGTCATCAAATGAAAGCCATATTCCACTGGACTTATCCCTTATATCGGCCTTCATCCATCTGCAGACGGCCAATTGCTCTGGGCTGCGATCCTTGCCATAGCGAAGGTAGGATGAACTAGGATTGGCATAGGTAATTGAATCACCCAGACGCAATACCTTGCCATCGGTGCCTTTGAAATCGCGAGTTAGCGCTCGCATCGGGTCAATCCAGTCATATGGTTCTCGTTTGCCTTTTGGTTGAACTAATTCTGTCTGAACCTGATCTGCTGTAAGCGCCAACGGTGTATTCCATCTAATTAGTATTGCCATCACAAAAATTGAAAGTTGTTGAATTCGACTCATTATAAAGACTCCTTAATCGGGTCTCAGAATAGCATCTGTTAATTTTTTCGCAATAAGTTTCGTAACGCCTTTCCATTTCAACTGTTTGTTGTAGACCGGGAGACCAGTCAAATGCGTTCCATTGCAGGAATGGTTGGAATAAGATGGCTTTGACACAAAACGAAACCCCGAAGAACAAAATATGGGGCGATCTTAGTAGGAAGTAACATTGCCCATCGGAGGGCCAGCCAAAAAGGAACTTGATTAGGGTAGCATCATCCAACAAGTTCTCGGATGGTATCCGTATGCTCAATGAGGTACTGCGGGCGGTTGTTTGGATCAAGTACCGTGGCTTGAGTCGGATCGATACCGAGATGCCGATAAAGTGTGGCAAACATCTGTTGGAAATGGATAGGGCGATCGAGTGGCCTTTCACCATTTTTCGTAGTGCTGCCGATCACTTGTCCGACTTTGAGGCCGCCGCCGAAAATTAGTGCGGATGCTGCTGGTGCATAGTGGTCGCGGCCCGCATCTTTATTGATTCGCGGAGTACGACCAAACTCACCCCAGACGAGTACGAGCACATCTTCGAGCATGCCTCGAGTTTCGAGATCGTCGAAAAAAGCACTAAGACCAATATCGAAGGAAGGCAATAATTCATGGCGCAGAGCGTTGAAGTTGTCTTTATGGGTATCCCAGCGGCGTTCGCCTTCTTCTTCCCAGGTAAGATTAACACAACGCGCTCCACATTCGATTAAACGACGAGCCATAAGAAACCGAGCATTTTGGAGCCCGAGAGTCTTTTTTGATTTTGGGCTTACTCCAAAATTGATGCCATAACGACTTCTCACGGAATCGGGCACGCGGTTTATGTCGAGGGCATCCGCAAACTCGCGTGATGTCACGAACTGAACGGCGCGCTGGGCATAGATATCCATCGCCAGCATGTTGCCTCGTGTATCTATTTCTCTTCGAATGGTGTCGAAGTGGGGTAATAAGTCTCTGCGATCCTGTGTGATATTGCGTGATATTAGGTTTGCGCGCCCCGCTTCGCTGTCCGGAGTATAACAGTCTAAGGCACGACCAAGAAACCCTGCTGAACGAAAGTACGCCTGCTCGCTGGCGTTATAACCAGAAAGCATGGCTACTGATGTGGGTACATTACCGTTGGTTGGGCCCTGAAGTTTCGCCACAACGGATCCGATGTTTGGCCTGCCTCCAACATTTTTCATGTTGCCTGGCGGATAACCTGTTGCACACATTGCACCATCATGCGAGTCGACGGTGCCAGTCAGTGAACGAATTAGGGTGATGCGATCCATCCGCTCTGCAATACGAGGGAGATGCTCGCAGATTTGAATACCCGGAACGCGAGTCGCAATGGGCTTAAATTCTCCGCGAAACTCTACAGGGGCATCGGGCTTCATATCGAAAGTATCTAAGTGGGAAGGGCCACCGGCCAACCAGACATTGACAATCGATCTTTTGCGATAGGAAGGATCGAGCACGGATTGCGCATCAGCACGCAGGAAATCAGCCTGAGTCAATCCGCAGAGCGCCGCGGCTCCCAAATGAAGAAGTTCCCGCCGGTGGAGACCGTTGCACAAGCGATTCTTGTTGTTTAGCATCATTTCTTGGCTCTTTCTGGTGGGACAGTTCTACAAATGAAAGATTCGGCGGGGAACAGCAATGCTAGTAGTGTATTGAACCCGCTATTAGTATAAGCTTTGTCGGCTTCAACTGCCAGAGCTTTTATGGCTGGGAGTTTACCGTGCCACTTTCGTTAACTTCGAACGGATAAAAGATTAGATCATTGGCGTTTCTTTGTTATGCAAAAAGCTCTTTGATAACCTGGCCATGAACATCGGTAAGGCGGTAATCACGGCCCGAATAACGATAGGTAAGTTTCTCATGATCAAGGCCCATGAGGTGAAGAATGGTGGTATGAAGGTCGTGAACATGAACTCGATTTTCGACTGCGGAGAGCCCAAATTCATCGGTTGCACCGTAACTGAAATCGCCTTTGTACTGATAATTTATGATTGGCCTGTAATGCCCTTTTAACTACCTTTGGGTACGCAGCGGAAAATTGCTACGCCATTGGAAATGATGCTTTCAGTAAAGTTGGCCATCGTACCGCTTGCAACAAAATTTCGTACCGTGGAATAAGCACTTGCAGTGTAATTGGCTGTGGGGACTTTTCGATAATCATTATACCTGAATAGAGAGTAGGACTTTCCCGCAGCTAGACCATTTACGCTTACAGAAGCACTCAAAGTTGATGGAGCAACCCCCGCAATGACATTGGGCTCCGTCCAGTTGCCCAGAGTTATACTAACGGGCAGAGCCCTTGCAGAGGTATCCTGGATTCCAATCACAGCACAGCCAAAACAAATTTTAGTCGGAATGCAAAAGGGATATTTTGCCCCGTTTACAAGCATAGACCGGATATCATTGAGGGTTGATGCAGTTCGAATGCTTACTTGGCTGCTGTAACAGTCATTGAAGTAAAGCTGGTCGGTTGAATTATAAGTTGTGAAGTTTGAAGCGGTAATACCCGTTGCAAGCATGATGTGGTCGTAATCTGGGTAGCTTAATCCTTTGACAAAAGATGTTATAAGCACAGGGCGCAATAATTTGAGATGTTGCTTTACCCAGCCGAAATAGCTCTGAAATTGTGGTGTTGCATATCCATTGTAATTGAACTCCGCTGAGTTCAGCTTTAATGCAGTTAAAACTTTTTGGGCATTCACTGCGACAAGCACCTCGCTTTGCTGGTTGGTGTTGATAATTGCCCTGCAAACATATTGAGAGACATAGGTGCCAAAATAAAGTGCAGCTTGCTGGATCGAACATTCGCCGCAATAGCCGTTCTTTTGATTCCATTGCCTGCGGGGCGCTATTGGCATCCGTATGGTGGTGGGGGCAGTTTGGGCGTTGGCAACCTTAGCAGAGTTTAAGCCTATTGCTGTTGCGGCTGTTGCGGTTAAAAATTTTCTACGAGCTTGCAATTCTAACTGATACACGATGCACCTTTTAATATTGGGATAACGAATTAAGAAAATAAAGTTTTTGTAACCTAGGTCACAAAAGTGCGTGAAGCAAATAATTCGAAAAAAAATTTTAAAGTTTCTACTTAGATTTGAATGACTGTTTCTTAACTACCTTGGTTAGACTATATTAACTTCGGTACAGATCTGGTTAAATTGATTTAAAAAGGTACCACAATGTTTAAGATTCTTTTAAAGAATGCCTTCATCTCATTCCTTTTATTAATGAGTATTGTTTCTGGCACAACTACGGCACAGGATCAAAAACTTAAAGCTAACAAGGCTTACCCACCCACGATCGAAAGCACTAAAGTCGAAACCTATCGCAAGGTTGCTGAAACAGAACTCAAAATTTGGATATTTGAATCAAAGGAAAAAGCTGCAAAGCCAAGGCCTGCCATTGTGTTTTTCTTTGGCGGTGGTTGGACTTCAGGCACACCAAGTCAATTTGTTCCACAAAGCAAATATCTCGCTGAACGGGGCATGGTTGCAATTGTTGCAGATTATCGGGTTTCATCGCGGAACAAGGCAAAGCCAATTGATTGCGTTTCAGATGCCAAGGCTTGTGTTCGATATATTCGTACCAATGCAGTACGGTTGGGGATTGATCCTGATCGTATTGCTGCAGGTGGCGGCTCTGCGGGGGGTCACCTTGCTGCTGCCACTGCTACCTTGCCCGGTTTAGAGGCTGCTGGCGAAGATCTTAAAGTTTCTAGTGTGCCCAATGCGTTGGTGTTATTTAACCCTGCATTGGTGTTGGCGCCTATTCCCGGATTAATGCTCGAGGGATTTTTGGCAAATTCGACCAAAGAAAGATTTGGCTGCGAGCCCGAGGCTTTTTCTCCCGCACACCATGTAAAGAAAGGTGTTCCTCCAACTATTATCTTTCATGGCAAAGCAGATTCCACCGTGCCTTACAGTTCTGCTGCGGAATTTTCAGACCGCATGAACAAAGCAGGCAATCGCTGTCAACTCGTTGGATTTGAAGGTGAAGGCCATGGGTTTTTTAACAACAAGAAAATGAAAGAAACTCTTGATCAAGCTGATGAATTCCTCGTTTCGCTTGGTTATCTGCCCGCTAGGAAATAATAACAAGTTGATTCGGATGGCACTAGGGTTTTCAAATAAAGTGTTTGGAAACAGGGTAACCATCAACCCTGAAAATCATAATAAAGCACCTTTGAATGGTTGAAGAAAAATCTTTCTCAACTGTTTCCAAATTAATCTTCACGGTTTGTGGTTTCATTAATCAACACGCTCAGCTTTATATGGGTTGAATCTAATCTTAGTCGAAGCGTATTAAACTCTAATTAAGAATGGTTAGTCACAAATTATTGGGTGAGGTCGTTACCTTTGGCAAGGGAGAATTCATTTCCGGAGGTATCGCTGCTCTCAACCTCCGACTACAAGCTGTGATGTTTTCGGCATCGGGGGACATAGCGTTTCGTTTCCGGAGGTATCGCTGCGCCATCCTGAAGGGATGCAAACCTTTAGCCGGTGGTTGAGCGTAGCGATACCACCGGAAAATAAACACCTACCCAAACCGCACCCTGAAAGGGTGCCAGCTCAATCTAGAAACCGATCATCGTAGGTCATCCCGGATTTATGCAAAAAAGCAATCAACTCTTCCCGAAATGTTTTGCGTCGATGATGCTCTTCCTGTCTAGCAATGTATTTTTGTACCGCTTCGCGGGCGGACGCACTGACTGTAAATGCTGCGTAGCCTTTCTGCCAGGCAAACCCCGCAGTGCCGATTTTCTCTATGGCCCAGACCGAAGATGATTTTTTCAATTCGCGCAGGAAATCTGAAAGGCAATGAGTTGGTTTTAATCCTACCAAGAGGTGGACATGATCGGCCGTGCCGCCAACCCCTTGCGAGATGCCATCTAACCCCTTCACGGTACCGCCGAGGTATTCGTGCATCTGAGTTCTCCAGGAGTCGGTAATCAATGACTGTCGGTGCTTGGTTGCGAAAATGATGTGATAAAGGAGATGTGTGTGGGTAGATGGCATGGAGACCTTTCGCTGGCACCCCTACCGGGGTTCGGTTCGTTTGAGATTTTATTCCCGGACCTGCTTCAACCGGAGGTATCGCTGCGCTCAACCACCGGCTACAAGCTGTGATGCCTTCGGCATCAGGGGACATAGCGTTTCGTTTCCGGAGGTATCGCTGCGCTCAACCACCGGCAGCGCTGCGCAAAGAAATTATACACAGATATTAAAATTAAAATAATATTTAAAGTTTGTATTTGTTGGTTTTGAATAAGGTTCTCTACTAATATCCTTCACCCTTTTTGTCTTCCTTGACCCAGTCAGCATGGTTACAATGCATTTCTAATAAACTATGAATAGGCTGTAGTTTCAAAAGCACCCGCCTGTTTCAGGAAGCATTCTTATGAGCGAAGAGCACCAATCCAGCAATGTCACTAGGCGGGATTTCATTAACGCTGGTGCTGCATGTGCAACCTCATTGGCAATTTCTGAAGCTGTACTGGCAAACCGTGCTGATCCATCTTTAGAGAAAAAAAATACGCCTATTATCAAACCATACCTAACGCCTGGCAAAGATTTTGGCGATGTTTCCCGTGGAGATCCAAAGCCCCATAAACTTACAGGCGCAGCACAGGAAGAAGCCAGGCTTACTACGGATACTTGGCGCCTTGAAATCACGGCTGACCCTTTTGTTGAAGAACCCCACACCAAGGTGCCCGCAACCCTCGCAAAATCTCTTACTATTGCAGATGGCACTGCGCTTGATTTCAAACAACTCCTGGACTTGGGCAAAAAGCATGAGGTGCATTTTCTTAAGGCTATGCAGTGCTTGAATATTGATGCGCCCTTGGGCCAGGGGTTGTGGACGGGAGTGCCACTGCGCGAGGTGTTAAAACTTTGTGGCAAGATGAATAATGTTCGCAGGATTTACTATTGGGGTTTTCATAACAACGATGCGAAGCAGGTTTTCAAATCTTCGGTAACCTATACCAATGCGATGGAAACGCCCCCCACTGAATTACCTGTGTTCATCGCATACAAGTTAAATGGCGAGGCGATCTCTCCCGAGAGGGGCGGGCCGGTGCGCATGATTGTGCCTTGGTCTCATGGTTATAAATCGATCAAATGGCTGCAGCATATTTTTGTCACGAATGATGCTCGCAATAATGACACTTACTCAACAGGGAATAACGATCCCGAATCGTTTTTGAAAAGTGCAGCGTACATGGATAAGTCGCCTGATGGTAAAAAGTTTAAGGTGGGTGAGGCGGTTGAAATCAGTGGTACGGTGATTAGCGGGCCATCAGGAGTGAAACGGGTGGAATACTGGGTGCGCAAGGTGGGTGATAAACCATCGACTTTGGGAGATGATGCGCCCGAGTTATTGCAAGGCCCGTGGATTCCTTGCGAAATGCAGGAACAGCCCAATTGGAATAATGTCTTCCCTGAAGGGATCAAGGCAAATAAGGTGTTGGGGTTTGATAAGAACACAAGCAAAGCGCTTTCGTGGCCTTTGCGCTATAGTATGTGTTCTTATTCTGCAACCATTAAGGGGTTAAAAGCGGGGCGGTATGAAGTACGGGCAAGATCGGTAGATCTTAATGATTTTGCTCAACCCGAACCCCGGCCCACGCAGAAGAGTGGTAGAAATGGCATCCAAGTCAGGCGATTTGAAATCGGTTAAGTAACCTACGAACTTTGGCACAGCTTTACTTTTTTGGATTGTACCCTTCTTCTTTGCAGGGTTTTAGCGGTAATGATTCGCCCTGATTGGCCTTTTAAAGCTGAAATCATGCGGTATACTATATCCGTAGAACCACGCCTGAAAATAACGATTTTATTAAAGAAGTAATCATGTTGAATCCTACCTGCCTTGTTCGAGTTTTAAAACTAGCATTGGTTTTGATGGTGATCGCCTTGATTGTGCCCTCGGTTTTTGCTGCTGATAAAAACAACGTAGGCGAAAAGTTCTTCGAAGAAAAAGTCAGGCCCGTTCTTGCAGAACATTGCTTTTCATGCCATGGGCCAGATAAGCAAAAGGGCGGCCTAAAACTTGATAGCAAGGCTGCAATGATCAAGGGGGGCGACATAGGCACTTCGATCATCCCAGGTGACCCTGCTGCAAGTTTAATGATCAAGGCTATGGGGTACGAAGGCGATTTAAAAATGCCACCCAAGGGCAAGTTGAACCCAAGACAAATTGCAGATCTTTCAGCTTGGGTTAAGATGGGTGCACCCTGGCCTTCAGCTACAACGGTTGAAGTTAAAGATACCAAGCTGAGTACCGTTGTTTCGGGGAAGGATCATTGGGCGTTTCAACCGCTGCGTAATCCTGTACCACCCGAGGTGAAGAACAAGAGCTGGGTTAGAAACCCGATTGATCAATTTGTTTTGAATAAGCTTGAGGCCAAGGGTTTGAAACCTGCCCGTACTGCAGACAAACGAACTCTGGTTCGCAGGGCTTATTTTGATCTGTTGGGAATGCCCCCTGAACCCAAGGAAGTAGAGGCTTTTCTTAAAGATGATTCTTCCGATGCCTTTGCAAAACTTGTCGATAAACTTCTTGCATCGTCGCATTATGGCGAACGCTGGGGCAGGCATTGGCTTGATGTTGCAAGGTATGCAGATAGCAATGGCATGGATGAAAATCTGGCTTATGCCACCGCTTGGCGTTATCGCGATTGGGTTATTCAAGCTTTTAATTCTGACATGCCCTTTGATCAATTCATTCGTATGCAAATCGCAGGCGATCTTTTGCAACCCAACAACCATGATGGCATGATTGCAACGGGATTCTTAATGGTTGGCCCCAAGATGCTTGCTGAAGATGACCCTGTAAAAATGCACATGGATATCGTGGATGAGCAGTTGGATACCATCAGCCAGAGCTTCATGGGTTTGACCATGGGATGCGCCAGGTGCCATGATCATAAATTTGATCCTATCTCAACCAAGGAGTATTACTCACTTGCAGGAATCATGAAGTCTACCAGAACGATGGAAACATATTCTGTGGTTGCAAAATGGCAGGAAAGGCCATTGGCCGGCCCGATGGAAGTGGCGCAGGAAAAAGAGCACGAAGAACTGGTTAAAAAAGCAAAGCAGGAAATAAAGAAGACCGAAGACAAAGCCTTTGCAGAAGTTGTCGCCAAGGCCAGACTTGAAGCTGATGCCTATATTAAGGCCGCACAAGAAAAGAATAAATTCAGAGATGGATTGGGTAAAACCCGGATGAAGGGTGATAAGCAAGTGGAAGGCTCTTTATTGATTGAGGCAGAGTCTTTCGTTCGAGGCAATGTACTTAAAGACGTTGAAAGTTATGGTAAAGGAATTGGAGTTTTGGTGAATGCGGGGCGGTTGCCTAACTTCGTTGAATATGATTTGAACATCCCTGCAGAGGGTAATTACAGTTTTGAAATCCGTTATGCTGCAGCAGAAAGCCGGCCTGTTCGCATTTCACTTGATGGAAAACCCAAGGGTGAATTTGCAGCGAGTGTGACCGGGGGTTGGAACGCTGATGCTCAAAAGTGGGAGGCTGGTTTTCTTGCAACTCTCAAAAAGGGCAAGCTCATTGTTCGGATTGATCGAGCGGGGCCGTTTCCACATATCGATAAGTTTGCGCTGCTTCCTTTACCCAAGGGCCAGTCGTTGGATGCTCAGGTTGTTTCTACTGCGGGCCTTCTTCCGGGTTTTATCGACCAATGGGTTGCCTACTTAAATAAAGGTGTAAAGATTCCTGAGGGCGAGGCTTTCAAGCAATTGCTTCAATCCAAGGATGGACCTTTCGCAAGACCCAGGAACATTGACCTTGTTCTTCCACCAAACGTAATAGCTGCCTTGAAGCCCCTTCGCGATAATCTTGCCAAGCTTGAAAAAGATAAGCCCAAGCTTCCTACTGCGATGGCGGTTTCCGAAGACAAGCCCCAGGATATCAAAATCCATATTCGAGGTAATCATCTCACATTGGGAACAGAAGCCCCCCGGGGATTCCCCTCGTTGATCCCAATTTCAAATGTTCCCAAGATTGATGAAAAAGCCAGTGGTAGATTGCAATTCGCAAACTGGATCACCCAGCCAGATAACCCCCTTACACCACGCGTTGCAGTCAATCGCTTATGGACTTGGCATTTCGGCGATGGCTTGGTGCGTACGCCAGATAACTTTGGAAGGCTGGGCGATCAACCCACCCATCAAGATCTTTTGGATTGGCTGGCTCAATCTTTTCTGCAACAGGGTTGGTCTGTAAAGGCGATGCACAAACTCATCATGAATTCTGCAACCTACCAGATGAGCACCGAAGCAAACGCACAGGCTGAACTTATCGATTCTGAAAACAGATTGTTTTGGCACAGGCAAAGGCAAAGGCTTGATGCGGAATCATTCCGTGATTCGTTGTTTGTCATTAGTGATTCCTTGGATCGCACTTCAGGGGGGTCGCTTTTGGGCATGGAAAACCGGAGATATGTCACCAGTACGGGAAGCCGTGGTTTCGAAGGATATAACACCATGAAGCGTTCGGTTTACCTTCCTGTGATCAGGAGTTCGGGTTATGAGCCTTTTCAGGCGTTTGATTTTCCCGACCCAAGCGTCACCATGGGGCGAAGAGCGGTTACCAACATTCCAGCCCAATCCCTGCTTTTGATGAATGGGAAACTGGTACATGATCAGACCCGGAAGATGGCCGAGTATTTGATGAAGCAATCTGGAGATGAAGCGAAGAAAATAAGCATGGCTTATGAAATACTCTTTTCGAGAAACGCACAACCTTCCGAAGTGCAACGGGCCATTGAATTCCTAAACCTTTATCAATCTGCAGCACAGGCTGAAAAAGTTTCGAAGGATGAATCGTTGATCATGGCCTGGCAGGGGTTGTGCAGATCGTTACTTTCGACCAATGAATTTGTATTTGTTGAATAAGCATAGGATTTTCAAATGACACACTCTTTTAATAAATCATTGCCCACCAGGCGGGAAATGCTCACGCAATCCGCCAACGGGTTTGGCATGCTTGCACTTTCCGCAATGCTGGCCGACGAAGCCAAAGCGGATGTTAAAATCAATTCGCCAATCCAAGATCCACTCGCTCCCAAGGCACCGCAGTTTCCCGCCAAGGCTAAACGAGTCATCTTTCTTTTCATGCATGGTGGCCCAAGTCAGGTTGATACCTTTGATTACAAACCTTTGTTGGAACGAGATGATGGTAAACCCCTGCCCTTTAATAAACCTAGGGTTGTTTCTGGGCAGACGGGTAACCTTTTGAAATCGCCATGGAGCTTTAAACAGCATGGCCAGTCGGGTGCTTGGGCTAGCGAATTATTCCCCGAGATCGCATCCCATGCAGATGATATTTGCTTTATCAAATCGATGTATGGTTCTAACTCTCGCCATGGTGGAGCCCTGTTGGAACTTCATACAGGCAGTGATACTTTTGTTCGGCCTAGCATGGGTAGTTGGGTTACCTATGGGTTGGGTACCGAGAATCGAAATCTCCCCGGGTTCATTACCGTTTGCCCTACACTTTCCCATGGCGCAGAGAACAATTTCTCCTCGGCATTCCTTCCCGCTATTTATCAGGGAACCCCCGTGGGCAATGCTGGTACACCCAGTGACAAGGCTAAAATCCCGTTTATCACTGGTAACACACCAACCCAATTGCAACGGATGGAAATTGATTTCTTCAACAGAATGAATCGTGAGCGGTTGCAGGTAACCGGCCCCGATAACGCACTTGAAGGTAGGATTGATTCGTTCGAACTAGCTTTTCGCATGCAGGCCACCGCTCCTCAATTGCAGGATCTTTCAAGCGAAACCCCAGCCACCCAGAAACTTTATGGGATGGATGATCCCGCTACCGCAAATTATGGCAGGCAATGCTTGATGGCTAGGCGCTTTGCTGAAGCAGGCGTTCGCTTTATTCAGATATCCCACAGCTACAAATGGGATCAGCATGGCAATCTTCGAAAGGATCACGCCAAGAACGCAAGAGAAGTTGATCGACCCATTGCAGGCTTGTTGTATGATTTAAAACAGCGTGGCCTTTTGGAAGACACTCTCGTTTGGTGGGGTGGTGAATTCGGCCGTACTCCCACAGCCCAGGGTGGCGATGGCAGGGATCATAATCCGCATGGCTTTACAATGTGGCTTGCGGGTGGGGGCATTAAACCCGGCATCAGTTACGGTGCCACCGATGATTATGGTTATTATTCCGTCGAGAACAAAGTTCATTTCCACGACTTGCATGCCACCATCTTGCACCAGTTGGGTTTGGATCACGAGAAACTTACCTACAAACATGCGGGTAGAAACTTCCGCCTGACCGATGTGCATGGCAGAGTGGTAAGGGAAATCCTAGCCTGATCCCACATACCCTGCTGGTTCTACTTCTTGATAATAGGACACCTTTCATGATTAGAATTATAGGGGTAATTTTTCTATGCATTTCACTTGGTTTTGCAAACGTGTGTATGGCACAGGAAAACAAAACCTCTTGGAAGGCAGGAGTCGCCAAGGCAATAATCACCCCTGAAAAAAGCGTATGGCTTGCAGGCTATGGATCGAAACGCGCGCCTGATGGAAAGCTTCATGATATCTGGATGAAATCTCTTGCGCTCGAGGCCTCTGATGGTAAACGGGCGATTCTTGTCACCAGTGATTTTCAGGGCGTGCCCAAGGAAATGAGCGATGCGGTATTTGTACTGCTCAAGAAAAAACACAATCTCGAACGCCATCAGGTGATGATCACTTTTTCGCATAACCATTGTGGCCCGCGTCTGGGACTCGATCTTGTGGATTACTATCCCATTGAAGCAGAGCAAGTTAAGTTGGTTGATGAATACACGGATCAGATGGTGCAGAAGATGGTCGATATGATTGGTGAATCACTTGCGAACCTTGCACCTGCAACTTTAAGCATGGGCGAAGGTCGTGCAACTTTTGCAGTCAACAGGCGCAACAATAAAGAAGCTGAGGTGCCCAACATCATTGCCAAAGGCGATTCTCTTAAAGGCCCTGTTGATCACACTGTGCCTGTAATGACTGTCTCTGGAAAAGATAACAAGATGATTGCCATACTTTTTGGTTATGCGTGTCATCCGACCACGCTTAATTTCACCAAGTGGTGTGGCGACTATCCAGGATTTGCTCAGATCCTTATTGAAAAGAACCATCCAGGCGCGCTTGCAATGTTTGTGAATACTTGTGGTGGAGATCAAAATCCACTTCCCCGCAGGAAGGTGGAGCTTTGCGAAAAGTATGGCAAAATGCTTGCAGAAGGTGTGGAAGAGGCACTTAAGAAACCGCTTAAAACAATTCAGCCAGGCTTGAAAACTTCTTTTGAGCTTATGCAGCTTCCGTATGAAAAAACCATCACCCGCCCTGAGCTTGAAGCCGCACTCAAGGATACCAATGCGGTGCGTAAGCGCTGGGCCGAGAGGATGATCAAAAAGATGGATGCGGGGGAAAAGTTTGAATCTTCGTACCCCTACCCTCTTCATGCGTGGAAGTTGGGAAACGAAATGCTGATGATTGGCATGGGTGCGGAAACGGTGGTTGACTACGCTCTTCGGTTTAAAGCAGAGTTTGGAAAAGGCACTTGGGTTTGTGGCTATGTGGATGACATGATCGCTTATATTCCATCACGAAGAGTGTGGGCGGAAGGTGGTTATGAAGGTGGCCCTAATCTTTTTGAATATGGCCGTCCTGCATTGCGCTGGGCCGCTGATAACGAAGAATTAATCGCTGGTAAAATTAAAAAGCTCGTTGAGACTTTGAACAAGTAACACGTAGGTTATCTTAATCTTGGAAGGGTTTGATTTGAACCATCTTACCCGTCGAAGCCTTGCAGGATTTGTTGGAACTTATCGCAGTTGCTAAGACCGAACAAAATACGTTCTTGCAGCGCTTTCTACCTCGGAGCAATCGGTGATCATGGGAGGCACTGCCCAACGATTGTTTCAATTTTAGTGCTAGGTAGCTTATTATCGTGCATCTTTCAAAAGATTAGTTATTTTAGAATCACTTGTGGCATCATTAATTTTTATGGGAGTAATCAGATGAGAATCACACGCAGGGGTTTTGTTGAACAATCTATCATTGCAGCTTCCGCAGCCTTGGCAGCAGGGGTTCCGCAAACCTCCGAAGCAGCAGATACCAATTCAGAACGCAAAGTTGGGGCCAACGAAAAACTACGCGTTGCAGTCATAGGCGTCAACGGTCAGGGCGGTAGCCATCTTGGCGAATGGCTTAAAAACCCAGATGTCGACCTTGTCGGCGTTTGTGATGTGGATCCTGCTGCACATCAGAAGCACATGAACAAGTTCAAATCGCTGAAACATCAGCCCAAGTTCTTTCAGGATGTTCGCAAGCTTTGCGAAGATAAAAACATCGATGCTGTTTCCATTGCAACCCCTAATCACTGGCATGCGGTGATGGCCATTTGGGCCATGCAGTCGGGCAAGGATGTCTATGTCGAAAAACCATGCAGCCATAATGTGCTTGAAGGTCGGGTGATGACCCAGTGGGCTCGTAAGTTAAACCGCATGTGCCAGATGGGCGTGCAAAGCCGCAGCATGACTGGCATGAGGCAGACTCTTGAATTTATTCAAAGTGGTAAAATCGGAAAAGTCACTGAAGCCAGAGCCATCTGTTATCGTAAACGCGATAGCATTGGCTTGGTAGACACCCCCGCCCCAATTCCTGAAGGTTTGGACTTTGATCTTTGGTGTGGCCCAGCACCTAAGGTTGTTCCTATTAGAAAAAGATTGCACTACGATTGGCATTGGGTATTTGAAACAGGCAATGGCGACCTCGGAAATCAAAATCCTCATGAACTTGACAAGGCAAGATGGGCCCTTGGCAAGAATGAACTTCCTAAGCGTGTGATCAGTTTGGGTGGCAGGCTTGGTTACAAGGATAATGGCGATGTTGCCAACAGCCAGATTAGTATTTTTCAATGGGACGATGGCGCTCAATTAATCTCTGATGTTCGGGGCTTGCCCATCAAGACTCCTGTAACTTTTGGCTTAAAGGGTGGCCCTTTCACTGGCGCTTGCAATATTTGGTTTGGTACTGATGGCTATGCCGTTGGCCCTAACTATACTTCAGGCGTTGCGTTTGATTACAAGGGTAATCAGCTTGGCAAATGGAGTGGTGGTGAATATCAGGCCCACTTCGCAAATTTCGTCAAGGCGATCAAGAGCCGTGACTATAAAGATTTGCACCTCGACATCGAGCAGGGGCATCTTTCCAGCGCGCTGGCGCATCTTGGAAATGTTTCCTATCGATTGGGCAAGGTTGTTCCTATTGGAACCAAGCCTAGCAAGTTTGCTGAAAACAAGCATGTTGCAGAAACCTTGGCTAGCTTTGAAGCTGGCCTTAAAGAGCACAATGTGGACTTCGACGCCACTAAGTTTTACATGGGTGAAGAACTGACGATCGATCCGAAGACTGAGCTTTCCACCAATGAGGCTGCGAATAAGTTGTTCACACGGGAATACCGCAAGGGATTCGAACTGCCCAGAGTGTAAACCTTGAAGTGATAATCTTTTTGAAAAGGGGCGTCAGGTAATCTCTGGCGCCCCTTTTTCGTTTCTATGGATATTTCGAGTTAGATTTTCCTGGTTAAAGAATGGATGGGTGATAACCTGGATCTGGTTAATTAAAATTGGCAGGCAGGTGATCCATGGCAAAACTTCATCCCGGTCTTTATGCGGCATTATTGACCAAAAGCTTGCAAAAGTTATTGGAACCACGGGACTTTGAAAATGTGATTGATCTTGAAAAAACAGAGGCCCCTGCTTTTTTAAGCAATAAACTCCGCCAACTTATTCAAAGATCATTGGAAAGTATTGAAGGGGATGATGCTGTCCAACAGCAGGTTCTTTTATTTAATAAAGTGCTTTCAGAAGTTGAAAAGTGGGATCCACAGGTCGATGATGACAAATTGCTGGATGATAAATGTAAATTACTAGAGGCGATCCTCCGAACAGGCCAAAACCAAAAACCCGCTGCACCTGTTACATCTTTGGTGCATAGTTCGCTTTTTACTGGTTCCCGCAATGGCCCACAGCTTTTTAATGAGCTTATTGCCGAAATGGAATCAGCAGATCGCCTGGATATCTTGGTTTCTTTTATTCTTAATTCGGGGTTCAGATTGCTCCGCAAAGGCTTTGATATTCTGCAAGATCGTAAGGTCCCCGTAAGAATTATCACCACTACTTATCTCGGGGCAACCCAGCTTGAAGCAATTGAGGGCCTGGCAAAGTATTCGAATGTGCAATTGAAAATATCCTTCGATAAGAAACATACCAGGCTTCATGCAAAGGCTTATTACTTCCATCGGAACAGTGGTTTTTCAACTGCTTATGTTGGTTCTTCGAATATGTCAGATCCTGCAATGAAGGAGGGCCTTGAATGGAACCTCAAGGTAACCAGCCAAGACCTTCCCGATATAATCAAGAAATTTGAAGCGGAGTTTGAAGGCTATTGGAATAGCCCAATCTTTAGCAATTACAGGCAGGGAGTTGATAAGAAAAAACTCCAAGAAGCCTTGGATCTTAGCAGCATGCGGGTAACTTCATTTTCCCAAGGCACCTTCATGGATGTTGTTGCGTACCCTTTTCAAAATCGAATCCTTGAAAACCTTGATGCGGAAAGAATGCTGCGTGGTTCATTCAAGAATCTAGTTATTGCAGCAACAGGAACAGGAAAAACAGTAATAGCAGCGCTCGATTACCGGAGGTTTGTAGGAAGCAATCAGGGCAGAAGGCCAAAACTATTGTTCCTTGCTCATCGGGATGAAATTCTTTCGCAAAGCCTTGATACTTTTAGGATTGTTTTAAAGGATGCCAACTTTGCCAGTCAGTTGGGCGGTGGCAGGCCCGACCCTGCTAACATGGATCATCTTTTCTGTACTGTGCAAACTTTTCATGCAAGAGAAATTTGGACTAAACTCTCTGCGGACTATTACGAATATATTGTGGTGGATGAAGTTCATCATAGTGCGGCATCTAGCTATCAAGGAATATTCGACTTTTTTAAACCGAAGATTTTGTTAGGTCTCACTGCAACTCCAGAGCGCATGGATGGCGAAAACATCCTCAAGTATTTCAATGACCGAGTTGCTGCTGAATTGCGCCTTCCCGAGGCTTTAGAGGAAAAACTTCTTTGCCCTTTCCAATACTTCTGTGTTGCTGACCCTGTGAATATTAGTGATGAAAAATTTTGGGACAAAGGTAAATACTCCCAATCGGAATTGGAAAAAGCCTATGTCAATAATCCTTCCTCAGCAAAGCAAAGAACTGATGCAATCTTCAGGGCGCTTGATCTTTATTGCCTAGGGGACATTCAGTCTTACAAAGGGCTTGCTTTTTGCGTATCTGTGAAACATGCAGAATTCATGGCTCAAGAATTTATCAAAAAGGGCCTGCCCTCCCTGGCCCTTCATGCGCAAAGCCTTGATGAAGATCGCAAGAATGCTGTTCAGGCATTAAGGCAGGGAACGATCAATTTTATATTTACAGTAGATCTTTTTAATGAGGGCGTTGATATCCCCGAAGTCAACCTCGTACTATTTCTAAGGCCCACCGATAGTTTAACCGTATATTTGCAACAATTAGGTCGTGGCTTAAGGCACTCGACTTCAACACACAAGGAATGCTTGCTGGTTTTGGATTTTGTTGCACAAATGCACAAGCGTTATAGAATCGATCGCAAGTTCGCAGCATTGCTTCCAAGCAGGCGATTCAACATAGAAAAAGAAGTCTTGGCCGGTTTCCCGCATCTTCCACCTGGCTGTATTATCCAGATGGAAAAACAAGCCATGGTTTTGGTTCTGCAAAACATCAAGGCTGCATATTCAAACCTTAAAAATTATATTCCTGAAACGCTGAAGGCATTTGAACACGAAACAGGTTTGCAACTTACGTTTGCAAATTATTTCAAGCATCATGACTTAATGCCTGAGAAAGTATTGGCGATGAAGCCTTGGTGTGAGTGGAAAGCAGCAGCAAATATTATTCCCAAAGTAACTGATGCCGATGCGGAGGCTTTAAAAATTACGCTGGGAAGGATTTGCCAATCTTCCGGAATCAAGCACTTACAACGGCTCAAAAATTTGGTTCTTTCCAATACGCCAGTTCCTTCGGGCGCTGCCTCTTGTATGTTGCATTCTTTGGTATGGGGGAACCAAACCGGAGTCATGATGGGGGCAAAAACCTTGGATGAATCTTTTCGCCGCTTAAAAGCTAACCCTAACTTTTGTAACGATATTTCAGAAATCGCTTCTTTTAGCCAGGAAAGATCACTTATAAAAAAGGATATTGATTACGAAGGCTTACCCTTGGAATTGCATGCTCATTATGGCTATTATGAAATTCAAGCAGCTTTTGGAAAAGATACTTTTAATGAAAACTCTCAAAGAGGCCCAGGAGTACTTCATTTTAAATCGATAAAATCTTATGCTTTGCTTATTACTACAAACAAATCAGAAAAAGATTTTTCTGAATCCACCATGTACAAAGATTACCCCATCAATGAAAAGTTGTTTCATTGGGAATCTCAATCTGTCACAAAGCAGGTTCATACTGACGGGCAAAACCTGATTCATCACAGGGAGCGAGGTTATCAGATTTTCCTCTTTGTCAGAATAAATAGTGAGTTTGAAAAATTAACAGCTCCATTCCAGTTTCTAGGCAGAGCCAACCAAGTTAAATTTGAAGGAGAACGCCCAATCTCTTTTGTTTGGGAACTCGAACATGATATGCCTGCTGAATTGCTCGAAGAAAAGCGGGTTGGGGGTTAGTTAAACCTTTGCGGTGATTACATATGGATGCAAATAAGCTTGTTGGCTACAATATCAAATAATAAGCACCGTAAACCCAAAGTAATCATAATTAGGTACTTTTATGCAAAAGCAATTGGATCAGAGTTGGAAGGCTTGGGTTAAGGAAAATCTAGGGTTGGGTATCCACAAGCTTGAAGTTGCAAAAACCCTGATGCAACATCGGTTTGATATCGAAGCCATTAAAGCTGAGTTAGAACTGCCTGATTTATTCAGATCTTGCCCGGTAAAAATTGACCCTGCGAAAATAGAATCTATTCCTGGCGTAACCCGACTGCATCCAACCTTCAATATTTTTGAGATCAAGAATTTTGTTGACCTCCAGCAGTGCAAGATAGCATGCGATATGATTCGCTTTTCTGCCAACCCCTCCACCGTTGGTTCTGATAGGGATACTGCTTACGATACCAGTCGAACCAGCATGACCGCTTACTTTCAAAACCCCGGCTATGATTTCTCCACCATCCTTGCAATAGAAGATAAGGTTCAACTGTTGGCGGGCATCGAATTACTTTATTCCGAACCAATTCAGGGTCAGTGGTATAAGCCTGGGCAGGAATTCAAACAACACTTTGATGCCTTCACTTCGGATAAAGAAACAGTTCAGTATTATGGCAACCGCCCCTGGACCGCAATGATTTATCTCAATGATGTTGAAGCGGGGGGCGCAACGGGTTTTCCTGCGATTGGAAAAGCCATGACTCCAGAAGCAGGGAAATTAATCCTTTGGCAAAATACGAATAATGGTGTCATCATCCCGGAATCTTCCCATGCGGGCGAACCAGTGGTCAAAGGCGAAAAGTTTATTCTGACCAAGTGGTTTAGGGAAAAAGAATGGCCCTACTCCCTGCCTAGGAAATAATCCCCATCTTATATTGCTACAATCTTGTGAATTCCTTGTGAAATATGGTATAGTCTTAACATCCTACCAGAGGTTGATGCTATCACATAAAAGGTTGAATCATGTTAGATTTAGTAAACTCACTAGGTGGTAATAAAAAAGTTAACAGGCGTACCATGCTTAGCGTGGGTTCTATCTGTTTGGGTGGTTTATCACTGCCTCAACTTTTTCAACTTCAAGCTCAGGCAGGTCAAACGGAAAAGAAAAATCGTGCGGTGATTGTATTATGGGTTCATGGTGGGCCAAGCCATCTAGAAACCTATGACATGAAGCCCGATGCATCGTCTGAAATTCGTGGAAACTTTTCTCCTATTCATACTAATGTTCCGGGTATTGATGTATGCGAACTATTGCCCAAGCATGCAAAAATAGCAGACAAGTATACTTTGTTAAGAAGCCTTGCGCATGATGAAGCGGACCATGGATTTGGCACCCGTAGGCTTTGCACGGGTTACAAAAACGACATGCCCGGTTCTGCCAATGGCTATTCCTATTTTCCCGCAATGGAAACCTCGATTTATCGTTCTCTTGGGATGCTAAAAGATGGCATGCCTGTTTCAGTTAATGTTGGCCCATTCAAGGCTTCTACCCCTTGGCGAGGCCCGGGGTTCTTTGGCGCCAAGTTTGATGTGCCCCAATATTATGTTCATCCCTCTAACGGATTAACGCAGGGAGCGGATGGCATGCGTTTGAAAGTAGATCACACTCGTTTTGATGATCGTAAGCACCTATTAAGTGGGTTTGATCAATTCCGAGCAAACCTTGATAACTCAGGTTCCATTGATGCTCTTGATCAATATCAAAGACAAGCATTTGATGTATTAACTAGCAGCAGGGTTGCAACAGCTTTTGATGTTTCAAAAGAACCAAGCAAACTTCGGGAACGCTATAACGCTTGTGGTTTTGGCCAGGATTTATTACTTGCTCGCAGGTTGGTCGAGTCGGGTGTTAATTTCGTTAATGTGTATATCAGTGGTCAACCTTATGGTTCCGATGCCAAGGGTTACAACTGGGATGATCATGCCGTTAATTGGGATATGAACAAAGCAATGAAAGCCCGTCTTCCTTGGTACGATCATATTGTAACAACGCTCATTGAAGACCTTCACGAACGCGGCCTAGACGAAAAAGTGATGCTTGTTGTTACAGGTGAATTCGGTAGAACTCCAAGGCTGGAGCATAATGCGAATGGCAACATCGGTCGTGATCACTGGCCTAGTGCAATGTCGGTATTGATTTCGGGAGGTGGGAAAAAGCGTGGCGATATTGTAGGTGCAACCAATTCAAAAGGTGAAAACCCGAAGACCAAGCGATATGATCCGCATGATTTTCTTGCCACCATTTATGATTATCTGGGGATAGATCCGCAGACTAATTATCTGGACAATTCCGGGCGCCCACACCCATTGGCCCGTGGACAAGTGATTGAAGAAATTATTTAATTCAATCGATACTATGCGAACATAGTTTTAAATTTCATGATAATTTGGCATTTTAAGGGGCGTTGGATGTCTATTGTTGGTGGTTGCAGAAGATTATTTTCAGAGTCTTATTCAAAAGTACTTTTTAAAGTACTCGCAGGGTTCCTTTTATTTTTCATTAATAACAATGCTTGGGCAGACTCTGCCGAGATACCTCCAAAAATAAAAAGTTTTATAGAAAGTCATTGCCTTGATTGTCATTCGGGCGACAAACCTCGCGCGACATTATCTCTCGAAGTTTCCAAAATTGATTTTTCCAACCCTGCTAAGCTCGAGAAACTTTCCCGGGTTCACGACCGCATTCAAAATAATGAGATGCCACCTCCAAAAGAAGTTCAACCCTCAGTTGCAGACCGGAAGGAATTTCTTTCTTGGATTGATGGCAGGTTGAAGAAGGCCTATATCGAAAGGCAGGGCTTGGAAGGGCGCGTTTTAGTTCGCAGATTAAACCGATCGGAATATGAAAACACACTGCACGACCTCCTCGGAATTCAAATACCTTTAAAAGACTTGCTGCCCGAAGACAACCTAGTTGCTGGGTTTGACAAAATCAGCAGTGGGTTGGAAATTTCCGCGACCCATCTAGTCCGTTATCAACTTGCTGCTGACCGAGCACTTGAAGCCTTGTTCCCAAATGATATTGTGCTTATGAATCCCTTGATAAAACGATGGAGTGGGAAAGAATTTCTGGAAAGTAGGCCCAAGCCTAATCGGCAGGGAATGGAGCCATTTGTTCGTTTTGAAGGCGATACGATTGTTTTGTGTGCAACCTTGTACAAGCATGGCAGCGTGACCACGATACAGACACCGCTTCCGGGAAGATATAAAATTCGTGCATCAGTAAGCGCACTAAATACGGATGGGAAACCCATTCCAGTGCTAATGGGAAAAATAAGTTCCGATAGGTTTGCTCATGAAAAACTGGAACATGTAATTTCAATTCAAGATGCACCTGCAAACAAAAAGCGTGTAATCGAAGTTGAAGTTGGATTACCCCGGGGCGAACAAATATATCTTGAAGGCATGGGATTGCCCTTTTTTTCTGAATTAAAGAAACAATTAAAAGACCAACCTGTAGGCCCCGATTTTAATGGGCCTGGACTTGCAGTCGATTGGATTGAACTTGAAGGGCCATTAGATGCAGGCAAGGGTTACCAGAAGTTTTTTGGCGGTTTGCCTAGGGTACCCAATCTTTTTTATGCTGACACAATTGCGGGAAAAACCATCAAAACTGACTGGAGCAAATGGAATGCGGGGGAATTTTCCAAGCCCCATAACCGTCTTAGAATGATTAGCAAAGACCCAAAGGCTGATGCCACCCGTTTGATTCGTGAATTCATTCCCCGGGCCTTTCGATCCAATGTTTCTGAAGAGTTATTTGGCACTTATATTGGTTCGGCTCATGAAATGCTTGACAAGGGGGAACCTCTCGAGATTGTATTACCTAAGATTTACAAATCGGTTCTTTGTTCTCCTTACTTTTTGATGCTTATTGAAAAACCCGGGGCGCTTGATGATTATGCACTGGCATCCAGATTGTCTTATTTTATCTGGGATTCAATGCCTGATGATGAATTGTTGGATATTGCGAAACGGGGAGAATTAAAGAAGCCTAATATTTTAAGGCAACAAACCGAAAGGCTTTTGAGACATCCAAAATCAAATCGCTTTACAGAAAGTTTCACAGGTCAATGGCTTGATCTTCGCAAAATCCATGAGATGAAACCCGACAATATGTACGGGGAATTTGATGACAAGCTCGCTTGGTCTATGCCCGAAGAAACAAAGAAATTCTTTCAGAAAGTCTTGGATGAAAACCTTCCAGTATCTTCCTTTTTTGATTCATCTTGGACCATGCTGAATGAAAGGCTTGCAAAACATTATGGAATCGATGACGTGGTTGGCATGGATTTAAGAAAAGTCGAACTTCCTGTTGGGTCTCACCGGGGAGGAATTATCACTCATGCCAGTGTTTTAAAGCTTTCCACGAATGCCACCTATACTTCTCCGGTCAAGCGTGGCGTGTGGGTGCTTGAACGAATTCTTGGGCTTCCTCCAGCACCGCCCCCTCCCGATGTTGCCGCTATTGAACCTGATATCAGGGGTGCTGTCACCATTCGCCAACAACTTGAGAAACACAAGACAGTAGAAGTTTGTGCTTCCTGCCATTTGAAGATCGATCCCCCGGGCTTTGCCCTGGAAAATTTTGATGTGATCGGCGGTTGGAGGGATTTTTACAGGACCAAGCAAGGTGGCGATGGCAATAAATATGTGGAATTGAAAAATTATCCCGGCCGAAAAGTCTGGATGGCAAAGCCCGTCGAAGCTTCTGGCGACACCCATAAAGGCGAACATTTTTCAAACATTGATGATTATAAAAAGATTGTTCTTCTGGATAACGATCAGATAGCAAGGAATCTTGCAGGAAAACTTTTGGTTTATTCTACAGGCGCTACATTGCAGTATTCGGATCGTGAAGTCATAGAGCAAATTCTTGGCTTAACCAAGAAAGAGAATCACGCTTTTCGCTCTTTAGTGCATGAAGTTGTACAAAGCAGGGTTTTTAAAACCAAATAAAAAGGGATTACAAATGGCAAAGCTTACGCGTCGTTCATTTATCAAGGCAGGTGCTGTTTCATTAAGTCTGCCATTACTTGACGTTATGGTGCCTGAAAAAACAAATGCAGGTACAAAATCTGAGTCTGGCATTCCCACTAGGATGGTATTGATCCACCGCCCCCTAGGGACTTACCACCCTTTTCTGGTATCTGAAAAAGTAGGGATGGATTACGAACCTACAAGGTATCTTAAACCGCTACAGGCTCACAAAAAACATCTTACAGTGATTTCAGGAATATCGCATAAAGGTTACCCCAATTCCCACCATACAGAATCTGCGATGTTTACAGGTGTTTCCCCAGAAGGGCTGGCTCGTGCGGATGATATCCACAATACGATTTCAATTGATCAATTGGTTGCTGAAAAGTTCGGTCACCAGACTAGGGTTCCCGGACTCACCCTTAACACTGCTAATTGCGCTTCACTTTCTTGGAATAGTAAAGGGGTGCCCGTGCCTTGGGAAAGAAGCAAAGCTAATTTGTTCCGAAGGTTGTTTATCGATGGAACGCCTGATGAAATAGCTAGAGAAATCAAAAGATTGGAATATGGCAGAAGTATTCTTGATGGCATGAGAAGCCAATTGAAAACCTTGAGTGCAAATCTAGGTTCTGCTGATAAGAGAAGGCTTGAGCTTTTGGCATCTTCAATTCGTGAAGCAGAAAAAATGTTGCTTCAGGATGAAGCTTGGGTATCTAAGCCGAAACCTAAGGTAGAAGCAACTACAAAGCAGTTTGAACAATCAGAGCATTGGGTTGCTAGCCAGCAGCAATGGTATAGCTTGATACATCTGGCATTGCAGACCGATTCAACCCGAGTGGTTGTATTGGGATTGGGCGAGCAGGGGCAGCAAAATATCCCTGATCTTAACATTGGTCATCATGATGCATCACACCACGGAAAGGACCCTGCAAAAATTGAGCAATTTGCTCGTTACGAGGAAAAAGAATACCAGAACTTTGCAGGATTTCTAGATAAGCTTGTAGCTACAAATGAATCTGGAAAAACTTTGTTAGATAGCACACAGGTACTTATTGGAAGCAGTTTGGGGGATGCCTCTGCGCATTCTTCAGATAATCTCCCCGTTTTTCTTGCGGGGGGTGGATTCAAACATAAGGGCCATCTGGCGTTTGACCAAAAGAACAATTATCAACTGTCTAACCTTTATGTAAGAATGCTGCAAAAAATGGGGGTCGAGACCGAGAAATTTGGCGCAAGCACAGGCACCCTTAATGATTTGGGTTGATTCTAATTACAATTACTTTCCGCCTCGTTCGTAATTGTAGGTGAGAGTTGATTTTGCTAAAGAAATACCCTTGATGGCTGAAAGCAATTCTGCGCGGGTAACTTTCTCTTTGTTGAACTTAGGTTCTGCGGATAAAGCATAAATCGTGATATTGTATTGTTTGATACCGGGGCCTTTGGATTTCATGGGGTCATAGCCTGTACGGTTTTTGTCGTTAAACCCATCCTTGCCAACATTCATCGAATTCTTTGGCAAGCTATTAAACGAAGCAGGAATATTGTAAATAACCCAGTAAGATTTTTCATCGCCCGGCCCGGGGATGTGCCAAAGGGTAAAGGCACAAAACTTTGTTCCTTCAGGTGCGCCCTTCCACTCTAAAGGTGGGGAAACCCCTTCGCCATCGCCTGTGAATTCTTTGGGAAACGCCCCATCAGCTTTGAAGGCAGGGCTCGAAATTTTAAAGGTTAAAGATTCAGGCACATCATCCTTGGTCACTTGTTTTCTGTCGAAGTCATCCTTTTTCTTTTTGTCCTTGTCTTTGTCGTTTTTATCTTTCTTATCTTTGTCTTTGTCATCTTGTTTATTGTGACTGCGATAGGTTTCGCTCGTTGCTTTGCCATTGGCATTTTGATAAACGAAAGAATAGGTGCCATCTTTATTGATGGTGTATTTCACTGCATTAGTTTTGCCATGAAGATCGTACTTAAGGGTGTAGGTGTTTTTCCCATCATCGCGGATAAAGTCGGTAATTTTCGCACCTCGAAGTGGTTCACCTGGTGGGCGGATTGGATTATCCCGAGGTTGGGGATCAACTCGATCGCCTCGGATATTTACAACACCTCTCAGACCGCCATTGATGTAGGGGAACTTTTTCGTGGAGTAATAACGATAGCTATCGTTTTCCATTCTGCCATTGAATTCATCGAGGTCGGTGGGTTCCTTGCCTTCGGAATCGGTGTAGCCATAAATGGGAAAACCATCGAGTGCATAGGCGATGGGGTTGCCCTTGCCCGCTAATTTTTCGAGATGAACGGGTGCAATGTGATAATGATAGTCATCGCCTTTGCCACAATGCCCGCCAAAGTCATCTAGTTCGCCTGCAAGATAAGTATCATCGCCCCGGTTGTTAAGCGCGTTGAAGATGGGTACGCCATTGATTGCTAGAGCGATTGCGCCGCTATAAAGGGCCTTTTTCCCAGAGATGGGTTTTGCAGAAAGCTTGGGCCGAAGAGTAATGCGCCATGCGTTTGAACCTTTGTAAGGTTGGGGGATGGGTACTTGTTGTTGCCAGGCTTGGATGCCAACCATCATGGGGTGATCGGGGAACCCGTTTGAGCCTACATAAAGATAGGTGTCATCTTTTCGTAGTTCGAGAGAATTTTGATAGGGTTCAAAATGTTTCATGATCTCGGAAGGTGGTGAGGTGTCTTTGATTTCTTCGGTGAAGCAACCGAAAAGGCAGATCATGAAGAGCCCGACAACAATCGTCATGGGATTAAACAGTTTGATTGTCTGATAAACCTTCATCATTGCGATGAGTAAAATAAGAATGAACAAAGTTGCAAGGAAGATGGAAGATGCGTTCAGAGGTGGATTAGCAGTGGCATCAAAGTTTGGGAGGAAAGTAAGTTCGTTAAAGTTGATGGGATGGGCATGGCCATCATGCGCAAAAGTTTGCGTGGTTGAAGTCATGAATAGGTAGAATGATAAAATAAAGCTTAGGTAAGGTTTCATGATAAAGTGTTCCTTAAAGCATCGTCGAATTAAATAAAAAGTATAACCGCTAAAGATTAAGCTTAGATTAAGTTTATCGCAAACTTTCTTGGGCACGCTTTCAGAAGATGTTACCATAGAGTTCTGATTTTTAATGACCTAAGGAATTTGTATTATGAGCCGATTTTCCGCAGTAATCACTGGGATGTTTTTGTTTTCCTGCATTGCTAATGCTGGTAATGTTGAAACTTTTGCAGGCACTGGGGTTAAAGGATTTTCGGGTGATGGTGGCCCGGCTTCTAAGGCTCAGCTTAACAATCCTTTTCATATTGCCCGTGGCCCTGATGGCGCTCTTTACATTTGCGATGTTGATAATCATCGAGTTCGCAAGGTTGCCAAGGATGGGATTATAACCACGGTTGCAGGAAGTGCTAAGAAGGGTTATGCAGGCGATGGCGGCCCCGCAACTGCTGCATCGCTTAATCAGCCTTATGAAATCGCTTGGGATAAAGCAGGCAACCTTTTCTTTGTTGAAATTGGCAACCATGTGGTGCGCAGAGTTGATGCTAAAACTGGAATCATCAGCACCGTTGCGGGTACGGGGAAAGCAGGTTTCGCTGGCGATGATGGCCCTGCAATTAAGGGGCAACTTAGTGCGCCACACAGCTTGGCTATCGATGCTTCTGATAATATTTTCGTATGCGACATCATCAATCATCGTCTTCGTAAGATTGATATGAAGACCGGTATGATTAGTACTTACGCAGGGAATGGCGAAAAAAAGACATCTCCTGATGGTTCGAAGATAGAGGGATCAACTCTTAATGGGCCCCGAGCGGTTTGCATTGCCCCTGATGGCGTTTTCTGGATGGCATTGCGTGAAGGTAATGCTGTGTTGAAACTGGATCCTAAGTCAGGCATCATCAATCATATTGCAGGCACGGGGAAATCTGGTTTCACCGGAAATGGCGGGCCCGCAAAGCTCGCTACCCTTGCTGGCCCCAAAGGTGTCAGCCTAGATGCTTCTGGGAATGTATATCTTGCAGACACGGAATCCCATTCTGTCAGAATGATTGATATGAAAAAAGGAACTTTGGAACTGTTGGTGGGCGATGGTAAAAAAGCGGATGGCCCTGATGGTGACCCGTTCAAATGCAGACTTGCAAGGCCCCATGGTATTTTTGTTGATGCTGATGGTTCGGTATTTATTGGTGATAGTGAAAACCATCGTGTTCGAGTGTTAAGAAAATAAGCTTTTAAAAGCTTTGATGGTTATCATTAAAGTGTACTTTAGCAGCACTTTGTGGTACTATTTAATGGCATTGGTTTTTGTAATTCTCGCCAGGTTGGAGTGTTTGTTCATGCAATTTGTTCTTCCCCTTTTAATTAGCACCCTGAGCCTGGGATATGCAGATGAATCCCCTGTTGATTTCAATCGCGATATCAGACCGATACTTTCGGAGAATTGCTTTTATTGCCATGGGCAGGATGGTAACAAGCGTAAGGCAGATTTACGACTCGATCAAAAAGAATCTGCTTTCAAAACAGGTGCTATTGTTCCTAAGGATGCCGCTAAAAGCGAACTGGTAAAAAGGATTCATTCAGACAAAGCGGCGGAGCTGATGCCCCCTGCAAAATCGAATAGGCGGTTAAGCGCAGAGCAGAAAAAACTTCTCGAACGATGGATCAATCAAGGTGGGGAATACAGTTCGCATTGGGCTTTTGTTGCCCCAGTGCGCCCTACCGTTCCCATGGTGAAAAATAAAAGCTGGGTTCGTAACCCCATTGATGCCTTCGTGCTTGCAAAGCTTGAAGCCGCTGGTTTGGCACCCTCTCCTGAAGCAGACAAAGTTACCTTGATTAAAAGGCTTTCAATCGATCTCACCGGCTTGCCCCCTACTCCCAAAGAAGTTGATGACTTCGTCGCAGATAAAAGCGATAAGGCTTATGAAACCCTCGTGGATCGGTTGCTTGCAAGTAAGCATTATGGCGAGCGCATGGCTTTGGGTTGGCTTGATGCTGCCCGCTATGCAGATAGCAATGGTTTTCAGCAAGATGGCGATACCTGGCAATGGATTTGGCGTGATTGGGTGGTAAGGGCGTTCAATGATGATCTTCCTTTTGATCAATTCACCATCTGGCAGCTTGCGGGCGATCTTCTTCCTGATGCGACGCAAGATCAAAAAATTGCCACCGGGTTTAACAGGAATCATTTGCTTAATGGTGAGGGCGGCGCCATTGCTGAAGAGCAACGGAATGTAATCTTGTTTGATCGCATGGATACTACTTCGACCACTTGGCTTGGTTTGACCATGGCTTGTGCGCAATGCCATGATCACAAGTATGATCCCATCACGCAGAAGGATTATTACAGTTTAATGGATGCGTTTAATCGGTTGCCTGAAAGCGGAACGCCTCAGTTCTTTTCATCACGCATTAGGGTGGCAGCGCCATTTTTAGAGCTTCCAACAGAAGAAAATAAAGCGCAAATTGCAACTTTTGAAACGCTTATCAAGGCTGCAGAGGGCGATGCTAAAAAAGTGGTCGATGCTGCTTACGAGAAATGGAATAAGGAAGTAGTTGGGGACGTGAAAAAAGCAATGGAAAAGGGTGTGCCTGAAAGCGTGCTCAAGGTTTTGAAAAAGGGTGAAGCCGATCGCAGTGATGCAGAAAAGAAAGCGCTTGCCACTGACTTACGTAAATACTTCGATGAAAAAGTAAAGGCCGGCCTTACGGGTAAAGATGCTGCTGTTGCTAAGTTGGAATCCGCCAAAAAGCAATTAAATGATTATAAGGGTGATAAGTTACCAAGGGCGATGGTGATGAGCGATGCCAAGCCGCGCGAAACCAAAATCCTTGATCGGGGCGAGTATCTTAATCCCAAGGAAAAAGTTTCGTTCAACACGCCAGAATTTCTGCCCAAGCTTCCTAAAGATGCACCTTTAAATCGATTGGGCCTAGCTCAATGGCTTGTTGCACCAGAGCACCCTTTGACTTCACGGGTTCAGGTAAACCGCATTTGGCAACACTTCTTCGCAACGGGTTTGGTCAAGACCTCTGAAGATTTCGGGGTGCAAAGTGAGTTCCCGATTCATGGCCAGTTGTTGGATTGGCTTGCTGTCGAATTCCGTGAGAAAGGCTGGCGCACCAAGGCGATGCAAAAAATGATTCTCACTAGTGCTACCTATAGGCAAGCTAGTAAGACTACCCCCGAGCATCGTGCCCTTGATCCTGAAAACAAATATTATTCCAGGTCGGGTAGGTTTCGTTTGCCTTCGCCTTTGTTACGAGATTGGGCCCTTGCAAGTTCTGGTTTGATCGATCTCAAAGTTGGTGGCGCACCTGTTTATCCTTATCAGCCCGATGGCGTTTGGGAGGCACTTGCAATCACCAAGGAACGCGACTTCACCTACCCCGCTTCATCCGGGAAAGATCTTTATCGAAGAAGTTTATACACATTCTGGCGTAGAACCGTTGGCCCAGCGAATATGTTTGATGCATCAAATCGCCAAACTTGCAGAGTTAGGCAATCCACTACCAGCACCCCATTACATGCTCTTACGATGTTGAATGATCCAACCTGGGTGGAAGCTGCGCGGGTGTTGGCTCAAGAAAGTATGAAGGCTAATAAAGATGTGGATGCAAGGCTTGCGGATGCGTTTC
The DNA here is from genome assembly GCA_044337875.1 of Gemmataceae bacterium. Taxonomy (GTDB): domain Bacteria; phylum Planctomycetota; class Planctomycetia; order Gemmatales; family Gemmataceae; genus UBA969. Next base: position 51,832 of record JBIIMS010000018.1, read on the forward strand.
GGAAAGTGATTTGCAGAGCCCCAACTTCAGATGAAACTAAAATTCTACGAAGAGCATTTGAAAAACAAGAAGCAATTTACAAAGCCGATCCGATGGGCGCAAAGGCGTTTTTAAGTATGGGCAGCAGCAAAAGAGATGAGTCATTAGATTTATCTTCTCATGCGGGGTTAAGCGCTGTTTGCTTGGCCATCATGAATCTTGATGAAGCAATGACAAGGGAATAATCCAACTATGAACCACCATCAATTTCTTAAAGATAACATTTTAACCCGTAGGGAAGCTCTTGCTTCAATGGGAAGCGGATTAGGTACCGCTGCACTTGCAACCTTGCTGGGCGCCAATAATGCACAAGGCGTGGAAACAAAAAAAGGCACAGGCGGCCTTGCTGATCTTCCTCATTTTGCACCCAAGGCTAAGCGCGTGGTTGTTCTTTGGCAGGGAGGCGGCCCTTCCCATGTTGATTTGTTTGATGAAAAGCCCATGATGAAAACCATGCAGGGTAAGGACATTCCCGACACTATCAGAGGTGGCACCCGACTTTCCACCATGTCGAGCGGCTATGGTAAATGGCCCTGCCTTCCCGCAATCAAGCCTTTTAAAAAGTATGGTGCCTCGGGGATTTCTCTTAGCGAGATGCTTCCTAATATTGGTCAGATTGCTGATGATATTTGTGTAGTACGTAGCATGAATACCGAAGCGGTGAATCATGCGCCTGGTGTTACTTTTTTCATGACGGGCGCACAAACGCCTGGCAGGCCCAGTTTGGGTTCGTGGCTCTCTTATGGCTTGGGTAGTGAAACAGATAACCTGCCTACTTTTGTGGTGATGACATCCTCGGATAAGGGTAGAACTTGCGGTCAGCTTTTCTTTGATTACTACTGGGGCAATGGCTTTTTACCCAGCAAATTGCAAGGCGTTCGCTTCCGCAATTCGGGCGATCTCGTGCCCTACTTGGCCAACCCAGCAGGCGTTAGCCCCAGCGCTAGGCGTGCGTTGCTCGATGAAATTTCTGAACTAAATGCAAGGCATTTGGTTGATGTTGGCGATCCAGAAATCGATACTCGCATTGCCCAATACGAGATGGCTTTCAAGATGCAAACCAGTGTTCCAGATCTAGTGGATTTCTCCAAAGAATCAAAATCCACCATCGAACGCTATGGCCCAGATGCACTCAACAAAGGAACCTTTGCCAACAATTGCCTTGTAGCACGAAAATTGCTTGAACGAGGCGTGCGCTTTGTGCAATTGATGCATTCTGGTTGGGATCAGCATGGCAACCTTTTCACCCAGCTCGAAAACCAATGCAAAGATACTGAAGGGCCTTCCGCCGCTTTGGTCAAAGATTTAAAAGAACGCGGCATGCTTGATGATACGCTTGTGATTTGGGGCGGAGAGTTTGGCCGTACGCCTTTTGGGCAGGGTGATCCTGCGAACCCTAAAGGTCGTGATCATTTTGGCAAATCTTTTAGCTGGTGGATGGCGGGTGGCGGTATCAAACCGGGTAGCGTGTATGGTGCCACCGATGATTTCGGTTGGAACACCATCAAAGATCCTGTTCATGTTCATGATATGCAGGCGACTATTCTTCACCTTTGTGGAATCGATCATACTAAGCTGACTTTCCGTTATCAGGGCAGGCAATACAGGCTGACCGATGTGCATGGAAACATTGTTAAGGGAATACTTGTCTAACCATTTCCATGAAAGATTCATCATGAAGAAGATATCTATTTCATCACTCTGCTTCATGACCTTAGTTTTTTCTATGCAAAGTTTGATGGTTCATGCCCAACCCAATACCATTCCGTTGATTGGATACACAGAACTTAAAACGAATCTTGATGGGGGCAGGCATCCGAATGTGCGCACCATGCGTGCATCCTTAGTGAAAGCTGATGGCTCCTCTCCTAGTAAGATTGCAGATCAATTAGTTACCGATCCCGATTCTTGGACTCAGTTTGCAGGGTGGTCTCCCGATGGCAGGCAGGCAATTATTGTTCGGGGTTGGGAAGATTACGAAAACGCACAATGGGAAGAGAAAAACAAGAACTTTCGCTACACCAAGAAAGCCTATCTGGTTGATTCATTCTTGGTGGATTTGGAAACGAAGAGGCCGATTAATGTGACGGGAATTGATCGGGTCAGTTTTTATAACACGGGTTTATTCTTTTGGAAAAATGAGCCTAAAAAACTTGGTTTTACTGCAATCATTGATGGGAATTCGCATCCTTTTCGCATGACCCTTGATGGCAAAAACAAAACTGATCTTACTAAAGATTCCAAGGAGTTCTCTTACGGGTTCAGTAGTTCCCCCGATGGTAAGCGCATTGCCTATCATAAAAATTATCAAATTTATGTTGCAGATGCAGATGGTAATAATGCCCAAAAGATCGAAACGCAGAACCCATTTAATTTTGCGCCCGCCTGGTCTCCCGATGGGACATGGTTATTATTTGTTTCGGGGGAGCATTACAACTGCCACCCTTGCTTGGCCAAAGCCGATGGTACAGGATTTAAGAAACTTGCTGATCGTGGAGGGTATCGTGGCGTTGTTGATTTTCTAGATGTTCCTGATTTTCATGGCGGTAGCAGCGATGTTCCCTGCTGGGCAAAGGATGGTAAATCCATCTTCTACACCGAAATTCTTGATAACAAGGTCGAGCTTTTTCAAATCACACTCGATGGAGCCATTACTCAATTAACCAAATCTAAGCCCATGACTTTGCATTACCATCCGCAGCCTTCGCCAGATGGGAAGTATTTGGTGTATGGATCCAAACGCGATGGAGTAAGGCAGTTGTTTGTAATGAATCTTGAAGATAAAACTGAAAAGCAAATCACCAATCTTAAAACAGGAAGTGCTGCAATGTGGCCTCATTGGCAGACTTCAAAATGAATTAGCAAAGTATTCGGAAGGAAGATGAAAGTATGGGTTCTTTAAAAATAGATCAAAGCCTTGGGCTGAAAACCTTGGTGGTATGGTCAGGCCTCCTTCAGATATTACCTAGATAGGAATGAAACACTGGCTGATGCTAAAACACTTCAAAAGGCGGATAAGGCTTATGTGGGTAGTCAGGGTAGTTTTAATGCATTGGTTGTTTCGCTTCTATCTTCCGATTCTTTTTAACAAGATCAATCATTGATAATCACTTGGAAAAATAATATGAACCTTCCCCAAAATAATTCTCCGACCCGCAGGAAGTTTATTCAAACCACCGCAGCGACAGCATCCGTTGTCGTTGGTTCGAATACAGTTGCAGTTGCTGAAACTCCAGGATTAAGATTCAGCAAAAACATGAATGTTGATGTCTTGGTTTGTGGCGCGGGGTGTGCGGGATCTGCAGCGGCGTTAGCTGCATCTCGGGCAGGGGCAAAGGTGATAGTCATCGAAAAAGCCCCTTTCGCAGGCGGAATTATCACTTGCGTCGGCTTGCCTTATTTCGATGGCATTGCCAATATCCGCGATAATCGCATCGTAGTTCGTGGAATTGCACTCGAACTTCTTTCAAAATCAGGCGTGTGTGCCCCCGATGCTAAAACAGTTTTCAAACACAACCCCACTATTCCCAACTCCTTCGAGTTCAAACTTCTTCTCGATAATCTTTTCCGGGAACAAAAGGGTTCGCTCTCTATTCTTTTTAATTCTTTTGTCTGTGGTGTAGAGTCTCTGGGTGGAAGGATCAAGACAGTTCATGTTGCAAACAAGGATGGTTTGGTTGCTCTTCATCCCAAAGTGGTGATTGATTGCACCGGCGATGCTGATGTTGCTGCCTGGTCTGGTGCGCCTTACGAGCAAAATACCGAGGTGCAGCCATTGACTCTTCATTTCCGCATAGGCCATGTGAAAAAGAATAACGACATGAGCAAGAATTGCAAGGAAGCACTTGCAAAAGCTGTGATAAGGGGTGATCTGCCTTTCTATTATGGGCCGGGCGTGATGTTTCTTTATGGCGATGATGAAGTATACATTCATGGTGTGCGTGTACCTGCGAACCCGACCGATGCAGCAGATTTAAGCCGTGCTGAAATGCAGGGTCGTGCCGATGCCCATGCGATGTTCCGTACTTGGAAAAAGGAAGTTCCCGGATTTGAGAATTCTTATTTCATCGAGGCTTATCCATGGATAGGGGTGAGGGAATCGCGCAGGATTATTGGGCAGCATGTTCTTTCAGAAGAGAACCTGATGAAAAGCCAAAGGTTCGATGATGCGATTGCAACAGGCTGTTGGTATCTCGATTTGCATCCGAACAAAACAACTGTGGGAAGCGCCAATAATTTTGATCCCAAGAAGGTGCAGCCCGAACCCTACGATATTCCCTACCGGGCGTTGCTGCCTCAGAAGGTGGAAAACCTTTTGGTTGCTGGAAGATGCCATTCTGCTACCCGTGGCGCTCATGCCTCAACCCGGGTAACGGTAACAGCGATGGCAATGGGAGAAGCTGCTGGTCAAGCTGCAGCTATGTCGATTGCAAACAATCAAAGTGTACAGGAAATCAGCGGGGTAAAAGTTCGCGATGCACTTAAGAAAATTAATGCTGGCCCTTTTACAGATGCTTGATTTCTTTTTGTTCCATCAAGTGTTACTTGCTTTTTAATTGTTCCTTGGCAATTGCCAGGGTTGAGAGCATGAATCGACCAATATCATCACGCCTTTCGCTGTATTTCGCAGCTTCTTCGGGCTTGCCATCAAACGCTTTAGGGTCTGCAAAAGGAACGGGTATGCGTTTTTTAGCGCCCATGACCACTGTGCAGGCGCTATCTGCTTCATCACAAACCATCAGGGCGATGAAATCTTTTTGAGGGTTTTTCGGGTCGCTATAATTCTTGGAAAACTCAATGCAATTCCAGCCCTGATCTTTTAACCAAGAAACTTGATATAAGGGGTTGTCCTCCCCTTTGGGGCCTGCTTTTGCTTTCTCGCCAGTGGGTTCAATTTTAAAACCTATTTCTTTAAGTGCTCGAATCGATCTGCTGTTAAAGGCACTTGGGGTCGTTCCGCCCGAATAAAAGCGCAGGTCCGAAAGGCCATGATACGCTGCAGAGGCATTGCCCATGGCTGCGCCCATCATGCTTCGTCTGGAATTCCCGGTGCATATTAGGATGATTGAAAGTTCGTTTCCTGATTTGTATTGCTCAACAATTACTTTTGCTAATTCTTTCTGCGCTTTCTCATGAATTATATCGATGGATTTCCCATCCGTTGCAATGCTCTTAAGGTGATTCGTAATAGCAGGGAATATTTTACCTTGAGGCTCGGGTTGTTCTTTTTGAGCCGGTAGCAATAATCCTGCAAGCAATAACAGTATCATTTAAATGCCTCCCTTATTTTCTTGATAATGATTCTATCATCTATGAGCCATTTTCTTTCACAAGAAATACTTTTGGTCTTCCTAAAATTTTCATGCTTTTAAGTGCTGCTTTTTTAGGGTAAAAGAAAAGCATCTTTGTTGACTTATCTTCAATTGAAAGTTTAACCATGAACCTTGTGCCATTTGTAAGATGCATCGCAAGCCTTTTATTTGTTTCAACTTTAAGTGTTTCGAGTTCTCAGGCTGCAGAACCTGCGCCTGTTAGCATGGAATCGATAGGCGTTGCAATGCGCGATGGTATTGTGCTAGCAACGGATATTTATCAGGTGGGCCAGGCCAAGGCACCCGTGGTGGTGATGCGAACTCCCTATAACAAAAGCCGGGTTACGCCCATTGCAGAACGCTTTGCTCGCGAAGGATACATCGTGGTAGTACAGGATTGCAGAGGAACCTTTAAATCTAAAGGCGATTTAATCCCTTACAACAACGAAGGTCAGGATGGATTTGATGCCATCGAATGGGTTTATAGGCAATCATGGTGCAATGGCAGAATAGGGATGTGGGGAAGTTCTTATGTTGGCGCAACGCAATGGCAAGCTGCTGCAGAAAAGCCCCCGGGTTTGGTTACCATCAGCCCCACTGCAACCTGGAGTAGTTTCTATCGTAATCTTTATCTGGGTGGAGCAGTAAGGCTTTCGCTGATCGCAAAATGGGCGGGTGGTAATTCTACCAAGCCTGAAAATGCCAAGGTTACCGATCAATGGGATGCTGCCCTCATGCATCTTCCTTTAAGTGAAATGGATACGAAAATTGGTTGGCCTATTCCCTGGCTCACCGGGATGCTTACCCACAACAAACCAGATGGTTACTGGAACCGTTTGAACCTGACCAACCAAATCACAGATCTTGATCTTTCTGTTTTGCATGTGGTTGGCTACTACGATTTCTTTTCGAGGGAATCCGTGGATAACTTTATGATCATGCAAAAGAAGGCTTCAAAAACGATAGTTCGTAAACAGCAGCAATTGATTCTTGGGCCTTGGGATCATGGCACCATCGGGAAAAGCAAAGTGGGTGATATCGATTTCGGCCCCAATGCAATCTGGGATCCGGTGCAGGCCAACCTCGATTGGTTTAATCGTTTCTTAAAGCAAGATGCCAAAGCATTGGAAAAGCCTTTCATTCCTGTGCGTTATTTTTCGGTGGGCGATAATACTTGGAACGATGCGGGCACTTGGCCACCCGAAGGATTTGAAAACACCGCCTTTTATTTGCATTCCAATGGTAATGCGAATGGTGTTAAAGGCGATGGCGTTTTGAATTTAGCTGCACCCGAATTAGATGAAACAGCGGATAGTTTTAAAGCCGATCCCGCTAAACCTGTGCCCGCTCTGCCTATCACCGATAAAAGGCCATCGCATCTTGCCCACTGGGCGCCGGTTGATCAAAGGCCAATTGAAGAACGAAAAGATGTTTTGGTTTATACTACCAAGCCGCTTGATAAGCCCCTGCGATTTGCAGGAAATCCTAAGGCAGAACTTTTTGTTTCGACCGATACCAAAGATGCAGATTGGGTGGTCAAATTAATAGATGTTGCACCGGATGGTTTTTCTTACAACCTTGTGGTTGGAATACTTCGTGGTAGTTTTCGCGATTCAATGTTGATGCCTAAGGAAATGAAACCTGGCGAGGTTTATAAAATCACGGTAGATCTTGGCCCAATGGCTGCGGAACTTCCTAAAGGGCATTCCCTGCGTGTTCAAGTTTGCGGTTCTTATTTTCCCTTGTTTGATCGCAATACCAATACTGCAGAAGGCCCATTTTCAAAAACCACCGTGATTGCAACCGAGAAAGTTTATCACCAGCAAGACATGGCTTCCCGCATTATTCTTCCGTGCAAGAAGTAAGGAGTTCACTTTTTAAGGCGCTGCAGGAATGGCCGTTTTATGCGCTAATCAAGCCCAGGTTCAAATCGTTTTTGCAAAAAGATCCACGAGCACACAAGTTCGTGGATTTATTTTGATAAATAGATGATGAATGATAGGTGTGGTTTTAGTTAAGATCGCATCCGTGACCCTTAAAAAACCCTTGAAAACAAGCTGTTTATTGCCTTCACGGGTTCTTCGCTTTACCCACTTCATATCTTTGTTTGAATGTTTTCCTTCATCCTAGTTAAATACCTCAGGTGTTGAAGTTGAAATTGTTTACGAAGTGTGTTTTATCTGGGGGGAAATTATTTTATGTTGAAGCGTTTGAATTATACGAAGAAGGGGAAGAAAGCTTTTACCCTTATCGAACTCTTGGTTGTTATAGCGATCATTGCAATCCTTATCGGCCTTCTTCTGCCAGCAGTGCAGAAGGTGCGCGAAGCTGCCGCCCGTATGACTTGCACTAATAATATGAAGCAAATGGGACTTGCCGCCCATAACTTTTTATCCACTTACAGTGTGTTTCCGCATCCAGGTCAATTGGATTCCACTGGGACTTCTACTACGCAATACATGCCACATTCGTTTGGTACACAATTACTGCCTTATATCGAACAAGAAATGGTATATAAAATGTTCGATCATACTACAAAAATATTTCCAGGTGGAACTGCAATCACTGGTTACAATGCTTATTCAGCTACGGGTGGTCTTCATCTTACTGCCAGTGGTAGGGATTATGATGACCCAGCGCATCCAAGTGGTTGGGAAGCTGCAAAGACAATTGTAAAAACTTTTGTTTGCCCAAGTGTGCCGATTGATCCTGCCTCAAGGGGAGTTGGCGATGCTGAAGCTTTAGGGCCAGTCGATTACATGGTTCCTGTTATGTCCGATGTTGACGATACTACATTAGTGAGAAATTCCGCTCAACCTAGATCTACCATGGCATTTGGTATGCTTGGGCTAAAGAATACTGCAACCAGTTGCACAGATGGATTGTCAAACACCATCATGGTAATTGAAGATGCTGGCAGAGCTTATACTACAGTAGCAAGATTTGGATCAGGTTCTTCCAGAACAGGTGCGTTAACAGCAGCACCCCATTCTGCAGCTGGTGATGGTGTTACCGCTAATGCACGCCGGGTATATGCTTGGGCAGATCCCGATGCATTTGGCAATGGTTTTTCAGGGCCTCATAAATCTACTGGTAGTAAAGTTGCAGTAATTAATAATAATGCTTCACCTACAGGCGGCCCCGCCGAATGCTTGTGGAGCGTTAATAATTGCGGCCCCAATGATGAGCCATTTAGTTTCCACGGTGGTGGCGTTAATGCAACCATGGGCGATGGGTCTGTACGATTTATTAAAGATACCGTTAATGCGGTAACCTTGAAATATTCAATCGGTGCAACCGATGGCAAAATCGTTAACTTGGATGAGTAATTATTAATTTCAATCAAAGGGCCCATCTTTATTAATAAAGATGGGCCCTTTTTTTTATCTTGGTTATTCGGCAGGACTAGATTCTAAAGGTTCTGCGTATGTTAAACCTCGAGAACTTTTCTTCAACCAAGATTACATTCAGTTATTGTGCAGTTTAACAGGGTGATTGAGTAGGATATTTTTTTGTAAATAGATGATGAATGATTGATGTGGTTTTGGTTAAGATTGCATGGCTTGGTCTTAAAAAACACTAAAAAACAAGCTGTTTATTGTCTTAACATATTCTTCATTCGATCCACACCATATCTTTGTTTGAATGTTTTCCTTCATCCTTGTTAAATACCTTAGGTGTTGAAATTGGATATTGTAAAAAGAATTTGTTCTGGGGGAAATTAGTTATGTTGAAGCGTTTGAATTACATGAAGAAGGGGAAGAAAGCTTTTACCCTTATCGAACTCTTGGTTGTTATTGCGATCATTGCAATCCTTATCGGCCTTCTTCTGCCCGCAGTGCAGAAGGTGCGCGAAGCTGCTGCAAGATCGACCTGTACTAATAATATGAAACAAATGGGACTTGCCGCCCATAACTTCTTATCCACTTACAGTGTGTTTCCGCATCCAGGTCAATTGGATTCCACTGGAACTGCTACTACGTTTTACATGCCACATTCGTTTGGCACACAATTACTTCCTTATATCGAACAAGAAATGGTATATAAAATGTTCGATCATACTACAAAAATATTTCCAGGTGGAACTGCAATCACTGGTTACAATGCTTATTCAGCTACGGGTGGTCTTCATCTTACTGCCAATGGTAGGGACTATGATGACCCAGCGCATCCAAGTGGTTGGGAAGCTGCAAAGACAATTGTAAAAACTTTTGTTTGCCCAAGTGTGCCGATTGATCCTGCCTCAAGGGGAGTTGGCGATGCTGAAGCTTTAGGGCCAGTCGATTACATGGTTCCTGTTATGTCCGATGTTGACGATACTACATTAGTGAGAAATTCCGCTCAACCTAGATCTACCATGGCATTTGGTATGCTTGGGCTAAAGAATACTGCAACCAGTTGCACAGATGGATTGTCAAACACCATCATGGTAATTGAAGATGCTGGCAGAGCTTATACTACAGTAGCAAGATTTGGATCAGGGTCATCAAGGCCAAGTCCGTTGTCGGCTCCTGGCCATTCTGCTGCGGGTGATGGAATTGCTAGCAATGCACGCCGGGTATATGCTTGGGCAGATCCCGATGCATTTGGCAATGGTTTTTCAGGGCCTCATAAATCTACTGGTAGTAAAGTTGCAGTAATTAATAATAATGCTTCACCTACTGGCGGTCCAACTACATGCTTGTGGAGCGTAAATAATTGCGGCCCCAATGATGAGCCATTTAGTTTTCACGGTGGTGGCGTTAATGCAACCATGGGCGATGGGTCTGTACGATTTATTAAAGATACCGTTAATGCGGTAAC
>JBIIMS010000031.1:0-19679 GCA_044337875.1 Gemmataceae bacterium
CCTGCACCAGATGCCTGGGTGATCGCACCGCTCTGCGTGATGCCAACTGCGGTTACCGTAAAGGTACCACTACCCAAAGTGGAGGCACCGAAATCAATCGTATTCGCATCCGTGATAGCAACATTGTTGGCGCCGGTGTTACTCAAGCTAACAGAGCCAGTGAAATTATTGCCTGCATTGGTAAGGGTAATATCGCCAGCACCCGCATTAAAGGTTACCACTCCCGCTGCGTTTGCCTGGGTGAACAAACCCGTTCCAGAAATACCCTTCTGCGAGGTAATCGTGATGGTGCCGGTGCCCGTGCTTACAGGACCATCTATCCCTATCCCGCCTAGGCCGGTCTGATTGAAGGTGATCCCATCGGAACCGGTAGTCGTCAGCGAAGTAACCGAGACCGCAGTGCCCGAGGTGTTGTTGATGTTGATCGCTCCGGAGTTCGTGTCGGCCGAGACGAAGAAGGCCGCGAGGTTCAGGCCCGGGACGGTACCGGGGATGTCACCGTCCGCTTGGCCAATGCCAGTTGTTGCGTCCAGGTCGACAGAGTTAGCCGTGATGGTTTTGCCGGCAAATGTGTAGATGCCGCCGCTGTTTGCCTTGAGCGTGACCGTCTTGTCCGTGCCGGCGGTGATGGAGTTCGCCACGACGATCAACTGGCCCGTGAGCGAGACGTTGCCGGTCGTAGTGATCGCGTTGGGCACGGCGATGCCGTACACGTTGGCGACGGTGATGTCGCCCGCGGCCGACGAGATCGCGGAGAAGCCCTGCGACACGCTCGCATTAGCATTGATCCCGGTGTTGGCGACCAGCGAGCCGGTGTAGCCCGTCATCAGGCCGGAACCGGTGATACTGCCGGCCGAGGTGAGGTTGACATCGCCGTCGTTTAGTTGCGCATCGACGGCAGCGTTGACTGCTATGTTGCCGCTGCCGGTAGTCGTGAGCGAGATAGTGGAGGTGGTGCCCGCATTGCTCACGCCGGTGCCGGCGATCGTGATATTGCCGCTCGCGCTCGTGAGCTTGATCGCGCCATAGCCGGGATCGGAGCCCGCCGACGACACGCCGTTGAACGTGACCGGTCCGCCGCCCGACTGGCTGAACGTGATCAGATCACCTGACGGGTTGCTCGTGCCCTTCGTCGTCAGCGACGAGACGGTGACGGTGGTGCCGAGGGCGTTAGCGATATTGATCTTGCCCGCCGTCGAGTCGGCGGAGATCAAGGTCGCAGCAAGATTCAGGGCCGTCGTATTCCCGATGCCCGTCGCTGCGTCGAGATTCACCGTGCCGGCCGTGATCAGGCTGCCGCCGTTTACCGAACCGCCCGTCGAGTTGAGCGCCACCGTCTGGCCCGCCGCGGTGATCGCGTTACCGACGGTGATCGTGCCCGCAGCAGTGATCGTGACGTTGCCGGATGCGGTGATCGCGCTGCCAAGTGCGAACGCCCCCGCCGAAGCGATCGCGATGTCGTTAGCCCCGGTGTTCGCAAGCGACACGCCGCCGCCGAAGTTGTTGGCTGCATCGGTGAGCGTGATCGCAAAGCCGCCCGTCGTGAAGTTCGCCGTTCCCGTCGGCGTAATGCCTCCACTGGCTTGCGTGATCGCACCACCAGCAGTAACCGAAACATTGCGCAGCGTTGATTGGCGCAGCGTAGAAATTTGATAGGCAGCATTGGTGTAGTTGATCGTTAGGTCGCGCAATTGCGTGGCCGCTGCATTCGTCAGGTTTGTAATCGCACCAGCGTTTGCATTCGTATTGTAAAGTTTGAAGTCCCGAATGTTGGAAGCCGAATTGACCGTCACCGTGCCTGAAAGATCGTTGGCAAATGAACCAAGATCAACATCATTGCCACTTACGGTTGCAGTGAATGTAGAATTGCCGCCCACGGTGAGGATGCCGGATTGCTGGATGCCGAGGCCGGAAAGGGTCAGATTTCCCCCGATGCTCGATGCGCCCAACCGTAGCCGTCCATCGTCTTGGAAGTCGCTAACCCTTCCCGCAGTGACATCAAAAGAACCTGTATTGTTTAGCGTCAGCACCCCGCTATTGGATTGCCTAATATTCGTCCCTAGTGAAATCGCACCGGCACCGCCATTAACGGTTATGTTCTTGGCAAAAATACCCTGATTATTTGGATTACTGACACCAACACCGCTTAAGCTTAAGTCCTGCCGATCATTATTGATGGAGAAAAATTTCAACAGACCGGAGGTTGTAAATGAGGATGATCCACCATTATTCGTGAAGGAATTTATTGTAATACCGTCGACATCGTTAATAGTGAAACTTCCCGTGCTACCCGAGGTACCCGTACAACTTGTCAAATCTGCTATTGTTGTGATCGCATTCTGGGCAGTCAGTGAAGCGCCAGCGGCCACCCAACCGGCGAGTGTTCCGGTCGTGATGATGCCCGTCTGGGTAACCGCACCGGTTAGATTGTCCGTATTTGCCCCACCCAAAGTGACGCGCCCTGTCGCGCCTGTGGTGATATTTCCAAGAGACACCGTCGTGGCGTCCTGAATCACGACGGCGGTCGCGGCGTTGCTCGTGGTCGTCAGCGACCCGGCGAACGAGATCGCTCCGTCGTTGCCGTCGAGGAGGATCGTGCCACTTCCAGCATCGACTGTTACACCCGCACTCAAGACAAGGCCAGAAGAACTTCCAACAATCCCAATAGCACCAGAGACAGTTGTAAGTCCATGCCCAATAGTAAGGCTACCACCTGCAATCAACTCGATAGTACCCGAGGTGGTCGTAAGCGTGCCCGTAGTAGAAAGCGCGCCACCAAGAGTCTGAAGTTTAATATTCCCGGTACCGGTACTGATGTCGGCCGCTGGCATAGATAAAGTCGTACCTGCAACTGCAGTGAGCGTCGCATTTGCAGCCAGTGATAATGCCGAAATTGTGAGGGCATTGGCATCCCGCAGCGAGACCGAGGTGCTAGCGGAGTTCACCGTAACCCCACCGCCGAAATCGTTAGAAGAACTGTCAAGCGTCACGGCTGCGCCACCCGCATCTAACACAGTTGTCCCCGTAACCACTACGCTGCCTCCGGCTTGGGAAATCGCCCCGCTGGCCGTAAGTGATAAGTTGCCCTTTATAACAGCCGAGGAGAGAACTGCCGCACCAGTCTGGCTAATAGTAACCGTTCCTGAAGCGAAGTTACGAATGCTACCAAACGATGTCGCCTGGGTGGCAAGCGTCATACCAGTGGCCGAGTTTACACTAAGGCTTGTGGTCGCCAACACGCCCGATCCGGAAATAGAGCCCGCGCTTAAGGTAATGCTTCCCGAACCTTTAGCTTTGATCGTATTCGAAAATGCCAGCGTACTAGTGCTGCTTGCCCCGCCAATCGTGCTGAGTGTAATCGATTGATTGGCAGCCCCGCCGGTAATGCTACTTAAATCGAGAGCCGTTGTTAGCGTGGTCGCCCCGATTCCGGAATTCGAAACCACCGAGATCCCGCCAAACATGGTCTGCGTAGCAAGGTCTATCGTAACAGTATTATTGCCTCCAGATGTGCCGGTTGTAATCCCGGCAATTCCACCCGAGGGGACAAAAGTAGTGCTACCTGTGAAGCCTGATGCGACAGTTGTAATCGTGAGTGTGTTGGCGCCTGAGTTGTAAGACAATTGCAGGTCGGAAAGGCTCGAAGTCGCTGGCAGAGTGAGCACAACCTGTTTGTCAAGAGTCTGGCTGACAACAATCCCATCGTTCCCGGTATAGTTATAAGAGTAAGCGCCGATGTCGGCAGTCGTTCGAGTAAAACCGCGCTGGTCGAGATTAGGCGTGCCTAGCACGGTGTTGCTGATGGCAGCACTACCCGTTACTAGAGCTTGGGTCGCAGTAGGGCCACCGTTGTTTTGCAGCACGCCAAGATTAAGCTGGGCGCTTGTAACGGTGGTGGCCCATCCAAATGAACCTTGGGTCACAAGGTTATTGGTGGAAGCGCCGTTAGTTCCACCTCCACCGACACGAAAGCCATAATCACCTCCGTTATTGTCGCCGAGAATCGTATTAATCAAAGTGACATTATTCTGAACGGAGTTGTCGTAAAAGCCTCCGCCTGAAGCGGCGGAGTTGCCAGCAATAGTGCAATTTGTTGCAGAGGTTATTCGTGCGTTAAAAACACCCCCGCCCTCAGTGGCTGCAGAATTCCCGGAAATAGTGCAAAAAGAAAGTGTAAGATCAAAATTATGCCGAATACCACCGCCTGGGCCAGCAGTAGCGGAATTACCTGAGATTGTAGAATTCGACATGACCACTTTGCCTAAGCTATTGATTCCGCCACCAATGGATGCCTTGTTCCCAGAAATGGTAGAATTAGAGATAGTAAGGATTTCTGATGTATAGACGGTTCCCTTGAAATAAATTGCCCCGCCACCGTCATCGGTGCCGTTGCCACCGCCAGTATTCCCGGAAAGAATTGAATTAGAGATGGTAACAGTTCCATAAGCACAAATGGCGCCCCCTCGGTCTGAGGAATTGCCCGAAAGGATGGAATTAGAGATCGACAAAACACCAGGAGTTTTCTGAAATTCTCGTCCATTAAAAATAGCTCCGCCACGCGAAGTAGAAGAATTTCCTGAAAGGGTAGAATCAGAAATGGAAAGAGTGCCATAATTTTCAACCGTGCCTCTCAAACTTGTGCTGGCTCCAGAAATCGTAATGCCTGAGAAGGATAAATTAGCCCCCGAATTTATTGTAAAAACCTGAAGGTTTTTATTGTTACCACTGATGGTAAGCAATGTAGAGCCTGGCCCAGTAATGGCAAGTGTACCAGCGGTGGTGGCAGTAACTATGGCGGGCAAAGATGAGCCGAGCGTGATGGTACCTGTTATACCAAAGTTGATGGTATCATCGCCTGCAGAAGCGTTGGCATCAATAATAGCTTGCCGAAGAGTTCCTGCGCCTGCATCAGCATTAGAGGAAACCGTAATGGTGGCCGGGGTGATTCTTTCTTCAAGGTAAGTAAGTTGTGGAGGGCGAAGAAAAGGGCTTGGCTTTCTTTTTGAGGTAGTAAATTGTTTAAAAAGCTGCCTTAGAAAATTGCCCATACTTAAAATTCCCATCAAAGATTACCAAATATCTAAAACTTGAGCGCAGTTGCTAGATATCGGTTAAAACCAAAGTTGCCATAAGATTATTCGAGTCACTCTATATGCTAAACCATAAATGTAAGCTGTCAACAGGCTCGGCCCGAAATTTCGCCCTGTTTTTCCCAATCTGCCTAATCCTACCCTGACGGTTTTAATGATGGAATTGAGGTTATTATTTAAATAAAGAGCACAATTTGTTTTTTTTGTGAAGAATTAGCCACGGAAGGAAGCATAAGCAGAAGCATTTGCCACGGATTTACACGGAATTTCACGGAAAAGACAGAAGCAGAGACACGGAAAAGAAGAAGAAAAAATATTTTAGACACGGAATTACACGGAAGGAAGACACATCTTTCAGAGCCGGATGCGTTAGCCACGGAAGGTTGAACAAAAGGGGTCAGGTCTCTTTTTCAGCACTTACCATATTCTACTCTTGGTTCGGACTCACTGCCGAAAAAGAGACCTGACCCGAATGCCATTAACTTAAGGCGTAAGTATTTAATATGGAAAGGGTTTAGGGAAAACGATCTTGGACTATTCATGAGAGGGAAATTTTTAGGTCTTCGTTTACGGGTTCTGGGATAACAGCGGTTTAATCGGCGAGGATTTACTTTGAGTGTTGGCATATTCGTGTGAGTTTTAGCAAAACGCAACCAAGTCAAAGCATCCAAGAAACTAATTTTGTGCACCGACACTTTCTGTTGTTTGGCAGATTTTAACATTACCAATCGAACTAAATTGTAAATCAAAATAAAGGCATGTAATTCTTTGCAAATACCTTTCACGGTTTTACAGTGAAGTACATCCATCGCCATTGCGATTTTAAGGTGACGAAAATTGGTCTCCACTTGCCAACGGCTTTCGTAAAGTTTTGCAAGGCTTGAAGCCGAATACCTTTCAGGATCCAGCAAAGTAGTGACCAGTGTGATTACTTTGGTTCTTTTATTCTGGCCAAGAATCTTGTAAGACATTTCCCGTACCACCAAAGAGACTGGTAAAGCAGAATACGCTTCATCATCCATCCACTTAGGTTTTGATGTAGGTTTAAAATATTCCACCAACTGATCTTTGGTTCCAAGGCTACAAATCCACCTGGATCTGGGTCTCCCCTTTAAGTGCACTTTATTTGCAATATTACAGCGGCGCCCAGGACGAAAATTAACTATTTGTTTTTGATGCACCCGAAAGACACCATGCATTTTTCCCTTAGAAAGTAACGCTAAATGCACAAAAGAGGCAAAACCACGATCCCCCAATAAAATATCTCCCTCCTTCATTATTGAGTGCAGACGAGATGCGTGTGCTTGATCATGCGTCCGTAAGGGAGCCAGTTCCATATGAAGCAGTAACCCTGTGCTGTGATGAAATAAACAGAGCAGATGTGCCCCAGGAAAACCACAACCCTGTGCCTGATTTCCAGGTTGGCCAAACTTATTTTGCAATTCCGGCGTATCGGGCATTGAAAACCCTGAACCATCCATGGCCCAAGTCCTGTGACCATTCCATAGGTCGTGTCCTCCGCTTTCATCTAACATCTTCGCGCAGGCGCATTGGTTTAATTGCTCAAACAACTCGATGGGTAACCGGCTGCGAGCTTTACAATACGCCTCAGAGGTGCAATCCGATCCAATCATTCTTCGCATATTTGAAATCGACACATTGCCATGTAAAATTTGATAGAGAAAACGGTAGACGGTTTCGGTAGGTGGTAAACTTCGATTACGCCAAACATAACCAAGCGATCGGCATGTCTGTTCAATGGTTTCCCTTTTTATGATTTTGCAAACATCCGACTTGAACTGTTTTAAAATTTCTGAGATAGTGCTAGCCATCCTTGGCCTCCTGTTCAGTGTAGTTTTGCAACTGTATGCTGATAGGAGGCCAAGGTTTTTACCAGACCACTTTTATCTTATAAGCCTTTATTCTGTAATCTCTTATACCTTAAGTTAATGGCATTCGGGTCAGGTCTCTTTCAGTCAACTTTTTACAGAACAACAATTTATTTAGAGACATTGAAGACACACAATTAGATTAGTACCCAATAAAGCATTTCAATTTACGCAAGCAGTTCGTGCCGGACAACCCCCTCCCCTACGATTGGCATAGGCCTGCCGAATGTATCAGGAACCCTTGTTTCAGGATCGATGCCAAGCAGATAAAATGCTGTGGCAAGAATATCTTTAGGGGAAACCGGCGTATCTTTAACTTCGCCTGCGTGCTTATCCGTACTACCAATCACCTTACCCCGAGCTGCACCACCACCCGCAAGAACCACCGAATAAGCCTGGGACCAATGATGACGGCCCGCACCCTTGGGCTTGCTATCAATCTTCGGCGTTCGACCATGTTCGCTCAACCACATGACCAAAGTAGAATCAAGCATGCCACGCGATTCCAAATCTTGGATCAGTGTTGGATACGCCTGATTGAAACTAGGTAGCAGATAATTCTTAAGTCGGGGATAGTGGTTGTTGTGTGTATCCCAACCACAATTGGCAAACTGGCCAAAACCATCCCAGAAAACAGTTACAAATTTGCTGCCGGCCTCTACCAACCTTCTTGCTGCCAAACAAGATTGACCAAAGAGAGTAGTGCCATATTTTTCCCGCAAGAGTTGCGGCTCACGACTAAGATCCAATGCGTTTAGAGTCTTCCCAGACATTAGCAAAGAGAATGCAAGATCATGATGTTTATCAAACAATCGTGGTGGGGCCAATTCCATACGGCGCAATAGTTCACGCCTTTCCCGCAATCGTTCTGGGGAAAGACCATCCACTTTTTGTCCAAGGGAAGAAATACAAAACTTGCCCCCTAAGCTGGTTTCTTGAAAGGGATCTAAATAATCTTTGGTCTGCCCATCGGTATAACGGGGAGCATTTTTAGTGCCCGCTCCATCAAAATCCGTCCAGACGGGATCATGCGCCTGCCCAAGAAATGCAGCATAGGGACCAGCACTAACATTCAAGTCTGTTTTGGAATTAAGAAGCCAAGGAAGTGCAATATTTCGCGGCACCGTGGGAATAGCACCCCCAGAACGAAGTTGCCCGATGTAATCCACAACAGAGCCAATAAATGGCCAATGGCGGGCATCGCGAGGCTTATCTTCTAGTGCTGGTGTGTAAGTCGGAATTCCTGTAACAGCGTAAGCAACCCCATGTTGAGGGTAAGGATGATTAACCGAACGAATAACAGCAAGCTTATCCATTATTGGTGCAAGTGCGGGAATCCCCTCTCCGATACGTACCCCCGGCAAGCATGTGGCAATGGATTTCATTTCGCCTTGAATTTCAACCGGGGCATCCGGTTTGGGATCAAACATCTCATGCTGAGGTGGGGAACCATAAGGAAACAATAATATGCAGGCCTTGGCCTGACCGAACGACTTCGATGGCGGCCGAGATTGAGAGAATCCCGCAACGGTCAGACCAGATAAGGCAATCGCTTCACGGCGTGAAATAGAATGCATGATGATTCCCTAGGATAGTTATCACCATCATAAATTTTTAAACTAAATATTACTAGTAAAATCCGAATCATGATCCTAAGGTCGAAACACAAAGATACCGCCAGTAAATGTTTCATCGCATTTAATGAAACGCCTATTCAAAAAACGAGATTTATATCATCAACTTCAGTTAAAGACGTTCATCCCATGAAAGAAAGAGATTAAGATTTTCGTTTTCTCGGCTTTGGCTTTCCAATTACAGGATTCTTCTTACCATCTAAAGCACCGTTAAGGAAACTAGGAGCAAGAAGAGCACCAGCGACTAGGCCAGCAACTTCAGCAACTTTATTAGTTTGATCATCCACAACAATTGGCGAGCCCAATAAAGCCGCCTCAGGGTTGTTTCGATTCACAGAGGTGAAGT
This sequence comes from Gemmataceae bacterium, assembly GCA_044337875.1. Classification (GTDB taxonomy): domain Bacteria; phylum Planctomycetota; class Planctomycetia; order Gemmatales; family Gemmataceae; genus UBA969. The sequence continues at coordinate 8,960 of JBIIMS010000031.1, forward strand.
TTACCATCTCTTCAAAACCTTCAGGCAACTCTTGTTCGAACCAAATTTCCCTCGAATACTCACTATCTTCAATAGCGTCTTCGTTCTTAGTAGCCTCACCTAAGTTTGCAGCCACGAATTCAAAGGTGCTGATTTTTGCATCAGCTTTATTTTTGGCAGGCTGCCCAGCAGGAATATTTTTACTAAGCCTTGCCTGAACTAAGTCGGTAAGAGTGTTTGCAACCTTAGTCAAGGTTTCCTTACCTTCTTCCAACAAAGTTTTCTCGGTTTGCACCAGAATGTTTTCAACGGAGTTTTCAAATTCCGTGGGAACAACGATAGGTAGAACTTTATCAAGGATATTTGCAATTTCAGAAACCACTTGTTGTTCAGCTTGCAAAGTACTGAATATCGCCAGATCAGTACCTTTATATGCCTCAGCAAAAGATACCGAAACAAGTGATGCAGTAGCTTTTATAACATCCGAACTAGAGAAGACTTTAGCTTCCTTAGTATCTTTTTCATCCAATTCCAAGCCATCGCCATCGGCGTCTCCGCCCAAGACTCTTTCAAGCTGCTTTTCATTCACTGTGGTAGCAGTACCACCGCCACCAAAAGCAATTGCAGCAATATTAGCTAGCAAAGATCCTGAACCTGTTCCTGTAAGTGCGGATGAGCCTTGAACCAGCGCATTCACAAGGGAAACTAAGCCACCGCCGCCGCCGCCGCCCGAAGCACTGCTGGAAGAAGAACTGGAACTAGAAGAAGAGGAAGAAGAAGAGGAGGAATCAGCACTTCCACCAGTACCCGGAAGAACACCTACTTGAGTACCACCACCGCTGTTGTCACCACCGTTACCACCACCACCGCCGTTGCCTCCACCGTTGCCACCGCCGGTATTGGTTCCAAAATCAAGAACCATATTGAGGCCAGATTTAGGCACAGCAGAAGAAGAAGCAATCCCAGAACTGCTTGAACCATTGGTGGTAACGGTTGGATTTATAACCTGACCGCTTGCGGTAACCATAGTCGCCCCTGCAAGCACCTGGCCGCTGCCTACGCCTGTCATATTCAAGCTGTATTGCGATGCTTGAGCGCCGGAAACAATAACCGTATTAAGGGCACCATTGGTGGAAAGGCTGGTGGAAGAGCCTTGATTGGTGGTACTTCCAGCTAGGTTTCCTACATTAGTTCCGGCGCCCGAGAGGCTAAAATCTGCAGGATCGAGCCAGAAAATAATGTAAGTTTGATTGAGCGTGCCGCCCATGGAAGCAATAAATGCATCGACAAGTTTCTGTGTGATATTCTGGCTAATCTGATTGATATCGTCGCCATCTGCAGCATCAGCAATAGCCTTGGTGAACTGCCCGGATAATTCATCTGCAATACTGTTGATCACCGAGGAATCAACCGCCTTAGGAGCATCAGCCGTGCTAGTGGAAACGGTGTTCGTAACCGTTAGATCGTAAGAACCAACGGTGCTATTGGCACCGGATACTTGGATGAAAAATTCGTCCGAGGCAGCAACCGAGAAAGTAAGCGAAACAGCAGTTCCAGCAGCCGTAGCTTTTTCACTGGCCACCTGAACAATTACCCCATCTCTAGAAATGAACGCCTTTACAGTTCCATTAAGAGTTGAACCGGGTGTTAGGGTAATGTTTATATCGCCGGTGATATCTGCAACGCCGGTGAAATAATCAAGATCGCCATCAACTTGGATAGCAACCCCGGTAAGGGAGTAGGAACTGGCATCATCAAAGATGAAGGAAGAAGCTTTATCGGTTGTGTTGCCGAAATCATCCGTAACGACGTCACCCACATAAACAATTTCGACAACATAATCACCAATTTTGTCGCCGTAACCAGACGCCTTCAGATAAACGATATTGTCAGCAGCAAGGTTTATTTCAAGGGCGCTATCAGAAGATGTTGAAGTTGCATCATCATTCTTCCCTAGCAACTGGCCGGCTGCAGAATAAATTTCAAGAGTGGAATCTTCAAGACCGCTAGAAGATGTTGTATCTTTTGAAACCTTGAATTGATACCTGCCAGTAACACTTATGGATACCTTGTAATAATCAGCATCACCGGTTGTTTCAATGGAACCAGTGGTGCTGGCGATACTTGTATTTGCAGCGGTGTTGCTAGAAACAGCCGTTAGAGGAAGATTGGTTGCATCAGTTATGGTGCTACCCACATCGTCAGCAACGGGGGAAATATCAAGGGTATAATCGCCGGTCGTACCTCTAGCGCCAGAAACCTTAAAGTAATAAGTCTGACCTTCAACCACCTGAATGCTCAGGGTACTATCTTTATCGGTGCTGGAAATATCATTGTTGTAATTGATCAGAATCTGCCCGGTAGAATCATAGGCAAAGAGGTAGGTATCAAGCGAACTACCTTCATCAGCGCCAAGATAAATATCGATGGTACCCGTAGAGGTGGCGGAATAAGAGAAAACATCAACATCCGAGTTGGAATTGATGGTACCAAAATCATAAGCAAAATTTTCTTCAACATCGAGGGCTGTAGCGCTGGAACCAATCAGGTTGGCATGGTCATCGATTTCAAGTTTAGCCCAAACTTTATAATCACCAATGCTAGAACCAACTGCACCAGTCTGGATATAAAATACATCGCCCGCACTTGCAGAAATCGAGATAAAGCTATCAAGGCCGGTGCCGCTATCGTTATCTTCTGCAAGCAACACCTTGTCAGAATTGTAAATTCGAAGGTAGCCATCGAGATTGCTGTTGCGAGCATCCAAACCAATCGCGAGTACGCCATCAGAATCAACCGTAAGCTCGAATATATCGCGATCACCAGCACTTATGATGGAATTATCTGCACTTGCCTCAAGGTTTGAATCAAGAGTCAGGACGGTGGCGGTGGTGAAGTCGCCACCAAAGCCATCGGAATCGGTTGGGGTAAGATCCTGCAGCGCAATACCATACTGCCCTGTGGTACCTGAGTCACCCGTCACACTGATGTAATAAACCGCATTGGCAGCAACTTCAAAAACTGCTGCGCTGTTGGTAGTATCGCGGTCTGCATCGTTATTAGAAGTAAGAACCTTCCCCGAGGCATCCATGATGGAGATGGAGGTATCGATGGTGCTGGTAGTGGTTTTGGAAACAAGAACCTTTACAGGTCCACTAGTTTTTGCAGTAAATTGGAATACATCCACATCGCGGGCAGCCTCAATATTATTATTGTTCGAGGCAACTAGCGAACCAGAGTTGGTGGTACCGGAAAGAGTTATCAACCCGATTGGTAAACCAGTGGCGGTATCGTTGAAACTATTGGCAAAGAAATCTACAACGCTTACAGGGGTTTCGACTTTAAGCGTGTAATCGCCCTCGGAACTGTTTGCGCCGGAAACACTTACAAAAACCTTATCACCCTTGTTCAAGTATGGCAGGGCAAACACAGCCTTACCAGCACTTGCAGAAGTTGATGAAAGAACAGTTTTGCCATCTGAGCCAAGAATATTGAGGCTAGGCGCAAGAGTGGATCCAGCAGCAGGTGAAACCGAAATTTCAAATCTGCCTGTATCATTTGCAGTAAACTGGAACACATCAAGGTCTGCAATGCCTGGCATTGCAGGGCGGATGGTTTTATTTTCAATCGCAACCTGAGTTGATTTCCCATTCACCACAACAGGAGCGTTGAAAGGCAGCGGCGCAGCGCTGGCATCTGGCTTGTTGCCTGCATCATCCACAGGAAGATCGCCGGTCTTAAGAGTATAAGCAACGCCGTTGGCGCTGTTCAAAGTTCCGGAAACCGTTAGGTAGAAAGTATCACCCACGGTGCCTTCAAGAACGATCAAGCTGCCAAGGCCCTTGCCACTATCATCATCGCTGGCAATCACCTGACCACTAAGGCTGGTAATTGTCAGCTTAGGGTCAAACAAGGAATCATCACTGGACTCAACAGAAAAGAGAGTGGTACCAGAATTGTTCAGGGTAACTTTGAAAACATCCTGATCGCCCGAGTAATTGAAGTTTGCATTGGTGGTGCTGATGTTACTTTGATCCAACAGCACTGTGGTTGCAGTTGTCAGGGTGTTGCCAAAATCATCGGTAACAATCTTAGTGGTGATATTGTAGGCACCAGAACTACCAGATGCGCCCGAAGCCCAGATAAGCAGGTTGGCGGTAACAGTAGGATCAACTTCAAGTTCGACCAAGGTTCCTTTTTGGGAAGCAGCAATCCAACTTAAGCCATTATTGGTGGAGACAAACAAACCAGAAAGCAACGCGCTGCCCGATGCTGCAGTTTGCATGATTTGCAACTTGGAAGCAGTAGTTTGCGAGGGGTTGGTATAGTTGTAAGAGAACAAATCTGCATCGCCCGGGAGTTCAATTCTCCCTGCAATCGAACCAGAGGTAAGGCTTGTAGGTGCAGTAGAAACCGTACCAAAATCATCTGCCTGAGCGGTAATGTTATAGGAACCTGTAAAGGTACCTGTTTCCCCGATTTTCAGGAGATAAGTTTCACCAGCATTAGCATTAAAGTTAATGACCTGCTTGGAACTTCCAGCGGGGCCAAATGATGAACCTACATTCGTTGCAACCCTAGTGCCAGCGGCATTGTAGACAGAAAACTCAGGCTGAGTTGGAATCCCGCGATCTTTGTTTTCAACCAAGATGGAGAGCAAACCAGGTGCTGGAGCGACAACCGTATACACATCCACATTGCCCGCCACAGGTAGGAAATTGGTAGCCTTGGCTACTGCAACCCCAGCGGTTGTGGTGAATAAAAGCGAAGCCTGCGAGGAAATGGTGAAGGAGTAATCACCCGTAGCCCCCGCATCACTCGAAACAATAAGGAAATAAGTCGTGCCTGCAACAACATCAAATTCTGTGTTGCCATTGAATGCAACTGTTTTAAGCACCATGGTTGCGTTTGAGTAAACTTCAAGCTTGCCCGTTGCAAGACCTGTTAAATTAGCGGATGCAGCAAATGCAAGGGAAGCTTTGCCCGTCTGCGAGGCAGTAAACTTGAATGAATCCTTATCCTGATTGTTTTCAAGGGTTCCATTGGTGGTTCGAGCACTTGAATTAACCACTAAAGAAGCGGCATCGGCTTGAGCATCGCCAAAATCATCAGCAAGTTTTTGCCCACCAGTGATTTCTACGATGTACTTGCCCGTGGTCTTAGTCAAAGATTCAACTTTGATGAAATAGGTTTTACCTTCGGTAACATTGAAATCCATCTTGCTGCTAGTGCCACCACCGGAATTATCATCAGAAATAAGCCGTTTGTAGGAACCATCATCATTTTGGACATAGGCAGTCGCAAAGGGATCAAACCTGCTGCCATCTGCTTTTACCAAGGTTGAAACACTACCTGTAAAGCTGGCTGTGAATTTAAAGAAGTCTGCATCGTTGATATTGTCTGCAATACCACTGGTGCTCGTTTTTGAACCTTGTGCAACTGTTACCGATTTAGCATTATCCAACGAGGACGAGGCATCAACCCTAATTGCGATTGGCGCAACGGCTGCAGTCTTATTATCACTTAAACCACGATCTTCAGTTGCATTGGCTTTCAATCCAACCGAGAATTCGCCTTCAAGTGTACCAGCGGTTGCAACTACGGTGAAATTTCGAAGAGAGTTGGCAACGGGTTGCAGGCCTGAAAGAGTTACCGTGCCCGTGGTGGTAAAATCATCTAGGGCTAGGGCATTCACATCTTCAGTAAAAGAAATCAAAAGCGTGATGCTTCCTGAAGGAACAACTTCAGGAATAGAATTTTGCGGGGTAATTCTTCCCACAGGAGCAGCAACGATTGCGATAGGCGTTGCCATTGTTAATGCGGTGCCTGCATTACCTGCAGCGTCTGAATACCCTTGATAAACAGTGACTCTTGCATCAGAAGTTATCGCACCCGATGGTGTGAAGGTTGCAGTGAACACCTTAGGGTTTGAAGTTACAGCAAGGTTACTGATGGTGCCACCAGTTGCTCCAACATCGAAGGAATCAAAACCCCGGGGAACTTCGGCGAAGGTGATGGTGATGGTCGCAGTATTGGTTGCACCCAATCTTGTTTTATCTGAGGTGATTGAAACCACATTGGGGGCGGTGTTATCGATCGTGTAGGATTGATTTTCGGCAGGTGTTCTATTCACCAAGGCATTATTGAATGTATCAAAGATGGCGGCATCACTCTTCAAGCGGATACCAAGAGTGCCATCGGTTTTCGAAATACCACTAACATCTACCGTGTAACTATTGCCACTCCCTGAAACAAAAAGCTGGTTCGTGACAGTAACTCCGGTGGAAAGAACCAACTCAAAATCATTTGCATCAACACCCGTAACGGTTTCATTGAAGCGAACATTAAAGGAGACTGCACTGGAATTGGTATCTGGGGTCAAGGGTTTGCCTCGACCGATGATATCCACTGTTGCGGGTGAGGTATCGATGTTTAACTCGGGTGCAAGATTAGCGCCTAAGCCTAAGTTACCCGAGATATCTGCGTAATTATTTGAGAGTGTTACCTTACCCTTGCCGGTAAAGTTTGCAGTTGGGGTGAAGGTAGTGGTGTATACCAAAGCATTGGAACCCGATTGAGTAAGTGTTCCAAGTGTGCCACCTTCTGTAAGAAGATCGGTGGAATCAAATCCTGCAACAGCTTCACTAAAAGTAAAGGTGATGGTTGAAGTTTGGCCTACACCCAATCGATCAACCGAGGAAGATATCACTGCGGTAGGTGCAACAGTATCGATTGCAATTGTTTCAGAAAGCCCGGGAAGGCCGGTAGTACCAGCGGAATTGGTGTAGCCATTGCTTACTGCTACAGAACCTTTACCCGAGAAATTCGCCGCGGGGGTAAGGGTTGCAGTATAAACAGTGTTCGAACTTTTGGTTAAACCGCTGATGGTACCGCCGACTGCGGTAACATCGGAAGCATCAAAACCAGTGGGTGCGGTGGAAAAAGTAAAGGTAATGGTTGCAGTCTGACCTGGGTTTAACTTGTTCGTGCTTGAAGTTATCGCAACCGCAGGTGAAGAAGTATCAACCGACCAAGATACCGATGCATTTGCACCAAGTGCATTTCCAGAGGCATCAGATATACCGGAAGTATTGGAGTTCAAAGTAAGAACATAAGCACCTTGGGCAGTCGTGTTTAAACCCGAGATGGTGTAGTTCGCACCACTACCTGAAATGCTAACATTGCTAAGCGAAACTGCATCACCGTTAAAGGTAAGACTTAAATCAGAAACATCAAAGCCGCTAACAGATTCGGTGAAGGTAAGATCCAAGGAACTGACGCCGGTGTTTCGAGGCGTTGCGACCCGGGCAAAAGTTGCAACAGGGACTGAAGTATCAACTGATATCTTCAAGGCATTGGATGCGAGATTCTGGTTGCCAAAGGCATCGGCAAATTTGCCCGCTGCAACATTGATGCTTGCGGTCGTTGTACTGCCAATAGCTGGGGTAAAGGTTGCTGTGTAGGAATTATTGCTTCCAGCAAAGTTAGAGAGTGTGCCACCCGTAACCGTAACATCCGCAAGGGTGAAATCACTAGTAGGTTCACTCAGGGCGAATGTGACAAGTGTGGTTTCACCGATTTTCAAGGCGGAAGCACCAGAGCTAATTCCCACAGTAGGCACAGATGTGTCGATTGCAATTTCAGGGACCAAGACAGCAGAAGTTCCGGAATTTCCTGCAGCATCACTGTAGTTATTACCGACCGTGATAGACCCAGCCATGGTGCTACTAACCAAGGGTGTAAAGGTTGCTGTGACTATTTTTCTATTGGCCGCATTTTGAACCAAGTTACTTAGTGTGCCACCTTCAACAGAGATGTCGGAATAATCGAAGTTAAATGCGGTTTCAGAGAAAGTAAAGGTAATGGTTGCAGTTTCACCAGCCTTCAACCTGCTGGAACTCGAACTCACTGCAAGGCTTGTTGATGCAGTATCAAGTGTGAACTGAAGGTCTGCAGTTGCAGCGCCGATATTGCCTGCAAGATCAATCTGCCTGACCCGCACAAGCTTGGCGCCATCGCCTGTAAGAGTAAACGAATTACCCGAACCAAGAACCCAGCTTGAACCAGAATTAAGCGAGTATTCAAAACCTGCAGTTGATTCCAAACCAGTGACATTAATTTTGCCATCCCGGGTAATCTTATCCAGAGCACTGACCCCAGTGTCTGTATTCAAAGCGAGGGTAGGAATAACTGGTGCAACGGTATCGAGGGTGAAAAGAAACTCATTGGTAGCGCCAAGATTGCCAGCGGCATCGGTCTGCCTAATGAACAGCGATTTGGCACCATCATTTTTAAAGGCAAAGGTTAAACCATTTGGGCCAGGGGCCCAATTAACACCATTATCATTAGAGAATTCCCAAGTTGCGTTGGCTTCAATTCCTGAAACCGTGACTATGCCCGCATTGGTCACCTTATCGGTTGCACTTATTCCGGTATCACTTGCAAGAACCACAATCGGAGCTAAAGGCCGCAAGGTATCAACGCTTATTACAGGAGCAAGAGTCGCTACCGAGCCAAAATTATTGGCAGAATCCGTGTAACTATTAGCCTTAAAGAAAACCGAACCAGCAGTGTTGCTGTTGATCGTTGGGGTGAATGTCGCAGAGTAAATTGTACCGCTACCAACTAGGTTGGAAAGAACACCACCGGTTACATTGAGAGAATTCAAATCAAACCCAACAGGTACTTCCGTGAAAGTAAAGGTAAGGTTTGCAACTTGACCAGCCTTTAAACTGGTTACATTCGAACTAATCGCAACAGTGGGTGTTTCCTTGTCGTTTATGTTCACGACAAAAGACTTATTCACAGTTGCTGTGCCATCCGAGATGGTGAAGGTAAAATTATCGACTGCATCGCCAGACAAACGATCAAGCTGGCTCTGATTTGGAGCGTAAGAGTATTCACCCGTCGCAGTCACGATACTCAAGGTTCCATACTGGCCAGCAAGGGTGGCGCTTCCGTTACTGATTACAACCCCTTGGCCTGCAATCCCATAAACAAGAACAGCATTAGTATCTACATCGGATGCCGAAATGAATCCGGTAGCGTTTGCGAAAACATCGACTGCATTAGTGTTCGTATAAACCACTGGAGCGATGTTTACAACAATGGGTGTGTCATTCGCTGCGACTAGGTTTACCACCAAATCAGCAGTGGTCGTAACAATGCCATCAGAAACACCGAAGGTAAAACTCTCGGAGTTGTTTGCTGTAAGTGCATTAATCGTTGCATTATTCGGCGTAAAAGTATAAGCACCATTTGAAGTGGTTAATACCAAGGTGCCATAGGTACCAACCTTGGTTGCTATCCCATCAACCGCAGCAACACCAATAATGCTGTAGGTTAGGGTCGTATTCGCATCCACATCTGCTGCTACCAGGTTACCGTTAATTACTGCAAAGGTATCTGTCGTAGAGGTATCCGTTATGGTGATTACTGCTGGAGTTGCAATCGTTGGGGCATCATTTCCTGCAGCGATCGTATGGTTTAAAGAAACTGCGTTTTGTGAATAAACCGTCACCCCTCCCACACCTGAGCCAACACCGAACAAACGCAATTCATGTAGGCCAGGATTATTGCTTTTGGAGGAATCAACTACAAAACGCACATACCGATATGCTGTCGCACCCGAGGAAAGAGCAAAAGTTTGAGCCGTTGGCGCTACACCAACATTCTCATAGGCCATCGTGCCACTTGCCACCATTACCCCGCTAACCAAGGAATAGTTGGTTGCGGAACTGCCGGAGATAGAATTACCCACTTCAATATGAAAGTTGGATGTGCCCCGATCGTTATAGCCGGTGTTGGTGGTGTTGTAGAGATCAATTTTCGATAGAGGTGTTGCCACGCCCAAGTCGATTAAGATGGATGCTGAACTTGAGCCATCTGAAGCAAGCCAGTAATTGTCCCCAAAACTGTCAGCCACAACCGACCCAGATTGTTCATCAACAATATTGTCTGCTGCGAACGCACCGCTGTATACCGAACTCCATCCAATTACGTTGCCAGAGCCCAACACAAGTTGGGAACCAGCGCCCGATAAATTAACCGTGGAACCACTGGTGATTGCCGCCCCGCCTGTTTCAATCAAGTTGGCGGAAAGTGCAGTTGCTTGACCATTGTAATTGGCAGCGGGAACAAAGCGAAGGTAATCAGTTGCCTTAAGAGTTATGGCAGCACTGCTGGTTACAGATACCAGATTTGACCAAGTCGACCCATTGGATGAATACTGCCAATTCCCCTTAGCGCTATCAACCGTATAAGACGAAACGGCAACGCCGGTAAAGGTGTTGGCTGGATTATCTTGCGGATCTGAGAAGGTTGCAGCAAACAAACTTGCTACCGTGGCACCAGGAGCATTGGAACCTACATCCTCATTAACCGCAGCAAGAGTTGCGCTGCCATTCGCAACAGGCGCATCATTGACCGCAGTGATATTTACGCTGATGGTTGCCGGGGCGCTATCCGAACTTCCATCATTTACCTTGAAAGTAAAGCTATCTGAACCATTTGCATTCGCATTGGGAACATAAGTGAATGCGCCTGTTGCTGCATCCGTAATCGTGACCACGCCCTTCGTACCTTGCGATACCACAGAGTAAGTTAAGGCGCTACTATCAATATCAGAACCAATTAGCGTACCAGAATAAGTAGTATCTTCCGTTGGCGAAATCGATTGCGCATTAGCAACTGGTACATCATTGGCTGCAACTAGGTTTACCACCAAATCAGCAGTGGTCGT
>JBIIMS010000021.1:0-18406 GCA_044337875.1 Gemmataceae bacterium
AGTGGATGTGTTCAGCATTGAATGTAAGCACCTCAGGATATTACCGATGGAAAAACCGAAAGCCATCAAGGTCAAGTCTTAGAAGGCATGTCCTTGCGGTTAAGATCCGTGAAATTCATGTTCAATTCAAAAAGATATATGGCTATCGCAGAGTTTACAAAAGCCTACACAAGGAAGGTTTGCGAGTAGGCCAGAATGCAGTGCTGAGGATCATGAGGCAGGAAGGTATCAAGCCTTGGTATGTCCGAAAGCGCAGAAAATACAGGGAAATACAACCGGAATGCCTTGCGGCACCCAATCGAATCAAACAGCAATTCAAGGTAGGTAAACCTAATAAGGCATGGTTGACGGATATCACCGAGATAAACACGCCGGATGGAAAATTATATGTGGCCATCGTGGAAGACTTGGGTAGCAGAAAGGTAGTGGGGCACGCCATGGGAACACGGATGACCAGTATGTTGCCTTTAAGTGCGTTACGAAAAGCTTTGATGGAAAGGGATATTCCAAAGGCATTGATCTGTCATTCAGATCAGGGAAGCCAATATCGAAGCAAACAATATCGAAAAGAACTTACAAAGCATGGAATCCGACCCAGCATGTCTCGCAGGGGCAATTGTTATGACAATGCTCCTGCAGAATCATTCTTTGCCATTATGAAAAGGGAGCTGGCCCTAAGGAGTATGCACACCAGAGAGCAAACCGCTCAGGAAATCTTTGAAATCATTGAATGCTTTTACAACCGCAAACGAATTCATTCTGCCTTGGGATATATCTCGCCAGAAGAACACGAATTGCATTGGAAAACAAAATACAACTCTAGAATTAGAAAAAAACACATGCCCAATTTTGCCTAACCGTTACCCTCTTAACTTACTGTGGACAAAATCGGGTGCAGTTTATGGCTAACGCTTCTGCTTATGCTTCCTTCCGTGGCTAATGCTTCTGCTTTACTGATTCTTTTCCCACGGCAGTGGATTAATGAAGCATCTGGAAATCTTTGCTATTGAGAAGGGCCCACATTAAATCCTGAATGGCTTCTGCGCGTTTGTCTGCAGGTGCGGACTTCAAAAACGCTAGCGATAAATCTATCTCTTTTGCATTAGGCAACCTTGCAAAACACCAAAGATATAAATCGCTTACCAACTCGGCATCTGGCGTTTTAAGCCTCACTGCAACAGCAGGCCGTGCCGCTGGGTTTTGTAATCTGCCCATGATACTTTTGCCATTGATGAAGTGAAGCGCCTGCAACATGTTTGAACCATTGTCGCGTTCGCATTCGCAAGCATCCATGCGCTGGGGTTTGCCAAAGAGTTTAAGAAAAGAACTTTCGACATTACCATCGGGAAGCTGCGCAGCACGAAACCCACCGGGTGCGCCACTATAATTTTCAGGCACGCCTGTGGCTTGTACCAGCGAATCAAGCAGTGCTTCCGCAGGAATCCGCCTAGGGATCATGCGAGAAAAATTCTGCTCATCATGCTTGTTACTATCGTTACTAATGCTGCTGCGCTGATAGGTTTCAGATGAAACAATGCGTTGCATCAGCTTCCTTATATCGTATTTATTATCGATGAAATCTTTGGTAAGTGCATCCAACAGTGCTGGATTAATAGGGGGATTGGTGCTGCGAATATCATCGACTGGATCGATAATGCCCCGGTGGAAAAAATAACTCCAGACACGATTCGATAAGCCACGTGCAAAGAAAATGTTATCAGGCGAGACAAGCCAAGAGGCATAAGCATCTCTGCGATCAACACCCGGGGTTTGCTTGGGTTCTGCACCGCCTAGAAATCGGGGAGGTTGCGCCTGACCTGTGCGAGGATTGGTTGCAAACCCTGCGGGCAAGTTTAACTGCACCACCTTGGTGTTGGGAACATTCTGATAGCGGGAATCTTGACGCATTGCAACTTGAGAAAAGAAGCTTGCAATGCCGAAGTAATCCGCTTGTGTCCAGTTTTCCATCGGATGCGGATGGCATCGTGCACATAACATCCTTACGCCACAAAACACCTGAGTCACCCGTTCCACAGTATCATTCGTATCTTTACTGATGGTGAAATAAACGGAAGCTGGGTCGTCATTAATACCCCCTCTTGATGTAACCAATCGGGTCGCTAATTTATCCATAGGCATGTTGGAAGCAACCGCACTGCGGATGAATTCACGAAACATGTAGACTGATTGCGAGCTGGCGGAATTGCGCGAGTTCTGCAACAAATCGCCCCATTTAAGCGACCAATGATCGATGAACTCCGGCCTTTCAAATAACGCTGCTATAGCTTCATTACGCTTGTTTGGGTTCTTGTTCGCAAGAAATGATCTTGTTTCATCAGGCTTCGGTTGCACCCCGATGAGATCAACATACACCCTGCGAAGAAAATCTTCATCCGAGCATAATCCAGATGGTTTGATTTTAAGATGATTCAGCTTATCGATCACGGCACGATCGACGATATGGTTTTGCGGTACGGGAGTTGGAACAAAACCCTTGGTATCTATAAGCACAAGCACGCCCGTTGCAGCAAAGGTTCGCTCGAACCTTCCAACGATTGCGGTTTCGCCAGCATCACCTGCGGTGACCATGCCCTGTTCATCAACCTTGGCGAATTGATCATTGTTTACAGTAAAGATACCAAGCTTGGTAACATCCCTGGTCGTGCCATTATTGTAATCAGCAATAAGCTGGAGTTTGTGTTTCTGCCCTGGTTGCAAAACAAGTTTCTGGGGCATCATACGAACGCCAGTAACCTGCAAGGTATCTTTGGAATCATCAGGAGTACCTTGGCGAATCCAATTAACCATGATGGTATCTGAGAGGCTGTTTTTGGCAAAGCGTACACCGCCCTCATGGGCAGCATCCCCTCTGCTTTTCGCAACAATCAAACTGGCATCGGGTTTTAAAATATCAACTCTTCTGCCAAAGAACTCACGGGCGATCGATGGATAATCCAACATCGGGTCGGAACCCCGAAGCGATAATTTAAATCCGTTTTTCCCGAGCGAATAGCCATGGCATGCGCCAGCATTACAACCCGATTGCGAAAGCACAGGCATCACTTCATGCAAGAAACTGTACTTTGGTTCTTCCATGGGCAGTTTAACTTCAACAGGAATGGTGCTTGTTTTTCCCTGCACGGTAACCGAAATCATCGTTGCGCCATTGGATACAGGATGAACCCAGCCGTTTTCATCAACGCGAGCGATGGCAGGCCCCGCACTCACAAACTTCGTATCCTTAGACAAATCGAGGGTATACCCCTCTGCAGAAGTGCCCAAAACTTGCAGCGATCTTGGCTGCCTTATGTGGGTAAGAACCATCGAGGTTGGCGAGATATGCACAGGCCCCGTTGGCAAAGCGTCTGCTGCAACTTGAAAACCAAGAACCGTTAAAAGCAATGTTATATTCATTTTACTAACCTCTATATATCTTTTGTTATTTTGGTGCGGGCTTTAATACCAACACCAATTCAACCTCTTTACTATTCACTTTTATTGTAGGTGCCTTGATATCTGGCACGCCTGATGCAGTAAGTTTTATACCTTTGTATTCGTTGGGCATTAGCGTGGCGGGAAAGATTATCTTGCCATCAAATTCGTTTTTGTCTGCCTTTACAAGTGCAGGCTCAAACTTAGCACCAGCAGGCAAACCCGTTGCCACAAGGGTAACATCCCCCACCAAACCATCACTACGCTCGACTTTCCCTTTAAAGAGAAACTCGGAACCTTTTTTAGCATCAAACAGCGCTTCCAACTTCCCGGGCTTATCAATTGTAACCACTAAAGGAATTCGTAAAGGCAATCGCAGAACAGGGGCATAAGCAGTTGCAAGCACTACTTGTTTATTTGCGCTTAGCAATTCTGCCTGAAGGGTGATGTCATAAACAGATACAGGAAATGGCCCCACGGGAACCAACACCGTAACCGTTGCATCACTTGACTTGGCTGCAACTTCAACAGCCTTCTCGGCTTTAAGAGCAACCTTGGGATCGGGTTGGTTATTCACCTTCGGAGCGTTTTGACTAGTGATAAGCGTTAGCCTAACAACGCTAGCAAGATCTTCCCTATTAACTTTAACGGGCAGATTCATTTTCATGCCTGGTACGAATGCAGTATTCTTGGGCAGATTGTTCCAAACGATGGAAAAGCTGGGGGATTTTTCGAAAACGGGAGCAACTGCGATTTCGCTCGCCATCCATGGTTGCAATCTTTGTAATGGGTGGTTCAACACTCCGACTTCAGAGCTTATACCTTTATCATTTTTGCCTATCAGAGTTGTAACAACAGGTTGAACCGCTTCGGTATTTGTGGAAAGGGTGATTAGTGCTCCCTCGCCTTCAGGCGGAATCACATTACCTTCGATCTTTACACCTTTGGGCAGTTGGGAAAACTGAACATCTATTTTTCCTGCATAGCCATTGCGAGTGGCCCAAACAGGAAAGACCATGTTAGTGTTAGTGCCAAGAGAAAACCTCTGAATAGGTGTGATCAAGCTAATATTGGCGGATGTTTCTGGGGTGCTGATATCTTCAATCCCGAGTCTGTAATTTGCTTTGGGGCCGCCCCTTCCTTGAGAATCAATCACGCAAACTTGAATGGAAGTAATGGCATCGGGCACGGTAAATTCCAGCAATGGGTCGGAAGAACCGGGCCTGTCTTCAGCTCGGGCGATCTCAACACCCTTATCATTTCGCAGCACCAACCCTGCATCAACGGCAGAGCCAATTCTTTCTGCGAACACATCGAATCGTAATTTTGATTTAGGGCTACATGCCAACAGATAGCGATCTTCTTCATTGGGTTGCAAAAGCTTGCCATGAACCATCAAAGGTAACCCCTTTAATTCCTGCATGGGTGGCGCTTGGGCTTCTACATATTCTTGCGAAGATCCGGATTGCACGAAAGGCCGCATCCCAGACCATTTCCCCTGAGTCGGCCAAGGAAGCACCACCGAACCTGCACCTTTTGTGGTTGGCATATTCAGCTTGGCGACAGGCATATTACCCATCAGTTCGACCGCTTTTACCTTACCTTCTGAAACGACAGTAGGAATAACCTGGTCAAAAAACTCCCACTTGCCAACCTTCATGCGAAATAACCCGGGCGCACCCGCAGCGTATTCGAGATCGTGTAGCGCAATGGTGTAGGTATCATCTTCGGGCAGGGTGATTTCTAATCGGGTATCGCCAAACAAATGGGGCACGGGCCAAGACCATGCAACTTGTAGTTTCTTAGAGTTATAAAGATGCAAAACCGGTTGTAGTTTAGAACCAAGTTTTTGTGCTTCCACTTCAACCATCAATTGCTGGCCTTTGGTTCCTTGAAACTTTGTTTCTAAAATCTGGCTACCTGAAATGGTGCCATGCATTGCGATGGGTAATGGTTGATCTATGGAAACCGCAAAGGGTTTTTGTACGAGATGATCGATACCCAAAAGCACCGGTAGGCTGACGCCACCTTCTGCAACTAAACTGCACTGATAAAACCCGGGAACGATATCTGCAGGCAAAGTGATATCGAAGCTGGCTTTCTTTTCGGTTGAACCTGTTTTAAGAACAGGGGTGACATTAAAGGGGAGCAATAGTTTTGGGGATTTACCAAAGCCCTCACCATCGAAAACCAAAGTAGTAACTGCACCAACCTGCAAACCCCTTACATCCACGGTGCGAACCAAGGGTTCAGAGGCATTTGCGATAAAAGCCAGAAAGAACAAGCTGAAAGTTAATTGCAGGAATCTGTTCATCTCTCACTCATTCTCAATTAAAACTTTAACATGATCTCTTGCAATTGAAATAATTATGATCAGGAAAACAGTTGGCGGATCGGTTCTGCTTCGACAAGGCGAACGGGTCTATCACCTGGTCCGGGCATCATGGTGGTATCTAGATTAATTCCCATGGCATGATAAATAGAAGCCAGAATTTGAGGTGGTTCGACAGGGAAGTCGTTCGGCCTTGAACCGATCTTATCGGTTGAGCCAATCACCTGCCCGCCACGGATATTTCCACCTGCCAAGAAGTTAGTCCAAGCATTGGGGTAATGATCTCGCCCGCCCTTGGGGTTGATCCTAGGAGTTCGACCGAACTCGCTTAGCACTGCCACCACGGTTTCTTCGAGTAATCCCCTTTGTTGAAGATCTTCTAAGAGGGCGGTGAAGGCAATATCGAACTGAGGGCAAAGAAGCCTTTCGTAATCGAGGTAGGTGTTATTTAGGCCGCCACCATCTGCGTGCATATCCCAACACGAAAGATTGAACACGGTATCAAAATGATTGACCGTAACAAAGCGGACGCCATTTTCGACCATTCTGCGTGCCATCAGGCAGCTTTGGCCAAAGGTGTTGCGACCATAGCGATCACGAAGCTTTTCGTTTTCTTGGTTCAGATCAAAAGCTTGCTTTGCCTTGGGCGAAGTTAAAAGCCTGAAAGCCCGATCGTATGCACTGTCGTGCATCTGGGTGCTGCGGGATTCGGTTCTGCGTTGAATATCATCGAGTTGGGTCAGAAGTTGTTTACGGGCATCGAGTCGGTTATTCCCCTGCCCTTGCGCCACTTCAAGATCACCCACTTTAAAATCTTTGTTTGCAGGATCAGAGTTAAGGAAGAAAGGTTCATGGGCGCTGCCCAAGTAACCTGAAGTCTGGCCATGCAATGGGCCAGCGCCTGTATTACCAATCGGGCCGGGAAGCACGACATTGGAAGGCAGTTCGCTCTTTTGGCCATACACTTTAGAAATAACACTACCAAGATGGGGCTTAACGCTATCTGCGTTAAAATCATGGCCCGTCATCATCCAGCGCTGCCCATTTTCGTGGGTCGCACCGGTGCGATGATGCAAGCTTCTAATCAAAGCAACTTTGTCCATCATCTTGGACATCATCGGAAAGTGTTCGCAGATCTGTATACCGTTTACATTAGTCTGAACGGGTTTGAATTTGCCTCGTACTTCAGCGGGCGCATCGGGTTTCATATCCCAAGTATCGAGCTGACCAGGCGAACCAACCAAAAAAATCGTGATACAGTTGCGAATCTTCGCATCTGAATTCTTAACCGCACCCAAGGCTTCCAACTTGAACAGCGTGGGCAGCGAAAGCGTTGCCATGCCTGTTGTTCCCAATTGTAAGAAGCTTCGCCTTGATGGGCCTTCGCACAAGGGAACTCGCTCTTTTCCAATATTTAACATGGGTGTAGCTCCGTTCTTATCTGGTGGGTTATCTTCGCAATACGGTGGGGGAACTAAATATTGAAGGTTATTTTGTTGGATACTTCAACAAACTTACTATTGGTGAATTCGCCTTGAGCATCTTTTTTGTAATCAACATACTTCCACATCTGAAGTACTGCTTCGTGACTACCTTTAGTGGAAAGTTTGGGTTCGTAATTTAACATAGGTCTGGCATTATGCACATTAACCTCTTTACCGTTTTGGGTGATGACCCAGCGTAAAAGAGAACCCCAGTCGTTGGTAACTTCAGAACGCAAAAGCTTGGGACCATCGATGCGGATTTCCGATTTCGGAGTTCCTTCAAATTTCTGTTCCATGGCGTGATCTCCATTTATAGGCGGGGGAGGCGTGATCTTAAATAAGGCGGGACATCCTAAACCTATATGCCTAAATTCTACCTTTTGAGGTTGATCCAAGCAATAACTAATATCGTCAAAAATAGCCCAAGACTTAATAGCTGGGCTTTTGCTGCAATATTAACGACTTTAACGATTAACCATTAAAGCCTTTTCTGCCTGCTTTTATCGCTTTATAGCACTCAATGATTCTAAATCAGTTTCTTGCAGCTGTTTAGCAATATGGTCAATTTGATCGCTTGCAAAATTCAGATGGCGTACATTAGGGTTCAGCTTGTTGGCAATTCCCTTGTCGTAAAGCTTGTCATAATAACCTAAAACTAGCCGGGCTACGCCAGCAAAGTCTTTTTGTTCAAGTGCACAAAACGCTTTCTCAGTACAATCTGGCCCTAATCTTTTCTTAATATTGTTGATCGAATTTCGCAGCCCTTCAACTTCGTTTTCACCATAATCCGCTTTCAATCTTTCAACACGCACATCAAAAGGCAGATTAATGATCATCGAAGGGGCCAGCGATATCCTTTTCCAAAACAATTCGGGGAGTATGACTTTGCCTACCGAGCGACTTTCATCCTCGACCCAAACCCTGCGTTCCAAATCAAAATCTTTCAATTGCATAGCAAGAAGATTTTCGAATTGCTCATTGGAGGGCTGGGGGTGCAACTGCCCTAGGGCGCCAAACGCAGACCCCTTATGATGCGCCAACCCTTCCAGATCAATAACTTGCTCTCCAAGGGATTTTAAACGCTGAAGGATTGCAGTTTTACCCGAACCCGTCCGCCCACCAAGCACCATGTAATTAAGATTTTTATCCAGAACTTCAAGCACATGATTCCGAAACGATTTATACCCGCCCTGAAGAATAAACACTTCATGTTCAAAAAGATTAAACAACCATGCCATGCTTTCGCTACGCATACCGCCACGCCAACAATGCACAAATACTTTGTTTTCTTTCAACTTGGGTTGAATGAAACGCACAAAGTCGGACATCTTCTTGCTGGCAAAATCCAGCCCTATCAGGGTTGCCTCGCGTTTGCTTTTTTGCTTGTACGCAGTTCCCACAATTTCGCGCTCAAGGTTATTGAACAAAGGAAGGTTAACCGCCCCGGGTATGCGCCCATGTTCGTACTCGCCCTCGCTTCTTACATCGAGTGCAAGATGCCCCTGCGATTGCTCTAAAAACTCAGTTATTCCCAATTGATGTACCATAGTGTTACTATAGTGGTTCTCAATCCAAAGAAGTCCAGTCCGCAATCTTTAAGCATATTTTTCCCTCACTTATTCTTGTGAATCGGGCAAAATCAGTTACCATAGAATTTTGAATCGGGCCTGAATACTCTCTGGAGCGACCATGCGAAAATATCTGCTTACCATCCCCTGCATTCTTCTTTGCTTCTCGCTTTGCCTAGCTCAAACTCCTAAAACCACCATCATTCAAGATAACTGGGATGCTGCCTACCTCGAAGGCATACGCTGTGGCAACTTCCATTCGACCGTTAAAGAAATCGTCCAACCCGATGGCACAAAACATTTTGAAACCCGACTCGAAATGCAACTCATGCTTAAACGCTACAAATCAGTAGTCGCAATGAAAATGGATACGGAAATGGTTGAAGACCAAGAGGGTAAAATCAAATCCTTCCGCATGATTCAACACCTCGATAAGGGCCAGGCAATTCAGGAAGGCGAAGTGAAAGATGGCAAACTATGGCTGAAAGTACCTGGGGTTCCCGAACCTCGTGCCCTAAATTGGAACGACAAAGCCATTGGCGTGTACAAACAAGAAAAACTCCCGTTGATGATGAAAGCCAAGGTGGGCACCAAGTTCGACTATCTGAACTTTGAACCAAGCCTGATGCAAACGGTTCGTATGCAAGCCGAGCTTTTTCCCAAGGAAGAAGTGGACTTCCTCGAAACGGATAAAAAGAATCCTGCAAAAGCCACCCGTGAAAAAGTGGGCCTGATGCGCTACGAAGTTGCACCCGATAAAGTAACCATCTTTGGCAGCGCACTGCAACTTCCCAAAATGGTTTCCTGGGTGGGCGATGATTTCATCCCTAGGCGCTCGGTAATGGAACTTCCCGGCATAGGCAATATCTTTCTCTATCGCACCACCAAAGAATTCGCTCAAAAAGATGATGGCGACTTAGCAGTTCTTCCCGACATCGGCCTAAACACCATGATCACGCTGGATAAAAAAATCCGCGATGTCCACCACCGTGAAGAAGTCACCTACCAGTTTAAACTTGAAAGCATGGAAGGGGCTTCTGCATTTACCGTGGATGGCAGACAAAAACTTAAAAAGCTGGAAGATGGCTGGTTCGAACTTAAAGTACTGGGGAATGTAGGGCTTGAGGAAAAACAACCTGCGAAAGATTTTCTCGATTCCAGCTACTTTCTCGAAAGCGCAGATGCCAAGGTGAAGGAACTCGCTGCCAAAGCGGTGGGCGACGAAACCGATGAATTAAAGAAGGCACGTAAAATCGAACGGTTTGTATTCGACAACATGAAGGGCTCTAGCTCCGTCGGTTTTGCCACCGCAGGGCAAATCGCCAAAGATCTTCAAGGCGATTGCAGACAACACGCCATGCTGATGGCTGCCATGTGTAGGGCCGCAGGGATTCCCTCGCGCACCGCATTGGGGTTGGTGTATGTGGAAGATTCCAAAACCCGCACGCCTCAACTTGGGTTTCATATGTGGACTGAAGTCTATGTGCAAAATGCATGGGTTGGAATGGACGCTACCTTGGGCGAAGGACTCGTGGGGCCGGGGCATCTGAAAATTGCAGATCATAACTGGCACGATCAGCAAACCCTTGCACCACTCCTTCCCGTTATCCGTGTCATGGGCAAGGTTAAAATCAAAGTGATCGACGCCAAGTAATCGCCTTCCTTAAATTCATCGGATAGCATCATGAACTTCATCAAAAATCTTTTTCTCTCACTTCTCGCCTTCATTCTTTTAAACTCCTGCATCAAGGCAGAAGAAGCCGCACCAAGGTGGAACATCCTTTTTATCTTTGCGGATGATTACGGCCGTTATGCGAGTTGCTATAAGGGAATCGATGGCAGGCCCACCATCAATGATGTCGTCAAAACCCCGAACATCGATCGTGTTGCAAGGGAAGGCGTATTGTTTAAAAACGCCTTTGTGAATTCCCCCTCTTGCACCCCCTGCAGAAGCTCAATGCTTTCGGGAAGATACTTTTTTAACACGGGCCGTGGTGCAATCCTCAACGGTGCAATCTGGGATTCATCCATTCCAACCTATCCCTTAATGGTACGCGATAGTGGCTTTCACATAGGAAAATCATACAAGGTTTGGAGCCCTGGAACGCCCGCAGATGCGCCCTTTGGCGGGCAGCAATACGCTTACGAAAAAGCAGGCAGGGCACCCAACAACTTCTCCGAAGAAGTTACTTCCCGCATTGAAAAAGGTGCTTCGCTGGAGCAAGCTCGCCAAGAAATCTTCTCTCAGGTCAACAAAAACTTTGAAGACTTCTATGCTGCAAATCAACAGGGCAAACCTTGGCATTACTTTCTAGGCGTGACCACCACGCACCGCACCTGGGTCAAAGGATCTGGAAAAAAACTCTGGAACATCGAGCCCGATTCTCTTCAGGGAAAACTCCCAAAGTTTCTTCCCGATGTTCCTGAAGTCCGCGAGGATGTCGCTGATTATCTGGGCGAATGCCAGGCAGTCGATGCCTATGTGGGCGTTCTCCTAAAACAACTTGAGGAAAAGAAACAGCTTGATCGAACCCTCATCATCATCAGTGGCGACCACGGTATGCCAGGCGTGCCTTCGGGAAAATGCAACCTCTATGATCATGGTGTTGGCATCGCGATGGTTGCCAGGGTTCCAGGAGGCAAAGGCGGTAGAATCATCAACGACTTCGTAAGGCTACCCGATCTCGCTCCCACGTTCATGGAAGTTGCTGGAGTGAAACCACCCGAGGGCTTGTATGGCAAAACCTTACTGCCGCTTCTGCGTTCTGAAAAAGATGGCCAGATTGATCCTACAAGAAACTGGGTGATAACTGGGCGTGAAAGGCATGTAGGTGCTGCAAGAGATGGAAATCTTCCTTATCCGATGCGGGCATTGCGAACCCCCGAATTTGTTTACATCCGTAATTTTCAACCCGACCGCATGCCACTTGGCTCGGCCAAGAACATCACAGAAACAGAGACGCCTGATTTTAATAGTTTGCAAAATGTCACCTACACTGCATTTGCAGATATGGATGCAAGCCCCACCAAGGCATGGCTTATACATCATCGCAATGATCCAAAATACAAATGGCTCTATGATTTCACTTTTGGCAAGCGCCCTGCAGAAGAGCTTTACGATATTGCAAACGACCCTGATCAAATCAATAATGTCGCACTTAATCCCAAGTATTCTGAAACCAAAGCTAATTTATCAGCGCAGTTGATGAAATCACTCACTGATGCAAAAGACCCTCGGGTCACTACAAATCCCGTGC
The DNA here is from genome assembly GCA_044337875.1 of Gemmataceae bacterium. Classification (GTDB taxonomy): domain Bacteria; phylum Planctomycetota; class Planctomycetia; order Gemmatales; family Gemmataceae; genus UBA969. Next base: position 12,074 of record JBIIMS010000021.1, read on the forward strand.
CCTTTGAACATCCCCCCTTCACCGATGGAAATGAAACCAAAGCAGGAAAAGCAGGAAAAGCCGCAAATAAGAAAGACTCCAAGTAATACCTTGCTTTAATCCCGTCTTTTCATCTAAGGCCTTATTTGATAAACTAACGCTAATAAATTCTCTTTGACTTTTTTACAGGGGGCTCGCTTGACCACCGATCAACAAGGGGATACTAAACCCGAATCTACGCCAGAAAGCGATGCTAATGCACTGCCACCACTAAGAAGCGTGCATACCGAAAGCTTCCCTCTTATATTAGCCGAGATGCGCTCCTCCCTTGCGGTAACTACCTATCAAGCCGGGAAGCTAGTTTTTCTCAGGCCCCAAGATGGCAAACTTAACACCCACTTCCGGGCATTTGATTCCCCTATGGGCCTAGCTGCCAATCATCAGGTTCTCTCTATTGGCACACCGGGGCATATTTCCCACTACCGCAACATGCCTGCAGTTGCGCAAAAACGCGAACCAATCGGCCAAGTCGATGCATGCTATATGCCCCGCGATTCGCACACCACAGGCGATATCCTTGTGCATGAGATGGCATATGGAAATAACAATGAACTTTGGGTTGTGAACACCCGTTTTTCATGCTTGTGCACACTGGATAATGTCAACAGCTTTGTACCCCGCTGGAAACCACGCTTCATTACAGGGTATTCCCCCAATGATCGCTGCCACCTTAATGGCATGGGAATGGTTGATGGCAAGCCGAAATATGTAACCGCCCTTGGCGAGACAAACACCCCCACCGGATGGCGAGCCAACAAAAAAGATGGTGGCATTTTGATGGATGTGCCCAGTGGCGAGATCATCGCGCGCAATCTTTCCATGCCCCACTCACCCCGCTGGCACAACGGGCAACTCTGGGTGCTCGAATCTGGAAAAGGTACTCTCTCTATTGTAGATCCTAAAACTGGCAAACATGAGGCTATCGCAACAGTTCCTGGCTTCACCCGGGGCCTAGATTTCTTTGGCCCTCTTGCTTTCATCGGGCTATCTCAGGTAAGGGAAACCGCAGTATTCAGCGGCATACCCATCACCGAGCAAAACATCGAACGCAACAGCGGAGTTTGGGTTATCAATATCCAAACAGGGCAGGTTGTTGCATTTGTGAAATTTGAAGATGCGCTGCAGGAAATCTTTGCGGTGCAGATTCTTCAAGGCATCATCAGCCCAGACCTCGTAAATGATGAACTTGAAATGATGCATAGCTCTTACGAATTGCCCGATGAAGCTATGAGGTATGTGGAAATACCCAAGCCCGAACCTGACTCAAAAGAAGAGAAGCCCAAACCCTAGACAATAATACAAAACCAATAAAAAAGCCCGGGAAGAATCTATTCTCCCCGGGCTTTCTCGTTATCTTTAACCTTTAAGTCTTATTTCTTCTTCTTGGAATTATCAATGTAAGCCTGTTCGCGTTTAACAATATCTTCTGCAATCTTGACGGGAGTTACAGGAGTCTTGTCAAGCTGATCGGAATCTTTCAATTCACGAAGCTTTAAACTGCGGAACCAAACTGGATCGCCATGATCTTGAATTTGAAAGTTTGCGCCACGAGCATCGAGGTTTGCACCACGAACTTTCAGCAATTCAACTTCCCAAGCATACTTGGCGTCTTTGTAATCAAAATCAATCACCTTAACCCCATTTAGCCAGTGTTGAATTACAGAGCCTTTGCAAACAATACGGCCTGTGTTCCACTCGCCCACAGGTTTGGTGGCATCCTTGGAGGGTGGCATGCAGTAATAAAGCGATGCGGCACTAGTGCGGGGATTTTTTCCATCGTTATGAACCTTATTATCAAGGATTTGATATTCATACTGGCCAGGGCGGTAATAGATACCGCTATTACTTCCTTTGCCAACCTTCCATTCGAAACGCAATTCGAAATTGTCAGGAACTTTCTTGGCGTTGTAGGTGATGCCACCGCCTTTGTCTTTGCGGGCGATTGCGCCTTCTTCAACAATCCAATTGCCCTTGTTTTCCCAACCTTTGTAATCTTTGCCATTAAAAATCAACTCAAAGCCAAGCGACTTTTCTTCGCTGGTAAGGGTGTTGATTACAGCATCTTCCTTGACGGAAGGAACCTGCCCAACAGGCAATTTTTTAGCACCCTTATTCGCAGGATCAGTTCCCGCAGGTGTAGCCATTGGTGGTTCCTGAGTGGGCGAAGTCGTTTTTACACTGGTAGAGTTAGAGGTGCGACGATTGAAGATTTTTTTAAGTAAACCGTTTTCACGCTCAATCGCCTGACCAACCGACACGGCACCAAGAGTGATACCCAATGCCAACACAAACAGAATCGATTTAATTTTCATGATATTTCAAACTCTTTCTAATTTACTTGGAAACATAGGAATCAAAAACACGAACACTTTTCCACAAGGATTTATTCTTATCGATGAATTCAAGATGTCGTGGTGCATCCTGATACTTATCCTGACTTGCTTTATCATTAAAAACAATATGTAAAGCAACATCAAAGTTTAAATCATTTACCGGGCGTTTCAAATCTTCAGCCAACACCCCTGCACTATAAAACACTTCGCCAGGATGGCCTTTCAAATACTTATGGCAGGCTTCTACTAAAGTCTTTTTATTTTCAGCAGTTGCATCCTTCAAAGAGAAGAAAACATCGTGCGAAACCATTAAAGGTTTATCTGCTGCTGCATCGCTTTTCCCGGTCAAACCAACCCTGTTCATGCCAATCGCCAAGCCAAAAAAGACCATGGCGCATAGAATCTTAAATTTCATACCTATTCTCCTTAAACCAAGAATCTAATAACACTTACGCCATAATATACCGAGTTACCTTATCGATTAAAAATGGATTCTTTGAAATAATTTTTCCCTCCCAACGAATAATCTACATCGATCCAAATTAGTTAATTTGATGGAGCTTTTAAAAATGTTTATCTCGACTATGATTTTGAGTTTGTTAATGCCCATTGCTGCGGAAGGCCTTGATGAACAGGTCAAGCAAGCTGCTGCTGTAGGCCTACTTTCAGGCGACAAGCCCGCCACTTTAAAAGACGCACTGGGCCGTACTTCCATGCGTGCACAATGGTCTGGCAATTCCGTCACTTTTCACGATGAGCGTGGCAGAACGATTGGCAAAGGAACCATCTCAGGCGATAGCATTCGTTTCAGTGATGCAATGGGCCGTAGCGATGGGCATGCAAATATTAGCAATGATAAAGTAACTTTCTACGATCACACCGGCCGTAGGCAGGGCGAAGCAAAGCGTTCAGGAAATGATATTTCATTTCATGATGAATTGGGAAGGAAAACAGGAAGTGCATCAACCTCGGGCAGTTCGGTAAAGTTTCAAGATGGCCTAGGTCGTTCGAAAGGCTCCGCAAGTACTCAGAAAAGTACAAAGAAGAAGTAGGGCTAAGGATTAGGAATAAAGCTGGAATGTTCCGCGAGTAAGAGCCATTTGCCCTGAATCTTGATCCAGAAATCGGTATATCGGGTTGTCTCTGCAATTTTTTTTCCTGCCCGGATTCCCACGGTATGAACTTTGCCTGTTTCTATTGCAGCATCATTCAAGACGCTAATTCGCACTTCGGAAGATTCAAATTTATCGTACTTCGTTCCTTCCTTGGTTAGATTCAACATCATGTCTTTTTTGGTAAGAACCTTGCCTGATGCAGTGGTCAGGATGAAATTATCCGCAAGGATGGATTTCAACAAAGGTTCATTTTTCTGGGTGAGCGCCTGTTCATAAACCTTAGAAGCTTCCTGAATTTGTTGCTCCGTAGTCGAATCTTGGGCTGCAAGGCCCGAGGATTGCAGAAGTATAAAGATAATCACAAGAAGTTTGAGCTTTAGTGTCATATAATTACTCCAGTGGTTTTATTTCAGCTTATACTAATTGCAAATATTGTCTTAAGCGTAACAAAAGTCTTAATTTAAAAAAATGGTGGTTGAGAAAAAGGCATGTCAAAAACTGGCGAAAAAGTTGCACTGATTACAGGGGGATCTTCCGGTGTAGGCCTTGCAACCGCCAAGAAACTTTCAGCGCTTGGCTATACTTTGGTTATTTCGGGTAGAGATCTGGCAAAGCTAGAAGAAGCGAAAAAAGAATTTCCCGCTTCAGCGATTCCACCTTTTGTGATAACTGCAGATGTTTCGGAAGAGCATCAAGTGAAACAGTTGGTGGAAGGAACGATTGCAAAATTTGGAAGAATCGATCTAGTGTTTGCTGCTGCGGGCGTTTCCATGCGTGCGCCTTTTGAAGAATCAAAAATCGATGCGATCGAATACCTAATGAAAGTGAATTTCTTTGGTGTCTTGTATCTGCTTCATCATTCACTTCCCTTTCTAAAAAAAACAAAGGGATCTTTTGTTGCGATGAGCAGCCTTACTGGAAAAAGAGGGGTGCCTGAATATTCGATTTATGGGGCCAGTAAATTTGCATTGCAAGGCTTATTAGACAGCGTGAGGATGGAAGTGGATCGTGATGGTGTACATATTGGTGTCATTTCAACGGGATTCATTGATACTCCATTAAGACAACGAATTTTGGGTGGGGATGGCAAAGTTCTTGCGAAAACTCCCGAATTGCCTTTCAGATTATGGCCTTTAGAAAAGTGCCTAGAAGTTGTGATGAAGGTAATATTAAAACGCCAGCGAGATGCAATTTTCCCTGGATTTATAAGGCCCTTACTTGGTTTTGATCCCATCAATTATGGAAGAATGGGCGACCGCTATTTAATAAATAGGTTTGGCTACCAAAAATAATAATCCGAACATTTGATACAACCTGCAAAACCAAATTCAACCAGCAAAATCAACCCTAAACAGCATAATCAACCTTAAACAGCATAATCAATACAGGGCATATTCTTCGAACTTTATTGCCATTCAAGCAAGTATTACAACTGATTTTGGTTTGTCTAAGTGCATTTTGCTGTCGATAAAATGATGTAAGTTTTATCTCCATGGACAGGAGGATTTTCATCGTGATCAGCAGCTTAGGTTCAATCTTTTTAGCAACTTTTCTGGCTACCTCGGCAGTTAATGCAGAACCGAGCCAAAAATCATTTGGCTATCTTTGGGATCAAACAAGTAACGCAGATGGAAAGGTTGAAAAAACCGCACGCCCCTACACTCCTAGGGAAGGTGACATCCTGCTTTTTGACGATATGAGCCCTTTCTGGACTAAGCTTTATAAAATCGCAGGTACCGCACCACCCTTCCATGCAGGCATTGTTTTCAAGAAGACCGATGGCAGCTTCGCAGTGCTTGAATCAGGCCCTGATGATACGCTCCATGTTTTTCTGCTGGATATCGAACCAAGACTTTATGACTTTAAAGGCAGCATCCAAGTAAGGCAAGCCAAGCGCGCACTCACTAAAGATGAATCCGAAACCCTTACCAACTTTGCTTATGCACAGGAAGGCAAGCGCTATGCGATGTGGAGACTTTTACTGCAAGGTACTTATATCCGGCATCGTGGTGGCATCAAGGAAAAATACCTTGCGACCACCCATGATGATCGTACCCGTTGGTTGTGCGCTGAAATTGTTGTATCTGCAGGCACAATCGTAAACCTTCTTGACCGTGACAAAGTGAAAGCAACCGTAACCTATCCACTCGACATGGTGGATGATGTTAGGATTGATCTTTCTGCAACCTATGAACCCACTGTTTATTGGAGCAGTCAGAAATAACCGTGGTTCTAGAAAGCAAAAGCTATACCCAATTGAGTGAAGTATGGGGGTAGGGCTTTTACAACGCTGGCATTATAGCTGCCATAAATTGTAATAGTTTCTGTAAGATTCAAAAGACCACCGCCCCCTACTAAAATATTATTTGCAAACCTCGGATCAACCGAACCATTGTAAGCAGTCTGAACAAACAAGGAGATTCTTTCGGTAACTTTGGTGGTTAAATCACCCTGCACAGTCATCTCATAACTATCCCCTGAACTAAACCCTATATCGCCGCTTTGTAAACCCACACTGGCTTCTAACACCGTATCCCAAATAAGATCTTTGCTAAATAATAGGTTCATGCTGGGCTGAACCCCTGTATTTAAAAAGCTTGAGCCAAAAGTACTCTGAAGTAAGATTTCCATACCTACCGCTGGAAGAAACAAGGCTTCGTTTTCATCCCAAAAATGAAGCTTCAAATCAAAAACTACAGGCGAAAATCCTGCATTATTTGGAGAATACTCCACGGTTAATGAGTTGGTAAACAATCGTAATTCAACGTCATCGGTTAACCCATACCTAATCAAGGTAGGGGTACTGTAAGTTCTTGGATTAGAACTCCCCTTGCCCGCAACGGAAG
>JBIIMS010000022.1:0-17968 GCA_044337875.1 Gemmataceae bacterium
ACCCTTACTGATATTAACAAACTAGTAGCAATGCTCCGAACCATTGAAGAAGAAGAACGCAAGCAATTCGATCTGGTGCAGAAAATTCACGAAGAATTAGTGCGAAAAACTCTTGAAGACGCACTCAGTCCCGGCAAATAACCGACTTTCAATACAAAATGCCTGCAAGTCTTAAGGGCAAATGCCCCCATTTGGTAAATATGTGAAGAATTAGTGAATATTTTCCTGAACGCTTTTATTTTTCCCATCTTAACGCTATGTATAATTAGAGGATTAATTCGCTTTGTGAATTGACCATAAATTATTTAAGCTCTCTTAAGGGGAACAGAATATGAACATCAAGAAGAAAAAGAACAGTTTTTTTAAGCCTTACTTATTGAATTTGGAAAATAGGATTACACCCTCTGCTTATGTTGAACCAAATGTAATTATTGCGAATCCCACCACTCGGGTTTTGGATATTACTTATGAGGCTCATCAATCTACCCAACCTTTGGAATCTTTGGTTGGGGGTGTTCCTACCAGTTTTCCAACTACTGGTTTTTTAACTTATAACTGGACAATTAATGATGGCTTGAATACGGTGGATGGGGTTGCTAATTCCGCAACCACCGGAGATACCTTCCCAGCGCCAACCCTGAAAGTAAATCGTGGTGACACCCTTAGAATTACTCTTTTAAACGATTTAATGGATCTTGGAGATCTTGGTATTACCTCCGTTGTCGATGGTTCTACTGTTACTGAAATGCCCCTTAATAATCATGTGCATGGGCTTCATCTTTCCCCCAACTACAGTTCCGATAATGTTCTGTTAACCATGCCTGCTGGCAAAGGGTTTGTCTACGAATATAAGATTAGCGATACCCAACCCGATGGCCTTTATTGGATTCATCCTCACAACCATATTTATTCCACCCAGCAAGTTTACCGCGGTTTATCCAGCATGTTAATTGTTGGTCAACCCGACAGTAGCATTGCCGAAATAGCTACCCTTCCCGAAAGGACGATGTCGCTCCAATATCAATATTTGACAAACCCAGGCACAGCGAATCAGGCATTGGCGCAATTTACTGGCATTGGTGCGGCTCCAGGACAACAGCTCACCATCAATGGGAAGGTAAACTCAACTATTACAGTTAATCCAGGGCAAACCGAAGTTTGGAACATTGCCAACATGACTGCTCAGGCTAATATCAACTTCACTCTGAAAAATAGTAGTACCAACACCAGTCTGCCTATAGTCATCGTTGCTCAGGATGGAGTTGCTTATAGCACCCCCGTTACCATCCCCGCAGGGCAAATTTTGAACTTGGGTACCGGTGGCCGTTATTCAATCCTGGTTACCGCATCCACCACTGCCACTCAAAATGTTCAATTGAATTTTAACAACAATGGTAAAGGCGGCACATTTAATGTGAACATGAAATCCGCTGGCACACTTGTTACTCCCTTCCCAACCCCAACAACATTAACCACGACCGGCTATGATGCCTTTGTGGATTTATCCACTGCAACCGTTGCAGAAAATCGCACGGTGACATTTTCTATAGATCCAATTTCTGCTGGGCAAAATGCTGAATATCAAATAAATGCTGAGACATTCCCCAATCCTATAATATTTCAGCCTAGGCTAAATACCGTTGAAGAATGGGTGCTGATCAACAACTCTGATATTCCTCACCCATTTCATCTCCATGTCAACGATGTTCAAGTCATGTCCGCGTTTTCTCCAGCCAATCCCTTTTTGAATGTTGGCAGTCCCCAGCAATGGTATCAAGATGTGGTCGTTGTTCCCCCTGCGCTAACTGTTCCTGGAACTAATGAATTAATAACCCCCGGCAGGGTTACAATACGCACCAAATCCCTTGATTACACGGGGGCTTTTGTCTACCACTGCCATATTCTTCCCCATGAAGATCGCGGCATGATGGCCTTGGTCACAATTCAGCCCGAGACCCCAATTTATGTAACCGGCGCAGGCGCTGGCGGTGGCCCCGCTGTGAATGTTTACAGCGGACTTGATAATAGCTTAATCACTAGCTTCTTTGCTTTTGAAGAAGACTTCACTGGCGGTGTTCAAACCGCAGTGGCAGATGTTAATAACGATGGCATCTCTGATGTTATTGTTGGCGCAGGCGAAGGCGGTGGGCCAAGAGTTATTGTTTATAATGGCTCTACCAATTTCACCACCCAACTTTTTGACTTCTTCGCTTTCAGCACCGAATTTTCCGGTGGGGTGGATGTTGCAGCCGGCGATTTCAACGCGGATGGCTTTGCGGATATCGTTGTTGGTGCAGGCCCTGGCGGTGGTCCTCAAGTTAGTATCTTTGATGGTCAAACCGGAAATGTTCTTACTCAGTTCTTTGCTTATGATCAGTCCTTCCGTGGCGGGGTTACCGTTGCGGTAGGCGATGTTGACGGGTCTTCATTTAATTCTGTTATCACCGGTGCAGGCGCTGGCGGTGGATCGCATGTTAAGTCATTCAGAAATTCAAGGTTCTTTGATATGGATGACACCCCAATCCTTCCCGGTAATCAATCCATTACCATGAACCAAACGGGCGAATTCATGGCTTATGAAACGGCTTATACCGGAGGCGTTCAGGTTGCTGTAGGCCTTAATTCAGGATCTTCACAAGGCGGCTTCTACAGGATTCTTACTGGCACCCTCACAGGTGGACCTGAGGTCACCGTTTGGGAAGCCATGGAAACCCATGACACCATGATGGATACCCCAGAATTATCTTTCGAGAAGGTTGCTGACTTCTTCGCTTTCGATTCCACCCAGACCACTGGCGTTCGAGTTGGTTCAGTTGCTGTTAGCAATGGCTCCGATTTCCTTGCTTCTACTGGTTCCGGAATTTCTACTGTGGTAAGGCGCTATTCGCTTTTGCCTGGAGCTAACCAGCCAACCTTGGAAGAAGAATTTTCTCCTTTTACTGATGGCTTTGATGGCGGAGTTAATCTTGGTGGTACTTACTAACCCAACAGTAAGAGTATTTTGTTAACTAAACTCTGGCCTCTGAACACCATGTTGTTCAGGGGCCTTTTTTTGGCTAAACCATTTCTGCTTAACGTCATCTTTTTTATTGGATCAGCTTCAAGCTTCCCTTAGGCTGTAAATAGCTAATTTACCTTTGCAAAAGAATTGGATCAAAACATGCCTCTCCTTGGCGCACACATGTCGGTTGCTGGTGGCATTTACAAAGCTGCAGAAGAATCCGCTGCACACCAATGCCAGACCGTTCAAGTTTTCACCAAGAACGCCAGCCAGTGGAAAGGCAAACCCCTGACGCAAGAAGACATCGATAACTTTCGCAGGGCTGCAAAAAAAGCGGACCTGAAGCACAACCTTTCGCATAATTCCTACCTGATCAATCTGGCCTCGCCTGATGATGAGCTTTTTGCCAAATCTATTGAGGCTTTTGTGGATGAGATGGAGCGTGCAGAGCAATTGGAATTGGATTATCTGGTGGCTCACCCCGGGGCCCATGTAAAAACGGGGGAAGAAGCTGGTATTAAACGCATCGCTCAAGGTTTAGATGAAATTCAGCGCCGTTGTACTGACTTTAAAGTCATGATTCTTTTGGAAATCACTGCAGGGCAAGGCTCAACCCTCGGGTACAAATTTGATCACATGGGCCAAATATTTAAGCAAACGAAGCATGCAGATAAACTTGGAATTTGCTTTGATACATGCCATGCTTTTGCTGCAGGCTACCCACTTTTTCCCAAGGTTGATTACGATGCAACCTGGCAAGAGTTTGATACGCTTATCGGGATCAATAAGCTAAAAGCCTTTCATTTGAATGATAGTAAGAAGGGATTGGGCAGCAGGGTGGATAGGCATGAACATATTGGTAAGGGGGCCTTGGGGCTTGAACCATTCAGGCTTATTTTGAATGACCCGCGGTTTGCAAATCTTCCGATGGTGCTTGAGACGCCTAAAGAAGAGGGTGATAACCATGACATGGATGGTGTAAACCTGACGGTATTAAGAAATTTACTTGAAGCGAAATGATTTAAAAGAAACATTTTATAATGCGATAATATACAAACAAATCTAATTTCAAACCCCGAATAAAACAATACTTTCGTAATGTAAATTAATGACTAATTGATTTGATGTGAAAACTGCTTGCCAAGGTTGTTTTTCGATTAAAACAAGAACGCTAAAACTTATTCAATTAAACCAGATATTTCACGTAATAAATCAACTCGGAAAACGAATAAGCCTTCGTAAAGGGTTGGCAGTATCTTTATTACCCAAACAAGGATAATTCCCATGACTGTAAGATGCGTGGTTATAAAAAACCATAAAAACCGGGGCGCCGAATACAGGGCAAAACATAATCTTTCTCCACACCTTGTAAAACTAAGGTGTACCCATTGGCAGGCTACCATAGGAGAGCATCACCTTTGGGCTATTGATATTGTTAAAAATTACCTTACCGAGCAAGGGTTTGACCCAAATGATTTTGACTTTGTAAGTTTTGATTATCTGGAAGGATACTTCATCAATCACTTGTTTACAAAACCTGAAATTCTGGATCTTTGGCTTGAAGCTAAGACTCTAGATATCCGCCATTATGGGCCCGCCTCTCCGTTCGGACTCAACTCTGAATTTCCCAATGGAAATGAAGAATTAACCTCAGACGATGTGCTGGATAAATATGTATTAAGTGGCATAAACAAAGTCAAAAGTGATCTTTTTGCATTTGATCCAAACCTTTTAACACCGTAATAATAATTTTGCTTGCCTTGTGCCTCCTTAAATACTAATTGCCAATCATTTGACTTGACCAAGTTTGATGATTGGCACCAATCTTAGAAAATATGCGAAACTAAACCCACCCAGAATGCACAATAAACTGTGTGCCACCACTATGGTTACTGCAGGTGTTCCTGAAAAGTTGTTTGAAACAATAACTAGTGCAATAGCTGCATTCCGAATTCCTGTGGTAATTACCATCGTAGTATGAATCCTCTTATCTGATCCACCGCATAACCACCCAATACCCAAACTTCCAAAGAACAAAATAAGCATAACCATCCAATCTAAAAACCTGATCATGGTCAGCGTTTCATATTCCACCCTAAATATTAAAAGCACCGTGATAATCAATAATAAATTCGAAAGCATTCCGAGTACTTTTATCGATCTTTCAGCAAATATGGGTGCCTTGTGGTGTAAGAAAAAACCAAGCGCAAGAGGAAGGATTTGAATTAAAAATAATGTTTGTATTACTTTAAGGTAATCAATCACCAAATCATCTTCTTTGAATAAATACTTAAATAAAAGGCCTAGTAATAATGGTGATAAGAAAACAGAGATGGTGCATAGAATTATCATCTGGCTGATGGCAACAGCAACATCCCCCCGTGCAATTGCAACAAAAGGAAGTCCCACTGGGGCACCGGGGCAGACTGCCAGCACTAGAAATCCCACACATACTAGATTATCGGGGGAAAAAATATGCAGCAAACCTAATGTAAGGATTGGTACTAATATAAAATTAGCTAATACCCCAAGACCAATAAGCTTAAGATTTTTGGCACTAGCTAACACATCAACAAACTTTGCCTTCATGCCCATCCAAAACATTAAGGAAACAAGAGACAATGCAGCCATGGCTTTTACGATTGTTAAAAAATCCATGCCACACTTTGACTTTCATTCTTTGGTTTACAATTACTGATTTACAGATTGAGAATCCGCCAAAGAGGATGCTTGCTTTTCAAAATAAATCATTTTGCTATCCTCGCCATATTCAGGAACCATGATTGAAAACAAGTTCATGATTCTTGCAATCACTCCGGTCCATCCGGTTTGATGACTGGCACCAAGTCCGGCTCCGTTGTCGCCATGAAAGTATTCATAAAAAAGAATGTAATCTTTCCAGTGGGGATCGTTTTGAAATTTGCTTGCGCCACCGAACACGGGCCTTCTGCCATTTTGATCCCGAAGAAAAATATTCCCCAGACGCCTGCCAATTTCTTCTGACACCTGAAAAAGATTCATTTTTTTTCCAGAACCTGTTGGACATTCAATGGTAAATTCAGGGCCATAAAAAGAGAAATAATGCATAAGTGAGCGAATTATCAAAGCATTAACTGGCATCCAAATGGGACCCCGCCAATTTGAATTACCACCAAACATACCTGAATCTGATTCTGCAGGAAGATAACCAACACGATATTCTTGACCACCTGATTGTATTGTATATGGATTATCTGCATGGTATCGAGATAAAGAGCGAATTCCATAGGGGCTTAAAAACTCATTTTCATCAAGCATTATCGAAAGAACCCGGCGTAATTTGGTTTCATCAAGAATCGAAGCGAGCATATGGCCTCCAATTCCCACTTTCTTAGGGTCATGAATTCGAGTCCGAAGTTCAGGCCGAGATTCTAAAAATAGCCTGAAGCGCTCTGCAAGCTCAGGATATTTGATGATAAGTTGGCCATCAAAAATCGTGGTGGCGCACAAGGGTAGCAACCCGACCATAGAGCGTACTTTTAAACGCTGGGAGCTACCATCAGGAAGCTTTAGCACATCGTAAAAGAAACCATCCTCCTCATCCCACATCCCAGTTTCACTACCGATATGCCCCATGGAAGCAGCTATCCAAAGAAAGTGCTCTGCAAATTTAATTACCATTTCAGAGTATTCTGGATCAGTAAGTGCAAGTTCAGCAGCGATTTCCAGCATGTTTTGGCAATACAATGCCATCCATGCCGTTCCATCAGCCTGTTCTAAATATCCACCCGTGGGAAGGGCAGAGCTACGGTCAAAAACACCGATATTATCTAGTCCAAGGAAACCACCCTCAAACACATTTCTACCTGACCGATCTTTTCGATTAACCCACCAAGTAAAATTCATCAAAAGTTTTTGAAAGCAACTTTTCAACCACTCCCGGTCACCAACGCCCTTTTGGGCTTTCTCTAGACGATAGGTGAAAATGGTAGACCATGCATGTACTGGAGGATTAACATCACTAAAATTCCATTCGTAAGCAGGCATTTGCCCATTAGGGTGCATGTATCGTTCACGAAGCATTAATTTCAACTGAGATTTCCCAAAATCTGGATCCACAAGGGTTAATGCAAGAACATGGAATGCAAGGTCCCATGCTGCATACCAAGGGTACTCCCATTTATCGGGCATGGAAATAATGTCGCCATTGTACATATGATGCCAGTTTTCATTACGAATGGTGCTTTTTATGACAGATGCTTTAAAAGGATCCGACCCACGCTCATCAAGCCATTTATCCACATCGTAATAATAAAATTGCTTACTCCAAAGCATTCCTGCAAGCGCCTGACGACTTACAAGCGCTGCATCCGCACTTAACGATTTGGGAATTATTGCAGCATAAAAGGCATCTGCCTCTTTACGCCTTTCATTCATTATTTTGTCAAACAGCAAAAAGGGATTTGCCGTTTCAACAGTATCTGTAGGATTTTTTGATAGGCGGCATCGAATTTTAAAACAATCTCCGGGTTTGATTGTTTCCTGATAACATGCTCCAACTTTGGTGCCTTTTTTATTTGGATTAACAGTTTCTTTCTTCCCATGTACCAAATAATTATTAATACCATCCTTGACATAGGCACAGGTGTTGGGAATACCCAGAAAGCGTTCCTTGTTCGTTTCATTCTCGGTAAAAAGCAGAAGTGGATTTCCCTCGGAATTGAATGTCCACTGGCCCAATTTGGAATCAAAAACCCTAACTGATTGATATTGCTCAGATAAAATTTGTATGGATTCGAGTTCTGGGCGTTGATCTTTTCCATTCCACGACCAAAAATTACGGAACCATAATGTGGGGATTACATGAACTTGAGCAGCCTCAAGTGATCGATTGTAAACTGAGATTTCAATCAAAATATCTTCTGGAGATGATTTTGCATATTCCACAAAAACATCAAAATAACGGTCCTGGTCAAATACGCCGGTATCTAATAGTTCGTATTCCTGATCTGTACGACCCCGCGTTTTGTTTCTATGGATCAAGTCATCGTAGGGAAAAGCAGACTGCGGATATTTATATAAATACTTCATGTAAGAATGAGTAGGGGTATTATCAATGTAAAAATAATACTCTTTTACATCTTCCCCATGGTTACCTTCGCTATTGGTAAGACCAAAAGCGCGCTCTTTCAGAATTGAATCTTTACCATTCCATAAAGCAATGGAAAAACAAAGGCGTTGTTCATCATCAGAAATGCCACCTAGACCATCTTCACCCCAATGATAAACACGGGAACGGGCGTGATCATGGCTGAAATAATTCCAAGCGTCACCATGTTCGCTGTAATCTTCACGAACAGTACCCCACTGGCGTTCACTAAGATAAGGCCCCCATTTTTTCCATGGGATTCCCTTGTCTGTAAAATCTTTCAAGCGGTCATGTTCAGCGGTCATAAAAAATCGCTTTCGGTTTGTAAGACAAGGAATAAGGGAATTGATTATTTGACATTGATGTTTAATATCACCATCTTGGTTCCCATCTGCGTTAATTATTCGGGCCACTAGGTTAATTATCAATACGCAGGGAGTATTTAATATGAAACTAAACGACTAAACATTCGAAGTGAACCCCTTAGAGTTTTATAAACCAAAAGGTTTCATGTGAATTAAAAACTGAATTCCAGCACATTTGTAAAAGCTCGTGTATAGAATCAGAATGGTAATTTTTTGAAGGTATTTAGAATCAATTAATAGTTTTATTAAACAAGTAATGAAGCAGGAGCTATTAAAATGGTAATCAAGGCAAACTCTGAATTAAGTATAAAAAACTATCAAATACCATGTGAAAAAATCCTTCTTCCAGGAATTCTTACAATTCCAAGCAATGCTGAATCGGTAGTTGTATTCGCTCATGGCAGTGGGAGCGGAAGATTAAGTAAACGAAATCAATATGTCGCGAATGTACTGCAAAATGCAGGATTAGCCACTTTTCAATTTGATCTTTTAAATGAAACAGAGGCTGTTGATGAAAAAAAAATCTTTGATATAGATTTGTTGGCAAACCGCCTTGGAGTTGTTTCTGAATGGTTGAACCATCAACCTGCAACATGTTCATTTTCGATAGGTTGTTTCGGTGCTAGTACGGGGGGAGGGGCCGCATTGGTGGCTGCCGCCCGGAATCCAAATTTAATCAGGGCGGTTGTTTCTAGGGGAGGTAGGCCCGATCTTGCAAAAGATGAATTAGATTTTGTAATAGCGCCAACCCTTTTAATTGTTGGGGAAAATGATACGTCTGTGATCGCTATGAATAGCATGGCTTTTGCCAAACTTCATTGTGAGAAAAAAATGGTGATAATAAAAGGCGCTACACATTTATTTCCTGAACTTGGCGCCTTGGAGGAAGTTGCTGTTCTTGCAAAAGACTGGTTTGTAAATCACCTTGCTCCTAGCAAAATTAACCTGAAATAAACGATTCGTCTGTTATATCAGAGGTCAATTTTAAAAACTTAAAAATTATTGGCATGTTTCATTGATTTAAACCGTTGTTTATTGTTGAACAAGGAGAATATCATGATATTTGAAAATCGTAGTGATGCAGCAATGAAACTTGCAAAGACAATGAAAACGCAATCTTTCTTAGACCCGATTGTTTTAGGGATACCACATGGAGGAATTGTGACTGCGGCTGTTTTGGCAAAAGAGCTAAATGCAGATTTTGATGTGGTTTTATCTAGGAAAATCGGGGCGCCGAATCAGCAAGAGTTTGCTTTAGGAGCTATTTCAGAAGATGGACAAGTTTTTTTGAATCCAGCACTGAGAGAATCTCAAATTGATTTAAAAGAATATCTTGAAAACGAAAAAAAAGAACAACTGATTGAAATCAAAAGACGGGAAAAACTTATCAGAGCGATACTCCCTCAGTCTGCTGTTGCAGGTCGTTCTGTAATTGTTGCGGATGATGGAATCGCAACTGGTGCAACCATGATCGCAGCACTTCAATGCCTTCGACCTAGAAACCCGTTTAAATTAATTGTCGCAACCCCAGTTGCCTCACCTAGTCGCCTTGCTGATGTCAGGCCATGGTGCGATGAAATCTTTTGCCTTCATTCCGATGATTATCTGATGTCTGTAGGAGAATTTTATATGGATTTCAGTCCAGTGGAAGAAAGTCAGATGCTTGATATTATTCGGGAAATGTCGGACATCAAATCACATTCAAAATGATTTAATTTTTAGATTGATCCCATTTCATTTTGGTTTGGTTTTGTTAAGACGAGTTCGTTTGTGTCTTTACGAAGCATTTTCCATAATAACCAAAACGATAATCCGGAAATTATTATGCCTGTGGGTATCCAAAGAAACGCAGGAAGATTTTGGGTGATGAAATGGGTTGCGTTGAACGCTATGGTTATTAATCCATTAGCTTGGCCAACTTTGGGTGCGAGATCTTGGGCATTGGGTTTAGCCATCCAACCTGCGCCTCTGCCAATTACTTGAAGCCCGATCATTATCGGTGGGATCACAAGCCATACTAATCCGCTGGTGTAGACAAGCTTGAAGGATTTCCGTTCTGTTAATTCCAAGGGAATCGGAGAGGTGATTTGAATAGCGTTAAATAGTCTGGTTCTTTCGTCTTCATTTTCAGGCAACCATTTTAATTCCTGCCCACCTTCAAGTTTGAACAGTACCTCTGTGTTTGCCAACCCCATGGAAATTTTTTCAACCTGATACCATTGAAAGAAACGGGTCTTTTTACTTAAGGCAAGCAAAGGCCATTATTCCGGACCATCCAGCCAGGCCAATAAATTATCCTTCCCTGAGGGATATTGGGCGATGCAATCTTCGTTTAAGCCAAGAACCATGCATTGATTTTTACAACGAAAAATAGGTTCGCCATCGTTTCGGTATTTTTTAAATAACCGGGTATAAGATAGGCCTTCAATTTTAAAACATACTGCGACGCCAACAATTACAATCGTAATTAAGCCACCAACAGCGATATTCATTGAAGGAAGTAATACCAAGAATGGTGTAATCAGAAAAAAGAATAAAAACAAAGGGCTATTTACTAAAATGATTCTCATCCAAAGTACCTTTTTATGCCACTGCCAACCTAGGATCATGATTGCAGATACAGTATACTCTCGTTAGATATAAGTGTGCATAATTTTAACTAATCTCATTTGCCCGGAGATAATAATGGCTGATCATGTAAAGCGAGCAGCGTGGTTATGTGAAGAAATCGAAAAGCATAATCGCCTTTATTATCAGGAAGCAAAGCCTGAAATTTCTGACAAAGAATACGATAAGCTCCTTAAAGAACTTGTTGATCTTGAAAAAAAATATCCCGAGCTTGCCAATGCCAATAGCCCCACACAAAGAGTTGGTGGCGCTCCCATTGATGGTTTTGTAACGCTTAAGCATCGCTTGCCTATGCTTTCGATTGATAACACCTATAGCCCAAGCGAACTTAAGGAATTTGACAAGAAGGTTTGCAAGGGATTGGGAAATGATAAACCCACCTACATGGTCGAGCTTAAAATCGATGGTGTTGCAATCTCGCTGATTTATGAAAATGGCATTCTTACTGCGGGCGTCACCAGGGGCGATGGCGAAAAGGGCGATGATGTTACCCAAAACTTAAAGACTGTTGGTGGGGTTCCATTAAAGTTAAACACCAAGAATCCTCCCGCGCTTTTGGAGGTTCGGGGTGAAGTGTACATGGCAAGGGCGAACTTTGCCCGCCTTAATGAACAGCGGGTAAAGGAAGGTTTGGATAAATTCGCCAACCCTAGGAACTCAACCGCAGGCTCGTTGAAGTTACTCGATCCAAAATTATGTGCAGCACGAAAACTTAGCCTCTTTGCTTATGCCATTGGCGCAATGGAAGGCATCCAGGTTAAGTCCCAGACTGAAACTTTGAAATTACTTCATGATTTTGGATTCCCAGTTAATCCAAATGCTACACAGCTTGATTCCATTGAAGAAGTGGTTGCCCACTGCGAATCTTGGAATGATAAAAGGCACGATCTTCCCTACGATACCGATGGTATGGTGATTAAAGTAAACGATCTGGCGCAGCGCGAAAAGTTGGGAATAACGACCAAGTCCCCCCGCTGGGTGGTGGCTTATAAATTCGCAGCAGAGCAAGCCCTGACAAGGCTTTTGAATATTGAACTTCAGGTAGGCAGGCAGGGAACACTTACGCCGGTTGCGCATCTTGACCCGGTGCAACTTGCAGGTACCACAGTGGCCCGAGCTTCACTTCATAATGATGATAATCTGAAAACCAAGGATATCCGGGTTGGTGATATGGTGGTGGTGGAAAAAGCAGGGGAGATCATTCCTTATATTGTGCGGTCTGAGCCAAGTCTTCGGACAGGAAAAGAAAAGCCATTTGTTTTCCCAAAGGTTTGCCCGGTATGTGGTGCGGATGTTGTGAAGGATGCCAAGGGCGCTTTTTATCGTTGCACTGGTACGGATTGCGTAGCACAGCTTAAGCGCAGGGTTCGTTCTTACGCAGCTCGCAATGCAATGGATATCGAAAATCTGGGTGAAGAAATCATTGAGCAGCTTGTAGACACTGGTTTGGTGAAAACGCTTGCAGACATTTATAAATTAGGGTTGAACCAACTTGCCAACTTGGAGCGCATGGGTGAACAATCTTCGCGAAACCTGCTCGATGGAATTGCAGCAAGTAAATCTCGGGGCCTTGCAAGATTACTTACCGGGTTGGGCCTTAGGCATGTGGGCGAAAATGTCGCAGATGTGCTTGCTCGAAAATTTATCAGCATAAAGGCATTTGCCCAAGCCAATGAAGAAGAGCTTGCAGCAATCGAAGGGATTGGGCCCGAAAGAGCTGCTAGCATTAGGGGCTGGTTTGCCAATACGACAAATCAAGAACTGATTGAAAGCTTGGAAAAAGCGGGTATCAAGATGGATGAATCCGTTTCCACGGTTGCTGCATCTTCTGCGTTGGCAGGCAAAAGCATTGTGGTAACAGGTACGCTGGTAAAATATGGCAGAGAAGAAATCGAAAGAAGGTTACGCGATCTGGGCGCAAAGGCTTCAGGTAGCGTTTCCAAAAAAACAGATTACCTGCTTGCAGGAGAGAAGGCGGGCAGCAAGCTTGAAAAAGCACGGGAGTTAGGCGTGCGTATTATTACCGAAGAAGAATTCGAAAAACTTGCTGGCTCGTAAAGAGCTTTTCTCCCAAACTAATTATGGGTTTCATGGTGAGGGGCTTATTAAAAGTGTACAATTATGATGGATGAACTTTTTGGGGTTGAAATCAGTATGAATAAACAAAACCAAACTCTTTTGCCAAAAGAAGTTTTCGATTCCCTGGCTATTTTGAACCGTGGTTCAGAAAGTGTTAGGGCTGTTTTAATGGCTGAAGATAACCGGTTTTTAAGGGCGTTGGAAGATCTCCAACGACTGGCAATCAATGAGAAAATCCCGATCGCAATTATTGGGGAATTAGGCGCAATTCGCTATGGTTATCCTGCAGCAACCCAAGATATTGATATTGCTGTTGCACAAAACCAATTGGCGAAATTGATTCTGTCTGCTCCTCGATACGGGTTCAAAATCCTTTGGGAATCTTTATCAGGTTGGCATACTCTAACCCATGGCGAAGTAGAAATAAACATTGTTCCGGAAGGTGGCAAGGCCCGTAAGACTGCGCCAACTTGCATTCCAAGTCCTCAGATTTTGGGTGTTCAGCAAGGACTTGATTATGCTTTGCTTCCCGGTTGGATGGAATTAAAAATCAGCTCGGGTAGGCAGAAAGATCGCGCCCATGTAGTTGAAGTAATGAAAAAGACTAATGAAAATGCACTTGCCATGGCTCGCGATCATCTAGCTTCTGTTCATCAAAATTATGTTCAGATTTTTGACCAGCTTTATGATGATGCAAAGGCTGAAATAGACCAAGAAAATGAGCGGGGCACTCCCCCTATTTGATAATTTGTTAATAAAAAAGATTCGATAAATCTTTTCTCAACTCAGTGGCGGGAGTGGGATTTCCATTGAAAGGCAGAATGCTCTTAGCAAAGCGCCCTCATCCTGAGTGATTTTTCCATCATGCAGGATTGCAGCAATGCAGCCATCCAGCACCTTATGCTTTATTTCTGTGTTGGCTTGCGAGAGAAAATCAAACACTTTATCGAGCATTTTAAAATCGTCTGTTTTAGTTTCGAGGTTGTCTAATAAGCCATGGATACCCGCGGCTTTGATTGCTTTTTGATATGCTGGGGCAGGGGCATCAGAAAGTTTTGCAAAGAAAGTGAATATGGTGCTTGCAGCAATTCCAAGCGCAGCGCCTGGCCCTTTCACTTGGCGAAACTTCTCCAGCCCTGTTTTAGCCAACCGCCAGATGCAGAACTCGAAAAAGTCGATCTTTCCATCCGCACTTATCAAAGCCTGACATATTTTTAGAGCATCGATTGATTGCTCTTTGCCCAACATTTTTAATGAAGGCAAAGCTTTTGATAACAGGGTAAACAATTGCAGCTTGTTTGTTTGCAAAACCAAAGGTTCGACTTCGAAAAGCGCTTGGGCTATTGCAGGGTCTAACTTACTAATGAGTTGATCCCTTGCCTTGGTACGTGCAGGGTTATCTAGGGGAAGCAGCATTGAGTAAAGAACAGCCAGTGCTCCTGCGGGATCATGGCATTGGTTTTCAATCGAAACAAGAATCGGTATGGGTGGTGGTGATTTTTTTGTAGGCAATCGCATGGTGCCTGCTAGGTTTGAAAGTTGGGCAGCGGAAAATGCAATGTCTTCGGTTGGTTCAGTTGAAGTTGCTTCTTTGTCATCTTCTGGAGGTTGAAAATAAACTCCTTCGATTCTATGAATTCTTTCTTCTAAGGGGGGGTGGGTTGCGAATAATGCACTAAAACCTGATATCCCATTTCCAAAAAACAGGTGGCTTGCCTCGGGTGCATTTGGATTTTTAATGATGGACCCTTGATCCCAACCGGCAATTTTTCGTAGCGCCCCAGAAATTCCTTCCGGGTTGCGGGTAAACTGCACAGCAGAGGCATCTGCGAGGAATTCACGCTGACGAGATACTGCTGCTTGAATTAATCTCCCAAAAAACCAACCAACCCAACCAAGGATGAATAGCACTAAACCAATCATGAATATCGCACCTTTGCCATCATTCTTTTTTTCATTCGATGAATTACCACTATAAGAAATCGAACGAATCAGTATTTCACCCAAGATACTTAGAAAGAAAATGCCGTAAAGAATTCCCATCAATCGGATATTAATTTTCATATCCCCATTGAGAATGTGGCTGAATTCGTGAGCTATCACACCTTGTAATTCATCTCGAGAAAGGGCTTCGACACAACCTCTGGTTACGCCAATCACCGCATCATTGGGTGACCATCCTGCTGCAAAAGCATTAATACCATCTTCATCCATGAGATAAACACGGGGCACAGGCATGCCTGATGCGATAGCCATTTCTTCTACGATATTGAGGATTTTTCTTTCGACGGGGTCGCTGGTTTCTGGTTGAAGAAGACGGCCACCTAGCGATTCAGCAACCGATGCACCGCCACCACTACTGAGTTGGGATAGGCGATATAAACTTGCGCTACCAATGACAAATCCGAGGAAGGCTGCAACCAAGGCGAGTGCGGGAAAATAAGTTGCAAGTATTTTTCCCCAGTTGGCACCATCTAAACCACCAGGTGAATCTGAGAATCCCAAGCCAAGGAGAAGAATAGCATCGATACTGAAGATCAGCGCAAATACGCCTAGTCCAAATAGAACTAGTAACCTAAAGGTGTGATTTCGTGCCTTTTCTTGATGCTCAAAAAATCTCATAGTGTTTCAGTTCTTTAGATTTAGAACTTCACCTTAGGGGCTTCTCTTTCGGTCGGATTTTCCAGCGTGAATTGTTGAGCTGTTACAAAACCTGTCAAGCCTGCAACAATCACATTGGGAAATGTTTCACGGTAGATGTTGTAATCCATGATTGAATCATTAAACGCCTGGCGGGAAAATCCAACTTTGTTCTCGGTGGATGTTAATTCTTCTTGAAGTTGCATCATGTTTTGGTTTGCTTTTAAATCAGGGTATGCTTCTGACAGCGCAAACAAACGCCCTAAGGTTCCGCCCAAAGATGATTCTGCAGCCATCAGAGTTTTCATTGCTTCGGGGTCGCCTGGGTTCGCAGCAGCTTTTACCCCTGCATTCGCTGCTTGATTTCTTGCAGAAATCACAGCTTCGAGGGTTCCTTTTTCGTGTGTCATGTATCCTTTTACGGCTTCCACAAGGTTTGGTATAAGATCGTAGCGCCTTTTAAGTTGAACATCGATTTGACCATAAGCATTTTTAAAGCGATTGCGCCTTGCTACCAATCCGTTGTAGATACCTACGGCAAATAATAGCACTAGGAATCCAATTCCTAGAAGTACTACAACACCAATTAAAACCGGTCCTAAATCATTCATGGTGAATCTCTTTCAAGCTAAATTAATCTGTTTTCAAGCTTTAGTATAATCAAATAATAAGCCATATAGGCAACAATAATCGGATCTGATCATGGTTTCCATAATCTTTATTCGAGGAATGTCTCGAATTATTTAAGATTTTCATGTAAAAAGAAATAAATATCTATGGAGAGTTAACATGCGTCTTGGAATTTTTGGTGGTACATTCGATCCGGTTCATTTTGGACATTTGGCACTTGCTGAAGAATGCCTTGCTGTTGCGGGTTTGGACGAGGTTTGGTTGGTGCCCGCAGCTTCGCCTCCGCATAAGGGTGGAAAAAAACTTGCACGCTTTGATCAACGCAAAGAAATGCTTGAGCTCGCAATTGCGGGAAATGAAAAATTCAAAGTCGAACCCATGGAAGCTGATCGCCCAGGGCCAAGCTTTACCATCGATACCCTTGAAGAAATCCATAAGCGTAAGCCCAACGATGAATTGTTTTTGATTATTGGTGGCGATAGCGCATTGGAATTTTCCACTTGGAAAGATCCCGCTAAAATTGCATCCCTTGCAACTATTATTGTGCGCATCCGGCCTGGGGTTACCATGCCTACAGAGCAGGAATTTATTTCACAATTGGGCAAAGAATTAGGCGTACCTCCCAAAGTGATTTTTGTCGCAGGCCCTCCTTATTTGGATGTTTCCAGTTCTTTATTAAAAGAGCGTGTAAGCAATAATAAAAGCGTCCGATACTTATTACCAAGGGCTGTGGAAGTCTATATTCAGCAAAAAAAGCTTTATCTTTCATAATTCTCAAATACTTTTATATTTTTTTTTGACAATTGCAAAAGTGTGACCTAGGTTTTGATTGGGTCGCTATTTACTTCACTTCCGAATGGTTACCCGAAACACATCTCGTTTTATTATTTTATGAACCATTTAATATATGGAGACATATCATGCGTATGCACGACTTGGAAGTGTTGTTCAATTCGAAAAAGGGTAAAAAAGGATTTGTCCCATCATTACAAGCACTTGAATCTAGAGAAGTACCGGCAGGAAATTTAGTTGGTTCTTTTTCAATCGATAACTCTTGGGGCTCTGGTATGCAGGGGCTCATCACCATTCAAAATACAGGTGATGTTGCTGTTACCAATTGGGCCGCCACTTTTAAATATGCAAACACCATTAACTCTAGTTGGAATGGCACCGTCACTCAAACTAGTGCAGGTAATTTTAAAATCACCAACGCAGGTTATAACAGCACCATAAACCCCGGACAATCCATTACCGTGGGATTCATTGGTGGGGGTAACTATGCGCAAAACCCTTCGAATTTTGCTTTCACGGGTGGTGGCCTATCTTCAGTAATTTCCCCCACACCTACCCCTACGCCAGCACCAACACCTGCACCAACACCAGCACCAACACCAGCACCAACACCTGCACCAACACCTGCACCTACGCCAGCGCCTACACCAGCACCTGGTGTTTCGGCTACGCTGAGTTACAAGGTTACCAGTGATTGGGGTAGCG
>JBIIMS010000010.1:0-184658 GCA_044337875.1 Gemmataceae bacterium
GCAGCAACAATGTTGGCAACTTGAACAGCACTGCCGCTACTAATCGCATTCGTGGTTACCACTGCAGTTAGGCTGCCAAGGGATGGTGCGGTATTAAAGGTTACTGTCAACTGGGTTGCAGTTGCGTTAGTGACGGTGCCTGTGCCGCTGCTGAAGGTAACCGTGTTATTGGCAGCAGTGGTATCAAACCCAGTGCCAATAATGGTAAGGGTGGTTGCGGTGGCTGCCAGATTACTGGTGTTTGAGGTTACAGTTGGCGCAGTACCATAGGTGAATAAAGTATTGGCAGCATTGGTGCCAGCCGCCGTGGTAACTAAAACGCTTGCAGTGCCAGCGAATCCAGCAGGTGTAGTTGCCGTAATAGTGGTTGAGCTAACCACGGTAACATTGGTTGCGGCAGTGCCACCGATGGTAACAGCAGTTGCACCAGTAAAGTCGGTACCTGTGATGGTGATGGTGGTGCCACCAGCGGTAGACCCGGCAGAAGGAGAAATGCTAGCTACAGAAGGTGCTGGTGTAATGTATTCAAAGGCGCCGATGCTAGGTGCGGTAGAAGAGCGGGTAACGCCACGCTGATCTAAGCCATTAATTGGTGCTGCATTACTGATGGTTGCATCGCCATTGGCAATGGCAGCACTGCCACTTAACAGGGCTAAAGTATTGGTGGGGCCACCGTTATTAGCTAGAGTGCCGAGGTTGATTTCTGCGGAAGTTTTTGTGGTAGCCCAAGAAAAGGTTCCTTGAGATACAAGGTTGTTGGCTGCAGTCGAAGGGGAAGTAAGGTTCACGGTGCCGCTGCCACCGTAATCAGCCCCGTTGGTGCTATTGGCAATAATGGTGTTGGCAATGTTGAGGGTACCGTAGTTGAAGATGCCGGCGCCGGATATTGCATTATTGCCAGAGAGGGTGGAATTGGTGACGGTGACGGTGCCGGTGTTTAAGTTGTAAATGCCGCCGCCTCTGGTGGACGCAGAATTGCCCGATAGGGTGGAATTGGTGACGGTGATGGTAGCTTGGTTGAAGTTGAAGATACCGCCGCCGCTGCCGGCTGTTGAAGAATTACCAGAGAAGGTGGAATTGGTGACGGTGAGGTTGCCACCGGTGTTGTTGAAGATGCCTGCGCCGTAGGATGCAAAATTACCAGAGATACTGGAATTTGTGACGATAGTGGTGCCGCCGTTGTCGAAGATGCCGCCGCCCCAGTTAGATGCAGTATTGCCAGAGAGGGTGGAATTGGAAAGGGTAAGAGTGCCGGAGTTAGCAAAGCCCCCGCCATTGCCAGAAATATTAGCCCCGGAAACGGTCACGCCAGAGATGGAGAGATTGCCACCTGTATTGATACTGAAAATACTAAAGCCACCTTGACTTCCATCAATAGTAAGCGAGGAAGCGCCTAGGCCAGTAATGGTTACGGTGCCTGCAGTGCCTGCACCAACAGCGCTGCTGGCATCAACAATATTTGGTAACGCTGCAGCTAGGGTAATGGTGTAGGTGCTGGAACCAGTTAGGTTAAAACTGATTTGATCATTACCAGCGGTGGTGGTAGCTAGGGTGATGGCTTCTCTTAAAGAAGTTACGGTAGGGTCAGAATCAACCGTATCCGCAGTGGTGTTAACTTGAATACCGAAGGAATAGGCACCGATATCGGAAGTGGTGCGATTGATACCGCGTTGATCTAAACCATTTATAGGGGATGCATTGCTTACGGTTGCATCACCAGCACCAATGGCAACACTGCCAGTCAGCAGGGCTAGAGTTTGGGTTGGGCCACCGTTGTTTTGTAAGGGGCCAAGAAGCGGATCGGCAGAACTTACGATGGCACCGTTGAAATTGGTTGCACTGCGGATCAGATTGTTAACACCACTGGTAGTCGTTGCGCCGCTGTTAATCGTGGAGGCGACAAAATCGGTGACTGCAGTGTTGCCTTGGCCGATGATGGTGTTGTTGATGGTTGCGGTTACGGTTGCACCATCGCCTAAAGCATAAACGCCCCGGCCTCCTTGGGATGCGGTGTTACCGCTAATGGTGCTATTGGTAATTGTGAGAGAACCATTGCGTGAGAAGACGGCACCGCCCAGACCTTGGCCAGCGTTTGCCCCTGTGCCCCCTGTTGCAGTATTCCCATTGAAGGTCGAGTTGAAAATGCTGACGGTTCCAACATTGTTAAAGATGGCACCCCCTAAAGCGGCGCCGCCACCGCCGAAGCCGAAGGCGGAGCCGCCGCCACCAATGCCGCTACCAGCACCGAAGCCACCGCTACCGCCGTTGAAGCCGCCGCCGCCGCCGCCGCCGCCAAAGCCGCCGGAACCGGCGCTGCTAGATGCGCCGCCGCCGCCGCCGCCGAAACCGCCGCCGCCGCCAAAGCCCAAGCCGGAGGCGGAGCCGCCGCCGCCGCCGCCAAAGCCGCCTGCGGAAGAGGGGGCGCCACCGTTGGGCCCGCCGCCGGTGCCGCCGGTACTGCCGGTACTGGAACTGCCGTTGCCGCCGAGGCCGCCGCCGCCGCCGCCGAAGTCGCCGGCGCCGCCGCCGCTGACGCCGTCGCCGCCGACGGCTTGATTGCCCGATAAGGTTAAATTGAGGAGCGTAAGCGACCCTGCGTTAAAGACGGCGCCACCCAAACCTGCTGCGCCACCGCCGCCGTTAGCACCATTTCCGCCTTGCGCCTTGCCACCGCTGAGTGTTAACGAATCAAGCGTAAGGCTACCGGCCGCACTTACATAAAAAAGACGCTGGTTGACAAAGGTGTTATTCAGGGTAATGCCATTGGCGCCGTTCGGGCCTGTGATCGTTATATCCGAGGTGATGCCAAAGGCGCTTGGCCCTGCGGTGCCATCGCCCGAAGTAGACAGGTTGATGGTTGCGGGCGCACTTGTAGTAAGGTTGGCAGCGAACAAAATGATGTCCGCACCGGGGTTTATAATTTCGTCATTGGCATCGATAATTGCCTGCCTAAGCGAACCAGCACCTGAATCTGAATTGTTAACAACCGTGAAGGTAGCAGGTACAACTCGTTCTTCTAAGCCGAGGAGTTCGAGCCTACGGTGAATCCCCTTTTTTGATAATTTATTGGTGGTTTTGGATGTGAAAAGATTTTTGAAAGCATTTAAAAACATCGGGGTAACCTTTATTTTAGAGCGGTTTACCTGCATAGCGGTAAAAAGTAGGAATCAACAGCATTATCGGCACAAAATAAACACCAAATGAAACTTAAAACAATGCAATAAAATGCTATCTGATAAAAAACCGCTGTCAATGAGAATAGCAGAAATTCTTACCTATTGTTCCTATTTTGAACAAACGATTGGAGAAGAAAGCAGAAGATTATCCACGGGGAAGCAAAGACAGAAGCAGAAGCATTTGCCACGGATTAACACGGAATTACACGGAAATAGGACAAGCAGAAGATTTGCCACGGAAGTAAGAATAAGCAAAAGATTTGCCACGGATTAACACGGAATTACACGGAAATAGGACAAGCAGAAGATTATCCACGGGGAAGCAAAGACAGAAACAGAAGCATTTGCCACGGATTAACACGGAAAACACTGAAGGAAGAACAAGAATAAGCAGAAGATTTGCCACGGATTAACAAGGAATCAAAACACATCATTTAATTTAGGTTTCTGGATATCTTCAAAGCCCATGGACTGCGTTCCATGGGTCTCTTGTTTTTGATTGATGCGAATGTAAAAAGCGGACCCACCCAGCACAGTGGGTGGGTTTGAAGGCAGTAAAAAGAAAAAGGCAACGAAGGCGCGGGGCTAGCACCAGCGGATTAACATCCGCCGCTCGTTGAGATTCTTCCTTCGTTTGCACTTCAGGCTTGTAAAAAAATGCAATCATCGCGTGCGCTTGTGACTCTGGAAAATATTTACTTATCCGGTAAGGTAGCCCTCAACTTTAATCAAAGTTCGAAAAATTCAGAGGTTGTTTCGAATCTAATGCTGCTTGATCTATTCAGGCAGAGTGAACCTTGTTTAACAAAACTAATGATAGATGTTTGAAGTAATGGCTTGATTTCACTTCAGGGCTTAAAGCAATCATTAAACCATGGTGTAGAGTTTTTAAACATAAGGCTTGGTTGATTTCGTCAGGACGATGGTTCCTCGTATACCTTGCCTGCATTATTTTCTCTAGGAAAGGGAATGACCATGAAGAAGCTTCTTATTGCTGCAACACTTGCGTTTGTTGCGGCCCCCATCGTTCAAGCGGGTGGCACTTTTGGTCTATTTACCTGTAAATCTTGCAATAGCTGTAATGTTTGCATTCGCCCTTACAACGCTTTTAGTCAGGTTTGTGTTGGGAATTGTAGTGGTAATGTCGTTTCTATGCCTGGTAATTGCATGCCTGGCGGGTGCGCTAATATGAATTACATGGATGGTAATTCAATGCCAATGGGCGTTCCAATGCCTATGCCAATGGGTCAGGGGCAAGGAACCAAGGGTGCTTATATGGTTCCTGGAAATCCTGCAAACTTCTATCCAGTTTACATGCAGAATGGTTATCAAGTACCCATGCAAGTTGTGCCTTATGGCGCAGGCCCTGCAATGCTTCCTTTGACTATTCCTTCTGCTCCACAACAAAACTAGTTTTATTTGTTCATGGATGAATTAAAAAAGAGACCCAAGCTTTTGAATGCCAGGGTCTCTTTTTGTTTTGGGGCTAAAGGGTTTTACACCATGAAGATGGCATCATGAATGTTTACTTCAGATTCGCTTTCTTCTTCGGATTCATAGGTGTCTATTCCGTAGAAGCTGACAGTTGAACTGTTGGCTGCGAAAAAGTAATCTGAAAGGCTTGAAGAATTACTGGTGTAATCCAGATTGCTTTCTTCATTTCTTGACGATTCTGATTCCGTTGCATTTGAGGAGTTGGAATTGCTAGTAAGTGGCGAACCTACAAGGTAGCTAGCTACTGATCCACTTGTCAAGTTGTTGGCGGGTGCTTGCAAGTTTGCAGAAGGGGCAGGGGATTCGATCCCAGATTGTGGGCAATCTAAGCCTTTGGAAGGTAAAGCGATGGGTTCCGCTGCTGGGGCATCTGCAACGGGAGTTGCTTCGCCATCGAATTTTCTTACGGTTGTAGCAAGACGATTTGCACCCGTGAGGCTGATCGCCCAGTTTTTCAAGCTACCAGTATCATAAGTGGCTTTATCTTCTACCGTAAGTGTCCAAACACCTCTGGAGTTTAGGCCATCGAAGGCCGAAAGCAATGTCTCAGGTTTGAATGAACCTTTGAAAGGAGCAATTCCACTGGATATGGCCTTGGTTGCTTCATCATCAAAAATCGTTGAGGCGAAGTTGTCGCCCGAACCACCCCTGCGGTAGGAAAGGGTGCTAACAACACCCGTGGGGGATTTAAGTGAAATGATCAAGTCTGAATCATATGTATGGGTGACATTGATCGCAACATTAAGATCTGTAATTGTAATATCTTGGTTGATGGTAATGTAAGAAACTGTTTTGGTGAAATCTCTAATTGCAGAGGAAGTGGTGTTGTAGAAGTTGAAAGTCGTTGAGGAAGTTTGCGTGAAGGATGCGGAGTAAACATCCTGGGTTAATTCGCCATTGATGGTGTCCCCATCTTGGTTCATTTTGTTGCCTGTCAAGTCGAGAACATTTGGCCCAACTTTGATGGTATAAATTCCTGAATTCGAAGATCTTGCAATGTTAAAGGTGAACTCAGTATTGTTGCTACCTGCAACTGCTGTGATACCAGAAACAGTAAGTAACGAACCCGAGGGGGAATTTACTTTGATGCTGGCTGCAGTGA
Source organism: Gemmataceae bacterium (assembly GCA_044337875.1). Classification (GTDB taxonomy): domain Bacteria; phylum Planctomycetota; class Planctomycetia; order Gemmatales; family Gemmataceae; genus UBA969. Next base: position 5,773 of record JBIIMS010000010.1, read on the forward strand.
GGGTTGAAACTTGAATTGCCTCGCTGAATTTTACTTTGAAACCTGTAATTGCCCCGCTGTTAATTCCAATTGCTTCTGAAGTAAGGATCTTGGCCCCAGCTAGATCTGCAGGTGGTGGATTCGTGGTGTTGCCGTTGAGGGCATTACCAATATTTAACCTACCACCCGTTGCGACTTTACCATTAAGCCCTGCGATTTTATCAACGCTTGAGTAGAGTTTTGCAATTACTTGTTGATAAGTGAAGGTGGGGTTTTGATCCCAGATGAGGGCGATGGCACCGCTAACATGGGGAGTTGCCATCGAGGTGCCGCTATATGAACCGTAACTGTTGTTGGGTAGAGTGCTGAGAATGCCAACACCAGGAGCAGCAATATCTACCGTGGTAGCACCATAACTGGAGAAGGATGCTAGTACATCTTTGTTATCCGTTGCAGCGACTGCAACAACATTATCAAAGTTATAGTTTGAAGGGTAGTTTGGAGTCAGGTCGTTGTTTTGCCCGCTATTACCGGCGGCAGCTACAAAAATGTGACCAGCGGTTCTTGCGTTATTGATGGCTTGGGAAAGCAGAGAGCTGCTACCACCACCGCCCCAGCTATTGTTGGAAAGATTTGCGCCCATGCGAACAGCATAGTTCAAGGCACTTATAGCTCCTGCGGTAGAACCACTGCCATCAGCGCCCAAGAACTTAAGGGCCATGATTTGGGTGTTCCAGTTTACACCTGTGATACCAATCCCGTTGTTTCCTACTGCACCAATGGTGCCAGCCACATGGGTTCCATGGCCTTGGTCGTCAAAGGGATCTGCATCGTTGTTGGCAAAGTCATAGCCGTAAATGTCATCTGCGTAGCCATTGCCATCGTTGTCGATGCCATCGCCTGCAATTTCACCAGCATTGCGCCACATGTTTGCTGCGAGGTCTTGGTGGTTGTAGTCAACGCCCGTGTCGATAACAGCAACAATAGTTCTGCGTGTTCCAGTATTGATGTTCCAAGCTTCTGGAGCATCGATATCAGCATCTTGGATTCCACCGGTTTGGGCGGTGTTGTTAAGGCCATACATGGAAGAGAATCTTGGATCATTGGGAATGTTTTCAAGCATTAGGCGATAGTTGGCTTCGGCAGTTGCAACTCTTGTATCTGCTTGGAAAACTGCAAGCGCGCCTTCAACGCTCATTCCTTGGGCAAGCTGAAGTTCGTAGAGGCCATCGACAAGTTCGAGTGACTGAGTAATTTTTGCGCCATGAAGATCGATGTCCCCGGAGAGGACTGCATCTGGTTTGAATTGAACCAAGATGGTGTTAGACATATAAGTGGTGGGGTCGACAAGGAGGTTGCTGGAAGAGGCGAAAGGCCCCATGGCAGCATTGAGGACAGTGCGTTCCTCAAGAAATTCGAGGTTGAGTCTTTTGCGAAAGGATGTGTTCAGACTTGGCTTGCTGGAAGTGAATCGTGCCATGTTAAACCTCTTGAAGGGACTTGAGTTTCGACAAAATCGTTACATCTCACACATTCCAACCTTAGGTCAAAGTTTAGAGATGTCAAAAAACTTTAATCAAATTTTACAAAATAATTAAAATAAAAGTAATCCTTAAAACAATCAATCGTCTAAAGCGTGAGGGGTAACAAGTGCCGTTTCGTCTTAAGTCTATGCTTGGTATAGCCTTGCGTGTTTTTAAAGGTGGTTTATATCGCTAGGCATGCGCCAATCGCCTCGGGGAGAAAGGCTGACAGTACCAATTTTGGGGCCATCTGGGAGTGTGCTGCGTTTGTACTGTTGGCTAAAGAAACGCTGCATGAATTTATCTAGCCATTGCTTTAACTCTATGTTGGTATATGGTTTATGGAATTTAGTTTGGGTAGCAAGGAAGAGTATTTTTTCAGGGTTAAAGGAGTTTCGAATCCAGTGATAAAGGAAAAAGTCGTGCAATTCGTAGGGGCCAACACTGGCTTCGGTGGATTGGATTTCTTGGTCGTTTTCGCCTAAAGGCAGTAATTCAGGAGAAATCACAGTTTGGGCAATATCTAAAAGAATGCTGCGGATAGGTTCTTCATAAGAGTTGTTAGCAACCCATTCTACCAAAAACTTGACTAAGGTTTTTGGAATAGAGCTATTGGGGTTATACATGCTCATGTGATCTGCATTGAAAGTGCACCACCCCAAAGCAAGTTCTGATAAATCTCCGGTGCCGATTACGAAGCCCCGGTTCATTAAAAGGGAGGTGCGCCTTCTAGCCTGAATGTTTTCGAAAACCAGATCATTCTTTTTGACTAAGGGAACTTTTTTTAGCAAACCAATGAAGGTGTTTAAATCGAGAGCGTTGATTTCAATCTCGAAGGGTTTGTGATTCAGGGCTTTCATTTCTTCAAAACATAGGGGCCTGATATCGATTTCGTCAAAAGAAACGCCCAGCGCTGTCATCAGTTTTTTTGCGTTTTCAAGGGTACGCGAAGTGGTACCAAATCCTGGCATGGTCAGCGCTTTAAAATTTGAAAAGGGTCGATTAATTTTTTCCAGAGTTTTACAAATGACCATTAAAGCCAAAGTGGAATCTAGCCCGCCTGATACCCCAAGAGTTATCGGTGTATTGCCAATGCTTTCAAGTCGCTTTGCCAACCCTGCAACTTGGATCTGAAAGATTTCATCGCAGCGATCTTTTAGTTCAATTGAGTTAGCAGGTACAAAGGGGTGCGGGATGATTTCTCTGAGTAATTTGGAAGATGGAACAGATCGATCAATAATTCCTGCCTTATCAAGGTTGAACCCAATCTTGCGAAAGCTTTTATTATTGTCGTGGGAGTTATCTGCCCAAGTGCCTGTACTTCTTCGATTGTTCATGACTCGTTGTAGATCGACATCTGCAATCAGATGGCTGTCTTCACGATTAAATCGAGTGTTTTCAGTTATAAGTTGGCCGTTTTCAGCAATAATACAATGCCCGCCAAAAACTAAATCGGTGCTTGATTCGTGAACCCCGCTTGATGCATAAGCATAAACAGCCATGCTTCGGGCGGATTGTCCGAGGACCAGATTTTTTCGATAAGGCGCTTTGCCAACGATATCGTTGCTTGCCGAAAGGTTGGTTAAAAGTGTTGCACCAGCAAGCGATTGAAACGAGCTCGGGGGAATGGGAACCCAAAGGTCTTCGCAGATTTCAACACCAAGGATAAGTTCGGGGAAATCTTCTGCAGCAAATAATAGATCCGCACCAATGGGGATGGATTGCCCGAACAAAAATACTTCGTTAGAGCGCAGGTTTGCAGCAGGGGAGAAGTAGCGTCTTTCGTAAAATTCTTTGTAAGTGGGAAGATAGGATTTAGGAACAATGCCAAGAACTTTTCCTTTGTGAATAACGATTGCGCAATTAAACAACTGCGAATCAACCGAGATGGGGGCACCTATAAGAACCAAGCCGTCAAAAACTTTTTTAGTTGCTTCGATTACCGAGAAGATTGCAGAGTTAGATTTTTCCAGGAGTGCGGTTTGGTGGAAAAGATCAGCACAAGTGTACCCAGTGATTCCAAGTTCAGGGAATAAAGCCAAGCCGCATTGTTGAGCCTGGGCTTGTTGTAAAAGATTGATGGTATGTGCCGAGTTAAATGCGCAATCAGCAAGCCCAAGCTTGGGGGAAAAAACAGCGATTCTAAAAAAGCCAAAGGTCATTGAGGCAGCCTCTGAAGAGAGGGAAGCGCTCCGCGCAGAAGTTAAATCCTTAGAGATATCTTATAGGATCATGCAACCCTGCAAAAGCGAATAAGTGCGGTAGAAGAGAATGAAAGCGGTAAAACCGACTGTTTAACTGCTATTTTTGGAACAAAGGTTCAAGATTGAGCGTGTGAAATGGCCCTTTAGAGGATGGCACATTCTGGAAAGCCAGATGTAATCGGAGAGTGCCCGGTTCAAAAACCATCGTTTGCAGAGTATCATCGCCTAGATTGACGGAGTCAAGGTACTCCATGACCTGCGAAGGCGAGACCTTGTTTTCGTTGGTTCGAAGTTCTTCTAGAAGAGTGAATCTCTGGAAAGAGCGTCGTACATTTATTGGGAAAAAAGGTTTGATTTCAGAACTGCAGAAGTGATTGCAGCAAACCGCAACGCCATCTTTAGATTTTCGTTCAATCACTTTGTCTGGGGTCACTTCGAAAACCGCAGAGCGCTTTCGATCTGCAATTAAAAGATTAGTGGTGCTAGTTCTGGGTAGCTTTTTTAAAAGCTCGTAAGCTTCGTCCACGGTAGAGCACTCTTCGAGCAGTTGCCTGTAACACATGGCGTATGGAATACCGTTGTAGTTGAACTTTTTCTGGCCCGTTTTGATGTCGATAACTTCATGAATTGCCAAACACAGCCCATCCTGATTCATGCCTGAAAGGCAGCCAACAAGGCCGGGAAATCCGATTGCAGCAAAAGCCTTTTTGTTATCTGGTTTGTAAACCGTCACGAGGGTGTATTGGTTGATATAACCCAGGGAAGGGTAATCGAGATTGCGACCAAAAAGCATGCCGCCTGTTGTGCTTTGTGCGGGCTCAATAGTTATTCCAGAACATGCCACAACTTTCTTTAAATCAAAAAGAGTGTTTCCTACAATCAGATCTTCTTTGCTGATTCCAGAAGAAGTAGACATCGCATTTAGTTCTTTGGTGTAATCTTCAGGGAAGTAGTTTGCCATGCGTTGGCCAGCCTTGGCAAAAACAATCCACATGAACTCTACTCCGAAGTGGCTTAAAACATCGCGGGGGTATTTAGTGGCTTGGGGTGCGTTTTTAACAGCAAGTTTGCCGATGGCTTCTCCCATTTGTTCGGGAGTACCCTTAACTTGAAGAACAGGAATATTGTTGATGTAGCTAAGCTTTCCGTTAGGGGTTTCTGAATTCCCTGGGTAACGAAAAGGCGCTTTCTTTTCAAGAGGCTGTATAGCACCTGTTCCCAAAAGAAACATGGTGGTAAGAACCAGATAAATAGATATGTACATTGTTATTCCTAATCTAAAAGCAAATCGACTTCCATTCTTTAGTGAAAAATACCATGATAGCTTAATTAAGTCAGTAGGAGTTGGTATCAATCAAGGAGCGATAAATTGAAATACGCAGTTTTAGGCGCTTTTGGTCAACTGGGAAGAGATCTTTGCCCCGCCTTGGGAGAGGGGGCGATCGCCTTGGATCGAAGCAAAATCGATTTAGGGGCACCAGAAACCATTGGCAAATGCCTTGAGGAAATTAATCCTGATGTGGTGGTGAATTGTGCAGCTTATAACTTTGTAGATAAGGCTGAAACCGAACCCGATAGTGCAATGCGAATCAATGCCTGGGGGTTAAAAGAGTTGGCGCAGTGGTGCAAAGCAAAGGGCAAATATTTAGCGCACTTCAGCACCGATTATGTATTTGGCCTCGATAGCCAACGAAATAAACCCTACGAGGAAACCGATAAGCCTGGCCCGGTAAGCAATTATGGCATTAGCAAATTGGCAGGGGAATATGTGGTGAGTGCCAACTGCCCTAACCATTTATTGATCCGAACATGTGGCTTATATGGGGTATGGGGCAGCGGAGGCAAAGGCGGAAATTTTGTGGAGACGATGTTGCGAGTCGCTGCACAAGGAAAGCCCTTAAAAATCGTGTCAGACCAGTATTGCACACCCACTTACACCAAAGATTTGGCATTGGCCAGCGCCTTGTTGATAAAGAGTAAAGCGCAAGGATTACTGCATCTTACGAACCAAGAATCCTGTTCGTGGTATGAGTTTGCGCAATCCATTTTTGAGCTTAGCCAAATTGAGGCTTCGATTTCGCCTATTTCGAGCAAGGAATACAATGCCCCTGCAGCCCGCCCTGGGTATAGCGTAATGCAATCAGGGCGATTGAAAGAGCTAGGCTTTGCTCCCTTAAGAAGCTGGAAACTTGCATTGGGTGATTATTTGCAGGAAAGAAAAACTAAGCACTAAAGTGATTTAGTTATTCTGAAAAAAACCAGCTTGGTTGTTGGCATTTATTGAGTTTGGGTTATACTAACTAATTGAAAGTTTGTTGCTCTTAGGAAAGTTTTTAATTTAAACATGACAGTCTCAGACAATAACTCTGAAAATTCAACAGATACTTCCGCAAGTGCGGAGGTCTCATCGAATCCGATGCGCGAAAAACGGGCGGTTTCTGATCGCAGGCGGGAATTCATTCCTGTTGTAGTAGAACGACGCACGGGTTTAGATCGCAGAATTGAATCTGAAAAACGCAGGATGGTCGATCCCGTAACTTTTGAAAAAGAGTATAACGGTGACGAGGTGGCATTCATGAATGCCATGGATCAATACAAGCGCTCTAACCGCAGGCCATTTCCAACATGGAGTGAGGTGCTTGAAGTATTGGTTTCGCTGGGATATCGTAAAGTTGCAGAAGCTGCACCTTTGCCCGGATTACCTGTGAAAATAGAAAACAAAGATCAAGTTTAAATCTGATTTTATTCTGGATCGATTTCCAATCCAACAGCTCGCATCAGTTCCAATGCATTTGAATGTCTGACAACCCCAGGCTTCATGGTGTAGTCGAAGTTCAAATTTCCTTCTTCAAACTTATCAGCGAAGTGAGTGTTCTTGGCATCGGATATTGATTGATCTGCAATTGCAGCGAGAGAAAGATCGTGCGTGGTTACTATGCCAATTGCGGATCTGCGCAAAAGCCCTTTAAGCACGCCTGAAGCACCCAATTTTCGATCGTGGGAATTGGTCCCACTAAAGATTTCATCCAAAAGAAAAAAGACCGGGACTACGCCATCTGCAAGATCCACTACCTGCCTAACGCGCTGGATTTCTGCGTAAAAGCGCGATTTTCCCTCTGCAAGGGAATCCTGGATTTTTAAAACCGCAGCAAGAGCCATGGGTGATATTTGCATGGATTTGGCTTTTACCGCTGCCCCAGCAAAAGCCAAAACAGTATTGATGCCCACGGTTCTTAGATAAGTGCTTTTGCCCGACATATTCGAACCACTGACGATCATAAGTTTGGTCTTGGAATCCATTTCGAGATCGTTGCGCACGCATGCATCTTTGTGCATGAGTGGGTGGCCAAGCCCGGTGGCATGGTAGAAGGATTTTTCTTGGGAAAGTTCAGGGAAGATATCTTCTGGATTCTCAAACGAATAGTTGGCGAAAGAATTAAGTGCTTCGAACTGGCCGATAGTTTTCATCCAGTCGTGTACATGTTTGCCATTAGTGGTGCGCCAATGTTCGAGCCCGTAACCAACCACAATTTTCCAATTCAGCAAAAAACCAACAGGGGAAAACATAAGGTTTTTAAGCGCATTGGAAAGATCGATCCAGACCGCCAGATTAGAAATTAGAACGGACGGAGGATGTTTCGAAGATGTATCCTGAATCCGAGTTTTCATTTCCTTGAGCTTTGCGCTATTAAATGAGTTGTTTTCGAGGAACGCCATCGCTCGGGATAATACACCAAAAGACCCGGTATGAAGGTCAACGCCTTGGTAGATTTTTTCTAAGCTGCGGGCCATGAATGCGTGGAGGATGATATTTGCAAAAATAGCGATGGCGATGGGGAAGAGTCCCAACCCCAAAACAACGCAGGCGTGAATGGAAAATAAAGAGTAGCAGGCAAGGGCGAGGGCGATAAAAAGTGGGATTTTAGATAACAGATGAGGGGGTTGATCTGCCCATGAAACCAAAGATGCAATATCTGCTGGGTTCTTGCTACCTCCAGCGCGAGCATTCATTTCCTGCCTTAAACTAAGTAGCGGTGCAAGTTCTCGAATGGATTCCTGCCTGCGAATAATTTCATTTGCATCTGCAGGGCCTTGCAACCATTCTGCAAGTGTTTTTTGTCCTACAAGGGTGTTTGCAATGCATAGCAATTCGAAAAGTGAACCCATTCCGAAAATATCCAGATCATCGGCATAAGGGTGGTTTGCAGTACGAAAACGCATGCCTTGGCTGCCTTTTCCCTGCCATTTGAATTTAAGCCTTGCTACCCCTGATTGATAAAATTCGAGATTACGGGAGACATCCTGCCATGCTCGGGTCACTTTTTCGTGTAATACAAGCAGAACAATAAAAGGTGGAATGGTGGTTAATAACAACCAAGCAGAAAATTCTTGCCTGCCTAAACTAAGCCAGCAAAGTAAGCCAAACAAAACAAACCACAGGATTCTGGACTGGCCCAGTAGGTTTTCCCACCGTGCAAGGGATTTGTTTTGGAGCAGTAGGGATTTTTCCCTTTCCTCATAAATGAGTAAGGGGTTTTGTTCTGAGTAGTTGGTTGAAAGTTGTGCCATGGTTTATCTATCGGTTCCAATGATTAATAATCATCTTTTTACAAGTTTGCAGGGTTAGATGCCTTAAAATTAATGTGAAAACTTGAAAACGGGGGGAAGAAAGTTTAAAAGTCCGATTCTGCAGTCTAGGTAAGGTGAATATACTTTCTGATTCCGCCTTTGTTTGATTGACTGAAATAATTAATGCAGTTAGCCTAATAGGTGTACAGCCCGCCTTCTTGGAGTGCAAAATGATAAGAATTGATGCTAAAAAAGGTCCTCAATTTTGCGACGGATTTACTCGTAGGGATTTTATTCATGCAGGGGCTCTTCCTTTGCTTGGTTTAACCTACCCTAAATTTTTGGCAGCCAAGGCCGCTGCTCCAGCACCCGTGGGTGATTCGGATGTAAATTGCATTATGCTCTTTCTAGTTGGCGGGCCCAGCCATATCGATACTTGGGATCCAAAGCCAAATGCGCCTGAAGAAATTCGAGGCCCTTTCAAAACTATTCAAACTAATGCCCCGGGCGTTCGAATCACCGAGATCTTTCCAAAACTAGCCAATCATATGGATAAGGTTTCGCTTATCAGATCGGTTTATCATACCGCCAGTGCGGTGCATGATACAGGCCACCAGATGATGCAAACAGGCAGGCTCTTTACAGGCGGCATTGAGCATCCCCATACTGGTTGCGTCATGACTTATTTAAAAGGGCAAAGGGGTGAAGTTCCTGGCCATGTTCTTATTCCGAAACCCATCGGCCGGACGGGTGGTAACATGCCTCATGGGCAGACCGCTGGCTATCTTGGCAAGCAGCATGATCCATTTGTTTTGGATGCGGATCCTTCTGTAAAAGATTTCAAAGTTCCAGATTTGCTGCCCCCTGATTACATCACATCGATAAGGGCGGATCGCAGGCGTAAATTGCGTGATTCAGTCGATGCCAATGTTGCTGCTTTCGAAAAAGATTCTAAATCCAAGCAGTTTGATGACAATTTCAACCTTGCTTACAAATTGATGACCAGCCCAACAGCGCGTGAAGCCTTTGCGTTGCATCAAGAAACTGATAGCATGCGTGATCGTTATGGAAGAACCCGCTTTGGCCAATCCTGCCTACTTGCCCGAAGGTTGATCGAACGGGGTGTAAGGTTTGTAACTGTGAATATGTTCGAAACAGTGTTTGATGAAATCACTTGGGATATCCATGGATCGAGGCCATTCACCGACATCACCGAAATGTCGAAATTGGTGGCGCCAAATTTTGATCAGGCATTCAGTGCATTGATGGAAGATCTGACGGAAAGAGGTTTGCTGAAAAACACCGTGGTAACAGCTTTGGGTGAATTTGGTCGAACGCCCAAAATCAATCCTGCAGGTGGGCGCGATCATCATCCTGGAGTATGGACAATATTAATGGGTGGAGGGCCAATCAAGGGGGGCAGGGTGGTAGGGGAATCCGATGAACTTGGATATGCACCCAAAACCAGACCCGTATTACCAGGCGAAGTTGCTGCAACGCTTTTCAAGGCTTTTAATCTTGATCCCCATCATGAACTTCCCGGGCCGCAAGGCAGACCAATGCCCCTTGTTGACTTTCATCTCAACCCGATTCGCGAACTGTTTTAATTGCCTTTAACCTTTGTCGGATTATCTCATCATGTGCAAAAACTTAATGATCGCAATGTCGGTGTTATTTCTGGGAGCTTCCTTCGCTGATGCCCAGCAGGTTAGGGTGCTACCCGAGGTGATTGAGTTACAGGGGCAGGGGGAATTAAGGTCTGTTTTTGTAGGCATTATGCAAGATGGTTCTGTGGTTGCAGATCTTTCCACTGCTGCCGATTTTGTTTCTTCCAATGTCAAAGTCTTTACCGTTGATCAAACTGGAAAAATTAAAGCTGTTGCAGATGGTGAAGCTGTTTTGCAGGTTAAAACAAAACAGGGCGACGCCACCGCAAAAGTCACCGTTAAAAATGCACTTGTCCCTAAAAAAATCAGTTTCGAAAACGAAATCATTCCTGCTTTTACCCGTGCTGGTTGTAATTCTGGTTCCTGCCATGGCGCCCTTGCAGGGAAAGGCGGATTGAAGTTATCTCTTCGAGGTTATGATCCCGCTGCAGATTTATTTGTTCTTACCCGACAGGCCAACGCCCGAAGAGTTGATTGGGCTAATCCCGATTCAAGCCTTTTGCTAGCCAAGGTTTCGTTGAAGTTACCACATGGTGGCGGTAAAAAACTTCCGGTTGATCACGCTGATTACAAACTTCTATCTGATTGGATTTCACAGGGTACCATGCCATCTTCCCCCGATGAGCCAAAAGTTGCTGCAGTGGAAATCATACCCAGTAAGCTAAGACTAAAATCAGGTGATAAACTTCGGATGATCGCTCAGGCCCGATACACCGATGGCAGGGTTCGTGATGTTTCTCATTGGGCCAGATTTTCTTCCAGTGAAGATCTAGTTGCCTCGGTTGATCAGGATGGCGCAGTTCAAGTTTCGGGCAATGGCGAGGCAAGTGTTATCGCTTTATTTGCAAACCATGCGGGCTTGGGCTCCATCGTTTCGCCTTTCGCTAATAAGCTTCCAGCAGATTTCCTGAGTAAGAGCCCTAGAAACAACTTCATTGATGAGTTTGTGTTACGGAAATTACAAGAATTGCAATTGCCTCCCTCTGGGCAGACCACGGATTCACAATTTATCCGCAGATTATTTTTAGACATGGCAGGCATCCTGCCGACTGAAAAAGAGTTGGATGATTTTGTAAAAGATACTCGTTTAAATAAAAGAGAGTTGCTTGTTGATTCTTTGTTGAAAAGACCAGAAACGACTGATTATTGGACTTACAAATGGTCGGACATGTTGTTGATTTCCACGCGAAATCTTAATCAGCAAGCTGTCTGGGCGTTTTATCAATTTGTACGAAAGTCTGTCGCTGATAATCTTCCTTGGGATCAGTTCGCCCAATCCTTGTTGACCGTAAAGGGGAGCAATCTCAACAAAGGTGCTGCAAATTATTTTGTGCTTCACAAAGATGTTACAGATCTCATGGAAACCACCGCAGTTACTTTTATGGGGATGTCCCTAACTTGTGCCCGCTGCCACAATCACCCGATGGAAAAATGGACCCAAGATCAGTACTGGGGGATGGCAAGTTTGTTCGCGCGTATTGGAATAAAGAACGGAGATGTTGCGAATGAAATTATAATTGAAACTTATCCTGTGGGGGAAGTGTTGCACCCTAGAAAAAATGTTGCGATGCCCGCTACTCCTTTGGATGCCCCACCTATGAAGGCTGGTAATTCTGAAGATCCAAGGTTGGTCTTTTCTCAATGGCTGACTGCGAAAGAAAACCCATTCTTTTCGCGGGCAATTGTAAACAGGGTTTGGCGCAACTTTATGGGCAGAGGCCTGATTGAAGCAGAAGACGATTTAAGAGTTACCAATCCTGCATCAAACCCAGCATTGCTTGACGCCTTGGCCGAAGATTTTATCAAAGATGGTTATGACATGAAAAAGCTGATGCGAAAAATAGTGCTATCCGCAGCTTATCAGCGGTCTTCACTTCCCAATGCGATGAATGAAAATGATGACCGCTTTTATTCGAAATTTCTGCCTCGAAGATTAAAAGCTGAGATTTTACTTGATGCCTGCTCTGAGGTAACTGGTGTGCCAACGCCCTTCAACCAAATTTTAAGCCGGGCTGGAGATTCTAAAACAGCTTATGCGGGGTATCCCAAAGGCTTGCGGGCTTTGCAGCTTCCGGATGCCTCTGTTGCTTCACGGTTCCTTGACGCTTTTGGCAGGCCCGAAAGAGCTCAGGCCTGCTCTTGCGAAAGGCAGCAGGATTCCAGTGTTGGTCAGGCCCTTCATGTTTTCAATGGCAATACGCTTAATGAAAAACTTCGTTCGAAGGATTTTGTAGCGGTCAAATGGGTTGGTGATAATCTTTCCAATGCAATGATTATCGAAAGGGTGTTCCTACGAGCTTTATCGAGGAAGCCTAATGCGGATGAATTGTCTCGGTTTTTAAAAATAATGGCAGAGGCTGATCCGAAGGATCCTAAGTCCAAACAAGAATCAATTGAAGATCTTGTGTGGGCTGTTCTTACCTCCAAAGAATTTGTTTTCAACCACTAAATATAAAAGAGTTTGACAATGTTGATGGGCCAAGGCTTAGTTTTGCTTTCCAGCATTCTTGTTTTATCGCAACTTCCCTCTGTGAAACCCAATCCAGTTCGGGGTGTTGCTTTTGCAAAAGATGGCAAAGTCGTGTTTGCAGCCCAAGAAAACAATGTCTTTTTTCTTCGAACCAATGATGCTGTAATTCTTTCAAAATTGAAAATGGATAGCCCCGTTGTTTCTACCCTTACTTTGTCTGAGGATGGAAAAACACTCGCTGTTGCGCATGGAAAATCTGGTGCTTCAGGCGAAATCGTAACCTACCTTCTTGGTAAAGATAACAGTTCTGCAACACCGATTTTTCAGTTGAAAGCCCATAACGATTTGATTCAAAGCCTTAGCTTTAGCCCAGATGGAAAATTACTTGCTTCATGCAGTTATGATCGATTGGTGAAAATCTGGTCGATCCCTGAAGGCAAGTTGGTTCAAGAATTAAAAGATCACAGCGATTCTGTCTATGCCATTGCTTTCAATAAAGATGGAACCATGCTTGCTTCCACTGGCGCAGATCGTGCCATTAAAGTTTGGGATACAAAAACTTGGAAGAAACTTCATGCGCTTAGTGATTCCACCGACTGGGTTTATACTCTTGCTTGGAGTCCGGTAAAAAATCAATTGCTGGGCGCGGGAGTTGATCAAACCCTTCGAATCTGGGCGCTGGAAAAAGAGTCTTCAAAGCTCATTGTATCCGCATACGCCCATACCTCCGGCGTTACTAAGGCTGTTTGGACTTCGGACGGAAATAAAATTGTTTCCATTGGCGAAGATAAAATCTGGAAGATTTGGAATGCAGATAAACTTTCTGAAATCAAAGCTTTCAAGCCGTTGTCTGATACGCCATTGGCATTGGGGTTGTCGCCTGATGGTTTAACTACTGCTATTGCAAGAGTTGATGGGAAGTTGGATCTTTTTGATTTGAAAACCGGGAATTCGATAAGGCCTTTAGTTCCTTTCATGGAACCCAAAGCTATATTGAAAAGCTTCACCCCGACTTATTCGACATTGGGAAAAAAAGTAACGATTGCAATTAAGGCTGATCATTTTGAAGCACCCTTTGTTGCTTCATCAAACATGAAGGGCGTTACCCTTTCATCCTTTGCATCGTCTCCTAATAGTGGGTTGAGTCTTGATGTGCAAATTGATGCTAATGCTTTACCGGGGATTTGTAAAATCAACTGTAAAAGTTCCAAGGGGCAAGTTCTTGAAATTGATCTTGAGGTCGATCGGTTTTTAAGGATTGCAGAAAATGAGCCTAATGATTCTCGCCTAACAGGGCAGGCTTTGGTTTTGCCTACAAGTGTAAAATCATCGCTGAATAGGCCGGGTGATTGCGATTGGTTTCATATTGATGCTCAGATCGGTCAAGAAATCGCAGTTCAACTTCAATCAGAAAAAGATGACAAAATTTTTGCACCCATGCTGCAAATGATTGCCCCCGATGGAACCGTCGTTGCTGAATCTGCTCAAGGTTGGTTGGCCCATGTATGCTCCCAAAAAGGCAGGTATGCTGTTGAAGTTCGGGACCGGGATTATCGAGGTGGTGAAACTTTAGGGTCTTACCGATTGCATGTGGGCAGTTTTCCAATTGTAACTTCGGTTTTTCCTTTAGGCGCCCAGATAGGTAAAGAAAATACTTGGTTTCTTCAGGGGGGTGGTCTTGCAGGCAAAAATGTCGTGAAGGCTACCATCCCAAATTCATTTAAGGCCGGCGACAAAGTTCCTTTTGAAACCTTGTTCCCTGGGTTGAATGTTGTCCCGGGGAAAACACTTGTCGCTTCTGATGTGGTAGAAAAAAAACATGTTCAAAACGAAGTGCTTCCAGTCCCCAGCGTGGGCAATGGTTTGTTTACTGATCAAAAAGATGTGCATGTTTGGAAATTTGAAGCTAAAAAAGGTAATAAATTAATTGTAGAAACGATGGCGAGTAGGCTTGGCTCTAATGTTGACACTTATCTCGAAATTTTAGACCCCATGGGCAATCCTTTGCCCAGAGTAGTATTGCGGGGGCTTTCCAAAACTTACACTATCTTTCGTGATAATGATTCCGTTACTGCTGGTATCAGAATTGAAGCTTGGAACGAACTTGCGGTTAATGATTATGTCGTTATTGGCACCGATCTGATGCGAATTAGGGCTCTTCCACGAAATCCAGATGATGATTGCAGGTTCTTTCAACTTGATAACAAGCGTATGGCTTTCGAAGGAACGACCCCTATTCATCATTATTTGGGACAGCCTATTTACAAGGTTTCCTTGAACCCGCCTGGTACCACTTTTCCACCCAACGGCTTGCCCCAGATAACCCTTTTTCATCAAAATGATGATGGTGGGCCTAGGCAAGGGAAGGATTCCCTACTTGAATTTGATCCCCCTGCAGATGGAATCTACACCGTAAGAGTTCGAGAGATGCAGGCAAGATTTGGTCCTGAAGCCTGCTACCGATTATTGGTTCGGAATCCCAAACCAGATTATAACTTGCGCCTTACCCCGGCGAATCCAAGCCCAGGCCCTGATTCTGGTGTGCCGGTGAATGTAGAGATCGATCGGTTTGATGGATTTGATGCAGCCGTCGAAATTAAAATAAGCGGGCTTCCTAAGAGGTTTATTGCTCCAGCGTTTTTTATTCCGCGAGGCGAAAATTCTGCAAGCTTTAGTTTGTTTGCTCAAGCAGATGCAAAAACTCCGGATGCAGGCCATGGAAAATGGACAGTTAAATCTTCGACCCAAATTAACGGACTAAAAGTTGAAAAAGATTTGCAATTCAATGCACCTAAATTAGGTCCTAAGGGTGATTTGAAAACCATTGTCAGCACGGAAGAGTTGACTGTAAAGGCTGGTACTGAAGTTAAAATTCTTGTTAAAATCGAGCGAGGCAATGGCTTCGCAGCGCGGGTGCCTCTTGATGTAAGAGGGCTTCCTCATGGGGCGAGAGTTTTAGATATTGGCCTAAACGGTATTCTTGTAAACCCCAAAGAGACTGAACGATTTGTAACCATTCAGGTCGACTCCTGGGTAGAACCAGGAAGTTATCCTTTTGTGGTACTATCCAAGCAAGAGGGTAAGAACATCGAATTTGCAGCCAAATCTGTTATTATGAATGTTGTGCGTTAGGAACTTTTGGCTGCTTGGGAATATCGGGCATTTTTAATTTTGCCAAGGGCCCCATAGCGGTCGTGGTAAGCCTTAGTAGAGGGTACCGTTCGATAAGTTGCTGCATTTGTCTGAGGTTTACCTTTTCGTAAGTTTGCATATCCTCATCAACTGATTTGTATTTACGCAAGTAAACCCAAGTCATGCCAACTTCCTGAAGTCTATTCATGGTTTTTTCACCCGCCCGAACAATGCGGGAAAGCACTTTGCTTTTTGCTTGTTCAAGTTCTTCTTCGGTAATCCCCTTAGTGATAAGTTCATGAATCTGCTTGATGACGATTTCCAGGTTTTTATGAGTCTGCTTAGGGTCGCATGAAAAAGAAGTATAGAAAGCCCCAGCGCCATCATATTCATGGAACGAGCAATCTGCAGATTCTGCAAGCCCGCTATCCACGAGAGACCAATAAAGCCTACTGCCAGATTGATCGCCCAAAATCATGGCGAATAAATTAGCAGCATAGCGAAGAGGTGAGGCTGCGGGTGGGCCAGGGCAGATCATTACCACATTTTGTTGTGTTGTGGTTTTCTTTTCTAGAAGTTTGAACTCAGCAGAGCCCGATGTTTGTCGGATGTGATCGCGCCTTGCCATGCCGAATTTCCAATTGGTGGTGAGCTTCTCGGCTTTTTTCAAGAATTTATCCCACTCGAAATTGCCTGAGGCTACCAAGGTGATATTGGAAGCGATGTATCTGCGTTGGAAATAATCCAGCATTTGGTCGCGTTTAAGATCGATGATGCTTTGGGTTGTTCCGAGTACACTATTGCCCAATGGGTGATCTGCAAAAAACAACTTGCGGGCATGATCAAAAACCATCCAGCCTGGGTTGTCTTCATACATACCGATTTCTTCGATGATGACTTTTTTCTCCATTTCAAAGTCAGCATTTCGTAATGAAGGGCGAAGAATATCTGCAAGTATTTCGGTTGCATCTTGATGGTATTCGGGCAAGGTTGATGCATAAAACACAGTGTTTTCTTCACTGGTAAACGCATTGTAATTGGCCCCGATTTTATCAAAATCTTTGTTTACCTGCGCTGCATCGCGTTTTTTTGTGCCCTTGAATAACATATGTTCAAGAAAATGGCTTACGCCTGATTCTTCCAATGTTTCATCGCGCGAACCTGTGCGCACAAAAAATCCTACGGCTGCAGACCGTGCTTCGGGAATCACTTCGCCTATGATTGTCAAACCGTTTGAGCATTGCTGCTGATGAAATGTCACGATGATTGTTCCTTTGTAAATGACAGCTTATTTGCCGTACTTTAGTTGTTTGTTTCCCAAAGTCACAATTGTAAACTCCTTTGGGTTGTATTCTTTAACATGGCTCAGAATCGATTTAGTGGTAATTGAATCAATCGCTTTTTGTATTTCTTCTAGTGGCCTTACTCTGCCAAGGTAGTACCAGTCTACAGCGATAGAACCAGCTCTTGCAGAACTTGATTCTTCTTGAATCAGCATGGAAGATTTGAGCCCAATTTTTAGTCTTTTTACTTCTTCTTCCTTAATCCCTTTAGTTAAGTTTGCAATTTGCTTGAGGGTTACATCCAAAGTTTCCTGTGCCATATCGGTGGTGGTTCCTGCGTAGCAGATGACCGCAGCAACTTCCTTAAAGTTTTGGTAAGAGGCCCAGACTGAATAACAAAGACCGCGTTTTTCTCTTACTTCGGTAAATAATCTCGAACTCATGCCGCCGCTAAGAACATTAACTGCCCCGATTGCTGCGTAAAAATCCTTGTGCCCGTATGTAACGGATGGGTAGGCAATTCCGATTTGGACTTGCTGGGTGTCTTTGGTGATATGGCTGGTGCCACCTTTTCCGGGAGAAAGCTTTAGAGGGGGAACATCGCCACCTTTCCATTTCCCGAACAACTTTTCAACTTGTGCTTTCAAGGGTTCCCATTCGATGTTTCCTGCAACCGAAATGATCGTCCCGTTGGGCCTGAAATTCTTTTTCCAAAACTTGGTGAGGGCATCATGAGTGATAGCTTTTAGCCCTTCTAAAGTACCGCGCCTGTCATTTCCCAGAGGTGAAGGGAAATGGTTTTTTCTAAGCGCCAGCATCACCTTTTGCTTGGGGTCATCTTCGATGGACATGATTTCTTGGACGGCCAGCATTTTCACGGATTCAACATCGGATTTGGGTAAATGCGGTTTAAGAATGATATCTGCAAAAAGATCAATTGTTTTGGGTAAGTTGCGGGAAAGGGTGGCTCCCCAGAGCCGAATATGGTTGGTTCCTGCAGAACAACTACGGTCGAGGCCTATGCCATCCATTGCAAGCGAAAGTTCTTTGCTATTGTTTTTGCCTGCGCCACGGAGGATTATTTCAGATAGTACGGAAGAGATACCAGGCATATTTGCAGGATCATAAGCGCAACCGGCGGGTACGATGATGTTGACGGTGGCAGAACGGACATGCGGCATGTTTTCCGCAATGAGAGTAAGGCCGTTGTCAAAAGTGTGGTGAAAAACTTGTTTTGCCAAGGTTTGCCTCGCCTGTTAAATGCTGCGATTTTGTTAGAAAAGCATCAAGAAGGAATAGAAAAAGATAAAACCTCTTTGTAGATCAGCTTTGTTTTTCGAAAGCCCAAGTTTCGATAAAGTTGAATAGCTGCCAGATTTTGAGCTGAAACTTCAAGGGTAATTTTATTCAGGTTGTAGCTTTCAAGAGAAGACATAAGCTTGAGTAAAAGAGCTTTCCCGAGTCCTTTTTTTCTGTGTTCTGGAGTAACGCCAACATTTTGGATAGCCAAGATTTTTCCTTTTTGCATAATCGCCTGAATTGAGCCGCATGGCCCTTCAGGAGTTTGGATAAGCCAAGTGGCCTCCGGAACAAATTCGGCCCTTAAACAAATTTCCCGCATCAACATGCTGCACCCACCCGGGGTGTGGAAACTGCTAAAAATCTTGCAATCCAATTCTTTATGGAAGCTTCCAAAGATAACTTCTGCGTGCAATTCTTGGACTTTCCAGGTCCATTCCTGCCAAGCATAATTTTCAGGCAATTGCGGGACAAATACCTTGTCTTTTGGGTTGAAATCAATTTCCATCCGGTAGCGCTTTAGATAGCTTTTGTTTAAAGAACTATGGTTGTTAGAACTAGGCCCAGACGCATTCTGCCCAGAGTTCCAATCAGACTCAGAATGAAGGAAAGAATCAGGCATCAGTTGCGCAATCCCGCAAGGGAAATTATCCATGATTACTATTTTAAGGAATTTTACAACTAATACCATCAATCTTTACTGAATCCAGAATCGTAGGCAGATGGGATTGGGTATATCTTGGAAAAGTTCTGAGAAGGAAAGAGCCCCATCCGTGCCAACTTTATAAACCGCAATCGAGTTGCTGGCTTGGTTTCCCACGAGCAACCATTTGCCTGATGGATGAAGGGTGAAATTTCTCGGCGTGCTGATTTTTTCAGCACCATGGCCGGTAGCTTCCAAGGTTTCTTTTTCAGAATCGAAGTTGAAAACACAAATGCTGTTATGGCCCCGATTGGATGCGTAAATGGTTTTGCCATTGGGGTGGACCACGATTTCAGCAGTAGAGTTGTTGCCTTTGAAATCTTTGGGGAGTGTGGAAGCAGATGCAAGAGTTTTGAAATCGTTGGTTTCGGGAGACCAGCGGAAAGCCGTTACGGTAGAGTTAGATTCATTAACGACGAAAAGGTGCTTACCGGAAGGGTGGAAAGCTAGATGTCTGGGGCCAGCGCCTGGCCTGTTATCAAGGAAAGGAACCTTGTATGGTGTAAGTTTCCCTGACTTAGTATCAATTGCGTGGATAAAAATCTTGTCGAAGCCCAAATCTGCGATCACCGCATATTTTCCATCAGCAGAAATCTGGACGGAGTGGGCGTGTGGGGTTTCGAGTTTTCCTTTGATTATTCTTGAACCTTTGTGCTGAATGAAATCGGAAGCTTTGGAAAGCTTGCCCATAGGGTCGACGGGAAGCATGCAAGTGCTTCCGCCACCGTAATTCACAGCAATAATATGGGTTCGATCTTTGGAAATGGAAAGATGGCATGGGCCGGTGCCCACACTGGATTCCTGATTTATAAGTTCAAGTTTGCCATCGTTTTTAAAGGTGAAAGAGGAAACACCGCCCGCTTTCTCTCCTTTGAAGTTAGCTACTTCATTAACGCAGTAAAGTTTTTTTCCTGGGATATCAAGTGCGAGGAAAGAAGGGCTTTCGGTTTTAGCAGCGACAGAAAGATTCGAGAGTTTCCCATTCTCTGGGTTGAATTGCATGCTGTAGATGCCTTCACTTTTTGGTCCTGTATAAGTTCCAATAAATAAAGTTTGAAGTCCGTCATCGGCTTTACTTTCGCCAGAAACCGGATTGAGCGATGCAAATAAACAAATAGCTGCTGCCATGGAAAGTTTGATTGGTAGTTTGAAATAGCGCATGATCAAAGCCTCTATAAGGGTAAGTGAATAAGTTGCTATTATTTGGCGGATTTAGGCCCGGGTCAACAAGATTGGCAGTTTAAAAGCCAAAGTTGTTTAAAACTTGATTTGATTCGGGCTGAGGGAAGTTTTGTACTGTTTCGGCTTGACCTCGTAGGTAAAATTGGAATACTTGATCTTTGGATTTCATTCCCAAATAAATCGAAGGTCAAGTTATGTCAACATCGTCGGGTAATATTACAAGCGTTCTTAAAGAAACTAGGGCATTCATTCCACCTGCAGAATTCTCTGCAAATGCCCATGTTAAAAGCATGGCTGAGTATGAAAAACTTTGGCAGGATGCTGCAAAAGACCCAGAGAAATTCTGGGGCCAGCAAGCCGAAACCCTTCAATGGATGCAAAAATGGAACAAGGTTTTAGAGTGGAATCCGCCACATGCCAAGTGGTTTGTTGGGGGCAAACTAAACATCAGCGCTAATTGCGTCGATCGGCATCTTCATGGACCAAGGCATAATAAAGCTGCAATTATTTGGGAAGGCGAACCTGGTGAACAGCGTATCATCACCTACCAGATGCTCCATCGCGAGGTTTGTAAATTTGCAAATGTATTGAAAAACATTGGTACCAAGTCGGGTGATCGAGTCACGATTTATATGCCTATGATTCCTGAAGCTGCAATTGCAATGCTGGCTTGTGCAAGGATCGGGGCAATCCACAGCGTTATTTTCGGTGGCTATAGTGCAGATGCTGTTGCAGACCGAAATAATGATGCGGGGGCAAAAATATTGATCACTGCAGATGGCGGTTGGCGCAGAGGGAAAGTGATCCCCCTCAAGGAAAATGTGGACAAGTCGCTCGAGAAATCATCTACCATAGAAAAAGTTGTGGTCTTCAACCGATGTAATTTAAGCATTAACATGAAGGCTGGCAGGGATATGTGGTGGCACGAAGAAGTGGCCAAGGCTTCCGCAGATTGCCCTGCAGAACCTTTTGATAGCGAACACCCGCTCTTTATTCTGTACACCAGTGGTTCTACAGGCAAACCAAAGGGGATTCTTCATACTTCTGCAGGTTATCTTCTTGGTACTTCTTCAACCCACAAGTGGGTGTTCGATCTTAAAGAAGATGATGTTTATTGGTGTACCGCAGATGTAGGTTGGATTACCGGGCACAGTTATATCGTGTATGGGCCGTTATGTAATGGCGCAACCGTGATGATGTTTGAAGGTGCCCCTAATCATCCTAAAGAAGATCGTTTCTGGGAGATCATTGAAAAGTATCGGGTAAGTATTTTTTATACTGCCCCCACAGCTATTCGTGCATTTATTAAGTGGGGCGATCATTGGCCCGATTCTCATGATCTTAGTAGCTTGCGTTTGCTTGGTTCGGTGGGTGAACCCATTAATACCGAAGCTTGGATGTGGTATCATGAAAAGATAGGCAAGGGTCGTTGCCCTATTGTTGACACTTGGTGGCAAACAGAAACCGGTTCCATGATGATTGCCCCAATGCCTGGTGCAGTTCCAACTAAACCTGGTTCTGCAACCAAACCCATGCCTGGAATTATTGCAGAAGTTGTGGACCAACACGGTAAGAGAGTGGCTGCTAATCAAGGAGGATTTTTAGTTATTCGGCAGCCATGGCCATCGATGCTACGCACTATTTATAACGATGATGCTCGTTATAAAGAACAATATTGGTCGCACATTCCCAACATCTATTTTACTGCAGATGGCGCTCGCGAAGATGAAGATGGATACATCTGGGTGATGGGCCGTGTGGACGATGTGCTGAATGTTGCAGGGCATCGATTAAGCACCATGGAGATTGAATCTGCATTAGGTACGCATCCGAAAATTGCAGAATCTGCAGTGGTCGGAAAGCCTGATGAAATCAAGGGTGAAGGCATTTGCTGTTTTGTGACGGTAAAAGCTGGCGTGGTTGTCTCGGAAGAGTTGAAAAAAGAGTTGCGCGATCATGTTACCAAGGAAATTGGCGCCCTTGCGCGGCCTGATGAAATTCGCTTTACCGATAGCCTGCCTAAAACTCGATCTGGAAAGATCATGCGAAGGTTGTTGCGCGATATTGCCAGTGGTAAACAAACCACGGGTGATACTTCAACGCTGGAAGATTACTCCGTGCTTTCAAAGCTTCGTCAGGAAGATGAATAAGCTGCTCATGCAGGATTAATTCAAAGTGAAGTTAGGGGAAGGGCAGTGCCTTTCCCCTTTTTTATTGAACTTTCCTGCGGAATTGTTGGGCTTTGGTGAGTATGTTTTGCAGGGCATAAAAGTCGTTGGATTTCAAGGAAGATTCGATTTTGTGCAATCCCTCTTGAAACCCTTTTAGGGCATCGAGCAAGGGGCCTTTGTTGGCTTTGAATATTTCGGTCCAAAGGGCAGGGTCGCTGCCTGCAACCCTGGTGGTATCGCGAAACCCGCCCGCAGTGAATTGCGCATGTTTAGGTTCTAATAGCCCTGCAAGTGCATAGGCAATTAGGTGAGGTAGATGGCTGGTGAATGCGAAAATCTTATCGTGTTCTTCGGGTGAAAGGTTTTCAATTCTTGCACCTATTGCCTGCCAGAAGCTTGCAACTTTATCCAAGGCCCAAGCGGGGGTGTTTTCAAAGGGGCAAAGAATGGTGAGCTTACCCTTGAATAATACTTCGCTTGCTGCAGTGGGACCATTTTTTTCTGATCCTGCAATCGGGTGTGCGGGAACATACACGGGCTTCATACCTTGAAGCTTATCTTTTACCAAAGAGCAGATTTCAGCTTTTGTGCTACCAGTATCTGTAAAAACAGCGCCTTCTTTAGCGCATTTGGCGGCACGTAAAATCGCTTCCGCTATTGCTTGTACAGGCATTGAAAAAACAACCAAATCTGCCTCTCTTACAGCATCTTCTAATTGGTATTCGATGCTGTCGCATATTCCCAATGCCTTGCTGGCTTCCAGTGATTCAGGGTTCGTATCGTACCCAATAATTCTTTTTACATGGCCTGTTTTTTTACATGCCAGGGCGATTGATCCGCCTATCATTCCTGTTCCGATTAATGCAAGTGTTTCAACCATTTGAATATTAGTCCTTCTAGCGGTTTGAATTGAGATGTTTGCCTTTTTGTAATGCCTGTGCCATTTCTTTGCTTATTCTTGCCCGCAGTTCCGCATCCATTAGGTTGGAATGATCCTTCCCTGCGAAAAGCACCACGGTGGCGTCACTACCCAATTTCTTTAATGTATCGCCCAAAAGCCTGGTGGCACCCTCAAGATAGAAGGTGTCCTTATCGCCCATGTAAACATGGATTTTGCCTTTGAGTTTACCAAAAAGAGCATCCTTGTTATTCTCTATAAGAAGTCGTATGTCGTATTTTTTCCAACTCTCCGCAGTGTCGTTATCCATGACACCGGTTTTACGATCCCAAAGTTTTTTTGGATTGCCTTGACTATCCCTTTCGCTGAAAACCGCCTCAAAAGAGCCAAGCTGACCACCTCTACCCATCACAAATTCCATGTCTGAAAAAGGCTTATAGAAAAGGAATGGCGTATCGCCCCTACGACCTATCGGGCGATCTTTCCCTTTTTCATCTTTGAACATGTTTTGGTTCGAAGCATACAGATTAATCCTTTGGAAATCACGAAAGTCAACGGGGTCTGGGGCGGTAGACCATACCCCACCAAAAACATTTGGGTACTTTAACTGAAGCCATAAACTGCTCCATCCACCCGAAGAATGCCCTGTAACTAACCTTGCCCAAGATTGTGGAATTAGGCGGAATTCTTTTTCCAGAAAGGGGATGAATTCTTCGGTCAGTGCCTTGCCCCATGGGCCATTGTTGGCGGAATCCGCAAATACATGATGCCCAAGCGGGCAATCAGGATCTAGCATGATGTGAACAACTTCTTCCCCTTCTACTACCGTTTTGCCTCGGCTATGTGAAGAGAGTGCTGCGAAATGGTTGCCACCAAACCCTGGTACCTCATAAATAGCAGGATATTTTCGATCCTTGTTATCCTTGTAGCTTTGTGGTAGTGCAACGCCTGCCCTTAGCATGATCGTTCTGCCATGAAACTTGCTGAGTAATTTGCTTTCCATCTGGGCTACTTTCACAACATCTGTTTCTGGGAATTGTGGTTCGTGAAAAACTTGATCTAGAACAAAAACGGTAGGTGGTTGGTTTGCACTTCCAATTTCAACCTTTACAGATTTGCTGAAGTAATTTCCTTCCGATGAAAATATCTTCCTGCTTGCCTTGTTCAAATCGAGAATGGCACTGGCCCAGTAAGTTCCCGGGGGAACCTTCCCTATGTTTTCAATCGGAAAACCTTGCCATTTGCTGTCGATAAGCAATGGTTCACCAGGCTTTAGGCTGGATACATCTAGGCCGAAAAAAGGGTCTGGATCGATCCACCGGGGTTCGGGTGTGATGCCCTTTGATTCACTTTTTGAAAGCACTAGAAACACTCTACCAGACATCGAAGATTTTGCGACTTTTGCGTCGAGAAGAACGCTAAGCGCAGGGAAGGTTTTTGCTCCTTGGGCGTTCGCACTTTTGTTGTTTTCTAAAGCGAATAGGGTCAGAGATAATACGCTCATGATCAAAAGTAATTTTATGGTTTTACTCATTGGCTTTTACTTTCTCTGTTTGCTTTGTCTGCAATTCGTTTATCCCATTGTTCTTCAGCAGAACTTCTTCTTAAATACAAAGGCTGCAAACTTAATGGGTCATCAGAATGATGGCTAAATAGTTTTTTCAACGCAAGTGCCAGAAAAGATTCTTTGTTGATATCTCCTGATTGTTCGACAACCATGCCTTGGTTTGCTGGTACTAAAGGTATAACCTTGGGTACTCCCGGGCCTGCAATTGCAAAACTTATATCTCTATTTGCTACCCATTCAGCGGTGCTTACGATTTTAAGTTCGCTTGCGCTTATGAGTTGGCTGTTATTGTTTTCGAAATGCTGTGCGTAAATTTTATCTTGTTGGGCATCTGCGATGATTTCGACTTTAGCATGGCCAACGTCTAGGCAATGTTGTGCCAAGATTTCAAAAGTCGAAATACCCAAAAGTCTTGCGCCCGTCATCATTGCCAGGGTTCGAGCGCTCATTAAGCCAATGCGAAGCCCGGTGTAGCTGCCCGGCCCAATCCCCGTTGCGATAGCATCCAGATTTTTAGCTTCCCAGCCACATTCTTTAAGCATTTCAGCGATGGCGGGTGCCATATCGCTCACATGCCTTTTAGCGATTTCCAGAACCCGGTGTGAAACAATATTTGAACCAAAAGCCAAAGCTACAATTCCGCTTGAGCCAGATGTTTCCAGCAGCAAAACTTTTGCTTCTGAGGCAAGACTGGGCACAGCTTTTATTTCAGGTATTATTCCCATTTAGAAAGTATAGCGTTTTGTAGCTAATATTGACCTAGCAGCCTCTGAGTTTTAGGATTCATTTATCTCACTGTTCTTTTTTAACCAAGGAAGCTTCCATGACTCAGATTTTAATCCACACCGATGGCGCTTCCAGAGGCAACCCCGGCCAGGCTGCTTATTCTTTTCTTGTTCGTAAGGCTGGCAGTATTATAAAGGAAGATGCAGGCAAACTTGGCATTATGACCAATAATCAAGCTGAATACACTGCTTTGGTCCATGCGCTTGAATTTGCTTTAAACACTCACCCAGATGCCGAGGTTATCATTCACAGCGATAGTGAACTCATGGTGAAGCAGGTGCAAGGTTTATACAAGGTTAAGAGCGAAGAATTGAAGCCCTTATGTTTGCAAGCGCGTGAGCTGATTTCGAAAATGAAGGGCTCGGTGCGACTTGTTCATGTGCGAAGAGAACAGAATAAAGATGCAGATCAGCTTTGCAATGATGCGTTAGATGATTTGCGCTAGAATCAAACATTAGTTACTCAGGGCTTTTCTGCAGCAGTTTAATTACAAACAAAAAAACCTCGTAGAATGCCAATATTGAAAAAGAGCCTAACCACAGCAGTAATGCAACTTTCTTGGAAGTTGGCTTAATATCAGTTGGTTCGTTGTTTTCTGGGTTCATCTCTTATCGTTGCCTTTTATTAAAAGAAGCGGCGTTTAATATCTAGGTAAAATACAAATGCCATAAGTGAAAGCACGATGGCAAGACCAAGATAGGTTGCAGCGGCCATCACGGCGTCCGATGCAGGTTTTCCTCGCAACTTTTCGTAAATCAAAAATACCATATGCCCCCCATCGAGCATGGGGATTGGTAGAAAGTTTACTACTGCTAGATTCAGGCTGATCATACCTAAAAACAAGATTAGCGCGAAAGGGTCTTCAGCCGCAGAAAAGGTCTGCGATGCAATTTCAATCGGACCGCCCAAGCTGTCGGTCGATATTCTGCCACTCATAAGGCTGGCAAGATTTTGATACATCGAGCGGATTGATTTGATGGTGTCGTTGGTGCCAAATTCCACGGCTTCAACGATGGAATCGGCCTTTTGCATAACGAAGTCGCTAATTAGGCGTAGACCCAGTTCTGCAGAGGGCCAAGAAGTGTCTTGAGTTGCGACGATGGGTGCTAGTTCAACCAGATTGGGTTCGCCTGCTCTGCGTACTTTAAGTTGGATTTTGTGCAGGTCTCTTTCTTGCAACATGGCAAAGGCAAAAGCCCATTGATCAAACAACTGCTGGTTGCCCCGCCAGCTTTTGAGTTCGGTCCATTTGTCCCAAACTTCTTTATTGGTCTTGCGATCAATTCTTGCAAATCTGGCCTGTTCGATCACATCAAAAATCTTTGCGCCAGCTTCCTGTGCGGGGGATTTTTCTTTGATGCTTAGTATTGTGTTTTCCACTCGGAAAGCGATTCCCAGTTGAGGAATCGAAAGTGGGGAAGCTGGTTTTACAGGTTCTTCAAGGTTTCCATCAAAGCCATGATCCCATTCTACCGAGGGAAGCGGGATCATCGCCAGGGCTTCGTGAGTGGTGTTATTGCGCCTGCCGACAGTGAGGGTGATATTGCAATTGCCCGAGGTGCCTGCTTTTATTGCAAGTGCATTGGGAAGCTGGATCGGGTTGAAGGAATCGAGGCTGAACTTTTTCGTTTCTTTGCCTTCGGGGGTGATTTCGATGCTTGCAATTCTGTCGCCCACCAAGACTCCTGCTTTTTCTGCGGGTGATCCTTTTCGCACTGCTGCGACTTCCCCCATCTTCATGTTCATCCCTGTATCCATGTGGAATGCGGGGGGGACAAACATCATCAGGGTTTTTTCTTTTTCCTGACTTCGTTTGATTTCTATGACAACTGGTTGGCCTGCTAGTTGGTTGATCCTGCTCGTGAATTCGAAGAAGTTTCCCTCGGGTCGGGGTTCAAATGCCTTTACTTCGCTTAGTTTTTCGGTGGCTAGCGGGTTGTAGTTCTTTTGGCCTGTTTTTGTGGTGCCAACAATTGCATCGCCCGGCATGAAGCTTTCGGTCCCGATTTCGGCTTCGATGGGGTTTTCAGAGGCTTTCGAATAATAAAGGATTTTGCAAGCTTTGCCTTCGTGCTCTAATAAAACCCGTGCGAATTCCTGTGCATCGAAAGAGCCTAGTTTCAAATCGTGGTCGATTGAAATATAGCCTTCGCCCTTGGGGTTGCTAATACCCATGATGATGCAGTCTTTTTCCAAGGGTAGTAAGCGAGCCATTGATGCTGGGCTGTTTTTCGTAAAAGGCGTTATCCAAAGCAGATTGGGCTTTACCTTGTTCGTGTCTTTTTGGGGTAGGGGGGCTAATACAGCCCGTGGCGGTGGTGCAATGCCAATCATTGGAACCATGTCGTTTTTGTCGCGTCTGGGTTCAAGCGCAACTTCAATTTTTGGTCCATTATTTCTGTTTTGAAAAACAAATGGTATTGTGGTGTTGTGCCCAGATAGTGCAACTGCAAGCCTCAGGTCGTCGAATGTAGGATTTTTGACATCTCCTAATTGGGTTATTGATGAACCCGTTTTGATTCCTGCCTGCCATGCGGGCGAACCAGAGTCCACGCGCCATACCACTGCGGGTGGGCGGGGTACTCCGTGGAGTCGGTACACGATAATGAAGCAGATCCCGCCTAGGATTACATTCATGATCACGCCTGCCGAGATAATCATCATCCGCTGGCCCACGGTTTTGTTCTTGTAGGATCTTGGGTATTCTTCGCCTTCGTCTGCCTCACTACCTTCCCCCACCATGGATACATATCCGCCTAGGGGTAATGCGCCGATCATGTATTGGGTTTCGCCTCGTTTGAAGCTACATCCAGGAAGTGCGGGGCCAAAGCCGATGCTAAAGGTTTTTACATGAACATCGCAAAGTTTTGCAGCAACAAAGTGGCCGAGTTCGTGAATGAAAATAACAAAGCCAAGGCCTAGTGCAACTAAGCCAGCTTTGATCACCCCTTCAAACCCAAAGTTCGAATACAGGTAATAAACGGCGAATATCAGCATGAAGACGAACACAGCATTGGCCTTCAGCCAAGCCATTGGGGTCATATCGGGCGGTGCAGGAGCCTCGGCGATGGCGCGCTGGGTTTTGCTTTGTGCTTCTACTTGGCTTGCACTGTCTGGTTTTTCTTGCTGGTCCAACGAATTATCTCCTGTCGGGCCCACCGATCGCACTGGAATAAATCTGCCAGTGATGGCGTTGGGCTGAAATTATGGTGATCCAAAGCGGTTCGTGCCGCCTTGGCTATATCTAGAAACGCAAGCTCGTCTTTTAAGAATCGTTCTACTGCAACCTCGTTGGCTGCGTTAAGCACTGCCCCACAAGTCCCACCCATCCTTGCAACTTCCAGCCCAATTTTCAATGCGGGAAAGGTTTCTAGGTCGGGTTGCTCGAAATGCCACGCTTTTAGCGATTGCCAATCCAGCTTTCGCGTAGGCCCCGGAACCCTTTCCGGGTAGGTTAGGGCATACTGGATTGGAAGCCTCATGTCAGGTGGTGAAGCTTGCGCCATCACCGAACCATCTGCGAATTCAACAAAGCTATGGATCATGCTTTCTGGGTGCAAAATGACTTCAATTTGCGATGCATCCAGATCAAAAAGCCAGCGGGCTTCGATGACTTCCAGGGCTTTGTTCATCAAAGTTGCGGAATCGATCGAAATTTTAGGCCCCATCTGCCAAGTCGGGTGTTTTAGCGCTTCTTCTGCTGTTACTTGTTCAAGCTGAAAAGCTTTCTTGCCTCTGAAAGGCCCTCCGCTCCCTGTCAGCACTATTTTCGTAATCGATTCTTTTGGCCCACTTTGCATGGCCTGAAATATAGCGCTATGTTCGCTGTCAATCGGCAATATTGCGACGCCTTTTTGGCGGGCAAGTTCCATCACCAACGGCCCAGCGACTACTAGCGTTTCTTTGTTTGCAAGCCCAACCGGTTTGCCTGCTTCTAACGCAGCCCAGGTGCCTTCTATCCCTGCTGCACCCACGATTGCGGATACCACCATATCCACTTCCGCCATCTGAACCAGTTTTATTACTGCATCCGTACCGCTTAATAGCTGGCAACCTTGGGGAAGTTCTGACGATTTTATTTTTGCAGCGCTTTCAGCATCGGTAATAGCAATGAACTTTGCTTTGTGCTTCTTTGCCTGTTCTAGAAGTTCCTTAACTTTGCGATGGGCGCATAATCCGAACACTTCCAGTTTCTCTGGAAGCGACTCGATTACATCGAGGGTGCTTACTCCGATCGAGCCTGTAGAACCAAGCACGACAATTCGCTTTATGCGATTCAAATTTGTACGAGAATGATTTGCTTGCAAATGTTCACCAACGGGTAACTGCTAATCCTGTTTTTGTTGCCGTGGCCATCCGGGCCCGGCAGTCACCTCTTTTCATTATTTAATGATATTCTTGCCATTACCGCAAGCTTTACCTTTTAATCACTTGCAAGATTGCTTAATCTTCATGAGAATAGAAATGTATGGTTTGTTGAATGTATCATGAGAAGAGGAGTAGTCCGTGGCCAAAGCGCGAGGCGATTACGGTGACATTTTAGTCAAAAATCAGGTTATTAGCAGCGAACAGTTGCAAGAATCTCGAGATGTCATGAAAAATGGTGGCAATCTACAAGAAGCTTTGCTGAAGCTCGAATATGCCAATACTCTCCAAATTGCCAAAGCTGTTGCAGAATTTAATCATTACGAATTTATTGATTTAACCGATATCGAAGTGCCCGATGAAGCTATCAAGCTGATGACTGCTGGCACCGCACGCGAAAGCAATGTTGTGCCGATCTCCACCGATGGCCTCAGTGTAAAGCTTGCAGTGGCAGACCCCAGCGATTTTGGCATGATTCAAAAGCTTTCCTTCATTATGAACAAGGAAATCGTTCCGGTTGTTGCTTCTTTAGAGCAGATCCGCGAACTTATCAACAAGGTTTATCCTCAGGATGAAGTCGATGATACCGCGCCCCTGATCGATTTTTCCGAAATCGAAAACGAATTTGCCCAAGCCGATGCTGGTAGAGCGGGCGATGATGGTGGCGAAGGTGGCGTTATCAAGCTGGTTAATAAAATCCTTTCGGAAGGGGTCGAGCTTCGCGCCAGCGATATTCATATCGAGCCTTTTGCGACCAGAGTGCGCATTCGTTATCGGGTCGATGGGGTGCTGGTGGAAAAAGAAAACCCCCCATACAGATACCTCCTGCCCATTCTCTCGCGTTTAAAAATCATGGCGGGTATTGATATCTCTGAAAAGCGCAGGCCTCAGGATGGTCGTATCAAAACCTCGCTCAAGGGCAGGGATTTTGATCTTCGACTAAGTCTTTTACCTACGGTTTATGGCCAATCTGCGGTTATGCGTATTCTTGATCGTAGCAATATTAAGGTGAATATTCGCGATTTGGGCTTTGCTGAAGACGATTTTGCCCGCTTCCTTAACCTGATTAAACGCCCTAACGGTATCTTTCTTGTTACCGGCCCAACTGGTTCAGGCAAAACCACCACCCTGTACTCCGCAATTAATGAACTTAACACCACCGAACGAAAAATCATCACCGCAGAAGATCCTGTCGAGTATTACCTCCCTGGCATTAACCAGTGCGAAGTTAAGCACACTATCGGGCTCGATTTCGCCCGTATCATTCGAGCCATGCTTAGGCAGGCGCCCAATGTTATTCTCGTTGGGGAAATCCGCGATGCCGAAACTGCCAAGATTGCCATCGAAGCTTCTCTCACTGGACACTTGGTATTTAGCACCCTTCATACCAACGATGCACCAAGTGCGATTACTCGCCTAATCGATATCGGGGTGCAACCTTTCCTTGTTGCATCAAGTATTATTGCAGTTATGGCACAGCGCTTAGTCCGCAGGATTTGCCCTAAATGCAAGGAACCCTACACCCCCACACCTGCCGATATCAAGGCTTCTGGCATTACCGCAGAGCAATTAGGCAACGGTAAGTTCATGCGTGGCAAAGGTTGCTCAAACTGCAATAAAACAGGCTATCGTGGCCGTCAGGGGATTTACGAAATGTTACGATTAGATGGTAAATTGCGTGAAATGGCTTTCAAGGGGGCTTCTGCTCAGGAAATGAGGCGACATGCCAAATCCAAGGGGATGCGCAATTTGCTTGATGATGGCATGCTCAAAGTTTGTAATGGCATGACCACCTTCGAAGAAGTGCTTAGCACCTGTCATCATGATAGTGCCCTTGATCATTAATTAGTTCGTTTAACCTTTTGCTCCCCTCTCACCCTAAAATAGATTGGGGAATAAATTGGTTTTTCATCTCGGTTGTTTCTTACTTCGGTTATAACTGGAACAATAATACTCGGAGTTTTGCATTAAGTTTCCAAGATGATTTGATCGCTTCATTTTTTTTGTTGCGATTCTTTTTCTCATGGGTTAGATTTCTTTCTTGCAAGTTCTTAGGCGATACAGGTTTTTTTCCGTTCTCGAATGCTTGGTGGAGGTCTTTTGTGGCTTCAGTACAAATCGATAAGCTTTTACACAGCGTAATCCAGCTAAAAGCTAATGACTTACATATTACAACCGGCCAACCTCCGGTTATTCGGCATCAAGGCCGTATGAAAAAACTCGACACTAAAATTCTCGATAATGAAGATACTGTCGCTCTTATGAAAAGTATTACTCCAGATCGCTGTCAGCAGGAACTTCAAGAAAAAGGTGGCACCGATTTTGCCATCGAGTTTGTGGACGGCTATCGTTTTCGTGTTGCAGTATTTCGCCAGCGTGGCCATATCGGTATGGTTATGCGCCGTATCCCCAGCGGATTCCTTACCTTCGAACAAATGGGTATGCCCGAAGCCATCAAACGCCTTATCGTTAAACCCAGGGGGCTTCTGCTCGTTACCGGCCCAACCGGTTCAGGCAAAACCACCTCTCTTGCTTCCATGCTCGACTTCATCAATCATAATTATGATAAGCATGTGATCACTCTTGAAGATCCAATCGAGTATTATCATAAACACGATAAGTCCACCTTCTGCCAACGAGAAATTGGCACCGATGTTGGTAGCTTTAAAGAAGGCCTTCGTAGGGCGCTTCGTATGGATCCCGATATCATCCTCGTCGGTGAAATGCGCGATCTCGAAACCATTCATGCTGCTATCGAAGCCGCGGAAACAGGGCATGTGGTGTTTGGTACACTCCATACCAATGGTGCTTCGAGTACCGTGAACCGTATTATCGATGTGTTCCCACAAGAACAACAGGATCAGATTCGAACCCAGCTTTCCACCGCCCTTATCGGTGTACTTTCCCAAACGTTGTTGCCCAGAAAGCCCAGCGGGATGTGCGCTGCCTACGAACTTATGGTGGTTACACCCGCTATCTCGAACCTTATTCGTGAAAATAAAACCTATCGTATCGATTCTTCCATTCAAACAGGCCGTAAACATGGCATGTTTCTTATGGATGATAGCCTTTTCAAACTTTGGCGCTCCGGCCAAGTCGATAAAGAAGAAGCTTTGGGTAAATCCAATAAGCCTACAGAACTCGCTGAGAAAATTGCCCAAGCCGAAGCCGGAAAATTATCTGATGACGACGATGACGGCGATGACGATGACGATGATGACGATGACGATGATGCACCACCAGCGCGTGGCGCAAAGCGCTAAGCAGAGGATTACGAGCAACTAAATTATGAGCACGACTCCTCCCGAAAACCCTAAGCCTCCGCAAAACCCTGCTAACACAGGGCAGGGCACTAATCCAACCGCCCCCAGGCCAGCAGGCCCAACACCGGTCTCAGCTCCTGCACCCAGACCCGCAGGCGCAGCACCCGTGCCCGGCGCACCAAGACCAGCAGGCGCAGCACCCGTGCCCGGCGCACCAAGACCAGCAGGCGCATCATCCGCACCAGTACCCGGCGCACCCAGACCAGCAGGCGCAGCACCCGTGCCCGGCGCCCCTAGACCGGCAGGCGCAGCACCAGTACCCGGCGCCCCCAGACCAGCAGGCGCAGCTCCAGCGGCACCCGGCGCACCAAGACCGGCAGGCGCAGCACCAGTGCCCGGCACACCAAGGCCAGCAGGTGCAGCTCCAGCGGCACCCGGCACACCAAGGCCAGCAGGCGCACCTCCCGTAGCCGGCGCCCCAAGGCCAGCAGGTGCAGCCCCAGCACCCGGCGCTCCCAAACCCGCTGCCCCAATCGCTGTTAAAAAAACTGTCGAAGCCAAGCCCAAACCTACGGGCGGTAGGCCCAAAATCGGCGAAATCCTCCTCAGCCTCGGCCTTATCGATGAACAGCAACTCTTCGAAATGCTTGATGAAGCCCGTAGCTCTGGAAAAAAACTAGGCGCTGTCGCCGTCGCCCGTGGCCTCGTTAACGAAGATCAACTCGTTAAAGCCCTTGCAGAGCAATCCAACATCAAGATCGGTAACCTCAACGAACAAAAGTCCCAGCCTGAAGCTCTGCTACTGGTTTCTGAAACCATGGCTTCCATGTACAAGGTTATCCCCCTTACTTTTAAAGACAAAATCCTTTCCGTCGCAATTGTCGATCCTAATAATCTTACTTCGGTTGATGATCTTCGTAACCTCTTAGGCCTTAATGAAGTTATTCCTTACCTCGTTTCTCCTACTGCTTTCGAAGAAGCGCAGAAAAAATCCTACGCTGGTAAAGAAGATAGTATAGCTGATCTTATCCAAGAACTCGAAGCCGATGGCACCAAGGGTAGGCGCAAAAACGAAACCAGTATCGATCTCGAATCCCTGATGGAACAAGCCGATTCCGCACCGGTGCGCAGGCTGATCAACATGGTTTTCCTCATGGCTATCCGCGATCAAGCTTCCGACATTCACTTCGAACCCTTCGAAGAAGATTACAAAATGCGGTATAAGTGCGATGGCGTACTTTTCGAACTGCCGCCTCCCCCTAAGTATTTAGCAAATGCTATCGCCAGCCGTATTAAAGTTATGGCGAACCTTGATATCGCTGAACGCAGACTACCCCAAGATGGGCGTATCGAATTAACCATCGGTGGCAACCGTGTGGATATGCGTGTCAGCACCTTGCCTACTCTCTTTGGCGAAAGCGCTGTTATTCGTTTGCTCGATAAATCCGTTGTTGCCCTCGATATCAACAAGCTTGGTATTGAGCCTACCGTTCTTGCAACGTTCCGCGAGCTTATTAATAAGCCTAACGGCGTGGTTCTGGTTACCGGCCCAACCGGTTCAGGTAAGACCACCACCCTTTATTCTGCACTCAACGAACTCAATGTGATTGAAGAAAAAATCATCACCACCGAAGACCCGGTAGAATACGAAATTGAAGGCCTGGTTCAGTGCCCGATCAATCACGAAGTAGGCATGACATTCGCTGCAGCCCTTCGTAGTATTCTTAGGCAAGACCCTGATAAAATCCTCGTGGGTGAAATCCGCGATCTTGAAACCGCACAGATCGCTGTGCAAGCCGCCCTTACAGGCCATATCGTTTTTAGTACCCTGCATACCAACGATGCGCCCAGCACTATCACTCGTATGCGCGATATGGGTTTGCAATCCTACCTCATCAACGCCTGCGTTGAAGGGGTGCTTGCGCAAAGGCTCGTTCGTAAAATCTGCATCAATTGTCGCGAAGAATTCCAGCCCGGCCCCGATCAGCTTTTGGAGCTCAACCTGACACCGGAAATGGTCGCAGGCAAAAAATTCTTCTACGGCAAAGGTTGCGATACTTGCAATAATACAGGCTATAAAGGCCGTATGGGCATCCACGAACTTCTTGTCATGACCGATGAACTTCGCGATTTAATCGCCAAAGAAGCTTCTACCGATGAACTTCGCGATCTTTGTGTTAAATCAGGCATGAAAACTTTACGCTGGTCCGGTGTTAATGCCATTCATCAAGGCCTTACCACTATGGAAGAAATCATTCGCGAGACCGTTACCGAGGAATAATCTTTCACGATTCCCTCTTCAGGAGTTTTGATATGGCTAGTTTTAAATTCGAAGCAATGGATACCACGGGCACCGAAGTCAAAGATTCCGTCGATGCCGCAACCGAGGAAGAAGCCCAACAAAAAATCCGCCAAATGGGGTACTTTGTTACCAAGATAACCCAGGTGGCGGCGAAAAAAGGCAAAGATAAGAAGAAGGGCGGCAAGAAGAAACGAGGCTTCACCATCGGTGGCGTCTCGGGTAAAGCCCTTTGTACCTTCACCAGGCAGTTCTCGACCCTGCAAGATGCAGGCCTCCCCATCCTTCGTTCGCTTCGTATTCTCGAAGGACAGATGAAAAACGGTATCCTTAAATACGCTATCGCAGATGTTATCGAAGATGTCGAATCCGGTTCCACTCTCTCCGAAGCTTTTGGTAAACACCCCAAATGCTTCGATCGCCTTTATGTGAATATGGTAAAAGCTGGGGAAGCGGGCGGCGCACTCGAAGTTATCCTTCAGCGCCTTGCAGATTTTAAAGAAAAAGCCCAGACACTCAAACGCAAAATCACAGGCGCAATGATCTACCCTTCCGTGGTTATCTTTGTCGCTATCTCTATCCTCGTTTTCATTATGATTTTCATCATCCCTAAATTTGAGAAAATCTTTAAAGATTTCGGTATGAAGCTGCCCACGCTTACCCTATTCCTCATGGCCACCTCGCGCTGGGTTTCTACCTACTGGTATGTGCTTCCTCTGATTCCGCTTACCTTCTGGCTGCTGCTTAAGCTGCTACGCATGAGCAGAACGGGGGGGTATGTGCTCGATCGAATGTATCTTTGGATTCCCGTGGTCGGCGGACTTATCGAAAAAACCGCGATTGCCCAATCCACCCGTACCCTAGGGACTTTGGTTTCTTCAGGCGTGCCCATTCTTGAAGGCTTGGCCATCGTTAAGGCTACCTGCACCAATCAGGTTTTCGAGCGCCTTTACCAGCGCGTTTACGAATCCATCCGCGAAGGCGATACCATCGTTCAGCCACTCAGAGAAAGCAAGCTCGTAGATGACATGGTGGTTAACATGATCGATGTCGGCGAGGAAACTGGCGACCTCGATACCATGCTTAATAAAGTTGCTGATATTTATGAAGAGGAAGTGAATATTCTTGTCGAAAGCTTGCTTAGCTTGCTTGAACCGATCATGATCGTGTTTCTAGGGGGAGTCATCGGCGGCATCGTTATTGCCTTGTTCATGCCCCTAATCGGTATGCTTGAAGGCTTGAGTAAATAAAGTAACTTGTATGCTTGAGGGCTTAAGTAAATAAGGTATTCGGGATGGTTTTACAACGTTTCTTGTAGTTTAAAGAATCTTAAAAACCAAGTGTCCAGTTATAAAACCCCTTGAAAACAAGTGTGTAATTTTGTGAATGAAGTTTTCCGCGTTGATGCGGGTAGAATGAAAACGGAGGATCCAACTCATGTCGCACTTGCTAAAATCCAGATCTAGAAATTCAGCATTCACGCTGATTGAGCTATTGGTGGTGATCGCCATCATTGGAATTCTGGTTGCTCTTACTTCAGCCGGTGTCATGAAGATTTTAAGTCGCGGCCAAATGGTTGCTGCCCGAACAGAACTTTCGCAATTAGAAGCTGCAATAGCTGCTGCAAAACAAAACTTTGGGAATGTTGATAGTCTGCCAAGTGCAATCAAGCTTTATAATACCCCTGCTGGTTTTAATGCAGATGCAATTGGTGTTTCGACTTCAAATTTTTTAATCAAGGTTTTTGGAAAAGCATGGCAGTCAAGTACTGCATGCCCTTGGATGGGGCCGGGTTATACTGGGACTTATCCGGTTACTCTTACTGGTATGGAGGCTTTAGTTTTTTGGCTTGGCGGCATCAGAGATTACAGCAGTGGAACATTTCAAGGTTTTTCTTCCTACCCGGCTACTCCTTGGGATATTGTATATGCTAAGCGAAAAGGCCCATTTTACGAGTTTAAACAAAAGCAAATCGTACCAACAACCAATTATTTTACCATGTTAAATAACTCCGGTGGTTCTTATGCGTATTTTTCGAATACTGAATATGCGTATTTTCTAGCCAATCCTCTTGGCGGTCTCATTTCTCCGTACCACAAAACTCCCACTGGGACTGTTTCAGCATCGTCTTACTACAATCCAAAGACATTTCAACTTATAAGCTCTGGTCAGGATAAAATATTTGGATCGGGTGGCTACTATAAACCTCCCTATGCAAGCGGTTCTCCAATATTTGATGACATTGCTAATTTCTCTGCCCTTCAACTTGGTGTAGGGGAGTAAAACAATGATTTTTTCATCCAGAAGGCCTTGGGACATAAGCAAAGCCTTTACTTTGATCGAGTTGCTGATTGTAATTTCAATTATTGGAGTTTTAGCTGCTTTAAGTGCGGGCGCCGTTTTTAAATATGCTGCTTGGCAGCGTGACCCTACCAACCCCAATTCAAGCGTTTCAATAACTATTAACACAATTAAACAAGCGGTTACTAGAATCACCCAAGATATTCAGCAAAAGGCCAAGCAGGATTACCAAGCGCTATCTGCTGGTGATAAAGTTTATTATCAAACTCTTGCAGATAAATTGAAAACGCCTGGATTACTTACGGAATTAGATCCCAATGCGAGAGCAATTTTAGTTTATGCAAATACGCAGATTGTAAAAAATTTTCCAACATCAGTTTCCGCCATAGCTGCTACCACTCCAGTTTACAATTTTGATAGTAGTTCTACTGCTGCAGCATCTCTTTATGCCTACCCGAATCCACCACCTTTGTCTGCCTTGTCTTTGGCGCAGCAATTATTAGCAGCTAATACTATCAAGAAAAATATTCCAGGCGCAGCTAGCACCAACAATCGGAATTCAAGCGCTTGTCTATTAGTTGCCCTTGAATCCCACCCCAAAGGGCTAAAAGTCGAAGATCTTGGTTCTGGTTCTATTGCAACTGATACCTCAGGCGTACGAATCATTAAGCCAGGCGGTGTGGTTATCTATCACCAAATTCACAACGTCGTTACTAACGATTACAACGCTGATAAATCGTTCAAAGTTGGTTCCCTGCGCGTGGATATTGCTTACGATACCGAGTAGTCATTTTAAACAGCTGAGATATTACAATGCTGCAAGGTGCCCGAAATAGAACTGCGATGACTTTGGTGGAATTGGTGGTCGTGATGACCATCATTATAACCTTTACTGCAATCACTGCAGCTTTTTATCCAGCTAATCAAGCAGACCGTGAGCTTTCCCGTTTTTCAAGTACTGTGCAATCCGCTTTGCTTTCTGCTAGAAACCGTGCCAAGGCCGAGCGCCTTCCCACTGGAATACGGTTTTATGATTCGGATGCAAATGGCAAGGTTGATAGCGTGGTGCTAATTCAAAAACCCGCGCCTTTGGATGGTTTAATAGTCGGCAATGTTACAGTAAATCCAATGACATCTGTTTTAGGATTTCCAGCAACTTATCAGGGAGTAATAAATCCAGGTGATTTTATGCTTTTGGAGTCAGGGGATGTTGCAACTATTGCTACAGCAATTCCTAATGCTACAGTAACTAACGCATCTTCGGGGTTCATTCAAAACTTAAGTGCTTATGGAACAAAGTACAAAATATTTCGTGGTGCGATTGACCTTTCTGGCGACACGCCTTTTGAGCTTTCTAACATTATCGAAATTCAAATTCCTAGTACACTCCGTTTTTCATTACCTTCTTCTTTTACACAAGCTAGCTATTTTCCACCACAACTGCCAGCTCCCGCTGCTGCGAACCCTCCACTTTACTTTGAAATCATTTTTAACCCGGATGGTAGTCTTAATAATTTTACATCCGAAGTTTATTTGCATTTGCATAATTTCGAATCTCTTGCCGGAGACTATAGTCGCGATGCAATTATTGCAGTTAGAAAAATGTCTGGCTCAATCGGGGTTTATGAAGTAGGCCCCACAGGTGCGCCTTACCAATTTGCATTTGATCCCCGTAATAAGGGAATTTAAAGGAACTTTTGTGAACCGAAAAGGTATTACACTCTTGGAAGTCTTGATGGCTATCTTCATTATGGGGATTGGCATGGTGAGTGTGTTTGCGATTTTTCCAGTAGCTGCGCTGATGATGGGGCAGGCTATTGAAAAATACCAAATCAACGAAGTGGTGAATAACGCACAAAGTAACTTCGATCCAGATGCGATGGAGTTCGTTAAGAATCAGCCCAATTGGATTTATTCTGGTGGTTCGGTTTTGAATCCTGCCTTAAATGGTGCATCTCCACAATATTTGTTTTTAGATCAAGCAGCAGGGCCCTCAAAAACTTTATTGGGCGGAGTGATAGTTGCCTATGTTAATGGTGGTGTTTCACCAATGCTACCAGCTCAAATAAATGAGCGGTATTTTACTTCTAATTTTGACATTGAACTGGATGAATCAGGTCGGGCAGTAACACCTGTTTCATCCATTGGAAGATATTCAGTTTCGTTCCTTCTGGAAAAGAAATCGCCTTTGGACAACCCTTTGCCATCTCGCAGATACATGCTGGTTTACAAAGGTCGCAGCCAAACTTTTGCAGATTTTCCCCTCTCACTTGCTACACTTTCAGCGAACACCGGTAATGCAATTATTGTGGCGAATTCAGCTTTTTCTGATGCCTGCAAAAAGAATGATTGGGTGATGGTTGTTAATAGCTTGAGTGAACGAACCTTTCATCAAATACAAAATATCAATGGAACAGAATTGGAATTACGCCAGAAATTTGGTTCGGCCGTTACAAATGGAGTAATTACAATTCAAGGCGTTTACCTTCTCTCCGATGTGGTTCGGGTTATTGATATGGGAGCAGGCTAATGAATCCTAATCGAATCTTATTCCCGCTTACCCGAAAATCCCGTCTTGGATTTACCTTGGTTGAGTTACTGATTGCCATGGCCCTTATCATTCTCATGCTTTCCATCATGAGTCAGGCGTTTGTAATTGCAACAGGCACCATGCAGGGGCTAAAAGAAGTTGCTGATATGCAGGAGAAAATTCGCCCTGCGATAACGCTTTTGCAACGTGATTTAGGGGCTAATCATTTTGAAGGAAGCAAGAAATTAAGTGATCCTGAATTTTGGGATAATGGCCCACCCAAAGAGGGCTACTTTATGCTTTGGCAAGATCAACCTAGAGATGTTGCAGAGGGAGCGACAAATAATGTTACTTTCAGTCAAAGTGCTGCATTAGCCAATCATATGCTTGCTTTCACTGTCAAACTTCCCGGCAAAAGCCCCAATGATTTTTTTGAAAGTAGTTTTGGGGGGGCTTTTGGGAATTTATTCTTTAATGGTGTAGGAACTCCTCTAGGGATGACTGATTCGAACATTCGTCGATTTGAATCGAATGCGAATCTTATACATTCCGATTGGGCTGAAGTCGCTTATTTTTTAGGCATACAGAATACACCCGTTACTGATAGAACTGATGGGAAGTCTGCGCCTTCGCTACCTTATTTTAATCTTTATCGCCAGCAAAAGATGGTGCTGCCAAATTTCAATATTCCCATAACCGGTGTTGTATTACCCGCCATAAATGCAGCAATTAAAGAAGAAATAAGTTGTGAAACTTTAACAGGAACATTTAATAAACCTTCTGATTTAACAGTTCCTTGGAAGCGCATGGGGAATCGGACCTTAAATCATCTTGGAAACCGTGCGGGGCCTTTGTTTTCTGAGTTCCCTAACACTTCGACTAAAGTTAATACCGATATCATTGCTACCAATGTGATATCTTTTGATGTGAAGGTGCTGACAGATTTAAGATATGACTACGAAGATCTTGCCACGATTTTAAGCCAAGGCTCTTATAGTGCTTATCCGCCATTCACTAACTATGCAATTGCTAACGGCAATGCTGCTATTCGAGTTTTTGATACTTGGACAACGGATCAAGGAATTAGCTCAAATCCTGCTGTTCCCAAATATGATTTTGGCTATTGGAATAATATTACAGGAAAGTGGCAACCCTCCGGAAATACTGCTGGCAATAATTCATTAATTCCAGTTTGGAATGCCACTAATAATACGGGCCTTAATATTAAAGCAGTTCAAATTTCCCTTCGTGTTTGGGATCAAAAATCTAATACGGCAAAGATGTTTGTAGTTGTTCAAAAATTGTAATTAAGTTTGAAAGGAGATTTGTGCCATGTTGTTAAATACAAAAACCGATGTCAAACGCTCTGGCATGATTCTTCTAATTGTTGTTGCCTTTCTTTCAATGTTTTTGGTTGTGGGAACCACGTATCTCCTCGTTGCAGATTCTATCCGCAGGACCAGCGATTTTGATCTTAATGCTACCGATAAGAGAAGTGACTATGCCTTAATGACAGATATCGACCCACGCTACATGTTTAATTTTGCTCTTGGACAAATATTGTATGACGTTGTAGATCCAACCCTTTTTGATGTAGCAACAGGGAAAATACTCACAACTAATAGTTCCCTTCGTGGACATAGCCTGGCAAGGGATATTTACGGTGGTTATAAGGCCGCTGGCGGGAATGATCGCCCTTTTCAAGGCATTGGGAAAACGGCCACGGAATTGGCTAACCCGGATTACAGGGTTAAATCTTTGGTTACAGCTACTACTGTTATTGCTGATCCTGAAAAAGGTAGCAGACAGATTGCAAATGCCCCAAATACTCCCTCCAGTTCCTGGAATCTACCAAATACTTTTTCTGATAATAATCATTTGTATTTAGCTTCTTATAAACTTGACTCTGCTGGTAATCCTACTGGTAATCCTTCATTTAATGGACTTGATGCCGTTGGATTAAACTTAGATGTTAAAAACCTCGAAGGATACCCCGGTGGTAATGATAGCATTTGGATTGATGCTGGCTTTCCAGTAATGACCACCCCAGATGGTCGGAAATATAAAGCATTAATAGCTCCGTTAATTCTTGACCTTGATGGGAGAATTAATTTGAATGTCGCAGGCAATTTGATGCAGAGGGATTCTGCAACTCCTTCTTTTACTGCCGACCATGCTTCTAATCAGGGGTGGGGCCGTTGGGAAATTAATCCAAAAAAATTAATTGAAAATTATTCTGGGATGGTGGCACAATATTCCCCTCTTTCGCCAGCGAATGAGTTTTTCAATTTGTTATCTTATGGGACGAACCCCCCAGTACCTACATCTGGAATACCTGCAGCAGCTTTAAATTTTTCATCAATAGCTCAATGGAAAACATACGGTCGATTGTTTCAGGCTAATTATCTTCCAGTTAATACTAATCCCCCAGCAACAACCTATTTTGCTAGCACATTATTACATTCCTATTCTCCAGTTGATTTTAATGGGGCAGGGGATTTTCAAGCAATGGGGGGTTGGGGGCCAACTGCGAAGCCAACCTTTGTAAATGCAAATGGCTTTCCATCTTTTGGGCAGGGGTTTGGGAACGGCCAAGCATCTGAACATTTGTTGGATGGTAATAACACTAATTTGAATTATCATGCTCGCAATTTCAATCCTTATCGGTCTCAATCAAATGCAACTGGTCCAAATCCTATTGGCGTTTCTACGGTGTTTCCTGTTTCAGAAACTGCATCGATTCTTCGGTGGCAGGGTAAAGGAGAACCATTTACCAAAAGCCAGTTAGCCCAACTATTACCTAAATCTTTAGGTTTGGATATGCCATATGCAAGTGCTATTTCTGGTGGAAATCCAGATGCTATTTTTCGGCAGCGTATACGCAACATGGTGACTACATTAAGTGCAGATTTAGACAGGCCTGCATTGGCTTCAATCTCTCCTGATACACTTTCTAACGCAATGACAGGGGCTGTTTATGCGAATACATTTAGAACCAAAAACTTTATTTTTCCTGATAGATCAAATCCGGTTGCTCAGGCAGGGGTGACTTACTATTCGCCTCTTCCTGATACAGTTTCCCCAATATCAAATCAAACAAGCCCTTCGCTTAAATTTAATTTAGATAGGCTACTGACTCCATTTCCTGCTGTGGTTCAAAATGGAATGTCTGACCAGACTAATTTTATAAATTATGCTGGCCCTGTAAAAGTTCAGTTTGATCAGGCTGTAAATGATCGCCAAGCTTTTGCCCAGGAAATTTATAATGTCCTTCGTAATGTGACCGGTGTTATTTTTTACGAAACTGCAGTTACATCCATGGACCCTGCAGTACAGGCTGACCTTATGGAGATAAAAAGAACAAATCGATGGTTTGCGCAACTTGCTGCCAACATTGTCGATTTTATTGATGCGGATGATTTCAACACGGTTTTTAATTGGAGCGGTGACCCTAAAGATTTTGTGTTTGGCGTAGAATTGCCTCGCGTTGTCATTAATGAAGCTTATTCCATGGCACAAAATGATTCAGGGGATACCTTTATGAACAACACTAAAGCCACCATG
The DNA here is from genome assembly GCA_044337875.1 of Gemmataceae bacterium. GTDB lineage: Bacteria > Planctomycetota > Planctomycetia > Gemmatales > Gemmataceae > UBA969. Next base: position 49,528 of record JBIIMS010000010.1, read on the forward strand.
CCAACCCAGTTGTTCACCGCAGTTGAGTTAATGAATCCCTTGCCGCCGGATGGAAATTATAGCGTTGGTCCCGGTGGGCATAATGCAGTGCTTCAATTCAAGGATGGGACTGGGACCGAATACCAAAATTACAAGCTTGTTTTGTGCCAACGAGGTCAAATTTCCGGGCAGATGAATGCTGTTAACGGCATGTATTTCAACAGTACAGGGTCATATGATTTTAATGGGACCAATATTGCATTGGACTCTAACGGAATGGCAAAGGCAATTTTGGACAATTGGACTGACCCGAACAATATGCCTATAGCAAATATGGTTCCCGCCACTTGGTATTTGAATGCTGGTGCCCCACCGATGGTTGTCTGTGATGATACTACGCTTCGCATGGAAGCAGACCCAAAAATAAATGCGACATTTAAAACTCCAAAAATCAAACTTAAAACAATGGGTGTTGCTCAAACTCCTGGAATTAACAACGCACCTGAGGTTTTGCTGCAAAAATTGGTTTATCCTGGCATGACACCCAATGATCTTGATCCTGTAACTGGAGTTAAGGCAATTGCTATGTTGCCATACAACCCTTATATTACTGTGGATGTTTTTACGAAGGGTAAAATGAATGACCTTCGCAAATACGATGATAACGCAGCTCGAAATCCAGATGTTACTACTACCAGTTCAATAGGCCGCAGGTCTCCCTACTTGGATTCCATTGGTCTAGATGTAATGACTTTTGGCAATAATATGTACAATGGCAATAATACTGGAAATCAGGTCGGGGGAATTGGGGGCTGTCAGCATACTATGGGGCAGGCCAATTCTAATGTCTTGAACCCTTTGCCTTGGCTTGCTCATCTTGACAGGCCGTTAATTAATCCTCTGGAGCTCATTCATGTTTCCACAGTCAAGCCCCACGAATTAACTCAAACAGCATGTCGTTGGAATGATGCTTTTAATCAGCCAAACATTCCGGCAAATAATGTTCCAATGAAAATTTCGCATCCCTACGCATCCAATTGGCCTTGGTTTGACGAAAATACAAGATTGCACAGATTTTTAGAAGCAGTTGGCGTTTCCCCTCTCCAAGCTGGCGAGGCTAGGCATGGGCGCGTTCTTGGAAAAGTGAATGTCAACACGATGCCTAGTGAAGAGGTTTTTCAAGCGGTTGCAGATGCTGCGGCTGCCAATAATTTTGCTGCTGGCGATGTAACCACGGGTTATAATAATTTGGTTTCTCAGAGGCCTATTGCAAATTTTGGTCAAACCAACAATGTGGATTTTAGCAGTGCGGTATCTAAAAAAGGTTTTAATAAGTCATTGCTAGGGTATCAATCTTTTGCCAGTACCGCTGCTGGGAATGCGGAAGTCTCATTTGGTAATTTACTTGATGTTCAAGGTTTTCAAGCATCGGGTGTAAGCCCTGCAATTTATCCTCGGAAAGAATTACTAACTAAAATCGGCAATAGTGTTACTACAAGGAGCAATGTTTTCGCTGTTTGGATCACTACTGGGTATTTCGAGGTAACGGATGATACAACCCAACCGCCTACTCTTGGTCTTGAAATTGGCAAAGCCGATGGCATTAATATCCGCCATCGTATGTTCGCAATCGTTGATCGCACCAATATGGTGACCGGCATTGGGTCATCAAGTGTTCCAGTTCCTGCAATTGGTTTGGTTTCAGGATTTACTGGTAATTTAACTCATCCTAATGGTAAAACTACTGCGCTTCAAAATGGGATGATTCTTACTTTTGACCCTAATACGGACAACGAAGAAACGGTGCAACTGTCTAATGTTGGTGGTGGGGTTCTAGGAGCGACTTTTACTAAAACCCATGCTGTAAATTGTACCATCATCAACCGTGGCAATCCGGGGCCTTGGGTTGGTTATGATCGTACCAAAGACCGGGATGTTGTTCCCTATGCCGAGATCATCGAATAACCATCTAGGCTACAGAGCTACAGAGCGCTAAGCCCAGCTTTGTAATTACTCTTGTGCTATTTGAAGTTTTTCCCAACCCCACATTGGCCCGAGGGAATATTTCCCCCGGGCCTTTTTTATTCCTAATCATTTCCCAACGCTTTTATTGCAGCTGCAATAAACTCTGCGAATTATCCCTCTATTTAGCCTGTTTTTCTACACTTTTTCAGCAAATCCCTGTTTTTTAAGCCTTTACTCACCTCCACTTTACTAAAACCCTAGAAAAATAACCCTTTTATGATTGACACTCATCCCCTTTAATCCTAACTTTCTTTATATATCAGGATGAGTTTCCTGTTTTTTACCTTCAAGTCTTAAGGGAGTTTTTTAGAATGTCCGATAAGAAAAAAGCCATGACCAAAAGCCAAGTTCTTAGCACCATCGCTGAACACACCGAGCTTTCCAAAAAGCAAGTCGTTGCTGTTCTCGATTCCCTCCACACCATCATCGTTGAACAACTTGGCAAAAAAGGCCCAGGCGTCTTCACCCTGCCAGGCCTTCTTAAATTGAAAATCCGCAATAAGCCAGCTACCAAAGCTCGCGAAGGCACTAACCCCTTCACCGGCGAAAAGATGATGTTCTCCGCGAAGCCAGCTTCCAAAACCGTTCGCGCTAACGCCCTCAAAGCCTTCAAAGAAGCTATCAAGTAACACCAACTTGATCTGATCCTAAAAACCCATGGTATCCCCACCATGGGTTTTTTTACGCACCGAGCAAAACATGGACCATCGTTCAGCTAACAGCACCAGCGGATTAACATCCGCCGCTCGATAAAGAGGGTACTTGTATTCTGCTACTTAGCGAACTTAGCGTCTTCGCGGTAAGATTCTTGGATTTAAAAACATTTTCACCGCCAAGACGCCAAGACCGCAAAGGAAGAAAAGAAAAAAACTTGTATTCTGCTACTTAGCGAACTTAGCGTCTTCGCGGTAAGATTCTTGGATTTAAAAACATTTTCACCATCGTTCACCTAAAAGCACCAGCGGATTAACATCCGCCGCTCGATAAATGTGCCCTGAAGGGGCAGGCCACAACCAGCCTAGGGCATCGCCCTAGGAAACGGAGAAGAATAAAACCACCGTTCACCATCGTTCAGCTAAAAGCACCAGCGGATTAACATCCGCCGCTCAATAAATTGGTTCCTTTGTGCCCTGAAGGGGCAGGCACAACCAGCCTAGGGCGCCGCCCTAGGAATGAAGGCAACGCATTTATTTGTAATGTCCTTTTCCTTATTAGATAGAGTGGTTAAGATGGAATCATGCATGGAAGCGGGTTTATATTTTTGGGGGATGAAATGGAAGTTCAGCAAGAGAAGAGAAGTTATTTCACACCTGAGCCAACTAAAGCTGTTGCAGAAGACATGGAAACAAAAAGCAGAGTGGAAATTGAGGCTAGGGTAACTAGGCTGGAGAACGCCCTTGCGAATCTGCAAGATCAAGGGCTTTTGGAAGAGCGTATTGTTACTCGGCTGGGAAGCCGGGTGCAAAAAAATGAAGCTCTTGGCCAATTTACGCCTGCGAAATCAAATGATTCAGAAATCATTACGCCTGGGTATTTAGAAGATGTGGTAGAGGTGCCTGGGTTGAATCCATTCACTGCGGGGAAGTGGTTCTTTAATGAAATCGTGCCTGAGTTGCGTGCGATGTCGTGCATGTTTTTTGATCCTAGGTATCGGTTAGGGGTATGGAACAAGGCGGTGCCTGCTGGGCTTTTTTTGCTGATTATTCTTTCTGGGTATTGGGTGCCTTTTTCGAGCCTGCCTGTTGTGGGCAGCTTGATTGACTCTATAATCATGTTGGGCCTTGGATATTTTTTAATCAAAATACTAAGTGCAGAGGCGAGAAGATATCGGCAACTTGCGCCGGGCTTGCCTAAAAGCCTTAGGTTGGGGCCTGATTAGAAAGAGGGTTGGATAATGAATGATACACGGATAGTTCGGTTGGGTGTGAATATCGATCATGTTGCAACGATCAGGCAGGCACGGCTTGGGCACGAGCCCGATCCGGTTGCTGCTGCAATCATGGCAGAGCTTGCGGGGGCGGATGGTATTACGATTCATTTGCGCGAAGATCGCAGACATATTCAGGACCGTGATTTAAAGATGCTTCGCCCGGTAGTGCGCTGGCTGAATTTAGAGATGGCTGCAAGTGATGCGATTGCAGACTTAGCATTGGAATACAAACCCGATGAGGTAACTTTGGTGCCCGAGAAAAGGGCGGAGCTAACCACAGAGGGGGGCTTGGATTTGATTGCCAACCGTAATCAGGTTGAGAAAATCATGAAAAAGCTTTCGGGTTCGGGGATAGTTATTTCGCTATTTATTGATCCTGATTGCGAGCAGATAGAAACCGCACGGGCCTTGGGCGCCCACGCTATCGAAATTCAAACAGCAAGGTATTCCGAAGCCAAGACCAAGGTGAACCTTGATCGCGAGCTAGACGAACTGCGCGAAGCTACCCGTTTTGCCCGTGATCTGGGCCTGCATGTGCATATGGGCCATGGCCTTAATTATCATAATGTGCAAGAAGTTGCTGCAATTCATGGCGTAGAGGAGCTAAATATCGGCCATAGTATTATATCAAGGGCTGTTTTATTGGGCTTTGATCGTGCTGTAAAAGATATGAAATCTGCAATTGCTGATGGTGTAGCTTCTAGAGTCAAACGCTAGGCTAGTCGCCTCTGAAAAAACCCACAAAAAGCTTCCAAACTGGTTTATTCAGAAGGAAAAGGTGTGGTAGTATTTGCCAGAGAACCAAGGTGTTGAGAAGAAACACTAGCAAAAGTGGCACCTAAAAACCTCCAAAACCAAGAATCTTTACCGCGAAGACGCAAAGAACGCTAAGAAGCAGCAGACAAGTCCGGATTTCTTGTCTTACTTTGCGCTCTTTGCGTCTTCGCGGTGAGAAGGCTTTTATTCTTCTGAGATTCTTTACTGCGGAGAAGTTTTGCAACTTACCGGCACGCAGAAATTATTTGGCTTCCTTAATTGCCTTGGCTTGATTTGGAAAAATTGCCAGAAGTGGGTTTTTCAGGGACGACTAGTCAAGCGATAAGATAAAAATTTTGTGATTTCCCTATCGCAAAAAAAAACACTTTTTGATTAGAATTCAAGAATATGGGCGATTTGGATCTGCATACCCCAATCCCAAGGGGCTTTCGTTCTTGAAGGAGTTTTCGCATGGCAAGGAAGCTATCGTTTGTTTTATTTCTTTTTATAGCCAGCCTAAGCATGGCCCAAGCCCCTGCGGTAAAAGCCCCGCCAGGCACCGCTGCGCTTGTTAATGGCCAAGCTATTACGGAAAGTGCGGTCCAACGCAGCCTAGAGCGAATTCCCCCCGAACGCAGAGCTGCTGCCCGCCCTGAACTTATCAATCACCTCATCGATAACATGCTCGTCGATCAGTACCTTATCCAACAAAAAATCGTTGCGGATGTTGCTGAAGTTGATAAACGCCATGCTTTGATGAAAGCCGAAATCGTCAAGCAAGGCAAAGATTACGCCAAGATGCTGGAAGAGTTGAAGCTGAACGATGTAGAGTTAAAAGAGCATATCGCAGCAGAAGTGCGTTGGGAGAAATACACCGATTCCCAAGCTACCGACAAAGCCCTCCAAGAAATCTTCGAGCAAAACAAAGACGTCTTTAATGGCGCATCGGTACGGGCCCGCCATATCCTTCTTACCGTTCCCCCAACGGATGAAGTCGAATTAGAAAAAGCCCGCCTTCTTATCCTTGCCTACAAAAAACAAGTTGAAGACACCGTAAAAACAGAAATGGCTAAGCTCCCGCCCACCGCAGATAACCTTGCCAAAGAAAAAGCCCGCATCGCATTACTTGACGAAACCTTTGCCATCATTGCCAAGGATAAATCCACCTGCCCATCCAAAGACCAAGGAGGCGATGTAGGCTGGTTCACCCGAGATGGCGTGATGGTCGAAAACTTCTCGAAAACAGCCTTCGGCCTTCCCCCATATCTGCTAAGCGACCCCGTCAAAACCCAGTTCGGCTACCACCTCATTCTCACCACCGAAAAGAAACCAGGCAAAGAAGTTAAATTCGAAGAACTTAAAGGCGAAGCCAAGGAATACTTCGCTGAAAAACTTCGCGAACGCATGTCCGAACATGTTCGTAAATTCTCGAAAATCACAATCTTCCCCGCCCCACTAGGTACTTAACTTAACCTTCAAATACTTAAACCCATGGTTCCCCCCATGGGTTTTTTTACGCCCCTACACCTATACTTTGAATCCATGCTTTTTTTATTCTTTATCTTTTTTTTTCTCCATCACCCAACCCTCTTCCGCTCGAAGAGGGCACTTCGCTTCGCTAGCCCGCCTTTCAACCTCCTCCTCTGTTGTTCAATGTTCTCAAGCCCATCCCACTGCGTTGGGTGGGTCTGTCTTATGCAAGAACAAAAGACCCATGGAACGCAGTCCATGGGCTTTTAAACACCGAACAAAACATGAACCATCGTTCAGCTAACAGCACCAGCGGATTAACATCCGCCGCTCAATAAATGGGGCATTTGTGCCCTGAAGGGGCAGGCCACGACCAGCCTAGGGCATCGCCCTAGGAAACGTTGTTAAACGTTTACAGGGGAGCCTTTGAGAAAGATTTTGGAAACATGAAGGTATTGATCGAGGAGGAGGAGGTTTGCGATTTTTCCGGGGGAGATGCTGCCTATGGTTTTATCGAATCCTGCGATTTTGGCTGGGGTGAGGGAAGCCATGCGAATGATTTCGGGGAGGGGGGCATTGGTTGCGTGGTGCATGGTACGAACGCAGTGGTCCATTCCTGCGACGCTTGATGCGAGTGCTTTGCCATCGGGCATTAGGCCAACGCCATCGCGTTTTAGGATAGTGCAGCCTTCATCTTTATTGCCAAAGATGTATGGGCCATCGGGCATATCGAGTGCACGGTTGGCATCGGTGACTAGGGCGAGGGCATCGGGGCCTTTGATTTTGAATGCAAGCCTTAGGAGGTCATCTGCGAGGTGTTTTCCATCTGCGATGATTTCCGTCGTGAGTTCGTTAAAGAAGAGAGTGGCTTCGAATAAGCCGCCTCGCATGGGGTAGGTTTGCGTAAGCCTTAGCCTGGCTCGGTCGGACATGGCGCAGAACAGGTGATCAACATGGCGCACGCCCCATTGAACAGCGGCTTCAACTTGCGAAAAAGTCGCATGAGAATGGCCTGCATTGCAGCGGATATTTTTATCGAGGCAGGCTTTAACAAATGCTTCTGCACCTGGCAATTCTGGGGCAACACTTGCGGTGATGATTGTATCTGCGTATGCAAGGAAAGAATTGAAGTGTTCGGGGCTTGGGGCAACTATTGGCTCGGCTGGATGGCAGCCGCGTGCTTCTGCGAAGAAGTAGGGGCCATAGAAATGCGCGCCTAAAACCTGCGCTGCATCGGTCCAGTTTGCTTTTTTGCTGGCCCTGCAGGTATCAAGAAATTTAAGTATTGAGGGCATGGTTGCAGCGGTAGAGGTTGCAAGCAGGCTGGTGGTTCCATGTTTTAGGTGGGCTTTGCAGACGGTATGAAAGGCTTCGGGGGTGCCATCCATGAAGTCGTAATTCAATCCGCCATGAACATGAAGATCGATGAATCCGGGGCAGAGGGTATAACCATCGAAGTGCTGGTGATTTTGAATGGGGCCTTGGTAGAGGCCTTTTGAAACTTGGGAAATCAAGCCGTCGCTGATGATCACATGGCCTGATTCGAGTGTGGAGTTTTCTAGTACCACACTCGAGGCGGAGATGACGGATTGCATGATAATCCTAGTGGCGAAAAAGGAATTCCTTGGAGTTAATGAGGGCCCATTGAAGGTCTTCCCAAGCTTGGCGCTTTTCCTTGGATTTTGCCAGATGATCGTTCGCAACTTTATAGTCTTCAGCGGTGGGCATTCTGCTGAGGGTTGCGAGGTAAAGATCATCGAGGATAAGCTTATCGCTTTTGGCTTCTTTCATAAGTCTGGCTATGCGGTTAGAGGTGTTACGGATTTTTTCGTTGATCGTGGGGCCATTGATTAGCTGCAACGCTTGGGCGAGGTTGCTATCAGATTCGCGTTCGCATTCGCAAGCGAGTTCGCGGGCGGGTTGGCCAAAAGTTTTAAGGAAGAGGTTGTTGATTTCGGTATCGGGCAACTGGGTTGCACGGGTGCCTAGGGGCAGGCCTGCAAACTTCTCTGGCACTTCGGTAATTGCGCAGATTGAATCGAGCAGTTGTTCTGCGGTTAGAAGCCTGGTGCTTGCGTGGGAGAAGTACTTACCATCTTCTTGGTTATCTTTGGTGGGCTGGGCGCTTAGCTGATAGGTTTTGGAGTTCATGATGGTACGAACAAGATGGCGGAAATCGTAGCCACTCTTGGCGAAATCTTGAGCTAGCGCAACGAGAAGTTCATCGTTGGCGCTGGGGTTGGATTCGCGGAAATCATCGACTGGGTCGACAATGCCTTTGCCCATGAGATGGAACCAGATTCGGTTGACCACAGACTTAGCAAAGAAGGGGTTTTCTGGTTTAGTGAGCCAATCTGCAAGGGCTTCTCTGCGGGTTTTGCCGTTTTCAGAAGGGGCTAGGGCGCCACCAGGGAACTTTGGAGCCATGACTTTGCCACTGCGTGGTTGGGTGACTTCGCCTGCGCGGTCTTCGTACACCACTTCGCCAGCAGCAACTTTAGGATCTGGGCCAACATCGGTGTTATCTTTTTTAACTTTCACTCGGGCGAAGAAAGCAGCGAAGGAATAGTAATCATCTTGGGTCCATCGTTCGAATGGATGGTTATGGCACTTGGCGCATTGCATGCGAAAGCCAAGGAATAGTTGGGCGGTGGTTTCTGCGAGTGTTAGGGGATCGCGGGAGATGCGATAGTAATTTGCAGCGGGGTTGTTGGAAGCGCTGCCTGTGCTGGTGATCAGATCACGGATCATGCGATCGATACCCACATTTTGTTCGATGTTTTCTTTGACCCAATGTTGGAACGAATGAACGCCCTTTACTTGGATGGTTTTACGATTGCTACGAAGAATGTCGGACCATTTGAGTGTCCAGAAATCGGAAAACTCTGGGCGAAGGGTAAGTGCTTCTACAAGCTTAGAGCGTTTTTGTGGGTCTTTGCTTTCGAGGAAATCAAGGGTCTCCTTGGCGTTTGGAAGTATGCCACAAGAGTCGAGGAAGGCCCTGCGCAGGAATTCCTGATCCGAGCAATTTTCGGAGGGCGGGATGCCTAGAAGTTCTAGTTTAGCGAAAATGTTATTATCGATGAAGTTGTTGGGGACAAGGCTTTTCCAAGCGTATTGAACCCGGTTATCGAGGTAGGTAAAGCGCACACTGACGAGTTCTTCGAGGTAGCGAACGAGGATTGCGATTTCGCCTGGTTGTTTGAATTCGACCAAGCCACGGTTGTTAACATCTGCAATGGAAGTATCGCTGCTGGTGAAAACGGTGAGCGGGGTGACATCGCGGGAAGAGCCATCAGCGAAGTTGGCCTTCACGCTAAGTTGCTGCCAAGCAGCAGGGGCACGAAAAATGCGAGCGCCTGGAAATACATCGATTGATTTAAGCACGCCCAAAGTAGGGGCATCATCTTTCAAGCCTTCTGCGAGCCAGGTGCGAATTACGCGGGTGGTTTCGGCTTGGGGGTGATAGCGTTGGCCGCCTTCGTGGGGGACTCGGCCTAAACCTTTTTGCAGCATCAGCGAGGCATCAGCATCTTCGGAAGAAGTTCGACGGCCCAAAACATCGCGGGTCAGTTGCAGGTAATCTGCAGCGGGATCAAAGCCCCGAAGGCTAAGCTTGAAACCATTCTTGCCTGAAGGGGTACCATGGCAGGCCCCCATGTTACAGCCGCCCACATTCATCGCAGCAATAACATCTCTGCGAAAACTAACAGGGTCGGGCTTTTCAGTTGTAGTGATATTAATCGGAACAAAAGTGGTCGTTGCGCCTGTTGTCACTTTAAGTTTGGTTGAACCATTTTTGAGCGCCATTACGATGCTTGCGCCATCGATTTTAGCGATATCTGGTTGCTCGATGGAAAGAAAAGAAAAGGGTGTCAGGTCGCGGATTAGGCCGCCTGCATATTTGCCTGTTACAACAACTTGCGTAAAGCCACGCTTGCTGCTTAGGTTAATTGTTGCGGGATGAACCTCGACTGTTTCTGGTTTGCCTAGAATTTCGCTTCGCTTGGCAACATCTACAGGTGGTTCTGCAAACGCATTTTGTGTTAAAGTAGAACTAAGGCATGTTGCAGTTATGGAATAGGCAATTAAATTTCGAAGGATTGTTTGAAACCTTGTCATGGCGTGTATCCTAAAGGTTATTGAACCAAAAGTTACTTGGCGGGATCTATAAACCAGCTAGCTATATAATAATACCCTTTCCATCGGCTTATGCTAATAGTAATTTTACTGTTTGTGGTATTTAGGCAGACTTTAATTCAGGTGGTCTGGGGTCATTCCCGGTGCAATGGAACAATAGATATGAACGAAACATCGTTGAATTTTCTTAAAACTCTTCTCCAAACCCCAAGCCCATCAGGTTATGAGGCTAAAATTCAAAAAGTGGTAAGGGAATGGGCAGGTAAATTTGCTGATGAAGTTCGAACCGATAGGCATGGAAATGTGCACTGTGTGAAAAAGGGATCGAGGTCGGGGCAGGGCGAAACCCAGAAACTGATGCTTGCCGGCCATTGTGATCAGATCGCCCTCATGATTCAGCATATCGATGAAAACGGATTTCTTTATGTTCAGCCCATTGGGGGTTGGGATATGCAGATTCTTCTGGGCCAGCACCTTACGGTTTGGGCTAAGGATGGGCCCATTAATGGTGTTCTTTCACGCAAGGCACCTCACCTTCTCACCACTGATGAGCGCAACAAGGTCCCCCAATTTTCTGATGTTTGGGTTGATATAGGCGCCAAGGATAAAAAAGAAGCTGAAGCTTTGGTTATGAATGGGGATGCGATAACTGTTCGCCTTGGTTATAGCGATTTGTTGAATGGTTTGGCTTCTTCGCCTGGGATGGACGATAAGGTTGGGGTTTGGACAGTGATGGAGGCGTTGCGGTTGGTGAGTGAAAAAAATCCTAACATCGATATCCATTTTGTTTCTACAGTACAGGAAGAAATCGGCCTCCGTGGGGCAACTACAAGTGCGCAAGGGATTTTACCGCAGGTAGGGCTGGCGGTGGATGTTACCCATGCGACAGATACGCCCGGTACCGATCGCAAGAATTTGGGCGAAGTAAAACTCGGAGCAGGACCTGTGATTCATCGTGGCCCTAATTTTAATTCAAAAGTGATCGATCGCATGATGGATGTTGCCCGAGATTTTAGTATTCCCAGTCAAATAAGAGGGATTCCGAAGGGGAGTGGCACCGATGCCAATGCCATGCAAACGGTTGGCGAAGGTGTTGCTATGGGTTTAATCGGGATACCTAATCGCTATATGCATAGCCCAGTTGAAGTCGTTAGTTTGAAAGACCTTGAGTACTCAGCGGTTCTTCTCGCAGAATTTTGCCTGAGCATAAAGCCCGAGGATTCGTGGATCCCCGAGTAATTATTTTTGAATCACATTTAACATTGTAATTTTGATTATTCACGCAATGAATGCTGTGTAATAGTGCTTTTGCAACTCGACAGGGTTCAAAATGTAGGGGTACTACGCACTTTTAATCTCCAATCGATGAACTTCTCGCCCTCCTAAAGCGTACTGAAGGTAGCTAACCGCTTTTGATTAGAGAAAGGAGGTAATCGTGCAGGAAAAATTCCTTAAGATCTATTCGTTGTATCGCAATAAAGTCTGGATGGTGGCATACTCTAGATGCTTCAATTTTGAAGTTGCAAATGATCTTACCCAAGAAGCCTTTCTTCGCTACTGGCGCGAATTAACACTTGGGAATGTCGTTACCTATGAAAGATCTTGGTTATGCAAAGTTGTACGTAACCTCGCTGAAGATTATTGCAAAAGTTCCTTTTATAAATATGGCACAATGGCGCCTGAGATTTTTGAAAAACTCGATTCCCATACGATACCGTCTGAATTGCTTTTTGAGCAGGCGGAATTGTTTTGTAAATTCAATCTAACCCTAAAGGAATTGAACTCAAACGATAGGCAGATTCTTGAGTTGAGATACACTCAGAATTGCAGAATTCCCGAAATTGCAAAGCAGCTTGGTTTGAAAAGCGCAACCGTGAAAATGAGGCTATTCAGAGCCCGCAGTCGGCTTGCACATTTCTTGAAACCTTTAGGGTTTGGGTTGAACTGAAGTCCGAAGCGATGAGCTTAAATATTTAGCATATCAAATACGGTTCTTAGTCTTTTCAAGAAACTTAAGCTTGGTTGCACCCGCCTGAATAATATCATCTGATTGAAGTGGTGTTTCTTCCCGTACTCTTTTTTTGTTGAGATAAGTACCATCTGGGCTATCAAGGTCTGCAAGATAAAAACCGTTATCTCTTCTGCGAATGCAAGCGTGTTCGGGTGCGAGATTGCGATCACCAAACAACGCGATTTCGCAACCTTCCTTACGCCCGATTACTGAAACAGATTTTGCAAGGATTAATTCCTTACCTTGCCAGCGCCCGTTTTCAACCCGGACCCATGCTTCTTTAATTAAAACTTGGGCCAACCCGATGAACAGACCAATGCAAATTCCCAGAACAGAAAAACCAATGGCTGCGGGAGTCCAGAATATTCCGGGGCCAAACCATGCAACCCAGAGTAATAGCACTGAATAAAAAATTCCCCCACCCAACAAACCACCCATTGCGCCCCCAGCCATGCACTTCAACGCTTTGGATATAGCAAAGATTTTTGCTTGATTGTTATTCAGGGAAATTAGTATTTCGAATGTAGAAATAGCGACGCCGATAAGTAGACCGGTGAATAACCATCCTGCAATAATGAGTGAACTATGGATGTTGAAAAGAAATTCCCCAATAATGCCACCAATGATGCCACCTACGGCAGCAAGAATCCCAGCAACCAAGGTATGGCAAAATGTGAAAGTTAGGCTTCTGCCATTCCAAATAGAATCGAGCAGGCTTAAACCCGCACCGATAAGGGTGCCTGCAAACATGCCTTTGTAAGCTGCTCGTAAAAAGCCTTCTGAAGTGATGGATAGGCCCGCAGCCCAGCCTAAGTAGGAGCAAAGACCGCCGATTAATGCACAGTAAATTACAAATAATCGAAGAGACAAAGTTGCAAATCCTTAAGTTAGCCGAAAACCCCACCAAGAATCGCTTTGCGAATTCTTATCACAATTTCTTCTTTGAAGTTTTTTGAAGACTGAATTTTGAATGAGAAATCGCCTTCGGATGAAGGGGCTTTTAGTTTCCATGAAATCGCATATTTGGATTGGGAATCGCGAAGCGAGGTTCTAAGCGAGCCTTCGATCAACTTAAACCCTTCGGGGAGGATTAGGTCGAGTGTGTCATTTGATGAGTGGCCTGAAACATATGCAGTGAGGGTGAATTCGCCATTGGGCGCAAAAGAGCCCCCAGCAGTAAGAGCTAGTTGGCCTTGGCCCTGACTGCCAGCAAAAGTGCCTAACCCGTATGAGTAACCGACTTCTCTGGTTTTGAAGGGGAGTATAAGGGCGGGTTCCCAATACATGGTCACAGCGGAATCTGCAGGATCAAGGGTGTTGATTTTAGCAACAGGCACATCCCAAAGAGTAAAGCCTTCCTTGCATTTGTCGCCATCTGTTAAGATTTTTTGGAGCCGATAATCGGGCCAGCATCCTAAGGTAAGCTTGGAGGGCTTTTCCAATCCGGGATTTAAAAGGCTTAGGTTTGCAACGGTTCCGGGGTTGTTAAGATCATTATTTTCAAGTGCCTGAAGAAAATCTGGAACACCCGCACCGTTCATGATTTTGCTTGAGCTGCAAAGTTCGGAATCACCTGGTATTAAAAAGGGCACACCATCATTGCTGCCAATGAAAGTATCTAAAAGGGTTCTGAATCCGATGGTGAGGTTTTTGTTGCCTCTGTTTTCGATTCTATAGCGGACAAGAACGGTGTCTAATTTGTTGGTTTGCGCCCCAGGAATAATTCGTAGGCTTTGTGTTATTTCAACAGAAGGATTGGTCATTGCCCAAACGGAAGTGTAGCCTTTGCCTAAGAAGGGAGCTTCGCTTTCTGCAATAAGTTGCTTCATTTTGAGCCAATGGCCGTTGTAGTGCTTGTTTTCTTTTTCAACGAATTCTGGTGATACTTTTTCGCGAAATTTTAGCGGACCCTGCCCGAAAAACCAATCGTTTCCATTAATGCGAGTGACTGCATTGTTGGTGAAACCATCAGAGTCGCGCATCAACCTTTTAGCCTTGCTGTTTTTGTCGGTCGGTTTTGTGTGAATGCAAAAAGACATATGTGCTTCTTGGGTTCCAACATTAGTGGCCCTTGCTTTGCCCGCAGTTGGCTTAGCTGTAAGCCCCGCACCAAACGAAACCTGGGTGTCGGCCTCATTGAAGGTAAGAAACACCAAAGGGTTCATATCTGGTTTTTCAGCTTTGAGCACTTTGGAAATTGCATCGTTGTTTCCCATGGGCTTTGAAAATGAAAGCACATCGCGGGTAATGGCTACAAATATGCCTAGAATTAAGAGTGAACCTAACAGAATCGCAGGCATCCCTTGGAATTTATAAGGTTCTGGTTCGTTGAATTCAGGAATTCCGCCTACTGGGTTTAAAGAGTTGCTTGATTCGGAGCTGGAACCTTTTGATTCGGGTAGTGGAGGGGGCAATATCTTTGCAGATCCAAGTATGGATAAATAAATTCTGGGCCTAAATACCTTCCCGCCATTTGAGAAAATATTGATTCTGCCTTCTACTTGGCCGGGGGGAGAATCTGGTATTACAACTTCGACTGAAATTACAGCCCGATTTTTTTCTGAATCTGTTGGCTTACAAATAATCCAAGGTGCATCGGGGGTATTTGTTGCGTGTGCATAAACATGTCTTTTTTCGCTACTAAAGACGGTGAAGGTGAGGTTGATTTTGTCGCCTGGATATCCTGAACATTCGTGCGATCTTGGTTCAAGTAAAACTTGTGGAGCTTCGACTAATCCAAGTGCTTCAAAAAATTGTTGCACTGCTGCAACCCCTGAAGCTGCGGGCCCAGGCACTGGGTAAGTCCAACCGTTGCTTTTGTACCAGTCCTGCACGGAATTATCTTCGAATAATTTCCCCGCATCTTTTGGGTTTACCTTGGCTAAGGATGCAAGTTTTCTTGGCGAAATTGCGCCTGCAAGGCACCCTTTGGAAAATGGTAAGACGGGGACTTCTGCGGTGATTAATACTTCCCGGGTTCCACCATTGGTTTCGATAGTAATTTTTGCGTTAAGTGGTTTGTAGGAAGCCCGGAGCCGTTTGCCTTGGATTCTTATGTGGAGTTTAAATTCATTGATGAAATGCAGGGATTTTTCGTTGGTGCCTGAACCATCGCCGAGGGTGATCCAAAAATCTGGGCATTCAATAACAGCAGAACCATTAATCATTCCCAACCCAGTGTTTTTTAGCTGAATGTATAAATCTCGATCAGTGCCTGGTTTTGAAATGCCAAGATTAATTCTTTCTGTTTCTGTTTGAAGTTCGGGTTTTAAATCGATGGAGACGGGAAGACAATTGATCAGTTGGTCAACGCCCAAGTCTGCATCTGGGAAAACCCTGCATTTTTCAGCACGGACCGAAAGATCAGGCCTACCGATCTTTTGGAAAAAGCTTGCAAAAGCTCCATCCTTGAGAAGTTTTTTTGATTCGCTCCATTCATCAAGAATTGTTAGAACGAGTTCATCAAAGCTGATACATTTTCTACCATCTGGAAAAATAAACGGGATCGAAAGTTCGGGCTTTTTAGAGAGCGATGGATTGTTTGCATTTTGTAGCAACTGGCCATCGAAAAAGCAAAAGGATGCTTCTAATGGGTTGGCGTTGCCACATCGCTTACAAGTTAAAATCATTGACGAAGCCTAAGCATTTGAAATTGGTTCGTGCTGTTTGAAAGTACCCGTTCATCATAATCATCTTATCCGATAATCATTTATGAATCGATGGTTTTAAATTAGAAATATTTCAATGAAATTTATAGGTTATTTTGTGTCGTTGTTTGGAGAAGGCATGGGTTGTGGTATGAAAAAAGCCAAGGCTAAATGCCCTGGCTTTTCTGCGTTTTTAACGACCCGTATTATTTGGATTCCAAAACCCAGATATTGCGGAAATAAACAGGGTTACCATGGTTTTGAAGCTGGAATGCCCCTGCATCTTTGGTTTCGGGTTTACCACCACCTGTAGAACCCTTGAATTGAATCTTATCATGGATTTTGATGCCGTTGTGGAAAATCGTCGCTTCAGCGGGAGCAATCTTTTTACCAGATTCATCAAACTTGGCAGCTACATAATTAATATCGTAAGTCTGCCAAACAAGGGGAGGAAAACAGGCGTTAACGCTAGGTTCGAACTGGGTGTAGATGCCACCACACTCGTTGTTTTTGCCTTCAAGACCAAAACTGTCAAGGATTTGCACTTCATAGCGGTCTTGCAGATAAAGGCCTGAATTTCCACGGCCTTGGCCTGAAGCCTTTGGCATGTAAGGAAGTCTGAATTCCATGTGCAAGGTAAAATTGGTGAACTTTTTCTTACTCGTAATTCCATTGTTGAGAAGGTTGCCTTCGACAAGTTTGCCGTTACTCCACTCATCTGCATTTTTACCATCAAAAAGAACAACAGCGCCCTCAGGTGCGGCTTTGCCAATGCTTGGGCTAGTGCGTTCGACTTTGGCCATTGCAAGATCGAGTTTCATGTTGTCTTTGAGGCTTAGTTTGCCATTTTGAATGGTACCTGAAATATCTTTCCCCGTGATTTCAACTTTTCCATCATTAGTTGCAGCGGTGAGAACCATGGGTTTTACGGAAGGATCGAACCCTGCTTGCCCGGGTAAGCCACCGGTATGAACTTTTATCATAAATTTGCCATCACCTTTGGCGACAACTTGTGCGCCAAACTTTTTAGAACCGGAATTCAGGGATGCGGATCCTTCGTATTCGCCTTGAAGGGCAAAGTCAGCACCTGCTTTGGTGGCATCGGTCTGGCTTAGTTCTTGGGCAAAGCCGAAAGAGAAAACAGCAAAAGAAGAAGCGAGAGTAAAAGCATAAAGGCGTGACAAGTTCATCTAAAATCTCCATGGGTTAAAATCGTGGGCAAGAATTAATGTTTTATCACAGATTACAGAGCCTGCCAGCAAAAAGGCATTAGGAATGGTATGTTTTGCGAAATTAGTTGGAAGAATGGAAACAGCAATCAATCTGGAGATTCGGGCGGGATGCTGCGGAGGATTTCCCTGCGCCAATCGAGTTGGTGAACCGGCCAGCCCGCAACTTGCCAACCCTGATCATTTACTTTTTTAGGCCTGGTGTTCTCGTGAACATAATTCAAAACCATGGCTTCGGTATCAGAGAGATTTTTAGGTGGATTGCAGCAATTACTTTTACGTTTAAAGATATGGCCATTATCCACAATGGTAATAATGCATGGGTTATCAAGGTCGAGCATTCGCAAGGCGATAATTTCGTAGGCGGCGGTTTTGAAAATGCGTTTGAGTTCAATTAAGTCGTAATCCGCCGACAAAGCAAGGCTTTTTAGCCAATGAGTGGGTACGAGAATACGTTGGGCAATAAGGTTGATAAAAGAAATACCAAAAGCAGTCTGGTTGCCGTTAAGCTTTTCCCAGCGAATCTTAGCTTCTTTTTGTAAAGAGCCAGCAAGAGTTTGTGCGGCAAGCCATTGTTTTTTAACATCCGAACTTCCGGCTTCTTTCGGATCGAAAACTTGTACAGCTTTTTTTGAAGGGATCGATGGAGCCTCCAGTTCAAGTAATTGCCAAGCTTTGCCATTGAGGAGTGCATCAGCGTCGATGGGAGGTTGATGAAAAGAAGTTTTTGCCATAAATTCTTGGACTAAGTTGTCCAGTAAGACATGGAGGTCGTAGAGTGGGTTGTCATTCAAGGTTGTACTCCTTTTATTAGCATATATATACATAAGTACAGTTGCTGGTGTTTAGAGGCAAGGGGAATTGTTTTTTATGAGGTAGAAAATGCTTGACCTTTGATTTGAGTAGGCTAATATGATTGTGAGACGCAATCTCAACAAGGTTTGGAACTGCTAATAGTATGAATGATATTCCTCTAGCTATGCTTGAATCTGGCGAATGGGCCGAAGTTACGGATGTTTCGGGTAACCCGAACATTGTATCGCGCCTTTCCGAGTTAGGTGTGATGAATGGCTGTAAACTTTGCATGTTACAGCAAGGGCAAACTTGTTTGCTCAAAGTTGGTGAATCAAGGCTGAGTTTGGGATGTCTGTATTCTGATTGCACGATCATGGTTCGCCCGGTTGTTTAATTTCTTCCACCAAAAATTTATCTACCTTTTCTGCAGAGATCTTTTTCATGCCTACGCTGGATCAAGTCCCGATAGGTTGCAAGGGCATTATTTCTTCCATTAAGGGTGAAGATGCTACTGCTCAGAGATTGATGGAGATGGGTGTAATCGAAGGCGAGCCTTTTGAATTAGTTGCTTCTGCACCCATGGGAGATCCCTTGGAAATTAAAGTGCAGGGGTATCGTTTAAGTATTCGCAAGTCTGAAGCGGCTCTAGTTTTTGTTCAAGTTTCCTAGATGGTTTTTCTACCCATGCATGAAATTACTGCACCGTTAAAATCTTTTAGAATCGCACTGTTGGGCAATCCCAACACAGGTAAAACAACTTTGTTTAATGTGCTTACTGGGCTCAATCATCGAGTGGGAAATTACCCGGGCGTTACGGTTGAAATAAAAAAAGGCAGCTTTGTTCATCAATCAAATGCGATTGAAATTCTCGACATACCCGGCACTTACAGCCTTGCACCTCGCAGCCCTGATGAACTTCTTTCAGTCGAATTGGTTCTAGGATTAAATCCTCTGGAAAAGGTCCCAGATGCCTTGCTGGTTATTGCTGATGCCTCAAATCTGGAAAGAAACTTGTACCTTGCAACCCAGGCTTTTGAGACCGGATTGCCAGTAATTTTGGCACTAAGCATGGTAGATCTTGCCACTGCTTCTGGGGTGAAGATTGATTTCAAGGCGCTTTCAGAAAAATTAGGCATACCTGTTATTGCGATCCATGCTTCAAAGCGCAAAGGCTTGGATGAGCTGAAAAATGCTATTGTTTCATTACAAGCTGAAAAGCGAATGCCCCCAGTGCCTGTGTTTTCGCAAGATGTGGTCAGTAACAGAGCTAAAATTCTTGGCCTTCTGGGTGATAAAGGTTCCCTGTTTCTTGCAGGGCGCCTGCTCTTTGAAACTGATGGGTTTCTGGCACAGCAACTTGAACAAAAATTGTCTCTCAGCCTTACTCCTGCAATTTTGGAAAGTAGGGAGGCTCTTAAATCGCTTGGAATTAATTTGGTTAGCATCGAAGCTAAAAGCCGCTATACCTGGATTCGCGAAATGGTGCAGCCTTGCGTAAGCAAACCTGAAGGCAAGGTGACCGGGTTTACAGATCTAGTGGATAGGATTCTTACGCACAAAGTCTTTGGTATGTTCTTTTTCTTTTTGATCATGTTTTCAATGTTTACAGCTTTATTCGTTCTGGCAAAACCATTAATGGAATGGATAGGCGAAGCAAAAAACTTTGTAGGGCAGGGGTTGGAAAGTGTTCTTCCTGATGGGATGTTGCGAAGCTTGTTAGTCGATGGGTTGCTGGAGGGCGTTGGGGGCGTAGTGGTTTTTTTGCCCCAGATTGTTATCCTGTTTGGTTTTCTTTCTGTTCTTGAAGATTGCGGCTATATGGCGCGTGCTGCATTTTTAATGGATCGAGTGATGGCGAAATGCGGGCTTAGTGGAAAATCCTTTATCCCGCTTCTTTCTTCTGTGGCATGTGCTGTTCCTGGGGTGCTTGCAACCAGAGTTATTGAAGATAAAAGAGACAGGCTTGCAACTATTTTAGTTGCACCCTTGATGAGTTGCTCTGCGCGATTGCCTGTATATGTGCTTTTCATCGGCGCATTTTTGACCGAGGGTTATGGTTGGTGGTTTCCTGGACTTGTGCTTTTTTTGATGTACGGAATTGGCTTTGTTACCGCACCACTTGCTGCAATGCTATTTAAAAGCACGATACTAAAAGGGAAGGGCGCGCCATTTTTGATGGAGCTTCCTGTTTACAAAACACCTTCTTTTTCAGTTGTTTTTGCTCGGATATATGAAGCTTCATTGTCGTTTTTGAAAAGAGCAGGTACTTTAATCGCTGCAACCATGGTACTCATCTGGGCTGTTTTATATTTCCCGTATATTTCTTCGACAGGTGAGAATTATCCCGAACGCATTGCTGCGACCGAAATTAAGGCGGAGCAAGATGCTCTTTTATTGGAATGGAAAAAGAACAGTTATCTCGGCAGAGCTGGCCGATCCATCGAACCCATGGTTAAACCCCTAGGTTGGGATTGGCGCATTGGTGTTGCCACGCTTGCCAGTTTCCCCGCAAGGGAAGTCGTGGTAGGAACATTGAGCATTGTTTTTGGTCTTGGTAAAGATGCGCAAGACGAACAACAACTTTTGGAAATTCTCCAGAAGGCGCGCTGGAATGATGATCCAGATCAACCTTTGCTATTTAATGTCCCTTCTGCGCTTTCTTTGATGGTCTTTTTTGCACTTTGCTGCCAATGTGGTTCCACCCTGATGGTCATTAGGCAAGAAACAGGTACGTGGTTCTGGCCTGCTTTTACTTTTATCTACATGACTGGCCTAGCTTATATAGCAGCGTTGTTAACTTTTCAGGTTGGTATGCTATTCTTATAGAAGGCAATAAGGTCAGAGGTATTGCAATCATGGACTGGCAATCTGTCGCAGTAATGATCATCGTGGTTTTTTCTGCTTGCTATCTGGGTAGAAAGATGACGAGCAAATCCGGATGCACAGGCGGTTGCTGTGGCGCCAAGACTGTGGAAAAACTTCGCTCGGAAGAATTCTGGGTGGGAGAACTTAAACTTCGCTCAGGAATCAAAAGATAGAGAAGTTGGTTTAGCTTGGGTTGTTCACACATTCTGAGTTGTTAGCGTTGAATGACATTTTAATTCAAAGTCGTCAAATCTCTGCATTGCACCTTTGCTGAAATCTTGATAGCCTCCCGTGGGAAATTCTGGCACGACGCCAGAAAATAGGTTGAATAATTAATATGGGGAAGGACTCCCATGCGTTGCTTGGTCACTGGTGCTGCTGGTTTTATTGGATCGAATCTTTGCGAACAACTTTTAGACTTAGGTCATGAAGTTGTTGGTTTAGATGCTTTTATTCCTTACTATCCGCGCGAAATTAAACAAAACAACTTGATTACTCTCAAAACAAGAAGCAACTTCACCTTCCATGAACTGGATTTGCGCGAAGACAATCTGGCTGATGCTACCAATAATGTCTCGGTTGTTTTTCATCTCGCAGCCATGGCTGGTCTGGTGCTTAGCTGGAAAAATTTCAACCTCTATTCTTCTTGCAACTTGCTAGCAACCCAAAGGCTTCTCGACTCTTTGAGAAACACTGAGTCATTGAAAAAATTTATTTATGTCTCTACTTCATCTGTGTATGGCAAGTTTAGCTCGGGCGATGAATCCATGCCCACCAAGCCTAGTTCGCCTTATGGTGTCACCAAGTTGGCTTCGGAAAATCTTTGTCATGCTTTTAGAGAAGAGTTCAATTTGCCTTTGTCGGTGCTAAGGTATTTCTCTGTGTATGGCCCAAGGCAGAGGCCCGATATGGGCTATAATATTTTCATCAAGGCGATGCTTAATGGCGAAACCATAACTGTTTATGGTGATGGCCAGCAATCGCGTGGTAATACGTATGTTTCTGATTGCGTTAATGCAACGATAGCCGCAATTAATTCGCCTGATGGCGAAACCTATAACATAGGTGGTGGCGAAATAGCCTCTGTATGGGAAATCATTGAAAGGCTCGAAAAAATCACAGGCTGTAAAGCCAAAGTTAAACTAGAGCAGGCTCGTGCTGGTGATCAGAGATCTACAGGCGCTGATATTTCCAAAGCGATCCGAGATTTTGGCTGGCAGCCTCAAGTATCTTTGGATGAGGGATTGACCAGGCAGGTAGCTTGGCAAAAGTCTTTGTTAATTCGAAAAGCTGCTTAAATTAAGATTCATATCCAATCCCTTTCAGTAGATCTTTTGTTAACACAAAAGGTTTGGTTGGGATTTTGTTCAAATCGAAAAGCGGCATTAAATCACGCAGGGTAACTGGCGTTGGTTTGTCCACCCAGCCACAAGAATATGCAATAAGCCCCAGTAAACTTTCGGGTTTCACGCCTTGATTCCGTAGGGCTGAAAGCCTTGTATCGCCATGCCTTTTTGCAAGCCGCTTACCATCTTCCCCTACAACAAGAGGCAGATGGATGAACGCTGGCGGGGTAAGATTCAAGCTTTGATAAAGCAGAATTTGTTTGGGGGTTGAAGAGATCAAATCATCGCCACGAACAACTTGATTGACTTTTTGAAATGCATCATCAACGACGACTGCAAGTTGGTATGAGGGCCAAGATTGAGATAACGAGTGTTCTGCTGCCATTCGCCAAACGACAAAATCATTTGCAAACTGTTTCGAAGGGCCGATTATTGTGCCCTTAAATTGATCAATGAAATCTGGTTCTTTAGCAGGGCAGCGAAAGCGCCAGCAATAGTTTTTATCTAAAAGGCCAGTAGCATCGCAAGCAAAACGGTGTGCACAAGTCCTTGGGTAAAGAACATCCTGTCCATCTTCATGTGGGGCGCTAGCGGCCCGCAAGACATCATTGCGAGTGCAGGTGCAGGGGTAGATTAATTCTTTGAGTGTTAGCTCATTGAGTGCAAGTTGGTATGCATTCATTCTTGTTGATTGCACCAGAATTTCTTCATCCCAATCGAGGCCAAGCCAGCGTAAATCCGCAACGGCTTCGATGTCTGCACCTTTTTTAACCCGGGGTGAATCGATGTCTTCCATGCGTAAAAGTACTTGCCCGTTTTTAGTTCGGGATGCCAGCCAGGCTAAAATATAAGTTCTTGCGTTGCCCACATGCTGCGCACCTGTTGGGGATGGCGCAAGTCTTCCAATAGTAGTATGGTTTAACGAATTCATGGCGAGGGGGGTTGTTTGAGGACTTGCTTTGTGAATTGCAAAATGAGGTTTGCAACTTGTTTCTCTGGCTTGCCTGCATCAAAAATCATTTTCATGTGGTTACTTGGTGAGATTTCCTCAAACTTGACCGGATTACCATTTTCCTCGAGGGCCTTTTGAAATTTCTTGCAATCGGCAGAGGTGCACAAAGGTAATTCCTTGTCTGCGCACAAGATTAAGAATGGGGGCAAATCTTTTCGGACATGGGTTATAGGCGAAGCTTTCACTTTATTTTCGGGATCATTCCCAAAGACATTTCCAAGTATGATTTTTGGTATTTCATAAACACCGCTTATTGAAATAACTCCTTTTATTGAGCTTGGATTTACATTTTCAGTTTTAAAATAAGTCGGGTCACAGGAAACCAAGCTGACTAAATGGCCTCCTGCAGAATGGCCGCACAATACGATCCTTTCGGGGTCGCCTCCATATTTCTTGATATTTTTTGTAGTCCAAGAAATTGCACGAGCCACATCTTCCGCATGGGATGGATGTTTAACCTTCGGTGTAAGCCTGTAGCTGATTACGACTCCGATCATTCCATTTTGGGCAACAAACCTGCCGATGGCCGAATAAATGCCAAAGAAATTTTTATCGCCTTGCACCCAAGCACCCCCATGGACGAAAAAAAAGACTGGGGCGTTCTCTGGGTTGGGTGGCAGAAAGAGATCTAGCTTATGCTTGGCTGGATCTTTACCTGTTCCTTCATAGTACCCAATATTCGTCACTTCTCTAATTGCTTTTGGGGCAGGGTTTTTTTCGCTAGCTTGGGTAATCTGGACCATGTTCATAATGCAGCTAAGTACAACTATGAATCTATAAGTGAGGTTTTTGATCATGGTACCTTCTTCTTTTGTTTGTTGATCTTGCCCGCCAGATTCATTTTAATCAATTCAAACTCGACTTCCCATTTATCTTCTTTTTATCTATGTAACCACCATCTGGAGGATTGTATGTTTAGGTGGCTGGTCTTAATAATAATTGTAGGCATGGTAGGTTGCAACCAGACCAATCAGGAATTGGTCAAGGACTACCACAATGATGGTATGCAGCTTTTTAAGATGGGCCGTTACAGTGATGCGCAGGAAAGTTTTCAAGCCGCACAACAATTGCAACCTGCAGACCCAGGGATTTATTACAACCTTGGCCAGACTTACGATTACCTTAAGCGACCTTACGACGCTGAAAAATGTTACAAGGAATGCATTGTCCGTAGCCCAAATCATGCCGGTGCAAGGCATGCCTTAACTGTATTGTTGATGAACCAAAATCGGCAGGATGAAGCGGTCAAAGGAATTGAAGATTGGTTGGCGAAAAACCCGAACTGCGCTGCAGCCTATGCGGAAGATGGTTGGATTTGGAAAACCGCGGGTGATATGCCAAGGGCACAATCCCGCTATCAGCAGGCACTTTCTCTTGATCCTTCCGATACCAGAACTCTTGTAGAGCTTGCCTTTGTTTATGAAAAACTAAATAGGCCTGATCGCTCTTTGGTTTTATACCAACGGGCATTGGAAATTAATCCACATCAGTTGGCAGTGAAAAAGGACCTCGAACGATTGCGTTCTTCCGGTACCTCACTGCCTCATCCAGATTAAAGAAGGAGCATGCAATAATGCCCAACGCATTTTTACTGGTCGATCCCAGTATTTGGAAATCTTTTAATGCCGAGCTTTATTACCCACCTAATTACGATTCCGAAGGCTTTATTCATCTCTCTTACAACCATCAACTAGAATGGGCTGCAAATAAGTTCTATGCGAAAGCATCGGGCGTGTTGGCCCTGGAAATTAATCTAGATTCCGTTGGAGCTTTTGTTCAAGAAGAATCAGCCGCTGGGTTGGGATTATTCCCCCACCTACATTGCGGATTGCCTGTGAAAGCTATCGTTGCAATTCATGAAGGGGCGAGGAACGTTGAGGGGAAATGGGTTTTCAAATCAGTCTGATTCTTTTGGTTTCTGCCCGATGAAGATGTAGTAAGGCGCCTTAAGCCCAAGCATGTAAGGTACAAAACCCTTTTTCTCTATTAGGCTTAGAGTGTTGAATTTGCTTTGCAGGTAGGGCAGGTGGTCTTGAGATAAAAACACATTATCGTAGGCGAACCAGTTAGGCCAGAAAGCCCTAGTAAGGCCGGAGTGCTTCATGTTGTTTTGGGCCGCCCATTTTCGCGCGACATAAAAATCTACAACCCCGATGACCCCGCCTGGCTTTAGAAGTTTATAGGCATGGTTGATTGCGTCAAACCAGTTGGGGATCATGGTAAGCGAATAAGAAAAAGTTATTGCATCCGCCTGTTCAAAGTCTGGCTTATACTGCGTTGCATCTGCGTGAGCAGTAAAAACATTCTTCCAGCGTTTCTGCTCAATTCTTTTTTTTGCAACATTCAGAAGCGATTCGCAAAGATCGACAATCGTGACGGAATTGATGGTACTTAATCTAGGTGAAAGGGCTTCAATATTGTTGCCTGTCCCACCCCCCATATCGATTACGTTGGCTCCAGTTTCAAGAGGTAATAGCCCCATCATTTGTTCTCTGCCATGAAGCAGTCTGCGCCTGAAATCGTCGTAGTGTTCCATCTGGCTGGAATAGAAATTCTCCAGCCTTTGTTCATGATTTGCGCCTGTGTTCTTGGCGCAGACCATGTGATACATGATTTTTAAATCTGAAATAAAACCCATGCGACTCTTTCCTAGCTGGGTAGTGCTGCAATGTAAAAACTAGCATAGGTATGCACACGGTCATTGGGGTGTAATCGTGCTGCAAGTTCTTCATCGTATTTTAGTAAGGATCCAAGTTCGACTTTGCCACCTTTGTAATTGACTTTCAGGTGGTCAAGGTAAGTCACCTTGATGCCCGCACTGCGGAATATTGCTTTAGAGTTGGGGGCGGATTTTGCAAGGATCGCGCTCCATTCTTCTGCAAGTGCCTCAGGGTTATGGCTACTCATCCAATCCATATGATCCAGCAAAATGAATTTTGAAAACTTCTTATCGCTTGATTGCATGTAACCGGTCAGGGTGTTGGTGTTGATGTAAAGATTCTTGACCTTTTCGCGAAGGATTTCGAAATTACATTCCTTCAAGTATTCTGGACAGCATTCTTTAGTGTACTTTCCTTGAATGTAAACCCTGTAAAAGTAATTGTTTTGAAAAGGGAGCTTGGTGATCACCGCTTCGATGGAATCTTGAATATACTTCGCAACGCCTCCTGGGTATTGGTGAGTGATTTGCTCTTTTTGTGGGCCAGGAACACCCATCAGGTTCAGAGTCATGTTCCGACTCAGAAACCATTTCATCCAAGGAGTCCAGATCTTTGCTTTGATTTTACTTTCGTAAACCTGGCACTGTTGCTCGATGGTTTTTGCTTCAAGCAATTCTTCGATTGGTTTTTTTAATCTTTGAAAAACATTTGCATGGGTAAGCACTAGCTTTGCAAGAAGGCCCGAAGTCCCCCGGTAATAAAACGATTTACGCCAACCTTTTCCATAAAACAAGGAGATGTTTTTATCCCAATATTGTTTTGCAACATCAGAAAGATGGGGCTTCAGAGATTTTTCGTAAATTACCTTTGCAGCGCTGTTTTTCCCTTCGCCAAACAAAGAAAAAAAGTCTGTATAGTTCAAATGCAGTATGGCTGTTTTTTTGAGCTCTAAAAGTGCGTTTTGTATCGGATTTACATCTACAGTGTGCACCTCGCCTGCGCCTGCAAGAAGATAATCCAATGCATTGCAGCCAGCACTTGTGATCATTAAAACCTTGTCTTCAGCATTAAACTTAAGTGCCTCACGATCAAGCGCAGGGTCTTCCCAACATGTGTTGTAGACAATGTTGTTGCCATGCACCGCACTGAAGATGCGATTATTGAATTTTTCAAGCAAAGTACGGGCACGCAACATGCTGTTTAATCTCCTTGGGCGGACTTAATGAAATCCTGTCTTATTCTTGACATAGCGAAAACTTGATCTGTAAACCATGAAAAACAACTTGGGTACCATTTTATTCATCGAATCTATACATTTGCCCCGGGCCCTGAGCAATTAATTTACAAGCCTTTTGCAAGCTCGATTGTAAATTGACAACCTCGCCAAAAAGCATCGGTATCGATGAACTCGTCTACCGTGTGAATATTATTTTGCCCAGCTCCATAAGTAACTGTTGGTATGCCATGCTTGACTAACCAATTGGCATCCAATCCCCCATTCCCTGTTTTAAGAATTGAATCATAACCTAAGGCCGTGGAAGCTTTAAGCGTTTTCGCAATAACTTCTTCGTTTTCCTTAAGCTTGAAGGGGAAGTAATCCTGTGCGTAATGGAACTTGATCTTGGCTTTTTTCTTTTGATCATCCACTACTTGGTTAGCTGCAAATTCAAAAGCTTGCTGATAATTCTGACGAATGACTTTAATGAATTTGGAATCGTGGCTGCGAGCTTCACCTTTTAAATACACATAATCGGTAACTACATTGGTTGCATCGCCTGCACTGGTTAAATCTTTACCCGAGAAAATCCCGATGTTAGAAGTTCCTTCCCCTTCCTTTTTTTGTATTTTTCCAAACCACCCATCGCTTTGTATTTTAGCCAGAGCAATACTTGCGACCATGATCGAGGAGATACCTTTTTCAGGATAAACGCCAGCGTGAGAAGCCTTGCCGAATATTTCCACTTCAAATCTTTCCGCTCCTACTGCTCCGATGGTGATGCCTTCGGGGCCTCTGCCATCTACATTAAATCCCATTGTTGGATTGCTCAAATCTGCTGGTTTTAAATATCTCGCACCAAATAACCCGCTTTCCTCGCGGACGGTAAAAAGGAGCGTTATCGGAGGGTGCGGAATATTCTCCTTCATCAGTTTTGCAGCAAGATAAATCAGGCATGCCACTCCGGTTCGGTTGTCTCCGCCCAGGGCGGTTTGGCCCGCTGCTGTTATTTTTTTTCCTTTTAAAACGGGTACTGCACCCGCACATAAAGGCACCGTATCTAAGTGCGTGGAAAAAAGAAGTCGTGGCCCTTTTATATTGCCAGGCAAAGTTACAATGACATTGCCACATTCCGTGGGGAGGGGGATTTCTTGGTGCGCCTTATCGTATTTAATAAGGTTTTTTGAAACGCCGACATTAATTAAGGTTGCAATTACATGCTTGGCAATCGCAGCTTCCTTGCCCGTTACGCCATTAATTTTTAAACAGCCCAGCAATAGGTCTAAGGCCCATTTTTGGTTTAAAGAAGCGAAGCTGGCCATTAATATCACTCCGAAAAAAAGAATGTAAGCTCTTGTTATGAATGGCTTTATACCAACAAAAATAGTTGGGTTCAAGGAAATTGGAAGATCTTTTATTGGAATGACCTCAAAACGAATAAAATAAAATTTTATGTAGAGCCATGATTGGCTCTTTTTCAATTTTGGGGTTTAAGGATGAGCGATCCCAGTCAATCGCAGCATGCAAAAAGTCATCAGACTTTTTGGTTGTGGGCGATGTGTCTTACCGGGGTGGATTACTTCAGTACACTTGGTTACCAACCTTCAATTGCCTACGAAGCCGCGGGCAAACTGTCACCGTTTGCAACTCTTGTTGTCGTTCTCGTAACTCTTTTTGGTGCATTTCCAGTCTATTCCTATGTGGCCAGTCAATCATTCCGGGGCTTGGGCTCAATCGGGATGCTTGAAAAGTTGCTGCATGGTTGGGTGGGCAAGGCATTGGTTATGACTCTCCTTGGTTTTGCAGCTACCGACTTCGTTATCACTAAAACACTTTCTGCTGCTGATGCCGCAGAGCACATTATTTCTAACTCCTTCTGGCCTTTTGGCTCTGAATCTTTAGGCCACGATAAACAGCGCTTGTTGTTGACCATGGGCTTGCTTGTATTACTTGGTGGTATGTTTTTACGAGGTTTTGCTGAAGTAATTGGCGTGGCCGTGGTCATCGTGATTGTTTACATGATTTTGAACCTGATTATTGTTGGCACTTGCTTGATTCATCTAATCCAACACCCAGATTATTTCACTCTTTGGCTAAAGGATGTGGAGTTGGGGGGTGAGCATTGGCATTTGGTGGATGCCCCGCATTTGCCCTTTTCGGGTATTGCAGGAATCATTGTACTTTCACTATTACTATTCCCAAAACTTGCCCTTGGTCTTAGCGGATTTGAAACAGGCGTTGCCATTATGGGAATCATTAAAGGTGATGATTCTGATACTCCTGATAACCCCAAAGGAAGAATTCGAAATACGAAAAAGCTATTACTAACCGCTGGCATGATTATGTCGTTTTTTCTTATCAGCTCATCGTTGGTTGTAAGCACCCTGATCCCTGCGGAAAATTTGGTCGCAGTTTCGGGTATGGAGGCTTCTGCGAAGGACAGGGCGCTATCTTTTCTCGCCCATGGCGAAAGCCCTAGTATTCATGCTTTTCCCTTTGGTTCAGTCTTTGGAACCATGTATGACCTTAGTACCGTTTCAATTCTTTGGTTCGCAGGGGCTAGTGCCATGGCGGCCCTGATTAATCTTGTGCCACAGTATCTGCCACGCTATGGCATGGCACCTGAGTGGTCGCGGGCAATCAAGCCAATGGTTATTCTTTTTACGCTTGTAAACCTGTTGGTGACTTGGGTTTTCAATGCAGATGTCAGCGCTCAGGGTGGTGCGTATGCAACCGGTGTTCTGATGTTGATTTTAAGCGCATGCGTTGCGTCGGTTATTGGGATTTATCGTTCTCGCAAGGGTGCGTTTATGTTTCGTGTTCCGTGGTATTTTGCATTGGTTACGATATCGTTTGCCTATACAGCTTTTGCGGTGATCATTGAGAAACCCGAAGGCATTAAAATTGGAGCATTCTTTATTGGTGCCATTTTTATCTCTTCGTTTGTTTCAAGGTTATTAAGATCAACCGAACTTCGATTTTTAGGATTTGAATTTGTTGATGATCATTCAAGATTTCTTTGGGAGACTCTAGAACATCTTGAATTTCCAGTGCTTGTACCACACCGGCCTGGTCGCAGAGAATTGCTGATCAAAGAGGCGATTATTCGTAAAGAACATCGCATCGGGCCCGAAGTTCCAATTTTATTCCTTGAAGTTTCCCGCGGAGATACCAGCGAGTTTTACCAACAACCTCTGCTCGAAGTTGAGCAATATGATGACCGTTTTATCTTGAAAGTCTCACGCTGTTCTTCGATTTCCCATGTGATTGCTGCTATTGCCCTTGAACTAAGTAAATTTGGCAGCCCTCCTGAAATTCATTTTGGCTGGTCTGATGAAAGTACCCTTTCTGCGAATTTAAGTTTTCTTCTGTTTGGCGAGGGAAATGTTCCGTGGATGGTGAAAGAACTTGTGTCCAAGGCACAACCGAATCCTGAAAAACAGCCAAGAATTATTATCGGTTAGTGTTTGCGCCTACCAAGTAGCTAAAATAATATTGTCATTAGTTTGTATTGTATTTTTAAGGATTTATTAAACATGAATATTAAAACTGTTTTCAGTGTATGGTTGCTATCTGTAATGCTTTTCGTGATGTTGCTGCCTGTTAATGGGGCGGATAAAAACAATGAGAAAAGTGCTTCTTTTGAGCGGGTCAAAAAAGATATTTTCTTTCTTGCCTCTGATAACTGTGAGGGTAGGGGGCCTTTAACCAAGGGCTTAGATCTTGCTGCAGATTACATCAGTCAGCAATTCAAGGCGGCTGGCCTTAAACCTTTGGGTAAGGATGGTTCTTACTTTCAACCATTCAGTATTTCGGGTGCCAAACTTGATGAAAAACCAACGCTGGTAATCAAATCTAAAAATGTACAGTCTGATACGCAGATCAAAAATCGGCGCTTTAAGTTTTCACATCGAAACGAAGGATCCGAGAAACAAGATAAAACAGTTACGCTAGAAGTGGGCAAAGATTTTGAAGCCATGGGCCTTTCACAATCTGGTAAAGCCAATGCTACGCTTGTTTTTGCAGGTTTTGGAATGACTGTGGATGACGGGAAGAAATATGATGACTATGCGAAAATTGATGCTAAGGGCAAAATAGTTATGGTTCTTCGGGATGCCCCTAAGTTTAAGGAAGAGGCGAAGGTTTTTGACTCAAACGGAAAAAAACGACAGTTGGCTTCCCTTACAGAAAAGATTTTAAATGCGGAAAAGCATGGCGCCTTGGCCATTCTTTTTGTTAATGATCGCGATACCGCAAAGGATACTTCTGATTCCCTTCTTCCATTTAATTACACAGCTCTTGCAAGGGCCCCGGGGAAAATTCCCGCGCTTCATTTTTCCAGATCTCGTGCTGATGAATTGCTCACTTCTATTACTGGTAAATCGCTTGACCAAACTCAAAAATTGATCGAAGACGAAATGGTTTCTCAGAGTGCAAGTCTTGACTCAATTACAGCAGATTTGGAAGTTAAGCTTACCCGTGGTAAAGATGTTGTTCCCTTGAAAAATATTGCTGGGGTTTTGGAAGGCAATGGCCCTTTAGCTAATGAAACTATTGTGATAGGTGCCCATTATGATCATCTGGGCTACGGTGGTGCGGGCAGTTTATCTGCTCAAAAGAAGCTTGCGATTCATCATGGTGCGGATGATAACGGTTCTGGCACCACAGGTATGATTGAGTTGGTTCGTAGGTTTTCTTCGATTAAAAACAGGCAGGGAAGAAAGATTCTCTTCATGGCTTTTAGTGGTGAAGAATTGGGGCTTTTTGGCTCTGCCCATTTTGTCAACAATCCTTTGATTCCTATTAACGAAATCGCTGCAATGGTGAACCTTGACATGATTGGCAGGCTTTCGCAGGACGCCGATACCAAGAAAGACAAAGTCCTTCTTGAGGGGACCGGAACTGCAGAAATTTTTGAACCTCTTCTAGATAAGAAAAACGCAGATGGTCAGTTTGCCTTTGTTAAGAAAAAAAGTGGGTTCGGGCCAAGTGATCATGCATCTTTTTGCGACAAGAAAATTCCTGTTCTCTTTTTCTGGACGGGTGTTCATCCTGAGTATCATACTCCTTTGGATACTGCTGAAAGAATCAACCTCGATGGTTTGTTGAAGGTTGTTGGGTTTGTTGAAAAAATAGCAGTGGATTTAACACTTTTAGAGAAAAAGCCTGCTTTTATTGAGGTTAAAGGTGGAACTTCACCAAGGCCTGCGGGTGATATGCCTAGGATGGGGATTCGCCCAGGTTACTCTGACGAAAAAGATGGGGTCCTTGTTGAAGGGGTTTCCGATGGTGATCCCGCTGCCAAGGCTGGTATTAAAAAAGGTGATCGGATTATGGAAATCAGTGGTAAAAAAGTGGGCAATATTGAAACTTATATGCAAATCATGGCAGGTGAGAAAAAAGGAACAACAATCCAAGTTGGGGTTGATCGGGATGGTAAGAAAATAAAAATCCCAGTCAAGCTTGACTGATAGTTGTGGTTACTTCCCGCCAAATAGTTTGCCGAATATGCTTTTTGGATTAGCTGGCGGCGTGATGGTAGGTGTTGCATCAGATTCGGGTTTTAGGCCTCTGAGCGGTTCAGTGCCTGCATTGTGCAGCCTAGATTTTATGGAATCGATTTTGGTTTTTAGGGATGTATCCTTAGCGTGCTTTTCGATTTCGATTTCTAGATCAGCCTTTAATCTTTCCAGATCATATTTTTGCCTCGCCATCTCTGCTCTTTCCCTACTGGCGCGTATTTCTTCATCGCACAATTGTTTTTCCATCAGTACGATTTCTTTGGCCAAGGCCTCTTTCTTACTTTCTAATTCGCTTATACTTGCGGAAATCTCATTGCCGCCTGTTTTTTGTTGTGGTTTTTCATTTGTCAGGTCTGTTCCCCCTGGCCCATACAACCTGTCTTCTAGTTCGTTGATTACCTTCTGGTATTCGAGATTTTCTGTATGCAGTTTCCTGATGGTTTCAGATTTTTCTTCTAAAAGTTGTTCTAATTCGCTTTCGGGTATGGGTGTTGTAAAAGAGTGGTTCATGTTTCCCGAGAGGTTTGAATTGGTGAGTGCTTGATCCAACTCTAAACATAACTTTTTTAATTGTTCGTTTTCTTCTTTTAATGCAGCAATTTCATCAGACATTATTAGTTCCTTCACTCAGCAATACCATTAAAGACGATTTTAAGTTGAGCTTTTAATTTAGCAACCAACAAAAATATTCTACCTAGAAAAGCCTGTTTTGATAACAAAACTAACCATTATCAACTAGCATACGCCTTTTTGTTGATTTGTTCTATTATATATTGGTGTGTTCATTGCTGCTCTATTGGCGACTTGCAGGAAAGAATGATGAAGGAATTTAGTTTGGCATTCGGTTCTAAAGTATGGGAATTCAAGATGCGCAAGGAGCAAATTGTCCACGAATTCTCGCCTACTTTGAAAATACCCCAACCTAATATCCCCGAATTAATTCGTAAAGCATTATCTCAGCCAGTTGGATACCCTGAATTGAAGCGGGCCGTTACCCCAGACGATCGCTTGGCAATTGTATTGGTTGATCAATTTAACGGTTTTCTTGAAATCCTGGTTGCAGTACTAGAGCATATTGCAGGGGCTGGGGTTGCTATGGAAAATGTAACACTAGTTTGCCTTGCCTGTACGGATTCGGAGTCTTGGGTTGATAATCTGCCTGATGCCCTCGATGAAATTAAAATCGAAGTGCATAATCCGGATAACAAAAAAGGTCATGCGTTTTTGACTTCTTCCGATGAGATCGGGAAACTGTATTTGAACCGAACTTTAATTGAAGCCGATCAGATTGTTGTTTTGGGCAAAAGACAATACGATCCGTATTTTGGGATTTCCGGAGCTGAAGGCGATTTGTTTCCTGCGCTTGCAAACTCTGAGGTGATTTCCGCTTGCTCGAAAGAAGTGCTGGGCGAAGATATAAATTCTGATTTAGGGAAAAAGCAAGCCCTCAAGGTTACTTGGTTGTTGGGTGCACCTTATTTTGTGCAGGTATTAGAAGGTTCAAATGGAGGTGTTGAAGAAATTTTTGCAGGGGCTGATGAAGCAAATAGATTTGCAGAGAAGAAATTGGATGAGATTTGGAAGCAAGATACTTTAAACACATTTGGTTTGGTAATTGCATTAGTGGGTGGCCCCGACGAGAAAATCGGATTTGTTCAATTGTGCAGGGCGCTTGTTTGTGCAAGGCGTGTTGTAAAGAAAAATGGTGTGGTAGTCTTGCTCGCTCAGGCAGAATTCAATCTTAGCGATATTAAAAAACAACTCGAAATGAAATCGATAGGAAAAAGCGAGGCTGCTTTCTCGTTGGTACCTCCTCATTTAATAAAGCATTGGGTTGATTCTGCTTTGCAGTGTAAAGTTTATGTTTCAACTTTTGATGGGAAGGATGATATTGGCAGATTGCTAGCATCGCCTCTTCGTTCCGCCCAAGAACTTTGCGATCTAGGTTCAAATGCAGATGGAGTCGCTATCATTCGCGATGCCCATAAGTCTTATATTAATTTGAAGAAGCGATAGATGGATTTTTTAAAGAGAGAGTTGTAAAAATGGAACAAAACAAGGGCCTTGTGGATTTAATGTTGTCACAGGGCGCAATTTATGGCGCAGAAAATTATCCGCCTTTGTCTTTTGGTGATATTCAAAAAGAGTATGCTGCTGCTCGAAGTGATGTTGTTGCATTTGATATTTCGAATCGTTCTAAAATCGAAATGACTGGCCCTGATGTTCCGGCTTTCTTGAATAATATTTGTACCAATCAGGTTGCTGATTTGCCTTTAGGAGGCGGATGTGAGGCTTTTCTTACCACTGCCAAGGCTAAGGCCGTTGCTCATATTCGGGTTTATCACATACAACTTGCCGATGGCAGGCATGCTTATTGGGTGGATGGCGCACCGGATCAGAATCGTAAAATTGAGCAACACCTAGACCATTACCTGATTAGTGAACAAGTTGCGTTTGCAGATCGAACCTCAGATTACGCGCAGTTTCTTGTGATGGGGCCAAAATCAAAAGAGTTGATTTCAAAATTGATTCAAGAAGAAGTTCCCGAATTGGGGATACATCAGTTTTTGGTTAGATCTTTGGACACCGCAGGATCTTGCCAGATTCGCTTTGAACCTGATTTTAATGTTCCTGCATATGAAATTGTTTGTTTGAAAAGCAGGTCCGTTCAGGTTTGGAAAGCATTGATTTCTCACCATGCAATACCTGGGGGAACAGCAGCCTTGGACATTTTGCGTGTGGAAGCAGGGTACCCTGAAGCAGGAAAAGAGATAGAAGACACCACCTTTATTCCCGAGTTAAATCGTGCCGTGCAGGCTATTTGTTCTACAAAAGGTTGTTATCTCGGGCAGGAGCCCATTGTTATGGCTCGTGATCGTGGTCAAGTGAACCGAATATTGTTTGGCTTGTTGCTAGAAAAAAATATCGTCAAACATGGCTCATTGGTTTTTCGCGATGGCAACGAAGTTGGCCGGGTAACCTCTTCTGTTTATTCACCAAGATTGAAACAAATTATAGCTCTGGGCTATTTGCGCAGAGGTAATCATGAATTAGGCACCAGTTTTGAAGTTGAGTGTGATGGAACTAAGCAAACGGCTGTTTCTTGTTCACTACCATTTATGCCTTAGTGGTTTGAAGCAACAGCATTCCAAACGCCAGACAATTAAAACCCATGTGAATAAATATTGGTGTAACGATATTTCCAGTTTTTGCGTATGCCATGCCCAAGCCTATGCCAAGTAAAGTTAAACCCACAGGTGATGGCCAAGCGAAAGCGTGAATCATGCCAAAAAGCAGCGCGGTTGCACCAATTGCAGCATTGAGTCTGTTTTTCTTGTTGATAATAATAATTGCAATCGAAACTAAAAGGCTGAAAAGTAAGGGTGCTAAAGCCTTGGTTATATGTATTAGCAATAGAGAATCGTTTTCTAATGACCTATCGCCAAAAGCGAGTGAAAAAGCCTTAAACCAATCATCGCTAAATTGAATGACTCCTAGAAAAATTGCACAGGAAATCGTAATGAGTACCCCGTTCTTTTTTGCAAAGATCCACGGTTGGATTAATCCTCTGAAGATTTGCTCTTCAAGGAGTGGTGCGCCAATTACTGCAGAACAGAAAATCATCACCCATTCCAAACCCATCAACTTTTCTCCTCCCAATTGAGCTAGTGGGTGATCTGCAACATGCTGGCCTGGAAGAAGAAGTTGTATCTTAATCATAAGTAATTGAAGAATATAAACTGCTGGGATCAAAGTGATGACACCCAGAATTGCTTGTCGGATTGTGAATAGAAGGTTAGTGTTATTCCAGCCTAGTTGGTTTTTGTTCAATCCGGTGTAGTTGATGATCAAAAAGGGAAACAGTACTGCAAGAAGAGGCAATGTCAGGCCGGATGTCCATAAACTCATTCTGGTTCGCAGTATTTTGAATTCTTCCGGATTGGTGTAATCTTTTGACTTGGCAACCATTTCTAGCCCATATTGGTTTTCAAGCAGATTGCTTTTCTGAATTACAAAAGGGACAAAAGAAGCTGCAAGTAAAAGCAATAACAGGCAAAGTGTAACCTTGGCAGGAGAAAGGTTTTCAAAACCTGTTTTTCCTGTGTGGGTTGAATTCGTAAGATGATCTAAGGAATCGTTCATTAGGTTATGTAAGTGATTGCGAAACTATCAGGTTAATTGAAAGCCAATTTGGAAAGTACCATGGAAACAATTCTAGACAAAATAGTAGCAAGGAAGAAGGAAGAAGTTTTTCTGGGGAGGAAAAACATTCCGGAAGCCGAGCTTTTAAAGCGTTTGGGCAATGTGCCTCAACCCTGTTCTTTTTATGATGCGCTTGCCAATGCCAAGGGGATTGGGGTAATTGCTGAGATAAAAAAAGCTTCACCCTCGGCAGGTGTTATGCGAGAAAGTTTCTGCCCTGCAAGTATTGCCAAAGAATATGAATCAAGTGGGGTCGATTGTATCAGTGTGTTAACAGATGAGCATTTTTTTCAAGGCAGCTTGAAAGATCTTCAAATCGTTTCTGAAACTGTTAAAACGCCTCTTTTGCGGAAAGAATTTGTAATCGATTATTATCAACTTCTGGAGGCGAAGATTCATGGCGCAAGTGCTATTTTGTTTATCGCAGAGGTTCTTCTAGGCGATGATTTAAAACATCTAGTGGGGGAAGCAATCAAGCTTGGCCTTGAGCCACTGGTTGAACTTTATGATGCATGCCATTTAACGCGTGTTCTTGATAGTGGCACCCGGTTGGTTGGAATTAATAATCGGGATTTGCGTACTTTTGTAACAAGTTTGGATCATACGCTTGATTTGCTGCCTAAGATCCCCAAGAGTTTTTTAGTGGTTAGTGAGAGTGGGATTCAGACTAACAAGGATGTTGAAAAGTTGAAGAGTGCTGGGGCGAAAGCAATTCTTGTTGGTGAAACTTTCATGCGATCTGGAGATATTACATCGACATTAAAAACACTCAAGGGGCTTGATTAAAAGCATGAAGCCCCGCAGTGCAAATTCCCCTGTTCTTCTTGAGGTAAAGAATTTTCTTACGAGTTGTAAGAATGTGAAGCCAGGGATCATTGTGGGGGTATCCGGTGGAGCTGATAGCATTGGTCTGGCCTACGCCCTTGCTTGCCAGATAAAAAAAGAAACGGTTTCGAAGTTGATTGTTGCGCATGTTAATCATGCATCAAGGGGTGCTGACAACGATGCAGATGAGGCATTTGTTCGCTTGTTTATCGAGAAAATTCAGGAAGCAACCGATACACAGGTTGAATTTAAAACACTTAAGCTGAACCCTGATGAGTTGAATGTTGGTGCTAGTTGGGAAAAAAACGCTAGGCTCGCCCGATATAATTGGTTCTCAGATCTCGCGCTTGAATGTAAGGCTAACTGGGTGTTTACTGCGCATACCTCGAATGATCAGGCTGAAACAGTTCTGATGCGCATTTTGCGTGGTTCCGGAGTTCAAGGCTTGGCGGGCATTAAACCTAAACGCTCTTTAATTCAGGGAGTGGGATTAGGTAGGCCATTGCTTTTTTGTTCCAAAGAACAGATTTGTGCATACTTGCGAGATAATAACATTGTTTGGCGCGAAGACCCGAGTAATCAGCAAACGCGATTCCTAAGAAATAAAATCCGCCTCGATTTACTGCCTCTGTTGAAAAATGAATATCAGCCTGCGATTGAGGGCATTCTTTCTGGTCTTGCTGGGCATATTCATGCGTACTCTTTTTTGGAAAAACGCTTGGCACGAAAAATCGGGCTGAAACTTGAAAAGCCCCGGGTTCTTGATCAGGTAGTGCTTGATAGAATTGCGTTATCTAAGTTTCCTACTTGGAAATTATCTCTTTTTCTTAGAAGTCTCTTTGCCCGGGAATTATGGCCCATTGATGCCATTCATCATAAACAATGGAAAAAAATTGCTCATAATATGGCTGCTGATGGCTTTGAAGTGCATCTTGCAGGTGGTATTCGGATTCAATCCAACCGGTATACCGTGGTACTGGGGCCAACCTAATTAATATGATCCTTTAGGAATATTACTGAAACTTCTTTCAGCATTGATAGAATTTGGATTATTGGAATTAACTTTATTTTTCGGGGGATTTGCCGTGGATGGTCGCTTGGTTCCTATTCATCGTGTGTTGTTAAGTGTAAGTGATAAAACTGGCCTGATCGAATTGGCAAAGGAACTTGTGAATAACAAGGCGATGCTGATTTCGACTGGTGGAACAAAAAAGGCGCTTCTTGACGCAGGTATTCCTGCTGTTGATATTTCTGAAGTCACTGGATTTCCCGAAATGCTAGACGGCAGGGTTAAAACCTTGCATCCCAAAATCCACGGGGGCATTCTTGCGATCCGTGATAATGCTGAGCATGTGAAAACAATTAAAGAGCATGACATTCATCCTATTGACATGGTTATTTGTAATCTTTATCCGTTTGCAAAAGTCGCGTCAAATCCCGAGAGTACCTACGAGGAAGTGGTCGAGAACATCGATATTGGCGGCCCTTCGATGGTTCGGTCGGCTGCGAAAAATCACCATGATGTTGCCGTGATAACAAGCCCTGAGCAATATCCTGCTATCATCGCAGAGCTTAAAAGCAACGGTGGGAAGATTAGTTTTGCGACCAGGAAAAAGCTCGCTTGTGATGCTTTTACTCATACTGCCCAATATGATCTTGCAATCAGTCAGTATTTCAAGTCGCAATTGAGCCAAGGTTTTTCTGATGAGATCTCTTTTTCTTTCAAATGCAAACAGGTTTTGCGCTATGGCGAGAACCCCCATCAGACCGCTGCGTTTTACACTGAACTGAATCCACCCGCAGATTCTCTCGCCAATGCGACTATCTTGCATGGCAAGGAACTTTCTTACAACAACTTGCTTGATATCGATAGCGCCCTTAGCTTATTGCGCGAATTTGGCAGACCTGCCACGGTTATTCTCAAGCACAATAACCCCTGTGGTGCTGCTGTTTCAAAGAACCTTGTGGATACTTTCAGGGGCGCTTACGATGGCGATCCTCTTAGCGCCTACGGTGGCATTGTTGGGTTCAATCGTGAAGTTGATGAAGCAACTGCGCTGGCGATGGCGGAGCCAGGTAGGTTTCTAGAGTGTGTGGTTGCACCAGGTTTCTCTCCGGAAGCTTTTGAAATTCTTACTACTAAGCCTACTTGGAAGAAAAGTGTGCGCTTGCTTTCTACTGGCCCCATGATTGCAAGAAAACCGACTATGGAAATTCGGAAAGTGGATGGCGGCCTTCTTGTGCAAGATAAAGATTCCTCCAACGAAAATCTTTCGAGTGCAAGAACGGTTACCAAGAAAAAACTTACACCTTTAGAACTTGATGATCTTAAGTTTGCTTGGGTCGTTTGTAAGCATGTGAAAAGCAATGCCATTGTTATTGTTAAGGATGGAAAACTACTTGGCACTGGGGCAGGGCAGATGAGCAGGGTTGATGCTGTGCAGAATGCCTTGAAAAAAGCTGGGGAAAATGCACGCGGTGCGGTACTTGCTTCGGATGCGTTTTTTCCATTCAGGGATGGCGTCGATGAGGCCGCAAAAGCTGGTATTATTGCTATCGTTCAACCGGGTGGTTCTATGCGTGATGCAGATGCAATTGCCTCTTGCGATGAAAACGGTATTTCAATGATCTTTAGTGGATTCAGGCACTTCAGGCATTAAACTTCCAAGAAAGTCCTTGCAGTGTTGGGTTCCCTTATGGATAAAAGGTAATCACTAAAAGGGGGATTTGTAATGAATCAGCAGGATCGCAGAACGTTTGTTAAAAATTCAATACTCAGATCAACTCTTGCCTTGGGAATTACATCTCAAGTCTTTGCGGAGAAAAAAGCAATGCTACCTATTGTGGATACTCATCAGCATCTGTGGGATTTAAAACAGTTCAAGCTTCCTTGGGTTGAAGAAGGAGCGCCCCTTGCCCGTAACTTTGTCCTTAAAGATTACGCTGAGGCAACTGAAGGGCTGAACGTTGTTAAATCTGTTTATATGGAAGTAGATGTTTCACCCGAGCAGCAACTTGCTGAAGCCAAGTTTGTCACTGATATTTGCAATAGTGGGAAAACAACCATGGTTGCAGCAGTGGTTTCTGGCAGACCCGCATCGCCCGAATTCGGCAAATACCTCGATAACTTCAAAGGAAATAAATTTATCAAAGGTATCAGGCAGGTTTTGCATGTACCTGCGACTCCTCCTGGGTTTTGTAATCAACCTGATTTTGTGCGTGGCATCCGGATGCTGGGTGAAAGAAATCTTAGCTACGATTTGTGTGTTCGTGGTACCGATCTTGATCATGTTGCAAAGTTGATTGATTCCTGCCCTGATACTCGCTTTATTCTTGATCATTGTGGAAATCCGGATTTGAAGAGCAAGGATAATTCGGTTTGGAAGAAGGGCGTGGTCGAGGTCGCAAAGCGAAAAAATGTTGTTGTTAAAATTTCCGGGTTCATTGCTTCATCAACTAAAGGTGCTTGGAAAGTGGATGACTTGGCACCACTTATCAATCACACCATGGATAGCTTTGGCCCAGATAGAGTAATGTTTGGCGGTGATTGGCCTGTTTGTACCCTTGCCGCCACTTATAAGGAGTGGGTTGATTCCTTGAAGCAGGTGGTTAAATCCCGATCAGAAGAAGAGCAAAAGAAGTTGTTTCATGATAATGCTGTTCGTTTTTATGGGCTCTCTTAGTTTTAATTACGCAGGGGTTTCTAGCTTAACTAACGCTTCTTACTAAAAGGCGAATAACAGATGAATGCTTTATTGAATGCCATGGTTGTTCTGTTGTCGGGTTTGGCCGCTCAGGATTTTCAGGTCGAATTAAAAGGCCCAGCTAAAATTCCTGCAGGCACTCCTGTGCAAATTGCAATTCCTGCGGGTATTAATGTTAAAAGCAAA
Organism: Gemmataceae bacterium; assembly: GCA_044337875.1. GTDB lineage: Bacteria > Planctomycetota > Planctomycetia > Gemmatales > Gemmataceae > UBA969. The sequence continues at coordinate 91,049 of JBIIMS010000010.1, forward strand.
ACTTGCCTTTTGTCGGGAGCTGGAGCTACCAACCTTCTTGGGCAAGTGGTCGAAAAATTTTCTGCTGATTTGACTGCAAAGGAAAATCAACAGTACCTTGTTGTAGTTATGCCAGCGTTGAGAATTCCAGATAATGGTGCTACTTTGGCTGGTGCTTGGTCGGCTTCTGACGCCAAGATTTCTTCTCCTAGTTTTTCTTTCGAAGATAAAAACTCTGAGCTAAGCCAAGTTACCCTTGAAGGTAAACCTGTGCTTCAGTTTGTGCATCCTGTTTTAAAAGATGGCAAGGAAAGGGAAGCTTCTTATAAGCCATTCCATCATCTTTTTGATAATGCAGGTGCTTTGGTTACCAAAGGTGCGGGTGGGCAGTTCACGCACCATCGAGGCATTTTTCTCGGGTTCAGCAAAGTTACCTATGGCAATAATGTAAAAGTTGATATCTGGCATTGTAAGGATGATACTCATCAAGCATTTCAAAAAGTTCTGTTGCGTGAATCTGGTCCTGTTCTTGCCTCTGAAAAAGACCAGATTGCTTGGAATGGTAAAAACAAGGAGACCTTTGCTGTCGAAGAAAGACAACTTATTGTTTACAAAGTTCCGGGCGGGCAACTTGTTGAATTCCAATCCGTTGTAAGAACTACTGGTGGCACTGTATTGCTCGATGGCGATCCGCAGCATGCTGGGTTTCATTTTCGGGCGTCAAATGATGTCGCAGAAAAAACTTTCAAGGAAACAATCTATCTCAGGCCGGATGGCGAAGATAAGCCTGGTGCGAGCAGGAATTGGCCCGATTTAAAAACTCATATCAATTTGCCTTGGAATGCTATGAGCTTTGTTCTTAAGGATAAACGATACACTGCTTTGTATCTCGATAACCCTGCAAACCCCAAGGAAGCTCGATTTAGTGAGCGCCCTTACGGGAGGTTTGGTTCTTATTTTGTAACTGAGATCACTAAAGAAAAACCTTTGAAACTTAAATATCAGATCTGGCTGCAAGACGGTAAGATCGATATTGAAAGTGCCAATCTTAAGAGCCAATTTTTTAATAATCCCGTGCAAGCCATCATGGTTGCAAAGTAACAGCAATAAGAAAAGAGACTTATGTATAGTAAAGAATTAGCAGTTGCATTAAAGGCTGCTCATAAGGCTGGAGATTTGATTTCTGAGGTGTATAAAACTTTAAAGCCTTACGAAAATGCCCCTGCAGATCTCACCACGGAAACAGATAAGCAATCCCAGGAAATTATTCTTAAAGTTTTGCGACAAGAGTTCCCTTTAGATTCTCTTTGTGCTGAAGAAAAAACTGTCACGCTTTCTGAATCACCTTCGGGGGCAACCAGAACTTGGGTGGTCGACCCGATTGATGGTACCCGTGGGTTTGCTATGAAGAATGATCAGTTTTCAGTAATGGTTGCCATGATGGATCAGGGCAAAGTTGTGGTTGGTGTTGTGCATGAACCTGCAACCGGAAAAACCACTTATGCGGCCAAAGGGCAGGGGTGTTTCTTGATGCAACCAGGTAAGGAAACTGTTGCATGCAAAGTTAGAACTTGTGCTGATTTAAGCAAGGCAATATTGGTTCAAAGCCATGCGAAGCCCGGGAAAACTAGTAAGGCGGCGGCGGCCTTTTCTCCGGGGACTGTGCTTGAAACCTATTCTGCTGGATTAAAGATGGCAATCGTTGCGCGAGGCGAGGGCGATTTATATGCCAATAATTACCCTGCTTTTCATGACTGGGATATTTGTGCAGGCCATATTCTTGTGGAAGAAGCAGGTGGTAAATTGACCGACTTTTCTGGTAACCCTGTCTTGTATGGAGCACCTGGTTTCAAGCAAACTAAAGGGATGCTTTCAACTAATGGGCATCTTCATTCTGCTGCCCTTAGTAAGACTACGGGTTTGCTCGAAAGCTGATTCCTATTTGTTGTTTTTCAATTCGACTGCCCTTATTGAGGGCCCCATTAGTTGGGCTAATCTTACTTGCGCAGCTTCTGCGTGCTTAGTTCCTGGGAATGTTTGTAAGGTTTTTTCAAAATAATAGATAGCCTGTTGGGGCTGCCCTTTTTTTGTCCACGAATCAGCAAGCGATAAATAAAGGTTTGCTAGTTTGTCTCCCATTTGATCGCATGCAGTTTTCATCCACTCAGGATTGCTTTTTATTTCCGCGATGATGATGCCTGCTTCTTGGGTTTCCATGGCCTCTGCAAATGTTGCAGTCATGTACTCATAACGATCTAGGCATGAAAGAAAATTTGAACTTTTGTAGTCCTGCCTGATTAGAGAAAGCACTTCTTTTGCCAAGTTGTTGGAAATTAAAAATGGTTCTGAATTGGGTTGACGATTTGCAAGGTTTGCGAGGATTTGGGTGCTTTCTTTGGCCCCGTTTGTTCCCTCATATTGTCTGGAAACTTCTCTGAATAACTGGATCGATTCCGAAGTGTTTCCTTGTTCGAGATTCTTTTTTGCTTTGGCTATTCTTTCTGTAGCTTGTTTTTCAAAGTCTTGAAGGAGGACCATAGATCTTTTTTGAATCGGCCTTTGCTTTCCATCTTCTATGATTTTTTTGAGGAGTGAAACTGCTTTTGGGTAATCATCGGCTGCAATTGCAACAGTGGCTTCCTTATACTCGAGGTTCATCCAATCAGGGGTAATAGAGTCTCCCCTGTGTTGTTCGAGTTGAGAAACAAGTGCGGGAGCTTCCATGAATCCTTCTAAAAAGCCTAGAATATTTCCATCTGGCCCAGCGAATACCAAGGTTGGAAAGGATCTGATTTTTAATGCATCTGTAAGGGCTGGTTCTTTTTTTGCATTAATTCTTAGGGGAATCCAATTTTCCACCATCGCTTGAATCAAAGTCGGATCTCTGAAAGTCCGATGATCCATTTGCTTACACCAAAAGCAATTGTCAGTGTGAAAATCGATGAGAATGGGCAAGTTCTTTTGCGCAGCTTCTTGTCTAGCTTGCATGTAATCTGTGCGCCATTCTATGCCTCCTGCAAACACTGGAGTTCCCGAGATAAAAATCAAAGCGAGAAGCAGCATTCTTGCAAGAGCTTTGTTTTTATGAAAACAATTTGTGATCATTGATCGACTCCATTCGAAACCATTAGGCCCGCGGATGGGCTTTTTGGTAGCTTTCTTTTAATCTTGTGGTTGTAACATGGGTGTAAATCTGGGTAGTGCCCAGACTGCTGTGTCCAAGTAGTTCTTGCACGCCCCGGATATCTGCGCCTGCATCCAATAGATGGGTCGCAAAAGTATGTCTTAGGGTGTGTGGCGTGGTTCGAGAATCCATTCCCGCAAGTTTGATGTATTTTTCGAGTAGTCTTCCGACGCTTCGTGTGGTGAGCCTGGTGCCATTTTTGTTTAGAAATATAGCTGGGTTTTCTTTGACCTTAATACTTTTCTGAAGCTTTCTTTCTTGGAGGTACGCTTCAACAGCTTTTAACGCTTGTGGTCCCAAAAGAGCTATTCGCTCTTTTTTTCCTTTGCCTCGAACCACCGCTGTTCCATCATTGAAATCAAGATATTCTTGGTTTAGTGCAACCAGCTCGCTAACTCGAAGGCCAGCAGAGTATAAGGTTTCTAAAATTGCTCGGTCTCTTAGGCACATCAAGGTTTCGCCTTGAGGCGCATTCAAGAGATTGTCTATATCTTCTTGAGAAAGAAAATGCGGAAGATTCTGGTCAAGTTTTGGGCCTTTCAATCCATCCGTAGGATCGCGATCAACCTTTTGTTGCCTTTGCAGGTAGCGATAAAGCGATCTTAACGATGCGATTCTTCGTGCGATTGTTGCCCGCGAATAGTTTTGCTCTGTAAGCCATGCGATAAACGCACGCACATGCCTCGTGGTAACTTGCTTGGGTGAAAGGTTTGGAAGGGCCGTATGGCCACGCAGAAAATTTATCGATTGCGTCAAATCTTCACGATAAGACTTGACCGTCAGCTCGGAAGAATTTTTTTCCAGAGAAAGATGCCGCAGGTATCCTGCTAGCGCCTGGTTCATAACTATCATCTCTGTGTGAAAATTAAAATTAACTGGGCAAGCGCGAAGCTATAGGCGCTTTAAATTCTGTTTCGTTTTCGTTATCCGTTGGCATAGATTGATCGGCATCACTATTGGCCTCATTCGCAGATTCAATTTGAGTTTTTGCGCGATGAGAAAGTAAAGCTGCATCAAACCAGCTAAATTCTATATCTGGGTCTTCAGCTTGCTGGCAAAGTGTTTCCACGAGATCATCCCAGCCCATTTCGTCAAAAATATAGACAAATTGGTGCTCACCTTTAACCAACGCGAGGACATGGAAATCCTTGTTTTGCATTATTACAACTCCCCTTGAGGAAAAAATTTCCTCGGTAGTTGGCTTATCGGCTTAATAGCCCTAGCCAAAAAGGAGAAAAGAAGTGGCGGGGGTAGGCTTCTTGTTAGAAGGGCAAGCAGTGCGGAAAAGGTTTGCTGGTTTACCTTGAAGGAAGAGTTAAGCCAGATTGCCTAAGCTTTTTAATCCGACTTCTTCCCTTGTGAGAAATGGTTCGCCATAGGCTTTTCCTATCGCCCATCCCCAGTAGCGATTTCGATCTTTAACATCGTCTAAAAGTGTAGGGAAAGTGTTGGTTCTGCCTGTAATTAACTGGGATTCATAACACGCCAACGCTGTCATTTTGGTTTCAATATGGTTTGAAATATCTAAAATAAAAGAGGGCTTTGGGTGAATCCTAAGGTGAATGCTGAAATAATAAAAGACTCTGGAGGGGAAGTGGGGTTCGCCTGCAAGATGAGTTTTACTTAGTTTGCTCCAAAATCGTGCTCCAAGGGCCAATTCGTAAGCTTCGACATGATCAGGATGGACATCTTCCCAGTATGGAACGAACAAATTTTTTGGTTTAACTCGCCGAATTTCCTCTGCAAGTAAGGTTCTTGATTCAAGATTAGAAACCAATTCCCGGTTCTTTAAACCTAAATTTTTGCGATAATCCAGCTTAAGCACCTTGGTTGCTTCTTCGGTTTCTTTCCCGCGAATTGAAGGGGTACCATGGGGGGTAGGTTCGCCATTGGTTAGGTCTAGAATGCCAACAGAAGCCCCTTCAGCCTTCAAAACGCCTATAGTGCCTCCAACTCCCAACTCTGCATCATCGGGGTGAGGGCTAATAATCAAATAATCCAGGGAATCGCTCATGGTTGAACTCCTGAAGGCTGCTGGACAAGGACGAACAAAGCAGGCTAATCTTGCATATTTTCGCAGAAACCGTTTCAATGTTCATCTAAATAAGTTTTATGAACTTCTGGAGCGTTTAAACAATGAAGTGTGCCATCGTCATTCCCGCTAGATATGCTTCTTCCCGATTACCTGGAAAACCTTTGCTAAAGCAGACAGGTAAATACTTGGTTCAGCATGTTTACGAACAGGCTAAAAAGTCAAAGATTGCTTCAGAAGTCATAATCGCAACCGATGACCTTCGGATTCAAGCTGCAGCGCGAAATTTTGGCGCCAATTGTGCTATGACTTTAAAATCTCATCAAAGTGGTACCGATCGGGTTGCTGAAGTTGCTCAAAATCTTGATTGTGACATCTTTTTAAATCTTCAAGGCGATGAGCCATTAATTGATCCGAATTCCATCGATTTACTTTTCAAGCAATTGATTGAAAGCCCCGATGTACCAATGGCTACACTCGCAACACCCATCAATGATGAAAAAGACTGGATGAATCCAAACTGCGTGAAAGTGGTACAAGATCAGAAGGGAAGGGCGCTTTATTTCAGTCGCAGCCCTATTCCTTATGTCCGAGATGGAAAGCCCGATTTTGCTCAACGGCCTTCCCCTTTTTTGCTTCACATTGGTATGTATGCCTATCGCAGGTCATTTTTAATGCAAATGGCTAAAATTCCCATGCATCCGTTCGAAAAACTTGAAAAACTTGAACAATTAAGGGTTTTAGGTGCAGGTTTCTCGATAAATCTTGGAATTGTTGAAGAGAGAACCATGGGCGTAGACACCCGCGAAGATTACGAAAAATTTATCTCAGATTACAGGCGTTTTCAACGCTTAAACGCTGCTTAAAACTTTATCCAACATTATTCTGGATTTTACAGCGATTGGGTCGTATAAATCCACGCATGGAACATTTTTTGCTTTGTGCTGATGTTCTTGTTCTTTATGGATTTAGATCGCGAAAGAAGCCAGAATGGCAAAACATATTTTTGTAACCGGTGGTGTTGTTAGTTCCCTTGGTAAAGGCCTTACTTGCGCCTCCATTGGTATGCTCCTCGAGCATCGTGGCCTTCGAGTCAGGTTGCAAAAATTTGACCCCTATATAAATGTTGATCCTGGCACCATGAGCCCTTATCAGCATGGCGAAGTTTATGTTTTAGATGATGGTGCCGAAACAGATCTCGATCTAGGTCATTACGAGCGCTTTACCAATGCTCCCCTCAGCAGGGATTGTAATTTTACTACAGGTAAGATTTACCTTTCCATTATTGAAAAAGAACGCAGGGGCGATTATCTGGGCCGAACGGTTCAAGTCATTCCTCATGTAACTGATGAAATTAAAAACGCTGTTTTGAAATTAGCTACACCCGATGTTGATGTTGTGATTACAGAAATTGGCGGGACGGTGGGCGATATCGAAGGGCTACCATTTTTTGAAGCAATCAGGCAATTTTCCCTTGATGTTGGCAGGAACAACTGCCTTTACATTCATCTTACTTTGGTCCCATATTTGAAAGCAGCGGGTGAGGCAAAATCTAAACCAACGCAGCATAGTGTTGGTCTACTCAGGCAGATTGGTATCCAGCCTGATGTTTTAATTTGCCGCACCGAGCGCGAAATGCCCAAGGATATGCCCGAAAAAATAGCTCTCTTTTGTAATGTCGAAACCAGAGCTGTAATTGAAGAGCGCGACAAAGAATTTAGTATTTACGAAGTGCCATTAAGTTTAGTTGAAAACAAGCTTGATGAATTAATTGTTGAAAAGCTTTCTTTAAAAGCAAAGCCATTGGATATTTCTGACTGGACCTCAATGATTCAGCGCCTGCGTAACCCCAAGCGCGAAGTCACCATTGCTGTCGTTGGTAAATACATTCGCCATAATGATGCCTATAAATCAATTTACGAATCCTTAGACCACGCCGGTATTGCTAATACCACCAAGGTAATTATTCGAAAAATCGAAGGTGAGGATATCGAATTACACGGTGCAGAAAGTCAGCTAGAAGGCGTTGACGGAATTCTTGTGCCAGGTGGTTTTGGTTATAGGGGTGTTCTGGGGAAAATCGAAGCGATTCGGGTTGCCCGCGAGAAGAACATTCCCTTCTTTGGTATCTGCTTAGGGCTTCAGTGTGCAGTGATCGAGTTTGGTAGAAATGTTCTTAAGCTTGAAGACCCAAACACCACCGAAATCGATAAGAATTGCAAAAGCCCCGTGGTTTGCCTGCTTGATGATCAATACAGCATTACAGATATGGGCGGTACCATGCGTTTGGGAACTTACCCTTGCAAGTTAAAGGAAGGATCCAAGGCTTATAATGCTTATGGTGCCGCTGTTGTTCACGAAAGACACAGGCATCGCTATGAATTCAATAATAAATTTAAAAGCCAATACGAGAAGCATGGCATGGTGTTCTCCGGTACCAGCCCAGATGGCAATTTGGTTGAGGCCATCGAAATCGCTGATCACCCTTGGTTTTTAGCAGTACAAAGCCATCCTGAATTTAAATCAAAGCCAACCAGTGCCCATCCTTTGTTTCAAGGGTTTGTCAAAGCCTGTGGCGTTTATCAAGAAAACAAAGTTGCGGGCAAAAAATAAACCCTCCCAAAGTTTCCTTTGGAAGGGTTCAAATTGTTACAGATAAACTTGGTGATTAATTAGCAGCGGGGTTTAATTCGATTTTCCCCGCATCGGTTACGCCATCAGCTTTGATGTTGATTGGTACACCGACTTTACCACCCTTAACCCAGCCAACTTCTTCCTGCCATGTAACAAGATTATATTCGCCTGCAGGAGCATTCTTCATTTCGAAGTTCCCATCTTTGTCGGTTACAACAAAGTAAGGGTGATTGAAAACCCTGACCCAAGCGGTCATCCAAGGATGAATATTGCATTCGATTTTTGTGGGTGCTGCAGCAGCGCCCCAACCTTCAACTTTTATTTCTTTTCCTGCGGGAATAAGAAGATTTTGGCTGGGATTGTTTCCAGTGCTGATGATGTTGACATTATGGTTAACGGGGGAGCTATTCTTGGTTAAAAGTACTTGCCCAGCTCGCATTCCAATTACATGGGGTTCGTAAACGCAGCAAGGTTGATCAAGAACAACATCCTTTTGTTTAACTTCTTCCAAAGAAGGATGAATTGGAATTTGAGCCTTAGGGTTTTTGCTATCAACCAACCAAACCATTACCCAACGCACGCCCTTGCTTTTAGGATCGACTACAAACTTTTCCGAAAGGATATCGCCCTTGGAAAGGCAGTGCTGTTCATCTTTATTGACTTTAAGTTTTTCAGGGGTGGGGGTAGCACCTGCGAATACTACTTGGCCTTTGATCGTACCCCAAGTTTGTGCAAATGATACATCTGCTGATGCAGCAAAAACAGAAGTTAGAAAGGTAAAGAAAAAGCCCATTCTGGCAATCGATTTCATGATAGTTCCTTGAAGTTACGGGTAGGTAAATGTCCAAATGGATCACAATCACAGCACTTGAAGTATTGTAATAGAGTTTGAGACCAATTCCAAGTTAGTTTTTGCACTTGTTTAAACACTATCAATTCAAAGGGAGTTTTTTATGTTTTTGGCGTTAACCGGAGTTATAAGCGATTTTTCAGTAATGATGCCCGTAATCAAATGGGCAGGGCTTACATCAAAGGCTGGATTGTAAACTGAAACACCCGTAGGAGCAACCTGTTTGCCGAATGGTTCGGTGATCTCCTTGGAGTTTCGTTGTTCAATCGGAATTCCTGAACCATCTTTTAAAGTGAGATCAAAGGTGCTTGATGGGGCAGCCACATAAAAAGGTATGTTGTGCGCATGCGCAAGAACAGAAAGCCCGTAAGTTCCAATCTTGTTTGCGGAATCCCCATTGGCTGCGATACGATCAGCCCCTACGATCACCATGTTGATTTTGCCTTCTTTCATGACTTGTGCAGCCATGCTGTCGCAAATAAGAGTAGCAGGAATGCCAACTTGTAACAATTCCCAAGAGGTGAGACGAGCGCCTTGCATGAGTGGCCTTGTTTCATCGCAGAAAACATGGATGGATTTGCCTTGCTCGTAAGCAGTAAAAATAACAGATAAAGCGGTGCCATACGCTGCCGTTGCAAGGCCACCGGTGTTGCAATGGGTTAGAATGCCAAATCCATCTTGGACCAGATTTGCTCCAATCTTGCCAATGGATTGACACATTTCGCGGTCTTCTTTTTCAATCAAGAGTGCTTCATCAAGCAAAATGGAAAGAATGTTTCGTTGATCGGGCAAATCTGCTATTTCGATAAATTTTCTTTTCATCCGATCGAGAGCCCAGAAAAGATTTACCGCAGTTGGCCTGCTGGTGCGCAGATAATTGTCTGTATCTTCGTAGTGCTTTTTAAGGGAAGTTCCGGAAGGAATATTTTTCAGCCCAACTAAAACTCCCATTGCTGCAGTGATTCCAATTGCAGGTGCGCCTCTTACCCGTAGGCTTCGAATCGCTTCGTGAACCGTGGTGATATCCATGCAGTCAATGAAACAAACATCAATTGGTAGAAGGGTTTGGTCTAAAAGACGAAGGTGCCCATCAATGCCGCCAATCCATTCCATGGATCTCGGGATGCTGTAAATATTCATATTCTCTTACCTTTGAATTTTGTTGGCGAGTCTGTCAAGAATTTGTTGGTGAAGTATGCCGTTGGTTACCAATACATCGGGGGCGTAGATGGATTTATTGCCTTTCCAGTCGGAAAATTTACCGCCTGCTTCCTCGATGAGTGGAATGATAGAAGCAACATCCCAAGCATGAACGCCATGTTCAATCATTATTTCTCCAGCGCCTTGGGCTACAAGAACGAATCCATAGAAATCGCCAAAGCCCCGCTGCTTTTCTGTTGCACTAGCAATTGCAAGAAATTCTTTTTCCATACCAGCTTTAACAAACCAAGAAATGCTCGAATAAAAGAGTTGTGAAGCGCCCAACGTGTTGATGGTTGAGACATTGATTTTAATATCATTGCGGAAAGCACCATCGCCTCTAAGAGCTCGATAGGTTTGATTAAGGCCGGGGGCCACGGTAATGCCTGCCAGCATTTCGCCCTTATATTCGAGGCCCAAAAGAGTGGCCCAAATTGGTATCCCACGGACGAAATTTCGGGTGCCATCGATGGGGTCGATAATCCAGCGATAACCAGAATCGCCCGGTTCATCGTCGTACTCTTCGCCTAGGAAGCCATCTTGTTTAAAATATTTATTGAGGGATGAGCGCAGGAATTTTTCGGCCTCTCTGTCTGCGACGGTAACCGGGCTTTCATCGTTTTTCCATTCAATATCAAGTGCGGTTTCGTAGTAGCCCATCGCAATTTTTGCCGCCTTTTGGGCAAGCTCTATTCCCGCTTCGTACCGGGATTTTAAATCATTACTCAATCGAATCGCTCCATGTTACTTTTTAGGTGTAAATCGAAACTTGACAGTATTGGGCGTTTCATCAGGTGGCATCTCATAAGGCAATGCCTTTAGAAATTCTACTAAATCTTCTTTCTCGGAAAGAGAAAGATGGCTCGTTTTGCCATGCTTGTCTTGTGCATTCTGGGTTGTGAGTACTTCCATCAGGGTTTTGGCTTTGCCGTGGTGAAGGTAGGGTGCACTGCGGTAAATCCCTAGCAAAGTTGGGGTATCGTACTGAGGCCCCATTTTTTCAGATGGGTCATCATTGCCCGTTCCCACATCATGGATTTTTCCTTTGGCTCCAAGTTGGCTGTCAGAATAATAGGGGCCAGAATGGCATGAAGCGCAGGCTACTTGATTGTTAAAGAACAAAGCCTTGCCCCGCTCGGCTTGTTTCGAAAGTTTGCCCGGGGCCTCGATATGGGGAGAAAGAGTAAAGCCAAACGAGTTGGTGTAAATTGCGAGCGCATCAAGGTCTGTAGATTTGTCCGAAAGTTTCTCCTTGAGTTCGGTTTTTTCAAACCCGTTTTTAGGGGTGAGCGCCCCTCTCGTTAGGCCGTACCCACGCATCAACTTGCCACGGATTGTGTATTCGAAATCTTGAACTTCATCCCTATCTGCAGACCAATGCAACGGGTGGGTATGGGCCAATCCAGCCATGGGTGGAGTTTTTCGTAACCCTTCAGGATTGTCCCAAATTCTGCCATCAGAATTGCCATCGGGATGGCATGAGAAGCAGGCAACCCATCTGCGGGAAGTCATGGGGGAAAGGGAGGTGTCAAAAAGGATTTTGCCTCGTACCCACTCTGGGCTTTTGGGCGGATTGCAAGATTTCATGCTTGCCAGTTTGGTCATGGTGGTTGGGTCATGAATGGTTACATCGAATTGCAACGCGTTGTAAACATAAACTTCTTTACCATTAGGATTTACGCGGATGGCTCGGGGGTTTACTCCAAGTCTTATTGCGGTTCCCACTCGCTGCATTTCGGAATAATCATCATCCATTACCTTGCAGATATTCATATCATTCGTGCCAGAGTAAATTATATAAATGGTTTTCCCATCAGGGGAAACTGCTGTTTCCCAAGGTGTTGCAACCACATAGACACCATTAAATGTGTCCATTGCAACCGTCATGCGTTTTGTTTTGTCGGGCAGACCTGAAGTGTCGCAAATTGTAAATTCAGGAAAAATAGAGCCATCCGCATCGATGACATGGGTACGGGAACGAATGTGGGGATAATAAACTTTGGGCCTGGTGGGGTGGGCGGTGATTTGACGGGCTAAATTATCATCCTCTCGGCCTTGCCAACGATCCAGCCTTTTACCCGTTGCAACTTCAAGCTTGTTTACTGAGGCAGTATAAAATTCGGTTACAAATAAGTTCTTTTCATCAGGGGATAATGCGATTCCTCGGATCATTTTTCCTGCATCAAAAACTTGAGTCACTTTGAAGCCTGCAGTATTGATTTCAGAAATCTTCCCTGGGTATTCATGGGTAACATAAAGCTTCTTTCCATCTAGCGTGGATACTATTCCATAGGGTTCGTCTTCAGTGGTGATGGTTTTTACCACAGATAATTTTTCGCAATCGATTATCACAACTTTGTCTTCTGAATAAAGCGTGACTGCAAGAAGGGGGCTTTTTCCTATCCATGTGACCCCTTCAGGTTTTGTTCCAACGGGGATTTCGGTAATGGGTTTTCTCGATTGAACATCAAATACGGTTACGGTTCCACTGTCGGTATTCGCAACCGCTATTCTTTTGCAATCCTGCGAAACATCCATAAGGCTGTTGGATTGGCCCGCCCAGAGTTGATTGAGATTCAATAAAGCTAAGGTTAAAATAGTTAAGTGCAGGAGATGCATTTTCCAGATTAACATTTTAAAGTCTCCGTTTAGTTTTTTCGGGTAGACGAATTATCTTTGAAATCTTGGGCGATGGCAATCAACTATTTGAAATCTTGTGAGGGGCTTTGCCTTTTTTAAAGAACTGCGATAAATAGGTGCCTCGACTAAAGATATGCAAAGATGGGTAGTATGCGTCCTCTTGTAGTTGCCCATCTTATTGCTTACAAGCCACAAAAGCTTTATTTTCATCATAAGCGGCATTCTTGTTAAATTCTTCCCAAATATAATCCGATGAATTATTGGATACCTTTTTGTCTTTAAAAGGCTTTAGGCGTTCAAGTGTAGTGATTAAGTTTCAGGAGTTTGGATTAAGCCAAGCACTGAAGTTTCTCGTCGCTTCTAGTCGCGAGGTTGGAATGAAAGCATTGAAGATTTTGTTTTTGAGTTTGGGAATTCTTGGAATACTTGGAAATCGAAGTTGGGGGCAAGATCCTTCTGCGGGATATGGCACTCCAACTCCAAGTTCCATTGGGAACTTGAATGATTCTGATAACCAAAGCCCGACCATAAATCCCACTCGGGCAACCCTCTCGGAATGGATTTTATACCCACGAGACGCTGGTTGTTGTGGCCCCACAGGCAAATGCAAATCCGGGCCCATTCTTCTTGAAACCTATTTTAGGACAGGGCCAGAATTTACCGTGGGCGGTGGTACTTTTAATAATGTATTGCAGACAGGTTGGAATATTGGCGGCGGTGCTCGCTCGCTCTTCTTCAATGCCGACGCAGACCAAGCTTGGGTTGTTGATCTTGGTATTTCAAACACACGTTACAACAGCAATGATCGAGAACAGAATATTCAACTTTTCAACCTTCCTTATCTTGATCGTAGTGGTGAATTTGGTATCGGTGTTAATAGAGCAATCACACTTAATCCCACAGTTGGTATTATCTCTTTGAATACCACTTTTGTTAACTTATCGGGTGGGAAAGAATATTACCTCCGAGGCGATGCGTTTAACAAAGATAACTCTTGGCGAATTGGTGGCGATGTTGGTGGTAGATATGGTTCGGCAAAAACTGAATTTGTTGGTTTCCCAAGCTTGGAAGACACTGTTGGTGCTGTATTTCTTTCGATCCATTCTGATTTGCAAATACCTTTTGGAAAGGTCAATTTGATTGCAGGTCTTAGGTTGGAGTGGGATTACATTTGGAATAATGTTTTGCAAAGCCAGAACAATAGCGATTTATCTAATATTTCTTTGCTTTATAATGGTGGGATTCAATTTTAATTAGGTTTTCAATCATTTAAGCTCAGGCAGCATTTACTGCCTGAGCTTTTTTGTTTTCAATAAAGTTAATGATTTCAATTGCACCTTTTTTTGATGCGCCTGCTGAAATGATTGAGGCCTTTAATTCGCTTAATTCTTGTGCCAATGCTTTGCGTTTTTCTGGAAATTTTACCCATTCACTTAATTGATCACATACCCAATTTGAACTGCAATAATAGCCAAATCGTTCAGGAAAAAGCTCTTTCCCTGCCAGCAAATTTACCAGGGTGATGTAGGGCGTGTTCTTAAGTATGCGGGCAGCAATTGACATCAGGGGCGATGTTTGAAAAATAATGACTGAAGGGGTTTGCGCTGCAAGGAGCTCCAGGCTTACTGATCCGGAAACCGAGGCGCAGGCATAAGCCATGGTCATGATTTCAGGCGTTTTTCTTGTATGAACTTCGATTGAAAGATTGGTGTTTTTGATTTTTTCGAGAATGGTTGTTTTGTGGGCTTCAGAAAATGCCGCAACCAGAAATCTTGTTTCCGGATGTTGCTTGTTTAAGAGTGTTGCTGCCCTATATAGGGTTTCAAAATTCATTGCAACTTCTTGGTTTCTTGAGCCGGGAAGAAGACCTATTACCAAACCCGGTTTTGATTTTTCTGCTGCTATAAAATCTTCATCAAGTTTTTGGTTTAGAATCTGATCGTAAAACGGGTGACCTATTAGCTTGGCAGGAACATTGTTCTGCTTGAACCATGTTTCTTCAAAGGGGAAATTACAGAGTACGAGGTCCGTAAGCCTGCGCATTTTTTTCACTCGCCAGGATGCCCATGCCCATATTTGCGGTGGTACAAAATAGATGACTGGTATGCCTAGCTTTTTGGCGGCAGCAGCAAGATGCCAGTGAAATCCTGGGTAATCAATGAGTACTAAAACATCTGGCTTACATCGCACAAAATGATCAATTGCTAATTGCAGGATTTTTTTGAATTGCGGGTAGGCTTTCAACGATTGGTACAACCCCATCACCGCAAAATCTGCCAATGGATAAATTAGCTTGCAGTTCGTTTCTTGCATCTTGCTGCCACCAAACCCAAATAATTCGATGGTCGGGTTGTGGGCTAACAGTGCCTTGGCTAGATTGCTGCCATGCAAATCACCGCTTGGTTCGCCGGCACTAATAAAAATGTTCATGACTTCCGCTCTTGTTCTGGAGAACTACACTCCAACATAAGAATAATGATTTAGCGGCATCGGGGGCAAGAGGGGTTCCCCCGAGGGTAAAAATCCTAGTGTTCGATTTGCATCCAATCCGGAGCAGTGATTTCATAAGGGGAGTAAAAATCATCGGTATCAATGTCCAAGACATCGAATCCTTCGTTAAGTAGTTTGGTTTTGAGGGGGTTAGCAAGTTCTGGCAAGATGGCGTACTTTCGGCCCAGAATTCCTGCATGATTTTCAAATTCACTGCATTCCGCGTATACTTTTTCGAATTCTTCTAGGTTTTGTCTCAGCATTTGGGTCCAAAATAGGCTCAGCCTTTGTGAAAAGGTGTTTTCGCTTTCCTCTTTTTTTGAACACACGGTAACAAGAATATATTCTTTCATGGCATCATACTTTTTCTGTTGGTAAAATTCTTACTTACTTACGTTATTTATACTTGTTCCCTTTAAGAAGGACTTATAATTATGAAAAAGTTTATCTTTACCATCACTTTCTTTTTTATCCCATTGGCTTATTTGCTTGCTGGAGTCGATTTTCTGGCTCAACCTGCAGATGAGCGCGCTACCTGCAACACGTTTTCGATAGTTGCATTTGATCCAGAAACTAACGAATGGGGCATCGCAGTTGCATCCAAATACCTTGCTGTAGGCAGTGCGGTTTCATGGGCTAAAGCCGGGGTGGGGGCAGTTGCAACTCAGGCAAGCGTGAATGTTCTTTTGGGGAATGCCGCATTAGAACTTATGGGTAAAGGGAAAAACGCCAAGGAAACTCTTGATGAACTGATAAAAGCTGATTCAGGCCGTGAAATCAGGCAGATAGGTGTTGTTGATAAGAACGGCATGACAGCAAATTACACGGGTGCAAAGTGTAACCCGTGGGCTGGGGCCAAAGCAGGGAAAAATTATACTTGCCAAGGGAATCTTCTAACCGGCCCCGAGGTGCTGGATTCTATGGCGAAAGGGTTTGAAGAAACTAAAGGTTCGTTGGGGGTCAGGCTTCTTTTTTCGTTGGCAGCGGGTGAAAAAGCGGGTGGAGACAAGCGCGGGAAACAATCTGCTGCTCTTTTAGTTGTAAAACCAAATGGGGGACCTAATTCTTTAGGCGACCGATGGTTGGATTTCAGGGTTGATGATCATCCGAACCCTATCGATGAGCTTATTCGTGTTGCCAACTTGACCAGTAGATTTAAAGCGGTTTTGAAGGTGAAATAAAAAAAAGTACGGCAGTGCTGCCATGCGCTGCCGTACTTCAAATCAAGAGAACAAAAAGCCGAAACTCAAACAAGTGGGGTGAGAATCTTTCAAGGTGCTCTTCGGTGTTCTCCCTGACACACTTTTTATCGGCATGGTTGTTGGTAGCCAATCAGGAAGATGCATTAATATTTGGTCGATAAATAAAAGCGCTGCGGAACAACAAGTATAAGGGGCAGGACCCTAAGTGTCGAAATAATCCCTAAGGTTTATCTAGTTTAGAGCCAGCCGGCCCCTTCTTCTTCGACAATGGTTTTGATTGCTTCAATCCATACGGGGTGATCATTGAGGCAAGGGCACTGGAATAGTTCTTCGCCGCCCGCTTCAACAAACACTTCCTTGGCTTCGTGACCAATTTCGTCAATGGTTTCCAAGCAATCAGAGGTGAAGCCTGGTGTACTTACGAAGACCTTTTTAATCCCCTTTTTGGCCATTTTTTTCAAGGTTTCTTCGGTGTAGGGTTTAAGCCATTCTTCTCTTCCGAACAAAGATTGAAAAGATTGTGTCCAGTAATCTCGAGACCAACCCATTTCTTTGACCAATGCAAATGTGGTACGTTTTACATGCGTTGCGTAAACATCACCCCGCTGGCAGTATGAAATCGGGATACCATGAAAGCTGATTAAGTGGTGGTCGGGTTTCCAGCTAAGTTTGGCTTCCTGTTCACGGATAATGGTTGCTAGTGCCTTGATATATGCTGGGTGTTGGTAATACGGGGGAATAAACCTGATGGCGGGTACTCTGCGGATTTTCTGCAGTGCCATGCCTAGGCAATCCATTGCGGAAGCTGTTGTTGTTGCTGAGTATTGAGGATACATTGGGAAAACGATGATTTTTTCAATGCCTTGAGCGACCATCTTTTTGATCGTTTCAAGTAATGCAGGATTTCCAATTTGCATCCCGAATTCCACAGGTATTCCAGGGAATTTCTCTTGCAATAATTTGGTTTGCATTTGGGTGAAATGCATCAATGGGGAACCGGTTTTTTCATCCCATACGCGGGCATATTTTTTGGCTGATTGTTTTGGGCGTAAATTAAGTATTAGCAGGTTCAAGATTGGCCACCATATTAACTTTGGTATCTCGATTAGCCTTGGGTCTGATAAGAATTGTTTTAAGTATCTGCGTAAAGCGGGGCCCGTTGGTTCGTCCGGTGTGCCTAGCTGAACGATCAAAATTCCAGTTAGATTCATGGATGTTCCAATTTGAGTTGAAAAAAGGTTCATCTGACTAAGGAAATATCAGATGAACCTTTAAGATTTAAATATAACAAGAAATTTATTTCTTTTTGCAATCAGGGCCTTCAAGCGGATCTTGCTTTTCTGTGATATGGCCTTTGCTGGTTTTAAGAATCTTGGTTCGGTCGGTGTTTAGCTGAATAAAGCTTTTCCATTGGCCAGGTACGCTGGATTCGGAAAAGATTGCCTCAACAGGGCATTCAGGAACGCACGCTTCACAATCGATGCAATCTGCTGGGTCGATATAGACCATCTTGTCATCCATGTAGAAGCATTCCACAGGGCAAACAGCTACACAATCAGTGTATTTGCAGTCATTGCAGGGTTGGGTTACAACATGAGCCATCGTAAAATTCCTTTCCCAAATTATCATGGTCAAATAAGTTATGCATTTCATGCCAACTATTATTTATTAATAGTAGTTTACACGAACTATTTCCAGATAAATTAGCATACACCAAATATTCTTCCAATGATGTTAAAATAGGAGATACATCTTGGCCTAGACTTTTTTGCCCTGCAAAGCTTAATTTACCCTATGTAATTTTAGGTGGCATTAGCCAGGGATGGCATCATGATCCAGCGCAGAAGTCAGTTGATAATTGTTTGGTTTTTTGTTTGCGACATTATTGCGACAAGCATCGCATGGCTTGCTGCTTACCATGTGCGATTTGAATCTGGTTGGATACCTTTTGTTTCAATCCCGAATGAAAATGACACGCTTTTTAGTCATATTCCTTGGGTTCTGTTTACTGCCGCTGTAGCCTACCATTTCACGGATCAATACAAAATTAGCCGCATGCGCAGGATGCGAGAGGAAGCTTTTTGTTCGATCAAAGGGACTTTCTTTCTCGTTTTGCTTTTACTTGCGGTCGATTTTTTCCGCAAGGATCTTTCTGGATCAAGAGCCATGGTTTCAATCTTTGGCGCCTTTAATGTCTTCGCTGTTTTTTTTGTAAGGCAAATCAATTGGAAATTAATCAGAGATTTTCGCTCTAGGGGGTATGACCAGTCTTTTGCAATTATCGTGGGCACCGGTAGGGTAGCCAGAAAAATGGCCACCATCCTCAAAACAAACTCTTGGTTAGGCATTAAAAATGTTGGCTATGTTGAAAATCAAGTCTCAGCCTTTAACAAAGATCTCGATGTTATGGGCAAATTTGAAGACCTGCCCAATTTAATTGCCCAGTACTCCGTTAGCCATGTTTTTATTGCTTTGCCTATGAACCGTTATGATGATGTTCGCAATGTTTATGAAATACTTGCTGACACTTTTGTTGATGTTCGATTGGCTGCTGATGTTCCAGAGCTTGCTGGCTTGGCCCTCTCTACCGTTGATGTAGATGGTATGCCCCTAATTTCTTTAAAAGAGAACCCACACTTTGGCCTGAATGTAATGTTCAAGCGGGGTATGGATATTATTCTTTCGTTGGTTGGTTTTATTTTGATTTCTCCGCTTCTCGTTTGCATTGCTGTACTTATCAAGTTGACCAGTCGGGGGCCGGTTTTTTACACCCAAGAACGATGCGGGTTGAATGGTAAATCTTTCCAAATGCTTAAATTTCGAAGCATGAAAATGGATGCCGAAAATGCCTCAGGCGCTGTTTGGGCTGCGAAAAATGATGATCGCAGGACAATTCTTGGCACTTTTCTTCGCAAAACCAGTATCGATGAGCTTCCTCAGTTGATTAATGTCCTTCGCGGGGAAATGAGTTTGGTAGGTCCGCGCCCCGAACGCCCGGTCTTTATTGATAAATTTCGCAAGACTATTCCTAATTATATGGCTAGGCATACCGTCAAAGCGGGCATCACCGGCTGGGCTCAAGTTCATGGCTGGCGTGGGAACACTTCTTTGCGAAAAAGACTGCAATATGACCTTTATTACATCACCCATTGGACCCCTTGGATGGATGTTCGTATCCTTTGGATGACCATTTTTAACGGTATGATCCATCGCAATGCCTACTGATTTTTTCCTCAAGTTTTAATTTATACCTTTGATTACTCCTCACCCTCTCTAAAATTGTCTTATAGCAATGAAAGAAGGGTTACATCATGTTTGTTGATCGTGTCTCAATTTATGTCAAGGGTGGGGATGGCGGCTCCGGTTGTGTTAGTTTCCGTAGGGAAAAATACATCCCCAAGGGCGGGCCAAATGGTGGCGACGGCGGCGACGGCGGCGATGTCATTATTCGTGCTGTTGAAGGCACCGATAGCCTTGCTAATATTGTAAATCGCAAGCATTGGCGTGCGGATAGCGGTGGCGCCGGGATGGGCGATAATTGTCATGGCAAAAAAGCCCATGATCTTGTTATTGCTGTTCCTCCCGGTACTCTAATTCTCGACCGTGACAGGGGCAATATACTCAAAGATTTAACCCTCCCCAACGATCAAGTGGTTGTTGCTTTTGGGGGCAGGGGTGGCAAAGGCAATCGCTTCTTTACTACTTCGATTAACAGGGCGCCCAGAGAGTTTCAGCCTGGCACACCCGGCGAAGAGAAGCATATCTCTCTTGAACTTAAAGTTATCGCTGATGTTGGGTTGGTCGGTAAACCAAATGCAGGTAAATCGACTCTTCTTAGTCGTCTTTCTAGGGCGCATCCTGAAATCGCATCTTATCCCTTTACAACAAAGCACCCAAATCTTGGTCAAGTGATGATTGGCGGAGAACGGGCTTTTATCCTCGCTGATTTACCCGGACTTATTGAAGGTGCACATCAGGGCGTTGGTTTAGGGCACGAATTCCTTCGCCATGTAGAGCGTACTCTTGTCATTATCCATGTGCTTGAACCTTTCCCCATGGATCAAACCACGCCTCTTGCCAACTATCATTCCATTCGTAATGAGTTGGATTTGCATGGTAAAGATACCATCCTGAAGCCCGAGATTATTGTTTTGAGCAAGTCCGAATTGACTGACAGTGATATTGTTCAAAAAGAACTTGAAAAAGAGTTGGGTAAAGAAATCATTGCAATTTCTGCTGTGACTGGGCAGGGGTTGGCAACTATGATTCAGGCTGTAACCCGCGAACTTAGAAAAATCAAGAACCCTGATGAATAATGATTCCAACTTTTCTTGCTATCGATGTAGGTAATAGCTCGATTAAATGGGGGCTTTTCGATCAAGGCGTTCTTCTTGAGCATTTTAGGCTTGATCTAGAAGATGTTTCTTCCTGGGAGAAGTCTTGGAACGCCCGGTGTAAAGATTCGGTCAAATCTATTTTGATTTGTGGCGTCGTTCCTGATGCTCTTAAAAAACACCGTCGATGGCTCTTAGATATTTGTCATAAAGTAAAAGTGGTGACCCATCTTGATCTCCCGATGCAAATTAAAGTTGATAATCCTTCAGTAACTGGAATCGATCGCCTAGTAGCTTCTTTTGCTGCATTAAAACTCACAGTTGAAACCGATGCTGTAATTGTTGTTGATGCGGGTAGTGCGGTTACCGTTGATTTAGCAAGCTGTAAAGATGGGTTTTTAGGCGGAGCAATTATGCCGGGGCTCAAATTAATGGCTCGCTCTTTAAACCAGTACACAGCCCAACTTCCAGAAATATCTGTTTCAGATCAAATTCGACAAACAGCAGGTGCCAATACTGTTGATGCGATTTCTTTTGGCGTGGGCAATGCTTTTGTAGGTGGCATTTCCATGCTTATTCGAAAATTAGAAACGCAATCTGGTTCAAAAGCCAAGCTCTTTTTTACAGGAGGCGATGGCTTCCTTTTAGCCAACCATTTAAACGAAGGGAACGGGTATTTCCCCAACCTAGTTCTTACTGGGCTTTCCTTGCTTGCTGAGGAATCAGTAGATGGATGATACGCATTGCGAAACATATCTGGCACGCCTGACTCCGCCTGGTAAAAGTGCGATTGCAACTCTTTCCCTTTTTGGGCCTCGTGCTTGGGAAATCATCTTCAAGGTTTTTAAACCTAGAACCAAGAAGCCTTTACCTATTGTTCCCACCCCCGGTTCTGTTTTTCTTGGGCGATTGGGGTTAGGGCATGGCGATGAAGTTGTTTTGAGTTGTAAAACTAATAGCCCCATGCTTTTGGAAATACATCCACATGGTGGTACTCAAGTTGTTTCTATGCTTTTAGAGTTTTTGCAAGCTGAGGGAGCGACCCTTTGCAATTGGCAGGATTTTATTACCCACACCACTGCAGATCCTCTGCAAGCGATGGCGCTAGTTTTACTGAATCAGGCAACTACTAGTGAGCCTACGAAAATTTTACTTGATCAGTTTCAGGGGGCCTTTAGGCTTTGGCTAGATTCTTTCTTGGGTTTCATCAATCAAGGAGATTCTAAAAACGCAACCGCCTTGCTCTCTGATATAGGGCGGTTTTCTTATTTAAGTGGTAGATTGGCTGAACCTTGGAAGGTAGTTTTGGCAGGCCCTACGAATGCCGGGAAAAGTAGTTTGATGAATATTTTTGCAGGGTACCAGCGCAGTATTGTTTCAGAAATTCCGGGTACAACCCGGGATGTTCTTTGGCTTGAAACAGCGATTGAAGGGTGGCCTGTTTCTTTTGCTGATACTGCTGGATTACGAATCACCTCCGACCCATTGGAAAACGCGGGAATGCTAATGGGTACCAATGCTACTGAGCAGGCAGATTTGGTTCTTTGGGTTCAAGATTGTTCTGCTCCTGAAATCCAGGCGCCGGTTCTTTTTCATAATAAAAAGATTCTTGGTGTTACTAATAAAATTGATCTAGATGGCTTTCAGCCTGCTTCGATTCCTCAAGGAGCAATTGGCATTTCTGCCTTGTCTGGATTGGGGATTGAGGCGTTGTTATCGAAGATAATTGCGGAGCTTGTGTCGCCCGTGCCTAAACCAGGTCAGGCGGTGGCATTTCATCCTTTATTAAAATCGGCACTGGAAAACTCAATTGAATTCGTAGATAAAGGACGATTGTTGGATGTTCCAAAACTGTGGGAGTCTTTTAAGAAAAATTTGAATTAAAGGGGTATCGCTGTGAGAATTGGCAAATTTCAAAGTAATGATGGATTGTTATTTGTTGGCTTGGTTCAAGATCTGGAAGTTGTTGTACTGGGAGACTTAGCCAAGGAGCCTGGGCTTTTTTCCAAAATTCTTCATGCAGCTAACCCAGAGCATGAAGTTGAAAGTCGTTCCAAGTCCTCTGAAAAAAAAATCCCTTTGGCTTCTACTATCGCTTTGGTGCCAATTGATCAGCAAGAGGTTTGGGCCTCTGGCGTAACCTATTTACGTAGTAGGGAAGCCCGTGAGCGCGAATCGGAAGGGGCTGCCAAATTTTATGATCTTGTTTATAAAGCCCAAAGGCCAGAGCTCTTTTTTAAATCTCCTCCTGCAAAGGTTGCAAGCTTTGGTCAAAAAGTCCGTATTCGAAAAGATAGCAAGTGGAGTGTCCCTGAGCCTGAGCTTACCTTGGTTGTATCTCCGGCGGGAAAAATTGTCGGCTTTACCATCGGTAATGATATGAGTGCCAGGGATATTGAAGGCGAAAACCCGCTTTATCTTCCCCAAGCAAAGATGTACTCCGGGGCTTGTGCGATTGGGCCTGTTGTTACCCTTGCAAGGTTTCTTCCGCAAGGTGAAGCTTGTTCCATTCATCTTCAAATTCATCGGGCAGGTGCTCAGGTTTTCGAAGGACAAACATCGCTCGCATCCATGGCTAGAAAGCTTGAAGATCTGGTTTCATGGCTCTTTAAAGAAAATGATTTTCCCGATGGCGCCTTCCTTTTAACGGGTACGGGAGTTGTTCCTCCTGATCACTTTACCCTACTTTCTGGTGATGTCATCAGGATTGAAATTGCAGGGATTGGCGTGCTCGAAAATACCGTCGAATAACTTTCGATTCTTTATTCTTTTGTTCTTAGCTAGACTTCATGATGGAATAAAATAATCCTTTTGTTCCATCATGGGTTAGGAGTGTTTTGCCATGCAATTTATTTACTTCACCAAGACACTCAAGGAATTAGCCCCTCTGGCATTGGTTGAATTCTGCAAAGAAACAGGAGTCGATGGATTAGATTTGGCGGTTAGGCCTGGGTATCCCATCGAACCCGGCAACGTTCTTGCTGAATTACCTAAATTTGCTGCAATCATGAAGCAAAACAAATTAGATATTCCCTTGGTAAGTGCGCCAACTTCGTTGATTGATGCCGAGAGTAAGGATGCGAAGAATCTTTTTGAAGCTTGTGCACTTGCGGGCGTACCTATGATTAAAATCGGGTACTTCCCGTATAAAGAAAACTTTAGTGATGACATGCAGAGCGCCCGAAAAAAACTTCAGGGCTTCTCGAAACTTGGGCAGGCAACAAAGGTCAAGGCTGTTTACCATACACATTCAGGCAACAACATTGGGAATAATGCCGTTTCACTTAAAGAGTTACTAACTGATTTTGATCCGCATTATGTTGGTTCATTTGCTGATACTGGTCATTTGGCTGTCAATGGTGGCCCCATAAAGATGGAACTTGAAATCCTGCGCCCTTGGCTTTCCATCATTGCAATCAAAGATATTTTGTGGGAGCAAGTTAAAGGCGACTGGGCATTTAAGGTTGCTCCTGCAGGATCGGGCATTGTGCGCTGGAATGATGTGTCCAAGGGCATAAAAGATGCTAAATTTCAAGGTACCATTGTTTTGCATGGTGAGTATGAGGCATCAGGGCTTCCTAATCGGAAAGAACTTGCGAAGAAGGAATTAGCTTTTCTCAAGAAACAATTCGCATAACTTCGATACTTTCAAATCGCTTTAAAAAATGATTTAAAAGCTGACGGTTGCGATTGCTAAATTACAGTTCCATCCGGAATTATGCTGCCTCTTGGGACGCAAATAATTCCATCCCGAATGACAAAGTTATTCCCTTCGTCGTGTTGAATTTTTCTTGCGTTAACAAGTCTGACATTTTTTCCAACTCTGCAATCTTTATCTAATATGGCGCAATGAATTACTGAGTTATCACCTACATTTAAGTTGGGTATGCCCTTGGTGTGGTTGTCCGCTCTTTCTTTATCGGTTTCAAAACGATCCGCGCCAATGATAACGCATTCCTTAAGTGTGACATTCTTGCCTATTCTGCTGCGTACCCCGATCACACAGTTATTGACATTCGAGCCTTCTTCGATCACGCAACCATCGCTTACAAGCGTGTTGGAGAGAGTGGCTCCGTGAAATCTGGAAGCAGGGAGGAATCGCATTCGAGTGTAAATAACGCCATTCGGGCTATGAAAATCGAATGGAGGGTTATGAGTTGCGAGCGCAAGATTTGCTTCGTGATAAGCCTTGATGGTTCCTAGATCTTCCCAGTAACCATCAAAAAGAAAAGCCTTAACATTGTAATTTTTGATACTGCGAGGAAAGATTTCCTTTCCGAAATCGGTGGCAAGTGGGCGCGAGTTGAGTAGATCTAATAGGGCTTTGCGGTTAAACAAATAGATTCCCATGCTAGCAAGGTAGGGGCGATTTGTTGCATGTATCCCGCTTTTAGACAGCCATTCTGGTGATACTGCGTAGGGTTCGATTTCCTCGATAGTTTTTGGCTTTTCAATAAATGCGTGAACTTTAGATGTTTCATCAACCTGTACAATGCCAAACCCTGATACCTGCTCTTGGGATACGGGAAGCACTGCGATGGTGACATCAGCTTTTGTTTCCTGATGGAAGTTGTGTAACTCGCGAAAATCCATCCGGTAAAGTTGATCCCCTGAAAGAATTAGAACTTCTTTTGCCTGGTCTTCAACCACATATCGGATTTGCTGCCTGACTGCATCTGCAGTACCCTGATACCAATTTTGGCCTTCATTCGTTTGCTGTGCCGCTAGAACTTCAACAAATCCTTTTCCGAATGGATCGAACTTGTAACTGTTTGCTATATGCCTGTGAAGGCTGACACTGAGAAATTGAGTTAAAACATAAATGCGGTTAAAGCCGCTATTTATACAGTTGCTGATTGGGATATCGATCAATCGATATTTTCCGCCGATTGGCACTGCTGGCTTACTGCGTAATTGGGTAAGGGGATATAAGCGAGTTCCGCGACCACCACCTAATATCAAGCTAATAATATCGTTCATAATTGCTTCCCTGCACAACAAAAGTAACTTTTATTTATAACCCATATTTTAAAACATTTGCTACGTTAGTGAAACAAATTATCGTTTTAGCTTATTGTTTCTCTAGCTCTACTCCACCACCTAGAAATCTGGACTGCAAGCGTTTCAGCGTTTTCAACACAGTCGTTTATCGAAATTCCTTTGTAAGCATTGCCTGTCACATACAGTCCCGGATGATTCGTAAGTAAGTTCTCGATGTCCTTAACTTTTTCCAAATGTTTGACCATATATTGAGGTATTGCGTTTTTCCAACGAATCACCTTAAGGAAAAAAGGTGGCGCTTGGATCTGCATTGATGCCTGTAATTCCCGATACACGATTTTTGCAATCGAGTCATCATCAAGATCTACCATTTCAGGTCTGGATGCACCGCCACACATTGCCCTTAGCAGCACGGTTCCTGCGGGCGCGCGCCCGCGGTAGATCGAGGAACACCATTGCACACCTAAAATGGCCCGGTTTTCGGAACTGGGCGTTAAGTAACCAAACCCTTCTAGGGGAATCGGTACATCGCCGCTCCGATAACCCATCACCACTACAGCCAGGCTGTTATAGGGAATAGATGCTATTTTATCTGCAAGGATTTCATCAAGGTTTTTAAGAATAGCCGCTTGAGAAAAAGCAGGGCAGGACAGGATTGCGATATCAAACGATTCGGATTCACCATTGCTACCTTCAATAATCCACTTGTTGGATTCCTTGTTATGAATCAAATTGGAAGCTTTAAATTCTCTGATGTTTAATTTTCCGCATTTCTCTGCAAGGGCATCGGTGAGTGTTCCTAAACCTTGGTTGAATGACCATAGTTGGCCTGAAGATCTTCCCTCTGGGTTATTGATTTGCTTTGCTTTACGAGCAGCTTTGAGCCCTTTACTAATACTTCCATAATTCTTTTCCATCGCTGCCAGCCTAGGAAAACCCGCTTGATAACTAACGAGCTTGGCATCGCCAGCAAATATCCCTGTTACAAAAGGGTCCACAAGCTTATCAGCAATTTCGGTGCCCACTCTTCTTTGGGCAAAAGCATAAATGGATTCATCGGGAAGGTTTTGTTTGTTGCTTTGAAATCGTTCGAATGCGAGTGATAATTTTGCTCGCCAAGAAAGTACATCAGTTGTTAAAAGCCCCAGAAAAGAAGAGGGCAGCATGCGTAGTTTTCCTCCCATGAGGAGAAAGCGTTTTTTAGCAGCAGCATCGTTTGCAGGTGCGAGTTGCTCAGAAAGGCCGAGTTCCTTACTGAGATTAAGAGTGGAGGGGTTGCTGTCAAGAAACCCATTGGGCCCTGATTCGTAAATAAAACCCTGATCCCTGAACGAGGCTATTTTGCCCCCAATACTCTTTTCACTTTCTAAAATTTGAATGTCTACATCAGCTAAGTATTGCTTTAGCCTAAAGGCTAAAGTTAGTCCCGAAATACCACCACCTATGATTGCTACTCTTGGCATAAGTTTAGTTTAATGCACTTTCCTGGGTTGAGGACGAAATTTAAGTAGCGCATTTTATTATCGCCTAGAGAAAATAATATCATCTTCCTCAGTTTTGAGAACTTCAGGAATTATTGATTCTTCAAGCGGTTCGGTCGATGTATCGCAGATTTCTTCGGTTGGTGGCAAAATTGCAGCATCTATTTCGCTTTTGATAATATTGGTTGCTTCTTCCGTGACCGTGGGCTTTAAGCTTATGGGGGGCGTTTGAGGAGGCCTGACTTTTACGGGAGCAGGCTTTCGACCTGGAAAGGGTTTTCGCGTTTTCATCTCCGCACCAAAGCGGGTCACAATGTAACTGCGCCCTCGACTATCCATCTCCAGTTCCAGTAATCCGTTTTTTGCAGCATCTTCCAATAATTCGCTAAAAGTCCGGTAGCCGTGGTAAGTTTCATTGAAAGAGGGCTTTTTGCGCTTCATCGTATCCTTAACCATCGATGACCAGATTATTTCTTTGTTTTCTCTTCGAACTGCAAGCAAAGAATCAAGTAGCAGTTTAAAGGCTTTTTTCTTACTATCGGGAACCGAGGAATCAAAATCTGGCAGCACGCCATGCTTCTGTTCCAGATCTTCGTAATAAATGAATTCGTCGCAGTTATCTCGTAGGAGGTCGGATGTGGATTCTTGCATACCCAGGCCGATAACATGCTTGCCTAATTCTTTAAGCTTAGAGACAAGAGGCGAAAAATCACTATCCCCAGAAATCACCACAAAGGTATCGATATGTTCTTTGGAATACGCCATATCCATGGCATCTACGCAAAGTCTTATATCGGCGGAATTTTTCCCGGTCTGGCTTCTGCGTGGGATTTCAGTTAGTTCGATTGCAGCTTCATGGAGCATGGCGGTGTAAGCGCTGAATCTATTCCAATCGGCATAGGCTTTTTTGAAAACAATCTTTCCTTTTTCAACCAGTCGTTCGAAGACTCTGGTGATGTCAAACTTTTCGCGTCGGTTTTGGAAGCCCAATGCTAGGTTTTCAAAATCGACAAAAACCGCAAGAGATCGTTCCCCATCTTGAGCCACGGATGATCTCCTCTAAAAATAAAAGTAGAAGACTTTTAAAAACCCGCATTGTTATAATAACTTGTAACGGCTCAGCAATAAAGGGTTTATGTAAGAAAGAATGATGAGTAATAAGAAAAAGGCTTCAGATGCTTAAGGTGAATACTTTAGGGTTTTGGGCGAACCACTCTGGGTTGTCCTTGTTGCGTAATGGGTTCTTGTACTAATTTCCAGCCTTGGGGCGCGCGAGGGGGATCGAATTCGCTTCTTTCGAGTTTAACATTTGTTTCCATTTTCGGAATGTCCCAGGTAACTTCGCTGCCATTGGGTTGTTCAAACCATAATTGTCTGGGCATGAAGTTGGCCCGATTAAAAACAATTCTTGCGCGTTGAAAATCAGCTTTGTCTGCTGGAAACCTTGGGCTTATATCCATGTAAATATACCATTGGTCTTCCTTGGTAAGTCTTATGTCGTACCTGCGAAGGGCCTCTTCAGCCTTCATGCCAAATAATAAAGACATGAAACTATCTTCTGCGACTTGTCCTTGTTTGGGTTTGGGCATCTCAAAGGCCCTTATTTCTTTGGCTTCAAACAAAACTTGATAGAGATAGTTGCCGGTGCAAAGAAACTTTTTGTCTAAATCGGCTTTGCCTTCTCTACGCAATTCTAAACTTGCAAGATTCACGGTGCTTGAGCCTGAGCCCAATTTCATGTATTTTGCAACACCAATGGAAGCAGAGGTGGTTTCAAAAGTTTTATCTTTTTCAATTAATTTAATAGTTGCTGCAAGAGTTTGCACTTTGAGCATTTCTTGTTCCCAGCGATTGAGGTATTGCTGGAGTTGTGCAGCAGAAGGAACCTGATTGGCGGCTGCAGGCACATTAGTTTGGGCGAATGAATTGCCCACGCAAAGAAACAAAGCAACTAAAGATAAAATTAACCTAACCATAGCGATTCTCCTAATCAAGCAGCATAAAAGTAAAGCCAATCCGCTGCTCATTAGAAGAATTTATAGCATGGTTCAAACTGGGAATAAAAGGCCAGAACGCAAGGGTGGTGTACATTTGGCCATTAAACGGTTTGTTAGCCTAGGTTTATGTAGACAGTTTTTACTTCGGTATAGAGGCTTAAAGCATATTCCCCTAGTTCTCTGCCAATGCCACTCATTTTGAAACCGCCAAAGGGGGCAGCAGCATCAAAAACATCGTAGCAATTGACCCAAACCGTGCCCGCCCTTAAGCTATTCGCAAGGCGGTGTGCCTTGGTGATATCTTTGGTCCAAATAGCAGCAGCAAGGCCGTAGAAGGTTTTATTGCCCCGCTGAACCACTTCGTCCACATCCTTAAACTTGAGAATGTTCATCACTGGGCCAAAAATTTCTTCTCGTGCAATTCGCATGTTGTCTTTGACACCATCGAAAATGGTTGGCTGGATAAAATACCCTTTATTTCCAACTCTTTTACCACCACTTAAAAGGTTGGCACCTTCGGAAATTCCAATATCGATATATCCCATAATGCGATCGCATTGTTCTTGGGAGATTTGGGGGCCTTGAGTTGTCGCCATGTCAAATGGATCACCCACGCGTTGTTTTTTTGCCCTCGCAACTAGTTTTTCCACAAAGGCATCGTGGATCTTTTCTTCAACGAAAAGCCTGCTACCTGCGCAACAGCATTGTCCTTGATTGAAAAACAAACCAAAATAGGCTCCTTCTACCGCAGCATCCAAATCAGCATCTGCAAAAACCACATTTGGGCTTTTGCCACCCAACTCAAGGCTGACGCGTTTTAAATTACTCTTGGCAGCAGCCTGCATAACTAGTTGGCCCGTGCTGCCTTCGCCTGTGAAGGCGACTTTATCAATATCCATGTGTGAAGTGATTGCAGCGCCTGCAGTGGGCCCAAATCCTGGCACAACATTAATAACACCATCTGGAATATCTGCTTCTTGGGCAAGTGCTGCCATCCTAAGAGCTGTAAGAGGGGTTTGCTCTGCAGGTTTTAAAACAATCGTGCAACCGGTTGCCAGAGCAGGGGCCCATTTCCAAGCGGTCATTAGCAATGGGAAATTCCAAGGAATGATCTGGCCTACGACACCAACGGGTTCATGCTTGGTGTAGCAGAAATATTCGCCTTCTACAGGAATAGTTTTGCCATGGGTTTTATCGCACCAACCAGCGTAATAGCGGTAAGCTTTGATGCTAAGCGGAAGATCCGCATTAAGGGAATCACGCAAAGGTTTGCCATTGTCTAGTGATTCGAGTGCTGCCAACTCTGGAAGATTTTGTTCCATAAGATCTGCGAGTTTGTTGATTCTACGGCCTCGCTCTGCTGCGCTCATTTTTTTCCAAGGCCCTGATTCAAATGCTTTTCTTGCTGCTTTTACTGCAAGATCGACATCTGCAGAGTCTGCCTCAGCCACTTGGCAGATTTCCTGCCCAGTCGAGGGGTTTAAAGTTGCAAAGGTTTTGCCTGATATACTGTTGACCCATTTTCCATTGATGAACAATTTCTGATCCGAAACCTTGGGAGCTTTAGTAATTTTTGATTTGGTTGCGGAAGACATTGAATGATTCTCCTAGAGAGATAATTGCGAATCTGGTTTATTTACCGTTTAGCCCAGACCTTAGAAACTTTACAAATGCTGAAACATCATTGATCTTCCCCTCGTCATACCTTGCGACTTCAACAAAGCCACTGGTATCGGGTTTGACGATGACATAAAGAGGCAGTTGCTCTGTGTCGAACTTTAACTTTTGGAAGTCGAGATTTTTATTCGCGTCAGCGCGTTGTTTGGTTGCACTACCTTGAAATGCGGATCGTTCTTCGGGAGAGTAAAGTTTGTCTGGGACACGATCGGTGTAAAGTTGCACCAACACAAACTTTTTGAGAAGCTCACGAACATCTTTTATCGGGAAAACATTGGCCTCATTGATTTTGCAGTTGGTGCAGGTCACTCCGGTGAAATCAATGAATACCATCTTGTTTTGTTTCTTTGCTTCTTCCAGGCCACGATTTAAATCCCCGATGAAGGGAAGATCATCGTTTTCTTCCGGAAGTAGGAAGGAGTCAACCCAAGCGAAAATCATTCCCGATGGCCTTAGGCGCGATCCATCTTCCTTTAACTTTAATAACGCGGGTGTCAGATATAGTCCAAATGCCAAGAAAAGGCAGCCAAGTACAACTCCAGGAACGCTCGTGTGTTCGGATGGCAAATCATGTGGAAGTTGCAAAAAGCCCAAAAGATATAGCCCGCAGCAAAGAGCAATAATAACCGTAATTGCCATCGAGAAATCATAAGTGAATATTAATGGTTCGGGAAATAGTACAAGTTCTCCTGCTCTGAAAAACTTGATTGCAGCAGCCAATTCCAAAAAGCCCATCACAACCTTGACGCTGTTAAGCCAATTACCACTCTTGGGAAGTTTCTTTAACATTCCTGGAAACAATGCAAGCAGGAAAAATGGCGATGCAAAAGTCACAGAGAATGCGAACCCACCAAGCAGGCGGTGGAGGAAGGTGAGATTTGATCCAGAAGCTGTGCCACCAAAACCACCAAGGAATGGGGCAACACAGGCAAAGCTGACGATCGTGAAAGTAAGTGCCATGAAGATGGTTCCTACCATTCCGCCTTGTCCTTGTTTGGAACTGGTGAAATGTGCCAGTCCACTTGGGAGTTCGATTTCGTACATGCCTAGCAGGCTTAAAGAAAAGAAAACAAAAAGGCATCCCAAGCCAAAGTTCATGGCAGGGTGTACGCTTAGTAAGCGAAAGAAGGATAGTAGTGCCACCGCGGCGATGGTAAGCACAATAACAATAGTGAGGCTGTAAACCACCGCCATTGCGACCGGCCTGTGATGGGTTTTTTCTGATTGCTTGAGGAAGTAGCTTACCGTGATGGGAATCATTGGGAAAACGCAGGGCGTTACGAGGGAGATAGCCCCCCAAAACATTCCTTGTAGTGCAAACGCCAATAAGCCTTCGGTTCCAGTCTTGGAGTTGTCTGTATTAGTTTGTTGCTTGTTGCCTTTGGGATTGCTGCTTTTAGGATCGGCAACAATTTTAGGCGCCTCTTCTTTGATAGCTAACCTTTGTTTAAGATCTTGAGAAGGTTCGAGTGGGTCTGCTTTGGATACAGATACAGGAATGCTAAATAGGTGTTCTCCCCAAACACATTTGGAATCGCAAACCTGCAACTTGATTGAAAAGTTAAGTTCGGTTTTGCCTAACATGGCATCGGGTTGAATGTAGATTTCCTGGGTCCAAGTGAATGGTTTTTCAAATTCAAGGAAGTAGCCAAGCACTCCTTCTTCTTTCCATTCGGGTTCGGATTCCTTGAGAGGATATATAGGAGAGAATACCGGGTTGTTTTTGAAGGTAAGTTTTGAGAGACCGTTCTCGTCTTGGTTTTCGGATCGTTGGGTTATGGGGTAGGTGTGAAATCCCGTTTTTGGGGTTCCTAGGATACGCAGGACAAGAACTTCGCCTCTGCGAACGGCAAGTTCTTTTGGCTCTTCGATATTGGAATCAGAAAAAGGATCGACAGCGCCTAAGGTTGCGGAGAAATCGATTCGTGATGCAGTAGCGGGCGGAGCGATTTTTCCAGGGGTTTGCCCCGCCACATAAAAAGCAGAGGTCAGAATAAGCACTGCAATTACAAATAAAGATCTCAATTGCATCATGGATAATCATTTTCATTAGATGATAGTTGTAAAACTATCTAGGTTGCAAGTTATGCTTGATTACCTTGGTACGATATCGACACCGGTAATTTTAAGTGTGCTGACAGTTTTTGTTTTTAAATCCACCACTTGAATGCGGTGGGCGTTGGTATCAGCGACATAAATCATCCCGCCCGAAATATTAATGCCTGCGGGTTCATTGAACATGGGGCCGCCCATCCAACCGGTTTTGGTGCTGGAAAGATAGTTTTTGCATTCTCGGGTTTTAGGATCAAGGGTTTTGATTTTGCTGTTGTAAGTATCTGCAATATAAATCAGGCCCTCATGCCAAGCGACGCCCAAAGCATGCTGGATTCGCACTTCATCGCCAAATCCGTCGATGTCACCGAAATCAAAAAGGCCAAGTCCAACAAGGGTTTTAACATTGCCTTTACCATCCAACGGAAGCGAACGAATGGCACTGATTTCACTATCTGCAACGTATAGATTGGTGCCATCGGTGGTTAACCCGCTGGGTTGAGCAAAACTGGAAGAAGCAAGCGGGGCATCTTTAAGGGTTTCTCTACCATTGCCCGCATAAGGAAGGAGCTTTTTGAATTTCAAATCGAGTGTCCAGATTTGATGATGCCCAGCCAAAGCGATGAAAAGAGTATCGCCTTTTCGGAGTAAATCCCAAGGGCTGTTAAGGCCAACCAAAGTAGCGATACCGCCCGTATCACGGTCATGGCCTTGTTTGCCTGTTCCAGCAGCAGTGGAAACAGTTTGTTTTTTCAGATCTATTTTTCTGACTAAATGATTCTTTCTGTCTGCGAGGTAAAGGTCATCGCCCACCAGTGCCATACCCTGAGGATCATCAAACATGGCTTCGGTATAGGATCCATTTTTGAATCCAGGTTTGCCACCTTGGCCGATTGTTGCAAGTGCCTTGCCCTCAAGATCAGTGATGATAACTCTATGATTTGTGCTGTCAGCAATAAAAATGCGTTTAGATTCTGCATCTGCCAAGACTTTTCCAGGGAAGTAAAGCGGTGAAGTGGCTTTTTCCACAGATTGACCGAAGTCGATTGGTTTTTCATTAAGTGTTTTATTTTCTCTGCCTGACTTTACTAGCTTTGCAATTGCCAAGTCGACAGCATCGTGCAAGCCTTCGCCTGAGCCTTTCGCAACAAAGTTACCTTCGGAATCTAATAGAACCAAGGTTGGCCAAGAGTTTACACCATAAGTTCGCCAGATTTTCATGTTTGCGTCATTAACTACGGGGTGTTTGATTTCGTAGCGGGCAATTGCCTTGCGGATGCTTTCTGTTTCTTTTTCATTTTCAAATTTCGCAGAGTGAACGCCGATTACTACAAGTTCGTTTGCATATTTTTTTTCAAGCTTTGCAAGGTCGGGTAGGGTGTGGATGCAATTGATGCAGCAAAGAGTCCAAAAGTCCAAAAGAACGATTTTGCCTTTAAGATCTTTGATGCTGATGGGTTTTGCAGTATTGAGCCAAGCAACGCCACCTTCAAATTCAGGGGCAGCAATTTTTTCAGTTTTCGCTTTTTCTTTATCTTGTACGACAGCTTTTTCAGCAGGAACCTGAGCTAATGCTTGAGTATTTCCTGGAATATAAAAATACCTTCCGAGCAGTGCCAAACCTAGCAAGGTTGCAACCGGCACCAAATAGTTAAACCATTTGGGGGAAGACTTTTTAGTTGATAAGTTGGGGGTAGATGTTTCAGCTGGAATAGGTTCAAAATTCATGATCATCCTTCATACTTTGAAAACAGGTTTAACATTTCGCAGGTCTAAACAAAAAGCTATTCTTTCTAACTGTATTTTTAACAGGCGGGACGCACTACTGAAACTCTTTTTTTGTAATTCTTTTGTCATCATGCACAGAAAATCTATTTTTGCCAAGAAGATTATTTGCAACAATTTAAATTCTGTAAATAAATATTCGGGCTTAAAGACAAGTAGTTCAAACACCTCAGAATAAATTCCAAAACTTCTTAGTTGATTTCTACTTTGGAAAGGATAAACATCTTTAAGTCTATGGTGCCTACGTATGTGGCTTACACTTGTATTTCATCCCGATGATAATTCTTGTGTTTAATGAAGTGTTTATTTGGAACTGAGGAACAAAACATGGCTGTTTTACCTGACTGGATGATCAAAGAAAATATTAAGATCGTGCCCTTTGAAGAATGTTCAGGCCGTAAAGGTTTGATTTCTTATGGCGTTACGAGTTATGGTTACGATGTACGAGTTGATAGGCATTTCAAGGTCTTTACTAACGCTCGTTGCACGGTGGTTGATCCGAAGAATTTCGACCCAGCCTCTTTTGTCGATATCGAAGCCGATTATTGCCTTATACCGCCTAATAGTTTTGCCCTAGCAGAAACAGTTGAGTACCTTGAAATTCCAAGGGATATCATCGCTGTTTGTGTTGGCAAAAGCACTTATGCCCGCTGCGGTATTATTGTGAATGTTACCCCGTTAGAACCCGAATGGCGTGGCAGGGTTACCATCGAAATTAGCAATACCACCCCACTTCCTGCTAAAATATATGCAAATGAAGGCATTGCCCAAATTCTGTTTTTCAAAGGTAGTGCGATGTGCAAAACAAGTTATGCGGATAAAAAAGGAAAGTACCAAGACCAGAAAGGTCTGACTCTTCCCTTTGTTCTAGGGTCACAACCCCCACAATAATTTTTTATTTGGGTCGCAAACCCCGAAATAATAATGGCTTCGGAACAATCGGTTTTTTTATTAAATTTTATTGTGTACATTTGATGAATCGTCATTAGGATACACACCTCGGTTCAAGTAAAGTAGCAGGTTCTTCCCGTCGAACAGTCGTGTTACTATGGATGGTGGCGACCCCTGCGTAAGAAATGAAAGAATAGGATATTAATGCGTATAAATCGTAACTTCACCGTTGAGGGTATGGATCCCTTTGCGTCAATCAAATTTGTTCCACGAACTTCAAAAATCGTGAACCCGGATGGCAAATCCGTGTTTGAAATGAAGGATGTTATGGTTCCTGAGAAATGGTCTCAGGTTGCTACTGATATTTTAGCGCAGAAATACTTCCGCAAGAATGGACTGCCCCGGAATTCATCTAAGGTGCATGAAGAGGGTGTTCCAGAATTCTTGCAACGCAGCATACCCTCTGATGGTGATACCCGCGATCTTTGTGAAACAGATAGCAGGCAGGTATTTCGAAGATTGGCTGGTTGCTGGGCTTATTGGGGCTGGAAGGGTGGTTATTTCTCTACTCCTCAGGATGCCCAAAGTTTCCACGACGAAATTTGTTTCATGCTTGCCAATCAAATGGCTGCCCCTAATTCTCCACAATGGTTTAACACTGGCTTAAATTGGGCTTATGGCATTGATGGCCCTGCACAAGGCCATTATCGAGTAGACCCCACCTCCGGCAATATGGTTCGTTCTACTTCTGCTTACGAGCATCCTGCCCCGCATGCCTGCTTTATCCAATCTATCGAAGATGATCTTGTCAACGAGGGCGGCATCATGGACCTTTGGGTTCGTGAAGCCCGAATCTTTAAATATGGTTCTGGTACAGGTAGCAATTTTTCCAACCTTCGAGGCGAAGCTGAACCTTTATCTGGCGGCGGTCGCTCTAGCGGGTTGATGAGTTTCCTTAGAATTGGTGATCGTGCTGCAGGTGCAATAAAGTCCGGTGGTACAACTCGCCGAGCTGCCAAGATGGTAGTGCTTGATCTTGATCACCCTGATATTCAGGATTTCATTAATTGGAAAGTCGTAGAAGAGCAAAAAGTAGCATCGTTGGTAGTCGGCTCCAAGTTGCTATCGCGAGAATTGAACGCAATCATCAAGGCTTGCCATGCTTGGCCCAAAATGGCTGAACGATTTGATGTTAAGAAGAACCAGACCCTGCGAAAAGCAGTGTTAAATGCAACTAAGTTTTTGGTTCCTGCCAACTACATCGAGCGATCGGTTCAATTGGCCAAACTTGGTGCTACTGCAATTGCGTTTGATGAGTATGACACCGATTGGAATTCAAAGGCCTATGCTACGGTATCTGGTCAAAATAGTAACAACTCAGTTCGCATTGACAACAAGTTCATGCAAGCGGTTATTAATAATGGCGATTGGCCTCTTTATTTCCGCACTGAAAAAGAAAAAGCTCTAAAGGCTGGTCGCGATCCGAAGCCTTGCGAAACGCTGAAGGCAGCAGATCTTTATGACCAAATCTGTAACGCGGCTTGGATGTGTGCAGATCCAGGCGTTCAATTTGATACGACGATTAATGAATGGCATACTTGCCCTGCAGATGGTCGCATTAATGCTTCCAATCCTTGCAGTGAATACATGTTCCTTGATGATACTGCTTGTAATCTTGCATCATTAAATATGATCAAGTTTTATGACAATTCAACAGGCATGTTTGATGTCGAATCTTATAAACATGGTTGCTACCTTTGGACTTTGGTTCTCGAAATCTCCGTATACATGGCACAATTCCCTAGTATCCCTGTTGCACAAAAGTCGTATGACTTCCGCACTTTGGGCCTAGGATATGCAAACCTTGGCACCCTCCTCATGGTTCAGGGCATTCCCTATGACTCCCCTGAAGGTCGTGCGTGGTGTGGCGCTTTATCTGCTATTTTGCATAACGCTGCTTATGTAATGTCTGCCCGCATTGCATCTGAAGTTGGGCCTTTCTCAAGATACGAAGCGAATAAACAAGCGATGCTTCGTGTGATTCGAAATCACCGTAGGGCAGCCTTTAAAACCAATGCTGCTGAATACGAAGGCCTTACCATTACCCCCGTCGAAATTGATCCATCCAAGTGCCCTGGCTATCTTCTCGATGCTGCCAGAAATGAAGCCGACCTGATGCTTTCTCTTGGCGAGAAACATGGTTTCCGTAATGCACAAGTTACATGTATTGCACCAACCGGAACCATTGGTTTGGTAATGGATTGTGATACTACCGGGGTCGAACCTGACTTTTCATTGGTTAAGTTCAAGAAGTTGGCAGGTGGTGGTTACTTTAAAATCATCAACTCTTCGATGCCCCCTTCGTTGCAAAGGCTTGGCTATAATCAATCTCAAATTGAAGATATCGTTCGTTATTGCAAAGGTGCGGGGACTCTTAAAGGCTGCCCTCACATCAATGTTGAATCTTTGACTGCCAAGGGATTCACTCCAGAGCTTATCCAAAAAATTGAAACTCAGCTACCTTCCGTGTTTGAACTTGGCTTTGCTTTCAATCGCTGGAGCCTAGGGGATGAAGCTTTAGAGAAAACCCTTAGTATTCCTAAGGAACGTATCGAAGCTCCAACTTTTGATTTGTTGAATGCACTGGGCTTTAGCAAGCAACAAGTTCAAGAGGCTAGTGAGTTTGTATGTGGAACCATGACGATTGAAGGTGCTCCTCATCTTCGTGAAGAACACTATGCTGTGTTTGATTGTGCTAATCGTTGTGGAAAGAATGGCAAACGCTTTCTTTCAGCTGAAGCACACATCTTTATGATGGCTGCGGCCCAGCCTTTTGTTTCAGGTGCTATCTCTAAAACCATCAATATGCCACATTCTGCAACTTTCGAAGATGTTAAGAATGCCTACATGATGAGTTGGAAACTGATGATTAAAGCCAACGCGCTTTATCGTGATGGTTCTAAACTTAGCCAGCCTTTGAATAGTGTTGCTGATGCAGAGGACATTAATGTTGATTCCTCAGAAGATGAAGCAAAAGCAGATGAAAATCCTAATTCCCCTGTACGATTGGCGCAAAAGGTCGTTTATCGTTACATTGCGAATCGAAGGCGTTTACCCGATCGTAGGGCAGGGTACACTCAAAAAGCTAGAATTGGGAATCATAAGATTTATGTTCGTACCGGCGAGTACGATGATAATTCCCTCGGTGAAATATTTATCGATATGCATAAGGAAGGCGCAGCGTTTCGTAGCATGACCAACTGCTTTGCAATCGCTGTTTCTCTTGGTTTGCAACATGGTGTTCCGCTTGAAGAATATGTAGATGCATTTGTGTTTACCCGGTTTGAGCCTAATGGCCCAGTTCAAGGTAATCCCCATATCAAGATGACGACTTCTGTGATTGACTACATCTTTAGAGAATTGGCTATCACTTATCTTGGTCGCCATGATTTGGCCCATGTTCAACCTGAAGATCTTCGTGCGGATGCGATTGATCGTGCTCCTGCGACTCCAGATTATGAAGCTGATCTTTCAGATGAAGAAGCTGATGAGAGGGATGAAAAGTCTATTGCCAGGCAAAAGGCCTTCTTTATTCCACGCACGGAAAATCTACGCCCTATGAAGGGCACCAGCGAACAGCGTTATTCTTCAACCAACGGCAGCCACACTGCTGCATCTCACGAAGAATCGCATTCCGTATCGCTTGCTGCTAAGCCCGATGATCGAATTCGCGTTGCTAGGCTTAAAGGGTATGAAGGCGATCCATGTAATGAGTGTGGCCAGCTTACTTTGATACGCAGTGGCGCATGTTGCAAATGCGATACTTGCGGTGCAACTACTGGTTGCGGTTAACTTTTTTAGATGATTAATCAAAGCAGACCACGAGAAATCTGGGTCTGCTTTTTTCTTTTTTAGAACTTCTTGGAGTTTGATGACTACCATGCTTGTGGTGATAGTTAACAGTACTTTTATTTGGGGATTATGATGGTTTATCTTTCAAAAATTTACACTAGGATTGGCGATAAAGGTCACACGGCTCTTGGATCGGGGGCAATGGTCTCAAAGGATCACCCAAGAATCGAAGCTTATGGCACTGTGGATGAGTTTAATTCTAATCTTGGCGTTATGGCTTGTCATTTGCCCCAAGGATCAGATTTGGAGTTTATACGCAGTGTGCAAAATGATCTTTTTGATTTAGGAGCCGATTTGTGTGTGCCATCAGCAGATGGGGCGCCAGATAATAGGTTGCGGATTCGCCCTGAGCAATGGGAACGGCTCGAGAAAAAGATTGATGAATGGAATGAAAAGCTTTCGCCTTTAAACAGTTTTATATTGCCTGGCGGTTCGATTGCTTCCAGCTGGCTTCATATATGCAGGACTATTTGCCGACGCGCCGAAAGGTTGGTAGTCCATCTTTCAAGCTTGGAATCCGTTAATGAACATGCAATTATTTACCTTAATAGACTTTCAGACCTTCTCTTTGTGATGGCTAGAGTCTACAACAACAATGGAGCTGATGATGTGCTTTGGGCTCCAGGTAAAACGCAAACTAAGTAAACTTGAAAAGATTTGAGGTTATAGATGGCACACTTTATACTGAGCGCTTTTGCTGATGAAATCTCTCCAGATCCGCTTGAACAAATTAAAGTTCTTGAAGCCAGCAAGGTAAAGTTCATCGAATTTCGTTCGATTTACCAAACCAATGTTTTGGATCTATCTGATACGCAAATCTCTGACTTTAAAAAGTTGCTTGACCAGCACGGCTTTGGCCTCAGTGCAATTGGTTCTCCTATTGGGAAAATCAAAGCGGACCAACCCTTCGAGCCACATTTAATTCGGTTTCAGCGGGCTATTCATCTTTGTGGTGTTTTTGGCATCAAGAACATTCGCATTTTTAGCTATTACCTCCCTGAGGGGGGCCAATGGCCTAAATGGAAGGACGAAGTCTTTCGCAGAATGGAAAAGAAAGTTGAACTTGCCAAGAGTGCTGGCGTGGTTTTGCTTCACGAAAATGAACATGGGATCTATGGCGATTCGCCTGACAGGGTTCACGAACTGCTTTCAAGGTTTTCCTGCGACCATTTTCATGCTGCTTTTGACCCAGCCAATTATGTCTTTTGTGGTTATGACCCTTGGGAAGGTTGGCTCAAAGCCCGTGATTACACCACCCACTTTCATGTTAAGGATTGGGTTGCAAATGAAAAACATGGATGTTTGGCAGGTACGGGTGGCGGCATGATACCCAAAATTATTGCGGATGTTCAAGCGCGTGGTTACAAGGGGTTTGCAACCTTGGAGCCCCATCTCCTTGGTGGCGGGCCCACTGGTGGAAATACCGGCCCTGAATTGTTCCCTAAGGCTATTGAGGCTTTCAAGGCAATTGTTACCAAAGCTGGTGCTACATACGCTTGATTTCTTTCCCGAAGAATCGAGGTTTTTGAAATGACCCTGATTCACCTCCGTGTTAGCGATTCAGAGACCCAAAAGCCTGTTCCTGTTCGTATTATGGTTGCTGACCTTCTGGGGAATTCTTTTCATCCCCTTGGAA
Source organism: Gemmataceae bacterium (assembly GCA_044337875.1). GTDB lineage: Bacteria > Planctomycetota > Planctomycetia > Gemmatales > Gemmataceae > UBA969. The sequence continues at coordinate 132,026 of JBIIMS010000010.1, forward strand.
GGCAGCAATTCTTTTTAACCGGCCCTCATATGGCGGTAGGTGGGCAGGTTGCATTTGAAAACAAAAAATATTACTACATTGATGGGGCTTGTGAAATAAATCTTCCCCCTGGTGTTTACAGCTTCGAGATAACCAAGGGCGAGCGATTTAATAAGGTTTTTAAAAACCTTGAGATTAAGCAGGGGCAGGCAGCCTTACGAATTAACATTGAGCGAAAAACGAATTCCCCATGGGAGAATCGTATAAGTGGCGATGCTCGCTGCCATGATCTTTCTGGGCCCGCAGCGGTTTTAGAAGGTGCATCTGAAGGCTTGGATCTGGTGCATTTGCTTGCCTGTGAAAATATTCTTCCGGGAACTGATATTGTTGATGCCTCTAAGATTCTAGATTTTTCAGGTCAGGAAGTTGCTTTTGAAAAATTTGGGTGCAGTCTTTTTGTAAACACCCTTAATCATCACCCGTTTTTGGGAACCATCGGCATCATTCATTCTCACCGGCCTGTTTTTCCTCTGGTTTCTTCTTCTGCTGAATCACCTGAAGTTTGGTCTGTTGTTGATTGGTGTAGGCAAGGGCATCGCAAGAATGGCCTCATTACTTGGGTTTTTGATGCCACTAATGAATATCAGGGAGAAGCACTTGCTGCTTTGATCTTGAATGAAATTGATCTTTTTGAAATTTCTAATCTTAGTCTGGATGACAACTCGCCTGTGCTTTTTTGGTACATGCTTTTAAAAGCTGGAGTCAAAGCCAATGCAATTGGGGCCAGTGGCAAAAAGAGTAATGCGGTTTTTCTCGGAAACCCCAAAACTTGGACCAAAACACCGTCTTTGTCTGATTCCTCTGCTCATTTATTTTGGTTGGAAGCAGTTCGTAAAGGAGATTCCTTCTTTAGTGTTGGGCCATTTTTGGAACTGACCATCATAACCCTAGCCCCATTAATTGAAATCCAATTGATTGCCCACGATCTTTCCCCTGAAGATGAAATTGAATTGGTAATCGATGGTAATGCCACAACGATTGAACGGGATAAAAGCTTGGCAAGTGTAGCAATTATCAGAGAGTTAGACCCAAGTGAATTTGAATGGGTTTGCGGCAGAGTGATTAGTTCCCACAATAATAGGCCTGATCTTAAAGCCCATACAAATCCTTTGTTTTCGAGCAATCGGAACAGTACCTTCAGTCAAGAAAAAGCCTTCGCTATCAAAAAACTCGAGGTTTTGTTTATTAATACCGAAGGTTGGCTGCGAACCCTTGGCACGAAAGAGAAAAAAAGAGTCGATCAGATTCTTGATATCCTTGCTGAGGCAAAAGCTAAACTTGCTTGTGGAAATTAAGTTCACTTTCCTTGATGATAGGGCATGAAGTTTAAATAAAAGGAACCACGAGCAGGTTGCTACAAAAAACCATTATGTTATCGGGTGATTAATTGATTTGTTGAAGTGAATCTTACCCTGTTTTACTTGTCGGAAACTTTATGTTTAATGTGCAAGTGATGATGGTAAAGGTTCCAACCAGCCTGCATCCTACTATAATTTGCAAAACAAGCTTTTCTGAGGAGTTTCATCATGTTGGATCGAATTGGCTATAAGGGTATTACTTTTGACGATGTCTTTTTGGAACCTGCTTACAGTGATGTGGTTCCGAGAGAAGTTGATTTACGCACCTTCCTAACTAAAAACATCAAACTAAATATTCCGATATTATCTTCCCCGATGGATACCGTTACGGAAAGTGATCTTGCGATAGCTTTGGCGCAAGAAGGGGGGATGGGCATAATACATAAAAATTTGTCCATTATTGATCAAACCCGTGAAGTAGACAAAGTTAAACGGAGCGAAAACGGTATTATTACCGACCCGATTACCTTGCCTCCCGAAGAGAAGGTAGTCAATGCACGCAGAATAATGGAACAAAACAAGATAAGTGGTGTGCCAATTACCATCAATGGTCACCTTAAAGGAATTTTAACCAGAAGGGATTTAAGATTCCTAACTAATACTAATCAGCAAATTTCCGAGGTTATGACCAAGGAAAATCTTGTAACTGCTCCAGAAAATACAACACTTGAAGAAGCTGAAACGATTTTAACGGAAAATAAGGTCGAGAAACTTTTGCTGGTTGACGATAAGTTTATACTGAAGGGTATGATTACGATTAAAGATATTGACAAATTGAGCAGCTTTCCAAGTGCCTGTAAAGATAGGCGAGGTAGGCTGAGGGTCGGAGCCGCGGTTGGGGTTTTTGATTTCGAAAGAGTCGAGTCCCTTATTAAAGCTGGTGTTGATGTCTTGGTTGTTGATTCTGCCCATGGCCATAGCAAGAATGTAATTGAAACGGTCAGGAAAATTAAGTCTATGTTTTCGATCGATTTGATTGCAGGAAATGTTGCTACACTTGAAGGAGCTAAAGCCTTGGTTGATGCGGGCGCTGACGCTGTGAAGGTTGGGATCGGTCCCGGTTCCATTTGCACCACCAGAATGATTTCTGGCGTGGGTGTTCCACAAATCACTGCCATTAACCAAGTCGCTATCGGCCTTAAAGAACTCGGTGTTCCCGTCATTGGTGATGGTGGCATTCGATACTCAGGAGATATTACCAAAGCAATTGCCGCTGGTGCAAACTGCGTAATGCTTGGGAGTCTTCTGGCTGGCTTGGCGGAATCGCCTGGTCAGATCATTCTTTACAAAGGTCGAAGTTTTAAGACTTATCGTGGAATGGGATCTCAAGGTGCCATGATGGCAGGTTCCAAAGATCGCTACCAACAAAGTGGTGAATCCAGCATTGATAAGCTTGTTCCGGAAGGTGTGGAGGGTCGGGTTCCATATAAAGGCCCGCTTGCCCCTTTTATTTATCAGCTCGTTGGTGGGCTAAGGGCAGGGATGGGGTATTGTGGTACCAAAGATATTGAAGAGCTAAGAACAAAAACTAAATTTATTCAAGTTAGTGGAGCTTCCGTGGTGGAAAGTCACCCTCACGATATCTCCATAACGCACGAGGCCCCGAATTATTCTTCGAGGACAGACCATGCGCACAGCGATAGTAACTAGATTCTTGGCAGTAAGTTTTTCACTTGCTGCAGCTTTTGCAAATGCTGGGGAAGCTGAAGTTAAAATCGGCACTACCCCAACCCAAGGCCAAGTAATTGCGACCGGATTGAAATCAAAGGCCCCTAGCCGTGCAACGGATGTTGCTGGCCAAACAATGCCCTTGATTAACGACCCCAAGTCAGGCCAAGATCTGCTATCTGCCTATCAGATTCAGCTTGATCCACCTGGCTCAGAGAGGCTGTTCAGGTTGGAATCTGAAGATTCCCTGCGCGAACGAATGGGGCAGGAAAAGAAATCAGTCGATCAACTCGAACGCCTGGTTTTCCCCTCCGATGTTGTACTTAGTAACAAGAAGTATGATTATCAATGGCGTAATAATAATTGGGCCAAGCATGACCGAAAAGTTGAGCCCTATTATCTTACTTATGACAGGCTTTTCTTTCAGGAAATCAACAGCGAAAGATATGGCTGGGATTTGGGCGCGGTCCAACCGTTTGTCTCCACCCTTACATTCTTCTTCGATTTTGTGACCCTGCCTTATCACATGGCAACCGATCCTTTCCGCAGGTATGACAGTAGCTCGGGCTATTGCCTTCCAGGCGATCCTGTTCCCTACATGTGGTATCCACCTAATGTAAGCGTAACAGGTTCCGTGTCTGAACTGCTTACCATTGCTTTGCTGATTGCAGTGTTTCCTTAAAGATTAGATTTAAATAAAAAAGGAGTTGCTAATGCCACTCCTTTTTTTTGTTTGATAGCGGGCAAGAATGATCAGTTCTTTTTGTTAAAATCGCCTGCCCAGATAGTAATCATTTTATCAGCAGTAACATGCTTTTTGAATGCATCTACCACTTCCTTAGAGGTTAGATTCTTGATTTTTAGTTCAAGAGTCTTGTAGAATTCCATGGATCGGTTGGCTGCTAGGTTTTCTGCAAGGATTGATGCTAATCTAGAATCCGTGGTTCTTTCGATTTTCATCTGTGCAAGAAAAGCTTTTTGGCCTTCTGTAAATTCAGTCGCATCGATTCCAGCCTCAACGAATTTTTTGATTTCGTCAAAAACCGCAATGTCGACATTCTTTATTTTAGAAGGGTTGCAGCTTGCCATCACCGTGAACCGGGCTGATAAGTCTTCTGCATCTGCATCAAGGCCAGAGCGGACGCCATAAGCCAAGCCTTCCTTCTGTCGTACACGGTTTCCAAGCCTGGAACTTAAGCTACCGCTACCGATGATGAAGTCTGCCATGGCCAGACCGACAAAGTCAGGGTCTGAATCCTTTAGAGGGAAAACAATGCCCGACATGAACATTGCGTTTTCTTTGTCGGGGGTGTCGATGACCAGCTTTTCACCTTTTTCAGCAGTCTTAGCGGGTTTTTCAATTTTCTTGAAAGCCACTTTGGATTTTAGATCTAAGATTTTCTTTGCGTGTTCTGAAACACCCATGGGTTCGAAATCACCAACCGCAACAACTTCGGCCTCGCCCACGCCAAAAATGTTTTTGTAAAGGTCTCTGATGTCTTCGATAGTGAGTTTGTTAAGGCGTTCTGCAGATTCCTCGAAAGTTGGCGTGTATCGGACATCTGTAGCGGGGTAGGGGGAGAGTTTTCGTTGTAAGAGGCGGTTTGCCAGCGCCCCTGGTTCGGTTTTATTCTTTTCAAGAAGGTCTTTGGATTGTCGCTTGATGATTTCCAATTCTTCAGCAGAGAAAGCTGGCTCGTGTAAAACTTCGTGAAGAAGTTCGAGCACTCCGTTGACTGCATCTTTTCTGCAAAGAATAGAAACTTGCAACTCGCCTGCGGAACCACTGATGCGCCATTGTGCCTGAAGCTTGGCCATCGCGTCATCAATTTCTTGCCTGGTTTTCTTTTGCGTTCCACGGGTTAAAAGCAGTGGCATGACGGCAGATGCGGTATTCTTTCCCTCCAGATCTTTATCATTGCCAAAATGAATGTTGATTAAAAGACTAACCACTTGGTTACGTGTCTTTTTTGGAAGATAAGCGTATTTCACGGTGGGTGATAAAGTGCCAAGGGTGGTGGTTTGAATGATATTTTCAACGGAGGGGTCGAAAAATTCCCCCTGTGCCATGACTTGCCCACCTTTGTAATCTTTAAGCATAGCATTTAGGTCGGGAGAAGCAGGGATTTTAATACGCTCCGCTTTATCGGTGGGATAATAAGTTCCAACCGTGCTATTGTTTGCAGTGAGGTAAGTTTGAGCAACGCGTTGAACGTCTTCAGGCGTAACCTTGGTGATAAGATCTCTGAAGAGGAAGAACAGGCGCCAATCGCCTTTTGCTGCCCAATCACTTAGGGAAATTCCAATACGGTTGCTATCGGACATCAATAAACTTCTGGAACGGGCGAATTTAGTTTTAGCTCTTTCGACTTCTGTTTTATCAACGGGCGAGGCACGGAATTTGTCGATCGTTTCTAGTAATAAAGATCGTGTTTTGTCGATATCTGCGGTGCCATCAACACTTGCCATGATTTCAAATACACCTGGGTCGTGCCAACCAAAAGCATAACCAGAAACGCTGGTAGCAACTTTTCCCAAGACCATGGTTTTGTAAAGGATGCCTGAGGGTTGGCTGGTAAGAACTTCTTCGAGGATTTCGAGGGCGGCGAAATCCGGGTGGGAGCTTGAAGGGGTGTGATAAACAACGCCAACTGCGCCAACTTTGCCCACGCGCCTTAATACTACTTGCCTCTGTCCATCTTGTGGCGGTTCTTCAGTGTAAGTTAATTCAAGCGGGGTTTCAGGCCTTTGGATCGACCCAAAGTATTTTTCAATCAAACCGAGTGCTTGTTCTTTTTTGAAATTGCCAGCAATCACCAGCATGATATTGTCGATGCGGTAATATTTCTTGTAAAAACCTTGGAGCTTATCAATTGGAACTCTTTCGATATCAGCTCTGTTGCCAATGGTGGACTTGCCATAATTGTGCCAATCATAAGCAGCGGAAAGCATGCGTTGACTAAGAATTCCAACGGGATCATTTTCGCCACGCTCGAACTCATTTCGTACAACGGTCATTTCCGAAAGCAAATCTTCCCTGCGGATAAAACTGTTGAACAAACGGTCTGCTTCGAGTCGTATTGCAAATTCAAGATTATCGCCTTCACTGGAGAGTGTTTCGAAGTAGTTAGTGCGATCCACCCACGTGGTACCATTCATGATTGCTCCACGATCCTTCAATGCCTTGGGAATATCGGGATGAAGTTTCGTACCTTTAAAAACCATGTGCTCAAGAAGGTGAGCCATACCGCCTTCGCCATAACCTTCGTGCCTGGAGCCGACAAAAACGGTTGCATTAACAGTGACTTTAGAAGTGGAAGGATCAGGGTAAAGAAGAATTTTCAGCCCATTTGCCATTTTGTATTCGGTGATATTTTCAATGGAAGTTACTTCTTTGATGGTTGATTTTGTTTCTTGAGCAAAAGCTGAAAGCAAACCTATTTGGGAAGTAAGTATTGAAAGCACAACCATAAAAAAAATCCTTGTCATTGAAATCTCCTTTTAAACAAATACTGCAGACGATAAGTCTGCAGTATATAGGTTGAGAGCCGTTTTGATAAATACTAAAAGCTTGGATCAGTTGACTGCCCCTTTTGCAGAAACATCGTAGCACCAAAGGGTATCTTTTTCCCTTAGGTAAAGTTTGCCACCGATAACCACGGGATGATTCCAACTGTTATTGGTAGAGTTGGGGATTTTGAATGACCCTTTTTCTACATAGGCCTTGGGGGAAGCCTCAACAAGTGCGACTACGCCATTGTCGTAACGAATGTAAAGGTGCCCTTCAGCAAAAACCATGGAAGCAGAGCCTTTGCCTGCTTCGCGGTTTTCAGGTTTAGGCCTTTTCCAAAGAACTTTACCAGTAGCGACTTCGGCGCATTGCGGGTTACCTGAATCATCACGATCGCTGAAGATAAAATCACCGATTTTAATAACGCCACCGTGCTTGTTGGTTAAGTCCTTGCTGAAATATACTTCGCTTGCCTCAATGCCCTTAGCGGATTTGGTAAGTTGAACCAACCCTGCGCCACGCCCGTAACCAGCAGCAGCGTAGACTTTATCGTTAAAAGGAATAGGGGTTGGAATGTTCGCGGTGTTGGCTTTGAATTTTGCAGGATCATTGCCGTATTTCCAAGAAACCTTACCTGTTTTTGCTTCAATTCCCACAAGTTCGTTGGAAAGAAGTTGCACATAGAATTTGTCATTGCCAATTGTGGAAATAACGATCGAGGAATAACCAGCAGTCTGATCCAGTGGGCAAGTCCAGACCGTGGCGCCTGTTGCTTTATTTAAAGCGACAACAGTGTTATCCTTACCACCGGGGGTGCAAATAAGGTTTTCGCCATCGATGAGTGGTGATTCGGTATAGTTCCACCCGCCTGATTTTCCGCCGAAATCCTTGGTGAAATTTTTTCTCCAAACTTCTTTGCCATCGGCAGCATTAAGACAGACGAGGTCGCCAAATTGCCCAAGAGCATAAACCTTGCCATCTGAAAAGCATGGGGTGCAACGGGTGCCCGAGTAATTGCCACCAGTTTTACCAACCATGGTTTGCCAAAGTATTTTGCCTGAAGTGCGATCAAGGCCCAAGACAAAGGAAGATTTTTCGGACTCGATATCGCCCATGGTGAAAATTTTATCAGCAACTACGCTGATACTAGAAAACCCACCGCCTAGTTTTTCTGTTTTCCAAAGAAGTTTTGGGCCAGTTTTGGGCCAATCTTTTAAAAGATTCTTATCCATTGAAATGGCATCGCGATTGTTGCCTCGGAATTGCTTCCAATCCGTTGAGGTTTCTGGGGTTTGTCCCAAGCTGATTTGAACGGTGAAAAGTAAAATGCTCGAACAAAGAAACGATCTCATTTTGTAAGCCCCTTTGAAAACCATGTGAGGAAAAATAGGCAGGTAGGGCGATGATAATTGTTTTGTGTCTATTAAACAAGGGGCTAATATACAAAAAAAGATCGCAGGTTAAATAGCCTGCTATCTAAAGCCATGATTAGCAAAAGTTAATTCTTTTTCTTGGTGCCTGGTTTTTTGTCTGGATTGGGTGATCCATCTTTTCCCGTCACTATGATAATGCTTGCAAATGTTTTATTATCCTGCTTTGCAAGTAATATTGTGACTAAGTGCCCGGGAAGGATGTTTTCAGCTTTCGCTTCATATCCTGGAAGATTTGGGTTGCTGCCTTTGAGCTTTTTCAGATCTTGTGGTGTGTAGACTTTTATATTTCCCTTGTCATCAAAAGCTTCAACTGGTTCTTTGAAACGGAACTTTGTGGTTTCTTTGATCGGAATTTCCAGTTCCTTCCATTCGTTTACTACCGGTGCATTTTTACCTTTATTTGCAGGTGGATTGGTAGGTGCTTTTGGGGTTTGAATTTGAACAATGATAGATTTTTCGGTTGGTTCAGAAGCCACTTTGGCTACGATTGTGGTTCCAGTTACCTTTGAAATATCAATTCGATCTAACAGAGTTTTATTTTTCTTGGCATCTTGCCCTAGAGCAGAAAAAGAAATAAACGCAATGCAAAGTAATACAAAAGAGCAAAGTTTAAGATACATGATTCTTCCCTGGAAAAACGAATGAGTTCTTTTAGGAACTTAAAACACTAAATTAGTTTATCATAAAAGAGCATAAGTACTCAGATGTTTTGCTCATTACCCTGAGATCCTGCCAAGAAACCAGTACTCCAAGCAGCCTGGAAATTAAATCCGCCTATGGGCCCATCGAGGTCTAAAATCTCCCCTGCGAAATACAATTCTTTCTTTAACTTGCTTTCCATGGTCTTTGAATTCACCTCGTCAAGGCTAACTCCGCCAGTAGTTACTTCCGCCTTGGCGTACCCCAGGGTGCCTGTGATATTAACCACTTTTGACTTGATGGAAACGACGATAGCTTTGCGCTCATCCTTGCTAATCCCTGCGCATTTTCTATCTGGACCAAAACCGATTTGATTGAATAACCCCTCGAGAAGTCTGCGAGGCAGCAGTTCACCCAAAGCAACAGAAAGTAGTTTTTTTCCGTCTGTTGATGCAAAGGATTGTAGTTTTGCTTCAAGGTCGGTTTCTTTGACTGATGGCAGAAAATCAAGCTTTAGTGAGCTATTCTTAAAGTTAGAAAGGCTGTTAAGTGCCTTGCTTACATTTAATATGACGGGCCCGGATAGACCAAAATGAGTGAAGAGGAATGAACCCCTGTCTTGCATCATTGGTTTTTTATTGAGGCAGGCGGTTACACCTACATCCGGAATGGTTACACCACTTAATTCATGCACCCATCTTGCATCGGTTTTCAAGGGCGCCAAGGCTGGTTGTGTTTCTTTGATGGTGTGGCCAAATTTCATTGCAAACTTGTATCCATCGCCTGTTGTTCCACATCCTGGGAAGGATAATCCTCCAGTGGTAAGGATTATTTTTTTTGCGTGGAAAGTTTCGAGATGGGTTTTTAAAAGAAAACCATCTTCGTTGGGATCGATATCGAGCACCGGGGTTTCCAGCATCAGTGTAGCGTTTTCATGCTTTAACTGATTAAGAAGCGCATCTAGAACATCAAGGGCTTTGTTGCTGACAGGGAATATTTTTCCTGTTTGTTCGACCTTGGTTGCAACGCCTGCTTGGTTGAAAAACCGGATTGTTTCATCGACGCTAAATGCAGCAAGTGGAGAGTGCAGGAATTTTCCGTTATTGCCAAAAGCTTTAACGATGCCTCGATTATCGGTGTTGTGAGTGATGTTGCAGCGAGTGCCGCCTGACATAAGGATTTTGACGCCCGGTTTGCGGTTTTTTTCAAGGACAAGAGTTTTGGCGCCCGACTTTCCCGCAGAAATACCTGCCAAAAGGCCTGCAGCGCCCGCTCCAACGACAATGACATCCCAGTTCGTATCCATAAAGTTAAGCCTGCCTGCGAAAATCAGAAGATCAGGATTTCAAATCAGCAGGAGTCATTCCTATGGTTTTTAAGGCTTGGGCGAAGAAGTCGGCCCCAGCTTTTTTCATCAGTTCGTTTACTTTCATGCATTCTGCCTGCCATTGCTCGTCACTCATTCCTGATGCGCGTGGCGCAGTGCATACCTCAAGATAGATTTTTGCTTTGGGTTCAGTGCCGCTCGGGCGGAGGGCGATTTTTGCGAATTCTCCGCATCGATACACCAGCACATTTCGTGAGGCAGCATCTGTTTTACTTTTGATGGGTCCAAGCTTTCCATTGGTGTCAAGAAAATCGGTTACGGAAGTTACCTCCATGCCCCCAATTGTTTTGGGTGGATTATTTCTAAGGTTATTTAGCATGGTTGTCATCAAGGCTTTGCCCTCAACGCCAGGCAATGCGATGGGCAAACCGACATTTCGATAGTAACCAAACCTTTCAAATAATTGGTTGAGGTATTTTAAGGTGGTTGTCTTGTTTCTGAAAAGATAAAGCGCCCATTCAGCAAACAGCAAGGCTGCAGCGCCTGCATCTTTGTCGCGTATTTTATCAGTACTCAGAATACCGTGGCTCTCTTCTGATGCGATGATGAAGTCACTTGGGGCGCCGGTAACATGGGCGTACTTTCCCGTGCTTTCAAGTTGCCAAAGAACATCTGAAACATATTTGAAGCCAACCAGCAGATCATCAAGAACTTGAACTTTAAAATGTTTTGCGATCCTGCTGATCATGCCCGTGGTGACTTCTGTTTTGACAACAATGGAATTGGGGGTGAGCTTTTTATTTTGGGCCATCATCTCGAGTTTAAAGCAGGTTGAAATGGCAGCGATTTCGTTACCGTTTACATAACGCCAGCCTCCTTGATCATCAGGAATCATGGCGCCCAACCGGTCGGCGTCTGGATCGGTAGCAAGAAGAAGGTGAGCGTTGTGGGCTTTTGCAACAACTTCAGCTCGGTCTAGGCATTCTGGTATTTCTGGGTTGGGGGTTTTTGTGACATTTGGAAACTGGCCATCTGGAGACATTTGTTCTGGAACAGGAATGACATTGAATCCCTCATTTTGCAGTATTTCCATGCTTGTCATAGATCCCACGCCATGAAGCGGGCTAAATACAACCTTGAAGGGTTCATCTTTCTTTGGTGCGGGAATTAAGCGTTGAGCGCAGCAGAGGGAAATGTATTCTTTGTGTGGCTCATCAGAAATAAATTGGATGAAGTTCTTTTTTACAGCTTCTTCCCAAGACATAGTGTGGATGTCTTGAACCAAGTCGACGAGGTCGGCCATGATCTGATCATTAGGCGGGACGGGTTGACCACCGCGTTCGTCGTAGAATTTTCCACCATTGTCATCGGGGGGATTATGCGAGGCAGATATATTCAGCCCGCCTTGAGCTTTTAAAAGCCGTATGGAGAATGATAGTTCTGGTGTGGCAATATAATGGTTGCTAGTTAAGGGAAGGGTGTAGGTGTAGATACCGTTGGCGGCATAAACCCTGGCTGCATAAGCAGCAAGTTCTTTCGATGAAAGATTCAGGGCAGGGTTGGGTAGGTTTGGGTTGTATTGTTTTCGCTTATCCATGAAACAGCGCACATCATAGGCTAATGCCACATGTATTTTTTTAAGATCAGGGAATTGATGTTTGAGGTATTCGCAATGGCCTTGAACAGATGCGCCCAGAGTCCAAAGATTCATGCGGTTGGGGCCTACCCCTACAGGGCCTCTTCTGCCACCTGTGCCGAAGGGGAGAATCTGAGAAAAGCGATCTAGAAGCCCGGCCCATTTCTTCTCTGAAATCAAATATTCGATTTGGGGGCGGTACTCTTTGAATTCTTCATGGGTAAGCCATAGCTCTAGGTTATGTAATGCTTGTTTCTTGATATCATCAGGAGCTTCTAGTGATAAAATTGATTCTTGAACTAAAGCGGACAATGGCATTGGTTACATCCTAGAATAAAATAATGAAGTAAATCCCGTTAACCCCACCTGTAAAAGTGATAATCTAGACAGTGTGGACAATTATTGCAATTGGAACTCCCAGAGTGCGTTTCACTTATCTTAGGAATGGCCATAAACCATGAAATACCCGCTGGAATTTGAATTTGATGTCGTTGTTGTAGGAGGAGGGCACTCGGGCATTGAGGCAGCTTTAGCTTCTGCAAGGATGGGCCTTAAAACTGCACTTTTAACAATGAGTGCCGAAACCGTTGGGTTAATGAGCTGTAATCCTGCAATTGGTGGAATTGCCAAAGGCCAGATAGTTCGAGAAATAGATGCATTGGGCGGCGAAATGGGCAAACTTACCGATGCCACTGCCATTCAGTTCCGAATGCTTAATTTGACTAAGGGGCCTGCAATGCATTCCCCTAGGGCCCAAGCTGACAAAAAACAGTACCAGATCCAGGCTAAATGGACTGTCGAGAAGCAAGAAAACCTCACACTCCGTCAAGAGATGGTGGAAAATATCCTGCTTGAAGATTCTACCCAGGATGATGGCTCTGTTCGTACCGTAAAAGGCGTTATTTGCAGAGGGGATACTCTTTACCGTGCCCATTCAGTGGTTCTAACAACGGGTACATTCCTTAAAGCCATCATGCATACGGGCGAAGCCAAATCGCAAGGGGGTAGGGCAGGGGATGCATCTTCCGAGAGCCTCAGCGAAAGCCTTATTTCTTGTGGGTTTCAGTTGGAAAGATTTAAAACAGGAACACCTTGCAGACTAAATGGCCGAACAATTGATTTTACGAAAACTGAAGCCCAGCCAGGTGATATTAACCCTAGGCCTTTTAGCTTTTCGACTAAGAAAATCGAACAAGAACAGGTTCCCTGTCATATCACTTACACTAATTCTCTGGTGCATGATCTGATCCGCGAGAATTTGCATCGTGCGCCAATGTATTCAGGCCAAATTAAGTCACAGGGGCCCCGTTATTGCCCTTCGATTGAAGATAAAGTTGTTCGCTTTGCAGATAAAGACAGGCACCAGATTTTTTTAGAGCCCGAGGGGCGCACCACCAGTGAATATTACTGCAATGGTATTAGCACAAGCCTTCCCAAGGATGTGCAACAGAAAATGCTTGCGCTTATTCCAGGCTTGGAAAAAGCAGAGATCCTTCGTTGGGGATATGCTGTTGAGTACGATTATTCTCCGCCCACGCAATTACACCCCACTTTGGAAACAAAATTCATTGCAAACCTGTATTTTGCAGGCCAGATCAATGGCACTACCGGTTACGAAGAAGCTGCAGCTCAAGGCTTAATGGCTGGTATCAATGCAGCCTTGAAAATCAAAAAACTTGCGCCGCTAATCCTTGATCGAAGTCAGGCATATATTGGGGTTTTGATCGACGATTTGGTGACAAGAGGGGTGGACGAGCCTTACCGAATGTTTACGAGCAGAGCCGAGTACAGGTTACAATTGCGCCATGATAATGCGGATAGAAGGCTTAGCCCAATTGGCAGGGAAATCGGTTTGGTTAGTGACGAAGCTTGGAATCGGTTGAATGAAAAAGAGAAAGTAATTGAAGAATCTATCAAGGTGTTGCGAGAGAACCATATTGAGCACGCTTCGCTAGAGCAGTGGTTGCGCAGGCATGATGTAGATTGGCAATCCTTGGTTCTTATGGCGCAGGAGAAACTGGGGTTAAAATTCGATCTTCCTGCGGAAGTTGAAGAACAGCTTGAATTAGAAATCAAGTATGCGGGATATATCAACAGGCAGACTGTGCAGATTGAGCGATTTCAAAAGTTGGAGACAAAAACAATTCCTACCAACTTTGATTATTTGGCAATCGCTCACTTGCGCCAAGAAGCTAAAGAGAAGTTCAACAAGATAAAGCCTGCAAATATTGGCCAGGCAGGGCGAATCAGTGGAATCAGCCCATCGGACATCGCAGTGTTATTGCTTTATTTGAAATAAAGGTAGGGCATTTCAATAGAAGAGAAAGTTTGATCCAGTTGGCCTTCGCATCATGAACAACCCGCTTTTTATTTAAACCGTGATCCGGTGCGAAAGAATTTTAAGACATTCAATTCCTTGTGAATTAAAGCTACCTATCTTTCCTGCTTGACAATATAGGGAGAAAGGGTAAGATAACTTTAGGTGAGCAATCGTTTTAATCGTCTCATCCTGTCTATTTTAACATTGGTTTTGAGGTAGATAAATGGAGAACCTTGTGAGGTTGGCATGATCCTATTGAAATCGTGCCTTGCATAAATTTAGTTCTTCATGGTAAGCAAGTGTATATAGGGCAGACTGGATGACTCGCAGTTTGCATTCGAGACAGGGTTTACGGTAATCAAGGTGGTTCAAGGAAGAATCTTGGGTGGACTTGCATCTTGCGTGAAGATGATTTTGTTTACTCAAAAACGCTGGCTAGCTGGTGCCAGGAAGGACATTAAAGATGAAAACTGTTTTTACGACCGGAGAGGCTGCTAAAATTTGTAAAGTAAGCCAACAGACTATCATCCGTTGTTTCGACAATGGCCAACTCAAAGGATTCAGGGTTCCTGGCTCCCGTTTTCGCAGGATTCCCCGTGAATCTTTGTACAAATTCATGAAAGATAATGGTATCCCTACGGATGCGCTGGAAAGTGGCAAAAGAAAAGTTCTGCTCGTTGATGACGATACAGAATTGTTGGAATTGATGAACAAGGTTATCGAAGACGATGGCCGTTTCGAAGTTCGCATCGCTACCAATGGTTTTGATGCTGGCATGATGGTTAAAGAATATCGCCCAGATGTAATCGTTCTTGATGTGATGTTGCCCGATATCAATGGTAAAGAAGTTTGCCATCGAGTTCGTGCTGATAACACCCTTGAAGAAGTGCGAATTCTTTGCATCAGCGGTATGATCGAAGAAGATAAAATTCAAGAACTTCGCCTTGCTGGCGCCGATGATTTTCTCAGCAAGCCTTTCGAAATCGAAGAACTTATTGACCGTATGTGCCAGTTGATGGATATCGAATCCACTTCAACAACGGGTGCAAGATAGTCTCAATTTGATGATAATTTGTGGGGAAGAGCCCTTACCATTAGGGTTCTGCCCCTCATTATTTTTGATTGCCCTTTGATGGAGTATGCCTGTGGCAGCCTTGGCCGAGCATGGAAGTTCGGCAACATTTCTAAACCTGATAATGAGAACCCCTTGGCTATTGCCTAGGCTTTCTTCTGTTTCTGATTTTATATTCAAGCCCTTGTCAGAATCTTGGCTTGATATTAAGACTGATCCAGGTGCGGTTTATTTGCTTCTGCGTTATTCAGATGCGCATACAGATGCTGATTTTCCAGCTTGTTTAGAAAAAGCTAGGCCAGCAGTTTCTGAAAGTGTGCTTTCACTTTTACGCATGGGTTTTAGCCTTGATGCTACCCTTGTCAGCAATGATTCTCTTGTAAATGCATTGTGCAGGGCAGCAATTGCTTCTGAAATCGCTTGTATTACAGGTAAGGTTTCGAGTGAACTTGCTTGGATAGGTGCATTGTTTTTTGATTTCAAATCGTTGGCCAAAAATCATGTTCAAGAACAAACCGATAATGCAACCCTGATGCGTCAGTATGGTTTGCCAGTCTGGTTAAGGCTTGTTAATTTGTTGTCGGGAAAAGATGGTCTTGAGATAGCGACTGCCGCGGGCCTGCATCCATCCTTGGGTGAAATATTATTAATTGCAGATCAATATTCTCGTAATGGGCAGGCCGGGAAATCTTTGTCAGTGAGGCATTGGGAAAAGAAATTAAAGTATCCCGGTCTTCTGGAAAAAATCGATGTTGGTGCGATAGTTAACAAATGGTTTGGTGGTAACATCAGGACTTTTGTTAATTCCAAAAGAAAGACGCCTGAAAGTGTGATTGCAGAGTGCCTTCAATTTGCAATGGATAGCATTCATGAGAATCGATTGATTCAATCCCGTGATAATGTCGAATCGGAAGCATATAAGGCTGCTTTGCAAAATCAGATTCAATCCAGATCGCAGCGCCTTAATGAAATGAAATTACAATCCGTGGTTGAGCTTGCTGCGGGTGCTGGCCACGAATTTAATAACCCTCTTGCAGTTATACAGGGGCAATCACAATTTATTCTTGCCCGAATGGATGATCTGGAAATCGAAGAAACCCGGGAAAAACTTAAAGATTCTTTGGAAAGCATTGTAAGGCAGGCTAAAAGAATTAATCTAATTCTGCGCAATTTAATGCAGTTTGCCAGACCTAACGTCCCTGCACCTTCCAATTTGGAATGTAAGGGAATTGTTGAAACTGTAATTGAAAAGCTCGAAGATTGGGCCAGTGAAAAGAAAGTAAAGTTGTCTCAAGTGGATGGGGAGCTTTTTAATTGTTCGATTTTTGCTGACCCTTATCAGGCTCGCACAATATTGGAAAATGTTACTCGAAATGCGATTGAAGCTGCTGGTATTGGGGGTTGGGTAAGGATTGGTGTGGAAAATTCTGGATCAGGCCAGATCCTTCTTTATGTAGAAGATAGTGGCCCTGGGCCTGCAAGTGAAGATGTTGCAAACTTATTTGACCCTTTTTTCTCAGGTAGGCAGGCGGGCAGGGGGCAAGGACTGGGACTTTCCGTTGCTTGGAGGCTAATTAAGCTTAATAAGGGCAATATCTCGTTTGTTTTGCCCTCCGGCTTCAAGCCAACTCGATTTGTTATTAGTTTTCCAATGAATGAGCTTTCTGCGCTTAATTTTTCAGAGCAAAGTGCCTCTGATTTTCACGACGCCATTATCAAGGCTGCATGATAAAAGCCATGGGTTTTAAGGCATATGCAATATAGCAACATTCTGAAAATAAATCGTGACTTCACAGATAGCAGTCTGCCTTCTGATTCCTCTTCGTTGGAACTCAGGCTCGAAAAGGGTGATTTGATTTATCCTTCCTGGTCGATTGATTCGATTTTTAATTCTGATGAATTAAAGGTTCTTTGTTCCTATAAACCCAAAGGTTTATGGCATCAAACCATTAGTTTTCATCCAAGTAATGGCAGGATGGCCGGATCTAATTCGAAGGAACTCGAAACTTTACTCGGGCGAGTTTCAAAAGTTCTCATGGATAAAATGCAAGTTTTGCTTCCAAAGTATGATGGGGCGATTCGTTTGGATCGGGTTGTTTTAAATAATGTTGAAGCTGCTACTTTGGGTGGAAAAAATATCGCAAAGGATGATTTGCTTCATCTGGACACTCTTAAGGGCGGACTGCCTGGCGAAACACGGGTGGTCAAATTAAGTTGCAATTTTAATTTGACAAACACGAGAATTTGGGAAAAAGGGCCTTCGCTTGCGTCTTTGTTGGTTGATAGTAGGGCTAGAGCAGAACTGTCTTTACAGGGCAAATCTGGCTTTTATCATGATCATTCTGGCAATAATATTACTGCAATGCTAGAGAAAATCGGGTTCACAATAAGGCAAAGTGAAGTTATTCAGAAAAAAATCCCGCGCAAAGTTGTTGTTTTCCCTGCTCAATCCTTCTGGCTTGCAATGACTGATGTTTGTTTACACTCCACATTGCGTGGCAGTAATGTGCTGGAATTCATGTTTTTTGTTCAGGATCAAGCCTTATGCTCGGGGGATCTATCGGCCCCTTGTTTACTTCAATCCTTTTTTTCTTCCGCTATCAAACAAGCTGCTGCATAATTTAAAGCATGACAAATCTTTATTCGCAATGGCTATGCGCAGGGTTGCATGTTTGCGCACCAGCGTTGTGTCACAGTTGTAATAATTTATTGGAATATGATGAAGTAAGCCTTTGCAATGGTTGCAGGGAATGGTTTCAGCCCCCGGATGATCCAAAGTGTTTGCGTTGTAACGCTCGAGTTGGCCCGCATCTTGATACCGCAGATGGCTGTTTGTTGTGCAAGCGGGATCATTTTTATTTTGATAAGGTTGTTTCGTTGGGTTTCTATCAGTCTCAATTTAAAGATGCAATTCTAAGAATCAAACACTTAGAAGGCGAGCATCTTGCGCGAACCCTTGGAGCATTATTGGGGGATTATTTTTCCTGCACTCAGAGATTCCAACCAGACTTTATTACATGCATTCCGGTGCATTGGTGGAAAAGATTGATCAAGGGGCATAATCAGACGGAAGCTATTGCAACAGGTGTTGCAGATGTTTTAAAAAAGCCTTTTGTTAATTGGGTATTGCGGAAAGTTCGTCATACACCGGAACAATCAGGATTGCTACCAACAGAAAGGCGTAAGAATTTGCGTCAAGCTTTTGCTCCCGTTTTCCAATCATTTGTCCAAGGTAAACAAATCCTTCTGGTGGATGATGTTCTAACGACGGGTACTACTGCAAATCAAGCTGCAAAAACATTAATTTCAGCAGGTGCAAAGCAAGTGATTGTTGCAGTTCTTGCCAGATCTTTTGGACGATAATGTTAATATGGTCGGGTTGGTTGTTATAATTGTTTTAGTGGGATAAAGCTTGATAAAATAAATGATACATCAGAAGTATTCGTTTTTTTAATATAGTCTGGTTTTTTATCGATCAAAATTTTGACACCTGCTAGTTATGGGCAATAACTTAATCAAGTGGGATGGGGTTTCAAATCTACAGGGTGTTCAGAGGGTAATCAAATGCTAGGTCGTTGGATTTTGTCTGTTGCGTTGGTTTTAGCCTGCGGAAGTGCACACGCTTCCTCTCGGGCTGAAAGTATGTTTGAAGAGTTAAACAAAGACTTCGGGTCTGTCCCCAGAGGGCCGACTCTAGTTCATCATTTTCGACTTAAAAATAACACATCTGAAACGGTTCACATCTCAGGAGTGAGGGTTTCTTGTGGGTGTGTCAGCGCTTCTGTTCTTAAAAATCAGATCAATCCAAATGAAGAAACCTCGGTTATTGCCCAAATGGATAGCACCAGGTTTTCTGGTTCGAAAAGTGTTACGGTGTATGTGACATTTGACAAACCAAAGTATGAAGAAGTCAGGCTTTTGGTTCAGGCTTATGGGAGAAACGATTTCGCAGTATCGCCAGAGAATTTCAATTTTAATGAAATCCGCAGGGGTAAAAGTGCAGAGTCAAAAATCACTCTTAGATTTTATGGTTTTCCTAATTTAGAGGTGCTTGAGGCAAAAACTGAGAGTCATTATTTGAAAGTCAATTATGCTCTGGTAAAACGCGAAGGGAACGATGTGATTTACGAGGCAACCGCAGTGGTTCGTGAGGATATCCCGGTTGGTAAATGGTTTTCAGATATATTCTTTAAAACTAATGTGGGTTCAATTCCCATGGTTCGGGTGCCTTTGAATGTTCAGGTTGAATCAATTTTGACTGTTAGCCCGGCCAATCTTTCTCTTGGTACGGTGAAAATGGGGGATTCCAGTGATCGCAAAATTGTGGTTCGAGGTACCCAGCCATTTACCATCCTTGGCGTTGAAGGTTTGGACGATAATTGGGTTGTTAAGGAATTATCTAAGGAAAAGAAAGAAGTTCATGTGATAACTCTTAGTTTTAAAGCTAATAGGGAAGGGGACTTAAAGCATAAAGTGTTGATAAAAACCGATATTCCTGAATCAGGAACGGTCGAATTGACTGCCAATGCTTTGGTTAATCGTTAAATTTGGTTCGGAATTTTATGATGAAGCGGTTCGAGAACCTTGTAATCTTTTACAAGAGAATCTCGAACCGCTTGAGGTTTTTTAGTACACTTTCAAGGTAGGCCTTTTGCAGGAATTGACTTGCGAAAGCTTCTCCCCCCTAGATAAATGGATGCCTCTATGATTGGTGTTCGTAGATTTAAAAAACTACTGGTTGCTAATCGCAGCGAAATTGCAATTCGAGTCTTTCGTACTGCAAGTGAACTGAACATTAAAACGGTTGCAATTTATTCCCACGAAGATCGCTTTGCCTTACATCGTTTTAAGGCGGACGAGGCTTATAAGATTGGGAAAGCAGGGGAACCCATCCGTTCTTATCTTGCAATTGATGCAATTGTTGCACTAGCCGTTTTGCATGATGTTGATGCCATACATCCTGGTTATGGGTTTCTTTCTGAAAATGCTGATTTTGCTAAAGCTGTTATTAAGGCTGGAATTGCATTCATTGGGCCGCGCCCTGAAGTCTTGATGAATTTAGGAGACAAGGTTCAAGCTAGGTTGCTAGCGCAGCGAGCCAAGGTTCCAATTCTTTCAGGTAGCGATGCGGTTTCAGATGTTGGCGAAGCTAAGGTTATTGCGAACAAACTTGGATACCCAGTGATCATAAAGGCTTCAATGGGTGGGGGCGGGCGGGGTATGCGAGTGGTTGAGTCTGAGGCTAAATTGCAAGATGCTTTGGAGCAGGCGCAACGGGAAGCTGGCGCAGCTTTTGGCGTTTCTGATGTCTTTATCGAAAAATTTATCCGTAAAGCCAGGCATATCGAAGTTCAGCTTCTCGGAGATAAGCACGGCAATCTATTTCATTTGTTTGAGCGCGATTGTTCGGTTCAGCGCAGGCACCAAAAAGTTGTTGAGATTGCACCTGCATTTAATTTGAATGCCGATACCCGAAAAGGCATCTTAGATGCAGCCATTGCTATTGGTCGCGAAGCAGGCGTGGATAACGCCTCCACGGTTGAGTTTCTGGTGGATGCGGAAACTAACAAGTTTTATTTCATCGAAGTGAATCCGCGAATTCAGGTAGAGCATACGGTTACCGAGCAAGTTTCTGGCGTTGATCTTATTAAAAGTCAGATCATGGTTGCGCAGGGGTTAACTCTTGGCAGCCCGGAAATTGGGTTTAAAAAGCAGGAAGATATCACCCTGCGAGGCTATGCGATTCAGTGTAGGGTTACTACGGAAGATCCATTAAACAATTTTCTTCCTGATTACGGCAAATTAAGTAATTATCGTTCTGCTAGTGGTATGGGAATTCGTTTGGATGCAGGTTCTGCATTTACAGGGGCTGTGATCAATCCCTTTTATGATTCTTTGTTGGTGAAGGTTACCGCCAATGCTCTCACCTATGAAGATGCGGCCCGAAGGATGCTGCGAAGCCTGAATGAATTTAGGATTCGTGGAGTAAAAACGAACATACCGTTTCTTATCAATCTGGTGAATCATCAGGATTTTCTGAATGGATTGTGTACCACAAGATTCATTGATGAAACTCCGACTTTACTGGATCTGCCTTTTCGTCAAGATCGAGCAACAAGGTTGCTGCGATATTTGGGCGAAATTATTGTTAATGGTCATCCTGATATCAAGCGTAACAACAGTGTCAAAGAATCGGTGCAGCAAGAGCCAGAATTAGGGCCAAAGGTGTTGGCTTCGATTGGGAAAAACAATCCCAGAGGTACCCGAGACATATTTAAAGAGCTTGGAGCTGAAAAGTTTTCTCAGTGGCTGAGAAAAGAGAAAAAGCTCTGGATCACTGACACAACCTTTAGGGATGCTCACCAATCCTTATTGGCGACTAGAATGCGAACCCGGGACATGTTACGGATCGCGCCTTTCTATGCAGCCCGGTTAAGCGGGCTATTTTCGCTCGAAATGTGGGGCGGCGCTACATTCGATACTTCCATGCGATTCCTCAAGGAATCCCCCTGGGATCGCTTGGCTGAGATGCGTGAGAGGGTTCCCAATATTCTGTTTCAGATGCTACTTCGCTCTGCCAACGCTGTCGGGTATACGAGTTACCCAGATAATGTCGTGCAGCGTTTTGTTAAAGAAGCTGGCATGGCTGGGATTGATGTTTTTCGCGTTTTTGATGCGCTTAATGGAATTCCCAACCTTCAGCTTGCCATCGATGCTGTCAGGGATTCTGGCATGATTTGTGAAGCTGCAATCTGCTACACCGGAGATATTCTCGACTCTAAGCGCTCTAAGTATAACCTTGCCTATTATGTGGATTTGGCAAAACAATTAGAGAAGCTTGGTGCAAATATCATTGCCATCAAAGATATGGCGGGCCTGCTAAAACCATGGGCGGCACAAAAACTGGTCCACGCATTAAGGCAGGAAGTTTCCCTGCCCATCCATTTTCATACACACGATTGTGCAGGTGGACAAGTTGCATCCTTGCTGTTCGCAGCTTCTGAATCTGTTGATGTGGTTGATGCAGCCATGGCTCCTTTTTCTGGCATGACTAGCCAACCCAGCCTCAATGTTTTGGTAGAGGCTCTTAAGTTTCAAGATCGTGACCCCGATTTGGATCGTGAAGCACTCCATGAGGTTTCCCTTTATTGGGAGGCAGTTCGTGCCATGTATTCTCCTTTTGAAACCGGGCAATTAGCCCCAACCGCAGATGTTTATATCAACGAAATGCCCGGTGGGCAGTATACCAACCTTTATCAGCAAGCTAAAGCGGTGGGGCTTGGAGATCGTTGGCGCGAAGTTTGTGAAATGTACACCCAAGTCAACCTTATGTTTGGTGATATTGTCAAAGTGACGCCAACTTCCAAAGTGGTAGGCGACATGGCTTTGTTCATGGTTGGTAATGGTATAACTAGGCATGACATTGAAAATGGAATGCGGGAGCTTTCATTTCCCGAGTCTGTGGTGGAATTTTTTGAAGGAAGGTTGGGCGAGCCTTTGGGGGGATTTCCTAAAGCTTTGCAAACAAAAGTTCTCAAGGGTAGGAAGCCGATTCTTGGCAGACCCGGTGCCTCCCTGCCTGCTGCAGATTTTGAGGCATCTAGATTGCAATTGGAAAAGAGCACCGGCATCTCCCATGGAATCTTAGAAGTGCTTAGTTATATCCTTTACCCAAAAGTGTTCCCAGAATTTGTTGAACATCAAAAACGCTATTCTGATACCAGTGTTTTGCCTACCCCGGTTTTCTTTCATGGTATGCATCCTGGCGATGAAACTAGTATCGAAATCGAACAAGGCAAAACCCTTATTCTAAAATACCTTACCGTTGGTGAACCCCATGCAGATGGCACTAGAACGGTGTTTTTTGAACTCAATGGGCAACCCCGTGAAGTTGTTACCCTTGATAAATCATTAACTGCCAAAACAGCGGCAAGGCCCAAAGCAACCCCGGGCAATCCTTTGGAAATCGCTGCACCTATGCCTGGTGTTATTTCGAAAATGCTTGTTGCAACAGGCGAAGAAGTTAGCCCAGGGCAGAAGCTTTTTGTGCTTGAAGCCATGAAAATGGAAACCACCGTTTGTGCTGAAAAACCCGGTATTGCTTCGCTTATTACCGTTTCAGCAGGGGGTCAGGTTGAAGGCGGGGATTTGGTCGTCAAGCTTGAACCTATTTAGCTTTTACTTTTATAGCCCAAGTCTTTTGGGTTTCTTTATCCAATTCTTGCAAACTGATTGGTTTCCAAGTATTGTAGACTATTAATGCTATACATTTTTATGTTCGATTTTTATTCTTTGCAGGGATGACTCCATGAGTGTGCTGAAAATCTTGAAGGGCCATAACGAAGGTAACGAAATTTCTTTAAATGGCGACCGCTTTGCCCTTGGTCGGAATCCCGATTGCGCCATTATCATTCCTATTACATCGGTAAGTAGAGAACACGCTTTTATCCTTCGAGTTCAAGGCCAGTATTTTCTTGAAGATAATAAAAGTCGTAACGGTACTTTTTTGAACGAGCAACAGATCACAGGCAGAGTTCCACTTAAAAACAATGATCAAATTCGCATCTGTGATTTTGTTGTTGCTTTTCAATCTAAACAAAGCGTTGATCTTGCCGCCCTTGATATGGATGATGATAAGGGCGAAGATACTTCCAGTACAGTTCATGCAACCATTAATGCAAGTAGCCAGCAGTTGCTTGAAACACAACCTGCAGAAAAACTCAGGCTATTGCTGGAAATTACAAGTTCGCTTAGCAAGGTGCTGGAACTGGACAAGCTTTTGCCCACAACAGTAGATTGTATGTTTCAGTTGTTCAAACAGGCCGATCGCTGTTTTATCATCATGGGTGATACAAACACGAATAAGTTTATACCTAGGGTAATAAAAACCCGAAGGCCACAGGACGAAACTAGCGCACGATTCAGCAAAAGTATTGTTAAACAGTGTTTGGAGCAGAAGCAGGCATTTTTGAGTGATGATGCCAGCCAAGATAGCAGGATGCAAACCAGCCAGAGTATTGTGGATTTTAAAATTCGTTCTGTGATGTGCGTGCCTTTGTGTGGTGTTGCAGGTCAGGCATTTGGCGTTATTCAGGTTGATACGCAGGATCGTAGCAAGAAGTTTACTCAAGACGATCTTAAATTGCTTTGGGGCGTTGCAAATCAAGCCGGTGCTGCAATGGAAAACGCCAAATTCCATCAAAGCTCCCTCTTGCAGGAAAGAATCAGGCGCGATCTTGAGCTTGCGAATCAAGTTCAAAAAAGCTTTCTACCTGTAGGCTTCCCTGAGATTCCGGGCTATGATTTTGCTGCTCATTACCAGCCTGCCCAAGAAATTGGCGGGGATTACTATGGGTTTATTCCCATGTCCGGTAATCGCATGGGCGTTGCGGTAGGCGACGTTGCAGGCAAAGGTATTCCCGCCGCTCTACTCATGGCAAAGCTTTCTTCCGAAACACGCTTGGCTCTTTTAATGGAACCATCACCCGCTGAAGCCATCACAAAGCTTAATGATGTTCTTTATCCCCATACAAGCCAGTTGGATCGCTTTGTTACTTTAATTCTTGCTGTTTTACACCCTGATCACAAAGTGACCGTGGTTAATGCAGGCCATATGGCACCGATTATTGTTAAGGGCGATGGGTCGCCTCCTTATGATTCCGTCAGTCTTGATACTGCGGGGGTTATGCTAGGCATCCTTGATGGTTTTCCTTATGAATTCGCTGAGTTTCAACTAGAACCCAATCAATGCATGATTCTTTATTCTGACGGGGTTCCCGATGCCATGACTGTTGGCGATGTTCCTTTTGTAAGTAAGGAAAGAAACAGGGATGGGTTGAGGGATTGCCTTATTGGGATAACCGATACTTCTGCTAAAAATGTGCTTAGCTGTATTGTGGAAGCAATCAAAAAGCATACTGTGGGCAGACTTTATCCACATGATGATATTACTATTGTCACAGTTCATCGCAAAGCATAATTAACCTTTGATTTTTCAGGATCTTAATGCCCACTTTCACAGAACCAGAAGTTGTAAATGATACGAGGATTTTGCCTCCTTATCATGTCATTTTGCTGAATGATGAAGATCATACTTATCAGTATGTGATTCATATGCTGCAAACATTGTTTGGCCATCCCCAGGAGCGAGGCTTTCAGCTTGCGGTTGAAGTCGATAAAAAGGGTAGGGCGATTGTTTTCACTACTTCCAAGGAACACGCCGAATTTAAGCGTGATCAAATTCATGCTTTTGGGCCGGATCCTCTTAGTAGCAAAAATTGCAAAGGCTCAATGAGTGCAGTCATCGAGCCTTCGTTTTAAATTTGTTAAACTACTATCTATTATGAACCAAAGCGGATTTTTAGTAACGCTGAACTTACTGCGTTTCTTACATTTGAATCTTCATCATTTAATGATTTTTGCAGCGTGGGGATTTGTGCTTCTGCTAATTTGCCAAACTTCCCCAATGTTTCTGCTGCCTTTATTCGTACCTTCGGTTCTTCTGATTGAAGGTTTTTTGCTACAGCGTTAAGGGTAGGTGATCCATCGGTGCCTAAACTTACCGCTGCATTCATCATCGCAATCCTAGAGTCAGAGTCGCCACGGGCAATCATCTTTTCTAATGAGGGAATTGCTTTCGCACCTTCCTTGCCATACTTATTCAATGCTTTTGCAGCTTCAATTCGAATGTCGAGGTCTTCGTCAAGAAGGCATTTTGCAAGTACTGGTACTGCAATTTCGGGTTTTAATGGGGCAGATCGGCCTAATGCCCTAACAGCGGCATATTTCACCATAAGGTTTGAGTCGGTGGTTGCAACACTTGCAAGTTTTCTAAAGAGAAAGAGTTCTTTTTCATTTATGATTCTTGCAGTAATATCAGGCATACTTAAAAAACCTTCAATAATATCTACGCCATTTAATCGAATTCTTAAATGTGTATCGGATAAAACCATGATCAAATCTTCAATGATTTCCTTGAAATCATTTCCTTCAGGAATGATGTCATATGTGATTAGTTTTGGATTGGGATTTGGAGCATTTCCTGCAAGGGTGTCAAGTTTGTTTAAAATAGTTTCAAATTCTATTAGCTTTTTTCTAATAACTACAAGATCTTCAACAACATCGAGGCTTGCAACTCGTACAAAAATATCAGCTTCAAAGTTTGTCGCATGATCAGTTAGTTCGCGCATATTGTCGCGAAACGAATTGATCAAAGGTAATTCGAATGCTAGCCCTTCTCTAAAGCTTTTGGTGCGTAGTGCAATAATGTCGGGCCTTTCAAGCATTGTCATTTCTGCTTCACGAATTGGAATAATATAATCAACATCCGCCAAGGTTGATGTTGCTTGCTTGCAGGCCAATGTGCCTTGTTCTCTTACTATAAAATCCTTATCTTTTAGGGCACGAACACCAAGCGGGAAGCACAACTTGCTTGTTGTTAATAGATCATTGACTAAGTCTAAATTGTCTCTTTCGCGTACCACGCGGATTTGTTTAAGCAATTGGCTCACTGTACTAAGCCTTGTTTTTAGGCTTTCAGCAGCAGCTCGACGGATTGGTAAGGTGTTCGAGGGTTTTATTTCCATTAGATCTGAAATAGTCGCAGCAAATAAATCAGATTTTGACTCTATTTTTCCCAATGCCGTCACTGAAGCAATCACGACTTTTGGATTTTTGCTTTTAGTTAGCAATGCTAGTTGGGGCGCTAAGGTGCTGAGTTCTGCTCTTAAGAAACGGCTTCGTTGCGCAATTTGGTCCAGTGATTCCGAAGTTTCATCAACAAGATTGGCAGAGGCTGTTTCGCCTATCAAGATTGCTAAATCGGTTTTTGCATCGTCTTCGCCTTCTTTTAGTAGTTTCAACCCAGTTGTTTTGAATTTCTGGATTACCGCTGTTCGAACTTCGCCATTGATGTCAGCAATTCTTTTGTTTCCCTCAATGTATTGCCAGTCGGGCATTAAAATGATTTTACTTAAATCACCTAATGCGTTTGTTTTGTTAAGAATGATTAGAAGTTTGTTTTTTCGATCCTCATCGCCACGATTAAGAAAAGTTCTTTTAAAAAGCTCTGTGGAATCGACAGGGAAAGGTTCTGCATGAATGAATGTATTCACGCAGAAGGCCATAAGTAATCCAAGTGCCATTTGTTTTTTTGAGCAAGATAGTAATTGCATGCCACACCTTGTTTAAATTTTCGCAAGTCATTGATATTATAAAATACCTTCATCTATAATATTGCTCAAAAACTACGATGAAGCTATTTTGCGAACAAAATTAACTTTAATATAGTTGTCGAACAAATGCCCTAATCCCTACAAAACTACTCGGCATTCCGGGCATATTCATCATTTTTGCCATAATCTTCATAATTAAAACTGTTTTTGCGCAAGGACTGTTAATCTGGGAGTTTTTTAAGCAGTGTTTTTTGGCCCTAAAGGTTTCCAAAAAAGTATGGGAAACTTGTTAACTCTTGGAGAGGGAATGAATTACGAAACCAGCTAGAAAACCAAATAAGAACGTTATCACAATAATTAAAATGGTTTTGTTCGACTGCAATAATCTTTTCCAAGGTATTGGGCCTGAAGATTCTTGGCCTGGTGAGGTTAATTGCACAACATCAAACATGGGATTGTCATCATCGAATTCGTCAAAATACACTGGTGGCGGCGGTGGGGAAAGCATGCCTTTTGTGGGGGTTGCGAGTATCATGTCTGGATTCATCGACTCTAAGGCGTTTTCTTTTGCCTTGATTAAAGGTGCTTTCCCAGGCACCACTCCTTCGGGGGTTCCTTTAGCAGTTGTTGGAGTTCCATCGGCAACGGCAGGAACTTTTACATACTTGTAACACGATGGGCATTGAACTTGCAGGCCGCCTTTTCTTCGGGTGATACTAAGTTTAGAATCACAGTACTTGCATCGAAAATGAATTGGCATTGTTTTCCCCTATTAAGAATAACTTTGACATTGAAACATGTTAAAATCATCCTTGTTCATCAACTGTTTATAATAGCCTTATGTTCATGATTGTAAAAAAGAATCTTGAAATTAGGCAGGCTTAAGCTCAATGGGTTTTCAAATGAATTTAGCTTTAAGAACTTTATCTCTTGTTTTGATTGGGTTGGTTCTTTGTTGTTCTGTTTTTGCCGATATTGTGATTTTGAAAGATGGTTTTATTCTGCAAGGCACGGTGAAGCGCGAAAGTGTTACTGAATTCGACCCCGTTAGTAAAGAACCTGTAATCATTCCCAAAGGTTTTTACATGGTTGATGATGGTGCTAGGCGTATTTACTTTAACCCTAATTTGGTTCGTACCCTTGATAAGCGCGACCCCATTCAGGAAGAACGATGGATTCATAATAAAGCTATTTATATTCCAAATGGTAAAGGTGCTCCCCCTTTCTGGGCGGAAGTTGAGGCTACCGATTGGGATTCCAAATGGGAGCGCACCTTAAAATACCGCAGTCCTGTCGGGTTGGTTGGCGTTTTCCAGCACATATCGAATCTTTCCTCTTATTCTATCAGGGTGGATGCTGCAAGTAAGTTTGTTTGGAGTTCTATGTATCTAACCCAGGAGTTAGGTTCGAAAAAAGTTATCAGTTTAATTAAATCCCATCCTGATTTTCAAAATACGGACAAAGTCAAACCCGAAGAAATGGCATCTCGCAGATTCAAGCTGGTTGATTTTCTCGCTCAGGCTGGTTGGTTTGAAGATAGCGAAAAAGAACTTAAATCCTTGGCCAAGGACCTTCCAGAGCATAAGGACCGGACCGATAAAGCTCAGGAGGTAATTGAAGCCCTTCGTGGCAGGGAAAGGTTGGAAAAAATAAAACGGATCATTGGCGCAGGTCGACTTTCAGAAGCCAGAAAACTTCTTGATTCATTCCCCATGGCTGAAGCTAAAGATAAAATACTTACCGAAATTCAGTCCTTGCAATCAAAGCTTGAAAAAGCATTGGAACAATTTCTTCTAGCTCAAAAAAACCTTGTTTATCTGTCTTCCGCTCTTTCAGAAAAAAAATCAGACCCCGTTCTTATTAAAGCAGTTGATAATCTGCAAAAAATCATCACGGAAGAATCTATCGATAGGCTGGATGCTTTTTTAAGCATTTCAAAACAAAAAAATAATGATAGTTCCACAGCGACTCTTGGTGAATTAGAAAAAGCAGCAGCCCTGGCAATCAGCGGTTGGGTTATGGGTAATTCCTCTGCGGATCCCAACCCGATTTCCGCTAAAAGGCTTTGGCTAACAAGAACTTTTATCATTGATTTTGTCACGGCAGAAAATTCTCAGAAACGAAAGGGCGCATTTGATGCGTTTTTAAACAAATACCCTTCTGCGAAAGCCGAAGAAGTAGGGCAGGTTTTGTTGCAAACTATCCTGCCAATTGATTCAAAGCCCTCAGGCAAAGTAGTAGAAAAAGAACTTACCTCGGGCAAAAGCGTAGGTGCTAAATATTCCATTCGCTATCCTGTTGATGCAAACCCAAATAGGCTTTATCCGTTATTGGTTGTTTTTCCTGGCACCAATGAATCTGTTGATTCAATGTTGGAAAAATGGGCGCCTTTTGCTGATGAGTATGGGTTTATTCTTTTAGGTTATCATTGGCAGATTGGGGGCGTTGGTTATGCTTTCTCGGATAAAGAACACTTTGCTGTTCTTGATATACTTCGAGATGCCCGATTGAATTCGCCTGTAGACCCCGATAAGGTTTTTCTTTTTGGTTATGAACAAGGTGCTTCGGTTGCTTTCGATCTTGGATTGTCTCATCCTGATCAATTTGCAGGGGTTATTCCCATGAGCACCACTATTCTTGATATGTTCATTGAAAAGTATTGGCGTAACGGGCAGTACCTGCCGTTTTATGTTGTTAATGGAGACCGATCAGGTGATACAAATCTTAAAACTCGACAAATGTTTACGAACTGGATGCCACGCGGTTACCCTTCCATTTGGAGCCAGTATAAAGGGCGTGGTGTAGAGTTCTTTTCTGCGGAATTACCTTTTATTTGCGATTGGATACGAGGTAAATCGAGGGTTTTCCCTATGAATCAATTAGGCTCTGATGGAGGCGGTTCTGTTTTGGGCAATGAATTTCAATCAACCCGCTTCTGCGATAATCAGTTTTATTGGATTGGTTCAGATACAATAAATGAAAATAGGCTTAATTACCCGCAAACTTGGAAGCAAAATCTTCAGCCTGCCAGTTTCTTTGCCAAATCGGATGTTTCCACCAATACGGTTACAATAAAAACCTACGGTATGAAAAACTTCTATCTCTTGTTTGGTAAAAATTCCAAAGGTGAATCACAGATCGATTTTGATAAACCTGTTTCGGTAACCTCTAATTTGATTTCCAAATGGAACGGGAAGGTAACTCCTTCTCTCGAAACCCTGATGGAAACTTTTCTTGAAACCGGCGATAGAAAAAATCATGTTTATGCTAAAGTGCTTATCAAACCATAAATAAAAAAGGGGACTGTCAAACAGTCCCCTTAAACCAATTAAGTTTTACTTAAGCTTTAATTACAGACAAAATTGTGATGTCTTCATTTGGAACATCGCCGTGACCCATTTTGTTTCCGGTTTGTACAACTTCAATGGTATCGAGGACTTCCATTCCAGAGGTTACTTTGCCAAAAACGCAGTAACCAGCACCATCGCCTGAATTGGCTTTGTCTAAAAACCCATTATCTTTAACATTGATAAAAAATTGGCTCGAAGCGCTATCAGGGTCAGGGGTACGAGCCATGGCAATAGTGCCACGAAGATTTGTAAGCCCATTGAAGGATTCGTTTTTAATGTTTCCTTTAGTTGCTTTTTGTTTCATTCCGGGGTTAAAACCACCACCTTGTATCATGAATTTTTTAATGACCCGATGAAAAATGGTACCATCAAAAAACTTGTCTTCCACATAAGACAAGAAGTTCTTGACGGTGATTGGAGCAGCTTTTTCATCAAGTTCGATAGTGAATTCGCCCTTGGATGTAGTAACTTTAACACTTGGATTCGCCATGATATTTCTCTTTCTTAATGGGGGTTATTTAACACGAGTGATAGATTTGATGACTACATCTTTAGTTGGCACATCACCAATTTGCCCTTGAATGGCCATTGTTTCAACTTTGCGGATTTTATCAACCACATCCATGCCATCGATGACCTTGCCAAACACGCAGTATTTTGGTTGATCTAGTTTAGCATTGTTTACAGTGTTGATGAAAAATTGACTGGTTGCACTATCTAAAACACTGGTACGAGCCATTGCGATGGAACCACGAACATTAGAAAGGCCGTTACCAGATTCATTTTTGATAGGTGCCTTAGTTTTTTTTTGTTTCTTTTCGAAATCTGAAATCACTTTGGCATCTTGAAGGCCGGTTTCAAAACCACCACCTTGTATCATGAAGTCTGCAATAACGCGGTGAAAAATAGTGCCATCGTAAAACTTTTCGTCTACATAAGAAAGGAAGTTTTTGACGCTAATGGGTGCAGCCTCATGATTAAGCTCTACTTTGATATCTCCAAGGGATGTTTCAATATTTACGACAGTTCTTTTTTCTTGAGCAAACGCACAGGAAGTAAAAGACCCCGTTATAATTGAAAATAGCGACATAGCTAAAAAGAAACGCATAGCATAAACTCCTGAATGAATGGTTAAAGGACTGAGAAATATTATCATTTTTCTTGATTGTTGTCTTCCCTCAAATCGTAAAAGTTTAAATCGCCGAGATTTTTTTTCAGATGGTTGTGTTTTTTGCCATCCTTTCGCTAAACTTATCTTAGATACTTTTCGCTTTTGGAGAAAAGCAATTTTATGCTGCCACTTGATACAATTGAAAAACCAGTTCCCGGGAAAAGATTGCCCTCTTGGATGAAAAAAGAATTCCCTGTAGGCAATGGGAATTCTTTTACGCAATCATTGCTGGACGAATTGAAACTTGAAACAGTCTGTGAAAATGCTCGTTGCCCAAACAGGGCAGAGTGCTACTCCAGAAAAACTGCAACATTTATGGTGCTTGGTAATGTCTGCACCCGACCCTGCGGTTTTTGTTCGGTCCCAAAGGGTGAACCCCTGCATGTGGAAGATGATGAACCTGATCGCGTTGCAGAAGCTGCCTTTAGATTAGGATTGCGTTTTGTTGTTATAACTTCGGTTACCAGAGATGATCTCCCAGATGGGGGTGCTGATCATTTTCGTAAGTGTATTCTTGCAGTTAGAAAAAAGACTGGCGCCGCTGTAGAAGTTCTTACACCTGATTTTCAAGGTGATATGGCTGCTGTTGATATCGTGCTTTCTGCAGATCCCGAAGTTTTTAATCACAACATGGAAACTGTTCCAAGGCTGTACAAAAAGGCGCGGGGCAGGGCGATCTATGAACGAAGCCTTGCTGTTCTCCACCATTCAAAAAAAAACAAGCCTCATATTGTCACCAAATCAAGTATCATGCTTGGCATGGGCGAAACTAACGATGAATTGATGGAAGTTTTTGCAGATCTTAGAACCGTTGATTGCGATACGCTTACCTTAGGGCAATATCTTTCTCCAACCTTGAAACATATGCCAATAGCCCGTTTTGTTCCCCCTGAAGAATTTGATTATCTTGCTGTTCTTGCTCGTTCACTAGGATTTAAAAAAGTTGTTGCAGGTCCTTTTGTTCGTTCCAGCTATCATGCCGATGAAATGGCTGAAGTAAATCTTCACCCTGTCAATATCCATTAAATTGTGAGATCAGTTGCCATGCCTCAGGGACTGTTCGTCAGTATGGATGGCTTGGATGGTTGTGGAAAATCAACTCAGGTCAAAAATTTGGCTGATAGGCTTGGTGCTTTAGGCATAAAAACAACAACATGTGTTGACCCCGGTGGAACTGAAATCGGGAAGATGCTGCGTGATATTCTTTTGCACCATAAAACGCATATTGCAACCCGTTGCGAAGCTCTTTTATTTATGGCCAGCCGTGCCCAACTTGTTGATCAAGTTATCTTGCCTGCACTCGGGAATGGTGAAGTTGTTATTTCTGATAGGTATCTATTTGCAAACATCGTATATCAGGGATATGCGGGTGGTTTAGACCCGGACCAAATTTGGCAGACAGGCATGTTATCTACTGCTGGTTTAATTCCAGATATTACATTTCTACTTGATCTACCAGTTTCGGTTTCACGCCAAAGAGTAGGGAAACCTTCCGATCGCATGGAGCAACGGTCAGATGAGTATTTTGAGAAAGTAAGGCAGGGCTTTTTGACAGAAGCGAAGGTTGGTAGGCAAAAAATCAAAGTTCTTGATGCATTACTTCCTGCAAGCATTGTTGGAGACTTGATATTTGCAGAAGTAAAAGATTTGCTCGAAATGAAGAAGGCGTAACGAATCACTCATTAAGTAGAAAGATTTTCATTGTCCTGGAAAGATATCGTAGGCCATGAAAGCCAGATTAAGTATTTGGTCCATGCTTGGCAAACAAACCGGCTTGGTCAGGCGTACTTTTTCCATGGGCCTGATGGGGTTGGTAAACGAACCCTTGCCATCGAGTTTGGTAAGGCGCTTTTGTGTCAATCCAACAGCACTTATGAAGCATGTGGGGTATGCCCCTCCTGTAAATTAGTTGAAGCGGAGAACCATCCAGATTTGCAAACGAATGGCTGCCCCAAGGATGTGCACGAGTTTCCCCGTGAATTAATGAAAGAGATTTGCGAAGGCTTTTTTCTTAAGGCTTCTCGAGGTGGTGCAAAGGTGCTGGTGATTGATGATTGTGATCTTTTAAATGAAGAATCAGGAAATATTTTTCTTAAATCATTGGAAGAACCGCCTCCACATTCCATCATATTTTTG
This sequence comes from Gemmataceae bacterium, assembly GCA_044337875.1. Taxonomy (GTDB): domain Bacteria; phylum Planctomycetota; class Planctomycetia; order Gemmatales; family Gemmataceae; genus UBA969. The sequence continues at coordinate 165,859 of JBIIMS010000010.1, forward strand.
ATAGGAACTAGCGTAGAGCGCCAGCTAGAAACAATTCTTTCCCGTTGCCAAAAATTGGCCTTTCACGGGCTGAATCAAAGTGAAATTGCAAAGGTGTTTGCGATCAACCAAATTGAAGGTAGTTTTGATTTAAACAAAATTACAAGTGCATGTGGTGGCTCTGTTTCCCAAGCTATCATGCTGACTGACCCTGAATTTTCCCAAGTGGAAGACTCTTTTTTCGCTGAAATTGTTATGCCAATCCCCGATCCCGTTAAGCTCGTTAAAATGATAATGGATTTTATTGAGGGTGCAGGAAAAGAGACTTCTGGGCAAAGGGTTAGGGCAAGATGGTTGGTCCATGGAACCCTTTCTTGGCTTCGAGGTCAGATAATATTGAAAAGCAATTCCGATGATTTAAAACCACGCCCTCGGTTCCAATTGCTTGAAACAGTCAGTATCGAAAAAGTTCTGGCAATGCTGGAGGTTTGTTTTCAGGCAGAACACCAAATTCAAAGAAGAGTCCAGCTAAGCCTTACGATTCAGTGGTGGGTTGATGGCTTGATTTGGGCTGATTCTTTAACAGATTTTGATTCCCATGTTGGTGCGCTCTAATCAAATTTCAATTAAATGCGTTGTTGATTCCTGCCAATTGCGGAATAACCCGATGTTTGTTTCCAACAATTGTTGGCAATGCTTCAGGAAAGAGTTCTTCATTAAACTATCTTCAAGAAGTTGATTTTTAACGGAAGTTTCGATGATCGTTATCTGTTCTATATGAAAATATAAATCATTAATTGCTCCTAAAATTCCTTGGCCTGTTTTAAGTGTTTCGTATAGAACATGAGATTTTTCAATAGGGATTGCGTCCCCTACGATTTCCAACCCATAACGAAGAAACTTGATTTTAAGTCGAAATGAATGTAATTCTTCTTTGGAATAAGCAATTGTGTTGATGTTGTTTTTCAAATCATCAACTATTTTCATCAGGCTTAACTTGGACCACTCATAAAAGCTGATTGATGCGGGTTCATTATCTGTTTTAAATAATTTGGATGTGGTTTTTAAAAGGCGAGATGCAAGTTTATCGGCTTTTGCCCTCATGAATATTATTGCTTCATTTTCAAATCTGTTTCGGTTGGCCCATATAACCCCTTGCAAAAATAAGTCCTTATTTTCTAAAGTTGATTCATTATTATAAGTATTGCAGGCATTGTAAAAAACATCCCAATTTCGCATCGGTCCAAAATGGTGCATCAGGTTTTTTGTTCGAACTAGCGGTTTTATCAAAATCTTTTTTGAAACTACTTGTTTGAATAATTTGATAGCACTAATCAAGCGCCTGCTTTTAACCCTTGTTTTATGCACCAGTTTTGGTGATAAAGTGTTGGTTTTGTTCTGCTTGCGTAATACTTTTTCCAGAGATTGAAGCCGTTTTGTTAATATGTTTTTATAGCCATCACTTAGTGATGTTCCGTGGTTAATTTCAGGCTGCCAAGGAGTGTTTGGTTGTTTAGTTGTCATGATTGAAAGAGGGGTTTATTGGTTTCGGTTTGATCACTGGATTTCATGAAATATTGATTATCGATTCCTAGTTCTTCCTGCATCAAAAGCGATTTTATTATCAGTGCGGTTGCAGGCGAAGTTTGCAATCCTTGGCGGAAATGTCCGGTTGCGAAATATAAGTTATCTGATGCCGGTGATTTTCCTATCAGGGGTGAACTTTTGCTGCAACCGGGCCGCAAGCCTGACCATTGGTCAATTATTTTTGCATTTGCAAATTCTGGAATTAGATCGCATGCTATTTTTAAAAGATGTTCCTTCCCCTCTACAGTGGTGCCCCCATTGAATCCCACTTCTTCTTCTGTTGAACCAACCAATACCAAGCCTTCTCCTCTCGGAACGATATAGTGTTTGTCTTTAAGGATTATTTCTTTTAAGGGAAGAGAAGATTGTAATAAAAGCATTTGCCCCCTGACAGGGAAGATTTGCGTATCAATTCCTTCGTGTTTTAAAAAATCGCCTGACCAAGGTCCTGCCGTGATAATGAATTGGTCCGCTGTGAAAATACCGGTTTCTGATTCTAAGCCTAAAACTCGATCTCCTTTTTTCATTATGCTTGTTATTTTGCAATCATTGTAAAATCGGACCCCCAGTAGTTTGCAAGCTTTTGCTAAAGCTTTTATATGCCTTGGATTTCTAATTTGTGCCATTTCTGGGAAATAGGTGGTTTTGCAATCTCTTGGATTAAGGTGCGGATTTAAAGTTTTTAAATCGAGCGAGTTTATTCTTTCAAAAAGGATATGTTCATTGGTCCAAGCTAATTCAGTTGATTCTTCATAATTAGGGGTTAATTCCAAGCCACCACATTTTAAGTAGCCATTGTTAATCGTGGTTGTTTGCAGAAGTTCCTCTGATAAGGCCGGAAAAAGTGCAGAGCTTTTGGCCCTTAACCAATCAATGGGGTTTGCTGCTAGATTTGGGTTCCCTGGTGGAATAATGCCAGCACCTGCCCAAGATGCTTTGCGGTAGGGTAAAAACTGATCTATCAAGCTGACCTTGATGTTGTTTTTGGCAAGTTCATAGGCGGTATTAAGCCCAATGACTCCCGCACCAACAATTATTACATCTTGTGATTCCATATTGTTTTTATAGGGAAATAACCCGTATGTTTCCGAACGATTATTGAGTAAAATCTTAGTATCCCTAAAATAATATTTTACATAATATCGATTGGATGGAATCTGTGGCTTTTGATTTGCATACCTTGGAACTGTTGCAGTTCCCAAAAATCCGAGAAATGGCAGCATCCTACTGCTTTACATCATTGGGAAAAGAACGTGCTTCTCAGATGAATAGGGTAGATAGCTTTGATGTTTTGCGTGATGAAATCCTTCTTGTGACGGAGATGGTTAAAAGCCTTTCGCTTGACCAAACACCACCTTTTGCTGGGTTGTCAGATATTCGCTTATTGGTGAGGCGTGCATCCATTGGCTCGCAACTTACGGCAGAACAGCTTCTTCAGGTTTCAGATGCGTTGGTATGTACAGGGCATATGTATCGTTATCGAATGCGATTGCATGAAACGCTTATGACTTTATCTGAATTGCTGGCCCCGGTCGATGATTTTAGTCTTACCGCAAAAATGATCCAAGGTTGCATTGATCCAAGGGGGCAGGTTTTGGATATGGCAAGCCCTGAACTTGGTGCGGTTCGTTTGAAAATTTCCGTAATTGAAGAAGCAATTCAAGTTCAGATCCGAAAAATAATTTCAGACCCTGAGATCAAAAAAATCCTGCGTTATCCAAATGCAACTTTTAGTGGCGATCATTGTGTTTTGCCGATTCCTGCTAATCATCGGATGAAAATTCAGGGCGTGGTTCATCGTACCAGCAGCACCGGGGATACGCTTTATATCGAACCCGCCCGAGTTGCAAAGCTTAGTTCGGAACGATCTATTCTAAAGGCCGAAGAACTTCGAGAAATAGGGAAGATTTTACGAAGGCTTAGCTTGGAAGTTGGGAAAAATTCGATCACAATTACTTCTTCTCTCGAGATTCTGGCCCATCTTGATTTGGTTTATGGCAAAGCTAAATTTAGCAATGCTTTTTTCATGGTTCCACCGATTATTGATAAAGGGTCTCTGCTGTTACTTAAACAAGCACGCCATCCTCTTGTTGAAGATTTGCTGAATAAGCAAAGTTTTTTGCAGAGTTCCACCGCTGGACCTAAAAAAATTGTTCCCATTGATGTTACATTGGGGAGTGATTACAGAATGTTGGTGATCACTGGGCCAAATACAGGTGGTAAGACCATCTCATTAAAAACAGTAGGCCTTTTGACAGTGATGGCATTGTCCGGAATGCATATCCCGGCTTTTGATGGATGCATTATTCCCAAACTGGATAATGTATATGCAGACATCGGAGACGAGCAAAGTATTGAGCAATCCTTGAGTACGTTCAGTTCTCATATATCCCGAATTTCCGAGATATTTAAGAACGTTGGGGAAAAAAGCCTTGTGTTGTTAGATGAAATGGGAGCAGGCACCGATCCAATCGAGGGGGCGGCCTTGGGGCGTGCAATCCTTGATGGGTTGGGAGAGAAAAATTGTCTTGGCATGGTCACCACCCACCTTGGTGATTTGAAATCTTACGCCCTTGATCATGATTTTGCCCAAAATGCCGCTGTTGAATTTGATTTGGAAACATTGCGCCCAACCTATAGATTGCTGACTGGCAGGTTTGGAAAAAGCAATGCATTGAAGATTGCCAAGCGTCTTGATTTTCCCATTGAACTTTTAAGAAAAGCCCATCGTCATCTTAAAAAGAAACGCAAAGGTCGAAAGTTGTTGAAGTTACAGAGGGAGAAACAGGATATTTCTATTGAGCATTCCCTGGTTTTGCAGGCTGAAGTTGAGGCTCGTAAGCAAGATATTTTAATTAAACAACAAGAAGCTGCAAAACAGCGAGAGATTGATAAAGCCAAGGCATTGTCTGATTTTCGTTTACAGTTGAAAGCTGGAGATATCGTATTGGTGCAAAGGTTCGATAAGCAAGGTCGTATCGTTCGGATTGATCAAAAAAAGGGCCAGGCGAAAATAAACATAGGTTTGGGAGAATGGGAGATTCCTATTGGGGAAATATTTCCAATTGTACAAAATGATTAAGATTCATCAGTTAATAAGTTAATCAATTCTTAAGTTTCGTTTTTGATGATTAAGTAATCTTCATTTTGCTTATATCCAATTAGATTTAGCATTTCAGGCTTAACTTTTGCAAGAAAACTTAGCATTATTCCTACAGTCAATCCCTCCACAATTGCCAGTGGGAGATGAATCATGCAAGTGATAAATATGATTGGTTCCAGATTGGGAACAGCACAAACCAGCATGATTGAAGTATGTAAAAGTATTGTAAAAAGAACTCCAAGTAAGCCGATGAAAAAACCTAGGGCAAACATCATTCCATTTCTTGATTTGAAAAAAATCCAAGTTGTAATCATAGAAATAATCATGAAGCCAACGATCGATATGGGGGAAGTCAAAAACAATAATACATGTTTAATAATTTCAGATTTTTCATCATATTTGAATTGCCAAGCGAGCATAAGAATTCCTGCAGTGACTGCAAAAATACTGGCACTGATTATGAAAAAACAAAGTATTAATTGGGTTGAAGGTTTGCCTAGGATGAGCGGCTTTTGAATGATTTTTGCAAATGGGTTCATCAATAGGGCAGGGATGGTCATGATGCAAATATTGAGCCCTAGGGATAGGAAACCGCCATGGGCGAAAAGCAGCGATTGCAAAAACAAAGCTGGAGCGATCGCAAGGACAGCACGCTGCCCTAGGATTACTCCGATAAGGCCATTAAGAAGGAGGTGGGTTTTAGGCCCACCCGGGACTTGGATCGGAAATAAGCTCGTCAGAAAAAACACCGCAGTCAGTAAAGATATTTTTGGAATTTCGTCGTTCGAGAGGTTTCTACTTCCCAAAAGCAATAAAAGGACTGCGATGCACCAGCCCGTAATAATTCCAGGGCCTTGGATTAATCCATCGGGCAAGTGTACGCCAAAGATAGGTTCGAAAAAATACATTAGTATTGGTTAGGGGGTTGGTAACGGATTGACAAAATACCAAAAGGTGCTTCGTTGCTTAATGACTTTTGCCGTATTATTTTTCATTATTTCTGTTTCTTTACCTTCTGTAGTAATACCCCACCAGCCGGATTCTGGCGCAGAAAATGTTACAACTCCAGCATCTTCTGCCTTTGTGGTAAAAGTAACGAGTTCATCTGGAGGAAGATTTTTGGGAGGGACTGGATTCCATTTTTCTATTTCAAACATCCAGCCATTCGGCGGCCCTAGTTTTTTTCTTGCCTGTTCATTTATTTGAAATCGAGCAACCATGCCTGGTAAAATGCCATATGGTCTCGAAAGTGGCATAAGCTCAAATTCGGTTCTTGGCTCTGCATCCCAATTATTTTGAGTTTGAACATGCACTACAACCTTGATAGTGTCTTGGATGTATATTTTTTCTGTTGTCATCCAAACTGGTTGTGATTTTGCAATAACAATGTAGTCGCCCCTTTGTTCCATTTTGAAATCACCTTTGAAATAAAGGGTTTCTTTGTCTGCTATTTTTTCTTTAGCGAGTTTGAATCGATCGGTGATATCGATTGATTGGCCTTTGGGATTGATGATGATTACTTTTTCAGGTTTAAGAGCATCTTGTAATTCACATTCAAAGGGATGTCCAAATTTGAAGTTTAGGACTAGAGTGTCATCTTTTTGATAGGTGGTTTTTTCTGGAATTAAAATGTGATAATGCGCAGAAGAGTAAGTTGCCAAAAATAATGTAACAAGTATCGAAAGAATCCTGCTCATCTTAATCCCCCATTTAAATAGCTATGACCAATAGAGTGTAGTAAGAAATTGCTGTAGGTTCATGTAATTAATTTTCAGATTTCATCTTGATAAAATGACCCAGATGCTCTTTGAAGAATTCTCTTAGTTTTGGCAAGGTAAAGTCTTCAGGCTTGCGGAATTTTAAAACAATGACATCCATTTCATTGCGATGCTCGAATAATTCTTGCTCAAAGCCAATTCCTTTTGCCATATCTAGATTAACTTTCCCGCTTGGTCCGGAAAGTCTTACTTCTAAAAATTCGTTTCCTTTGGTTTTGACCATCATCCAACTATGAGTAACACCTTTTACTCGGAAGGTAACACAGTCTCTATTGTCCCATTGTATTTCGAGGTTTTTACCGGATTTGCCTGCGCAATCAAGAATGTCCTTCAAAATATTTCTGTCCCAGTAAAGCTTTTTACCAATTGGGAATCCCTTTTCGCCGAGATGCCATTTGTCTCCATGAAGTTTCCAGGGCATCAAATCTTCAGGTTTTAGCGATAAACGCTTAATGTGATCAAGGTGTGCCGATGTTGCTGTATCAATAAAGCTTTTAAATTCATCGCTCTGTATTTCTGAAAGGCGATGCACCAAGATGGTGATTTGCTGCCAAGGAGATTTTTTCAAGTTCCCAACCCGAACTCTGGATTCATTGCCATATATTTCAAGGCCTTCGGTGTTGTTTAAAGTTGGAATATCTAGACTAGAGTTTAGTTCATCTTCATTGAAAGAGTTTTTGGGGACCCTGAACACCAGTCGTAAAAGCCATTCGTGTCCGGTAAGGGCATGGCAAAACCATGTTGCCGGTTTTCCCGTGGCGGTAAATTCAACAACACTTCGTTCCGTCCAATCTGCTGGGGCAAGAGCTTTTTTTGTTTGCAGTAGTTTATCTAGAAACTCCAACGCCTTGCCTTCCCATCTACAAGGTTTACCATCGAGTGTAATACGATTGATCGTGTGCCAATTTTTGCCATCGGCTTCCCAAGGCATTTTGACATCACCGCCAAGATCCTTGATGTTGATGGATTTTTCCTTGGCCGAAAGTTCTTTTAACGGATTATGGGGGATTCGCTCAATTCTTGGCCCGGCATTCAGAACGGGCAGCAATGCTATTGCGGTGTGAGATAATCCATAAGGTTTTATTGGCATATCAGATAGATTGAGCTTTTCCCAAGTAGCAGTAACAATGGCTTCGGGCGTACCTTGAGCAACGACCAAGCCACCTTCCGGGCCCGCCTCTGGACCAAGATCAATGATCCAATCAGAACTTTTAATCACATCAAGATTATGTTCAACCACGACCACGGTATTGCCCAAATCAACCAAACGGTGAAGGACTTCTAGAAGTTTTCTAACATCGTCGAAATGCAACCCGGTAGTGGGTTCATCGAGAATGTAAATTGTTTTGCCCGTATTGGGGCGTGCAAGTTCTGCAGCAAGTTTAACGCGCTGGGCTTCTCCGCCTGAAAGTGTGGGAGCAGATTGCCCAAGTGCCATGTAACCCAATCCAACATCATCTAGGGTCTGAAGTATTTGTCGGATTTTTGGTTGGTTTTCGAACAATGCAACAGCATCGCTAATGCGCATTTCCAGCACATCTGCGATTGATTTTCCCTTGTACAATACAGCTAAGGTTTCTGGGTTGTAGCGCTTGCCTTTGCAGATGTCGCATTCAAGCCAAACATCTGGTAGGAAGTGCATTTCGATGCATTTTTGCCCATTGCCTTCGCAAGCATCGCACCTGCCACCCGGTTTATTAAAGCTGAATCTACGAGGTTGATAGCCCCTGATTTTAGATTCAGGAAGCTTGCTGAATAATTCGCGCAGGTGATCGAAAACACCAGTATAAGTAGCTGGGTTTGATTGGGGTGAATTCCCAAGTGGATCCTGATCGACATTGATCACCTTATCAACATTTTCCAGCCCCAAAATATCATCATGGGCAGTTGCTGGCGTTTTAGCTCGGTGCAATCTGCGTGCGAGTGTTTGATAAAGAACTTCATTGATGAGCGAACTTTTTCCGGAACCACTGACACCTGTAACAGAAATTAACGCACCAAGCGGTATCCATACATCGATGTTTTTCAGATTATTTTGCCTAGCCCCACGAATGCAAAGTGTTCCAGAAGGTTGGTATATACCAGCCTTATTAGAAGATAACCTTCTCTTGGTTGGAACAGGAATGGCTTTTTTTCCTGATAGGTATTGACCAGTAAGGGAAGCGGTAGACTTAAGAACCTGTGCTGGGGTTCCGCTTGCGGTAATAGCGCCACCCATGCTGCCCGCACCAGGGCCGAAGTCGAGAAGATAATCTGCAGAACCAATCACTTCCCGGTCATGCTCTACCATGATCAGAGTGTTGCCCAGATCGCGAAGTTTTTGCAAAGCTTTTAAAAGGCGTTGATTATCTCGGGGATGTAATCCAATGGTGGGTTCATCAAGAACATAAAGAACCCCGGTGAGTCCGCTACCTACCTGGCTGGCGAGGCGAATTCTTTGCGATTCCCCCCCTGAAAGCGTAGGCCCCGATCGATCTAAAGTCACATAATCAAGCCCGACATCGACTAATAACTGCAACCTACCCACGATTTCACGAACCAATTCGCCTGCAATTTTTTTCTGGGAGGCATTAAGTGTCAGCCCTTTGAAATAGCTTAATCCTAATCTTAATGTTGACGATTCTAATTCGCCGATTGTTAGTGATGGCAACCCTTTACCGAAATGCAATTTGCACGCAGAAGCATCATCACGAAGTCTGGAGCCCCTACAAGTTCCACAAGCTACATCACTGACAAGGCTATCGAGCTTGGCGCGATAAAAGGCGCTAACTCTTGAGGCTTCTTCAAGTGCGGGGAAGAGCCCTTTGTATTGGAAAAGTACCTTGGAATTGTTTTTGGGTGAAGAAGGAACGGTAGCTTCAAGCCAGTCTTCATTGGAACCATGAAACACGAATCGTTGCTGTGTTGGTGTAAGCTGATCAAATGTGGTATCAAGATTAAATCCACCTGCAGTGGCAATAGCCTGTGCAAAAGGTAGGAAGCCATCATTTGCTTCAAGGTCTGGCCATGCAGACAGAGCCCCTTTGCGTAAAGTCAGGGATGGATTTCGCACAAGCAGGGCAGGGTTTGCGCCTTGTTGTTTCCCAAGGCCTTCGCAAACCGGGCACCAGCCCAAAGGGCTGTTAAAAGAGAAATGATGGGGGTTAAGCGGCTCAAAGCCCCGATTGCATTTGTTACAGGAAAAATGTTGGCTGTACTTGTCGATCTTCCAATTTTCTTCTGCAAATTGATCATCAACATGTGCAATATGAAGCATGCCTTTGCCTAAGTCCAAACCCGATTCCACCGCATCGCAAATTCTGGTTCGCATTCCTGATTTAATAACCAATCTATCCACTACGACTTCAACATTATGTTTTCTGCGATGGTCGATTTCAGGAAGGTTTTCAAGGGTGTAAAGCTTGCCATCAATTCGGACCCGTAGATAACCCGCACTTCGGATTTCGTTGAAAATATCTTCGAAAGAATCCTGACCTTTTCTCTCAATGGGCGCCATCAGGTAAATCTTTGAACCCTCTTGCATCGATTCTATCTTTGCAATAATTTCATCGGATGTCTGGGTGCCAACAGGGATGTTGCATTTGGGGCAATGGGGCTCACCCAGTCTGCAAAAGAGAATACGAAGATAATCATGAATTTCAGTAATGGTCCCAATGGTAGAGCGGGGGCTCTTGCTGTTGTTTTTTTGTTCGATAGCAATCGCAGGAGATAACCCGGTAACATGCTCAACCCTGGGCTTTTGCATTTGACCAAGAAATTGCCTGGCGTATGCAGAAAGCGATTCGATGTATCTACGCTGCCCCTCAGCGTAAATGGTATCCATAGCGAGAGAGCTTTTGCCCGACCCGCTGGGGCCTGAGCAAACCGTCATTTTATCTCTTGGAATAGAAACACTTACATTTTTAAGGTTATGCTGTTGTGCGCCAGCGACCTCAATAAACTTCAAAGGTTGCTGCGCGCCTTTTTTCTTCAGGTCGGATTTTCCTGCCTTGAGTCCTTTGGATTTAGGGTGAAGGTGATCCTTTAAAGCACTTCCAGTATGAGATTTTTTGCATTTTTGTAACTCGTCGGGGGTTCCTGTAAATAGGATTTCGCCACCGCCTTTGCCACCTTCAGGACCCAAGTCGATAATCCAATCAGCAGTCTTGATAACATCAAGATTATGCTCGATGACCAAGACTGTGTTGCCTGCATCAACAAATCCGTGAAGCACCTGCAAGAGTTTTCGAATGTCTTCAAAATGAAGCCCAGTGGTAGGTTCATCAAGAAGATAAAGTGTTTTGCCAGTGGATCTTTTGCAAAGTTCCTTGGCGAGTTTGATTCTCTGGGCCTCACCGCCTGAAAGGGTGGGTGCAGGTTGTCCAAGCTTCATGTAATCAAGGCCGACATCGTGCAGTGTTTTAAGCATGCTGTGAATTTTTGGAATATTTTGGAAGTGCTCTACAGCTTGCTGGATGTCCATTTCCAACACTTCTTGGATGTTCTTTTCTTTGAAGCGCACTTGCAGAGTTTCCCTATTGAACCGCTTGCTTTCGCAAACAGGGCAGGGAACCCAGACATCAGCGAGGAAATCCATTTCAAGACGGTTGCTACCATTTCCTTCGCAGGCTTCGCATCTGCCGCCCGGCCTGTTGAAACTAAAGCGACCTTTCTGGTACCCACGAATCTTAGCTTCCGGTAACTCTGCGAAAAGTGCTCTTATTTCGTCAAACACCTTGATATAAGTTGCAGGATTTGAACGTGGAGTTCTACCAATTGCGGTTTGATCAATGTTGATTACTTTATCAATGTGCTGGTAGCCTTTGATTGAATCATGCTCGCCCGGGGGCATTTTAGATGCATGAATCACTTCGTCAGAATCATCTTGAGCTTCTGCATCGGGATCTGAATTTGTAGCCTTGTTTAGAAGAACAGAAAGTCCGCGCCTGAGAATATCGTTAACCAAAGAGCTTTTGCCAGAGCCGCTAGCCCCTGTAACGCAAATGAACTTCCCAAGAGGAAATTCCGCATTAATGTTTTTAAGGTTGTGATGCTTTGCGCCATTCACAGTGATGACTTTAGAGTTTCCGCTACGCCTGTTGGGCGGGCCATCGATGGTGATTTTGCCAGAAAGATATTTGCCAGTGAGGCTGTTTTTGTTTGCAACAATTTCATCATAGGAACCTGTTGCGACGATTTCGCCACCACGTATACCAGGCCCTGGGCCGAAGTCGACAATAAAATCAGCGGCCCGCATGGTATCTTCATCATGCTCGACCACGATAACGGTATTCCCAAAATCGCGCAGGCGCTTCAGGCTTTCGATGAGCCGTTCGTTATCTCTTGGGTGCAATCCAATGCTGGGCTCATCAAGGATATAAAGAACGCCTACAAGGCCGCAGCCAATTTGGCCTGCTAGTCTAATGCGCTGTGCCTCGCCGCCAGAAAGCGTGGGTGCAGAGCGTTCAAGTGAAAGATAATGAAGCCCGAGATTTAAAAGAAAACCAACCCTTCCACGAAGCTCTTTCAGTACTTCATCAGCAATGAGAGCGTGAATGGGAGAGATTTTTTTTGCGAGGACGCCATTGATTGGATCAAGCCATTCAGCCAGTTCTGAAACAGGAAGAGAACAAAGATCGACAAGAGACTTACCTGCAATTTTCACAAAGCGTGCCTGAGGGTTTAAGCGTTGGCCATGGCAGGCAGAGCATTTCATAACGCGCATGTATTTTTCGAGTTGATACTTTCTGGGCCCAGCGGCAGTTTTCTTGAAACTTGCCTGTAGCTGGGGCACAACTCCCTCCCAGATGCCACCATGCTTCCAAACCCCACCGCCACGCATCTTCCATTCATAAACGATATGTGTATCGCCGCTACCAAAGAGAAGCCAATCCTGATGTTGCTTAGGTAAATCTTTCCAAGCAGCTTTGGGGTCGATGCCAAGGGTGTTAGCTACCCCTGCATAGATATGTCTACGCCAGCGACCCATGGCTTGAATTTTTCCGAGAATTGCAATCGCACCCTGACTAAAGCTAAGGGAAGGGTCAGGCACCATCAAATCGGGATCAAAACTATAGGAAATCCCGAGGCCATCACATTGCATGCACATACCATGAGGGCTATTAAAGCTGAATAATTGGGGGGAGGGAGGCTCCACGCTTTTATTGCATTGCAAACAAGCGTAATGCGAAGAAAGCAAAATGTCGTCATAGGTGCCATCTTCTTTTTCGATAGCAACAATAAGAGAGCCTTTGGATTGTTGAAGAGCTTGTTCAACCGCCTCCGCGAGCCTGGAACGCAAATCATCATCAATTTTCAGCCTGTCGATAACTACTTCAATATCATGTTTGATTTTGCGATCAAGCTTGATGTCTTCTCCCAACCGAAATACTTTCTTATCAGCTCTGGCACGAACAAACCCTTTGCGTTGAAGATCTTCGAAAAGATCTTTGTATTCTCCTTTTTGGCCCCGAATCAATGGAGCAAGAACTAGAAATTTAGTACCTTTGGGCAGGACTAAAATTTGCGCTAGAATTTGTTCTCTGGATTGGGCTGTGATGGGGTTGCCACAATCAGGGCAATGACCAAGTCCAATCCTGGCAAAAAGAACGCGAAGGTAATCATGAATCTCTGTGATGGTGCCAACAGTACTTCTGGGATTTCTGCCTGCGGATTTTTGCTGAATGCTGATCGTGGGTGATAAGCCCGAAAGAAAATCGACATCAGGTTTCTGGAGTTGGCCCAGAAATTGCCTCGCATAGCTCGATAAAGATTCTACATAACGCCTTTGACCTTCAGCGTATAGGGTGTCAAACGCAAGCGAACTTTTGCCCGATCCACTAACCCCCGTAAAAACAATTAGTTGGTTTCTTGGGAGAACCAAACTGATATCGCGGAGGTTGTGTTCTCGTGCCCCTCGAACCACAATCGATTGAGTATCTTCAGCTTTCATAATTCCCATTAACCTTGGATGTTTACCGTAGTTCGGTTGTCGCATTGCAGATAGAATTAATTATAAGAGAAACCTGTGGGTTAATTCCCAATTCAGGGTTAACAATTGGCAAAATGGACGAGACCGCTAAGGCTGATGCTGTTTAAATCTTCAAAAAGATGAGATTAGTTGAGCTTATCGGGACCCCTAAGAAAACTTCGATAAAAGCCTAATTAATGGAACCTTTTGCAACAAATTGCGTCTAACTAACTAGGGTTAAAGTGAATTCCTTAGATGACCACACTCTGATTCGACTGGTGCTTGAAGGTAATACTTCGGCCTTTGATGTCATCGTAAGGCGTTACAATACAAAGGTTTACAGCTTGGCGTATCGGCTTTTGAACAGTGTTGAAGATGCCGAAGATGTGGCTCAGGATACTTTTTCGCAAGCGTTTAAAGGGTTGGTTAGTTTTCGGGGGACCTCAAAATTTTATACTTGGCTTTTTAGGATTACCTATAACCTTGCGATTAGTCAAAGACGGAAACGCAAGCCCGCCTTATCCTTAAATAGTCAGACCGATAGCCATGGTGAGATAACTTTGCCCTCAGATGACGCCAGTCCCATGAAAAACATGGAAGATGAAGAGGGTAAAACCTTGATGGATAGGGCCTTGGGCTTGCTTTCGCTGGATCATAGGGCAGGGTTGGTGTTAAAGGAAATAGAAGGTTTTTCCTACGAAGAGATTGCTTTATCGCTTGGTGTGCCGGTAGGAACGGTAAGAAGCCGTTTGCATAGGGCCAGACTAGAATTAAGGGCGATCTTGGAAAAGCTAGACAAGGAAAGAGCTGATTTATGAAAAAACACGAACTGAAGTTGCTGACTGCATTTGTTGATGGCGAACTTCCTTCAAGCATGCAGAATGAAGTAAATGAATTGTTGCAAAATTCAGCCGAAGCTCGAGAATTCCTGCGCTTATTGAAACAAGATGCCTTAATGATTCGCAATCAGGTTCCAATGGAATGCAGTTATGAGCTAACACAAAAAATCTTAAATAACATTAAGGTCAGGCCTTTGTCTCGAATTGCTCATTTAAACAAGCGCGATGATCTGATGATGAGGCCTTGGTTTTCGCTAGTTGCGGTGGCTGCGATTCTTGCTGTTACCACTTTTATATCTTTCTACGCAGTTAATGCCTTTCTAGCTATGCAGGAAAACGAACAAGGAAAAGCGCAGTTGGCTCGTTCCTCAAACAAAAATGTTGAAAACAATAATAATGCGCTAGCAAATAATTCAGAAGCCATTGAGAAGGCTGAACAAATTGCAATGCAAGAGAAACAAAATTTGCTTCCTGTGCCTCCTGAACTAAATAAAGAGAATGATAAATCTGCAAATATGCGCTCCCTTATAGTGCAAAAAAAACAATCTTCTGATATAGCATCAAAAGGTAAAGAATTGCTTGCAGCACCTGCAAATGAAACTTTTAATTTGATCAAGGTAGATGCTCCTTTACCATGGGTTCTGCGCAAAAAAGATGTTGATGGTGAAGTAACTGGCAGGGTGCTTTCAAAAGTTATCAGCCATGATGCACGTTTGAAAATCGAGCTTTTTTGTAAGGATAATACTGATGCGTTTGCTCAACTTAAAATGAATTTGAATAAGATGGGGTATTTTGTTAATTCGGATGTCAGCACTCTCATGCGTTTAAAAAATAAAAATGATAAGTCACCAGTTAATTACATGATTTACCTTGATAACGCTAATGTTAACGATTTAGCTCAGTTACTGGGGCAAGAAAAGCCCACGCTTGCCAAGGATGTTGCTAAAACTACCCCAGCTAGTTCTTTCTGGGAGGCTTTAGTAGTCTCAAAATTATCTTCAAATGACCGTAAAACCATGAAATCTGTTTTGGGCTTTGAGCCAACAGAGCAGGGTGGTTCTTCACTAAACGCCACTGCTAAACCTGCCATCGAATCAATTGAACCAGCCAAAGGAGGCTCTTTGCAATCATTGAAAAAGAATAAGAGTCCAGCCTTGGCAGTGTCTTTCACTGCAACACAAAATCTGGTCAATAGCGCTGAAGTAAGGCAATATCTCGAAACTATTAAATCCAGTAATCAGTCCGGTATTAAAGTGCTTGTAGTTTTAAGAACAGAAAACTAAGGCATAGCACTGGTGATTCTTGTGGGTTGATTGTTAAAAAGTAGGGGTATTACTTTTTTATCCATATAAGGTTGACCGTAGGCACCATAGTGCCCACCATTATTCCCAATCAAAACATCTTCCGGTTTCCAGGCATATTGCTTTAGTTTTGTTGCCACCAATAATTCTTCTTCGCGGTTTCTTGTTACAGGTTTAAAGCCATATCTACCTGCTGCATTTTGGCATTTTCTAAGATCAGCAGTTTTCGTGAATTTTAAAATAGGCCCAAGAATAAAGGTGTCTTCATGGCTGTAAAAAACATGGATACTATCTTTTACTGCAGCAATTGCTGGAATGATTGGGTAATCCTTGGATACCGAGGGGGCGAGTAGGATTACCCTTTCGATGCTGTTTTCATTAAGCAGGGAAACGCCCGCAAGTGCAACGGAAGTACCTGCACTGTGAGCGAGAATGTTGATTTCAGCATCTGGGTTGCGTTTTTGAATCAACCGAATAGAACTGGCGAGTTTTTCGCCATTATCAGAAATGTGCGGTAAATCTGTTTGATCTGCAACGATTCTTAAGTATCCATGAGACCAATGGAATCGCTGTAATTCAGTGTTTGGCGGTAGAAGATCAAGAGATTTTTCCAGAACCCTTGCAACGGCTTGAAAATCACCCGCACCTTCTATAAGTATCAGTAATCTCTTTTTAGCAGGCATGCCAAAAGAAAATTGTGAACAAATTGCAGTTAGCCCAAGGGAGAGAATGTTTCGACGGCTAAGCATTGTAAGATAACCTCATACTGTGATATCTTTTTATCTAATCGCTTTTATTGGCCGTATACCTTAGCTTTAAAAGTGGTTTAACCGCTACAAGTTTAGTCCCACCACTAATGCATTGCTAAATATCTAGCTATATTGCCTAGATTCCGGAAGATGGGCTGATTGGGAAGAAGATTGTCCTTTGTTTTTTTCAATCTCTCCGACGTCCAAGCTCGTCTTAATTTCAGAACCAATACTTATTTAATTTTATGGGTGCATCATGTTAAACAAATTTGCAATCATTCTTGGCTTCGCGGTTCTAATAAATCC
Organism: Gemmataceae bacterium; assembly: GCA_044337875.1. Lineage (GTDB taxonomy): Bacteria > Planctomycetota > Planctomycetia > Gemmatales > Gemmataceae > UBA969. Next base: position 182,450 of record JBIIMS010000010.1, read on the forward strand.
CTCTGTTGTAATGGCAAGAGGCCTTTTGATTCCAGAAGACAAAAAAATCGCACCACTGATTCTCATCAAACAAATTGTTGATTTTAAAATCGAAGATCAAATTGCGGAAACCATGGTTGAGCAAGTTTTTTTTAATCATAGCGATAGGCCTTTGGAAGCCACCTATATATTTCCCGTTCCTAAAGGTGCTTCTGTGAACAAATTCACCATGTGGGTGGATGGCAAAGAAACCAAAGGCGAATTGTTGGAAGCCGATAAAGCCCGCGAAATTTATACAAGCATCGTGCGAAGAATCCAAGATCCAGGATTGCTCGAATATATGGAAAATAACCTTATTAGAATGAGGGTTTTTCCAGTGCCTGCTCGGGGGAATCAGCGTGTTTCGGTTTCTTATACTTCTGTCGTCCCCAAGGAGGGCGATATTATGGAGTTTATTTTTCCGTTAAAAGGTGAAATGCAGTACAATCAGGTCGCCCAGGATTTCTCTCTTTCTGGAACCATCAAATCCCAACATGGTATTGCAAATACTTACAGTCCCACCCATGACATTAATACGCAGCGTAAATCCGATAAAGAAGTTTCACTCAGTTTGACCAAAGCCAGCCTAGTTGGGGACAAAGATTTTCAGCTTTTTTATTCTTTTTCCGACAAAGCCGTTGGCATGAGTATGCTCACTCACCGACCCATAGCAACCGAAGACGGGTATTTTTCATTGATGATCAATCCTTCAATGAAGGGAAACAAGTTAAAACCGATGCCCCGTGATTTTGTTTTTGTCATGGATACATCGGGAAGTATGCGTGGTCCGAAAATGGAGCAGGCCAAAAAAGCTCTGAAATACTGCATCAATAGCCTTGGTGAAAACGACCGTTTTTCGATGCTTAATTTCGCCACCGCTGTCAGCCTGTTTCGGGATGAGCTTGTTCCTGCCACCGAAGAATTTAAGAACACAGGAAGAAAATGGATTGAGGGATTAGATTCTACTGGCGGTACTGCGATCCGAGATGCCTTACTTGCGGCGCTAGAAATTCGTGGCAATGATGCATCTAGGCCGTTTGTAATTGTTTTCTTTACCGATGGAATGCCCACCATTGGTGAAACTAATCCTGAAAAAATTACCCGTGATGTTCTTGCCAAGATTAAACCCAATACCCGGATATTTACTTTTGGTGTGGGCGACGATGTCAATGCGACCATGCTAGATATGCTTGCGGAAAAAACAAAAGCTACGACCACTTATGTTCGCCCTGCAGAAGATATCGAAATCAAATCCAGTGCCATGGTTTCGAAAATCAGCAACCCGGTGCTTGTTAACCTATCCCTGACTTTTTCGCCCGACATACAAGTTCTAGATATCTATCCGACCAACTTGCCTGACATTTTTGAGGGCAGCCAACTGATGGTGTTTGGGAAATATAAAGGGAAGGGCGGTTCAGCAATTAAATTGAGGGGTGATCTTGCCAATGAAAAGAAAGAATTTGTCTATGAATATAATTTTCCCGAAAAGACTTCAGATTCCAAAAGCTTTGTCGAGCAATTATGGGCACGAAGAAAAGTTGGATTTCTACTCGACCAGATTCGTGCCAATGGTGAGAAAAGCGAGCTCGTTGACGAAGTTACCAAGCTTGCAAAGAAATATGGGATAACCACTCCCTACACAAGTTATTTAGTTGTTCCCGATCATGTTTCATACCCAATTCATAGGCCGGTTCCTGGTTATCCTACGCCCAAACTTCCTGTGCCGTTTGGCTTATTACCTTCATCGAGTGGCGATGGAAATCGCAAAGTTCTTGAATTTGCGCTTGAAAATCAAAGCAGGCCGGGTCAACTTGCAGAGGGCAGGGCGACTGCTGCTGAAAAGGCTTCCGAGTTTGCTGGAGTTGCAGGTGCACCCGGTGCAGAGCAATTGAAAAAAGCTTTGGATGCAAAGGGTGATCTTGATCGTGCCAAGGATGCTTTGCGAAGGAGGGATCAGAACGCTGTTCAAGGAGGTAAAATGGGGGTTGATCTTTCGGTTCAAAACCAAAATTTTAGAGATCAGACTACTGTTTCTGAAACTGCAATTAAACAGATATCAGGGCGCAGCATGATCGAGGTGGGCGGGGTTTGGATTGACGAGGGGTTTCTTAAGACAATGCCCACAATGGTTATTCAGGCTCAAAGCGATGCGTATTTCCGATTATTAGAAAAACAGCCCCAGTTAAGAAAA
>JBIIMS010000011.1:0-182345 GCA_044337875.1 Gemmataceae bacterium
GGAAATCGATGTTCCCTGTACCGGTGCTGAAGTTAAAGGATGGCAAAGTAAGAGTGGTTCCTGCTATCGCTGTGATGCCCGTATTTGCGCCAAGATTTGGGCTAGCAAGCGCAAGCGCATTGGTATCGGTGATGGCAACAGTAGCACCGGTGGAGTTCAGAGTTACTGAGCCAGTGAAGTTATTGTTTGCTTGAGTTAAAGCGATAGATCCTGCTCCTGCGTTAACCGTTAACCCTGCAGCTAAAATTGTACCTGTCGTTTGGTTGATGCCTACGCCTGTCAATGTCAGCGATTGACTCGTGGCGGTAATATCGGCGCTTATGGTCAATGGGGAAACTGTCGTGACGATAGATACCGCACCAGATGTATTGGTCACATTACCCGAAACCGTAAGGCCGCCTAGATCGTTGAGACTGAATCCACCTGTTCCTGTGCTTGTAAAAGTTCCTAAATTGGTAATCGTGTTAGCGCCAGACAATGTCACATCGCCAGCAGTATTCCCGATTAAGGTTCCTGTATTGATTACCCCAACCTGGGTAACTGCACCTGTCAGGTTATCCGTTGTTGCACCACCCAGCGTAACAAACCCTGTGGCGCCCGTGGTGATATCGCCAATGGATACCGTGCTGGCATCTTTGATGATGATTGCTGCCGAGGTGTTGTTGGTGGTGGTAAGCGCACCTGTCAAAGTGATGGCTCCATCGTTACCATCAATCGTGATGGTGCTGCTGCCTGCATCAATCGTATTACCGGTGGTTAAATTGATCCCTGCACCTGTTACCGAAACCGCGCCGGTTGTGGTCGTAATGTTGTGCCCAACAGTCACCCCAGCAGATCCTTTTAAAGAGACTGTGCCAGAGGACGTTATCAAGGTGCCATTGGTGGCAAGGGTGCCTGAAGCGGATTGGAAATCGATGTTCCCTGTACCGGTGCTGAAGTTAAAGGATGGCAAAGTAAGAGTGGTTCCTGCTATCGCTGTGATGCCCGTATTTGCGCCAAGATTTGGGCTAGCAAGCGCAAGCGCATTGGTATCAGTAATGGCAACAGTAGCACCGGTGGAGTTCAACGCTACCGAACCAGTGAAATCATTGCTTGCATTTGCAAGGGTGATAACACCAGCGCCAGCGTTGAAGGTTGCTGTGCCTGCAGAAGAAGCCTGAGTGATTGCCCCGGATTGCGTAATGCCAACTGCATTTACTGTAAAGGTGCCACTACCCAAAGTAGATGCAGCAAAATCAATCGCATTCACATCGGTGATGGCAACATTGTTGACACCGGTGTTACTCAAGCTAACAGAGCCAGTGAAATTATTGCCTGTATTGGTAAGGGTAATAACGCCAGCACCCGCATTAAAGGTTACCCCTCCCGCTGCGTTTGCCTGGGTGATCAAACCCGTGCCAGAAATACCATTCTGCGAGGTAATCGTGATGGTGCCGGTGCCCGTGCTTACAGGACCATCTATCCCTATCCCGCCAAGGCCGGTCTGATTGAAGGTGATCCCATCGGAACCGGTAGTCGTAAGCGAAGTGACCGAGACCGCAGTGACCGATGTGTTGTTAATGTCGATCTTGCCGGCCGTGGAGTCGGCGGAGATCGTCGGCACGGCAAGATTCAGGGCCGTCGTATTGCCTATGCCGGTAGCTGCAGCCATGGTGATTGAGGGAGTAGTTATCAAACCCGAACCGTTAATGGTTCCAGCACTCAGGTAGGTTGCAGCCGTACCTTTGGTTTTGATGGCATTGGTTAGAACCAAAGCGCTAGTGCTTGTGCTTGTTCCAAGAATATTTGCAGTGAAAGATTGATTGGCTGCGCCAGAGGTTACTGCAGATAAATCGACCCCGCCCGCGCCTATGGTTACTGCACCAGTTCCAGAATTTCCAACGATAACAATCCCAGCAAAGTTAACCAGCAGGTTTAAATCCAGCGTGATTGTGTCTGTACTGCCATTAATGCTGATGCCCGCAATGCCTGCAGAAGGGGCAGTAAGCAGTGTTCCTGTGGTTGCTGCGGTGATTGTGAGGGTATTTGCCCCAGAATTATATGTAGTGTGAAAATCCGTTATGGCAGTACCTGAAGAAGAAAGGGTAAGCACCACCTGATTGGTGTTATCCAGACTTACCACGGCATCACCTGCGCTGGCAAAATTATAAGAGTAGGCACCGATATCAGAGGTGGTGCGAACAAAGCCGCGCTGATCCTTTCCAAATACCGGCGATGCATTACTGATGGTTGCATTGCCAGCGCCAATGGCGGAACTTCCATTAAGCAAGGCCATGGTAAGGTTTGGCCCGCCGTTGTTTTGAAGAAGGCCAAGATTAATTTCCGAGGAAGATTTTGTGGTAGCCCAAGAAAAAGTTCCTTGGGATACGAGATTGTTTGCTGCAGTTGCAGAACCAATAAGATTTACGGCGCCCATGCCGTCGTAATCACCACCGCTGGTGCTATTGGCAATGATGGTGTTGGCAATGTTGAGTGTAGAACCGCTGAGGTTGCTTATGCCGCCACCAGAGTTTGCAGAATTGCCCGAAAGGGTGGAATTGGTGAGGGTGAGCGTACGGATGTTATTGATGCCACCACCAAAGGTGCCTGCAGAATTGCCTGAAAGGGTGGAATTGGTGATGGTAAGGTTATTGCCGCTGTTGTAGATGCCACCGCCTCTGCTAGATGCAGAATTGCCGGAAAGGGTGGAATTGGTGAGTGTGAGATTACTGTTATTGAAGATGCCGCCGCCGTGCTTAGCAGCAGAATTCCCCGATATGGTGGAATTGGAAACAGTGAGGGTGAGATTACTGTTATTGAAGATGCCGCCGCCGTTGCCGCCGCTGCCACCGCTGGTGGTTGCAGAATTGCCGGAAAGGGTGGAATTGGAGATGGTGATGGTGCCAAGTTGGTTGAAGATGCCGCCGCCGTATGTCGCATTATTACCAGAGAGGGTGGAATTGGTGAGGGTGATGGCGCCGTTATTGTTAAATATAGCGCCACCAAAGGTGCCTGCAGAATTTCCAGAAAGTGTGGAATTTGAGACGGCGAGTGTGCCTTGATTATTAAAGGCACCGCCATTGCCAGAGGTTTTTGCCCCGGAAACAGTCACGCCTGAAATTGAAAGATTACCACCAGAGTCGACGTTGAAGATGTTGAAGTTACGGTTATTATTGCCCCCATCCAAACCACTGATGATCAGGGAGGAAGAACCTGGCCCGGTAATAGTGAGGGTGCCTGCGGTGGTGGCAGTAACTATGGCGGGCAAAGATGAGCCGAGCGTGATAGTTCCCGCACCGCCCGTGAAGAGCGAGGAGGCGAATTCGATCGTATCTGCATCGGCCGAGGCGTTAGCCGTCGTGATCGCCTCGCGAAGCGTCGTAAAAGCGTCGGCCGTCGTATTATCGGCAAGCGAATTAACGATAATGGTTGCCGGAGTAATTCTTTCTTCAAGGTAAGTAAGTTGGGGAGGGCGAAGAAAAGGACTTAGCTTTCTTTTTGAGGTAGTAAATCGTTTAAAAAGATTTATAAAAAAATTACCCATATTTAAAATTCCCATCAAAGATTACCAGACATCTAAAACTTGGGCGTAGTTGCTAGATATCGGTTAAAAAACTGGATTACAAAAGATATTTCGAAGCATCATTAATATTAAAGCATAAATAAAACCTGTCAACTTGCTTGCCACGAAAAATCTGCTTATTCGCCCTAATTTACCCAGCCCCACCTTGATGGTTTTAATACTGAGTAAACACCAAGCAGAGGAAGCAGAAGAGAAAAAATTTGCCACGGAATTTCACGGAAAAACACGGAATCAAAAGACACACACACAATTCATTGAAAAAAGGTTCAAATGGAGGAGTTGCAGTGGGGCTTCCCCATCGCAACTCCTCTGTCTTAAAACAGGCACATATCAATGAATGGAAAGTAAAAAGAAAGAATAAGAAAAAGGCGTGGGGCGAGCACCAGCGGATTGACATCCGCCGCTCAATGAGACGAAATTTGTAAAAGCACTGGTGGAGGATAGAAACCCGGGCTAGCGAAGCGAAGGGCCCTTTTCCCGGAGGGAAGAGGGTTGGGAGTAGGGGGAAGAAAAAGTAAAAGGAAGAATAAAAAAAGCGTGGGGCCAGCACTAGCGGATTAACATTCGCCGCTCAGTAAGAAAGTGGGCTTTAGGGCATTGAGAAAAGGGTTGGGAGTAGGGGTAAAAGTAAAAGTAAAAGTGTAAATGTGCGGTTGGGCTTATTTTCTTGGCTCGTTTAATCAACTCGGGTATGCTTGCGAATAGAGAAGGTACTATGTTTCTACCTACCAAAAGAAGTTGTCATGCAACGAAAAATAATTGTTCCACTGGTGGTTTTGATTTTGTCCCTAGCGGTTTATTTCCCTAGGAATTTCACCCTGAGTCAGGTTGAAAAAAATGCTGATGCAGCGGATGCTATCTATTGGAAGGGGAATTTGCATACTCATTCGCTATGGAGTGATGGCAATGATTACCCAGATATGATTGCGGACTGGTACAAAACTCATGGCTACCAATTCCTCGCATTGACGGAGCATAATTTGCTTGCAGAAGGTGAAAAATGGGTTACGCCCAAAAAGGCGGAAGGCAACAAGGGTAAAGCGCTTGAGAAGTATGTTAATCGGTTTGGGCCAACTTGGGTTGAGAAAAAGATGGTGGATGGCAAGGAGTTGGTCAGGCTTAAAACTTTGGCCGAGTGCAAGAAGTTGCACGAAGAGCAGGGCAAGTTTCTTTTTGTTCCTGCAGAAGAAATCACTCATAAGTTTGCAAAGTTCCCGATTCATATGAACGCTTTGAATGTGAACAAGGCGATTAAGCCGGTGGATGGCGAGGGCATACGCGAGACGATGACGGTAAATCTTAGAAACCTTGAAGAACAGTCTAAGAAGTCGGGCAATGTTACTCTTGGGTTTCTCAATCATCCCAATTTTCAGCAGTCGATTCCTGCAGAGGATATTGCGATGTGTTCTGAGATTAGATTTTTCGAGGTGCATAACGGCCACTCTGGCGTGCGTAATTACGGGGGCGATTCTTTTCCCAGTTGCGAAAAACTTTGGGATGTAGCACTTGCTTTAAGGCTGGGCAAATTAAAGATGCCTTTGGTATATGGCTTGGCTACGGATGATTCCCATGAGTATCACGATATTGGTTTGGGGAAAACCAATCCGGGCAGAGGTTGGGTCATGGTTCGTTCGAATCAGCTTAATCCAGACAGCCTTTTACAAGCCATGCACAAGGGGGATTTTTATTCCAGCACTGGTGTGGTTCTCGAAGATGTTGTGGTAAGTGATGGCGAATTAATTGTGAAAATCAAGGCAGAGTCTGGCGTTTCTTATCGAACCGAATTTATTGTTACTTATGCAGATACCTCTCTTGATAGTGCACCTGTTGTCGATAAAGAGGGGAAGCAGGTGGCTGTAACAAGAAATTATGCAGGGAAGATCGGGGTGGTGGCCAAGGATTCCACAGAGACCACAGCTAAGTATAAGTTCACGGGCAGGGAGTTGTATGTGAGGGCCAAAGTGGTATCTTCAAAGCTTCATCCCAACCCTTACCAAAAGGGCGATTTTGAAACTGCCTGGGTTCAGCCTGTTGTTCCTGCTTCCAAGTAAGTGTTGCATTACCGATTATTGTTTTGAGCCGTTTTTATTCTGGAGAAAGAATCATGCGCAAGATTTCTGTTCGAGTTATGTTTTTATTTTCAATCGCAATTGCGTTTCCGAGTGCAATCTTTGCGGTTGATAAGGCTGAGGTGGTGAAGCCCAAAGCTGATAATAAGCCCAGCACCCAGGATGTGGATGGTTCGGTTTTGCTACATTCGAAAACAGCAACGGTGCATGGCGTGAAGCTGCAGTATGAACCGCAGGTTAACAAGAATACCCTTGGTTTCTGGGTGAATGAGAAAGACTGGGCCAGTTGGGAATTCGTAGTTACCAAGCCTGGGAAGTTTAAGATCGAAGTATTGCAAGGGTGTGGAACCGGGCAGGGCGGCAGCGATGTTGCAGTGCATGTTGGCGAAAAGAAATTCCCCTTTGTTGTTGAAGATACCGGTGGCTTTCAAATGTTTAAGCCACGAATCGTCGGTGAAGTTGAGATTGCAAAGGAAGGCAAGTATTCTTTGGAAATCAGAGCTATTAAAAAAGCCAAGAGTGCAGTCATGGATGTTAGGCAGATTAGGTTGATACCTGCGGACGCTGCGCCTGAAAAAGGCAAGTAATCGTTGGCATTAAAAATATTGTCGATTGCAAATAGCCTCCGAGAATAATTCCTGCTCGATGATCAATAGGAGTGCTGAACATTTTAAGCCTTGGATCCATCCAGATTGGGAAACATTCCCGTAGAAGCGTTCTGCAGGTGGGTGCTTCCTCGGTGCTTGGTTTGCATTGGGCAGATCTTTTGAAAGCTCGGGCGATTGCTGGCTCTGTTAATGGCACCGCAAAAGTTAATGGTAGTGCAAAATCGGTGATCTTTATCTGGCTTTGGGGCGGGCCTGCCCAGTTGGATACTTTTGATCCCAAGCCCAATGCACCTGCGGAATTTCGTGGCCCTTTCTCCACCATTGCAACAAGGTCACCCGGTGTTCGGTATTCCGAATTATTCCCCAAGCTTGCATCACGATCGGATCAATTTTCACTAATACGATCCATGCATAGCCAATCCAATGATCACGGAGTTGCAGGAACCGTTGGCTTAACTGGTAGCATTGCAGGTGCAGTAGGTCTGGATGGAAAGCCCAAGGCGGGGCAGGCTAGACCAACCACTGGCAGCATTGTCGCCAAGGTGCGAAAACTGGATTCGGGATTGCCTTCGTTCATGGTTGTGGGTGGGAAGTTGCATCAGGGGAAGAAAGCGATCATTGGCGAGGGCGGTGGGTTTTTAGGCGCAAGCTGCGACCCTTTTCGAATTGTTTATGATCAAATGCATGGTATGCGGATTCCCGCACTCGAACTTGGCCAGGGCCTTACCCCCGAGCGGTTGGAAGATCGCAAAAAACTGAATACTGCCATTTCTGATGCTAGTCGAAAGCTGGATTCAAAAGGCTTTTCCCATTCGTGGGGCGAGCATATGGATCAGGCCTTTGCTTTGCTTATGCGGCCCGAAGCAAGATCACTTTTTGATCTTTCGTTAGAGCCCGCAAGCGTTAGGGATCAGTACGGCAGAACCCGCTTTGGCCAGTCTTGTTTGCTTGCGCGGCGCTTGGTGGAAAAAGGTATTCCATTTGTTCAGGTCAATTGGAGTGATCATGTTGAAGCCGAGGAGGATGCAGGCGATGGCGGTTGGGATCATCATTACCGAAATTTCCAGATCATGATCGATCGGCATGGGCCATGGTTGGATCATTCGCTATCTGCGCTATTTGATGATTTGAAAAACAGGGGTTTGTTGGATTCTACTTTAGTGGTTGCAGTCGGCGAGTTTGGCCGAACACCAAAGATTAATGATAAGGCAGGGCGCGATCATTGGGAACATTGTTACAGCGCCTTGATTGCTGGGGGCGGAATAAAGCCTGGCATGGTGATTGGTACGAGTGATGCCCGCGCAGAAAGGCCTTCAAGCAGGCCTTGCACTCCGGGCGATCTTGCCGCAACCATTCATCAAGCCATTGGCATAACCAGTGAACAATCGCAAACCTTGGGTATAACCGTGGATGGTGAGTCTATTGCGGAGTTGTTCTAATGCATTTCTTTGTTGCAATGATTTGTAGCATTGTTGGTGGGGCTGTTTATCAGCTTCAAGAAGCGCCTTCGCAATTGGTTAAAGTGACCAATGATGGCTCGTTTAAATCGCATTTAGTTTGGTCCCCCGATGGGAAGAAGTTATTGTTCACCCGGATTCATCAGGGAAAAATGGAGCTTTGTACTGTTAAAGCGGAGAAAAGCGCAGAAGTTGTTGCCCTGGTGATTCCTTCGCCCAACACGCCTCACTTTGATGGCCATTGGTCTTCTGATGGAAAAAGCATTGTTTATGTTCACGATATTCTTCAAGGCACGGATGGTAAATTGCAGATCAACGAAGTTTTGGCGGATGGAACAGGTGCTAAGGTATTGATACCGCATAAGGCTTTTGAAGAAAGTCCGCGCTATAGCCCGGATGGTAAACATCTTGCCTGGGTAAGCACTCGGGATGGAAATCAGGAAATCTATTCCTTGGAATTGGCGAATCAAAAGGTGCAAAGGCTTACGCAGGATCAGGGTTTCGACAATAATCCGAATTGGAAGCCTAATGGTTCACGCATTGTCTATTCTAGTTCCAGATTTGGCAATTTTGAAATATGCTCCATGAAAAAGGATGGGACTGGAGTTTTAAGATTGACCAATGATTCGGCAATGGATGTCTGGCCTGTTTATTCGCCCGATGGCAAGGCTATTGCATTCACCTCAAACCGGACGGGAAGTTATAACATTTTTGTAATGAATGAAGATGGGTCTGGGGTTAGGAATATCACCAATAATAAGTCAATCAATAACTTTGCTGCCTGGTCGCCTGATGGCAAAATGATTGCTTTTATTTCGAACTTTCAAGGTTCGTACGAGGTATACATCAAATCCGTCTTGAAAGTTCGTGGGATGGAATGATTCGTGCTTAACAGCTTGTTCTAATGCAAAACCCCCTGACTTTTCATGAGGTTTTTTTTGGCTATTCATTATTTGTATAAATCAGGTTAAGATGATGCACATGATTTGAGTCCCGCCTGTTTACTTATGGCTTGTTTACCACGGAAGTAACTCATGTTTTTTAAATGCTTTGATCACTTGCAGAAATTGATGTGCAGTGCTCTGTTTGTATTCATTGCAACTGGGGTTTCTTTTTCGCAGGAAAAACCGCTCGACTTTGCCCACGAAGTTGTCCCTATCCTTAAAAAACATTGTGCCGCATGCCATACCAACGGAACCTATAAGGCTGGTGTTTCTTTTGATACCAGGCAGGCGTTGATTCAAAGCAAGGCCGTAGTTTTAGGCGATAGCAAAAAAAGCGAGCTTCATAAGCGGATAACATCGAAGGATACAACAGAAAGAATGCCTCCCAAGGGTGCTGCACTGGATGAAAAAGAAGTGCAAATTCTAGCCCGTTGGATTGATGCCAAGCTTCCTTGGGATGATAACTTCACCTTCAAGGCTGGTACTTATGTTGCACCGTTAAAATATCGGGAAGTCAAGGTTCCTTCAGGTAGTGGGCACCCTATTGATCGTATACTCGCGCCCTACTTCGCAAAGCAAAAAGACGGCAATCAGGCGCTGGTGACAGATGATGTTTTTTATCGAAGGGCATCGCTTGATATAGTTGGTTTATTGCCACTGCCCGAAGAGATTGAAGCCTTTGTAACAAATGCTGATCCACAAAAAAGAGAAAAGCTGGTTGAGGCTCTTCTTCGTGACAACCGTGCTTACACTGATCATTGGCTTTGTTTTTGGAACGATCTTTTGCGCAATGAATACAAAGGCACGGGGTACATTGATGGTGGGCGCAAGCAGATCACCTCTTGGCTTTACAATGCGATTTTAACCAACAAGCCCTATGATCAATTTGCACAGGAATTGGTAAAGCCTAATGCAGATTCCGAGGGATTCATTAAGGGGATCAAATGGCGCGGGCGGGTGAATGCGAGTCAGGTTGCAGAGTTGCAATTCTCGCAAAATATCTCCCAGGTTTTCTTTGGCGTCAACATGAAGTGCGCCTCTTGCCATGATAGCTTCATCGATAATTGGAAACTTGACGACGCTTATTCCCTAGCTGCAATTGTCTCGGATAAGCCACTCGAGATTTTCAGGTGTGATAAACCTACCGGTAAGAATGCGGTTGCTGGTTTCCTCTGGCCCGAACTAGGTAACATCGATGCAAAACTTCCCAAGGATAAGAAGCTTGAGCAACTTGCAGCCTTGGTTACCCATCCCGATAATGGCCGCTTCTCGCGGACCATTGCCAACCGAATCTGGCAGAAGCTCATGGGGCGTGGCGTCGTTCATCCTGTGGATATGATGGCAAACAAACCATGGAATGATGATCTTCTCGATTACCTTGCCTTTTATTTTAAAGAAAACAAATATGATCTTAAGAAGTTGATAGGGCATATCACTTCATCGCAGGTCTATCAGTTGAAGGCTGCAACATTTGCTGAAGAGCCTTTGGCAGAAAATTATGTTTTCAAAGGTCCAATGCTTAAGAGAATGACTGCAGAGCAATTCATGGATGCGGTTTGGCTGGTAACAGGAACCGCACCTGCAAAAGCTGATGCGCCATTGCCTAAAGATATTCCATTGGCAACCGGTTCTGCCAAGCGAAACTTTGTGAGGGCGGTATTGGTGCATTCCAATATGCTGATGCGAACCTTGGGCAGGCCCAACCGTGAACAAGTGGTCACTACGCGTGCGGAATTGCTGACCACTCTTGAGGCGCTTGATCTTGCATCGGGTGCCATTTTTCACGACATCGTTAGTAGGGGCGGTAAGCAGATCTTTTTAGAGCTTAAAGATAAAAACAAGGATGCTATCATTAAGAATGTATACATGCGGGCCCTTGGAAGAAATCCTGATGCTTCGGAACTTAGCGCTGCAACAGGGCTTTTGGGCGAAAAACCAGATGCAGATTCCTTGGCAGATTTACTATGGGTGATATTTTTACTTCCCGAATTTCAATTGATAAGCTGAGGTACCAAATGAACAACAATAATCCAAACATGAATGAAATCGTTGAGCGCAGACGATTTCTGGCGCAATTAGCAGGGGCAGGCATTACAACTTTGGGCATGAACGAGCCCAGAGCTTTTTCCGCGGAAAAAGTAGAGCAACCTAAAGCCACCGCGGATTGCTGCATTCTATTGTGGATGGGCGGGGGCATGGCGGGGCCCGAAACTTTTGACCCCAAACGTTACACTCCCTACGAAGTGGGTGTTCGTTCTGATTCCATTCTTTCCACCTTCCCCTCTATACCAACTGTGGTGGATGGTGTTCGCATTTCACAAGGTTTGGAAAATGTCGCAAAGGTGATGGATCGGGGAACCATTGTTCGTTCTCATCGCATGCCCGACCTTGGTACCATCTTGCATTCTAGGCACCAATACCATTGGCATACAGGGTATGTACCACCTCAAACCGTTGCTGCACCCCATATCGGCGCGTGGATGGCGAAGGTGCTTGGTCAACGAAACCCTGCGATTCCTGCTTTTATCAACATCGGTCAAAAACTTGAAGGGCATGGCGAATCCGAAGAGCTGAAAGCGTTTACGACTGCGGGCTTCTTTGGTGGGGAATATGGGCCCTTTAATATCCCATTCCCCATGGAAGCCGCAAACTCTGTCAGGCCGCCCAAGGGCATGACACCACAACGCTTTGAAGCGCGCATGGCTCGCTGGCGTGAAATGGTTCAGCGTAGCCCCATTGGCGGTAAAACTAGCGATTACCATCGTGATTCGATCGTGCGATCTATGGAAAATGCCTATAGGCTTTTAAGTTCACCCGAGCGCGAGGCCTTTGAGCTCGAGCGTGAACCCAAGGAGGTTTACGACATTTACAATACAGGTAGGTTTGGCCAAGGCTGCCTGCTTGCAAGGCGACTTGCGGAGTCGGGCGCTCGATTTATTGAGGTTACCACCGAGTACGTTCCTTTCTTGCATTGGGACACTCATGAAAATGGCCATGCAACTTTAGCGAATATGAAACAGCAGATCGACAGGCCGATAGCCCAGCTTGTTTTGGATCTTGAAAAAAGAGGGATGTTGGATCGAACACTTGTTGTGCTTGCAACGGAATTCAGCAGAGACATGATGATCGAAGGTGTGCCGGGTAGTAATGCCTCGGATCAATCGCGCGCCAAGTCTGATGTACTGAAGGAACCCAAGCATTATGGCTTACATAGGCATTTTACGGGTTCGTGTTCCGCGGTAATGTTTGGTGGCGGTGTGCGCAGGGGGCATGTTCATGGTGTTACTGCAGATGAAAGGCCATTGATAGTTACCAAAGATCCGGTATCAATTCCCGATATGCATGCGACAATTTTTACTGCGATGGGAATATCGCCCAAGACTGCGTTTGACATCGAGAAAAGGCCTTTCTATGCAACGGAAGATGGTAAGGGTAAAGCTGTAGATGCGATTTTTCAAAAGTCTAGAAGTTAAATTGATAGTAATGAATGAGGGTTCGAATTGTTCACTGCGTTAGTCATGCTTGCCGTACCGCTTTTTACTTTTGAAACCGAAAAAGTGTTTCAGGGGAAAAATCTGGGGCAATGGGTCAAAGAGTTAGATTCGAACCCTGAACTTCCTAGGAAGATTGTAATCATCTCCGCATTGGGAATGTTCGATTCGAAGGCCCTTCCGATTTTAGAAACACTTGCGCTCAATCCTGATCTGGAAATTAGAACCAAATCTATCTCAACCTTGCAGCAGATGGGAAAAATCGCAGTACCCACACTTGCAAAGATTTCAGCCAACGGCCCCAAAGGCGCAAGGTTGCTGGCACTCACCGCAATTACAGGCCTAGGCGAAGATGCAGTCGCTGCACTAGCAGAACTTTGCATTCTTACATCTCATTTTGATAAAGATACTAAGATTCGTGCCATCGCTGCTTTGGGAACGCTTGGCACCCAAGGTTTCCCCGCTTTGCCTTTCCTGGTTGATTCCTTTCAGTCTCCTGAGCGCGATATAGCGGAACTCGCATTGCGTTCCATGGCGCAAGTTTGTGGGTGGGGTAATAATCAACCTGGTGGAGATTTGGTCGAAGCATCGATGAAGTTAGCGCCTGCAAAGGGAGAGCCAGGAGTTATGGTACTTGCTAAACTTTTAAAGAATACAGATGTGGAAGTAAGAACAAGATCTGCAAATTTGTTGGGCGGAATGGGGGCCAAAGCAATCAAAGCCATGCCTGCGCTTCAGAGCGCATTGCAGGATAAAAACGAAAAAGTGATTGATGCAGCGTTTGATGCAATTCTCAAGATTAAGCCTTAGAACTTTAGACGTATCAAACTAATGATTTAAGAGCACTTTCAAACACTTGGAATTTTTGTTCCCAGAGAAATTCTTTTGCGATCCTGCTATTTCCTGCACCGCCTAGTTGCTCGGATAATTTTCTATCGAGTATGAGCTTTTCTAGTGCGGTTGCAAGGCTGTTGATATCATCGCAAGGAACAACCAGCCCATCAGATTCGTGTTTTACCAAGCTTCCTGGGCCACCTGCCTTGTATACCACACATGGTTTGCCATTGGCCCATGCTTCCAATAACACGATGCCAAATGAATCAGATCTGCTGGGCAGGGCAAAGATATCGAGATAGGCGAAAAAATCCTTTTTCTCGTCTGAAGAAAGTGGCCCAGTGCGGATTACTTTATCTTTGAAGGGGAAGGAGCGGAATGCTTTTTCAAACGAGGGCATTACGGGGCCCGCAAGAACTAACTTAGCAGCGCTGCCCCTGCGCCAAAGAATTTCCATAGCTGAAAGCAGGTCGGTGGATCCTTTGTCCCAGCTTAAATTTGCGAGTTGCCCTACTACGATTTCGTTGGGGGCCAAATGCCAAAGTTTGCGTGCTGTTGCGCTGTTGCCTTTAGTGCAACTTTGCAGATCAACTCCCATGCCTTGCAGATGGATTCTTTTGGGTTCGATACCAAGGTCTTCGAGTGTTTGGGCTTCGAATTCAGTTTGGGCAAAAATGGCGTTTGCGTTTTTGGCAAGGATGAGAAGAGCAGGGTGGGTGTATCCTTTGCGGATTCGATTTTTTGGGTCGTCGAGGTTGCCCAGATGAAGAAAAGGAGTGAGAAGGAAAGGAATTTTTTTTATTTTTGCAAGTTTCATTCCTGCATAAATAGGGAAGGCGTAAGGGAAGCAGCCTGCATGAACCGCATCGAAAGTTTCCTCGCATCGGGAAGCCAGCTTAAGCATTTCAGGCATGATCGGGTTGTGGGAAAAACTAAGGCATTGCAATGTTCGGACAGGGATTTTTGAAATTATTTTTAACACTAATCGTTGCAAGGGAATATGGAAGAGCTTGAATCTACGGACTTTTACGCTGTTGATAAATTCTTCGACAGGGGGAAGCAACGGGTGGTTTGTCGTCCAGAAAGATTCAAGATTGTTGGCATTGCTCGTCCAGACTGAAATCTCGTGCCCTTTCGAAGCCAGAAATTCACTGAGTTTTTGAAAGTAAATTTCTGAACCCCCTAAAGCGGGAGGATAGCGTTGTATGATATTTAGCAGCTTTAAAGCCAAGGTGTTTCCCCGGGGGATCTCCACTTACAATTTAAGTACGATACAATGCCTTGACAGGAGTGTCCATCATCCTTGACGGTGTTTTACAATATTCATGCAGGAGACAGATAGATGCTTGGAATATCGAAGTTGGCTTTGTCGGTTCAACCGTCTGCAACATTGGCTGCAGGGGCCAAGGCTAGGCAATTGCGTGCCCAAGGTGTTAAAGTCTTTGATTTCAGTCTGGGCGAGCCCGATTTTCCCACTCCTGATCATATTTGCCAGGCTGCCATTGCTGCGATGAAGTCCGGCCAGACTCATTACACTATTGCCCATGGCACGGTGGAGCTTCGAACAGCGATTTCGCGTTGGTACAAGAAAGTTTACAACCTCGACTGCACCCCTGATCAAATCATTGTTTCCAATGGTGCAAAGCACTCCATTCATAATGCCTTGCTTACCTTGGTTGGCCCAGGGGATGAAGTGATTATTCCCACGCCTTACTGGGTGAGCTACAGCGATTTGGTGTTAATGACTGGTGCAACGCCTGTGTTGATTCCCTGTGGCATGGAAGCAGATTTTAAAGTTTCAGCAGCGCAAATCAAGAAGGCTATTACGCCCAAAACAAAGCTATTGCTGATTAATTCGCCCAGTAATCCTACTGGCGCTGTCTATACCCATGCAGAACTTGAAGCAATTGCTGATCTGGTTTTAGAGGCAAATATTGGTGTCATCAGTGATGAAATCTATGAGCAGTTGGTTTATGGCGATGCCAAGGCCACTTGCTTTGCAACTTTGCGCGAAGGTTTGAAGGCCAAAACCATAACTATAAGTGGTGTGAGCAAGACTTACGCAATGACAGGCTGGCGCATTGGTTGGGCTATTGCACCTGAAGCAGTGGTAAAAGCGATGGCGAATATTCAAAGCCAGGAAACAAGTAACCCTTGTAGCGTTAGCCAGGCTGCAGCGATTGCAGCATTGGATGGGCCGCAGGAATGCGTTGGGGTTATGCGTAAGGAATTTGAATCCCGCAGGGATTTTGTGATTAAGAAGTTGCAAGGGATGCCGGGTATCAAATGTAAGGTTCCTCCAGGTGCTTTTTATGCCTTCTTTGATGTTTCTTCCTATTTTGGCAAATCCTTTGCTGGTAAAACAGTAACTGATTCTGCATCCTTTTGTTTGCTGGCTTTAGAACAAGCCCATGTAAACTTGGTTCAAGGTTCCGCTTTTGGCGCAGAGGGCTATGCCAGACTTTCTTATGCCACTAGCAAAGAAGTTTTAGAAGCAGGCCTTGATAAGCTTCAGGATTGGCTGAAAACAGCCGTTTAATTGCCCCTACGATTGCCCCATGGAGATTTTTCATGCCTGTACTTATGCTTAGAGAAGATGATGTTCGTAAAGTGTTGACCATGGAAATGGCGATGGAAGGTGTAGAAATCGGGCTGAAAAAGCTTGGTATTGAAGAAGCCATGAATATAAACCGTGCCAGAGTGGTAACCGATCACGGCGTATTGCATACCATGGGGGCATCCGCAAAAACTTTGGGCGGCATGGGTTCCAAAGTTTATGCGACCACCAGAAAAGGTAATGCTCAGTTTCTCTTCACCTTGTTTGATGGAAAAACTGGAGATCTGCTTAGCCTAATGCAGGCTGATTATCTTGGTCAGGTAAGAACAGGCGCTGCAAGCGGTGTTGCGACGAAATATCTTGCTAATCCAGATGCATCACGGGTGGGGATTTTTGGTAGTGGTAAGCAGGCCCGAACCCAGCTTATAGCAGTTTGCAAGGTTCGCAAAATCACCAAAGTTGATGTATTCAGCCCCAATGAAGAACATCGCAATGCCTTCGCCAAAGAGATGACCGAGGTTTGTGGCGTTGAAGTTACCCCGCTTGCAAACCCAGATGATGTCGCCAAGGATAAGGATATTTTGGTGACTGCGACTTCCGCCCGCGATCCATTCTTTAAAGCAGAATGGCTCAAGGAAGGGATGCATGTAAACGCAATAGGATCCAACTTTATGGGCAAGGCAGAGCTAACCCCGGAAGCAGTGCAGAAGTTCAGTAGGATCGTTGTTGATAGCCGTGACCAATGTAGAATTGAAGCTGGAGATTTTCAAAAAGGCTTCGAAGATGGGACATTGAAGTGGGGTGAAGTTCGCGAGTTGGGCCCAATCATTGGTGGCCGTTACAAAGGCCGAGTTGATCCTTCGGAAATCACATTATTCAAGTCGCTAGGCTTGGGCATCGAAGATCTTGCTGTAGCGTTAAAAGTGTTTCAGAAAGCAAAAGCAGACGGCTTAGGGCAGGAAATAGAATGGTAGAATGAGTCAGGATAAAAGAAAAACCTCGCCTGAACCAAGAAGTTCGGGTGAGGTTTTTTTGTTGGAGCTTGGCCCACTTTACCACATGAATACGCTAAGAAGATTGGAGTAGTCATCGCTCCAAACACCCACATCATCACGGGTATTTACAGGTTCCCAAGGGGCATCGGTGTTCTTTAAAGCACCCAAAAGCATCAGGGCAAATGAGCCAGGACCAGGGCTTTGTTCCCAAGACATTCCAGAAAGCATTTTAAGAGGCTTATCCCATTCAGCTTGAATCGGCTTTAGGTTTTCTTTGGTAAGCAATCGCGAAAGAGCCTTTTGGTTGTTTGCCAACACCACCCAGGTTGAACGAGCTTTGCCAGCTTCTGCTTCATCATCATCACTGAAGTAAAGCGTCTTCAGGTTTTCCGCCCGGGCAAGATTTGCAAGCACAGGCTTGAGATCAAGGTAGCGGTTGGAAATATGAAAGCAAATCAAACCATCGGGAGTGATTTTCGTGAGGTACATTTTCAGCGCTTCACGAGTGATCAAGTGGATTGGGATCGCATCAGAACTGAAAGCATCGACCACGACGATTTTGTACTTTTCATCATCGGAAAGATCTTGCCTTTCCATGGTCAGTCGAGCATCCCCCAAGATAAGGTCGACCTTTGCGCCTTTCTTGCGGGCATCTTCAACAAAGGTGAAGTACTTGTCGTTATCAAAAGCAATGCGTTTGACCACGGGATCGATATCGTAGAAAGTTACATGCTGGCCTTTATTTGCGTAGGCTGCCATGGTGCCTGTACCCAAGCCAATGAAAGCGCAATTAGGGTATTTGTTATCTTTGTCAGGAACATTGTACGCAGCCATCACATGGCCGATGGGGCCTGTTTCATGGTAATAAGTCAAGGGAATACCATGGCCATCTGGATCAAGGAATTGCTTGCCGTGCAAGGTTGTACCATGAACGAGCCTGCGGAAGAATCGATCGTTCTCGACTTTTAGGACACCAAAGAAGCTACGATCTTGATAGGAAACAGTAGTGTCAAAAAGCGTGTTGAACCCGGAGGCGAGTAAAATTGCGCCAACACTTAGGCCAAAGCGGAAAGGGCGCTCGACAAAGGTGTAGCAAAGAACCGTGGGCACACCATAAGTAAGAATTGCAAGAGTTTGCGCAGGCTTGAGGTTGATCCAACCAGCCAAGCCTTTGACTCTAGGCCATAGGGTGTCTGAAAAAAGGCCCCAGATAAGACCAAAAGAAAGAAATGCTAAAGCGAGTGGGAGAACAATATCCAAGGCCCGCTCGAGGCGTTGGGCTTTTTCTTTGAATATGTAATAAACACCATAAACAAGAAAGATGCCAACGATACTTGCATGCCATTTCCAATGGTTGGTGCTTTTTAAGATATCGTATTGAATGTCATTATCTTTCGTTCTTAAGTAGATAAGCACCCCACCACCAATGATGAAAAGCAAGGCAAGGCTAAGGTCAGCAAGGTTGTTCCATTTGTTAGGTTTGCTCATGAAAAGCGGGGGTAGAATAAAGCATGTACCCATAAGGATAAGCTGATATTCAACAATGCCGTAAAATACGATAGGGGCCAGAAGCCCGTTGAAAAGCCCGCCTACCACGCCACCAAACGACATCCACAAAAAGTACTCGGTAAGGTACTTGGTGGAAGGGCGGTTTCTTGCAAGTTCTCCATGGCAAACCATGGAAACAGTGAACAAGCAAGTAAGATGGATTGCCACCGTGTAATAAACTTTAGGTGGTCTGATTTCTGAAAGCATCATGAACACTAAAAGAAGCGCAAGCATGGGGGTTGCAATTATCATCGAAGAGTGGACCCATTCAGGCACCCGCGAAAACACAATGATAAAACTCAAGAGGTATAAACCTAAAGGCAGAACCCAAAGTAAAGGGATGGCTGCAATATCTGTGGTCATATAAGTGGTTGCGCCCAACATCAAACTAGATGGGACTGCACCAAGGAGAATCCACCAGCCTCTACGGCCCCATGAAACTTTTTCTGCTTCATTTTCAGCTTCTAGATTGCTCGAGGTTGAAACTTCAGCAGGGGGGCATTTGTACATGAGCCAGCCGCTTAATGCTGTGAGTAACATTAAAAATCCGTAGCCTACAGCCCAATACTTTCTCTGGTCTGCTAGCAGCAAGTAAGGTTCTACGAATAAAGGATATCCGACCAAGGAAAGCATACTGCCGAGATTACTGGCACCATAAAGAAAGTAAGGGTCTTTTGCAGCAGGGTGATTAGTGCTGGAAAACCATTTTTGCAGGATGGGTGCGCTACTGGAGACAACGAAGAAGGGAATCCCCACAGAGGTGAAGAGAAGCATAAGAAGCCCAGAAATAGGATTGTCTTCGCCACCTTCAAGGAAGGTTTTATTGATTGCAATTGGGAAAAACAAAATGGGTAAAAGCATGACCCCCATATGCACTAGGGCTTGCTTTCGAACGCCGAGAAAAGTTGTGGAAAGGTGGGCATACCCGTATCCAGCAAGAAGCAGTGCCTGGAAGAAAACCATGCAGGTATTCCATACCGCTGGTGTGCCTCCTAGAAGGGGAAGGATCATTTTCCCGATCATGGGTTGCACAAGAAATAACAGCGTCGCGCTGCTGAACAGAGTAAACGCATAGGCAGCTAACATGTTGATCTGGAAGGGAGACAAGGTCTTTCTCCTAGCTAAAAAAGTATAATAGTTATTAGTCTATCGACTCCATTTGAATATGCTTGGCAAATTCGAATAATCATCGGTCCAAACTCCAAGTTTGGGATTGGATTCAATCTTTCTCCATGTTTCCACCCAATCTTCGGAATCGGTCTTAAGCTCTGCTTTAAGTTCGGGTAGAACGCCAAAATCTTCTGTTTTGCGTGCCATCACCACCCAATTGGTTCCATACTTATCTATCTCTCGGACTTCGTATCCACCTTGAATCATGCCTACGATATTTCGATCTTCGGTCATGTTGCCCAGAACATGTTCAAAGTTCAGGTAGCGATTTGCAATATTAAGGACGATGATCCCGCCGGGTGCAAGCTTCTTAAGGTAGATATCAAATGCTTCGCGGGTTAATAGATGCACAGGAACTGCATCTGAAGTGAATGCATCCATAAAAATAAGATCGTAAGATGCATCGGGTGCTTTCAGGAATTGTAATCTGCCATCACCGAGAATAATGTCGACCTTGACGCCCCGATTTTTCGCATCGTTAACGAAAGAAAAATAGTCAGATCGGTCGATGGAAGATTTAACCACTGCCGGGTCGATTTCATACATGGTAAGGCCCCAACCTTTCTTGGAGTACGCAGCAAGGGTGCCTGTGCCAACTCCAAGAACGCCCATGTTGACGGGTGCGCCATTCTTCTTTTTTTCAACAGCTTCAAAAAGTTGGCCGATTGCCCCGACTTTATGGAAATAAGTGAGAGTATCGATGCGCCTTTCAGCAGGTTCGACACATTGCATACCGTGGTTGGTGGTGCCATGATACATGGTGTGATACATTTCGCCTGTGGTAGGGCTTTCCCATTTTTGAATAGTGAAGCAGCCGAAGAAATTGCGCTCTTCAAAAAGAAGATTGGTGCGATCATTACAGCCGGTTGCAATCATGCGGGAAAAACCGCGAACAAACTCGGGTGCACTATTTGCTTTTTCGAGTGCATAACTTCGATCCAGGCAATTTTGAACCAAAAGTATTCCCACTGCAACAACCCCAATGAGGAAGCTGAAAGTTCGGATGGGAACTGCAATCCATTTGAGGGCGTTGGGTAAAGAAAAGCCTGGAAGTAAAATTAAAGCAATGGCTGCAACCAGTGGGTATTCAAGAATGCGTGGGAATATACTTGGAGAAATAAGTGCATTAAAAATACCCCCGAGCACCCCGCCTAATGACATCAATAGATAAAACTCGGTTAGGTGCGATGCTGGCGGTCTGGTTCTTGCCAATTCGCCATGAGTCAACATTGCAGTTACGAAAAGCAGTGCAAGATGAATGCCGATGATTTCCACTTCCCGAAGGTCGAGTGCGGTTTTAATCTGATGCATAAAGACAACAAACAAAAGCAGAATGGGAGTTACCAAGACCATGCCCAAGCGGATGCGATTATGGGATTTGAAAAATAGCCCTACAAACATCACGGTAAGCAACGTGTAAGTTATCTGGAAGAAAGAAACGGAGGAATCTTTTTTAAGCGCGCGAGCTGTGTCATCGAGCCAACTTGTCAGAGCTTCGAAGCCAAAGCCTTGCCACTCTGGAAGATTTGCAGTTTTAGTAAGCCAAATAATAGGCACGCTGATTATAAATAAAAGGTAAACGGAAGCGGGTATGTGAGAAAACACCAGAATGAAACTGAGAATATAAAGGCTTAAAGGGAGAATCCAAAGCAATGGAATTGCAGCAATGTCTGTAGTGAGATAGGTGGTGGTGCCAAGCATCAGGCTGGAAGGAATGAAGGCGAGTGCCACCCATCTAAATCTTGTGAAATTACTGGGGGAGGGCTCTGAAACGGAATTGCTTTTTGTGTTTTCTGGCAATTGTCGTTTGGAAGCCATCCTTGCGCAAAGAAAGGTCATCCCTATAAGGCCTGCATAACCAAACACCCAAAGCACGGCTTGGGTTGCAACACCAATTTTTGGTTCAATCACAAAAGGATAAATCAACAAGCCTATCATGCTACCCAGATTACTTGCCCCGTAAAGAAAATACGGATCCTTGGCATCAGGGTGATCTGAGGTTGAAAACCATTTTTGAAGCAATGGCGCAGAAGTCGAAACTGCAAAGAATGGTAGCCCTGCAACCAAGGTTAAAACAAAGAGCAACCAAAGGGCAGGGTTACTTGAAGTTGGCGGGGGCAAAATAGTTCTTGCGAGAATACCCGCATCGAAACGCATGATCGCAAGTGGCAAAAAAGCAACACCGAGCACAATTCCATGAATGAAAATCTGTGTTTTAAACGGTCTGTTTTTCGTGAGCCAATGAGCATACGAGTAGCCACCTAATAACGCTGCCTGAAAAAACACCATGCAGGTATTCCAGACAGAAGGTGTTCCACCCAAATAAGGCAGAAGTATTTTTCCTACCATGGGTTGCACTAAAAACAGTAATGTCGCACTCGAAAATAGCGTCAATGCAAACAATAAGGTCATCGGAAAAGCCAATATAGAATCTCCCAATACAAATCATTGCGACTATAAAATGCTTGGGACTTGGGCTCCAACCTTCGCGAATTGAGAGAAACTTCTCCAACCACGCCGTCTTTCCTTGACGACCAGCAGGTAATGATAGTACCAAGGCAATGACACCAAATAAAGAAACAAAGAACCAATATATGAGGATTTAACGTAGAAAATGTCAAAGCTTGCCGGTCACTTAAACCCCTAATACTAAGAATAAAATCACAAATTCAATGAACCCAAGGGGAATTTAGCCTGAATCTTCCATGCAATTGATGGAAATTGTTCTTCGCTCAGAGTATATTTTTTCTTTAACTAGTTTATTTAGCTAAAGGAAATTAATTATGGCTTCTCCACGAATTCTAGCAATTGGCGCTCACCCCGACGATGTCGATATTAAAGTGGGTGGTACTTCCGCTCTTTGGCGCAAGCATGGGTGCGAAGTGCTTCTTATAAGCGTAACGGATGGTAGTGGTGGGCATCAAACCATGAAAGGCCCCGAGTTGGCCCAGCGTAGGAAAGCAGAGGCCGCCGTTGCTGGCAAGATTATAGGTGCAGAATATCGAGTGCTTGATTTTGCTGATGGGGCATTAATGCCAACCTTGGAAGCCAGGCATCAAATCATCAGACTTATACGCAATTTTAAACCCGATCTGGTTCTGACTCACAGGCCTAACGATTATCACCCCGACCATCGTTACACCTCCATATTAGTGCAAGATGCTGCATATTTGGTTACGGTTCCTGCGATTTGCCCTGATACACCTCATCTAAGAGCTAACCCTGTTTTTGGATATTTTGCAGATGATTTTCGCAAACCCATCCCTTTTCATGCTGATATTGTGGTCGATGTTGAACCTGTTTTTGATTCCATCATGAGCATGCTGGATTGTCATGTTTCCCAGTTCTACGAATGGCTACCTTATAACGGAGTGTTTTTCGATGCACTGCCTGAAAATTGCAATGATCGAAAGGCGTGGCTCCAAAAGGCGATGGTGGAATGGATCAAACCCTATGCTGATCGATTTCGCGATTTAGTGATCCAAACTTATGGGTTGGATAAAGGTGAAAAAGTGCACTTGGTCGAAGCTTTCGAGATTTCCGAGTACGGCGGCAAGCTCGATGCTGCGAAAAAAGCTTGGCTATTTCCCTTTCTTCCTTCTCTTTCTGGCGACGCAAGTGCAATCGAGGCAATAGATTACGGTGATTACAGGGATGACGAATGATTTAGGGCAGGGGAGTGGCATTGCCTAGACTTGCCCTCTTCGTTTATGCTTTTAGGACTCAAAAACCACGGAAGGTTTGAGAGAGAAATGGGGCAAGATGCCAGATCCTGAAAGCTCTTTACTATTGTTGCAGCCAAGCTTGGAAGCCAAACAACTTCCTGCTGGTTTCAGCATTAAACAATCCAACCCAATCAAACTCTCGGTGGTGATAGTTAATTATCGCCAATGGAAATACACAGAGCAGTTGGTGCGAAAGTTGGGGCAATGCGAGTTGGTTCGAAATGGCCAAGCAGAAATCATTGTCATTGATAATAATTCCTCTTATCACCCTGCGATTCGCAGGTTGCGCTCTAAGCCTTATGTTTCGCTACGAAGGTGGACCAAAAATAGAGGTTTTTCCTGCGCGGTTAATGAAGGATGCAAGCTATCCAGTGGCGACTGGGTCTTAATCCTCAACCCTGATATCACCCCTGAAAACAACTTTCTCGATAACATTGATTCGTATTTGAATGCCAATAACCTGCATCAAAGTAAAGTTGGAGTCATTGGTTTTGGTTTGAGAAATCCTGATGGTAGTATGCAGGGTTCGACAGGGCCTTTCCCTACCTTCATGGGAACCTTGGCTCGCAAGTTTCTTCCCAGAGCATGGCGCAAGTACAGCCTGCATAAGAATGATGAAGCGCAAAAAGTTGACTGGATTACTGGTTGCTGCATGCTGGCTCAAAGAGCTTGCCTCGAGAAATTGAAAAAGTTTGACACCGATTATTTTCTCTACTACGAAGATGTTGATCTTTGCAAACGCATTGCAAAGGCTGGTTATGATGTTTGCTACGAACCTTCTCTGGCGGTGGTTCACCACGCCCCCATTCATGTTCGCAGAGTTCCACCCCGATTACGAGTGATCACACGCCAAGCTTTGATGACCTATGCCCGGAAGCATTGGAGCAAAAACGAATCAAAATGGATGTGCAGGGTGATTCGCTGTGAAGCGTTTGTGATGGGGATTTGGGCGCGATTTCTAGGCGATTCCCGGGCAGTCAAATGGTACGACAGGCTCGCTCGATATTCCAAGCTGATGTCTTCGGGCAGCTTGAACAAGGCACGGGTAGAGTTTCTTGCGGCCTTGGCAGAACCTTCAGCTTAATCTTTTCAGAGGCCCGAATTTGCATACCTTATCCGTCATTATTCCCAGTTATTCTAGACCCGACTTGCTCGCAAGATGCCTGGCTTCTTTGCGCAGAAACGCCCCACTAAGTACCGAAATCATTGTCGTTGATGATGCCTCCGAAAATAAGTGCATTAGTGAAGTCGCAGCAAAATTCAAAGGCGTAAAAGTGATCCGCACTCCTAAAAGATTAGGCTTTTGCAAAGCTGCAAATCTCGGAGTGCAATCTGCAAGTCATGAAGTGGTTGAGTTGCTTAACGATGATACTGAAGTCTGCGCCGGTTGGGCGGAAATGGCTCTCGATGCTTTTGAAGATCCTAAAGTTGCTGCGGTTGCACCATTGGTTTTGCGTTGGCCAGGCCAGATCGAAGGCCGTGCCATTATTGATAGTGCAGGCGATGCTTACTTTGCATCAGGCGTTGCAACCAAGCGCGGAAATGGGCAAATCATTGAAGAAAAGTGGATGGTTCCGGGGCCAGTATTTGGCGCTAGTGGCAGTAGTGCTTTTTATAGGCGTGAGGTTTTTCTTAAGGTTGGAGCCTATCCAGAATCTTTTGGTGCTTACTTTGAAGATGTCGACCTTTCATTCCGATTGCATTGGGCTGGGTATGATGTTGTTTTTCAACCCTGTTCCAAGGTGCTACATCGCGTTTCTTCTTCCTACGGCAAACCCAGCTTGAACCGAAAGTTGCTTGAAAGGCAATCGCTTAACGAAGAAAGAGTTTATTGGAGGAATATTCCCTACCAACTATTATGGCGCACCCTTCCACTGCATTTGCTAGCCTTGCTTGCAAAAGCTTGGCGTAGGGGAACCGAGGGAACCTTACTCCCATTCTTAATGGGAAAGTTAAGTTTTATGCGTGAAATACCTGCAATCCTTGCCCATCGTAAGAAGTTGCAAAACGATAATCCCAGAGCGGATCATCAGAGCTGGTGTTTGGAAAGCCTTGGCGGCCTTGATGGTTTTTTAGCTCGGCAGTTGGCTCGATTTTAACTTCAATGGCTTTTTTTTCTCGCTGATTGCTGGCCTCTTCTGGTTTTTTGGAATAAACCATTCATTAGAAACATTAATCTTTTTTTGAGGTAATTCATGCCACCAGTCATTGGCGTCATCATGGGATCCAAATCTGATTGGGAAACCATGCAGCATGTTGTCGAAGTTCTCGACAAACTTAAAGTTGCATCAGAGGTAAAGGTGGTTTCCGCTCATCGTACCCCCGATCTCCTCCGTGATTATGCCACTAGTGCAGAGGGCAGGGGATTAAAGGTTATTATCGCAGGCGCAGGCGGTGCTGCACATCTGCCCGGTATGGTTTCTGCATGGACCATTCTTCCCGTGTTGGGAGTCCCAATCGAATCAAAAACACTTAAAGGTATGGATTCATTGCTTTCGATCGTACAAATGCCAGGCGGGGTACCCGTAGGCACGCTTTCTATAGGCAAGGCTGGTGCTATCAACGCAGCATTGCTTGCCTGTTCGATTGTTGGGAATGAAAATGCAGTGGTGCGCGAAGCTCTGCGGGCATGGCGAACAAATCAGAGCAAAGAAGTTCTTGATCATCCAGATCCAAGGTCTTAATTATGAAAACAATTGGAGTATTAGGCGCAGGCCAGTTAGCTCGAATGCTAGCACTTGCAGGAATTCCACTGGGGTTTAAGTTTCTCTTTGTGGATCCTTCGCATTCTTCTCCCGCTTCGTGTTTGGGTGAGCAGATTGTTGCCCCTTTTGAAGATCCAACCGCACTTCAGAAATTGGCAGACTCTTCCGACCTGATCACTTATGAATTTGAAAACATTCCAGTTTCAGTTGTGAGAAAGTTGGCGAATACTCGCAGCGTTTTCCCTCCCCCAATAGCCTTGGAATCAAGCCAAGATCGACTCTTGGAAAAACAGTTCTTTAATCGGCATGGTATCGACACTGCTCCTTTTTACCCGGTTGATGACCAGCCCTCCTTGGAACAAGCCATTGCTGTTCTCAAGTTGCCTTTGATTCTTAAAACCAGAAGATTTGGCTACGATGGTAAAGGGCAGTTCTTGGTTAAATCGCTTGAAGATGCAATTACAGCATTCAACCAATTAGGGCAGAAGGGAATCATTGCTGAGGGATTTGTTCAATTCGACCGGGAACTTTCTTGCATTGCTGTTCGCGGTATTGATGGCGCAACCTTCTTTTACCCACTTGTTGAAAATTTTCATCACGAGGGGATTTTGCGTCTTTCTCTGGCTCCCGCCCAAGTTCATGCCACCGACCTTAATCTTCAGGCATCTGTTCAAGTAGGCAGAATTCTTCAAGCCCTTGATTATGTTGGCATTCTTGCAGTTGAATTTTTTGAAAAAGAGGGCAGGCTTATTGCCAATGAGATGGCACCAAGGGTTCATAACAGCGGGCATTGGACCATTGAAGGTGCTGAAACAAGCCAGTTTGAAAACCATATTCGGGCAGTTGCAGGCCTGCCTTTAGGTGATCCCAAGCCTCGTGGTTTTTCTGCAATGATTAATATCATTGGCTCCATGCCCGATGCCGCAAAAGTGCTAAAGATACCAGGCGCTCATTTGCATGATTACGGTAAGGAACCCCGCGCGGGCCGTAAACTTGGGCATATAACTATCAGGGCTGATTCCTTGGAAGAGTTGAATCGCACTTTGCGGGAAAACCTTAATCTCCTTCCCTTGGAGACTGCTAAGCAATGGCAAAACAGGTTGAATAGGTGAAAGGCATGAAGCTTTTATCACCCTTTTTAAGGCCTGCCTTGCTTTACTTTTACCATACCTGCATAATTTCTCCCTTGGCTTCTTAACCTTGTTCTTTTAATTAAAAAACTGGAGGCGTCATGGATGATGTCTTTGAAAATAATGGAAAATTATATCTCCCTCATTTTTCCCCCGATGCATTGGTTGTGCTTTCTGAATCGGTCAGGCATGCTGTTGCTACCCGCTCAGATAATATTCGTACCCCCCACCTTTTCATGGGCCTTTTAAGTTTCCCTGATTCAGGTGTAATTGCCTGGGGGCAAAGCTTAAAAGCCGATTTAAACGAGTTATCTGTTCAATTCCAAGAGTTGTTTCATCAAGACAAAACCCCCGAACATGCCAAGCTTTTTTTGCATCGGGAGTTTCTTTCTGATCAAGTTATCGAGTTGATCAGGGATGCCAAAGACCGTAGCTCAATCCATGCCAGAAAAACCGTTACTCCCATGGATTTATTGATCAGCCTTTTGACAGATTCCGATAGTGTAGTCATTGATTGCTTCCAAAGAATTGGAATTACAGCTGCAAAATTGACCGAGTATGCTGTTCTTGCTGAGTGCCGGTTTAGTGTTTCTGATGATTCTGGCATGGATGCTGCCTGACTTTCTCATCCTAGGGGTTTTCAATGGCTGGAAGGCTTTTAGTATTTGGCGATATCCATGGTTTTTTGACGCCCTTGAACTTATTGCTCGATCATTTGAAACCGGATCTTGATGACACTTTGGTAACCTTGGGCGATTACATCGATAGAGGCCCAAATTCCAAAGATGTTCTCCTTAAATTAATCCAGCTTAAGGCCCTTACCAATCTGAAGATGTTGATTGGCAATCACGATTTGATGTTTCTTGAATCCATTCACTTTAAGCGATTCAACACCGATTGGCTTTTGTATGGTGGATTGCAAACCCTCCAATCCTTTGGGGTGGTTCTTGCTAATCCAGACTTCGAGCTTTTCGATGCAAAGATTGTCGACTTTCTTAAATCAGAATGCAGCCGTTATTGGGAAAATGAAAAGCATATTTTTGTGCATGCAGGCGTAGATCCTTCTCTGCCATTGGATCAACAAACAGATAAATTGCTTTTCTGGGATAAGTTTGATCCGGATTTTTCTGGGCATCATTCAGGCAAAAAAGTCGTTTGTGGTCATACAAGACAAACCTCTGGTAAGCCTTTAAATCTGAAGACTCTTCTTTGCTTAGATACCAATGTTTATGGTGGCGGTTGGCTTACCTGTTGCGATTTAAATACCATGGAATATTGGCAGGCCAATGCCTTGGGCGAGTTCAGGCAGGCGAAAATCACCCCTTGAGGTTATCCCTCTGCAAGCTTATAAAAATCTCCTGCGCTCATTTCTTCCAATGTTTTTACCACATGATCTGCCCCTGCTTCTTTTAATTTATCTGCACTATGGTGCCCGACAAAGGTTACTGCAACGCACTTCATGCCACCCGCTTTTGCAGCTTGTACCCCTGCAATCGCATCTTCCACCACTACCGCTCTTTGGGGTTGGATTTTTAGTTTTTCCGCACCCATTAAAAACACTTGAGGGTCGGGCTTACCTCTTTGCGTGTCTTCCATTGCGACCATCGCCTGCATGTATTTCCCGATGCCTGTCAGTTCCAAAATAAGTTCGAGATTTCCTTTTGGTGCGCTTGAACCTATGGCTTGCTTTGCGCCAGATTCATTAAGGCTCTTTAATAAATTCAAAACACCGGGCAATAGCTCGATCCCGTTTTTTCTGGATTCCCCACGGTAGTATTCCTCTTTTTGATAACCGAGTTTTTCTGCATCGGGGCCTTTGATTTTTCCATCAAAGAGGTAGTCGATGATTTCGGGGTTTCGTTTCCCAAAAGTTGCGGTAAAGTCTGCTCTTGTGAACTCTTTGCCATATTCTTTGCAAATTCGCACCCAAGCATGAAAATGCAGTTCGGCAGTATCCACCAAGGTGCCATCCATATCCCAAAGAACCGCAATCAAATTATCTGTAGCCAAGGTGGTTTTTCCTTTATTTAGGTATTGTTCGAAGGCATCAGCCTGTAATAATTGTTAAAATGATAACATTCCTTAGTATTTGTCGAATATTTGGGAAGTTCCAGCGAATAACTACTGTAAACAGTAATCCCTTCCTTGACAATACACGGTTGCGATCTCCAAAATAGGATCTGATTTATCATGGGAGTGACTCTTGCAGCCTACAAATAATAAAGCAATAAAAGAATTACCAAGGCTTATGATTGCCCTTGTTCTGGTGGGTGGTATTTCTATCACTTTAATTAGTTATTGCATGCCCGGGCAGTTTAGTTTTAGTAGTGATAAATGGAACCAACAGCGGCTTTTAAAGCTTTTGCTAGGCCCCGAACAAATCGTTTGCTATATCGCTTTTACTTGGGCCTTGCTGATTCTCTTTGCCAAAAAAGCTGAAGTTCTCAGACAATCGGAAGCCTTTTCGCTTAATCTTTTATCCCAAGACTCTTCTCATCGGATTCTTCCAGAAGATGCCAGGCTACTGCTAAGAAAAATTGCTGATCAAGCGAAAGAAAAAGGGCCTTTTATTCTTTCCCAATTACTAGAAACTGCTTTAAATCGATTTGGTATCACTAAGTCCAGTTCAGATGTCGTTGATGCTGTTAAAATGCAATCCGATGTGGTTATTGATCGTATGGTCACTTCCATGTCCACCGTTAATTACCTTGCCTGGTCGCTTCCTGCTATTGGATTTTTGGGCACGGTTCGAGGCCTTGCAGGCAGCCTTTCCATGGGCGGGGATACCGATAAAGCCATTGGTTCTTTTATCAAAGAAGCTACTTCCCATCTTAATGTCGCCTTTGATTGTACCCTTGTAGCTCTTGCGCTTAGTATCGTCTTGATGTTTTTCCTTCAGGTCATCCAAAAAGATGAAGAGAATCTTGTTCTGGATTGCAAACAATACTGCCTCGATAATCTGGTTGCAAAGCTAGATGACGGTCACAAAACATTTTCAGCTAATCTCTCTGATGAATCCCCAGAATCTTACCAGCTTGATTTTACTTCGGATAAATACAAGGAAGTTTGAATATGAATGTAGCAGGCATTTATATCGACTCTCTTTCGGTTCATTCCATTTGGGGTGTTGATGGGGGTAATCGTCTTGTTAATCCCCATGAAAATTATAAAAGCAGGGAAATGATTCTTTCGCTGGATGATAAAGTTTCTCCTTTGCAGGGGCATTCTTTTTCTAGGCAGGGTAGCCATAAGGTTTGTAGTAATTTTTTGCCTTGGATCTGTTCCAACAAAACATGGGGCCTAGGCAAATCAGAAATTATCGCAGATCATGCACTCGAATTTTATCTCGTTGAACTCTTTACTCAAATCCCCCATGAAGCTAAAGTTGCTTTTTCCCTGCCTCTATACCTGACCCCAAAACAAAGCCGAAGAATCGAACAAATTGCTTCAAAAATTGGTATGCAAGTGCAAGGTTCCCTTAAATCTGCCTCCGCCTTGGCACTTGGAGCGATTCGTAAATCTCAAACTTCAAGTAATTGCTTAGCGGTTGAAATGGATGGGTTCGGCCTTTCCCTTTCGCATGTACAAGTTGCAGAGGGCGTGCCACACTTGTTGGCAGGCAAAGTCTTTCCAGAGTTTGGCCTGCATCGATGGGTATTAAAACTAGCTGATTTCATTGCTGAAAAAGCAATCCTCCATTGCAGGAAAGATCCAAGGGTAAAACCCGATACCGATCAGGCGCTTTTTTTGCAGGCACAAAAACTTATGGCGAACATCGGTACTAAGGATTCTTTTAAAGTGGTACTGGAAGAAGAATTCTGGAGTCAGGAATTTGTAATAACCCAGACTGATTTAAAGAAATGTTTTTTTGGGTTATTTTCAGCGCTTAAATTGCAACTCAATGATTTTATCCGCCATAAAATCACAACCCGTGATGATATCGATTTAGCCCTTGCCCATAATTTAGGTGGGGTTCCAGGTTTGACTTCGCTATTGGTGCAGGATAATTCTGGCGCCTCTTACCATACGCATTCGCCTGAAGATTTGTTTCACCAATCCTTTATTTGTTCCAATGCAATGACTATGGCAGGGCAGTGGTGGCTTGATTCGGTAGGTGCTTCATCCGTGGTTCAATATCGAAATCCCATTGGTGTAAGCAAGGTTTGATACAGAGGTATAAAATGCAAAAAAAACATCGTATGCCCAACCTCTTTAACATTTACATGATTGATGTACTATGTTGCGCCCTTGGGTGTATTATTTTTCTTTGGCTTGCAAACATGCGTGAAGCCAAGATGAACGAAGAAAAATTGCAGGAACAAACTGCGCTTCTTGAAGATGAAAAAACCAAAGCTCTTTCTGAACGAGATCTTGCTCGATCAAATGTTGCGCTTCTTGGTCAAAAAGTGATGGATTTGCAGGGGCAGTTAAAAGCCGATCAACTTGTGATTGCGAAAAAAGATAGCACCATCAAGGAAAACCAACAGCAAAAACTTGTGTACATCGCAGAGATTGCTGGTCAGAAAAAAGATATCGAACTTCGCACCCAAAGCATGGCGGATACTGCTGAAAAACTTGCCCAATGGGTGAAACTTGCAGATCTTGCAGATGCCCGTGCCAAAGGTTTAGAAAAAGAACTCAACATCTTGAAAGCCAATGCCACGGGTTTGCAGAAATCCCTTGCGATGGAAATTGATTTAAAAAAACAACTTGAACTTAAATTGCAGTCTAAATCCGCTGAGTTGACGGATAAATCTAAACAGTTGGAACTTACCATTGCAGATGTTGTGATGCAAAAAAAGAACATCACTGAACTCGCACTTCTAATGCGGGAGAAAGAAAAGAAATCCTCTGAGCTTGATAGCGATCTTAAAAACAAGATGGTTGAAGTAGCGGATCTCAAGGTTTATAAGGCGAAATCCATCGACCTTCAATTGAAGCTTGAGAAAGCTGAAAAGCAGATGCAAGCAGAATTGCTCGCCCTTGAAAAAGCACGCACAGAAATCAAGTTGCTCGATAAGGATAAATCAGCACAAGTTTCAGCCCTTAAAGTAGAGGTTGATAAGAAAAATAAGGAACTGCTGGACCTCAGACCTTGGCAGACAAAATATGCAGATCTTCAGGCGAAATTGGATAAGTCTGAGCGTTTGCTGCAATCGGGAAAGATGTCTCTTGAGAAAAATCAACGCGAAATCAAATCGCTTGAGGAAGATGCAAACTCGCTTAAGGCGAAAGTATCTCAACTGCGGTCTGAGGTGGATAATCGTTTTGCAGGTATTGAACTTGCTGGGGAAAAAGTTTTGTTCCTTATTGATGCCTCGGGAAGTATGGAAATGCTTGATGAAAAAACGGATGCCCCAAATAAATGGAATGAAGTTAAAGCAACGGTGGTGAAGATTATGCAAAGCCTGCCGCAACTCACGAAATTCCAAATTATTGCGTTCTCAGATAAAACGATTTTCCCTCTGGGGACTGAAGGCGAATGGTTTGATTATTCGCAAGAGTCTATCGCTTTGGTTAAAGCTGGCTTAGATAAAGTGAAGCCAGTGGGTGGCACGAATATGTCCATGGCTTTTGAGGCTGCTTTTCGCATGCGTTCCAAAGGATTGGATACGATTTATCTTTTTTCGGATGGATTGCCTAATCTTGGGGATGGTTTACCACCTGGGGTTAGCAAAGAGATCAAGGATTTGGAAAAGAGTGATTATCTTTCGAAGTATGTTCGCAGTACGATGAAGACTAGATGGAACCCGACTAAGGTTGAGTTTCCCAAGGTTAAAATCAATACAGTTGGGTTTTTCTATGAGAGCCCTGATGTTGGCGCTTTTTTATGGGCTCTCGCCCGCGAAAACAATGGCAACTTCGTCGGCATGAGCAAACCCTAGCGCTTTGGATGGTAATGGATCAGGCATGCCTATATCGGGGTGTGCTTAATCTCATTCCTTCCAGCTTAAATAATGGGTTTAATCGGGAAATCTCGCCCTTTATTTGATGTTTTTGGCGCACTTTCATTGGTTTTTCAGACTTTCACCCCTATTTTCATTACAATTTCCTTAATGAAGCTTCGTTTTTCTTAAAGGGTGTTTCCGTGAGCAATCCAACTTTGAATGACAACTGGCGTCGATCCCACCACTGCGGCGAAATTCGTGTCTCCCACGAAAATCATGAGGTTACCCTGAACGGCTGGGTTAATGCCTATCGTGGCTATAAGGACCAAGTTTTTATCGATCTCCGCGACCGCTATGGCATCACCCAAGTTGTGTTTGAAGCAGATTCCTCCAACCTCCCAATGTTCAAACTGGCAGAGAAACTTGGCAGGGAATTTGTCGTTGCTGTTCGAGGTAAGGTTCGAAAGCGCTTGCCCGGTAAAGAAAATCGCGATCATGCCACCGGCGAGGTCGAGTTGTTTGCGCTGGAATTGAAGATCCTTAATGAATGCCCGACGCCTCCTTTTGAAGTAACTGAATTTCCTGGCATTGAACTCGCAGGCGAAGATGTAAGGTTGCAGTACAGGTATCTTGACCTTCGTAGGCCAAGCTTGCATGCAACTCTTGCCATGAGGCACCGGATGAACAAGGTGATCAGGGATCATCTTGATAACTTGTCTTTTTTAGAACTTGAAACCCCGTTGTTGGGTCGAAGTAGCCCTGAAGGCGCGCGCGATTATTTGGTGCCTAGCAGGGTTTGGCCAAACTCTTGGTATGCGTTGCCCCAGTCGCCCCAGCTATACAAGCAATTGTTGATGGTGGCAGGATATGACAAGTATTTTCAGATTGCGCGTTGCTTAAGAGATGAAGATTTGCGGGCAGATCGTCAGCCTGAATTTACCCAGTTGGATGTGGAAATGTCGTTTGTGAATCAGGACGATGTGATGAAAGTGATAGAAAGCCTTGCGGTCGAGGTTTTTGAAAAATGTGTCTCATTTAAATTAGAAACGCCTTTCCCAAGGATAAGCTACGCAGAGGCAATGAGGCGGTTTGGTAGCGATAAGCCCGACCTTCGCTTCGGAATGGAAATTGTCGAGCTTTCAGACATTGCACCCCGTACGGAATTCCGGGTGTTTAAAGATGCGATAGAGCAGGGGGGCAAACTGCGAGCGATTTGCGCCAAGGGTGGCGCAGCCAAGTTTTCAAACACCGATCTCAAACCCGGTGGCAGAATCTCGGAGTTTGCAATCAACCAAGGTGGCAAGGGCGTTGCATGGCTCAAGGCGGAAGCCGGCAAGTTTGTCTCTTCCATCGAGAAGTTTTTCCCTGCGGATGTTCAAGCCGAGCTTCGTACCCGGCTTAATGTTGAAGATGGCGATTTGATTCTCATGGTTGCGGATAAAGAGGATATTGTCTGCAGTTCCTTAGGTGCGCTTCGTCTTCATGTTGCCCAGCAAATTGGCCTGCTTGATAATCTTAAGGGCGTGTTTAATGTTTGCTGGGTGGTTGATTTTCCCTCGTTTATTCACGATGCTGAAGAAAAACGCTGGGTTGCCAATCATCATCCTTTCACCTCTCCAAGAGTGGAAGATTTGCATAAGCTGGAAAGCGATCCAGGGTCAGTGATTGCTCAGGCATACGATCTGGTGATCAACGGTTACGAATGCGGCGGTGGCAGTATTCGTATTCATGATCCCGAAGTTCAATCGAGGTTATTTAGTGTGCTGGGGATGAGCCTTGAGCAGGCAAAGCACCGGTTTGGGTTCTTGTTGGATGCGTTGAAGTATGGTGCGCCTCCTCATGGTGGTGTTGCATTGGGTTTGGATCGTTGGGCCATGATTCTTACTGGCACATCCAATATTCGTGATGTAATTGCATTTCCAAAAAATCAGAAGGCTCGCGATTTAATGACTGGCGCCCCTTCTACTGTTGATGCGAAGCAGCTTAAGGAGTTAGGGCTTTAATTAGCTCTTAGCCCGTTGGCTTATGATGTAAAATATCTGTGGGCGTTCTTTTAGTTAAGGTGCCCACTTTCTTTAGATATTCAGGAATGATTTCATGAGTGGAAAAACTTGGGGTGGAAGGTTTTCTGCAGATACCGATAAGCGCGTTGAAGCTTATACCGAGTCCATTTCTTACGATCGCCGGCTTTACATTCATGATATCAATGCTAGCAAGGCGCATGCGACCATGCTTTCTGAAGTGAAACTTATTTCAGTTGATGAGGCCAAGAGCATTCATCAGGCGCTTGAAGAAATCCAAGTTCAAATTGAAGCAAATGAGTTTACTTATTCCACCAGCATGGAAGATATTCATTCCCATATTGAATCTGCTTTGATAAAGAAGCTGGGAGATGTTGGCCGGAAGTTGCATACAGCCCGCAGTCGTAATGATCAGGTTGTTACCGATGTGAAAATGTGGGTTCGAGAAGCGATAGCGCAATTGCAATTGAAAATCCGCACACTTCAGCAGGCGTTTTTAGAGTCTGCGAAAGAAAACAATGAAGTGGTACTTCCAGGCTACACTCATTTGCAACGCGCCCAGCCCGTGTTGGCTTCGCACTATTTCCTTGCTTATATTGAAAAGCTGCAACGAGATTCAGATCGGTTGGCGGATTGCAGGAAGCGGGTTAATGTGCTGCCTCTTGGCGCTGCAGCGCTTGCAGGAACCTCTTTGCCTATTAATCGCGACCGAGTTGCACAACTTCTTGGGTTTGATAGCGTTGCTGCAAATAGTCTAGATGTTTCATCAGATCGGGATTTCTTGGTTGAATTTCTTGGTTGCTTGGTTCAGGTTGCGTTGCATCTTGGGGGATGGTCTGAAGAGTGGATATTATGGTCCACCACGGAGTTTAATTTTATCGATCTGCCCGACTCTTTTTGCACGGGTTCTAGCATTATGCCGCATAAGAAAAACCCGGATGTACTGGAATTGATGCGGGGCAAAACTGCGAGGGTGATTGCAAGCCTTACGCACTTGATGATTCTTGTGAAGGGTTTGCCGTTGGCTTACAATCGCGATCTTCAAGAAGATAAAGTCGCTCTATTCGATGCATTCGATACGGTTGCTGCATCGTTAGATTTGGCAGCACCACTTGTTTTTGGAACTAAGTTCAGGCACGAAAGCATCAAGGCAAGGCTGGAAGATGGATTTCTTGATGCAACCACATTAATGGAATATTTGATACAACAAGACATCCCAATGCGATCGGCCCATGAGGCAGTTGGCAAACTGGTGCGTCTGTGTGAACAGAAACGGTGCAAGCTGGCGGATTTATCAAAAGAACAATACGAAGAAGTCCACACGGGACTTTCCAGCGGGGTATATAACATCTTAGGAGTATCTCGTGCCTTGCGAGCGTTTCGGTCTTTTGGATCTACTGCGCCAGACCAGGTCGCTTCACAAATTAATTTGTGGGTAGACCGCCTATCCTGATAAAATAGGCTTTGGCGATCCAGCAGTTTGTAACGCTGAGATTATTCCAAGGCTTTTTTTTACCGGGGTAGACATTACATGGATCATTTTGCTTATCGAAGTCGTTCCCTTTGTTGCGAAAATATTCCAGTTGCTCAACTTGCTGAGCGCTATGGAACTCCGCTTTATATCTACAGTAAAGCCACGCTTGTTCATCACCTTCGTCAAATCCAAGAAGCTTTCAAAGAAGTTGAGCCTCTGATTTGTTATTCCGTAAAAACCAATGGCAATGTTGCGCTTTGCAAAGTGATGGCGGAACATGGCTCTGGTTTTGATGTCACCAGCGGTGGGGAATTGCATCGTGCATTGCTTGCGGGTGGCAAGGGAGAAAAAATTGTTTTTGCTGGTGTGGGTAAGACCGATGCGGAGTTCCGCTACGCCCTTGATAACAATGTCTCGCTTTTCAATGTTGAAAGTGAGCAGGAATTACATGCATTGGGTCATGTTGCAAAATCGATGGGGAAGGTCGCATCTGTTGCATTAAGGGTGAACCCCGATCTGCCGCCAAAGACCCATGCTAAGACTGATACGAGTGTGAAGGGCGTTAAATTTGGTCTGGATATTGAAACTGTATTAGATGTTGCCAAGGGGATTCTTGGGAACCCAGGGGTCAAGGTGATCGGCCTGCATATGCATTTGGGATCGCCGATTCTTTCGGCTGAACCCTATCGCTTGGGTGTTGCCAAGGCTTTGAATTTGATTGCCAAATTGCGCGAACAGGGGCACCCGATAAGTGTGATGAACATGGGTGGTGGTTTTGGGATTCATTACCGCAAGCAGGAAGCCCAGCTCGCAAAGGCGTTTGCAGAGGTGATTGTTCCTGCAGTAAAAGAAGCCAAATGCAAGTTAGTGTTAGAACCCGGTCGATTTATTGTTGGGAATGCAGGGCTATTACTAAGCCGAGTGATTTACACTAAAGAATCTGGCGGCAAGCATTTTGTTATTCAAGATGCTGCAATGAATGATCTTATTAGGCCCACTCTTTACGATTCGTTTCATCGTGTCTGGCCTGCAGAGCCTTCTGCAGAGTTTCCAAACCTTCCGGAAGATTACGAATTGGATGTGCCGGGCGGATTAAAAGTTGATGTGGTTGGTCCTGTTTGCGAATCCGGAGATTTTCTTGCCAAGGGCAGATCTTTGCCACCTATGAAAAGAGGCGATTTGCTTGCAACTTTCAGCGCAGGCGCTTATGGCATGTCGATGAGTTCGAATTACAACAGCCGTGTAAGGGCAGCGGAAGTATTGGTGGATGGTGAAACCAGCAAGTTGATACGCCGTCGTGAAACTTATCAGGATTTGGTTGGTCCTGAACTCGAAGCGATGGCATTGCCCAACTAAAAATCGAATTGCTTTGCAAGCTTTTTGAAAAGAGGGAGCTAGTTATGGTTAAGGGATTACGCAGGATTGCTTTAGGAATGATGATAGCCTGCATTAGCATGGAAGGTCTGCATGTTTCTGCACAGGATGAAGCTCCGAAGCCGCCAGATAACCGCAAGGATGGGTACAGGCAGTTTTTCAAACAGCCTCAAAACATCTTTGATTATTGGGAAGCAATCACTTTTGAAATAGAGGTGGGCAAGTACGATTTTGCTGCACGATACCTTCACGACCTTACCGAGAAAAAATACTCTGATGCTGAACTTGCCAGCTTGGTTGACAAAGTCACCTTGAACGCAATTTTCAAACTCAGGCTTGTTCCTGTCTGGTCGAAAGATAAAATTCTCAATGATCAGGCCAAGAAGGAAGCTGATGATTTGATACAAATGGCAGGTTCAGCTTCGCTTAAAAGGTTTCAAGACCCTGAACGAATTGCTAAGCTTATTCAGCAATTACAAGGGAATCCTGAAGAGAGAGCTTTTGCTTTCAAAGAACTTTATCGAAGTGGGTCTTATTCTGTTCCATTTCTAATTGCAGATTTGGCGAAGCAAACCATCATTGAAAAAGCATATATTCTTGATGCTTTGAAAAGGCTCGGATCTGAAGTTGAAGCACCCATGATAGCGGCTCTTGAAGGAATGCCCGTATCCGCCCAGGTGGATTTGATTGATGTTTTGGTGGCCCGGGGTGCAATTCAAGCTGTTCCGGAATTATGGTTTCTTTCTAGTGATCCCCGCAGGCCTGAAGGGCTTAAGAAAAAAGCAAAGCTGGCTATTTCTAAATTGACCAATGTGGAGTTTGGTGCTTTGCCAGAAGCGAAAAAAGAGCTTTATGCAATCGCAGAGAATTACTACAAAGGTAAAGTTCATTTTCCCGATCCTGCGAGGGTCCAAATATGGCGCTGGGATGGCATGATGGTCGCTTCAGGATGGCCCGAACTTCCAACGGTTGATGTTAAAAAAGCAAATTCCTATTATGCTGCACGCTATAGCTCGATGGCTTTGGTCCTGGATCCCACGGATAAAAATATCCAAATTCTTCAGCTTCTTAATACCCTCCATGGGCATCTCGAAAAAACCGATGTCAGACTTCCATTAATTCGTTCTAATCCCGATTTGCATATTTTGCTTAATACTGTTGACGCAGATTTGCTTCTTGCTGTTTTAGATCGGGCTTTAAGAGAAAAACAAACCGGGGTAGTGCTAGCAGTTACTCGCGCATTAGGAGATATGGCTGAATTAAGAGCCGCTATGCCCAAAGGCAATAGGGTTGCACCTCTTACTCAGGCTTTAAATTATGGCGACCGCAGGGTCGAAATGGCAGCAGCTTTGGCTCTACTTAATATTCCCAATTCGCAAATATCCAAGGCAAGTGCTGAGGTGGTTGAAGTGTTGGCGCGGGCGCTTCGTGCTGAACCCATGGCTATGAACAAACCCAGAGTTTTAGTCGCGGTTGGTAATGAGGATTGGCGCCATAAGGTGGTGGGAGTTATGCGCGATGCGGGGGCCGATCCAATTCTTACCGCTAATGGCATGGAAACGATTCGCAGGCTTGAAAAAGCTGCTGATATTGATGCGGTTTTTATCGAATCAACTTTGCCTGATCCAGGAATCCACTCCTTACTAGCAAGCATCAAAGCAGAATCTTATGCTGCCCGGGTTCCCATTTTTCTTGCTGCTGTGCCTGAAGGCAATCTGGCAAAGGATTTGGTTGATCGATATCGCAAGGCGAGTGGCAGGCTTAAACAAATTGATGAGATTGTTGTGTCATATAAAAAAGAGCGAGAAGCGATTGAAATCAATAACCGCGATACGGTTAAAAAGATCAATGAAAGATTTGAAAAGGAATTGAAGGACGTTCGAAAGAAGGGGAAAGAAGCAGATATTGAGGCCACCGAAAAACAGTTGGGAGAGACACTTTCAGTTATTAATGATGGTTTTTTGCAGGAAATCAAGGATTTGAATATCAAGTACAAAGGTATTCAAAAAACATTGATCGATGAAAAAGACCTTCGGAAGATTTTGGTGGCAGTTGGGGATGAATATGAAGTTGAAGTTGGAAAAAGGGTAGAAGCCCTTAAAAAACATTTTAAGAAGCAGGATAATATTCGGGTTGTTTCGACCGGGCATTTTTCTGATAGCAAGGCAATCCAGCGCGATATTCAACTGGTATTTGCAGAGATAGGTGCGCCAGCACTTTCTGAAGAAGAGCGAAAAAATTACGCTGAAGCTGCTGTGTACTGGCTTGCGAAAATCGCTAAAGGTGAATTACCTGGGTACGATGCTAGGCCCGCAACTGTTGCATTGCTTTCCGCACTTACCCCAGGACGCCTTAGCGATCAAGGTATGATTTATTTGGCGGAAGCTTTGGGTAATCTAGCACTCGGAAGAGTTCAACCAGAACTTGCAGCTATTGTGATGGATGCGAAAAGAATTCCACCCGTTAGAATTGCAGCGGTTCAAGCTTTGATTAAACATATTCAGCGTAACGGGACTCTTATGTCGCTTGAAGAAGTTACAGTTTTAGAACGATCTTGCTTGCAACCAGCAGGAGAGCCCGAGTTGGTATTCTTTTTTTCAAGCCTTGTAGGAGCGTTGAAACCCGGTCCTGTAACCACTGGGAAAAGGCTGTTGGATTTTCCCGGCCCTGTTCCTGGTTTTGCTCCTCCTATGCCTAAACCCATGAATGAAGAAAAACCCAAACCACCTGCCAAGGTGGAGGAAAAGAATAACGATCAGTAAATCATCATGACACTCCTGCTACGATCTGCTGAATTCCTGAAACATAAAACTGGCAAGCATCCAGAGAGCCCCGAACGCCTAGTTGCTATTGAATCCATGCTTGAAAAATCAGGACTTGGGTTGAAGTGTGATTCGGTGGCTTGGGATGCTTTGTCTGAAAAAGAGTTGATTCAACTTCACGCCCCCAAGCAGATAGAGCAAATAAGGCAGATAGCAGCGCATGGCGGAGGCAAAGCCGACCCCGATACTGTGGTTTGCCCTGATTCTTTTGCCGTTTCTTTGTTTGCTGCAGGTGCCTGCGTCAAAGCTGTTGATCAAGTTCTGTTGGGCAAACAGCAAAATGCTTTGTGTTTGGTCCGTCCACCTGGGCATCATGCCAATGCCATCAAGAGTATGGGTTTTTGTTTGTTTAATAATGTGGCTTTGGCTGCTAAGCGAGCACTTTCTGTTCATAAATTAAACAAAGTTTTGATTCTTGATTGGGATGTGCATCATGGTAATGGCACTCAAGATATTTTTTATGAAGATCCACAAGTTTTCTTTTTGAGTATTCACCGATATGGGAATGGTTTTTACCCTGGCACTGGCGCGGCTTCGGAAACAGGCGCATTAAAAGGGTTGGGTACAAATCTAAATGTTCCACTTTCCTATGGGATTTCACGAAAAGAATACCTTGCAGCATGGGAAAAAGGGCTTCAAAAGGCTTTTGAATTCAAACCCGAGTTGGTTATTTTGAGTGCTGGTTTTGATGCAGATCATAGGGATCCCGTGGGGGATTTGGGGTTAGAGCCAGAAGATTTTGGCGCCATGACCAAGGTGTTGCAGTCACTTGCAAATGCTTGCTGCAAAGGAAAGATTGTTTCCTGCCTCGAGGGTGGTTATAGCTTGGAAGGCTTAAGCGAGGGGGTTAAAGAGCATTTGGGCGCACTATTGGCCAAGGATTAGACAAGTACCCATCCTGCCATCATATTTTCTTAAGTAAAAGAAGTCGAAGAATTGTTTGACTGCGTATTATCGCA
The DNA here is from genome assembly GCA_044337875.1 of Gemmataceae bacterium. Taxonomy (GTDB): domain Bacteria; phylum Planctomycetota; class Planctomycetia; order Gemmatales; family Gemmataceae; genus UBA969. Next base: position 41,334 of record JBIIMS010000011.1, read on the forward strand.
ATCAAGAATAATACCCTATAATACCTAAATGAATAAAAAACAAGAAGAACTGTTTATTTTGATTTCTGGTCGAAGCACCAGACAGGGTACTTCCATGAATGAAAGTAAATTCAGTAAGGAGTATCTTGAAGAAACGGGCGTGGTTCAAATTTGCCCCGAAGATATGACAAGGCTTGGGTTGGCGGCTGGTGATCTCGTATGTATCCGATCGGAACAACGATTTATTGAAATCCCCTGTGTTGCTGCCAAGGAAAAAGAGCTCCCTTCCGGATTGTTGTTCATGGCTTATGGTGATTGGTCGAGTCGCCTGCTGGGTTCCGATACACACGGTACAGGCATGCCAAGCAGTAAGGGCACAGATGTTTATCTTTCCAAGGTTTGTGCTATTAAAAAAGATTGATGACCCTGAGGGGGGTTAATATGCAAAATGAATTAAAAGTAGTATCGAACGCGACCTGCACTTTTTGTGGTTGTGTTTGTGACGATATCGAATTAACGGTCGAAGGAAACCACATAACCAAAGCGAAGAATGCGTGTGTTTTGGGGAAGGCGTGGTTTTTAAATCATCAGGCGGGGGAAGGGCCGGTTGCGCGCATTCGGGGTAAAGAAGCTACGGTTGAAGAAGCGGTTGAGGAAGCCGCCCGTATTTTGGTCGATGCTAAATTCCCGATTATTTATGGGCTTTCTGATACCACTTGCGAGGCCCAACGAGTTACCGTTGCCATCGCTGATTGGGTCGGGGCTTCCATTGATACCACTACTTCGGTTTGCCATGGCCCCTCTGGGATGGCATTTCAAGGAGTAGGCGAAATCACTTGTTCTTTGGGTGAAGTTCGCAATCGTGCAGACCTCGTGATTTTTTGGGGATCCAATCCTGCAGAGTCACATCCTAGGCATTGGGGTAGGTATTCTACAATGCCTAAGGGGCTGTTTGTTCCCAATGGTCGAAAAGATCGCACCGTGGTTTTGGTCGATGTGCGCAGGACAAAAAGTGCGCCAGCAGCGGATATCTTTCTTCAAATCAAGCCTCGAAAAGATTTTGAAGTGCTCTGGATGCTGAGGGCGTTGGTTAAAGGTTTGACTATTAATGAAGCCGATTTGATTGACACAGGGGTGACTCTTGAGCAGTTGCAAAATCTTGTAGACAGAATGAAGGCGTGTAAGTTTGGTGTTCTTTTCTTTGGCATGGGGCTTTCCATGACTCGAGGGAAGCATCTTAATGTTGAAGCTGCTCTTGCATTAGCAAGAGACCTAAATGCTTTTACCAGATTTTACGCCAACCCCATGCGTGGGCATGGCAATGTTACTGGTGCGGATAATGTGGTTAGCTGGCAAACTGGCTATCCCTTTGGTGTCAACCTTGGTAGGGGCTACCCTCGCTTTAATCCGGGCGAGTTCACCACTACCGATACGCTTGCCAGAAAAGAAGCTGATGCTGCAATGATTATCGCATCGGATCCTATGGGGAATTTCTCGCAGGCTGCGCGTGAGCATTTGGCATCTATTCCTTATATCGCTCTTGATACTAAGGAAACTTCCACCACCCGTGCTGCTGCTGTTGCATTCACGACTGCAACTTATGGGATTAATGTTCCTGGAACAGTTTATCGCATGGATGATGTTCCCATTCCGTTGCGTCCTGCTTTTGAATCTCCCTATCCAAGCGATGAGAAAATATTGCGTGCCTTGGAAAAGAAGGTTCTTCACTTGTTGCAGGCGAAACTCCAAGCTTCCAACTAATTTTGATTTTAAATAATGACTTATCAAGCAGGTGCATCTCGATGGCGATCATAAAAATTAAGGGCGGGAAAATTTACGACCCAACTAATGGTATCAACGGCGAAGTCCGAGATATCTGGATCAAAGATGGCAAAATTGTTGCCCCCCCCATTGAACCTGATTCCCTTCCTGAAAAAGTTATCGACGCCACCGGCAGGATTATTATGCCGGGCGGCGTTGATATGCATTGCCATATTGCTGGCCCAAAGGTTAATCTTGCCAGAAAAATGCGCCCTGAAGATAAGCGCTACGCACCTCATGTTTCAAGAACTGCTTTAACCAGATCCGGAACTATTGGCAGCGTGCCCAGCACCTTTGCTACTGGGTACCTTTATGCGGGCCTTGGATACACCACCGCCTTCGATGCAGCGGTTCCCCCTTTAAGCGCCAGGCATGCCCACGAAGAGCTTCAAGATACCCCCATTATTGACAAAGGGTTTTACCTGCTGATGGGTAATAATCATTATGCTTTAGAGCAGATTGCCAAAAAAGATTACGAAAAACTTAATAGTTTCACTGCGTGGTTGCTTGAGTCTGCGAAAGGTTATGCGATTAAATTGGTGAACCCGGGTGGAGTTGAAGTTTGGAAAAGTGGTGGCGCCAACATTAGCGAAATTGATCAGGATATTGGCCACTTTAACTGCACCCCAAGGCAAATCATTCAGGGTTTATCTCAGACAGCGATGGATATTGGTCTTCCGCATGCCGTTCATATTCATTGCAATAATCTTGGTATTCCTGGGAATTGGCGAACCACACAAGCCACTATGGATGCTTTGGAAGGCCGTAGGGCCCACCTCACCCATATTCAATTTCACAGTTATGGTGGTGAACCCGATGATCAGGGTAAGTTCTGCTCCAAGGTTCAAGAGCTTGCGGAGTTTGTAAACTCCCACCCCGAAGTTACTGTTGATGTTGGCCAAGTATTATTTGGGGAAACCACCTCCATGACTGGCGATGGCCCATTGGGTTATTACCTTCATAAAGTAACAGGAAAAAAATGGACGAGTGCTGATACCGAAATGGAAGCAGGGTGTGGCATCGTGCCCATGGTCTATAAAGAAAAAAGCTTTGTCAATGCTTTGCAATGGGCTATCGGTTTGGAATGGTACCTTCTGGTTAAAGATCCATGGCAGATAGCAATGAGTACGGATCATCCGAATGGCGGGTCGTTTTTAGCATATCCTGAAATTATTCAATTGTTGATGGATCGAACCTATAGGCAAGAAATTTTAAAGAGGGTACACCCTAGGGTTTTGGAGCGCAGTTGCTTAAAAGATTTGGATCGAGAGTACACGCTTAATGAAATCGCGATTATTACTCGTGCTGGGCCTGCACGCATGCTGGGCCTTAAAAACAAGGGACATCTTGGCATAGGTGCGGATGGCGATGTCACTATTTATAATGAAAGCTCCAATATTCTTGCAATGTTTGAACTCCCCTTCATGGTTATAAAATATGGGAAAGTAGTTGTCGAGAAGAGCGAAATCAGGCTTCAAGTTCCAGGCAATACGCTTCATGTTTCCCCTTCTTTTGACCCGGGTCTGGTTGGTGATATTAGGAAATGGTTCGAATCTTATTACACCATCCAGTTTGAGAATTATCCCGTCACGGATGAATATCTTTCCGGTGGTGGCACCATGATTCCTTGCAACAAAAAATAATGTTCAACTTGGGATTACGATGAAACTTATACTTGCAATTATTCAGCCCTCAAGGCTTGAAGCTGTTAAAGAAGCGCTTAATAAAGTTGAGGTTTTTCGCTTAACCATCGTAGATGTTCAGGGGTTTGGCAGACAAAAAGGCCACACCGAAGTTTATCGAGGTCATGAACTTACGGTTCAGCTATTGCGCAAGGTGCAATTGCAAATCGCAGTTAACGAAGATTTTGTCGAACCTACCGTGAATGCCATTATGGAGGCAGGAAGAACTGGCCCAGAAGGGCGCATCGGGGATGGGAAAATTTTTATCCTACCTCTCGAAGATTGCTTGCGAATTCGCACGGGCGAGCGAGGCCCTGAAGCTATTTAAGGATCTTCCAGAATGAAAATAAACAAGATTCGCAAGTTGACTAAACAGAAATGGCTCAATTTGTTCGTTGCAGAATACACCCATGACCAGCATCAGGGAAAATGGATTTATGCATCGCGTAAACTCAAACAATATTCTAAAGACGATGCTTCAGAGGCAGTGATCATCGTGCCTGTTTTAAAACAAAAAGGTAAACCAAACAGGCTGATAGCAATCAAAGAGTTTCGTGTACCATTAGGGTGTTATACCTATGGCTTTCCTGCAGGGTTAGTCGATCCCGGTGATACGGTTGAATCTACGATCATGCGTGAAATGATCGAGGAAACAGGCTACGAAGTTTCCAAAATCAACAAGGTGACTAAACCCCTGCATTCTTCCATGGGCCTTACTGATGAAGCAATCACGATGGCTTATGTTGATGTGCGGGCAAGCCAAGGGGCCAAGCCAGAACCGGGCGAAGACATAGAGGTGTTGTTGCTTGATTTTAAGGCGGTTTGTGAAATGTGCGACAACCATGATCTTCCGATAGATGCAAAAATGTGGGCGACACTTTATATGTTTCAGCGTTTAGGGAAAATCGAATAATGCCTGAGGAGAATAAAACAGTACTGGTTTTATGCGATGACTTAATCTTTAGCAGCAAGATTTCGGGGGAAGCCCGTGCCATTGGTTTACAGACCAAAGTGATTAAAACCGTTGATAAATTAATCGAAATTGCTAGTAAAGAAAAGTTTTCAGGTGCGCTGATAGATCTGGGTATAGCATCATCTGAGCTTGAAAAATTAATCACGGAATTAAGGGCGAGCCAGAATGCGAAGTTTCCCTGTTTAGGTTATGGATCGCATGTGGATGTTGATTTGCTTAAAAAAGCCCGATCATTAGGTTACGATCCTGTGCTGCCTCGGAGCAAATTTGTTGTCGAATTAGGTACAATTCTTCTTTCCTATGCCAACAATAGTTGTTAGAACAAGTATTAGGATTATTTTCTAAAACTTGGTTCAAAATAATGACTCAAGAAAAAATTGCTGCGCCCCCCGACTTGCCCCGGGCATCTCGCTTCGACTCTACCCATCAAGAAGCGTATTTAAACCTTTGGCGTACCTACGATAGGCTTCGTTCGATTGAGGATTCTGTATTTTTGCAGGTCGACCTCACAGCCCAGCAGTACAACACACTCCGCCTTTTACGAGGGGAGCAACCCCAAAAATTACATACCCTTGTGCTTGCTAAAAGGCTTGTTTCAAAGGCTCCTGATATTACCCGCCTTCTTGATCGCCTCGAAGAACGCAAACTCATCTCACGCGAGCGCCCTGATGATAACCGCCGGGTTGTCAAAGTTGGCATAACTTCACAAGGCTTGAAGTTGCTTCAAAAACTTGATCACGAAGTGCTTGAGTGCAGTAAAAAACAATTGGGCCATCTTGATGAACCGCAACTAACCCAGCTTGTAAGTTTGTTAAGGCAAGCAAGGGCGCCACACGAAGAACCAGACAGTTTTTGGCGTTAATACTATTAAAGGACTGTTATGATTTTTGCTTCCATGCAAGTTGAAAAGCTCTTATTGCCCCTGCTATGGCAATTGGTGTTGATCATACTTGCTGCACGAATTGTTGGGCTTTTATTTCGTAAAATCGGGCAACCCGAAGTTGTTGGTGAAATTACTGCGGGGCTTTTACTTGGCCCAAGTTTATTTGGATGGCTAGCACCTGATACTTTCCAAATGATTTTCAGGCCTACTCTCGAGGGGTTTCCCGAGGGAACACTTCATTGGGTTTTTGTTGGCATCAGTCAGGTGGGCCTTATTCTTCTTCTTTTTATTGTGGGAATGGAGTTTGAGTTTTCGCATTTGCTTTCATTGGGTGGCTCTACAGCTTTAATTTCTCTTGCAGGGATTTTACTTCCTTTTGGACTGGGGATCGTTTTGTCTTTTCTTGTGTTTGAATTAGTAAGCAATAAGCCTGACACCCCTGAAAACTTCTGGAGCTTCAGCCTCTTCTTGGGCACTGCCATGTCTATCACAGCTTTACCTATCCTTGGGCGAATGATGGTGGAGTGGAAGGTTTCTCACACAAGGCTTGCAGTAGTTACAATTACTGCAGCAGCTTTTGATGATGCAGCAGGTTGGATTTTATTAGCGGGTGTAGCAGCTTTTGTAACATCGGGTTTTCATATTTCTAGTACGCTCCTGATGATTTTTTACACTTTGATGTTTGGTGTATTTATGATTTTTGCAGTTCGACCTATTGCAATTAGATTACTCAACAATTTTATTGTAGATGGCGAGATTTCTGTGACGGGCCTTGCAGTGACTTTATCTTTGTTGTTTCTATCTGCGATAGGGACCAATCTTATTGGGATATTTGGTATTTTTGGGGCTTTTGTTTTTGGAGCGGTACTATGTGATCAAGTTGAGTTTCGTAAAGCAATTCAGGTGAAGTTGAAAGACTTTGTGACCGCATTTTTTCTTCCAATCTTTTTTGCTTACACCGGGTTAAGAACTAATATTGGATCGCTTGACTCTCTGCAACTTTGGCTGATAGCAGGGGGGATTATCAGTGCATCGATAATCGGCAAAATAGCTGGCTGTGGATTGGCAGCATATTTCTCAGGATTTTCAGTGAGAGAAGCTTCGTGCATTGGAGTATTAATGAATACGCGTGCTTTGATGGAATTGATCGTTATTAACTTGGGGAAAGATTTTGGGATTATTTCTGACAGCGTTTTTTGTATGCTCGTGATGATGGCCCTGATCACCACATTTATGACTACGCCTATTTTGAAAACTATGGTTTCGGGCACCGAATTTGAACCGATCTTAAAGCATTGATTTTTCGCGTGCTGATGCTTCTGCCTTTTGTTTTTCTCGTTCCCCTGTATTGATGATGCCCTCTTTATCATCCACCTCGTTATCATCCAGAACGGTGTTATCGATGTGCACGCCACGGAAACTCTTACTCGCGTAGTTGTCGCCTAATACATCCACAACGGTAGGGTGAATTTGAGGGTTTTCAGGCGAATGAAAATAACCATGCACATTAATCGCATCTTTTTGATACTCAGGATACTCCATCAATATTGCGTGAAGCTTTTTTAAACGATAGTGGGGCACAGTGGAATAAAGGTGATGTGGCAGATGATAATCCTGGCCGATGGGGAACACGCAAAAGTTGATGAATTTGTTGACGAAAAATACGCGTGTGTTTGTGATCCAACCCCTGTCACCATTACCGTGCTGAACAACCTGCCTAAGAATCATAAAGAAAGAAAACGAAGTAAAAATTGGGACCAACCAAAGCACAAAGTAATAGATGGGCGCCCAGGGATCTACAGTGAGATGCAAAACCGCAAGCGTAGTAAAGGTTGTGGTTACATAACCAAGTCGCATAACGGTTGATACTTTTGAAGAAAAAACCGGATGAATTTTTGCCTGCTGATAGCAGTCGTTGGAGAGCAATAGTAAAATCGTGGCGAATACCATAAATATCCCGAGTGCACTGAAAACAACAAAGAGGGGATTACCAAACCAGGTAAGAACTGCAAGTACGGGGATCATGGAAAAAACATAGGTGATGGCGATACGAATCCCGATTTTGTTTTTGCTGGTGCTTTTTTTGACATAAGGGTTAGAGTCTGTGCCTGTGGAATTATAAGCAGCCCGAATTATTATGAATTTAAAAAGATTGGGGATCCAAAGTTGATTGAGCAAAAAGTTGTAGAACTTTTTCGGAGAAGCAGGAAAACCCAACCAATGGCCGCTGGATAAAAGTTGTGAGACATCTGGGTCGCGTTCTGGGTCATTTACAAACTGATGATGAGCCATGTGTTGCAGTCTGTACATATGCGTAGAACTGTAAACAGGAAACATGCAAAAAACATCAGAAGCGAATTCATTCCATTTTTTAGTTTTGAAAAGGGAGTGATGCGAACCTTCATGGCCAAGGCCCGTTAGTTGATGTTGGCCAGCCCCAATCAGAATGATTGCAAGGATTGAAACGGGGATGTTCACCCAGAAGGGCAGGCCCCAAGTTTCTCTTTGATAATAGAAAAAGAGGGTGCTACAAATCACTGAGGCGAGATAAATATAAATCATGCTGATGTAATAAAGATTGGTCCAATTATCAGCTTGCCTGAGAATTTGCAATTGCTGCTTTAAATGGGCATCATTCAGAACTTTTTCGCCAATGATTGTGTTAGACATAAAAGTAATACCGTAAAAAATAAGCAGTAATTAACTAAATCAAAAGCCTATAACTATTTTAGTGGAGTTTAAGTTAAAAAGGCAATTTTCCATAAAATTTGACCAGATAGGCGGTTAGGCTGCATGAGATCTGGTGCCAGGGGTGTGATGTCCAAACATTTCGTGCTTGGGTGCCCCAGTATTAGCTTCGGTTTTTAATTGCACCGCTCGAGAGTGCCCTTTATGAATTGCAAAATTCTTTTTGTATAAGTCGACAAGTTCAGGATGACCTTTTAAAATAAGCAGGTTTTCCGCATTGTTTTGTTCTGCCTGATGCGTGAAGTTAAAGCTTCCCGTAGCAATGGTTCTAGAATCAAAAATCATGATTTTGTTATGGGCAATCGGGTGATGACTGTCAATGACTGGGTGGATGCTATGTTCTAATAAAAAGTGTAGTTCGGTGTATTGTTCCCGTTCGTTGCTACCATCAAGAACAATATCGATTTTTACGCCTCGTTTTTTTGCATCTACAAGCGCCTGAGAAATTGGCTTGGAAGTAAAAGAGTAAGCTTGAACCAAGATTTCGTGTCTAGCTTTATGTATTTCGTTGATTAAAGCATCTGCGCAACCCCCTGCAGGAGAGAAATGCACAGCTATGGATTTAGGGGTGGTAAATAGGTGGGCTATCTTTTTAAAGATAAATAAAAAGGTAAAGGCACCACTAAAACCAGTTGCAATTAGTAACCATGTCATTATTGGTCCTCCTTGACCTGCAAAAACACGATTAAAGTAATGTTGATGGCCTACTTCGATTTTGCTGTAGCGGGCTTGATTGATTCCTCCGTAGGAACCAATTGAACCCTTACACGCTGTCCAATTCTAAGCAATGGCTGACCGGGATCTAACTCGATGATGCATTCAAGGGTTCGCACGTCATTGAATTGTAAAGGCTCAAGAAGAATAGATCTTCGGTGTGTAAACCAGTCAGAAATGCGTACCACTTTTCCACGCCATGTTATTTCCGAAGAGCTGCAATCATCTTGAATTACTGCAACCTGATTGAGTGCGATTTTTCCTGCAAATTCTTGTTCAACTTCAGCACGAACAATGCGCTTAGCACTAGGGCAAAACATGATGGCAGGAAACTTAGGGTTTGATCCAAGTGTTTCACCAACACTGGTGTTGATTCTAAGAATAGTGCCTTTAAATGGCGCCTTTAATGAGCATTCGCCTAAAGCATATTCTGCTTTTTGTAATCGTGCTCTTCGGGCGGTAAGATCATTCGTTGCAAGGTTTACGGGAAGGTGAGGGTCAAGAGCTTGGATACCTTTAAGTTTTATGGTCTCGCCTTCGACTGCAAATTCAAGAGCTTTAACGATTGCAGTTGCTGCATTTACATCATCATTACTTGCGAGTTTGTTGCTTGCCAAGCGCTCAGCTTGATCTTTTTTAGCAATAGCAGCAGCCATTTCGCTACGTTTAGCTTCGATTGCAGATTTTTGGCCGTTGATCTTTAATTCGTGCTGGGAGAACATAACTTTGGCTTGATCAAGTTGGGATTGGCCAGCTTGTACATCAGCTTTGGCTTCTTCGAGTTGGGCCTTTTGCAAGGTATCATCCATACGAATCAGAATATCGCCTGCTTCGACTTCGGTGTTTTCTCTTGCAGGAATTGCAAGCACTTTGCCAGGTTGAATAGGGTAAAGAGGTGTAACGCCACCATCTACATCAACATAGGCGATACAAACAGCTCTGCGCTCAGCATCTTCGGTGATTTTAGCTTTGGAAGCTGGTTTTGCTTGAGCAGTGATTTGATCTTGGATACCAAAATTTAATTCAAGAGCTTCATTTTCTGGAGGTTGATAATAACTCCAAAAAATAAACCCACCTGCAATCAGGCTGGAAACAAACATGATCGAAAAAAGCTTTCTTCCCAAATGGGTCCAAGAAGCAACAGGTATTGGCTGAAATAACTTTTCCATTAAAGATTCCCCAACAAGGATTTCGTCCTTGTGAATATAATTATAAAACTAGAGAATTCTAAGTGAATAATCTTAGCAATCCTCTTTAAGGCATCTTGCCATAGGTTTTGTGAATACTTTTGCCACCGTCGTCAATCATTTTGCCGTCTTCGAGGTAAAATATTTTGTCCGCATAGGGTATAACTCTGGCATCGTGGGCGACAATAAGTACAGTACAACCGCGTTCATGTGCAGCAGACCGTAAAATATCGATAACTTGTTCGCCGTGTGCCCAGTCTAAAGCACTCGTAGGTTCATCAGCAAAACAGAAATCCGGGTTTTTGATAAGAGCCCTACCAATAGCAACCCTTTGTTTCTCGCCACCGGATAGTTCGCCTGGGCGCAAATGGGCCTTTTTCAATAAACCAAGAACATCTAAGATTTCATCGGCTTTTTTCCTAGCTTCTCTTGAACTGGCCCCATCGCCCCATTGGGCCACGATTTCTAGCTGTTGCCTAGCAGTTAAAGAGGAAAAGAGGTTGTAGCCTTGGAAAATGAAGCTGCAATGTTTTAGGCGAAAATGTTCTCTTTCGCGTTCACTCATTGTCCATAGGTCTTGCCCTAAGGCTGTAACTTTCCCAGCATCCGGTTTTAACAGACCTGACAAAATAGCTAAAAGGGTGGTTTTTCCACTTCCTGAGGGGCCCATCATCAGGGCAACTTCGCCTTGCTTGATATCAATAGAAACATCATTTACGGCGGTCGTTCGCATTTCGCCTTCGCCAAATGACTTAAAAAGTCCCTTACCTGTAATAGAGGTAACCGAAACGCCTGAGCGAAGCTTGATGTTTGATTTTAAATTTGGAGATGTCGACATCCCTAAAAACCTTTGTTAATTACCTGAGTAAAGCAGCGGGCTCTACATTTCTAAGAGACCTTAAAGCAAACAACCCAGAAAACAAGGCCATCGTAAGCGTAACAATTGCAGCGATACTCTGCAACCAAATAGGCAGTTCGACTCGCCCACCAAAATAATCAGCAACCGCTGCAAGTCCATGGACCGCAGGCAAAGCCAAACCAACGCCAATTATTCCCACAAATAAGGATTGCTGCATAACCATAAACTGCATGCGCCATCTTGGGATACCCATGGCTCGTAAAACTGCAAATTCTCGTAAGGAGGCAGCGGTTGCAGAGTATAAGGTCTGGCTTGTGACCACTGCGCCAACCAGTAATCCGAGGGCAGCGGCGTAACCTAAAGCTATACCAGCTTTAGTTTTAAGGAGCCAATGCATTCTAGAACGAAGCGAAAATTCGGGGCTGGTGAAGGCCGAGACATTTTGATTTTCTTTTAAGCGGCTAACTACGGTAGCAGCATCTTTGGGGTTAAAGCATTTACCTAGAACATATGTAATTTGGTCAGGGAAAACGCGTAGCAAAGGTCTTGCTGTGTTGATCGAACAAAATACATAGGGGCCTGCCAAGCTTTTTAACCCAGTGGTAAGGCCGACGATGCGTACGCGGTTACCAGCAACCTCGGCGTGATCTCCGACTCCTTTGACCCCAAGTCTGCCGAGGTCGGATTCATCAATAACAATAGTGCCAGGTTCGCTAAGTTGGAGATAAAGATCTTTTGATAGTTCTTTAACTTTGCCCAATGCGTTTTCATCGAGTCTGCTGCCAATAACCATACAAAGTTCGGTGCCACCATCGGGTTTAGACCAATAGGAAAAGCCTTGGAGATAGATTTCAACGCGTTCGATTTCAGGCTGGCTAGCGAGTCTTGCTAAACTAGCCTCGCGGATGGGCCTGCCAAGATCGACGCTAAGAACTTCGGGGGCCCCAAGCCATATATCTGCGGTGGTATGATCCACCGGGATTGAGGTGATTGAAAATAACCCGAGCAAAAGGCCGCACTGCAATGCGATAAGCAAGGCGCTAAACCCAACAGCTAAAACGCCCGGCAGGTATCGTTGCCTGTCGTACCATAATGTAGAGAGAGCATATGACATAGGTATAAGGTTAACGGTTGTTAAAGGGTCTTGGAAGGTTAAAAGAGGCAAAGCGGGAAATAAGATGGTTGCAGGGCGTTATACTGTAACGATTAGGGCCTCTAAGGTTATATCCAATAACAACTTATGAAAAAAACAGGCGTAGTGTTCAAATAGTCACTATAAAAATAGAACATTTAAGAAATTTTAGGAGCTTGCCAATAATCCATGTCCGCAAGCGAATGATCAATAAAGGTATGGTGCCACATTTGGGTTGCTAAAACGCCAACGAGCCCCATCTCAATAGAGACCCTAGAAAGACCCCACGAGGGAAGTTTTTTGAATTCTTTGCGCCATCGGATAACTTGCTTAACATCAAAATATCCAGTCTTTTTAAGGGATTCTTCGCTTAAGAGGTGATCGATAAAGGGTGGAACGTTATCTAAATGGAAGCTATCGAAGGGCGCTCTAAACATGGCTTTCTTGCGCCATGCAATCGATGAAGGAAGGTAACGATCTGAAAGATGGCGGAGTAAATATTTATCGCCAAACAATCCTCGGAACTTCCACTTAGGGTGAACTGTTGCCAAAAAGTTAAATACATTTACATCTAAAAACGGGTAGCGGGTTTCCACCGAGGAGTTCATTGCGACACGATCGCCCTTGGCATTAAGAAGTAGCCCGGATAGGTGGGCTCTGCCGCTAACATACAATTCCCGATTTAAAGGATGCCAGCTTTTCATTCGTTCAGAAGGAAGGTTTAAATCTTCGTAGGGAGAAACATTTTTGACGAGATCCATCATTTCAGGGCTAAACAATCTGAACTTAGCCATGCTAAAAAGGTTATAAATATCGAGCCATCCGTTAGGGCCACTCATGGCATTAATTGCCCGGTTTTGCATTGCTTGGTTGTATCTAGGGGCTTTTGTTATCCACAAGAAAAACCTGCGCATCCAATTGCTGACCTTTAGGCCAGGCACGCTATCTACCCAACTTGCAATCCGATGTACTTTGTGCCAAGGGTAACCAGCGAGCCATTCGTCGGAACCTTCGCCTGTCAGCGCAACTTTGTAGCCATGCTTGTGAACTTCCTTTGCAAGGAGCAAAAGTGCGGAACAAGATGTGTCTACAACGGGGGCTTCAGCTGCACGGATTAGGGCAGGGTAGGTGTTAAGAACCTCGTCCGCCCCAACATCGATAATAATAGGAGTGGTGCCAATGTGTTTTGCAACAATGGTGGCTTCCGGAGTTTCATCAAGTTTTGGAGATTTGATGCGGATGGTAAAAGAAGGAATCGGGGTGCCCCGGATTTTGGAAGCCATTGCAACTACTAGGCTGGAATCAACCCCACCGCTTAAATACGAAACAACAGGAACATCGGCTCGTAGGCGTTTTTCCACCGAAGCAAGCATTTCCCTGTCGAAATCATCAACAAGTGATTTTAAAGAGGGCCCGGTTCGTTCCTGCCCTCGTTGAGGGAAGTCCATGCGCCAGTATGTTTTATCTTCGATGCGGGAAGCATGCGATTGGCTACCCAATCGGATATCTAAGAAATGCCCAGGTTCTAAAGCAGAAATACCCTTAAAGCAACTTTGTGGCCCGGGGACTCCAAAGAAGGTGAAAAGATGATTGATACCCAATCGATCGGGCTCTGCTCGAATCATTCCTGAAGCGAGAATCGCTTTGATTTCAGATCCGAACAAAAGCCATTCGGAACCATCGTATTGCACCTTTGCGTAATAAAGTGGGCAAATACCAAACTGATCGCGCGCAAGAATTACCCTTCTTTGTCTGGCGTCCCAAACAGCGATCCCAAACTGCCCTTGAAGGTGGTCTAGCATTCCCTCTTGATGATCTTCGTAAAGATGGGGGATAAGTTCAGTATCACAATGAGTGGAAAATTTGTGACCTCTGGATTCAAGTCGGGATTTGATTGTTTGATAATCGAAGAATTCACCATTAAATACCGTCGCAATGGATCGGTCTTCGTTATATATGGGTTGCTTGCCATCAGAGAGGCCAACAATGCTGAGCCTGCGGTTGGCGAATGAAATGCCAGGGGCTTCTAAAAAGCCATCTTCATCGGGGCCACGATGAATGATTGCCTGTGCCATTGCACGAATAATGTTTGGGGAAATAGTTCTCTGACCTGCTAGGTCAATTACGCCTGCTATGCCACACATATTTTGTCTCTCCTGCGATTCTTGTATTGTTACTTTATATAAGGATTAAGCTTAGTTAATGTTTTAACGAGTGGCATAAAGTTGCTTTACGCGACGAGCCAGCAACCAGTTCACAAGTTTTGGAAAGAATTTGTCCAATCGAAGCATCCATAGGGCATCCCAACCCAAAACTGTTTCTGTCTTATTGGATAGTATAGCGTTTAATATTCCCTTTGCTGCAACTTGTTGAGTCATCCCTTTTTCAATTCCAAGGTTTGCTCTTCCCGTCTTAAGTGAAAGATTTTCCCAAAAAGGCGTAATAGTTAAGCCGGGTAAAACTAATAATACATCAATATCGAACCTTGCCATTTCCCCTCTTAATGCCTCGGTAAGGCCAACTAGCGCATGCTTACTAGCAGAGTATTCTGTCCAAGAGGGCATCGCCCTTCTTCCCGTCATGGATGCAATATTAACAATTGCGGGTTGATCCCCATTTTCCAACAGGGGGATAGATTGCCTGATCATTTCTGCTGGTGCAAAAAAGTTGATTTCCATGAGTTGGCGAACTATTTCTTCGTTGCCATCAACAAAATGATTCCATGAACCAGAACCAGCGTTGTTTACCAAAATGTCGAGTTCGTGAAAGTGGTCTTTAATTTCTCGGAAGAGATTATCCCGCTCGATATTACATGTGATATCGGTCGGAAAGGCTTTGGCATCAGCGCCGAGGGCTGTTAGTTCAGATGCAAGGTTTTCGAGTTCAATTTTGGAGCGAGCAACCAAGGCCAATCTTGCGCCGGCCTTGGCACAAAGCCTAGCGAGTTCAGCGCCCATTCCGCGGGAGGCCCCGGTAATAAGAATTCTTTTCCCTTTTAAGTTGCGGTTCATATTAATACCTTTGTAGCTTGCTTGGTAGTTAACATTAAATGACCTGATAATAATTAACCAAATGCAAGCACTTTTCCCAAGGTTAATTAGCCCTCTTGCCTCATACTAATTAGTGGGGGAGATAGATTATTTATCCTAGTGCTTAGAACACGAAAAACCCTTATAACTGAAATAAGTGGAAAAATCGACAAAGGTATGATTTATCATTAAGGACGATGAGGTGTGCTTTGGATGTTGTAACAGGCGCAAGCGGATTATTAGGCAGCCATGTAGTGGAAAAGCTTGTAAAGCAAGGCCGGAGCGTGCGGGCTTTGGTTCGACCTAACAGCGACACCTCTTTTTTAGAAAGCCTTGGAGTTGAGGTTTTAAGGGGCAGTTTGATCGATCAGGAATTTCTGAATCATGCTCTAAAAGGTTGTAACACGCTTTATCATTGTGCTGCCAAGGTTGGGGAGTGGGGACCTTGGCAGGAATTTGTTGAGAATATTATTAAACCAGTGGAATCGTTGGTCATCGCCTGCACCGTTAACAAAGTGCAAAAAGTTGCTCATGTCAGTTCGATCACGGTGTATGGGCATCCCAAAGATAGTAGTTTTCCGATTGATGAGTCTGCGCCTACGGGCCAATACCTATGGCGGGCAGATAATTACATCCGAGCAAAATTGCAGACAGAAGCCCTTTGGAAAAAGTATCAAGGTGAGATTACGATTCTGAGGCCCACTTGGTTTTTTGGCCCCAGAGATCGCACCTCTTTGCCCAGAGTACTTGCTGCATTCAGGTTGAACCGAATTGCTCAGGCAGGCGATGGGTCAAATATGCTCAATGTCCTTTATGTTGGCGATGTTGCAGATGGCGTCATCAAAGCGGGGCAGAATCCAAAATCCGCAGGGAAAATCTACAACTTAAGTAACCCAGGTGAGATAACCCAAAAAGAGTTTCTGGCTTTGCTTTCTGATTCTCTGGGGTATCCCAGAGTGCGGAAAGTTTACTCTATTCGCATGGCTTATATTGCAGGATTCGTATCCGAGTTTATAGGCAAATTGATTCTGCTTAAAAGGCCCCCTCATATTACGCGCTATAGCGTTGGGCTGGTAACACGAAGCAATAAGTTTGATATTTCGAATGCAATGAATGATCTGGGGTGGCAGCCAACAACCCCTGTTTGTAATGCGGTTAAAGCGACGATTGAATGGTATTTTGGTTCTTCAAAAAGGCCTGGGCCTCTTGCAAGGAGTTTGACATGAATTTTTCGGACAGGCTTGCAGAAAAAATCATCCTGAAGAAAACTCCATTATGTGTGGGCCTTGATCCTCGCTGGGAAAGTCTTCCCAAAGCGATTCGCAGCAAGTTTGCGGATGCCACCCCAGAAGCCGTCGCCGAAGCTTATCTCGAGTTTTGTTCCGAAGTCTTAGAAATAGTTGCACCATTGGTGCCCGTGGTGAAACCGCAGAGCGCTTTTTTTGAAAACTGTGGGCCCAAAGGGATGGAAGTTCTGCGCAAGTTGCTGCAGCATGCAAGATCTCTTGGGCTGATTACTATTATGGATAACAAGAGAGGCGATATCGCTAGTACTGCCACCGCTTATGCAGAGGCTGTATTTGGTGGTAACGTTGGGAATCATGAATACGCCAGCTGGCCCGCCGACTCTATGACGGTTAATCCCTATCTTGGTTTTGATGCAGTTGAGCCTTTCTTGAAAGCAGCCAGGAAAGTATATGGCGGAATATTTCTGCTGGTTCGAACCAGTAATCCTGGTGCCAAGTTGTTTCAAGATCTTGAGTCTTCAGGTAAGCCTCTTTATCACCATGTAGCAAAGGCACTTGCTAAATGGAATGAAGGGCATATCGGGAAATGCGGTTTGGGTGATGCGGGGGCTGTTGTCGGGGCTACATTTCCGCAAGAAGCTGCTGCTTTACGAGCAGAGTTTCCTCAGATGTGGTTTTTGGTTCCAGGGTTTGGCGCGCAAGGGGGTGGCCTTGACGAGGTCCGGCCTTCGTTTCGTGAGGATGGTTTGGGGGCAATTGTAAACAGTTCCCGCGGGGTTACTTTTCCCACTTCTCCCGAGGATCCCGATTGGAAAAGTTCGGTTCGGAAAGCTGCAGTACAATCAGCACAGGCATTGGGTTCGCTTTTGAAAATTTGATTACGACTGGATAAATCGCCCATGCGCAGTCCGGTTCAAGCAGTTTTGGCGTTAACAATTCTGATGGGCTTTTTGCCTCAAACCTTATTGGTTTGGATCCAACAAATTCCTGCTTTGCAAATTCTGGTTGTTGGCCCTAGTGGCCCCATCGAAGGGGCATTCATTACCTTCGAACATAATTCTGATCTATTTCAAACGGGTGTATTAGGCCGTTGTAATATCGCAAACCCTTTAGTTGATAGCAAGTTCGCGGTTGCTAGCGAAGGGTACCTTATTGCGCATGATCGACTTAAAAATACAGGGAATACGGTTCGACTTAAAAAAACGCCGACTGGTGATAATACCGATTATGAATGGGTTCATCCTTTGGAAGGTGAGCAAAATTGTGCGAGTTGCCATGCTCAGATTGCACAGGAATGGTCGCAAAGTGGGCACGCTTTTAGTAGCACAGGTGATCGATTTCTTGACATGTATTCGGATGTTAAAAAAGGTGGCGAGGTTATCAAGGGGTGGAGCCTTTCGCGAGATCTTCCGGAAGGCAAGACTGTTTGTGTCTCATGTCATGCACCCGGTGTTGGGGTGGGGCAACCGGGCTTGGAAGATATCTCCGAAGTTAGCGGGATCAATAAACTCGGGGTGCATTGTGATTTTTGTCATAAGGTTGCGTCGGTTAAAAAAGAGGGTGTTGGCTTGTCGCATGGCAGAGATTTGTTGAGATTAGCTCGCCCAGAAAAAGGGCAGGTATTTTTTGGCCCCATCAAAGATGCGACTCGAGATGACAATTCTTTTAGTCCGGTGTACCAACAAAGCCTTTATTGCGCTTCCTGCCATGAAGGAACTTTATTTGGAATGCATGTCTATTCGACTTTTTCAGAGTGGCAGAAAAGCCCCGCTGCTGCAAAGGGGTTGCAATGTCAGGCATGCCACATGAAGCCTGATGGGCATTTCAAAAATATTGCTCCGGGAAAGGGTGGCATTGTTCGTGAAGCCAAGGGGTTGGCATCGCACCAGATGATGTCTGATGGATTGCAGCAGATGTTGCAAAGTTCGATTCAACATGAAGAGGAAGTTGTTCGGGGGGAAACCGAATGTGTGGTAAAAGTGCAGTTAAAAGCGGTGAATGTAGGGCACAAAGTTCCTACAGGATACATCGACCGGCATATGATATTGCAGGTGCGAGCGAAGTTGCAGGGCGAAGAGTTTAAACCAATCGATGGCCCGACCTTGCCAGCTTGGGTTGATAAAACTCTAGTGGGAAATGCAGGGGTGTTATTTGGCAGGCCCCTGTTGAGTGCAGATAAGCAGGGAATTCAGCCCTTTTGGCAGGGTGGTACAGACTTTGTGGATTCCAGATTGGAGCCTGAGATGGCTAAAGTCTGGGTTTGGAGATTCCCGCACAAAATCGAATCAGTGCAGATTAGCTTGATTTATAGGCCATTCTGGAAAGAACAACAATTGATCAAACAGTGGGTTAATCAAGATATCGTTGTGTTTGAGAAATCTTTGGTCATTAAATAACAGCCTTGTTTTGGTTTGTGTTAACAAGGGGATTTGATGAAGTCTTTCTTCTTAGTTTAAAAGTTTTTGTGGTTTGGCTTGCTTATAGCACCCTCTTTCCCCTAAACTGCAAGATCGTAGGCAAATTGTATTTGTTAATAGGCATCAGGATGGATGGCAAAAATCTATGACTTATGACCCGACTAATCCGCTTATTGTTCAAGGTGACCGTTCTGTTTTATTAGAAGTTGATAACCCTAAGTATGCGCAAGCTCGTGAAGCACTTGCGCCCTTCGCAGAATTGGAAAAAAGCCCTGAGCATATCCATACCTATCGTCTTTCCAATCTGTCTTTATGGAATGCCGCTGCTTCTGGTTTGACCGCTGCGGCTATGGTCGAGGTCCTTAAAACCTATTCTAAGTTTCCCCTGCCTGCCACGATAAGTGCAGATATTTTTGAAGTGGTTGGGCGTTATGGGCGGGTTTGCATTAGGCGATCTGATCAGCTTGATCCAAAATCGAATAGCCATATGCTTTTGATGGTTTGTGAAGATGCTCATTTAATGGAAGAGCTTTCACGCCAGCCCAAGTTGAAAGAGTATCTGCATGAACGGGTAAACAAAAAAAGCTACTTGGTCGAACCATCATTCCGTGGTGTGTTGAAACAAGCGTTGATTATGATTGGCTACCCTGCAGAAGATCTTGCAGGATATACTGAGGGAGCGAATTTAGACATTGGTTTAAGAAAAATATGCAAGTCGGGGGTTCCGTTTAATGTTCGTGATTACCAGAATGAGGCTTGCGAAGTATTTCATGCAGGTGGTGATGTTCGCGGTGGTAGTGGTGTAATCGTGCTACCTTGTGGTGCGGGTAAAACCATTGTGGGCATTGTTGCGATGAGTATGTTGAAAAAGAATACGCTGGTTTTATCGACGGGTATTACTGCGGTAAAGCAATGGCATCGAGAAATTCTTGATAAAACAGATATTCCGGAACATCTGATAGCTGAATATACAGGCGAATCGAAGGCGATAGCACCGGTAACAATAGCGACTTATCAAATTTTAACATACCGGCCCGAGAAGTCTGATGAGTTTCCACACTTTAAATTGTTTGATAGTCAGGATTGGGGCTTGATCGTTTACGATGAAGTGCATCTTTTACCCGCTCCAGTATTTCGGGTTACTGCCCAGATTCAAGCAAGGCGAAGGCTTGGACTTACTGCAACCTTAGTAAGAGAAGATGGCAGAGAAACCGATGTGTTTAGTTTGATTGGCCCCAAGAAGTATGATGTGCCATGGCGTGAACTTGAAACCAAGGGTTGGATTGCAGAAGCATCCTGCACCGAGGTTAGGGTTGGATTGATTGAATCGGATCGCATGGATTATGCAGTTGCAGAATGGCGCAACAAATACAGGCTTGCAAGCGAAAATATTGCCAAGGAAGATATGGTTGCAGCCCTGTTAAATAACTACGGGGATAAAAGGGTATTGATTATCGGTCAGTATTTAAAGCAATTGCGTCAGCTTCGAGATAGATTTGATATACCATTAATCACCGGGCAGACTCCAAATTCTGAGCGTGAAGAATTGTATGCAAAATTTAGAACAGGCGAAATAAAGAGTCTGATTCTTTCCAAGGTGGGGAACTTTGCACTCGATCTTCCTGATGCCAATATTCTGATTCAGGTGTCGGGGACTTTTGGTTCTAGGCAGGAAGAAGCCCAAAGGTTGGGTAGAATTCTGAGGCCTAAACCAAGCGGTGAAATAGCTTACTTTTACACATTGGTCACGCGGGACACCCGTGAACAGGATTTTGCGCACCATCGCCAAATGTTTCTTACCGAACAGGGCTATAGTTATAATGTAATGGATGGTGATGCGTTGCTGAGTGAATTTGGTTGTAAAGTTTAAGAAAGGTAATGCGAAAATAAATGCTCATAGTATCCAATAAAACAAGTATTGCCAGGATCCCCGTAAAGTTGCATCGAAGGGTATGCCTAGTGCTTACCGAAGATGGATTGCTTGCGGAAGAGATCCTAGCTCGAAAGAAGCTCGCATCCGATATATCCGGAAGATTAACCAACGAGGTTCTTTTGGTAAGAACAGGCAGGCTTGAAAGCGTTGTTGCGGAACTTCAGCGCATGGGTCACACTCCTCAGGTATTACAGCGCTGAAAATGACAGAACCCATCCAGAAAATATGGCCTGAACTTGTTCGTCTTATCCTTGGTCGCTATGACGAAAAATTGTTGCGCGAAGTTGTGCAACGATTCCTTCGCCCTAGAAATCAATGGCCTGTTGAAGAACTTATCGACCGTTGCGTTGAAGCATTCGATAACACGGTTTTACTGAATCGCAGATTAAAAGAACTTGATGAATCGCGCAAAACCCTTCTTGCTGCTTTGGCCCAATCCGGACAATGCAAATGGAAGCTTGGGCAGTTGATTGAGATTAGCATGTGCTTGGGGCAGGAAGATGGTTTGTCTGCTGTATTTGATTTGTTGAACCAAGGGTTTTTATTACCCGATGTTGTCAACCTTGAACAAAAGGATCGGCTTCCAAAACCTTGCAAAAGCCCATACATCAAAAGTTTTGAGCAGTGGATTGGGTTTCCCGGCCCTGAAGGATTGGCGATTTTCCTGCCTCCCCCCATCAGCCAAAGGTCGATTGCTTTCCCTTTATCATTGCCCCAAAAATACGAACCACCTGAAGGCGCGGAAATCCTTGAACCCGACCCCATTGCTCCTATCCTCCAAGCGGATGGTATGGAGTTTCCTCTTCGCATGTCGGTTCTATTGCAGATGGTTCATAAAGATCCGCTGCGCAAAAATCAGCAGGGTGGTTTTTTCAAAAGAGATCTCGAAAATCTTCGTGCCAATTCCATGCTTTCTGCTGATCCTTCCGACCGCTTAATCGAAGTTCCTGATCTCGGTATTCTTTTAACTGAAATAGGTTTGAAACTAGGCATTCTTAACCCCAAAGAAAATGAATTGCACCCTGGAACTTTTCCCGATTCTTGGGATAAAGGCTTGCTTGCAGTGCTGACTGAAATTTGGGCTGCTCTTCCCGCAATTGATTCCTGGAACCCTTGCACTGGCCTAAATGAAAATCCTGAAGATCGAAGCAACCCCTACAACTCTGCTTGCCTTGTGGCGGTTCTTGCGCTTGGCAATCTTCCCCCTAATCAGTGGGTAGATCCCGATATTCTTGAATCCTGGGTGATTGATCATCATCCTTATTGGAAAGACCGAGAATCGATCAGGCCTTCCCGATTAAAAGGCTGGTTGGTTAAATTTCTCCTAGGCATTGCATTTCAAATTCGGATGATCCAGGCAACCAAGTTGCCGGGTGGAAAATATTTGGTCAGGCTTAGCCCCGTGGGTAGATCTGTTCTTGGTTTACAGAAAGAAAATGATCTACAAGATCTGATTGCAAAAACTTTGCTGGTGCAGCCCAATCTTGAAATTCTTGCTTTTCGCCAAGGATTGAATCCAGCACTTGCAAGAGATCTCACCAACCTCGCAACCTTGAAAAGCATTGGCCCCGCTTGCCAGTTGTTGTTGGAGCCCGAATCGGTCTATTTCGCTTTGGAAACAGGGTTGCGCTACGAAGATATTTGCGGATTACTGGAAAGGCACGGCACTCGTCCAACCCCACAGGCGGTATTGGATGCCATTAAAACTTGGTCGAATAAACATGAACGAATAACGATTTATGCCTCTGCAACGCTATTGGAATTTCCAACCGCACAAGATCTTGAGAACGCACTTTCGCGTGGGTTGCCTGCACTAAAAATTTCGGATCGCTTTGCAGTTGCTACAAGTGAAGAAGGCATTGATTTTAGCCAGTATAGGTTGACTGCGACCAGAGATTATGGGTTGATGCCCGAAAAATGTGTGCAAGTTGAAAGTGATGGCGTGACACTTGTGGTTGATATAAGCAGGTCTGATCTTCTGCTTGAAACCGAGTTGCCCAGATTTGCAGATTTTGTTGAAGATGCTTCATCGCAGCAAAAAAGAGTTTATAAGCTTAGCCCCGAGACGCTGAAAAAGGCCGACCAGGTTGGCTATACCCCAACAGCCTTGGATGATTGGTTTCAACAAAGGTTGGGGCATTCGCTGACCCCCGCAATCCAATTGATTCTTGGTGCAAAATCGGATGCAGTTCCTCCAAGTTTTGAAACCATGTTGGTCGTGCATTTGGAAAATGAACTGATCACGGATGGAATTATGCAATGGCCTGAAACAGCGCAGTGGATTCATTCCAGACTGGGGCCCTGTGCTCTAACGGTTACTAGCGAATCATTAGAGAAATTAAGAAAAGCACTGTTGGAGGCAGGCCATAAATTAGTTGAATCTAGCGCCGTACAAGAAGCCTGATGTTTAATTAGCTATTTCTTTTGCTCAAGTGTTTTTGAAATGTCAGTAAGTGTTTCATTGATCATAAAAAAGACTATGATTAATTCGCAGTAAATGCGAATAACCAAGGGCCCCAATAACATAGTTAGAAACCCGATTAGTATTCCTTGAGAATTAATATTAACAAGCGAAATGATAAATAGTCCCAATCCAATCACCATACTTATAATTGTTCCAATCCAAAAAAAGATGCTGACCAATTTGGGGGTGATCATCCTCTTAAAGGAAAGGTAATCCCAAAGATTGTTTGGAATCATTTCAAAGGGGATTTTCAAAGCGGGGCTTGCGGCAGTTGGTTCAGTTCGATTCACTGGCATTGGAGTTTGAGATAAAGCTTCAGGCGGTTTCTCTGCGGTTGCAAGAAATGCAAAAGCAGGAACTTCTCTCCAGCAAGTCCAGGCGGCCATCGTGGGCATCCAAACTAGGGCATCTTTTGAAACCTTGCCCTCTTTGATCATGGTTTGCACAGTCAAGAGAGGGAAGGGGCCCTGACCTTTTCCTTGAATTACCACGTGCCAATTTTGATCATTCATCTTTAAAACCTCTAGGAGCAATAGCCCTTCAAATTTAAGTTTAATCTAGCCTTTAAAGCATGAAAAAAGCCAGCAATGAAATCAATTATAGAAAACCCGGGTATGTTAGTCTGAAGCATTAGACGTTTAAAATACCCTCGTTAAGGCAGACTTGCAATCGGGCTGTCTTTGCTTTTTTTCAGCACATAAAAGCAAGGCGCATCAGGGTTAGGATTTGGGATGAATCCTACAAGTTCCCAGCCATTTTTGCCTTCCAAACCCAAGGCCCGTTGCAAAATAAGCATGTCTTTACGGGTGGCTATGGGCGAGGTTCCAACCACCTTATATTTCCATTCTCCGGTATTAGTTGACAAGATTGAATTCCTTGAAGAAAAAACACAAAAAAACAAAATATATAAGTATCAACTATTTTTACTTTATTTAAAAAAACTATGCAACTAAATAGGGGGTCTTGTTAAAAAGTCAGAAGCTCAAAAAAGGGCCGGCCATAGGTTCTGAAATTTATGGTATTATAAGGCTATGTTTTACATGGTTTTAAAGGAGCTGGGAAATGGCATTGGCTCAAAAATTTGAAGTAGACGCAGATGATAAGTTTAAAATTAAAGATGTTTTTTCCGGGCTATTTAGCGCTCTCACTCATAAAAATATCAGCACTGTAGATGGGTTTGTTGAAAATGCAGTGCAAAATATACGAGTGATTAACAAAACTCTTGGTATGTTGGATACAGATTTTGGCCAAGTTTTCGAAGATTTACTGCATGCCATTCAGGCGAAAATATGTGAATTAACTTTTTCTGATCGTACCTCTGTTTTTCTTTTGGACAAAGCAAGGCAGCAACTTTGGCTGGTGGTGGAGGGGGCCAATCATACCTATACTGAAATCCGGATTCCGTTTGATTCTTCTACGATTGCTGGAGAGGCTGCAACTTCGCAAAAAACCATAAATATTCCCTTCGATTTTTTTGACGACCCCAGGTCGGGTTTTGCAAAAAAACACTTCCAGCAGACTGGGTATCGGACCTACTCTATGCTGGCAATTCCTTTGTTAGATGAGAAAGGCGAACTAATTGCTGTTGTTGAACTAATCAACAAAGTGAAAAATAATGACAGGAATGAACAGCTTGAAACTCGAATAAATAAGCTTGGTTTCAGCCGAGCAGATGAAGAGATGTTTGCCAAATTTTCGGTTCTCATAGGTCATATCATTGAAAGCTCGAATTCATTTTACCATGCCGCCCAAAAACAACGGGTTGCTGAAGCGCTTATGAAAGCGGTACTTTCTGTCGGGCAAAGCCTTGATCTCGAAGATACACTTAAAACAGTCATGGATCAGGCGAGCCACCTGCTTAATGCAGATAGAAATGCGTTGTGGCTTATTGATCGGGAAAAATCCGAACTTTGGACCAAAGTTTATAATGCTGATGGTGCCAAAGTTTTGCGAATTCCGTTGGGTACGGGCTATGCCGGGCATGTTGCCAAAACAGGCGAAATATTAAACATACCTGTGGATGTATACGACCATCCGGATTCAGGCGTGGCCAAACAAATGGATAAGAAAAATGGTTACCGGACTTGCAGTTTGCTTTGCATGCCTGTGTTTAATCCGAAAAAGGAGTTGATCGGAGTTACCCAGGTTGTCAATAAGTTGCAAAGAGGGGATTTCCCTCCTTACAACCCTGAAACCTGGCCCTTGGTTCCCCCGCAATTTAAAAATAGCTTTACCAGTGAAGATGTGGAGTTCATGAAAGTCTTTAATACACAGGCTGGGATAGCTCTTGAAAATGCGCGCCTTTTTGAAAAAATCAAACACGAGCAAATGATCCAGAAAAGCATACTACGAAGTTTGTCTGATGGTGTGATATCAACCGATACACATGGTTTGATCATTGCTGCGAACCAAAAGGCCTACGATATCCTTGGCGTGAATAGAAATGAGGGCCAGCGATTGGAGGGGTGTTCGATTCATGAGAAAATTAAAATCGACAATGCTAATTTCTCCAAATGGTTTGATGCAAGCTTGGAAGGTGCTGATGAAAAAACTAGGAATCAATATTACCCTGACCAGGTGCTGAATTCCTTGATGAACGAAAACCACAACTTGAATGTTTCCATCAACACCATGGTGGATGAGGATCAAGGCGACAAAGTGCAGGGGGCCTTGGTGGTCTTGGAGGATATAAGTCAGGAAAAACGATTGAAAACAACCATGTATCGCTACATGACGCAGGAACTTGCAGAGCAATTGCTTGCAGATGGTAGCGCGAAAATGGGGGGAGATCGCAAAGAAGTGTCCGTGTTATTTTCTGACATCCGGGGCTATACCTCTCTTTCTGAGGTGCTTTCCGCTGAAGATGTTGTTTCTATGCTGAACGAATATTTTGAAACCATGGTTGAATCGGTGTTGACACATAAGGGGACTCTCGACAAGTACATTGGCGACGCGATTATGGCGGTGTTTGGCACCCCGCTTGCTTTGCCCGATCATGCCTGGCTTGCAGTGCAGACTGCAATTGATATGCGATACCGCCTCAAGGAATTCAATGCCAAGCGGGTTGAAAAGCTAAAGCCAAAAAATCAGAGGGAATTTGATCTGGTGAACATCAAGATTGGAATCGGAGTGAATTCTGATTCTGTAATTTCAGGAAATATAGGATGCACTAAAAGAATGGAGTTCACCTCGATAGGTGATGGGGTGAATCTTGGTTCGCGCCTTGAGGGAACGAGTAAGATTTATGGTACAGATATCATAATAAGCGAAACAACTTATAAAAGTTGTGCAGACCGGATTTGGACTAGGGAGCTCGATCGAATTCAAGTCAAAGGTAAAAATCAACCCATTAGTATCTACGAGGTTTATGGGCTGCGTTCTGATCCATTAAGTGCAAGTCATGAACAAATCATTGAGCTTTATCACAAAGGCAGGGATTTTTACCATCAGATGAAATTCGGCAAGGCGATTGGTCTTTTTGGTGAGGTTCTCGAACTGGATAAACTAAATAAGGCTGCTAGCCTGCACTTGGGGCGATGCCAGCATTTTCTTACCAATCCTCCTGCGAATGATTGGGATGGAGTCTGGCGTTTTACGGAGAAATAGCAAGAGCCCTAAGGCGGAAATGTTTCTGGTTGCGTTTGCTGGTGATTGATTTACCATACAGGTTAGAAATCTTAGAGTTTTGTAATTGGGAAGGGGATGATCATGCAGCAAGGCAAAAGCGGCTTTGGTAGGCGACAGTTTTTAAAGCACACAGCCCTTACGACTGCAGGCGCTTGTACCTTTTTGCCCGAGGCAAAAGCGATTGAAACCGGGGATAGTTCAAGCATCAAGAATTGCATCTTTCTTCTATTAACCGGTGGGCCTAGCCAGATAGATACCTTTGATCCCAAACCGGATGCTAGGTCGGAAATTCGTGGCCCGTTTAAAGCAATAGCTACCAAGGTTCCAGGCACTTTTTTTGCTGAAACTCTGCCACTTCTAGCTTCCCGGGCTGATAAGTTTACAGTGATTCGTTCCTTGTTTCATGATGAAGCACCGATCCATGAAACAGGATTGCAATTGATGCAGACGGGTAGGGTTTCCACCGTTCAAAATTGCTTTCCGAATTATGGGTCTGTTTGCGCCTCCCTTGCTTCCACCTCGTATTCCCAAGTTCCAAGCTTCGTCGTGCTTCCCTCTAAAATTGGACTTACAGGCGTGGCCATGTATCAGGGGCAGGAGGCAGGTTTTTTAGGTGATCAATTTCAGCCCGTCAACATTAAATCACACTCCAATGATCTCAGAAATATTTGTGAGATCACTCACAACAATAGCGAATTAAATCTTGGGATGATTCGTTCGACAGTTGCAAATCTTAGCTTTGATTCCCGCTATGGAAATACCAGATTTGGACAGTCCTGTCAGGCGGCTTTAGCGCTTGTTGAATCGGGTGTAAAGTTTGTCACTGTAAATATGTTTGAAACCGTTTTCAATGAGGTCACGTGGGATTGCCATGCTGATGGCGGGGCCCTTGCGAGTAATTTAAATGATTACCGCACTAAAATCTGCCCTATGTTTGATGCTGCTTACGCTGCGCTTTTAGATGATCTTCAAGTTAAAGGATTACTAGATTCTACACTCCTTGTCGCGGTAGGTGAATTTGGTAGAAGCCCCTACTTAAACATGCGGGGTGGCAGAGATCACCATAGTGGCGTTTGGAGTGGGTTGCTTGCAGGGGCAGGTTTGCCTGGTGGAGCCGTGGTTGGTTCTTCTGATTCCATCGGTGGTGCACCTAAAAATACTCCTGTGAATCCTGCAATGTTTGCTGCTACCATTTATAAGGCGATGGGAATTGACCCAACGCAAAAAATAAATCTAGCTAATGGAGTGTCTGTGCCGCTATCTGATTCCGCACCTATTCCTTCTTTGGTATAAATACGAATAAATGATTAATTCTGAATGGATATACGCAGTAGATGAAAAGAACTTTTCTCCAAAAGTAGTGGAGATGTCAAAGAATGTACCAGTGGTGGTGGATTTCTGGGCGCCTTGGTGCCAGCCTTGCAAATTGCTAAAGCCTATGCTTGAAAGTGCCATTCAAAATCTCAATGGCCAAGTTATGCTTGCGGAAATCAACACCGATGAAAACCCCAATCTTGCAGCATCCTTCAAGGTTGAAGGAATACCTGCAGTTTTTGCTTTGAAGGATGGCCTTGTTGTTAATCGATTTCAAGGCTTATTAACGGATGAACAACTACAGGAGTTTCTTGCAACGCTTTTACCCACCGAAGTAGATAAGCGCTTGATTGAAGCTGTTGAATTAAAAAAAATAGATCCTGTTGCATCAGAAGAAACCGTAAGGGGGTTGTTTAAAGATAATCCAAAGCACGATAAAGTTCGATTGGCCCTTGCAAGAATTTTAGCGGGAAAAGGGGATGAACAATCCGAAGTACCCGGCCTTTTGGAACCTTTTGGTTCGGATGGCGATACAGGTAAAGAAGTTCAGAAAATCATGGCTGAACTGAAGATCTATCATATTACAAAACCACTTCCTTCTGAGGATGATGTCCTTAAGCAAATCGAATTGAAGCCTAAAGATGGTTTAGCTTATTACCAGCTTGGCTGTCTTAAAGCTGTTTCTGGTAATTACGAAGAAGCTTTAAAGCTTTTAATTCAATCAGGCGAAAACGATATGAACCTTGCCAAGAATGGCGTTCGAGAGGCTATGGTCAGCATCTTTCATTTGATTGGTGTGGGTAGTCCGCTGGCCAATCAATATCGATCAAAATTGTCGAGCCTACTTTACTAGAGGTTTTGCGTCCAGGACGCATTTTGCTTGCCTTCGCTTAATGTCTTATCGATAAAGAAAGCTAAAGGCAAACCCGCAATAAATCCGCCTATGTGCGCCCCATACGCTACGCCACCACCTTCCCCGGCCCCAAACTCCATGAAGCTACTAAATAGCTGCATTGCAAACCATAATCCTACTGCGACGATTGCAGGTACCGTGGTGACAAACCGAAAGATTAGGACAGTTACACTGTTGTTGGGAAAGAAAAGAAGGTAAGCACCCATGACCCCCGATATTGCTCCCGAGGCACCCAAACTGGGGGTTAATAGGTCGGATTTCAGAACAACACAAGTTGCAACATGTGCCAAAGATGCCAGTATCCCTACGGTGATGTAAAAAAGCAGATATTGCAGATGTCCGAGTCGGTCTTCTACATTATCACCAAAGATCGATAGGAACAGCATGTTTCCTAAAATATGGCCTATGCCTCCATGCATGAACATGGAGGTGATTAGCGTGATGTAAACCGTGAAGGGGGTTGGCTCTAAACCAGGTCGGATAATCTCTTCGCCTGAGCGGGTTTTTCCTAAAACAGTGGGGCTGGTTTGAATATCTTTTCCTGAAATGATCTCTGCGGGCACTGCGGAGAAAGTGTAAACAAAGCGCTCGTTCTCGCCAAAGTTTTGAAACATGACAAAAACAAAAATATTGATTGCTATTAAAGTGTAATTAACAAACGGGGTTCGAATCCGTTGCGAGTTGTCATCGTACAAGGGCATAATCATGGAGGTTACTCTAAAAAAGCGTTAAGCAAAAACAGATTGTACAACACGACCTGCAACATCGGTAAGGCGCTCATCTTTGCCCAAGTGTGGGTATATAAGGTTTTCGTGGTCCATGCCAAGAAGATGCAGCAAGGTGGCGTGAAAATCATTGACGGATATTCTTGTGTCGATTGCGTTGAGCCCCATTTCGTCGGTGGCACCAATAGTTTGTCCGCCTTTAACTCCGCCTCCTGCAATCCACATCGTAAAACCATGTGGGTTGTGATCACGGCCTCTGCCTCCCTGAGTATTGGGCAACCTGCCAAATTCACTTGCCCAAACAACCAGAGTGGATTCTAGCAAACCTCTGGCTTTAAGATCTTTTAGTAATGCAGCAATTGGCTGATCAACATGGCCACACATCTTCTCATGGTTGGAATTGATGTCGTCATGAGCATCCCATTGCGTGACCAAGGGGCCGCCACCCGAGTAAAGTTGAACGAACCTAACCCCTCGCTCGACCAACCTTCTAGCTAGAAGACAGCGGGTTCCGAAGTCGGATGTTTTTTTATCGTTCAAGCCATAGTTGTTCTTGGTTCTTTCGCTTTCTTTGGAAAGATCAACCGCTTCGGGAGCGTGGCTTTGCATGCGGAAAGCGAGTTCGTAAGAAGCAATACGAGCAGCAAGATCGGTGCGCGAAGGATCAAGATCTTTTTCGTTCATCTGCTTGATGAAGTCGATGGTTGCCCTTTGACGACTGGGTGTTATGTCTGCAGGCGGTTTAAGGTGCAACAGCGGGTTTGCGCCGCGCCTTAACAATGTTCCTTGATAAACAGCAGGGAGGTAGGCGTTAGACCAGCATGGCGCTCCGCCTTCGGGGGGGCCTTCGGGTTGTAATAGAACGCAGTAAGCAGGCAAATTTTCATTCGTGCTTCCTAAGCCATACGAAACCCAGGAACCCAAACTTGGGTGCCCCATCAATGTTCTACCCGAATGCATTTCATACATTGCGGGCGCATGAACCGTGCTGGTGCACCAGCAGGATCTTAAAAAACAAATGTCATCAACACATTGAGCAAGATTAGGCATCAGATCTGAAACCTCGAGCCCGGATTTACCATGCTTTTGAAATTTCCGGGTCGAGCCAAGAATGGGCGTATCACCTTTGGTGAACTGACTAACGGGCTTGCCAAAGCTAGGGGGCAGGGGTTGGCCATTAAGTCGATTCAATTCGGGCTTAGGGTCAAATAAATCAATCTGGCTAGGGCCACCCACCATGAACATGAAAATAACCGACTTGGCTTTTGAAGGAAAATGAGAAAGTCGAGGTGCAAGCGGATTAAGGTTATTTGCTTCGATGGAAGCAGCAAATCCCTCTTGAGAAAGAAGCCAAGAGAGCGCAAGAGAGCCACAAGGGCCCATGGGGTGGGTTAGAAAATCTCTTCGATTGAAATTGTTCATTGCATAATCCTACCACAATAGTAGCAGAAAAGCACGAATCGAAGCTTTAGGATTTCTTCCTTTTCAGGGCTTCCTGCAAGGTAATGCCAAGATCAGCAGGGCTTTCTGCAACTAGAATTCCAGCTTTTCGCAAGGCTGCCATTTTATCTTGTGCAGATCCCATACCACCGCTGATGATTGCGCCTGCATGGCCCATGCGTTTTCCAGGGGGCGCTGTTTGGCCTGCAATAAAGGCCGCGACTGGCTTGGTGACATACTTTTGAATGTAGGCAGCAGCTTCTTCTTCAGCAGTTCCACCGATTTCACCCATCATTAGAATTGCTTCTGTACCAGCATCATCCTGAAACATTTTGAGTACATCAATTTGATTGGTGCCTATGATTGGGTCGCCACCAATGCCTACGCAAGTCGATTGTCCGAGCCCCAAATTAGTAAGCTGCCAAACAGCTTCATAGGTGAGGGTTCCGCTGCGCGAGATGACGCCAATGGTTCCTGGCTTGTGAATGTAACCGGGCATGATTCCAATTTTGCATTGCCCAGGAGTAATCAGACCGGGGCAGTTGGGCCCGATAAGGCGAATATTCGGCTTCGTTGCAAGAAATCGTTTCGCCCTCGACATATCCAAAACTGGAATGCCTTCGGTAATCGCAACAATAACTTTAATGCCTGCATCTGCAGCTTCCATGATGGCATCAGCAGCGCCTGAAGGCGGAACGAATATCATGGTGGCGTTAGCGCCAGTTTTAGCAACGGCTTCTGCAACCGTATTGAAAATAGGAAAACCTTCTTTGGTTGTGCCACCTTTTCCGGGAACCACGCCACCCACTACCTGGGTTCCATATTCCCTGCATTGGATTGCATGAAAAGTTCCGGCTTTACCCAAACCTTGGCACAGTACCTTGGTGTTTTTATCAATAAGAATGCTCATGAAAACAACTCCGCAGATTCTTTTGAACTTGGTTTATGATTTATTTGGCAGCAGCTACAACTTTTTTAGCAGCATCGGTTAATCCCTCGGCAGCAATGATCTTAAGTCCACTTTCCTGTAGGATTTTCTTGCCTTCAGCCACATTGGTCCCTTCCAACCTTACTACCAATGGAACATGGAAACCGACTTCTTTGTAGGCAGCAAGAATTGCATTAGCAATGGTGTCGCACTTCATGATGCCACCAAAAATATTGACCAGTACCGCTTTTACATTAAGATCGGAAAGCAAAATTCGAAAAGCTTCGGTTACCTGATCCTTATTGGCACCACCCCCAACATCCAAGAAGTTGGCAGGTTCGCCACCATGATATTTAATGATGTCCATGGTGCTCATTGCAAGGCCAGCACCATTAACAAGGCATCCAATGTTGCCGCTCATCTGCACAAAACTCAAACCGGATTTCGCAGCACGTACTTCAGAAGGGTTTTCTTCTGAAAGATCGCGTAAGTGTTCAATGTGAGGATGTCGGAAAAGTGCGTTGTCATCAAAGGTGATTTTGGCATCCAAGGCCAAAACCTCACCCGTGGGAGTAACCACTAAAGGATTAATTTCAGCAAGGCTAGCATCTTGTGCAAGGAAAACCTTGGACAATGCCATCATGATTGCTTCGGCTTGTGGAACTTGTTCGGGTGTAAAGCCAAGAGCAAAAGCTAGTTTGCGTGCTTGGTAGGGAAGAAGTCCGGTTTCTGGAGAAACTGCCATCTTCAAAAGTTTTTCAGGGTGCTTATGGGCAACTTCTTCGATATCAACCCCGCCATCAGCGCAAGCCATCATGATGGGCATGCCTTCGGAGCGATCTAAAACCATGCCAAGATAGATTTCACGAGAGATATCAGCTGCGCTTTGAACTAAAATCTTGGAAACCTTTTGTCCTTCTGGCCCAGTTTGCAGGGTAACCAGAGGAAACTTAAACATCACTTCAGCAATTGGAATAATGTCTTCGCGTTTGGTAATGAATTTAACCCCGCCGAAATCCTTGCCACTATCTTTAAAGCGACCTTTACCTCGCCCACCTGCATGAACCTGAGCTTTAAGAACAACGGGGTTGCCACCCAGATGATCAAAAGCTTTAACAGCTTCCTCGGGGGAATTTGCAATAATGCCTGCAGGGATTTTGGCCCCTTCAGCAGCAAGTAAATCTTTAGCTTGATATTCGTGAATTTTCATGGACCAACCCATCTACTCTTCAAGGAATAAGGTATGATGAATGTTTATAACTTTACAGCATATACTGTAATGTATTTATAGGATGAATAGGTTGGGATACCAGCTTTTTCCATGATCATTGTCAGAGATTTCCTTTTTTGTGAGGATTCTGCAAATGGATGTTACCAGCCTTCTCGCTGATTTAGTTCGTTTACCAAGTATAAATCCGATGGGCAGGGTGCTGCCCGAGGAACTTATATTTGAAAGCCGTGTAACCCAATACATGGAAACTTTTTTCAAAAATATGGGGGCCCGAACCGAGCGAACTAATATTCAGCCGGGCCGAGATAATTTGGTAGCCTTCATGGATCCCCCAGGCAACCCTTCTCAAACCATCCTCTTTGAAGCGCATCAAGATACCGTTCCCATTGATGGAATGACCATCGATCCCTTTGGTGCCAAAATTGAAGCTGGCAAACTTTATGGTAGAGGCGCGTGTGATGTAAAAGGAGGGATGGCATCCATGGCGACCGCTTTTGCCCGACTTTTTAAGCAAAAAAAGGCAGGGATGCCTCAATTGGTTATGGCATGTACCATTGATGAAGAGCATGGGTTTCAAGGAATTCAAAGTGTAGTTAATCAGCCCTGGTTAAAAGCAAAAGATCCCAAATCTATTTGGGCAGTCGTAGCAGAGCCGACCCGCCTTCATATTGTAAACGCCCATAAGGGCGCGGTTCGATGGGATTTGCAATGCAAAGGGGTATCCTGCCATAGTTCCACCCCTGAAAAAGGAAAAAATGCCATATACAGCATGGCAAAGCTTCTGCCTTATGTTGAAGAATATGCAAAACATCTAGCGGCATTGCCGGGGCATCCAAGGCTTGGAAGTGCAACCTTAAGTTGCGGAACAATCCGTGGTGGCGCCAGCGTTAATACGGTGCCAGATTTTTGTGCGGTGCAGGTTGATCGAAGGTTGCTTCCGGGGGAAACCCCTCAGGGTGCGGTTAATCAATTCCGCGAATGGCTGGGGCAAAAATGCAAGGACATTGCATTTGAAGTAACGGAGCCATGGCTTGCAGCGCCTGCCTTGGGCGATGAATATTCCCCGAAACTGGTTCAGGCTTTGGGTAAGAGTATTAAATCAAGAATTGGGACATTGGAAATCGATGCAGAACCCTATGGAACGGATGCCGCGAGTTTGTGCGATGCATTTATTCCAGCGGTTGTTTTTGGTCCGGGAAGCATTGCTCAGGCCCATACTAAAGATGAATGGATAGAAATCGAACAACTAAAGATGGCGGAAGAGATCCTTTTTGATTTTGTTATTTCCCAGTCGGTGTAGAATTAGATTTTGTGAAAATTATCAAAGATTACAATGTTAATGCCAATGGGTTTGAATTGTGTTATAAAGAAAGTCGTACGATTTATTTTCACCAAGGAGAAATAAGAAGTGAGCATTATTAGGATTGGACTCGCAGAGACGAAGAATTTTTCAGAAGGGTATGACGCAATATTTGGCA
Organism: Gemmataceae bacterium; assembly: GCA_044337875.1. Lineage (GTDB taxonomy): Bacteria > Planctomycetota > Planctomycetia > Gemmatales > Gemmataceae > UBA969. Next base: position 76,058 of record JBIIMS010000011.1, read on the forward strand.
AAAAGAAAGCCACGCCTGCTCTGAAAGCTAAGGCCCCAGTAGCAAAGGTAAAAACCAAGGCCCCCGTAGCAAAGGCGAAAGCCAAGGTAACAGTAAAGAAAAAAAGCGGGAAAAAGTAAAGCGACTTACCCTTTAAGCACACTGTAAATAAGGCTTGCCTGATGTTTCGGGTGAGCCTTATTTATTTATGGGGCGCTATAGCCAACCCCTGTTGTTTCGTCGGTCCGAAATTGATTCAGGGGGGCTTTCCAAAATACCCCAGACTTTGTTGCCAGAGCCGGTATGGATGTTGTTAACTTAATGCACTGAGAGTCTGGGAAAAGTGCATTCCAGCCTTCAAGGTTCAATGAAAAATCTTTGTTAATATCGAGGGGAGATTTTGCCAAAAGCAATTTGTCTCCGCCCCCAAAAATATTCTTGCCTCCTTCAAACTGCACCGATTCTTTAAGCCGTTCCTGTGATATTTCGGGATCTTCCAACTGAACGAATTCCTTCGCCCCAATTTGAACTAGCAGGCTTTCGCTAACCTTAAACATGATTGGAGTTGAAGCAGGTTTTCCTTGAGTTATTTGGAATGGGATTCCCTCGCAAAAAGCAGATACTTTGTAAATTCTTGCTTGTAATCCTGCAATCCCCACCGCGCCGGTGCCGGGAGATTCTACTTTGATGATCGCCCCTGCGATTGCAATGAAACTTTGGGTGATTTGTAATTCGCAATTTCTTGTGGTTCTATTTCTGAGTATGTTGCATTCACCACGCAACCTGCATTGATCAATCAGGATTGAATTAGCCGGTGCAGGGGGTTTTCCTGGCATGGAATCCATCATAAGGTTGGTATCCACCCCTAACCCAATGATGGTGGGGAGTTGCAATGCTTCACTTTTTTCGAAAGTAACACTGCAATTTTTCAGGTTGATGGAACCGGCCTTCCCGAGAGTTGCCAAAGATGGTGTCCGCAACCCCGCCAATATTGGTCTGGATACAATTTCTAAATCTTCAAGCTTTAAAGAGCTTTCATTGATTAGAAACATTGCAACAATTATTCCCTCGGGCGTATCTCCAGAAACAAGAATGGGCTTGCTACCCGGAAAAGGCTTGATGGTGATTTCGCCCGCAGTCTTGTCGAGCCTCAAGGGCTTTATAATAAGATCGCCATCATGCCTGATGAGAATAGTTTCGCCTCCCTTGCAAGATGCGAGCGCAGTTTCAAGAGTTTTGAAAACAAATTTTGAAGGATCATCGGTTTCAGCAGAGTCAACTATTCTGGGTTTGCTGGAAGTTTCAGGCTTAAGGTTGGTGATAGTGGGAAGAGGCTTAGAGATATAAGAGAAGTCGAGGAATTTTTCTGCACCTATAAGCCTGTCGGAAATATTGTCAGGGCTGCGAAGTTCTAATGCTGTGTCTTTAAGCATGAAAGCCTGCCCCAGATGAAACTCTTCAAGTAATTTGAGAGGCTGATCATTTTTCCAAGGGCTGGTTTCCAGCAACTTTGAGGTTTCATCAGTGCCTAGTTTATTATCGCGTAACTGGGTTTGAAACGAGAGGAATTCGGGGAATGAAAACGGGGGAGAAGTCTGGATCAAAAAGCTATCTACTTTGTAATAACGATTCTCTTCACCTTTGTACTTTGTTTGGTTAGGCCCCATGGTGTTTCGAATAAGAACGGCATTATCGGAATCTGTTTGGAATAGAAGATCAGGGGATTTTGCAATTAAGGAATGGTTCATTTCAACCTGAGGATTAGATTGCGAACCTGCATAAATCAGACTCGATTTTGAGCCTTGCATGATGGAGCAATGTTGAATCACCACGGGGTTGTCGGTGTCGGTTTTTCCAAGAAAATGAATGATGGAGTAATGAGGCCCAAAGACGCAATCGGTTAACCTGATGCGCGAATTTCCTTTTTTAATTATCGCATCACACCCTCCGCCATCCGGTTGCCGGTAAGACACAGGTTCGGGTTTCCCCGTGTCATTAAGGGGCGAAACAATCTGCTCGAAACCTAAGAAACAGCAGTCTTCGATATTAATCGTGGGCTTTGTGTTTTCAGGAGAATCAAGCAGTAGGGACGCCAGTTGCCTATTTTCGCTTTGAACCGCTTGAGCCTGAATGAATTCGCAGCGTCTTAAAACCAGTGCTTTTTTGCCCCGGAAGGTTATCCCATGCATTTCGGTATCAGTGGATCGCGCATCGATCGTAATGTTGACATCCTGAATAATTGCATCATCTGAATCGATGGTTAATGCTGACCATGCAACGGGGTTGGCAACAGAGCGGGCATCATATCCCAATTTAAGGGTGGGCCTTTTAACAGAATCCTTGCCTCTGATTTTTACTTGGGCATGGTTGATGATCAAGCCCGGTTCTTGTTTGTCGTTTTCAGGCGTAAGGTCAAGATCTTTAGATAGTACGATTTCGATTTGCCTGGCATCCTTGTTTTTTTGGAGCCATTCTCTGAGTTCTTTTACAGTTGGTTCTTCCGATTCGTATTTGGGAATCAATCCTACTTTTGCTTCCATCGCAGGGTTGTTGATCGGTGTGTTTTCTCTGGGTTTATTATTTCCAGAATCGGGAAACAAAGGGGAATCGTTGGAAGATGAACGCTGGTTTTTGAAGGGCCAAGTTCCCTCTGTACTAGGGGTTTTGTTTGGTAGAGAATCCATGAATACAAGCGCAAGAATTATAAATATTCCAGCTAATGCCATGGGATAAGTCAGGCTTTGTTGTCTTCCAGTCGGGCTGATAATGTGGTTGCCCAAGGCCCGGATCTGTGAATCGCGGGGAGCAATCCCAAGGCTTATTGCAACATTCTCCATATCTGCAAGCATTTCTTGAGGAGTCTGGTACCTGTCGATCGGTAACTTTGCCATCATTTTGTCTAGAAGCATTGCGATGCCATCAGGCAAATCTGGAATTAATACTCTTGGATCAGTGGGTTTAACATGCTGGTGATGATAAAGCTTTCTCGCTGCGGTACCTTCTGGAACCACTGCATGGCCTGTAATCAAATGATAAAAAGTGCAGCCCAGCGAATAAATGTCGCTGCGATGATCAGCATCGCGTGGTTCTAATGCCTGCTCGGGCGAAATATAATCAAAGGTACCTAATGTCATTCCGGATTGTGTCAACCCGCCTTCATTGGGCCCAAGTGATCTTGCTAGCCCCATGTCCACCAATTTCACTAAACCTGTTGGTGTTATGATAATGTTTGAAGGCTTGATATCGCGGTGCACAACATTACGGCTTGCGGCATGAATAAGCCCACGTGCAACTTGAATCATGTAAAGCAACGCTTCTTCGCAGGGGATGGTCTTGCGGGCAGATAAGATTTCACGGAGGTTTTTCCCTTCGATGAATTCGAATGCAATGAAACTTAGATTTTGATCCTCACCGCAATAAAATACTCTGGCGATGTTTTCGTGATCGAGCCTTGCAGCGCTTCTTGCCTCTTGATGAAATCGTAAAACATTCTCGTTTTCTTTTGCCATGTCCGGGGGCAATACTTTCACCGCCACGGTTCTGTCCAACAAGATATCCCTGGCTTTTAAGACGGTAGCCATCCCGCCTTTTCCAATGGCGCCAATCAATTCATAATGTCCGAGTTGTTTGCCTTTAAAAACATTTGGCAAAGGTGCATCTTCTGAAGTCTTTACCAACTGGGGTGCGGTTTTTGAAACTTGAGTGGGGACATCATCTGTTGATTCGATACCCGATGCAAATAATAATGCAGCTGGGTCGGAAGGGTCTAAATCAATGTGGATTTTAGGCAGTGGCCCTGGTGTTCCCAGTAACACTTCCTTTGGTAATTCTGGATTCGAAGATTCATTATTCATCGAACAAGGGTTCCATTCCAATGCCAACTATCAACTTTAAAGGGCGGCAAAGAATTCCTGATCTGATTATCCTTGATCAACGGGTTAAAGCAACCCGGGAATCAAGAAAGTGGGAACACTTGGGTAAAGATCCAGCTTAAAGCAGATTGAAAGTGCCGCGGGTCAAACCCACCTGATTGCTGGCCTTCAAGTTTTGCCAAAGGTTTTTACCATCATTTTTACCCGAAAGGACCGAACCATACCCATCGAGAATCTTCTGTACTTCCAGATTCGATTCCCTGAGGAATTCGATCCTGAAGGAAGTCACATGCATTTCTATAAGCCGCTTCAAATACTCTGCAGCAGATTGGGGCATTGAATTGTAAACAGTATTTCTACAGCCCGAATCAACGCCAACGGGGAATTCCGCACCAGTGCTGCGATCCTTCAGAGAAACTTTGTGAGTTTCGCAGGGCCTGCCGCAATCGCGATGATCTTTGCCTTCAGAAAGAAATGCAGCAAATACACAATGCTCCATATGAAACATCGGCATATGCAGATGCGCACCTATCTCTAGCGCCCGAGGTTCCGACCTCATTACAAGTTGCTTGAGTTGTTCCCAGTTGAGATCGTTACCAGGAGCTACACGTTCCAGACCTTCATCCAGCATCATGCGAGTGCTGATTTCATTGACGCAGTTTAGTGACCAATCACCAATAAGTTTTAGAGATGGCGCATGTTGCTTTGCATACCTAAGGGCACTTACACTTCGAATCAACAATGCATCAGGTTGGTATTTGATTGCCTGGGTAAGAAAGCCATCTTCGCCCGGCTTAATTACACGCAAGGTTGCCAAAGAAATCGGAATGCCAGCCAAGTTGGCTTTGGTTACTGCTTCTTTGTAAAGTTTCGTGTCTTCAAAATCGCAATGAATCATGGATATTTTTGTGGGCTGAGGGTTTTTCGCCCAAGCGATTACCGCATCGAGTTGCCCATGATTTCGAACCAAGGGTATAAGTGAAGGCGATTCGTGTTGCAAAGGTTTAGCAACCTTAATTTGCTCGCGCAATTGTTCCAGCGCATTAATACTGACAATCGGCCTGATCTGGTTGCTTTTTCTGGCATCAATCAATTGGTCCACTAATTCGCGCCTAAGCTTGTTTAAGATCGCAGGGGGAATCATTGCATTTCCCTGGATATTAAGTTCGATCGTGCCCAGAGAAAACGGGGTGCTACCCAGTCTGCCCAGATATTCTTTTGCATCACTTAATTCGAAGGGGCGCTGATTAGCCTCTTGAACTGGCCCTTCCCAAGTTGCTTTTGCAGAAGTGCCATCTTTGCAAATAGCTTCAACATGCAGCGGGGCGTTGATTTTGCAATCCAGCTTAAAATCCAAAGGAGTGCGATGAACTACAAGATCCCGAGAGAAGCTAGATTCCATGCGCTTGCGGAAATCTGGGTCGTCTGTTTTCCAAACGGGGGCATCCAGAACCTCTTGCTTGTTGACTTCGATTCCGCCATGCAGGCGTATTTCAACCACATCGCTAATTCTAGTTTTTTGAATTTCAACAACGCGCCCGCCCGGCTCTTTTTCTTCAGGCTTAGCCAAGTCGATTACAATCCCATCACCAATTTGTAATGGTAAAGGGTGACCCAGGTGTTCTTTATCAATTTTTAAAAAGAGGGTGCCTGCTTTGAGGTCGATAATGTGCCCGAGTAATAAGCCACGACTTTTCGGGAATCGCCCGCGCACCAGTTTTTGATGATTGTTCCCGTGAAGGAAGCCTGGGGTAAAGCCCCGCGAAAAAGCCATCGTTAGGTCGTTAAGTTGAATTTTATCAGGTTCGAAAGGCCTGCCTTCCATTGCGCAATCGATCGCCTCGCGATAAAGCCTTGTAGTTGCTGCAACATAGGCTGCGCCTTTTAAGCGCCCTTCAATTTTGAAACAGGTGACGCCCGCCTTAATGAGCTCCGCAATTTGATCATGCCCTGCAAGATCCTGCGGGCTTAATAAATATGCCTTGTCGCCTAGATTGATTTGCTTCCCATCCACGATCATCTCGTAGGGCATTCTGCAAGCTTGCGCACATTGGCCCCGGTTAGCGCTGCGACCGCCCAAAGCTTCGCTGGTTAGGCATTGGCCGCTGTAAGCAACGCATAATGCACCATGGACAAAAACTTCTAGGGGGATGGTGCTTTCTTCAGAGATTTTGGCAATCTGTTCGATTGACATCTCGCGTGCTAGCACCGCTTGAGTTGCCCCGAGTTCTTCAGCAAAGTTTGCACCGCGGGAATCTGAAATCGTCATTTGGGTGCTTGCATGAATTTCTAATTCCGGAACTGCCAGCCTTGCAAGCTTTGCTAATCCCAGATCTTGAATAATTACAGCATCAACTCCCGCCCGCGCGATTTCCTGAAGATATCTTTCAGCTTCTTTTAGTTCTTCAGAAAAAATCAGGATGTTGAACGCCACGAATGCTCGAATGTTGTGACCGTGAAGAAAAGCAACGACTTTAGGAAGTTCAGCAAGAGTAAAGTTGGTTGCCCTGTGCCTGGCATTAAATTGATCAAGGCCAAAATAGACCGCATCTGCCCCGTTGGCTGCTGCTGCCTTTAGGCAATCCCAGTCCCCCGCAGGAGCTAGTAGTTCGGGTTTTCTTTGCGATTCGACTTCCTGCATGGAAACTTTCTTTGAATAGGAAAAATTACAAGTTATATTATTAAAGATCATCTTACCGGAATTTACACGAGGTATTCCATGTTTCGAGTGCTTTTTCTTAGTGTTTTGGCCCTTTCGATGTTCGGTTATTCGTATGGTGCAGATAATTTACCACTACTTTTTGAAGATAACTTCACAAAGGGCTCGGATCGTTGGGCTTTCACCGATAGTTCATGCTGGAAAATAGTCGATTCCAAGGATGGTTTTAAAGCCTTGAGCCAATTTAAAAAAAACAGTGCCTTTAAGCCCCCTCACCGCAGCCCTTACCACTTTGCACTTGTGAAAGATCTCAGCGTTGGGGATTTTGTTTTAGAAACCAAAATGCTCAGCACCATCAAGGATTATAATCACCGCGATCTATGCCTCTTTTTTGGTTATCAAGATCCTGCACATTTTTATTATATTCATCTAGGCAAGAAGACCGATGATCATGCCAATCAAATTTTTATCGTCGATGGCAGCGATCGGAAGAAAATTTCAACCAAGACAACTCCAGGCACGAACTGGACTGATGCTTGGCATAAGGCTCGCATCAAACGCGATGTATCCACTGGATCGATCGAAGTTTTCTTTGATGATATGAATGAACCCGTGATGACCGCAACCAGTAAAAACTTTCTTTGGGGTCAGGTTGGTGTTGGTACTTTTGATGATACAGGCGATTGGGCCGATGTAAAAGTTTACGGTGTGAAAGCCAAAGGTAAATAAAGTTTAAGCGGGCAGGGCAGGGCGGATATCTGCAAGTATCTTTTCTGCTCCGCCCTTTTTCATTTTCTCTGCTAACCTTAATCCGATCATCTCAACTTCCTTGATCGATCCGGTTTCATCTGCGATTATTCGCTGTTTGCCATCTTCCGATAAAACCACCGCCGTTAGAGAAACAACATCGCCAATGATCTTCGTGCGAATACCAACCGGCACTAAACAGCCACCCCCGAGGTTTCTGAGCAGCGATCTCTCTGCAATAGTTTCAGCATGGGTTATCGGGTCATCGAGTTTGCTTAAGAGTTGCAAAGTGTTGGTGTCGTCAGCTCTGCATTCAAGGCCAAGCGCACCCTGACCCACCGCAGGAAGCATCCATTCGGGGTCAAGAATTTCTTTGATACGGCCTTCAAACCCAAGTCGAATCAAGCCCGCCTCTGCCAAGATGATGCCATCGAGTTTTTCGGATTCAATCTTGTTCAGCCTAGTTTCAACATTGCCACGAAGGTGAACCAAATTTAAATCGGGCCTTCGATAAATGGCTTGCGATCTGCGCCTTAAACTGGTGGTGCCAATAGTTGCATGCTGGGGCAGTTCAGCAAAAGAATTGATGGTGTTAGAAACAAAGGCATCGCCTGTAGAGCCCCGCTTTGGAATTGCGGCAAGCTTTAGGCCAGCGACTTTCGCAGTGGGCAGATCCTTTAAACTGTGTACTGCGATATCAACACTGTTATCTAAAAGTGCGAGTTGGATTTCCTTGGTGAATAAACCATCGGAGCCAATCTGGCTAAGAGCACGATCGCGAATCTGGTCGCCCTTGGTGTCAAGAATCACTAACTCGACTTGATGATCGGGGAAAAGTGAAGCAAGCGTGTCACGAACAAAATGTGCCTGCCAAAGCGCTAGGGGGCTGCCTCTGGTTCCAATGCGAACTTTATGCATCTTTGTTTGCCCCTAGCTTTTCAAGACAATTGCGTAAAAGGTTTGCTGTCTGCAATGGAGTTAGAGTTGAAGTAATGCAACGCTGATGTTCTTCAGGGTCTTTGTCTGCACGATCCAGCCTCAGCCAAACAGGCATTAAGGTTTCAGGGTCGTGCTGATAACGGGGAAATAAATGCCAATGAAGATGAGGCACTTGATTGCCTAAAAGTTCGTAGTTGAGCTTTAGGGGTTGAAAAACTTGTTCAATAGCTTTGGCAACGAGGCACATTTCATCAAAATAGGCGTGCCTAATTTCAGATGGGAGTGCGTTGAGTTCTCGCTCATGTTGCTTGGCAACAACGATGACATAGCCCTGATAAAACTGCCACTTCCCCAGCAGCACAAAGCTGTTGGGGAAGTTCCAAACAAGTTCTTCCGAGGGAAGAGAGGAAAGGGAGGCAAGTTTTTGGCAAAAAAAACAGTTGGTCAAAGAGAGAAAATCCTAAAGGAAAATAATAGTGGGGGAGTTAGTCACCACCGCCACCGAAGTCGCCACCGCCGCCAAAATCCCCGCCGCCACCGAAGTCACCACCACCGCCATTATCTCCACCGCCAAACCATCCACCACCACCGTTGTCACCGCCGCCGCCACCGAACCAACCACCGCCACCACCTGCATCATTACCTGCATCATTGCCGAAGTCACCGCCGCCACCGCCAGAGTTATCATCAATGTCGCCACCTGAGCCCGAGTAATCGGTGTCTTGTGCGGAAGAGCCATTATCGCCAGCGCCGGTTTGATCAGCACCATAGGCGGAAGAGCCACCATGGTTACCGCCGAAAAAGTTGTTGTACATATACATACCAGCAGCAGCGCCAAACATACCACCCAAGAGGGAACTAAAAAAGCCACCACCACCGCCGCCGCCATAGCCTGGGGCCATACCGCCCCCGCCATAACCGCCGCCCCCTGCCATTGCACCGCCACCGCCAAACAGAGCTCTAAATATTGCGATGACCAGCCAAGCCCCGCCAAGAACTAAAAGGCCCATGCAAATCCAGCCACCGATAGGTGAGCCTTCAGCATTGTTTTGAATCGGGTTATTTTCTGTAGTTCGAGGAGCCGCAGCAACTGGTTTGTTTTGGTTGTTAACGGCAGGAGCCACGCCTGGCCTACGGTTATCGGGATGCGATTCCATGGTGGTGTAAACAAAGTTAACTGCTTCGATGAGAGCCTTATCATTTTGCTTTTCTTTAAGTTTTGAAATCATGAGGCTAGTCAGGTTATCTCGGTCCAGCAGAGAAAAGATTTTCTTTTGGGTTTCATTACCAACTTCGATTTGAAGATGTGCTGGATCTTTGGAAAGCAGGATGTAAACCCCATTGACCCTTAGGCTGGAAGCTTGCTTCCGTGCCCATTGATCATACATGCGATTGGCAGCAGGCCTATCTTTAAGATCAACCCCTTTTTTAACATCATCAGGGATGCTGCTGAAAGTCTCGATGACAAGATCATGCTTAAATCGTTTTTCGATATCTAAAATCCTGCGGTTGGCTTCGGACTTTGCGTTTTCAGAAAAGAAGCCTGCGGGATCTTTGATCTCGCGGTATTCCGCTTTTAATTCGCTATTGATTACCAAGCATAGTGCTATCGCACCGAATATACTTAAATTTTTCATGATGCCTATCATGGGCTCCCCTTTCAAAGAATGAGTGTTGCCTACTAAATATCATTATAAAGGTATTCGGATTTGTGATACGAATATTACGATGATTTTCTAAGATGTTTCAATGAAAGCCAAGTAAAAACCCCCTAAGGGAGCAAATATGCTGGAAAAAATTCATGCTACTACCATTTTGGCAGTCAGGCACCAAGGCAAAGTGGCCCTTGGGGGGGATGGTCAAGTAACGCTGGGTAATATTGTAATGAAGCATGATGCCCAGAAAATCCGCAGGTTGTTTCAGGGTAAAGTCCTTGCAGGCTTTGCTGGCGCTGCTGCAGATGCGTTTGCCCTTATCGAACGGTTTGAATCCAAGTTAAAGGATTATCAAGGCTTAGTTCCCCGTGCTGCCATCGAATTGGCCCGGGAATGGCGTACCGATCGAATGTTAAGACGTTTAGAAGCCATGTTAATTGCTGCAGATCAAGAAAATGTGCTGTTAATCAGCGGCAGTGGCGATGTTATCCAACCAAGCGATGGCATAGCTGCAACGGGCTCGGGCGGGCCGTATGCAACAGCCGCGGCTCGGGCTCTTATTGCCAACAGCAATCTGGATGCCACTGCAATAGTGCAAAAATCGCTAGAAATTGCAGGAGATATGTGTATTTTCACGAATCGTAATATTCTGGTCGAAACCCTCTAAACAATAGCAAACCTTTGCTTCGTAAATTCATGGAGAGTGCAAAATTGTCTGACTGGACCCCTAAGCAAATCGTTTCCGAGTTGGATAAATATATCGTGGGGCAGGGCGCTGCCAAGAGAGCGGTGGCTGTTGCAATTCGCAACCGCTGGCGCAGGCAGCAACTGGCGCCTGAAATGCGTAAAGATGTTACTCCTAAAAATATTATCATGATCGGGCCTACAGGCGTGGGTAAAACTGAGATCGCACGAAGGTTGGCCCAATTGGTAGGCGCTCCGTTCTTTAAAGTTGAAGCCACAAAATACACCGAGGTGGGATACCATGGCAGAGATGTCGAAAGCATGATCCGCGACCTTGCCGAAGTTGCTGCAGGCATGATCCGTAAGGAACAACGGAAATCGGTGGAAACCAAGGCTGCAGAAAGGCTTGAAGAACGATTACTGGATTTGCTTTTGCCAGGCACCTCGCATTGGCAACCCGAAGATGAAGATGCAAATGCGAAAAGCAATCATGCCCGGGAAATCCTGAAAGAAAGGCTTAATGCAGGGGAGTTGGAAGAGCGCATGGTGGAATTATCCATTGAGCAAAAGGTAGTGCCGGTGCAGGTGTTTTCCAACATGGGAATGGAGAACATGGATGCTGATTTTCAAAGTATATTTGAAAAAATGCTGCCCAAGAACTCTCAGACTAGGCAGGTTAAAATCTGCGATGCCCGGAAAATTATTCTCGAACAGGAAACCGAGGCCTTGATCGATAGGCAGGCAGTAAATGAAAAAGCTGTCGAACTGGTAGAGAACCAAGGGATCATATTTTTAGATGAAATCGACAAGGTTTGTACTAGTGGGCAATCGCAGGGGCCTGATGTTTCTCGTCAGGGTGTGCAAAGAGATTTGCTTCCCGTGGTAGAAGGAACCACAGTAAATACCCGTTATGGCCCTGTTAAAACCGATCATATTCTCTTTATTGCTGCTGGTGCGTTTCATGTATCCAAACCTTCAGATTTGATGCCAGAGCTTCAGGGGCGTTTCCCTATTCGGGTGGAGTTGACTGATTTATGTAAGGAAGATTTTTATCGGATTCTTACCGAGCCCCAGAACTCGCTTGCCACCCAGTATTCTGAACTGCTTAAAACAGAGGGAATCACTTTAGAATTTACAAAGGATGGCTTAGAGGCCCTTGCCGATATTGCGTTTGAAGTAAATTCAACAACCCAGAATATTGGCGCAAGAAGATTGCATACGGTGATGGAAAAGGTGGTCGAGGAAATTAGCTTCCATGGATTGGATCTTGAAGAAAAGACCCAGAAAATAGATTCAGCCTATGTGAAAAATAGGCTGAAAGATGTGTTGCAAAGAGAAGACCTTGCCCGCTTTATTCTTTAAAAACCGGCTTATGCAGAGAAGGAACTTCTGCCTGCTTTATTATCGTTTTGAATCTTTTCCATGATCCAATTATTTGCATCCTTGAGCATTTCAGCGTGAATGCGATGGTTCGTACCATAAGTTCGCCAAAATGGATTCATCCCTGCAAGAATCATGCTGTCACGGTCTTTTTCGGCGGATCGTGAAGTAACAACCGAGTTGGCAATACCATGACCCATGAACACGGGTAAATTCTTCAAGGCTTGAACTCGCCATAATGGCGCTTGATGACGGGGCAGATGACCGTTAAGAGCTAAAATACCAGCAAACTTTTCAGGGTACTGGAAAGCCATTCGATAAGCCAAAGTTGCGCCTTCACAAAAACCAGCAAGGAAAACCCTGTTTAAGTTAATGTTGTAGGAGTCTTGGGTTTTTTCGATGGCATTAAAAATGTAATCTTCAACCATTGCATCGCAGGAACCGTCAGGGCCCCAGGTGTAAGCATTTTTGTGCTTAAGGTTTTTCTTAAACATAGTGGAATGCATTCCACGCAGAGAAATCGAAATATAGTTGCGTCTGCTCATGTGTGGTGCGTAGCGTAAAACTTGCTCTTCATTGCAACCGTGCGCATGTAAATAAACAATCAAAGGGTAGGCGTAATTAGGTTCATAATGAACAGGTAAAAATGTCCGAAGCGGAAGTGCCGCTGGGGACAATACCTTGGAGTCGTAAAACCCCTCGGTAGGTTGTTGAGTGATCAAAGATAAATTAAGGGGAGCCATAAGCACTCCAAAGCTTTCTATTTTTTCCAAACGCCCCATGTTTTGAAATAAAACCAAGGCAAGCGTTAAGGATGTAATGCATTCCGTTGCGCAAAGTCTACGGTGTATCTCCGGTTGAGTCAACGAAAGACTTAAGCCAAACTTTGAAAAAAATGCTTATATGGAACCGAAAAGTGATGAATAATCCGGTTAGGTCAGGTAGGCCGAGATGGGCCGATTTGGAGAAATAGAACAGGTCTGCCGATAAAGACAAACCTGATGGCTGTGAAACAGTTGCCTAAACTATTTGTATTTACCAATTGTTTCATATCCGCCATGTTTACGCTTGAGCCGGTGAGGTCGTTCCTATTGGTCTGTGATAGGAAAGCAAAGCCGAGGATTTTTAAGGAAACTTATACCAAATGAGTAATAAGGTCTTTTCGAATCAAGCTTTAAGGGCGTTATTCCGGTTGAGGAGTGCTAGGAATAACCTTGAAGTCGATGGATTTTTTGCAAGAGCGTGGGACTTGGCCAGAAATTGCAGTTTCTTCTACGCTCACCCATAAGGTGTATAAACCTGGCTGTAATTTAGGGGGCACCCTAAACTGAAAGGTGAGGTGGTAATCCGATCTTTGCGCCCTGCTGCGGTCAATTCGTGGCGGGAAAGCCATGTTAAGTATCTTCCCGTTGCTGTCATGGATTTCGAGATTACTTGAAAGCATGGATTCGTAAACTCCGTTATCCTTGCTGCAGTGCACATTTTCGACTTCGACATAAACCATGATTTTTTCGCCAGGTTGCGTGCCTTTGCCTTGCTGGAAACCAGGGCTGGAAGTCAAAGGATCGAAAGAGCCAAACCCATGAATATCCTTGCAGAACTGTAGGTTTTCTAAGTTTAGAGCAGCCTGCTTCCGCAGTTTTTCTTGTGCCTTACCAACCATATCCAAGGCTTCCGATGCTTCTTTTGAATTCAAAACATCATTTTTTAAAATCAATCCTGCTGCAGTTAAAAGGAATTCGACCATTTCTGGATTGGGTGCAGGGCCATTCTTTAAGGTTTTGCTTGCGTCTTCAGGCTTGTTTTCCAGAATTTGCTTGAAGGCCAAAACCGCTGGGCTCAAAGTTAAAACTTCTGGGATGAGTTTGGGTTCGGGCGGTTCTTTTTCTTCAACTGGAGCCTTTGCCACATCTAAATTAGGCTTTTTAGCTTCTAAAGTCGGCCCTTTAGCCTCTGTTGGCTTTTCGAAAATAGGCTTTTCAGAGATTAATAGAAAAGGTTCGATTTCTTTGCTCGCAATTGGTTTGTCTTCAGTCTTTTCTTTCTTGGCGAGTTCTTTTTCAGGCTCTGGCTCGGGTGGTGGCGGAATGCTTAAAGGTTGGGCCTTGCTTGCAGCCAATTTATCCTTAGCGTCCTTTTCTGATTTAAGTGAAAGAAGCTTTAAGGCGGGGGGTAGATCGTGTACTTTTAAAGACTTCTGCTCTTTGGGCGAATCGGAGTCCTTAATTTTTGCTGCTGCTGTTTTTTTTGTTACAAGCTCTGCTATTGCAAGAACTTTGGTCGGGTCCTTGTTTTCGTCATCCAGCGAAACGGAACGATTGTCATTTGCAACAGGCATTTGCACTCGCTGCATCTTGGCTTGGCCAAAATTTGTGCAGCCACTTGCAATTTGCAAATAACTAACGATCAAAATCATTCGAAACAGCATAGCCATGAACATTCCTGTGCCTAAAGTTTCCTTTGGGGGGGCAGCAATATCCTAGGACGGGGCTAAGGTCAACCCTAGCCTTGAACTGAATATGGATCTTGGGGGGTCTGGGATGATTGGCGGGAGATGGTTGCTTGCTTTTTTACACCCATATTTTCATTTTACTAAATAGCTCTGGGGGTATTTTTCGCTCTGACACCCTTAAAATCTCACTCCGGAGGTATCGAGTGCTTTGGTGCCCAACCACGATCAATTCGTTTTTAAACATCGTTGCTCGTTCGACAAAATCATCGAGATGCATGTGTCCGAATTTGTGGATTTTTTCTCTGCGATGTTTGGACCGAATGAAACTCATTTCCGTAATGAGAATCTTGGCCTCATAAACAGGGGGGTAATTATCTAATCCTGCGGGGCTGGTATCGCCTGTGTAGGCAAGCAAAGGAGTACGAATTTCGGTGGTGACCGGGGTGCCCGATAGTCTTAAATCACGAATCTTATCCCCTGAAAACCCCTGAAATTCTTCTTTTAGCTTGTTGCGCCTTTGCCAAACCATAAATCCCAGCGATGGAATCGTGTGGGTGGTTGCAAAAGTGGTAACTACGTGATCTCTGCTTAATTCAAATTCCTGGCCCGCTTCCAATCCAACGAGATTGCAATTCATGCGGCCACGATCAAGCCGTTGAAAAACCAGCAAAAGTTTGCGTAAATCTTCTACCGCATAAGCGGGGACATAAATATTGGGCGGTTCCATTTTCATCATGCGCCTGCGGGCGACATAAATAGGCAGGCTTGCAACATGATCGAGATGGGTATGGCTAATGCACCAGCTAGGTGTGCCCATGAAATCCCAAGGTTGGGCTCCCAAATCGAAGCCCATTTTTAATTCCGGAACCCGCCAATAAGACTGAACTGCAGCCCTAGAATAGCCCTCAATGGTGAGATTATCATGTGTATGTCGCAGGTAAGGAGCGTTTTCGACCATTAGGTATTCCGCAGTTGGAAGCTTTATATGCCCAAAGTCACTATAAAAACAATGGGCTATAAATCCAAGGTGCACCTTTAATTTAAGGTTTCTAGAAATGATTTTAGAAGGTCTAGTTACCACGATCGGAAAAGAAGGAAGAATCCATGTGGCTCCAATGGGCCCCCGGGTTGATTCTTCGATGTCGCATTTGCTTTTACGCCCGTATTCCACCTCCCAAACTTGCCAAAATTTACTCAAGCATCCCGAAGGGGTTTTTCATGTGACCGATGACGTCACACTGATTGCCCGGGGCGCTATTGGCTTGATGGATTCACCCCCAAACATGCCTGCAAGTATGGTTAAAGGCTTCATCCTAAACGAAAGTTGCAGGGCCTACGAATTCAAGGTGGTTAATGCCGATACATCCGAGGATCGGGTCAGGATGGAATGCGAAGTGGTGAAAGTTCATAGGCAGAGAGATTTTTTTGGTTTTAACCGTGCCATGTTTGCTGTTTTGGAAGCTGCAATTTTAGCATCACGAACCGCATTTTTATCCCTCGAAGAAATCGAAAAAGAATTTACAAAATTATCCACATTAGTACAAAAGACGGGCTCAGAAAAAGAAGCTGCTGCTTTTTCACTCCTCGAACAGTTTGTGCGAAACCAAGCCAATAAGTCAGGCCCGGAATCTTAGTATGCCTATCCACCTATTTGACCCTCTTGCGCCTGCGATTTTTCCGCGCTTTTCAGGTGCTTCCGATTTTCAGCGTATTTCTCAGGGGGTCGTTCGTGTCACTACGGGCAGTAGATTGCACTTCGGTTTCCTAAACCTCACTCCAAATAATATCCCTTTTTGGAATGACCTAAATGGCAACCCCACCCTTCCTGTGCGCAGGTTTGGTGGTATAGGATTGATGATTCCTAATCCAGGGATTTCCGTTCTTGCAGAAGTATCAAACTCTTGGAGCTATCAAGGTGGGCATGTGCAAAGGGTTGAAGAATGCGCACTGAAGCTGCAAGCCTATTGCGAAAAGAACAATATCCCCCTTAAACCTTGCAAGGTTGTTGTCGAAAAATCAGCTCCTCATCATGTGGGTTTGGGTACGGGAACCCAGCTTGCTCTGGCTTTGGGGAAATCTCTGCTGCTTGCCAACGGTTTTGATATGCCCACAAAAGAACTCGGCCCGATTTTTGGTAGAGGCAACCGGTCTGCGATTGGCCTTTATGGTTTTGATCATGGCGGATTGATCGTTGAAGGTGGTAAAACCAGAGATGACAAAATTTCCCCTCTAATCTCTAATCTTCCTTGGCCTAGCGAATGGCAGATCGAATTGCACTACGATAGCGAAAAGCCCGGCGTTCATGGCGTAGAGGAAGTGAATGCATTTAAAGAAATTATGAACGCCCCCAAGGATAACGAATTGCTTTCTGCGAATTCCAGAAATGCCTTGTTGGGAATCTTGCCTGCCATCGTTTCGAAAGATCTTGAAGCGGTGAGAAAATATATATTTGATATGAATATGCGAACGGGAAGGGTGTTTGAGCCTTTCGAGGGCAAAGAAGAAACAGCGAAGTCAGGCTCAAAAGAATTGGCGGATTTTTGTGGCCAGAGTTCCTGGGGCCCCGTTAAATTTCAAATCAGAAAATCTTAATCAAAGTTCAGCTTAATAAGTATGCGTAAACGAAGAATGCAACCAGCACCGTGTTTTGTTG
The DNA here is from genome assembly GCA_044337875.1 of Gemmataceae bacterium. Classification (GTDB taxonomy): domain Bacteria; phylum Planctomycetota; class Planctomycetia; order Gemmatales; family Gemmataceae; genus UBA969. The sequence continues at coordinate 93,078 of JBIIMS010000011.1, forward strand.
TGATGGTTGCATCTTTGTGTCAGACAAAAGCAAGTAGTTGATTGAATAATTGCCGGAGCAATTATTTCTTTACATCTGGGTTGACTACTTTTTCTGCAGGCCATTTGCCATTAAGAATATCAACCACTGCATGGGCAGCGGAAAGAGCCATGTCGTCTCGCGATTGAACATCCACCCCGGCCATGTGTGCCGTGAGTACCAAATTTTCCATTTCGAAGATTGCAAGCTTGCCTGGTGGTTCTTCTTCAAATACATCAAGTCCTGCACCAGCGATCTTTTTTGCTTTCAAGGCTTCATGGAGATCATCTGTTTTAATAACCCCGCCTCGCGAAGTATTAACCAGGAATGCTGAAGGCTTCATCATTCCTAAGGTGTTCTTGTTGATGATGTGATGCGATTCCTTGCTGTAGGGCAGATGCAGTGATAGGAAATCAGATTGCTTTAAAAGATCTTCCCAACTCAGAAGTTTAATATCATGCTTCTTGCAAAACTCAAGATCGGGGTATGGTTCGTATGCCACAACTTTCATTTCGAATGCCAGTCCCCTAGTTGCCATAGCTTTACCCGTACGGCCAAGCCCAGCCAAACCCAAAGTTTTTCCACGAAGGGGAAGATTTGTTCCGCGTGGGAATTTACCTTGTTCGATTGCTTTGTGTTGCACAACTAGTTTTTTAGCAAGGCCCAGCATCAGGCAGAACGCATGTTCTGCAACCGAACCCTGATTAGTGCCTGGCGCAATGGTGACCACGGTGTTATTGGCGGTAGCGGATTTTAAATTTACCGCATCATATCCCACACCGACCCGGGCGATGACCCTTAGTTGCGGGTGAGCTGAGATTACTTTTTCGTTGTAAGGTTCAGAGCCAGCAAGAACAGCGGTTACACCATTAAGCCAATGGATCAACTCGCTTTCAGAAAGTTGCTCGCCTTTTTTTGGGTAAACGAGTTCATGGCCAGCATCTTTAAGAACTTTGACGAAATCAACTTCAATGCCATCAAGAGGAGAAGGGGCGATAAGAACTTTAGCCATTGTTAGAACCTTTCTTAAAAAACGGGCGGGAATCTTATGAACGATATCCTACAAAAAAAGTCCGCTTGCGGTGCGAAGTTGTAGCGAAATAGTGGAAATAATCTTTACTTTATCATGCCAGAACTTTTCCGCATCAGCCTCGGTTACTAGGGTGAAAGAGATTTTAGACCCGGGCCTGAGTTGCCCAAGGATATCTAGATCTGCCCTGATTACCTGCGCAATTCTTGGGTATCCGCCAATAGTCTGGCCATCCACCCCTAGCACCAATAATTGGCCATCGCGAGCAACTTGGACAGTACCCGGGCAAACTGGTTCGGAAAGCATTTCGTGCTTAAGAGACGGGAAAGGCGGGCCCGAAAGTCGTAATCCCATGCGATTGCTGGATTGATCTACGAGAAATTCTTTGTCGAATAAAGCAGATGCTTTTAAGGAAGAAAATTCCGCACCGTGTGTAACTCTGATCAGGCCTTTGGGTGCTTGCCAACGCCATTCTTCGGGAAGTCGCGATCGCATGCACCAACCTTCCTTACAAAGAAGTTTGGTTTTAGCTTTGATGGTTTCTAATGAGGAATTGCTTCCAAGGATATTCGCAACATGGATACCCCCTTTGACGCCGAGGTAGCCACGAACCCCGGTGGTGCAACTTCCTGTCTTGAGCGTTTCGCCCGCCTTTAGAGGAAAAGTATTTAGGTTGTTTAAGTTTGAACCATCAATTTCTAGTTGGCATGGTGGGCCGATGTAGGAAAGGGCCAAATCACTATTTGCTTTTAAAGTTGGTCCGACCAGGCTGAATTCCAGAGCAGGCGTGTTGTCTTCGTTTCCTAGAATAGAATTGCAAAGGTTGTACGACTGATAATCAGCAGTTCCGCCCCAAGGAATCCCCTGATGCCTAGATCCAAATCTTCCCTGATCAACTACAAGGGTGTGTAATCCAGATTCAATAACAGAGATTGTCATGAGAATGCCCTGATTTCGATTCCAAGCTTTTCAAGTTGGCATCGTAACTTTTGTACGAAATGAAAAGCATCGGGTTGGTCGCCATGAATGCAAAGCGTTTGAATGCCCATAGTATGACCAAGCTTTTGGGCTTGTAAAGCTGCTGTTATAGGGTCGTGAATAAAAGCGTTGGGAAGGTTGCGTGGTACCAGCGTGCCATTAGTTTGGTATTGTCGGTCTGCAAACCCTTCAGAGATAAAAGGGACTTTGCCTTTGGATGCATACTGGAGTTCGGAATCAGGCGGCCCAAGTATTGCGAGTTGAAAGCGTTCTGCGATAGATATGATTTTGTCTGCAAGCGTTTTACTTTTAGATGCCTGGTGATAAAGTGCGCCATGAGGCTTTAGGTGTGAAAGCTTGATATGGGCGAAATCAGCAAGTGCGATTAATGCCCCGACTTGGAAAAGGCACTCTGCAAATATTTGATGTTCAGAAAGGTTGGAATCCAAGCGGCCGAAATTTTCCGGGTCGTTGAACCCTGGGTGAACCCCTACGTTAAGTTTGTGGTTCTTGGCATGTTGTAGCAATTCTAAAACCTGACCGGGTGAGCCCGCATGCCTGCAACAGGCTATGTTGATGGAAGAAACCAAAGGTAATAACTCGAAGTCGTTACCAATGCCTTCGCCGAGATCGCAATTCAGATCGAGGTGCATTGGAGGGCCTATTTTTTTTTGGGTCGGAAAGCCACCACGATGCTTTCGTGGGTGGTAAGAAAAGGCCCATCAATCAAATCAATGCAGTAGGGGATCGCAGGGAAAACCGCTAGCAGGCAATCTCTGATTGCAGAGGGTTTTCCGGGTAGATTGATGATCAGACTGCTACCCCGAATGCCTGCGATTTGCCTAGAAAGAATTGCGGTGGGAACAATTTTAAGCGAGATAGCTCGCATTTGTTCGCCAAACCCATCGAGGATCTTGTCGCAAACTGCTTCTGTCGCTTCGGGGGTTACATCTCTTTTTGCGGGCCCAGTCCCACCTGTTGTAACTACTAGACAGCATTTTTCGACATCACATAATTCTTTGAGGGTCGATTCGATTAATGGTTGTTCGTCTGGGATTATTTTTGCGACAGTTTCAAAGTTGCATGAGAGTATTTCGTGCAAAAGGTTATTTATAGCGGGGCCGCCTAGGTCTTGATAAACTCCTATGCTTGCCCGATCAGACACTGTGACGATGCCTATGCGAATTGGATTGTTCATGATAATTTGTCCGATCTTTATGATTTTCTTCTTGGGTTGAAGATAATATAGCAACACAATGACATTTTTACCCCTGCCTTTAAAGGAGAAAATATGAGAACTGTATGGAGATTTCATGGAGCGGGAGAATTGGTGTTTGGCTGGGGTGCTGTAAATGAGGCAGGCGAGCTATCATCACGCATGGGTTTAAAGCGTGTTTTTCTTCTAACAGATAAAACCTTGCTTAACTTTGGAATTGCTCAGAAGGTGATCGACCCGCTGAAAAATGCAGGCATCGTTGTAGAGGTATTCGATGGCGGTGAACCCGAACCCACGCTTCCCGCAGTTTTAAAAGCCATCGAAGCTGCCAGAACTTTTGGCCCGGATGGTGTTTGTGGTGTTGGCGGTGGCAGCAATATGGATATGGCAAAGATTGTTGCCAAAGTTCTGGCGCATGGTGGCAGCCCTCTGGATTATGTTGGTGATGATCGTTTGCCCGGCCCAATACTTCCTTTAATCTGCGTTCCCACTACCGCGGGTACCGGATCTGAAGTCTCTGGTGCAGATGTTTTTACCGACCCTTCTACCCAGCTAAAACTAGGATCGCTTAGCAATTACCTTCGCCCTCGCATTGCAATTGTTGATCCGCAAATGTCTGTTTCATGCCCGAAAAAAGTTACCGCAGATAGCGGCATCGATGCTCTTACTCATGCCATTGAAGCCTTCACCGCAGTGGATAATGAGGTGTTCCCACTTCCCACGGGCCAGCGCTCGGTCTATCAGGGCAGGCATTTCTTTGGCGATATGGTTGCTGAAAAAGCCATCAAGCTTTGTGGTCAATTTCTTAAGCGTGCTGTCCTTGATGGTAATGATCTCGAAGCTAGAGAAGGCATGGCTTTGGCTGCAACTCTGGGTGGTTTGGCGTTCTCGAATGTGGGCGTTGCTGCGGTTCATGCATTGGAATACCCCATTGGCGGTGCGGTGCATTGTTCGCATGGCGAAGGCAATGGTTTGCTGCTTCCTTATGTGATGAAGTTTAACCTGCCTGAAAGAAAAAAAGAATTTGAATTGATTGCAAACTGGCTAGGTGAAAGCACGCAGGGACTGGATGAAGATGCTGCTGCAAATAAAGCTGTAGAAGCAGTGGAAAAGTTGCGAAGTGAAATAGGCATCCCAGGGAAACTCAGGCAGATAGGCGTAAAAGAAAATCAGTTGCACGAATTCGCTGTCAAATCGCATTCGATACAAAGGATTTTAAGAGTGAACCCGAGAACAACTTCGGTAGAAGATCTTGAGAAAATATTAAGAGATGCTTTTTGATGCAGACTCTGGTTTCCCGAAAAGGAATAACAGGATTCGATCGAAACGATCACGCCAATCGTTTTCGTGATGCTGCCCACCAACGATTTCCTGGTAATAGTAGTTCCATCCAGGAAGCAATCCGATTTGTTCAAGCCTGCTTGCAAGTAACCGGGTGAGAGTGAAAGGTGGGTTAACGCAGCCCGGATATTTGCCCTCTTCGGTGCCCATGTCGAACCAGATTCTGGAGTTCGATAATCGGGAAGCCTGAGCTAAAACATCATAAAGGGATTTTTGGTTTGCCCACCAGAGCGAAGCGGAGATAGCGCCACAGAGCCCAAAAACTTCGGGGTAATCGAGCGCCAAGGTGAGAGAGACAAGCCCGCCAAGGGATGAACCTGCGATGCCACAATTTTCGGGGCCCGCTTTGGTTTGATAGTGCGAATCAATGAAAGGTTTGAGTTCTTCGGTCAGGAACTTTCCGTAATTTCTGGCATTACCACCACGCTTCTCTCTTGCATCACGCTGCAAAGTGTATTCTTCTTCGCGCTGAAGATTGTTATCAACACCCACTAGGATGAGTGGCCTAAGAAAGCCCTGCCGGATCAGTCGCTCTGCTGTTTTATCGGCTTCCCAAATCGCACCATAAGCTGCATAACGCTTATCAAACATGTTTTGGCCATCGTGCAGATAAAGCACCGGATAAGTTGAATCAGGATTGTAACCCGGAGGCAACCAAACAGCGATAGTGCGCTTATTGTCCAAATTTTCGGAGTGGAAATCGAAGTGGTAGCGAAGTTGGGAAGTATCTGAACGCATCAGAATAGCTCCGATGCTTTAGGTTTTGGTAGTTGGATAAATGCTGCCCCGAATGCCTCAGGTAGCAAATCGCATAACCGATGAAATTTCGTTTCGCCTGAAAGATTTGCAACCCAGAGTTCAAGGTTTGGTGCGAACTCGAAAAGGAATTGCCTGCAAGCACCACATGGTGGGCAGGGTGTTTCAGAATCTGCAACAATCACCATTTGCGTGAAAGTTTGAACCCCAGCAGCAACTGCAGTACAAACCGTAGTTCGTTCTGCGCAAAGCGTAAGCCCGTAGCTAGCATTTTCAACATTGCACCCGGAAAATATTTCACCAGCAGAACCTCGCAAAGCTGCACCAACCTTAAACCCGGAATAAGGAACATATGCCTTTTGTCTGGCATATATCGCTGCTGATAGTAATTCTTCGGGTGGTTTCATGGGTTTCTCTAAATCTTGTAAGTTTATTAATAACATGCACTAAAGGATTTCTTCAAGTATCAACCCATTTTCTTTTTGTGGTAGCTCATCAATCACCAAGGAATGGAGGCATAGGTCTGATGCTTTTTCCAATCCTTTGTCATTCCTATGCCTGATTTCCATGATGATATCACCTTTATGCACTTTACAGGAAGGCTTGCGATGCAAAATAATTCCAACACCTGCGTCTACCGAAGCTTCAGCTTTATCGCGCCCGGCACCAAGATGGCATGCAGCCCAACCCAGTTTGCTGGCATCGATGGCATTAAGCCAACCAGATTCGGAAGCTTTTACCTCGAATGTTTGAGAAGAGATTTCAAGAAGATTGGGATTGTCGATGACTCTAGGATCGCCTCCTTGAGCTTGAATCAGGGCTTCAAATTTTGCAAGCCCCTCGCCTGAAGCAAGTTTATTTCGCACTAATTCAGTTGCCTGATGAATGTCAGGCCGGATACCCCCCATTTGCACCATCCTCGCAGCAAGATAAACTGAAAGCTCAATGGTGTCTGCTGGGCCCTTTCCTTTTAGAATTTCAATGCACTCCTGTATTTCTAGTGCATTTCCAATTTTGTAACCCAGAGGAGAATCCATATTAGTGATAATCGCCTGGCATTGGATGCCAGACTTGCGAGCAGTGTTAACAATTGACTTTGCTAATTTTCTTGCCTTATCGAGTTCAGGCATGAAGGCTCCCATGCCTGTTTTAACATCCATGATAAGCCCTTGAATACCTTCAGCAATTTTTTTGCTAAGGATGGATGCGGTAATCAGGGGGATGGATTCAACCGTTGCAGTAACATCACGAAGAGAATAAAGAATGCGATCTGCGGGTGCGATTTCGCTGGTCTGACCAATCATTGCAATCCCAAGAGTGCGCAATATTTTATCGAAGGAGTTAAGATCCAGATGAACATTAAACCCCGGGATCGACTCGAGTTTGTCTAGCGTGCCCCCTGTATGGCCAAGTCCGCGCCCCGAAATCATGGGAACATAAACGCCACATGCTGCAGCCAGTGGCCCAAGAATGATGGAGGTTTTGTCGCCGACGCCCCCGGTGCTGTGTTTGTCGATCACGGGGCCAGGGAGATCACCCCAGGAAAGAATTTTTCCGGATGAAGCCATGAGTTGGGTAAGATTCGAGGTTTCGCGGGTTGTCATGCCTTCGAAAAAAATGGCCATTAACATTGCAGATAACTGATATTCGGGCCATGCACCCGTAGCTGCCCCGGAGACAAAGCTTTGAAGTTCAGATTCCGAAAGAGCAAATCCTTCCCTCTTTTTCCTTATAAGTTCCGGGATAAGCATTCCTTGAACTCCCCCCATTAAAATAGCAAGCCCGTGTTTATTAATATGTGATAAAGAGGTATCATCTTAACTTGAAGAGGAAATTAAAGCGATCTCCAAACGGATGTAAATCATGGAACCTGGCATAGTAGTCAAAAAAAACAAAGTACTGGAAGTAATTTATTTTCTTGCCGAATCAATTCCCACCTTGTTGGTAAGTGCTGGGTTGTTGGGTATTGGATATTGGGGAGCCAGCACCGAATGGACATTTAAATTTCCGGGCAGCGGGGAGTCAGAAGGCAAAAGTCAGGAAGAATCAAAAGAAGCTGATACTTCTCTTTGGAAGGTGGAGGGTGGGGTAGATAAGACAAACCCTTATGAAAAAGCAACTCTTACCGCGCCAAGCAAAGAAGTATTGGATCTTTCCGAGTTGGACTTTCTTACGATTGAATCTCAAGCGCTTATTCAAACCATTTCTGGAACAGGATATATTGAATTTGATTCGCTCAGAAAGGGTAGCATCAGTTCTAAGGCTCCCGGTGTGGTTTCTCGGATTTTGAAAAAGCAGGGCGATAAAGTTTTGAAAGGCGAAATAATAGCGCTGATTGATTCTCCCGATGTAGGCAAAGCCAAAACAGATTTTATGCAATCGCTGGTGTTGAAGGATAATCGGAAAAAATCGATGGAACGGGGCCAGTTAGCAGCGGCAGTCATTCCGGAAAGGCAGATTCGAGAATTGGAAATGGTGTTCAGGGAAATCGAAATCAAGCTGCTTGCTGATTTACAGGCACTCATCAATTTTGGATTTGCTATTGAAACAGCGGATTATAAAAACCTTTCTGATGCAGATATCTTTAAAAAGATTTGCGAAATCGGTATCCCAGAATCCGTTATTAAGGAGTACAAAGGTTCGCTCTCTGCAAATCTGCTTCCACTAAAAGCCCCTTTCGATGGCCAAATTATCTCCGTGATTAAAGGCATTGGTGAAAATGTTGGACTAACAGATGCCCAGTGCATCCTGGCAGATGCTTCCAAACTTGTCCTGATTTTTAATCTTCCCTTGGAAGCGGTTCAGTTAGTGAAGGTTGGTCAAGACTTTCGATTCAAGGCGGAACTTGTTGAAGACCAGATCATCACGGGAAAAATTGACTGGGTCTCACCCGAGCTTGATGATAAAACCCACACGGTTAAGGTGCGTGCTTCTTTTGCCAACCCTGATGGCAAGGTACGCCCAAATACTTTTGGGAAAGGTGAAATTCAAGTAGGGAAGCAAGCGAAAGCTATAATTGTTCCGGATTCCTGTATTCAATACATGAGTAATAAACCTTTTGTTTTTGTCCGATTGGATGATCTTTCGTTTCAGGCAAAAGCGGTGGAACTTGGAATCCGCAATGGTGATAAAATGCAAATCACCAAAGGACTTTTAGCGGGCGAAAAGGTTGTCTTTACTGGTTCGAACATGTTGCGCGCAGAACTCCTCACAAAATTAGAAGTGCAGTAATTCAATTAAAGCAGGCGAAAAATAATGATTGATGCAATTCTTAAACTTTCGCTTAAATACCGATTTTTCGTTGTCTTGGGGATGCTGGTGTTTGCAGCTTTTTCGCTTTGGATGCTACCCTCGCTGACTATCGATGCTTTTCCTGATACCACCCCCGTACAAGTGCAAATCAACACCTATGCAATAGGCCTTGCTGCTGAAGAAGTTGAAAGGCAGGTGACCTTTCCCATTGAACAGGAAATCAATGGAATGCCCAAACTTAATCAATTGAGATCATTATCGAAATTTGGATTATCCCAGGTGACCGTAACCTTTGAAGATGGAACAAACATCTATTTTGCCCGTCAGCAAGTTACCGAACGTATTAATAATGCAGTCTTACCCGTAGGGGTGGTAAAACCAACCCTTGGCCCAGTCGCTACTGGTTTGGGCGAAGTTCTTCATTTTATGGTGCAGCCTGCTTCCCCTGAAACAAGCTTGACAGATGTGCGAACTTTTTTTGATTGGGTAGTAAAGCCCAGCCTCCGGAAAGTCCCTGGAGTTGCAGAAATCAACGCGTGGGGTGGCGAAAAAAAACAATACCAGATACGCATTGATCCTGATAGGCTGATTACTTACGACATTTCTTTTGAGCAAGTGGTTGACGCCATCAAGGCCACCAACATGAATGCTGGGGGAAGCAACATTAACCGGGGTACGGAAACTCTGATCATTCAGGGAATTGCTCGAACTACAACCTTGGATGAAATACGCAATATCGTGGTGGGTATCAAGAAAGACATCCCGATACATGTTTCTGACGTTGCTGTAGTAATGGTTGGAAATGAGAGTAGGTTGGGTGCGATTAGTTACATGGGAAAAGGTGAAAGCGTAATGGGATTGGGTTTCATGCTGATCGGGGAAAGCAGCAATGCTGTTACCCACCGTCTTAAAGATAAATATGAAACAATTAAGGCCAGCCTTCCCAAAGATATCAAAATGGATATTGCTTATGACCGCACCGAGTTGGTGGACAAAGTGATCGGTACGGTAAGAGGGAATTTGTTTGAAGGTGGCCTTCTGGTAATTGCCATTCTTTTCATTTTTTTGGGGAACCTGAGGGCGGGAATTGTTGTTGCAACTGCAATCCCGTTCTCTATGTTTTTTGCATTCAATGGAATGATGGCGTTTGGGATCGCAGGCAGTTTATTAAGCTTGGGTGCAATCGATTTTGGGATGGTCGTAGATAGTTCTGTGGTTTTGGTAGAGCACCTTATGAGCAGGATGGGCGAGGAGGGCGCAGAAAAACGCAACCGACTCGAACTTATTTACGAAGCTGCGATGGAAGTGCGAATGCCCACCCTTTTTGGTGAGCTAATTATTATCATTGTTTATCTTCCAATTTTGACACTCGAGGGCGTTGAAGGAAAGTTGTTCAGGCCAATGGCCCTCACAGTTGTTTTTGCGCTTGTTGGCTCCTTGATTTTGTCGCTCACTCTTATCCCCGCACTTGCCTCGCTACTTTTGCCCAAGAAAATGAGCCATTCGGACCCTATTGTTGTGCGGATTGCGGTTTGGATCTATAGGCCATTATTGAAGTTGGTTTTGAGATTCCGCATTGCTGCAATTCTAATTGTGGTGTGTGTAAGTTTGGTGGCAGTAATGATGGCCAGATCGCTTGGATCGGAGTTTATTCCGAAACTTTCGGAGGGCGCGATTGTAATTAATATTTTTAGGCCCGTTGGCACAAGTATCCAAGAAGCAGTGCGTTACAACACCAAGTTGGAAAAAATGGTTCTTGCAGCCTTCCCTGATGAATTGAAAAGGGTTTGGAGCAGACTGGGTTCGCCCGAAGTTGCAACCGACCCGATGGGCCCGGAAGAAACCGATTTTTTTATTACACTCAATCCCCGAGAGAAATGGACCAAAGCCAAGACACAGGAAGAACTAGTAGGGTTAGTTGATGAATTAATGAAGCCCTTGATTGGCCAGGAATATTCATTTACCCAGCCCATTGAGCAGCGGGTGAATGAAATGATTTCCGGAGTTCGTGCGGATGTTGCTGTTAAAATATTTGGTGATGATTTCGAGGTGTTAAAGAAGAAGGCAGAACAGGTTGAACAAATATTAAAAAACATCCAAGGTGCTGAAGATATACTTGTAGAGCCCGTGAGCGGGCAACCTGTGTTGCAGATTAAGTTGAAGCAGGAGCAACTTGCGACTCATGGTCTTGCTGCAAAAAATGTGCTGCAACATATCGAAACTTTGGGCAGTCAGCCTTTGGGCGAAATTCTCGAAGGGGAACAACGGTTTCCTTTGGTTGCAAAGTTCCCTGATAATCTTAGATCTAGACCAGAAGCTGTGGGGGCACTAATCATAACGAGTGCGAGTGGTGAAAAAATTCCTCTTTCAGGAATTGCAGACATCCAAGAAATTCGCGGACCTTCAAGAATATCTAGAGAGTGGGGGCAGCGCAGAATAACCATTCAGTGCAATGTTCGAAACCGTGATGTCGGAAGTTTCGTTAATGAAGCCCAGAAGCAAATCAAAACCAAGGTGAGTTTTCCCACAAGTAGATATCGGGTCGAATGGGGCGGGCAATTCGAACAACTTGCTGCTGCTAAGTCCAGACTTGCAGTAATCGTTCCCATTTCACTCTTAATGATTATCTTTCTTCTTTATCTCACCTATAGAAATATGACTGATACCCTGATTGTTTTTACATCAGTGCCCCTGGCTTGCATAGGAGGCGTTGCAGCACTTTGGTTTAGGCAGATGCCTTTTTCTATATCCGCTGCAGTTGGATTTATCGCTCTTTTTGGGCTTGGGGTCCTTAATGGTATGCTGCTGGTTACTTTTATCAGGCAGCTAAGGGCGGAAGGGATGGCCCTTTTGCTGGCTATTGAAAACGCTGGTGTTACCCGCCTTCGAGCAGTGCTTATGACTGCATTAGTTGCAGGATTTGGCTTTATTCCAATGGCTTTTAGCGATGGGGTAGGTGCAGAGGTTCAAAAGCCCCTAGCAAGTGTTGTGATTGGTGGCGTAATAAGTAGCAGCGCACTAACCCTTTTTATTCTTCCTGTGATCTATTCTTTCTTTGCACCTAAAAAAGTTCCAGCTTTGGAGACGAAATAGATTTAATTCTAATGCTTAATTAGGCATTAGTAGAACAGCGAATATGCTCGCAGTTTTTTTACTGCTAATTCTTTTTTAAAAAACAATGATCCAAATTGTTAATCATCATCCCCATCGGAATCGAAGGAGGAGGACTGGCTTTCCTGGGAAAGGTAGAATATCCGAATCTTAGCGCTGTCGCGCATCAAATCGATCCTGCCTATTTCAATTCGGTGGATTGGAAGTCCTGTCCTTAGTTTTAAATCTTCAATCAATTGGTTCCGGTTCTCAGGCTTGATCAATTCAATTTTTTCATAAATGACCATCTGGCTGTTTTCGTGAGGCAGTGTTACCTTGAGATCTAACACAAAAGTTAAAAGCAGCAATACACCATTCGAAATAAGCAGTTCAGGTAATCCTGTGTCTAAACTGGAAAGAGCATTTAATATTCCGATAGTGACGCTTGTGAGAAGGTAAGCCATTTCCCTGATGGGAACAGAAACTGAACGATAGCGGATGATGGAGAAAATCGCAAATAAGCCGAATGCAAAGCCTATCTTGATGGTTGCGCTACTCAGAAGGTAGCAGATTATGAAGTTGATGATGTTGAAAAGGAAGAAAGAAAAAAGAAAATCTTTGTTCCTATGTCTAGGGTAATAAATGATTCTGACGAGCAGAAAAATTACAAGTGCGTTCAGTGCGAAACGGAATCCGAATTCTGCTAAACGGGATCCCCCGAAATAGACGTTGGCACTAAGTATGGGTTCTTCAAAATCCATTTGTTTCCTTGCTTATTTTTTTAATTAATAGGAGTTCAGGCTTAAAGGCGTTGTGTTTGACCAATTCAAGGATTGCGGTGCCTGTTGCATACTTGCTAAATGAGCCTTGCCTGATTCCAAGTTTTTTGATGGCTTCAATAAATAGGCATTTTGGAGTAACGCGCCTGCTTTTAACTTCTGCAACAACAAGGTTTGGAAGATCTTTAGCCTCAACCATATTTTCAAATCTAATATTCATGTCCATTGTTACTTTGATATTTTCAGACTTGGATACCATGGTGATGCGATCATAGGAAATGGTGATTTTTGGTTTTAGGCAATAATCTTGGTAACCAAGAGATGCAATGAGTTCACTCTGTGCTTGAGTTAATTCAGATAGAACAGCGGGTTCTTCGGTACGAATCTTTTCCGTTTTCTTTCTGGAGGTTTTGCACTTTACTTCAAAGAAAACTTTTTGGATGTCGGTGTACTTGCGCCAGCGAACTTTGATTCTTTCGGGTTTGCCATTATGGTGCATCAAGTAAAGCTTGAAATCATCCGTGTCGAGATACGTACTTTCGTAATGAAAAACAGTCTGGTTTTTGATTTTCAGGACATGGTAGTCGGAAGCCATTTGGCTAATAATTGATTCAAGTTTGGAACGGTGGAAAACAAACTTTGAGTCAAACCGGCCAAGCAATTTCATTTTGTCAAGGTCGTCAAGGGCAATGGTCTTAAATGAATCAAAAAGCAAAGGCGGTAATGAATTTCCTTTGATCGTTGGTGAATCCTGATTATTTTGGGTCGGTTCTTGGAGCATCATGCTTTCAGGTTGATTAAGAAACTCTGTGATAGGTCTACACTATTCGCCATCATGCTTTCGTTTATCCTCTTCATATGCATTCAGGATTTTCTGAACAAGAGGGTTTCGAACTATATCCGCTTCGCCTAAATGTATAATTTTAATTCTATCAATATTTTTCAAACGGTTCAAGGCATCTGTTAATCCGCTTTTAGTATGAGGGGGTAAATCGACCTGGGTTATATCTCCGGTGACGATAACTTTTGAGCCGTAACCCATTCGCGTAAGAAACATTTTCATTTGAGAAACGGTGGTATTTTGGGCTTCATCCATGATGATGACAGCTTGGTTGAGGGTTCGCCCGCGCATGTAAGCAAGAGGTGCGATTTCGATGATATCGTTTTCGAGATATCGTTTAACTTGATCGGGGTCCATCATGTCATTAAGTGCATCGAAAAGGGGGCGCAGATACGGATTGACTTTAGCTGCAATATCGCCTGGTAGAAATCCAAGTCGTTCACCTGCTTCGACAGCAGGCCTGACAAGAACAATTTTTTTGATCAAACCTTGTCGTAAATTGCTGACTGCCATTGCAACTGCGAGCCAAGTTTTGCCTGTGCCAGCAGGTCCAACGCAAACCGTTAGATCATTGTCAAGCATGGCTTTGACATAAATGGCTTGCCCATCGGTTCTGGGGCGGAGGAATTTGCCTACAGAATCGGGGAGTTTTTCGGAGTTATGCGCAGGGCTGATTCTGTCGCCCCCGGAATGAACCACTTCGATGATGGTCCGGACTTCTTCCAAAGAAAGATTTCCCTCATGCCTGAGGCTTTCGCGCATGCGAGAAATAATTCTTGAAGCCTGATCGATTTGTTCCTGAGTGCCTTTGAAAAGAAGTTGATCGCCCCGACCTAAGACTTGCATATCCAAGGCCTGTCTGATTTCTTTCAGGAATTGATCCCTATTGCCGGAAAGGAGAACGGATTCTTCTCTGCTATCAAGAGGGATGGCTAAGTCTATCATTCAGAGTTCCTAATTTAATAAAGGAAAAAAAGCCAGGCAATCGGCCCGATTAATAAAAGAGAATCGAGTAGGTCAAGAATGCCGCCAAAGCCTGGAATTACTTGGGAAGCGTCTTTGGTGCTGAGATCGCGTTTAATAAGGCTCTCGACAAGGTCAGCAAAAACCCCACCTAAACCAATGATAACGCCAAAAGCAATAGATGCAAGGGTACAGCAAAGAGGGGTATTTGGGAAAATTTTAGTCCATAATAAAGAGATGCCAGCAGAGAATAAAATGCCACCAACAAAACCTTCCCATGTCTTCTTGGGGCTTAGTAAGGGGGTCATTAGATGCCTGCCGAAAAGCTTTCCAGTGAAGTAAGCTCCAATATCGCAACTCTTGGTTACAGTGATGGTAATGCCTAGGCAATAAAGACCTATGTACGGGCTAATCTCAGATCCTATCCATCGGAGTTGGATTAAGAAGCTAGGTAAAAGGCCTAGATAAACAATAATAAAAGCAGAGAGAGAAAGATTATTGGTACTAACGCCAGGGGAGCGGAATTTAAACATTTCTATCAAGATAAGAAGAAAGTAAAACGCAATTGCAATGCCCCCGGTTATCTGCCAAGAATGATACGCAGAAGAAAGCAAATTAGAGTGCGGGATCCAGTTTGAAATAAGAATTGCAGAAACTGCCAGCATGAGAAGATTTTTACTGGGGGTGAGATCATGGCTTTTGAAGAGTTCAAGTAATTCTTTGGTAGCTAAAAATCCACTGCTAACACAAATGAGCATTAAAAAAGGATACCAAGGCGCAAGAAAAAGGTCAGCCACCAAAGCGCTAGACATCGCCCCAACAAGCAAAATACCAACGATAATTCTTTTCTTCATGGTATCTTGATACCAGAAAAATGAGATTCAAGTTTAATAGAAAATGCTAGGAATCGCATTAACTTTTGAGGCCTCCGAAGCGCCTTTCCCGTTTGGAATAATCACTCAAGGAGGCGTGCAAGGTTGCAATATCGAAGTCGGGCCAGGGCTTTTCAGTGACCCATATCTCTGCATAAGATATCTGCCAGAGTAAAAAATTACTGACTCGCATTTCGCCCGCAGTGCGAATGAGGAGATCTGGATCGGGCATACCGCTAGTGTTTAGCGAAGAAGAAATTACTGATTCATCAATGCTATTGACGGAAATGGAACCATCTTTGATAAGTGATGCGATCTTTTGGACAGCATCAACGATTTCTTGTCTGCCCCCGTAATTGATCGCCAAGCATAACCCCATCCCAGTGTTATCCCTGCAAACTCTAATCGTTTCATCAATTTCATGCTGAACAGAACTAGGCAGCATTTCTTTTCTGCCGATGGTGCTGAATCGGATATTCTTTTCAAGAAGAAGGGGCCTTTCTTGGACCAAATAGCATTCAAGAAGTTGCATGAGGAAATCAAGTTCAGGCTGAGGCCTTTTCCAGTTCTCACTGCTGAAACAAAAAAGGGTGAGTTGGTGTATGCCAATGCGGGAGCATTCTTCAACAATGCTTCTGACCGTTTGCATGCCTTGGGCATGGCCTTCAACCCGTGGTAATCCCTTAAGCTTGGCCCATCGGCCATTACCGTCCATGATGATTGCTATATGTGCGGGTAGCCTAGACGGATCGAACTCTCCCAAAGGGGAATCCATGTTAGAAGTTTTCTGAATAGTCTGAGACCTAGTCAAATAAGGCACTCCCGCAACTTTGGTCGTTTTATACCCGACCGGTGAAAATCGTCTGAGATCTTTCTGGGCCCACAGATATTAGCTTAACAGGAAGCTCAAGAATATCACCAATTCTATCAGCATATTTTCTTGCAGCGGAAGGTAAATCCGAAAGCTTTGAGGCAGTAGTCAATGGTTCATTCCAACCTTGTAGAGTCTCATAAATAGGTTTGCAACGCTCAAGCTCTCTAGCATCCGTTGGGAAATAGGTGATGCGTTCGCCATCAAGTTCGTATGCAGTTGCGATTTTCAATTCTGAAAACCCAGCAAGTACATCCAAAAGCATGACGCAAATTTCATCCACCCCATTGATCATGGAGGAATGCCTCGCAGCAACAGCATCGAACCAACCACAGCGTCTGGGCCTTCCTGTTACGGTGCCAAATTCCTTGCCGATTTTTCGGATTCGTTCGCCTAAACCATCAGGGCCGTCATCAAGTTCGGTGGGGAAGGGGCCTTTACCAACGCGAGTGGTGTAGGCTTTAAGGATACCAATAACTTTGGTTACGTATCTGGAAGGCAAGCCTGAACCCGAACCAATACCAGCAGTGATACTGTTAGAACTGGTCACAAAGGGGAAACTTCCATGATCAACATCGAGGAGGCTGCCTTGGGCCCCTTCAAACAAAATGTTTTTGCCAGCTTTGAATTCTTGATGAAGCAATGTGACAGTGTTGGTGAGATGTGGTTTCAAAAACTGACCATGCTCATGAAATTCATCAGCAAGCTTTGCAGCATCAAACTGAACCGCATCATGATTGAATCCACGTAGCAGCTTGTTTTTGAAATCAACAACAGAATCAAGGCGTTCTTTTAAATGGGCATGCTGAGTGAGTTCGCCTGTTCGAATTGCGTGTACTCTCCCAACTTTATCTTGGTAACAAGGCCCAATGCCTCTTCCAGTGGTTCCGATGCCTTGGCCCTGCTTTGATTCAGTAATTTTTTCCTGTTCAACGTGGTAGGGGAAAATCACATGAGCCCGATCGCTGATCACCAACCTCTTGCCAATATCAATGTCGTTTTTAAGAAGTTGTGAAATTTCTTCACGGAGCCTTGTGGGATTGATGACCACGCCATTGCCTATGATCGATATCACCTCGGGGCGAATGACTCCGGTGGGTAGAATCGAAAGCTTGAATGTTTTATTCCCGGTCATAACGGTATGGCCAGCGTTGGGGCCGCCATTATAACGGACCACGATATCGTGATGATCGGTAAGGACATCAACGACTTTACCCTTGGCCTCATCACCCCATTGAAGTCCAACAACACAGGTGCAAGGCATACTAGTTCACCATATCTTAAAAAGGAAAGGGATTGCCCCATGAAAAAAACACACACAAGAAAAAAGCCCAAGACGCCTGTCTCGGGCAATGATACTCTAAAAAGAGTATCCGACATCAATTCTTATTTAGAAACTATGGTTAAGTCAAGCATATAGTTATGATAGAGTGCAGGAAGTGAAAGAGATCCGCCAAGAAGGTTTCCAAAGGCCTTTATATCGGGAGATGAATTATGTCAGTTCCCAAGCGATTCAAAGTGATAATTCCTATGTTTATGCTGCTTGCCTTTGCAATGCTTTGCAATCCCATCTTGGCTTTTCAAGAAGAGCCTGTATTTCAGGGCAAAAAACTTTCCGAATGGGAAGCTCTTTTAAAGGTTGATCCCGGCTACGAAAAGCTTTCTGAGGCCGAAAAAGAAAAATCAGCACGATCAAGAAGGGCAGGGCTGATTGCCTTGGAATTGATGGCAAACTCTTTGGATAATAGAATTCTTCCTGCAATAATGTTGGTTTTAAAAAATGATCCCGAAGAGAAGTTGCGAGAAACTTCAGCGTTATCGATGACCCGGGTGGCATTAAAGATGGCGGAAAAAGCCAAATCATCGTCGTCTAGGCAGTACGCAGCAGAAGCCCTGAAAGAAGCACTTGAAAAAGATAAATCGATAAGAGTAAAGGAAATTGCAGCGTCATCACTTGGTAAAATTGTTCCAGAATCAGCGCCTGCAATTCCAGCATTGATTTTAGCTATTAAACAAAAAGACACTGGTTTAAGGGTTGCTGCTGCGGATGCGCTGCGAAGATTAGGGCCCGAAGCCAAGGGGGCAGCACCTGATTTGCGAATTCTGGCTTCTGATGCAACTGCTGACATCATATCAAAATCGTTTGCGTTTCTAGCTTTAGGCAATTTGAAAGATCTGGAATCGATTCCCGTGCTTTTGCAAACGGTTCAAGATGCAAAAATGCCATTGGAGTTGAGGCTTCCCGCTGCCAATGCAATTTCGATGATAGGGGGCGAGGCGGGGGGGCGAATTGCAGAAAAATTGGGATTGCTCTTAATAGAAGAAGGCACTCCGAAAGACTTGAAAATTGCAGTGTCAATCGCGCTTGATAGTCAGGAAAGTTTTTCCTATCCCGCTTGGAAATCAATGGTGACTGCACTTAAAGACCGTGATGCTGCAGTTAGGTCTATAATCTTGCATTGTTTAGGAAACATTGGGGCAAAGTTGCAAAAAGATTTTAAAGTGGTGCAGGCTGCAGTGCTTGCCTGTGTGAATGATTCTGCACTGGAAGTAAGGCTTGCTGCTGTCGAAACCTTGGGCCGTTGGGGGCCCGAACTTTCAGATGATGAAGTTGTGAAAAAGGTGGAAAGCCTAACCAAGGATACTGCAAAAGAAATGCGAGAAACAGCGGCAACTGTGTTGAAAAGGCTTAAGGGAACACCTTCAAATTAAGGCTTAAAAACTAGGTGATGCGATCCTTTAGCCTGAACTTCACCAACTTCCACCGCACAAATCGCCCCGTTAGCCAAAGCTGCTTTTATAAATAAAGGCACCTCTTCTTTAGGCAGGCTAACCAGCAACCCACCCGAGGTTTGGGCATCCAAAGCCAGCTCCATGGAAACAGTATCAGGATTTCCTTCAATTCTGAGGTGAGGGGAAATATATTCTCGATTGGTTTTGCTTGCACGCGTGAAAAAACGTTTTGAAATCAGGGTTTCAATCCCACTGAAGCGAGGGAGTTTTTGTAATTCAAAAACAAGCGTGGTGTTACTTCCCAGTGCCATTTCCAACGCATGGCCTGCAAAACCATAGCCAGTGATATCGGTCATACCGTGCGGGTGTAGATTCTGCAGTGCATCCGCACCCACTTTATTTAGTTGAACCATGCTTAAGCATGCAGCCTTAAAAAGAGTTTCCGGGCAGGCGTTTGCTTTGTGTGCAGTGGTTACAAAGCCAGTACCTAAAGGCTTGGTAAGAACTAGTCTATCCCCAGGCTTGGCCCCAGCATTGGTAAACACTTTACTTGGATGAACAATTCCTGTGACGGAAAGCCCGAATTTTATTTCTTTGTCTCGGATGGTGTGGCCACCTACTATGACAGCCCCAGCGGCCATGCATCTTTCGGCCCCACCCTCTAAGATTTTTCCCAACCAAGTTAATTGTGGATCTTCATCATCGGGGTAGGCAACTAGGTTTAAAGCCGTTTTAGGAATGCCTCCCATGGCATAAACATCAGAAAGGGCATTGGCAGCTGCAATTTGGCCATATAGGTACGGATCATCGACCACAGGGGGGAAGAAATCCACGGTTTGGACCAAAGCGATTTCATCTGTTAACTTGAAAACGCCTGCGTCATCGTGAGTTTCAGTACCCACCAGCAAATTCGGGTCCTTAGATCGGGGCACATTTTGCAGAACCTGCGAAATCCCCCCCGGCGAAAGTTTTCCCGCTCAGCCAGCACAGGATGCGTAGTCGGTTAATCTTTTCTTCCTACCAAAAAAACTAAACATGCCTCTCCTTATTTAACTTCAGCAATCAGCACTTCTAATTGTTTTAACATCAACTCTTCATTAGGGAACTTCCCTTCAGATAGTTTTGAGTAAAGCAGCTTTCCATTTGCGGTCAACTCAAAACAGCCACCACTTGATGGAATTAATTTCATTTCGAGAACCTGCATTTTGAAATGTTCCAGTAATTTTGCTGTCAAACTGACAGCCTGAGGCTCATAGTTTCACTTGGAGCAATAGCGTAATTCTACTTTCATGATTCACCTTTCTTGATTTAGAGATCTTCTATACTAATCAGTATGTTAGGCTTTCGACGATTAAGGACCAAATTTAAATCATAGGATTAAGGCCGATGGAAGTATTTCCCGACACCGTAATAATTCGTAGCGTAAAGGAAAAATCCAAGAAATGTTCGGTGATACCGCTAAAGGGAAAGCCTGGCATTATCTTGTTGAATTATCCTTTTAAAAAAACTTTAACTTTACCCAATTATATTCGTCTTTCTGCGGAGGGCCCCCCACTTTCCCTAGCAGACGATGACAAAGGTATATTATTAATAGATGGGAGTTGGCGAAATGCGGGTAATATGGAAAGAAGTTTTGAGTCGATTCCCCCAAGATCCTTGAGCCAATATAAAACAGCTTACCCAAGGACCTCGAAGTTTGGAACCGATCCTGAAAACGGCTTGGCCTCCATTGAAGCACTCTATGTTGCTTATTTTATTTTAAATCGAAACCCAATTGGCCTATTAGACCACTATCATTGGAAAAAAGAATTTCTGGAACTGAATAACTTTCCTGCTTCGTAATGAAATTACTTTTTTGGCTGTGCTTCAAGAAACTCGGCCAAGGCTGTGGCTAACGCAGTGGAAGATGAAGGCTGCATTTTTAAACGCATTACCAAGCCTTTAAATGAGTCTTCTGCCACTTTTATGTGCTTTGTGTCTTGTGTGTACTTTGATAATTTCACCATGTTGCTTAATGCAATACTATTGGCGGATGGTTGTGCGCCATCATATTGATCAATAGAGCGGGCGAAAAGTTTTTCGTGCTCTTCCGAAGTTTGAAAGAATGGGCCCGTCCCTTCTTTACCATGATGCTTAATCATTTTTTCGTTCAATTCGACAGCTTGGGCGAGGCGCTTTTTGTTTCCATTGATTTCGTATAGGGTTAGCAACCCATGAATTAGATAAGCGTAATCATCGAGATAAGCTAGGATTTTAGCCTGTGCCTTTTCCCCGGGAACCGCTCCAAAACTTCGCATCAATCTGCCATCCGCCTGTTGTAGGTTGTTCAAAATAAAATCAGAAGCCTTCTCTGCAGCTTTTAAGTAAGAAGGTTCATTAAGAGCTTTGGAAGCCATTGCAAGGCCGGCGATCATCTGACCATTCCAACCGGTTAGAATCTTGGTATCTAAAAAAGGCCTGATGCGATTGTTTCTAAGGGCGAGAAGTTTTTTTCGCGAGGCATCAAGAGAACCCTCTAATTTTTCGAGGGATGTTTTTTGGCTGAGCGCCAGTTTCTCAGGCAACATCGACCGCCTTAAAATGAAGAATTTCTCTTCGAAATTAGGAACGCTTGCGTAGGTGGTTTTAAAGAGTTCAAGGTCGGGTTTTTCTTTAAGCACTTCGGCTAACTCTTTATCTGTCCAAACATAAAACTTTCCTTCTTCGCCATCGCTATCCGCATCGAGGGCAGAGTAAAACCCACCTTCTGGGGATGTCATTTCGCGTAGGATAAAAGCACAAGTGGAATTAAGTGCCTGCTCGTAAAGTGGATTTTTGTTGTTGAAAAGCGCTCTAGAATAAGCCTCGCAGAGTTGCGCATTGTCGTAAAGCATTTTTTCAAAGTGCGGGATAGTCCAAGAAGGTTCGACAGTGTAGCGATGGAATCCGCCACCGAGGTGATCAAAAATGCCACCCAAAGCCATTTGATCAAGAGTGAATGAAACGATTGATTTAATGTTGCCCGTGGTGTCATTACCTTGTTCGCGTTGCAAAAGTTTTAGATAGCAAGGTGTTGGAAATTTCGGCCCTTGGAAGTTTCGTGCTTGTGAACCAAACCCACCATATTTAGGATCAAAGCCTTCCTGAACAGCTTCAACAGAGGCATTCACCAAGGATTTATCGAGTGGGATAAGAGCCAACCCCACGGTTTCTCCAAGCAAAACCCTTCGAGTTGAAGTGGCCAATTTCTCTGCTTGTTCCTCAACATTTTTCTGTTCGGTTTTGTAAACATTAAGAATGCCTTCTAGCACGGATTTAAAGCCGCGCATGTTCTGGCCTTGCACTTCTTTGTCGAAAGCAGGCCAGTAGGTTCCTCCAAAAAAAGGCTTTGCATCAGGCAAAAGAAACATCGATAAAGGCCAACCACCTCTTTGCCCCAATACATTCAGTGAAGTTAAATAGGCATGATCGATATCCGGCCTTTCTTCTCGATCAACTTTGATACAGACAAAATTGTCGTTCAGAATTTTTGCGATAACCGCGTTTGAAAAGGATTCTTTTTCCATGACATGGCACCAGTGGCAAGCACTGTAACCAATGGAAAGGAAGACGAGTTTTTTTTCGGCTTTGGCTTTCTTGAAAGCTTCTTCGCCCCAAGGGTACCAATCGACTGGGTTGTGTGCGTGTTGCCTGAGGTAGGGGCTTGCTTCTTTTGCAAGCCGATTGGGTTTGCCTTTTACTTCACCCAATGCAGGGTGAAGTAAAAACAAAAACGCAACCAATGCGCAGGCATTTCGCAAATTCATGATATGTCCAATTTTTAATTAGGGAAGTTGCAGAGTAGCTACAGCGGGGGAGAGGCAGGATTTTTTAGAGCAAGCTTGGTACTTTACGACAATTTCCAGAGGGCTGGTTTGATTCCTTGGAACTGCAACTCGTAATTTGATTTTTACGGTTCCTTCGTAAGTTGAGTAATCGCCTACAACATCATCCTTCACGAGTTTACCTGCGGGGTAATCTACTTTGGCAGCGATCGATTTGCCTTCGGATTTGATTCCGACGCTGGTTTGTACGGATGCCAAATCGGGGTTTACCACCGGGTTCGCATAAAGGTGATACCCTGGTTCTACAGAAAGAGTTATTACGACGAATTTTTCTTCAGCGGTGGTGGATGGGTCTTTGGAGATTTCTACCTTGACCACTTTTGAACTATCTGCACCCTGAGCATTTACAGCGCAAGCAAATTGTAACGAAATAAAAAGGCCGGAGAGTAAAAGTACGGATTGTTTCATTGTGAGAATCCTTCATGGAATAAGATGTTCAAACACCTACTATTAATTTATCATCATTTGGGTAATTAAGACAAATCCAATTGGGACATTTAGGCGATTACTACGAGGTAAGCATGAGATTTTTAACGACATTGGTGCTGGGTATTTGTGTTTCTTGCATGGTTCTGGCGCAAGATACTGAAAAAAAGCCTGAAGCTACCAAGGAAATTGCTAAAAGTATTTGGGATAAGGTGAATGCTGGCCCATTTTCTGTTTTCGAATCAAATAAAATCATTTTAATGGTGCCTAAAACTGCTGAATCAAAGGCAAAGGATATCACATCGAATCTAGAAAAGTACTACGATAATGCAGCAAAAAGCGTTGGTTATAAGGAGGATAATGCTCCTTGGCATGGCAAACTCATGGTATTCATCATCCCAGAAAGGGAGCAGTTTGTTGCCTTTGTTCGAAGGGTAGAAAAACGCTCGCCTAATAGTGATGATCATGGGTCATTTGGTTTTCTAGAGGGCGTGCCGTATATGGCTTCAGGCCCAACCAAACCCAAAGATTTTAATAGTTCTGAATTGCAGGCTTATAAAGAGATAGGCGGAGCCTTGCTTCGTTCAAAGGCTGGAGAAAAGACTCCTTTGCCTGATTGGGTGGTTGATGGCTTTGGCAGGGCAGTGCACTGGCGGGTACAGGGAGGTAATAATAAGTCCGTGCAAAACGATAGAAAAAAAGTGCAGATCATTGCCCGAAAAGTTTCCTCTGTGAGCGACATCTGGAATGGTTCAGATGCTGATGCTACACCCTTACTTCAAGCCAGTGTGATGGAGTTTATCGCTTTTGGGCCCCAATCTTCAAAGCTTGCTGATTTCTTGAAAGGGTTTGTCCCAGAAGAAAATGGCGATGCAAAATCAGCAGAACAAGCGCTGGATTCCTCAGGTATTGTGGCGAAGAACCTGCTAGGTGCTTGGAAACTGTGGGTTCTTAAGTGATTAAAGGGAGAGGATTTCTTTAAGAGCTGCGATTATCTGGTCGATATCGCTTTCGGTATTAAATGCACCGGGGCTGATTCGAACCGAACCATCTGGGAAAGTATTGATTGATTTGTGGATATAAGGCGAGCAATGTAAGCCCGGCCTTACAGCTATGTTAAAGGCTTCATCAAGAATACTGCCTATTTCCGGTGCAGCAAGTGATTCCGACTGAAAAGAAACAGTTGCAACCGTACGGCTAAGGTCATCACTTCCAAAAACAGTAACTCCGGGAATTTCTTTAAGGTTGCTTCGGAGCTTTGCAACAAGCTTGCTTTCTCTGTGATGAATGTTGTTCATGCCTTCTTGATCAAGCCAAGCCAAGCCAGCAGCAAGGCCTGCGATGCCAAGAACATTAGGTGTGCCACCTTCAAGGTGGTATGGCATTTCCTTGGGTTGTGTTTCAGTGGAAGAGTCGCCTCCGGTTCCACCTTCTCTCCAAGTACGAAGAGCAACTCGCTCTCCTGAATAAAGAAAGCCTGTACCAGTGGGGCCAAAAAGGCACTTGTGCCCAGGGCAAGCTAGGAGATCAATTTTTTGAGCTTTAATATCAATAGGTATCACGCCAGCAGTTTGTGCTCCATCAACCAGAAAGATGATGTTTTTTTCTCTGCAGATCATACCCACTTCGGTGATGGGCTGAATGGTACCTAGAACATTGCTTGCATGGGTAAGTGCAACAAGTCGGGTTTTGGGGCCGATTGCATTTTTGATTTGTTCTGGATCGATGAAGCCTTGAGGATCAGCATTAATTTTTGTGACAGAGATTTTACCTGCGAGTTCCATGATGCGCAGGGGTCTGCTAACGCTGTTGTGTTCAAGGTTGGTAGTGATAACATGGTCGCCTTCATTTAAAAGGCCTTTGAACGCCATGTTAAGGGCATCGGTGCAATTAAGGGTGAAAATAAAGCGTTCGGGCGCAGAGCCTTTAAAAAGTTGATTGAGACGATGCCTACAATCATCGAGGGCCCGTTCAGCTGCAAGCGCCATTTTATGGCCAGCACGGCCTGGGTTTGCCATGTCTTCGCGTGCAAAGCGATCCATGGCCTTATAAACCGATTCAGGCTTAGGGAAACTCGTTGCAGCATTATCGAGATAAATCATGTACAGCTCATCTGGGCGTTTGAATTAGTGTCCGATGTAGCGGGCATAAAGCGTCTTTGCCCTGTCTATATCGCTTGTACCTTTAATTATAGCCCGCCCATCGGGGAAAACGGTGAACTCACAGTCTTCAGCATTAAATTTAAGCATAAACTTGTTGAAGCTTACATCGCCCAAGGTCTTAAGTTGGGCAGCCATATCTTCAAACTTAAGTTTGTTAGGGGTACGATTGGAAATTTGAACAGCGTTTCTGCCACACAAACTTGTGGTTTGCGAACCGAACTCGCCATCAATCCATTCGAATTTTCGATGCTTGCAGCAAGGGCAATCAACCTTACCTAGAAGCGGAGCAATCTTTACCCTGCGATAGGTGTTTTCCCAAACATCAATCTGCACGAGTTCTTTGTTGATGGTTTCAGGTTTGCCTGAAAGAATCTTGATGGCTTCGGTGGCTTGCATACTCGCAATGATGTTTACGACGGGGCCAAGTACGCCTGCAGTTTCGCAAGTATCAGCAGAGCCGGGTGAGGGCGCAGCTTCAAAAACACAGCGAAGGCATGGAGTTTGATTCGGGATAATGGTCATGGTCATGCCATTGCTGCCAATGACTCCACCATAAACCCAAGGCTTGTTATACTTGACCGCAATATCGTTGATGAGATAGCGGATTTCAAAGTTATCGGTGCCATCAAGAATAAGATCTGCGCCTTCACAAAGTGATTCGATATTGGTACGATCGATATCGGTGACTACAGATTCGATGTTAATGGAAGAATTGATTGCACGAAGTTTACGAGCGGCAGCTTCAGCTTTGGGAAGGTTTTCGGTGACATCGTTTTCATCGAAAAGAACTTGACGCTGAAGATTGCTGGGCTCGATAAAATCGCGATCAACAACCTTGATGGAGCCAATGCCTGCTCTAGCCAGGTTGTTGGCTAGCACGGTGCCCAAAGCACCGCACCCGCACAGGGTGACTTTGGAAGCTAGGAGCTTACGCTGCCCTTCTTCGCCCACCCCGTGAAAGCGCATCTGTCTGCTATAGCGATCAATAGACTTAAAGTCGATCATTCGCCATCTCCTACGCCCATGTCGTCAAGGAAAGTATCTAGAACTTCGACGGTTCCGCCACCCCATTTTTCTTCGCGAGCAAATGCAGCAAGAACAGCAAGGTCTTCTTTAAGCCTAGCAACTTCTTTGGCATTTAAGCGCTGTAGGTAGGTTGCAACTTGATCCAAGATTGCAGCACCTGCCTGCTGATTACAAATGTTCTCATCCGAGCCAGCGATGAAAACAACAAAATGCAGAAGGCTCAGAAGCAGGGGATTTGCTCCGACCTGATCAGGAATCTCTGGGAAAATTGCAGTTCCTTCTGGAACTTCAATGCTATTTTCGTCCATATCTTCCATTTCGTCCATGTCTTCGTTGTCTGCCATATTAACCTCCTGCTACTGCCGGGATAATTGCTACTTCGTCGCCATCTTTTACAGGGGTGGCAAGGTTTTCGAGGTATCGCATATCTTCGTCATTGATAAAGATGTTTACAAATCTGCGCAACTGGCCATTATCGAACAACCGTTGTTCCATTGCTGGGTGAAGTTTACAAAGTTCGCCAAGTGCTTCGCCTACGGTGTTGGCACTAACTTCAATCGAAGCGAGATTGCCCGCATGAGGTCGGAGTGGAGTAGGGATTTGAATTTTAACTGCCATAAATACCTTCCGGCGGAAAAGCCCGCATGTTAAAAGAAGCCAGATTATAGAGGATTAAGCAAGAACAGGTTCTTGGGTATTTTCCATGGTGGCTACGAACTCATCGAGCGAGGTCCCAATGGTAACAGGTTCGCCTAGTTGAGTCGTTAGGGAATCCTGAGTTTTAAGACCATTGCCTGTAATGAGTAGAACGATTTCTTCATTTTTGGGAATACGGCCCTGTTCGACCAATTTGCGAGCGGTTGCAACTGTAACTCCACCTGCTGTTTCAGCAAACACGCCTTCGGTTTTAGCAAGTAAAAGCATGCCTTCCCTGATTTCATCATCGGTAACATCTTCGGCCCAGCCACCGCTTTCGCGAATAAGCTTGGCAGCGAAGTAGCCATCTGCAGGGTCGCCAATGGCGAGCGATTTGCAAATGGTGTTTGGTTTTCGAACTGGGCGATGAGATTCCCAGCCGTTTTTCACTGCTCCACTGATTGGGTTACAGCCTGTGGCTTGGGCACCATAAAATTTGGTGGAGGGTTCCTGCTTAAGAAGGTCGATCTTGTAAAGTTCTTGGAAGGCCTTGCTGACTTTGCCAACAAGTGCGCCACCCGCCATCGGGCTGACCACATGCTGGGGAGTTCGCCAGCCTAGTTGCTCTGCAATTTCAAAGCCCATGGATTTCGATCCTTCGGCATAAAATGGTCGGAGATTGATGTTCACAAATCCCCAGCCATACTTAAACGCCACCTGAGTGCAAAGCCTGTTTACTTCGTCGTAGGTGCCACGCACTTTAACAACGTTGGCGCCATAAACCGAGGTTCCCATCACCTTGGCTTTTTCAAGATCAGAGGGAATAAAGATATAGCTTTGCATTCCAGCAGCAGCAGCATTGGCTGCAACACTGTTGGCGAGATTTCCGGTAGATGCGCAACCCACGGTTTGCAGACCAAACTCACGGGCTTTGCTTAATGCAACTGCAACCACACGATCCTTGAAGGAAAGGGTGGGGAAGTTGACCGCATCATTTTTTATCCACAGATTCTTGACCCCGATTTCTTTTGCCAAGCGGTCTGCTCGAATTAATGGCGTGCCACCAACATGCAATCCTACGGTGGGTTCACCATCGATCGGAAGCAGTTCTTGATAGCGCCACATGTTGAAGGTGCGGGCTTCTAATTTTTCTTTGGTAAGAACGCCTTTTAGGCTTTCATAGTCGTAATCGATTTCCAATGGGCCGAAATCGTCCTGGCAAAAATTGACAGGGGTTACGGGGTATAATTTGCCACACAAACGGCACTTCATGCCTTTTACAAAACTGGAAGACACT
This sequence comes from Gemmataceae bacterium, assembly GCA_044337875.1. Taxonomy (GTDB): domain Bacteria; phylum Planctomycetota; class Planctomycetia; order Gemmatales; family Gemmataceae; genus UBA969. Next base: position 121,228 of record JBIIMS010000011.1, read on the forward strand.
TGTCTTTCCTCCGTGTACGCAGGACAATAACCTGCTTTAAAATTGGCAGTCTTTTCCAGAGGAGGATATTTAGGCTTGGAGATAAAAAAGGGGCGTGCATTACGTCACTTCTTATCTCTCCCGGCAAACCCGGGTAGGAGGTAGCACCAGCATCGTCGCGAGTAAACGCTTCGACCGGTTGCTGTGGCTTCGACGGGCCTAATCCCTCTGCCACTCTGGATAAGAAACTCACCAAATTGTTCTAATAATATATTCTGTATTAAGACAATCAGCAATCGATAAACCGAGAAAATATCAAAATCCTTTGAATTCTTTATTACCTTAAGTCGCTAAATTGCTAAATCACGCTACTGCTTAACATTGTTTAATCAAAACGGAGTGGATTTCTTTAGTCTTCGTCGTCTTCGGAATCAACCCAGTCTGGAAGAGGTGGGGGGGTCATCAGGTCGAGTTCGAGAAGCACAGTCATGGCAGAATCAGGCCTATTATCTTTAGACTTGTTCATCATGCGTTCGACCAATTCCACAAACCAATCGGAAAGATCGGTACGGAAATTCGTGATGGGTTCAGATTTTTCCTTACTGCGTTGCGCTTTGATTTTGTCTTTCTTCTCCAAGCCTGGATAAGGTAGTTTTCCGGTTAGGGCATGATAAAAAGTGCACCCCAATCCATAAAGGTCGGCCCTGCCATCGATCTCGACGGAGTTATAGGATTGCTCCGGTGCAATGTAATCCATGGTGCCCACAATGTAGCCCTTACCGCCAATGATTTTAAGATCTTCATCTTTTTCACCTTGGACAAATGCCAGCCCAAAGTCAAACAGCTTGGCTTGGTTTTCGGGGGTTACCATGATGTTTGAAGGCTTGATATCGCGGTGGATAACACCGTTTTGATGGCAATGAGCAAGAGCCGTCAAAGTATGGCGCATCAACTTGATTGCAAGATCCTGAGAGATTGCGCCAGATTCGTCGATGATTTTTTGGAGTGATTTGCCTTGGATGAATTCGATGAGCATGTAGTTGAGCCCCGCGAAATCTTCTAGGCTGAAAACTTTCACGACATTAGGGTGATCAAGTTTCTGGGCGATGTAAAATTCTCTTTTAAACCGGGCAATGAGTCTGTCTTGCCTTTCGGTTTTTAGATTGCGAAGCACCTTCATGCTAACAAAGTTTACTTTATCATCATTTTTTCTGGCGAGGTAAACGGTGCTCATTCCACCTCTGCCCAGAACGGAAAGCACTTGGTACTCTTTCATGACCAAGCCACGGGATTTACCTTTTAATATTCGCTCTGCTTGAAATCGGGTGATCTTTCCCGCCTTCACCAAATATTCTGCGATGAGGTTGGGTTCGCTTCGGATGGTTTTATCAAGGTTGTTATAAAGCACAACAACTTCCACCTTATCCATCAATTTGCTACGCATGAGGGACATGAGGAAGTCGCCTACATTGACTTCAGGATTTGATTTTTCAGGATCTGGGGAACTCATACTCGTTAACCCCCCTAAACTTGGTGGTTATCAATTAAACTTCTTTTCCACGAATCTGGGCTTTCAGCACATGCTTCAGCCGGTCTTCAATTTTCTTGTGCAGCTTGTCAACTTCTTTGTCGTTAAGCGTGCGATCATCAGCCTGGTAACTAAGGGCAAAAGCAAGACTTTTGGTTCCTGCGGGAACTCGATCTCCTTGATAAATATCAAATAGCCTTGCAACTTTAAGAACATTACCCCCTGCAGCCTGAATTTCGGCGGTAACGGTTTGGCCTGTGATGGATTGATCAACGACCACAGCAATATCCCTAAGCGCAGCGGGGAAGCGAGAGACTGGCTTGGACAAATATCTTACAGGAAGGCCTGAAGCCAGAGTCAACAAGTCGAATTCTGCTGCGATTATTTCGTGATTATCCAGCCCAAGGTTAGATGCCAGCTTCGGATGCAAGACACCAAACATTCCTGCAACTTTGTCATGAATTAGCAGAGCTGCGGATTTGCCCGGATGAAGGGCAGGGTGATTGCCTGGTTTGAAGGAAACCTTTTCCAGATGAACTCCGGAAGTAAGCCCCTCGACGATGCCTTTCAAATCATAGAAATTCAAATTGTTTTTACCGGAGGAGTCTTCCACCCAGAAGGGTTTGTTTCGTGGACCACAAATTGCAATCGCCAGTTTGTAAGGCTCTGCAGGCAATGCTTGGCCGCTGACTTTTTGATACACTTTGCCCACTTCGAAAAGCTTGACGCATTCGGTGTGTTTGAGGTTGGCTTGAGTCAGCGAGACAATGCTTGCCATCAGGCTTTGGCGCATAACAGTGCGTTCGCTACTGATGGGGTTAAGCAATGTTACATAAGCTGGCTTCGAGGATTCTAGAAAAGCAGATTCTGCTTCGGGTGATGTTAGCGAGTAGGCAATCGTTTCTTGCAACCCAAGGTGAACGAGTGTGTCTTTTATTTTGCGTTCAAAATCCAGTTCTGGATCGATCAAAACCGGTGGTAATTGCTCTGAAAGGCTGGTTTCGGGAAACTTATCGTAGCCGTACAGTCGTGCGATATCTTCAAGAAGATCTGCAACCCCAACTTGGATATCCAATCGATGGGTTGGTGCAGTAACCCGAAGCATTTCGTTGCTTACTTTTTCAACTTTAAACTCGAGGGAAGTTAGAAGTTTTGTGCATTCTTCTATGGGGATTGCGATCCCGAGAATGCGCTTGGCTTCCGCAAGAGAGAAATCAATAACTTGCAAGGGTTTGGGGGATGGATAACAATCGATCCTACCTTCAGCGGGCACGCCTTGGGCAAATTCTTGCATCAATTGCAGTGCTCGGTTGGCGCCCCCGATTACTTGATCTGGGTGTATGCCTTTACTAAACCGGGTTGCAGCTTCGCTGGGAAGTGCCATGGATTTAATTGCTTTGCGAATTGCAAGGAAATCAAAGTTTGCACTTTCAAGCATAACCCGCGAGGTGGATTCGGTAACTTCGGTTTCAGCGCCCCCCATCAATCCTGCGATTGCAATCGGCCCAAGCGCATCTGCAATAACAAGAGTTTCAGCAGAGAGTTCACGATCTAAACCATCTAAAGTCTTGATCTTTTCACCCTTGGTCGCGAAACGGATTACGATCTCGGGAGTTTTTCCTTTGGCTCTTGAGTAAAGAACATCGTAATCGAATGCGTGCAAAGGTTGGCCCTGTTCAAGCATTACATAATTCGTGATATCTACAATATTGTTGATGGGCCTCATGCCAGCCTGATGCAACCTGCGCTTTAAAAAAGCAGGCGAGGGGGCAACTTTTATGTTCTCGATAAGCGAAGCGGTGTAGCGATGGCATGCAGAGGTGTCTTGGATGACAACATTTACCTTGCCGGTAATTGCAGGGCCAAAGGTATGAGGCTTGTGTTCAAAAGGCTTTAATTTACCCCCGGTCATTGCTGCGACCTCGCGTGCAACGCCTATCATCGAAAGGCAACGCGCCTTGTTAGGCAGAATGTCGATTTCGATGATGGAATCACCAAAATAATCAACAAGGGGCATACCCACAGGCGCATCGTCTTCAAGGATGATGATACCATCGTGATCTTCGGAGATGCCAAGTTCAAAGCCGGAGCAAACCATGCCATCGCTGGTAATGCCCCTGATTTTTCCGGGTTTAAGTTCTTTTAAAACTTTTGGAGTGGCATGACCATCGAAAAGCACGGACCCCGAAAGTGCAAGAATAATTTTTTGGCCCGTATCACCCACAGCAAGATTGGGCGCCCCAGTAACCATGGTAATGGATCTGCCCAAGCCATACTCAACGGTAGGAAGTTTAAGCCTATCTGCATCGGGGTGCTTATCAACCTTGGTGACCAAACCGATGATGATTTTGTCTTTATCCCAAACAGGGTAGGGGTCTTCTGTTCCAAGTCTTAGTCCTTCTGGCGCGGGAACGCCCCAGTGCTTGATGCCAGATACTTCAAGCCCTGAAAGGGCAAGTCTGTTGACTAACGCCTCGAGTGAAAGGTCGAAGTCTACATAATCTTTGAGCCAGCGAATCGGAACTTTCATGATTCAATACCCGGGTTGTGTTGTTGCAAAATGAAAAAACAAAACAAATACAACCGATACCTAAGATTAGAACTGGGACAAGAAGCGAAGGTCGTTGCCCCAAAATTCTCTTATGTCTTCAATGGCATGGCGAAGCATGGCAATGCGTTCCGGCCCCATTCCAAAGGCAAAGCCTGAATACTTGGCAGGGTCGTAGCCGCCGTTTTTCATGACTTCCGGATGAACCATCCCAGCGCCCATGATTTCGAGCCAACCGGTTTTCTTGCAAAGCGGGCAACCTTTGCCGCCACACACGATGCAATCCATATCCACTTCAATGCTTGGTTCGGTAAATGGGAAATAACTCGATCGAATGCGAACCTGCCTGGAGTCGCCAAACATTTTGCGCGTGAAAGCGGTTATGGTTCCAATTAAATCGGTCATTGAAACATTGGTGCCAACCACCAAGCCTTCAACCTGATGAAACATGATTTCGCTACGGGTTGTAATCGCTTCGTAACGGTAGCACATGCCGGGCAGAATAACCCTGATAGGTGCGGGGTGAAACTTGCGCATAACATGAATCTGGCCAGGGGAAGTATGGGTGCGAAGAATCAAACCAGGGTCGGTGGTATGGAAAGTATCCCACATATCGCGCGCTGGATGATGGGGAGGCATGTTAAGGAGGCCGAAGTTGAACTCGTCGTCCTCGATTTCTCGGGAGCGAAAAACTTGAAAGCCCATCTCAGCAAAGGCGGATTGAATATCGCGAAGAGTTTGAGTTGCAAGGTGCAACTTCCCAGCGGGCGGAATCATGCCGGGTAAACTAATATCAAGTTTCTCGGTTTCCAAGCTTTTCAGCATGGCTTGTTCGAGGCAGTTTTTAAGGGCGGTTTCGTAGGAAGCTGAGAGTTGTTCTTTTACGATATTGGCTTGCTGGCCGTATTCTTTGCGAGATTCTGGAGGTAGCTCGCTGACTTTTTTGAGAGCAGCGAGCATTTCACCATTTTTACCGAAGTACTGAGAGTTCCAATTTCTTAAAGAGGATTCATCACTACAAGCACCTAATTGATCCAAGGCGCGGTTTTTAAGTGAATCCAATTCAGACATTGTATGGCTTCAATTAAGAGGACAAATCAACCTGAGGCTTACTTAAGACCTACAGGTTGGTGTTTTCTAGCCAACTCAACAATTTTAGTGAATGTTTCAGGGTCGCGAATTGCGATTTCTGAAAGAGATTTTCGGTCTAAGCTTACTCGAGCATTTACCAAGCCAGCAATTAACTGACTGTAGCGCATGCCACGCATCCTACAAGCTGCATTAACGCGAATAATCCAAAGCCTTCGGAATTCACGTTTACGCACCTTACGATCGCGGTAAGCGTAAACACCAGCACGAATCAGAGTTACTCTGGATTGGCGCTGAAGGTTGTGCCTACTGGCACGATAACCTTTGGTTAATTTTCGTAATCGCTTGCGGTCGCGAAGAACAGTTTTTCCGCTGCGTGCTCTTGTCATGGCTTACCAGATCTCCAACGCTTAAAAAGCGTTTCATTAAAACAGCTACAAAATTAAGATTTTCCGCCCATTAATCGAATGTACTTCTTGGCCAATCTTCCGGTATCAATAACCGTACCACGAAGTTGCCTTTTTCTTTTGCTTGTCTTGTGGCCTAGAAGATGCTTCTTACCAGCCTTATGGCGCTTGAGTTTGCCATTAGCTGTAACGCGAAATCGCTTCTTCGAGCCTTTGTGAGTCTTTAACTTGGGCATCTGAATTACCCTTCCGTGTCTTATTGGAACCTAGTTATCTAAAAATCCATCAATTCATGCATAAAAAGCATGAAAACTACCCAACAACGCCTGCAAATGGGATAAAGTTATAAACCATTCACAAATTGCAGGAAAAGATGATATAGGGAAATAGGAGTCTGGGGGCAAACCAGAATCGTGAATTAATCTTTTTTTGGTGCAAGCATGGCAGTCATTTTCTTGCCTTCCATCGATGGAGCTTTCTCCACTTTGGCAAATTCTTGTAGTTTTTCTAAGATTAAATCGATAATCCGCTTACCTTCTTCAATATGCTGCAATTCCCGACCCTTGAATATCACATTTACCTGAACTTTGTCTTTATGCTCTAAAAACTTACGAGCCTGATTGATTTTTGTTTCAATATCGTGATCCCCAGTCTTTGGCCTAACTCGTAATTCTTTGATTTTCTGCTGATGGACCTTGGTTTTGTTGTTTTTTAGCGATTGTTGATAACGAAACTTGCCGTAATCAAGAATCTTACAAACAGGCGGTCTTTCGTTGGGGTTAACCTCAACAAGATCTAATTCTGCTTCTCGGGCCATTTCTAATGCTTGAAAAGTGGGAATTACTCCAACAAATTCACCGTTAGCACCAATAACACGAACTGGGGAGATGCGTATTTGTTCATTCATGCGAAGGCCCCGGTCTTGGGGAGCCGTTGAGGGGGGGTTAGGACGCTCGTTGATACCTGTTTCTCCAAAAAAACTAATGATGTTGGCAACGCCGGCGCGAAAAACCAACGAATTATACAAAGTTTGAAGCCGGGCCTCATTAAAACAATCTAGGTTGTTTATGAGGGTATTATAGAATTTACCACGGTAGTTGTGGAATTGGAAAGAGAAAGATTCAATATTTTTAAGGAATTGCCTCTACAAAATCGATTTCGGGCAGATGTTTGCGTAGTTCCTCTTCGATTCCAAAGAGCACGGCCCTGACCGCACTTGGGCACGAACCGCAAGTTCCCAATAAGCGAACTTGCAAAATTTTTCCATCCAATCCCGCGACTTCGATTCTGCCTCCATCCATTTGCAATGCTGGTTCAACATGCTCTAATATGGCTTTTTTACAGGCTTCTAGAAGGTTATCGGTTTCCATTAATTATCTCGTTTCATTGGTTTTGTGTTCTTGTTTTTATTATTAGACAGGGCTGCGCTTGTTAAAGAATTCGGGCTTATCTGCAAAAACAAGATGACGCGTTTGTTGGATATCCAACGTCAATTGTTGAACCAAAGCATTTTTATCTACAAAAGTTTTGACGTTTCGGATTTTTTCTAAAAAAATGATTTCTATGGTGTGATCATACAAATCCCCCTCAAAGTCGAGTAAATGGGCTTCAACTTTTTGAGATAACTCCGAAAATGTGGGATTTGGGCCTATGTTTACAGCAGTTGCAAAGGTTTTATTGCCAATGTTGCATAAGCCTGCGTACACGCCATTCATGGGTAAAAGCGTTTGAATGTTTTCGAGGTTTGCGGTGGGAAATCCTATTGTACGGCCTCTTTTAGCGCCTGAAACGACTTTTCCTTCGATGGAATAGGTTCGCCCGAGGAGTTTTTTTGCCTGAAGCATATCCCCGGTTTGGATGGCTTTTCGAATCCTACTGCTGGAAACTAATTCGTTATCGACCAGAAAAGGGGTAGCAATGGTGCCTATGATGCTTCGGGTTAGGCATAATTCTTTAAGTAGATCGATGTTTCCTGTTCGATTTTTGCCGAAGTGAAAATCGGGCCCTTCAACAATTCCTTGGGCTTTAAAGGTATCAAAGATTATTTTTTCAAAGAATTCTTCTGCTTGTAGTTCCAACAATCCATCATCTGTTTTTAACACTGCAACGAAGTCTGCACCCGCAGCGTGCAAAAGTTTTTTCTTTTGTTCGAGTGTGCTTAGAAAACTTAGGTTGATGCCTGGCCTTAAAATTAAAAGAGGATGGGGGTAAAAGGTGATTGCGACGATGGGGGCAGGGGGGTGGGAAATCGTTTTTCCCAAGGTTTTCATTTGTGTAATAAGGTTTTTGTGCCCTTCATGCACGCCATCAAAGTTCCCAATCGAGATAATTGCTCCCCGGGAATGGGCGGGGATATCAAGGCTTTTCCATGAAGGCACAATTGGATTTGAGGTCATCTCTTCTACCAGTTAATCAAGGGTTTAATTTGCAATTCGAATAACCCACCCTCCATAAGCAGTATACTGGAATTATTCACAAGCTGGTTGGATAGTCGCTGCTGCTTTGAAAAAAGCGGGAGAGGAAAGTCCGGGCTCCATAGGACACGGTGGTGGGTAACTCCCACCGTCCGAAGTAGCATGCTTAACTGTGTGTTGCGTAAGGGTAGGGAAAGTGCAACAGAAAGATACCGCCCCAAAAGGGTAAGGGTGAAATGGCGGGGGAATGCAAATTCCTTAATGTAAGAGCCCACCAGCAGCCTGGTGACAGGCTGGCTCGGCAAACCCCACCGGGAGCAAGGCCAAATAAGAAGGAAGGACTGGTCCGGTCCGTTTGACCTTCGGGTAGGTCGCTCGAGCGTTCGGGTAACCGTTCGCCTAGATAAATGGCTATCATCTTGCCTTTTTAAGGCAAGATACAGAACCCGGCTTATAGGCTGGCTTGTGAATATTCTTTACACCGCATTTTTGATGATCTGGCCTCTGCAAATCGGCATTGGCCTGCCTTGGATATCGTGGATTTCGGTATCTGGAGCGATTCCCATTTGATTATAGATGGTGGCATGCAAATCTTGCGGCCTAATTGGTTGGTCTTTTACATAGGCCCCAGTTCTATCGGAAGAGCCAATAACTTGGCCCCCCTTAATCCCGCCACCTGCTAAAGCCGCTGAAAACACATGGCCCCAATGGTCTCTTCCTGCATTGCCATTATGTTTTGGAGTACGGCCAAACTCGCCCGCCCAAACCACTAAAGTATCCTTTAATAATCCTCGGTATTCGAGATCTTCCAAAAGAGCGGAATAAGATTGATCCATAACGGGCATCAATTCCTTTTTAAGTTTCTCGGCATTTTTTGCATGGGTATCCCAGCTGGGGCTACCTTGTGGTTCGTTTGCGAAACGAGTCCAGTTCACTTGGATCATGGGCACGCCCGATTCAACCAGCCTTCGTGCTAGCAAAACGCTTTGGCCCCAGCGATTTTTTCCATACCTTTCCCGTATCGAATCCGGCTCAAGGTTTAAATTAAAGGCTTTGCGGGTTGCTTCACCACTCATCAAATTAAGGGCCTGTTTAGTCTGGTTTTCAAACTGCTTTTGATTTTTGTTTGAATGGTTCTTGGATGCGCTGTTGTTCACGGATTCGAGAATTTTAAGCCTCTCATCAAATCGTTTGTCGTTAATTCCTTCTGCAAGGGTCAGGCCCGGAATCTGAAATCCTGCGGATTCGGGGTGGCAATTGATCAACCAAGGGTTGCTGGCACGGCCTAAAAACCCAGCATCTTGCCCAGGCCAGGTGATTCCTCCATCGTTCCATATGTGCTCTGGCAGCACGATTGCCTCTGGTTTAACAGAAGCCGACCCTAAAAGTTTTTGAATGATTGCAGCAAAACTCGGGGTGTCATTAGGCGCACCGGGTTTAGCATTTTCGAAATTCATTGGTTGGTGCGGGGTTCCCGTTAACATCGAGTAACCGCTGGAAGAATGGGCGTTATCGTTGGTCATCATCGACCGAAGTACGCAGATTTTATTGGTTAAAAGCGCGGTTTTAGGCATCAATTCGCAGACTTTTAAGCCTACGGTTGTTGTGCTAATTGGCTGGTAGGGGCCGCGGATTTCTATTGGGGCTTCTGGCTTTGGATCCCAAGTCTCGTGCTGGGGTGGCCCACCTGTGAGATATAAAAAGATGCAGGCTTTTGCTTTTCGTTCCGTAGCAAATTTGTAACTTGCGGCTTTTGCATCCCCCAACCCCATACCTAGAAGGCTTAAACCTCCTAGACTTATCCAATCGCGACGGTTGATGCCATCGCATAAGCGGGTGGATTTTGAGTCGAGTATTGAAATCATAGTTTCTCCATCTGGTAGGTAGGAGCAATTTACTCTTATTACTTTATCGGATCAAGTAATAACTGGGCATTAAAATTGGTTCGGGTTTAACTTCAATATTGGAGCACAAAATGAAAGAATTAGTGATTGGTACAAAAAATAAATCAAAACTTAAAGAAATAAAAGAAATCTATGTCGACTTACCTTTCAATTGCATAGATCTTGGCACCTTCCCCAATGTTTCTGAGGTAGTGGAAGATGGCTCCAGCTTTGCTGAAAATGCTGCGAAAAAAGCTTCGGGTTATGCTTTGCAGGTAGGCAAATGGGTTTTAGCTGAAGATAGTGGTTTGGTCGTCCCTGTTCTTAAAGATGACCCAGGCATTCACTCTGCACGCTATGCGGGGGAGCATGGTGGCGATGCAGCCAACAACACCAAACTTTTACAAGAATTAAGCAAATATCCCGCTGAAAACCGGGATGCTTACTATATTTGCGTGGCTTGTTTGGCCGACCCGCAAGGCAAAGTTATGGCTCTGACGGAAGGAAAATGTCATGGCAGAATTATTTCTGATTACTTGGGGCAGGGAGGTTTTGGCTACGATCCCTTGTTTTTGGTTTTGGAGTACCACCAGACTTTTGGCGAATTAAGTTCTCGGGTTAAACATGCAATTAGTCATCGAAGTAAAGCTTTGGCTCAATTACGGCCGACTTTGTGGCAACTAATCAGTAATTCTTAATTCTGAGACTGCTTTTTTAACAAGGAACTTGATTTATTTTGCCTTATAGAGTTTGACCCCTGTTTGGTTTTCCAATAAACTATCTTTTTAGCAAATGCTATTGCTTCTTTGTTGATTTATCGATGGTCGGTTCCCTGTGGTTATATCATCACAAGTAAGATGCACCGGGACGACTTTGGTCAAAAATATCTGCAAAAGCGGGAGAGTGCTGCGTGGCGATTGTCCAAGTAAAAGATCTTATCGAAGCTGGAGTTCATTTTGGCCATAGAGCCAGTCGTTGGAACCCTAAGATGCGGCCGTACATCTACGGCAAACGCAATCTTATCCATATTATCGACTTGCGTGAAACCGTTAGGGGCCTTTTGCGCGCCTTCCGTTTCCTTACCAAGCTTTCTGCTTCTGGTAGCCAAATTCTTTTTGTTGGCACCAAGCGCCAAGCAAAAGATACCATCGAAACCGAAGCTCGCCGTTGTGGCATGCCTTTTGTTTCCGAACGATGGTTGGGTGGTACCCTTACTAATCACCGTACAATTCGCGATCGTTTAAAAAGATTGGCAGAACTCGAAGCTATGTGGCTTCCCTCTTACGAAAACCCTGCCAAGGTTGATTTGGTTGCTTATATCAAGACCATGCTTAACGAGTCTGGTAAGCTTGATATTCACAAAGCCCCTGAAACCAGCGTTATTCGTAGCTATAGTAAAAAGATGATTTCTAATTTAAGCCGTGAGCTTACCAAGATTCAACGAAACTTGTCTGGTATTCGCGAGATGCACAGGCTTCCTGATGCTTTGGTTATCGTTGATCCTAGGCGTGAACATATTGCTATTAAAGAAGCAAAGCGTATGGGTATTGCAACCGTTGCGTTGATTGATACCGATAGCGATCCAGATGATGTTGATTTGCCAATTCCTGCCAACGATGATAGCATTCGTTCGGTGGAACTTGTTCTTGCAAAGCTTGCAGATGCAATTATCGAAGGCCGTGCAGCGTTGGCAACGGAGCAGGCAACTGCACCAAGGCCAAGACCTGCGCCAAGTGGCACTGCTGGCACAGTACGTGCCCCTGCAATTGTTGATTAAATTTGGTGTTTGTTTCAGTTAACAAAAGTTTTGATCTATTTTAGGTGAATTAGTATGAGTGCTATTTCCGCTGGTGTTGTTAAGTCTTTGCGTGATCGAACCAATGCACCCATGATGGATTGCAAGGAAGCCCTTGTTGAAGCCAAAGGTGATGTTGAAGTTGCAGTAGCTATCTTGCGTAAGAAAAATGCTGCGATTCAAGCAAAGAAAGGTGAGCGCGAAACTGCTGAAGGCAGAATTGCGTTTCATATCGACCCTGCTGCTAAAATTGCTGCTCTTATGGAAGTTCGTTGCGAAAGCGGCCCTGTTATCAACAGCGAACATTTTATTTCACTTGCCAATGATCTTGTTGCTCAAGTTGTTGTTTCCAATCCCGAAAATTTAGAAGCTCTGGTTGCACAACCTTTTCACAAAGATCCATCCCGCAAGGTTAATGATCGCATTGCTGATGTTGTTGGTTTGATTCGTGAAAACATGAAGGCTGCTAAGTTCGTCAGGCTTCAAGGCGGTCACTTCGGTTCTTACATTCATCATGATGGTACCGTTGGTGTTTTGATCCAAGTCGAAGGTGCAAAAACTGATGAGCAAATCCTTCGCGATATTTGCATGCACATTGCTGCTAAAAATCCTTTAGTTGCAACCCGCGAAGAACTCAGTAAAGATGTTGTCGACAAGGAATTCCAAATTGCTCGTGATGCTGCTGCTGCATCTGGTAAGCCTGCTAATATTGTTGAGAAAATTGCAGAAGGTAAAGTCAAAACCTGGCTTGCTGAAAATGTCCTCCTTGAACAACCTTTTATCAAGGAAGAGAAGAAAACTGTTGGCGAAATTCTTAACGGCGCTGGACTCAAATTTGTCCGCTTTGTCCGTTACAGGGTTGGGGAATTAAGCTAATTAATCTTTCTTTTAATGTTTACTTAATTATAGAAACGCTCACTCAACCCGGCGAAATGGACAAGAGATGAGCGTTATCTTTTCGCATCAACCAAACCCTAAAGTCACTTTTCTAGGCGCAGCAGGAACCGTTACAGGCTCCATGCATCTATTGCAATATAAAGACTTTAATATCCTTCTTGATTGCGGGCTCGAACGAGACAAAAATACCGTACTTAAAGACGATGAGTTTCCTTTTGATCCCGAAGTTATTGATGCCGTAATCCTTAGTCATAATCATTCCGATCATTGTGGTAAATTGCCTGCACTTGCCAGAAAAGGCTTTCGCGGACAGGTTTATTGCACCCCTGCAAGCAAAGATTTGCTGGGCGTTGTTCTTAAAGATTCGGTCAACATTCAGGAAAAAGAAGCCAAGCTTCGCAACAAAACAAAAAACCGCACGGTTCCCTCGCAAAACGATACCTTCTCGATTTTGGATCGCTGTGTTCCTTTAGATTACGGCAAAACTTTAGAGATTCGTAACGGGATCAGCCTCCGCTTTCATGATGCTGGGCATTTGCTCGGGTCTGCAATCTCTGAAATTTCTATTGGTAAGGGTGACAAAGTTTTTAAGATCACCTATACCGGCGATCTAGGCCGTTTTGGCTTGCCTTTTCATACTAACCCTTCTCCTGTGCCTGCTGCTGATCTTTTGATTTGTGAAAGCACATACGGGGGCAAGTATCACGATAACGAAGAAAAGATGGCGGCGAAATTAGATATCGTCATGCGCGATACCATTAAAAGGGGTGGTAAAATTCTTATGCCCGCCTTTAGTTTGGGCCGCACTCAAATGCTTCTTTATTATCTTGAAACTTGGATGCTCCAAAATAAGATTCCAAGGCTTCCCATATTTCTTGATAGCCCTCTTGCTGTTGAAATCAGCAGGGTATACAAGAGATATAACAAGCACCTTTCCGTTAATTGGAATTCGGAATCCGAAAATATCATGATTCTGGATTCTTGGGAAGAAGCTCAAACTGCAAGCTTTCATCCCAAGCCTGCAATCATTGTTGCATCAGGCGGGATGTGTGAGGGCGGGAAAATCCTTTCGCACCTTAAAAATCATCTTGATGATCCTAGAACAAGTATCGCCCTTGTTAGTTTTCAAGCTCCCACTACTTTGGGCTCAAAGCTTCTAGAAAAGAAGCCTTCGGTTTATTTTCATGGGAAGTCTTGGAACAAATGGGCTGAAATCCACGAAATCAAAGGCTTTTCTGGGCATGCGGATCAAACTGATTTTAATAAGCTGCTTTCGCCTATTGCTAAAACTTCAGGGCATGTACGGTTGGTGCATGGCGAACCAGAATCCGCCAAGGCTCTTGCTTCTGAATTATCAAAATTAGGTTTTAAAGATGTAAAGCCGGTTCGCAGGGGAGAATCGGTCACCCTCACTTGATTTTTATTTGAGGTGGAGCAGATGCAAAGGCGCATTTATCTTCTCAGGCATGGCGATGTAAGTTATTTTTCCTCCGATGGCCAACCTGTTTCGTTTCAACATGCCACCCTTAATGATCATGGTATTTCCCAGGCTATTGCACTAGGTGAGATACTCGCTCCTATTGCTTTTCAAAAATATGTCTTCAGTGGTTTATTGCGTTCGCATCAAACCATGGATCTGGTAGTGGGTAAACGGGAGGTTGGTAGTGCTCCTGATTTCCAATCGTTCCCAGATTTTAGTGAAATTCAGCCCGGTGCAATTCATACTTTTCCTGGTACTGATTTTGATCACTGGAAAAATTACTTTTTATCAGCCCTTGGCCCGGGGCTTAACTTTGAGTCTCGTTTTATGAGTGGAGAAACTTTTTCTGATTTCACCAATCGTGTTAACCGCTCTCTTCGTAATTTGCTTGAAGATTCTTCCTGGGAAAACGCCTTGGTGATTGCTCATAGTGTGGTTAATCGTTGGATACTTTGCAGGTTTCTTGGTTTGGGCCTTGATGGGATTCATGCGATTGAGCAGGACCCGGGTTGTATGAATGTGATAGATATTTTTCCGGATGGAAAGGGCATTATCAGGCTGATGAATTACACTCCGGGGGATCGTGCAAAAGTTCATCTTCGGAAAAACAGCTTGGAAACACTGTTTGAGCAATCTGTTGAGGCGCACAAAAAAAACAACCCCACCTGAAAAAATCGCTTTTCTAATAATGTTTGATGTTTCTGGTTATGTTACAATTAAGTAACTTTAAAATGTTTATTGGACTCACCAAAATGACTTTCAAACAGCACTATTTTTGGTTCTTGCTACTTTGTAACATCTTGAGTGCAACTTTCTGCTTTGCTCAGGAACCCTTGGCCATCTGGCATTTTGATACGGAAGAAACATCCAAGCTTCAATCTGTTGGAGGTGTTCATCGTGATATCGCTGGCCCAAGGCCACCCATGTTTCCTGACTTTTCACCCGCCAACACTGCAGTTAAATTTGATGGCTTAGGCTCGCGCTTCGTTCTTAAAGATCTTGGTAACGATAGTAAATTTGATTTTACCAATGGCGATAGCATCACGCTTGAGTCTTGGGTTAATGTGCCCCAGAGTAATGATGGGGAAAATGTTTACATCATAGGCAAAGGGCGTACTTTCGCTCCTGGATTTGCCAAGGAAAATCAGAACTGGGCCCTGCGTCTTCGCGAACAAAAGGGGGCTTCTTGTGCCAGTTTTCTCTTTTTCAGCATCCCTTCCAAAAATGAAAAAGGTGATTGGCATCGCTGGACTACTAATACCGGGTTCAAAGCTGGTACTGGGTGGCATCATGTTGCAGTGAGTTATATCTTTGGAAAACCTGAATCCATTTCAGGCTGGATCGATGGCAAAAAGATTTCTGGTTCTTGGGATATGGGCGGAGCCACCACCAAAGCGCCCGTTACTGATAACGATGATATTTGGATTGGTTCTTCCATGGGTGGTTCGCCTGGCAATAGCTTTCGCGGTTTGTTGGACGATGTTGCAATTCATCGGGGCATTGTTCCAGATGATCTTATGCAAAAAAGGTTTCGACGTGTTGGCCCAGAGCAAACTGTTGTTCAATCTGATTCTTTTATTGCGCCAACTCAAGCTGGTACAAAAAATGTCAAAGTTCAACTTCATGAAGGATGGACCGCATTAGATTCCTGGCCCAATCTTGCTGAAGATCTTGCCAAGCCTTTCACCTCTTATGAACTTCCTGCATTTCTTTTTCATCGGATTCCCCATCGGTATGATGCTTGGGGTATTCGTGATAACTGGCAGGGAACCGTAATCCTTAAGGCTTCTACGGAAATAACAATCCCCTCGGGTACTCACGATTTGTTGGTTCGTTCAAAGGGCGGTGCTAGGCTTTGGATTGATGGGAAGTTGATTTGTAAGACCCCTTTTCATGCCAAAGAAACTGGTGGCCATGAAGCTGTAAAACCTGTTCCCAGCCTTCCTGCGATTAATGCTAGGCCCGTGGGTTATGGTGATCATGAAGTCGTGGTTCGTTTTTCAGGCACGGGTAAAAAGTATCAGGTTGTTTATGAAACATTAGTGGGCGGAAAGAAGTTCCGACATGATACAGGCGATTCTTGCGTTGCGATTAAATACGAAGGCGAGTCGCAATTTAAAATTCTTGGAAGTGATTTCAATGAAGCTAATGGTGGGGCAACTAATATTGAGAAAATCCTGCTTGTGGATAAGGATTGGGAGCGGGCCACTGCGAAATTAGAACTTAATCTTATAAACTTGGATGATCAAGCCAGAAGGCTTGCTGCTTCAAACCAAGATGCCTATTGGGCTAAAAGGCGAGAGGCTTCCAAGGCATGGGCCATGGCTAATCCAAGTCCTAAAGTTCCTGAAGTTGCAAATAAAAAGCTTATTAACAATGAAATTGACCGCTTTATTCTTTCTAAGGTTGAGGCTCAGTTAGTTTCTAAACAAGATTCTGTGGTTGCAAACACCTTTCATACCAAGGTTCTTCCCCTGCTTAAGGAGCAGTGTTTTCGTTGTCATGCAGATAAGGTGAAGGGTGGATTCAAGTTGGATTCGATGCAGGAGATTTTAAAGTCGGGCGATTCTGGGAAACTTGCTGTCGTGCCCGGTGCGCCTGAAAAATCATTCCTCATCGAAAAAATCAAAGGGAAATCTACCGAAAGAATGCCTCCTAATGGCAAAGGTTTAAGTGAGGAAGAAATAGGAGTCTTAGAGCAGTGGATTAAATCTGGGGCGCAATGGGTTCCCGAATCTGTTCAACCCAAGGATCTTGTCTTTGCAAATTTAACCAGTGACATATCTTTTCTTCGCAGGGCATTTTTAGACACCGTCGGTGTCCCTCCATCCTCCGATGACATTCGCAATTTTATTTCGGATCAAAGCGCATCGAAGAGAAGCAAAATGATTGATCGGCTTTTGGCGGATCCAAGGTATGCGGACCATTGGGTTAGTTATTGGCAGGATGTGCTTGCAGAAAATCCCAACATTCTTAAACCGACTTTGAATAACACAGGCCCCTTCAGATTCTTTATTTATGATGCGCTTAAGGATGATAAACCTATGGATCGGTTTGTCTCTGAGTTGATTCTTATGCGTGGGAACATCAACCTTGGAGGTAGTGCGGGTTTTGCAATGGCAGCGGATAATGATGTTCCGATGGCTGCAAAGGCTCAGATTCTTGGTACTGCTTTTCTTGGGGTCGAGATGCAATGTGCTCGGTGTCATGATTCACCTTTTCATTCTACCACTCAGAAAGATCTCTTTCAGATTTCTGCAATGCTTGAGCGCAAGGTTTTGGTTCTACCTAAAAGTAGTACCGTGCCTGCGGGATTTTTTGAAAAGAAAGAAAGAGAATCGCTTATCAAAGCAACACTCAAACCCAACCAAAAAATCGATCCTGCGTGGCCTTTCAAAAACATCGCAACTGAAGATGAGTCCGGTCAATGGCTGATTCAAAAAGAAGATGCCCGGGAAAAGCTTGCTGCAATCATTACCCTGCCTGCAAACAAACGGTTCGCCAAGGTCCTTGCGAATCGGTATTGGAAAAGGCTCATGGGTGCTGGAATTGTTGAACCTGCATTTGATTGGGAGAATAAAAACGCAAGTCATCCCGAACTTCTGGATTGGCTTGCGCATGAATTCGTTGCTTCGGGATATCAGGCAAAATCGGTTATTCGTTTGCTCATGAATTCTCAGGCATATCAGCGCGAATCCAATGGCCATAACCTTACTAATGCTTCTGATAAACGGTTTTTCACTGCACCCGATAAAAGGCGAATGTCTGCGGAACAAGTGGTTGATTCTCTTTATCAAGCTTCGGGAAGAAGCATGAAAGTTGAAGAAATTACTTTTGATTCTGATAGTAGACAACCGCCAGATAGAATGCTAAACCTTGGGGCTCCCAAGCGGGCATGGGAGTATACTTCCCTTTCCAATGAACGCGACAGGCCAAGCCTTGCTCTTCCCCGAGTGCAGGCTGTTACTGATGTTTTAGAAGCTTTTGGTTGGCGTGGTGCTAGGCAGAATCCTATCACTGACCGCGATACTTCCCCTCATGTTTTACAGCCCGCTATTCTTGCCAATGGTACTTTGTCTTCTTGGATTAGCAGGCTTTCTGATAATAGTTTTCTTACCCGCATAGCCTTAGAATCAAAGACACCGAATGAACTTGCAGATGAAATTTATCTGAGGTTTCTTTCCCGGTTTCCTACCGCAGATGAAAAAAATAAAGTTCTAGATATGTTAGAACCTGGTTTTGTTTCTCGAATTAAAAATCCTGTTCCAAGTTCATTTGTTGAGCTTGCGAGGTTGCCTAATATTTCTTGGACCAATCATTTGGTTGAAGAAGCGACTAAGGTAAAATTGGAAATGGAAAAAAGAGCTAGGATGGGCGATGCTCCTTCCGAATTACTTGACGATTCTTGGCGTGAACGAGTTGAAGATATTGTTTGGGCAATCTTTAACCTTCCTGAATTTGTTTGGGTTCCTTGATCCTTTTCATCATTTGAATTGAGGGTGATATTAATGTCACAACTTTCTGATCGCAGAAAATTCCTTGCTACTTCTGCCCTGACAATTGCGGGCTCAGCTTCTGCATCCTTCAACCCGGTTCACTTTCCCAAGGGTAAGGCCGAACATTGTGTTTTTATCTGGCTGGGTGGTGGCATGGGCCAGACTGATTCCTTCGATCCAAAACGAGTGGGCGATCCGAAGAAGAAAATCGCGGGCTCTTATTACAAAGCCATTGATACCTCGGTAAAGGGGGTTCAAGTTTGTGAGCATTTTTCCAAAATAGCACCACTCATGGATCGCATGACTATTATTCGTACCATTAATCATGATGTTATTGATGAACATGCCGCTGCAGTCAATCGCATGCATACCGGCAGAAATGTTACAGGAACTGTGGTTTATCCTTCTATTGGTTCTGCTGTTGCGCATGAAAAAGGAGCGGCACAAGATGGCGCACCATCTTATGTTTTGATTGGTTATCCCAATGTTACCCGCGGCCCGGGTTTTCTTGGTTCAAAATTCAACTATCTCTACCTTACCGATACGGTGAGTGGACCTGCAGGATTATCCCGACCTGAAATGATTACCGTACCCAGGCAAGATCGCAGAGAGGCGTTGCTTTCCGAACTTCGAAAAGTCAATAAAGTTACAGGAAAAGACAAAGCACTCCAAGATTACGAAACTGCTCTCGAGCAAAGTTTAAAACTGAGTGGCCCTGCTTTTTCCAAAGTCTTTAATCTTACTGAAGAAAACTCCACCCTCAGAGATTCCTATGGGGGCGAGTTCGGCCAACGGTGTCTTTTGGCTCGCAGATTGATTGAGCGAGGGGTGCGCTTCATTGAAGTTTCGCATAATCTCAATTTTTCCAATGGCACCGGTTGGGATGTGCATAACCAAGGTATCGAAAAACAACATATACTGATTCAAGAATTAGACCAAGCACTTGCTGCTCTTACTCTTGATCTCGAATCTAAAAAAATGCTTGATAAAACCCTAATTGTCGTTGCGACAGAGTTTGGCAGGCCGCCCGAATTTGATGGAGGCGGGGGCAGGGGTCATCAATCAAAAACTTTCAGTGTCCTTCTTGCTGGGGCTGGTTTGAAGCATCAGGGGGCTTTTGGTGAAACCGATGAACTGGCCAAAAAGCCTATCAAGGATTTGGTCAGCGTTCCCGATTTCTTTGCAACCATCCATGCCTCACTCGGGATCGATCCTTCAAAGAATCTTTATGATGGCGACCGCCCGGTGCCTATCACGGATTCCGGAGTTCCAGTAAAGGTTCTTTTTTAAAGTGGTGTAAAAACAAAAAAGGCAGATGAATCTCATCTGCCTTTTTTTATTGTTGTTTTGGAATCGTACCTTATTAAGGCATTTCCAAATGTTTTTCTTCGACCATATGCCTTAGTTTGCGCATCGATCTTGCATGAATCTGGCGTACCCTTTCCTTGGTAATTCCAAATTGCATGCCGATTTCTTCCAAGGTTGCAGAGGATTGTTTTTCATCCAGCCCAGCACGCAGCTTGATGATTTCTCTTTCTCGCGGGTCGAGGAAGTTCAAAAGCCTGTTGATGCTGTGGCTCGCGCGTTCCTTCTGCGCGTAAAGTTCTTTTTCATCGGAACGGCCATCCACCGTTGTGCTGAATACTTCTTCATTCCCTGTAACAAAGCGTTCCCGATGATGGATCTCAGTTGGAATGCTGCGGGCGAAATTCTTCATGATGGCCCAGCTTGCATAAGTGCTGAACTTGAAGCCTCGGCCGAAATCAAACTTTTCCACTGCGCGGATCAACGACATGTTGCCATCGGATATCAGTTCGAAAAAGTTTTCAACCTGGCCACTATGACGCTTGGCAATATTTACTACTAAGCGCATGTTGGCGTTAATTAAGGAGTCTTTCACCATATTGGCTTGGTGAATCAGATTCTCGATTTCATCAATTACTTGTACTTTCACTTTTAAAAGGTCTACTTCAGGAGGATTTACACCTTCTTTAAGTATGCTGTTTCGAAGTTTCGATGCTTTAGACTTAAGGAAATTCATCTTACGGAAAAGGTGTTGTTCCTGTTCCTTGTTTAAGAGGGGAACTTCGTAAAGGTTGCCCAGTTCTGTTTGCACATCCTTGGGGGCCTTCATCGATTTTCGTTTGGCTTCGTATTCATCTGCACCTGGCATAGGTGCAAGGATTGCCAATTCTAGGTTGGCATCTTCGAAGCCAGGATTTGGAATGAAATCCAAATTATGTTCGAGTAACTTTTGTGCCCTTACCTCATGTATCACGCGGTACATCGAGGTTCGGTTTCGTTGAAAGCGTTTGGCTAGAATATCCACGGCTTCACCTCGAGAGTAAGAGTTAAAAATACTTTGTCTCGATTCTGGAGACAAAGGGTTGGTAAGGTCTGGAAATACTGCGCTCGCTGGATTGATACGATCATGATTTTTGATCGTATACCTTACCGTTTCCGGTGAGCGTTTAATTTTTTTCGAAATACGAAGGCTGATCTCGGTCAAATTGGCATTAGTTAAACGTGCCATCCTGCTTGCAAATTTGATAATCTTGTTTTTTTCTTCATTAGAGAGCTGCGTAAAGCTTCCGCTTTTTTCAACTCTTTCCTGATTGCGGGATACAAAACGCTCGATTTCACTTCTCGTGTAGCCGAGCTTTCGTTTTCCGCCACGCACTATTTTCAATCCGATTAACCCAAGTTTTTTCCACCTTCGTACCGTCTTTGTTGAAACATTCCAAAGCTTACTGACTTCGTCCACGGTATAAACTGGTTCAACTTCGGGCTGGCTACTTGCAAGCGACTGAATCAGAATAGGCAGATCGTGTAAGAGGTCGGAACCATCGATCCGTAAATCAGGAAAGGAATCTGGTCGATATCCGGTAATCCTGAAACAGATAAACTGGTAAGGATATTTTTTCGAGGCATCAACTTCTTGAAGAAACTGCTCAGTTCGTTCCTGCTGTTGGGTCTTTCGACCTACTGGGGTGAAACGAGTGAGCTGGTCTTCCAGCAGCATTAAAGCAGGGTGCCTGAAAATCACTTTAAGAATCCTTCCTCAAAACGGGACTGTTTTTTCTAACCAGAGCTATCGCTGCCATGCGATGCTTACTACCTATACGAGTCAACCACTCAAAAAGTTCAAATGTTTTTTTCATGGTTACAACCTTATATTCGAATGCGCCCTCAATTTATTAACACCGGACCCTGAAAATTTCCAAAATACTTGTGTTGTAGAGGAAACAACCCCTGAACTATTACTTGCAAGAATAAACAATGATTATTAAGAGTAGTTTAAAAAAAGAGGGTTAGCTGGAAAAGTAAAACTTTTCTTTAAATACTCTTAAAGGGTGTGTTCAAATGTCCACTTCTTGTTGGATTTATCAATCAATAACTCGCTAGAATTAAAATTTCCTTCAATATTCTGCCTTTATCACCAGTTTTTGGGATAAACTTTGCCGTTGGCTTCCTTCTTTTTTTCAGGTGTACTGTCGCGATGATTAAGAGACGCAACTTGTTGCAAGGTATAGGTTTAAATGCGATTCTTTGGCCTTTGTCTTTAAGGGCCGCAGATATCTATCGCTTAAGTGAGACTTTTTCCCCAGGCAACCGGTTTAGGGTTCAAACTACCACTGAACTTACCGGGTCCATGCTTTTCACCTCGAATCTTCAACCAAAAAAACAAATTCAGATTAAAGGGAAGAGTCAAATTGATTTTGATGAAACGATCTTAAGCTTGGATTCTTCTCTTAAAGTAAATAAGTCTCTTCGTGAGTATCGGAAAGTTGAATTATCTCGGACTTTGGATGGCCAAAATCAGGAAACCACTCTTAGGCCTGAAACTCGCAGTCTCGTGCTATTAAGGCAGGGTTTAAAAAAAACACCCTTTTCTCTCGATGCACTCCTAACGTGGAATGAACTTGATCTGATCCGAACGGAAGTTTTTCCCTGTGCCTTGGCGGGGCTTTTTCCTACCCGCTCTGTGGGCTTAAGTGAATCTTGGGATGCAGGGCTTGAATCTGTTCAGGAACTGACGGATCTCGAATTGCTGGAGTCTTCCCAAGTTTCTTGTAAGCTGGATTCAGTAAACTTGGTAAACAATCGTAAGACTGCAAGGATCAGTTTTTTGGGCAAGGCATCTGGCATCAACGAAGATGGCCCAAATCAACAAATTCTCGATGGTTATATTTTCTTTGATTGTGAGACCAGGCATTTATCTTTTCTTTATCTTAAAGGGACCAGCATTCTTAAAAATAAAGAAGGCAAAGATGTTGGAAGAATCGAAGGGCGATATACCCTTTCACGAGAAATGCTCCCTGCAATTCTTCTGGACAATAAAATTCTAGCCCAATACGAACCGGATGCTAATAACACCAGGCTGTTGTTTGAAAGTAGGGATGCTGCTTTTACGTTTCATTATCCGCGAGAATGGAAGGTGACCTCTCAATCAGATTCCCAGGCAACGCTGGATCATTCGAAAGAGTCTGGATTGCTGATAACCAAAGAGAAACCCTCGAAATATGCATCGAATGCAATGTATAGGGATGAAGCATTGGCGTTTATTCGACAGCAAAAAATGCGGATAGAAAGTCAGGGCGAGATTCAGTCAGCTAATGGAATTCCTGGCTTGGAATTTTTTTCGTGGGATGTGCAAATTGAAAGTCGCAGGATGTACCTGCTTTATTTTGTCTACAGAATAGGTCAAAATGTATTCACTCTTGCAAGTAGATGCCCGCAGGAAAACAAGGCAGCCTTGCGAAGTGATATCATGAGTATTGCTACCTCTATAAAGCCTACAGGGAAGAGCGGTTGAGATGGATGATAAATTCAATGCATTGGAACAGGATGCTCGATTTCCGAGTGGGAAGTGGACAGGTTTCTTCGTCCAGAAAAACCCGCCTCTCGGGAAGCAATGGATGGATCTACAATGTATGTTTGATAAAGGCATCATCACTGCAAGCGGCAATGATATAGTCGGAGCATTTACATTTAAAGGGCATTACGATACTGCAACGGGAAAATGTAGTTGGAACAAAATATACAAAGGCAATCACCCTGTTTACTATGAAGGCTATAACGAGGGCAAGGGGATATGGGGCACCTGGTTGATTGAAGATAAAGCAAATGCGATAACCTTGAAGGGTGGGTTTCATATTTGGCCCGAAGGGATGCTGGTTTCGGAAGATGAGGATCTCGTAGCGGAGTTGGAACTTCCCGCCAATAATGGAAGTTTTAAAAAGCCCCAATTGGTTCCTGCGAAAGCCTGATTACTTACCCGGGATATTCACCATGATGGGGTTGCTTGCATAACCTCGTTTGACAGTGAAATTGAGCGACACATTTGCCAAGACACAAATAGGAACTTCTGCAAATGGCTTGGCATCTGGCGCCACTTTAAGAAGAATTTTTCCTTTAGTTTCTTTCTCTGATAAAGCTGTTTTGGCTCCGGTATCGAGCATGGTAACACCTGGTGGCAGGGGGTTTCCAAAAATTTGGCCTAGGTGCTGATGCCTTATATCAAGGCTGACACGCCCTTTGTAATTCTCTGCGCGTACAATTTCCACATCAATCGTAATCGTTTTTCCTGGCTCTAAGACGATTTTTTCAGGGCTAACTTTTATCTGCACGATATCTTTTTCAGGGGTGATTGCAATCATCTGAGTTTCAACAGGCCATGTGCTTCTTCCGCCTCCAGGCATCTTTAATTCGGTAAGAGGCCCAACTTTTTTAATGATTTCTTTCTCTTTGCCTTCTTTGTCTTTGTATTTTGCCTTGGCAGTAATGTTAACGAGCGAGGCACCTGGTTTTGCATCCTTGGCGCATTGGAAAAGCAGCAAACCATCATTCTGGGTTTCGGGTAAGGTTAGGGGGACCATGGTTATTCCAGAAGGAAGATTTTCAGGATGGAAAGTAATAGGGCCCGTGAATCCGCCTGTTCGTTTGACTCGTACATACCAAGCCGCTGCCATCCCGGGTGCGATGCCTGCTTTGTCATCATCGCAATTGACGATGAAGTCTGGTTCTTCATGGGTGATATTCAATAGGTAGTTGAAGCCGGGGCCGCCACGGTTTAATAAGTCGCGCACTTGGATTTTGAAAGTGCCATCGGCTGTAGCAGTGTAATTAAGATAAGAATCTTTGGTTGCATTGGATTGATCGTCATTGCTTGCGATGATTTTGTCTTTATCATTTGAGATGCTTAAAAAACTATCTAGTTCAGAGCCAAGTCTGCGGGCCCGGATTTCTGCAATGATGGATTCGCCTTTTTTCAACTTAATGGGAAAGGTGTCTGTTTCGCCAGGCTTTAAGATTCTGCCATTGATGGTGCAAGGTAAAGGGAAGTCGGTTTTGGCAGGTGATTCTTCAAAGATTTTCAGCCCGGAAAGGTATACTGGGAACGGATTGCTCAATCCGCCATCGGTTTTGATTACTGCATTAAGTGTGCTTCCAGGCACGGAAGTATTGGAAATTCCTTCTAATGTCACTTGGGTTTCAGGTATATTCCCACCACCCACTTTGACTTGCAAGGGCCCCGTGGGCGAATGTGCCAAAGGGTAACACCATGTAACATATGGGCCACCTGTGATAACGAGATTGTAGGGCATGTTAATACTTGCTGCATAATCCACATCGCGTACTACCACCATGTATTCACCGGGCGAAGCGAATCGGTAGGTAACGCAGGGGTCTGCAAAATGGAAGTCATCATTAGCTGCTAGTTCTCTGCCTGTTGAATCATGAATACTGATCATCGGATCGATAGCAAGAAACTGGCTGTGCCTCTTGTAGAAGAACCGGTGCGATATCACGCCAAAGGAAAGAGTTTGCCCGGCTTTGACGGTGAACTTATAAGCGTCAACTTGTTCTTTGGCGCTGATCATGCCAGAAACAATACTGCCAATGGCGATGGGTTGAGCATTTGCGAAATCAGCATGGGGAGTGGTTTTTTCAAGAACAACCGGAAGATCAGCGATAAGAATCTGGCCCACTGTGGAAGCACCGGAAGCGCAGGCTAGTCGGAATTCTCGCATACCAGGCGAAGCTGTTTTATCTACGGTTACTTTGATTTTAAGTTCGGTGGTTTTGCCTTTTTCTGGAATGGCGTCAGCTTTGATCCCGCTGCCTGCAAAGAGTACAGCAATCGGATTTGAGGGGTTGCTGGTTTCGCAAAAAAGGGTGATATCGCTGGTTTTTCCACGTTCAATAACTGCAGGGTAGACATGCGTGATCTGTGGGAATGAAGTTTGCGACAACGCCATTCCTGGCACTAGAAATGCCAGCAATCCAAAAATGCTGGAAAGCTTGACTAGTGATTGAAAAGAAATTCTCTGGTGTTGAGTAGCGACCACAATAAATCCTCCAAGCCTTCTTTGGGGTTTTGAGCCAAGGCAAGTTCTGCAAGTGCTTCCTTCTTTTCTTGATCTCTAGGCAATCTTGAAAGCGTAGCAAGGAATACTTCGTCCACAGCCTTATCCATTGGGACTTTGTTGCTGATAAATTTGCTGATTCTGCTGTTGGTTTCTGAAAGCTTGCGGTTGAGGAGGTTGCCACTCATTAGCAGAAGTGCCTGCATCATATTGGCATCTTCGCTGCGTTCGCATTCGCATGTTGCAACTCTGCGGGGTCTGCCAAAGATATCCATAAAGCTGGAACTGAATTTGCTGTCGGGAAGAGAGATTGCCCTGAATCCAAGTGGTACATCGGTGAACTTTTCGCGTGTGCCACAGGCGAAATCTACTGCATCAAGCAGTTGCTCCGCAGACATACGCTTGGCACGGAAATGCGTGCAATAGATGTTGTCGCCATCGGCTGCAGAGGCCACATTGCTTTCGCTGCTAAGTTGGTAGACTTGTGAATTCATGATGGTTCGAAGCAAATGCTTGATATCGTAATTATTTTTGATGAGATCAACAGCCAATGCCTCAAGGAGTTCTGGATTGGAAGCTGGGTTGGTGATGCGAATATCATCGATAGGGTGGATTAGGCCTCTGCCAAAGTAGTAACCCCAGTAGCGGTTGACGAAGTTGCGAGCAAGGGCAGGGTTGTTTTTATCCTTAAGCCAAGTAACCAAGCCATTGCGCCTGTCGATTGGGTCTTCAATTACGGAACCGCCTATGGGTTTTGGAGGAAGTATTTTTCCTGTTTTCGGATGGCTTGCTTCACCCGCCATGGTTAGGTAGATGGTGGTATCGCTACCTTGTAGACCGAACTCGGTGCTATTTTTCTTGGCGACTCTAGAGAAGAAAGCAGTCATGCTGTAGTAATCGGCTTGGGCGATATTTTCGAAGGGATGATGATGGCACTTAGCGCATTGCATACGAATTCCGAGAAAAACCTGACAAGCTGTTTCTGTCCAATCATCACGTGAGCCTATGACAAAGAAATTGGCAGGGCCATTGGCATAGGGGCTTCCTACCGCGGTAAGTAGTTCGCCTGCGAAATTATCCATTCTCATGTTGTCGCGGAAGACCGAACGCAGCCAGTTGTGCTGCGACCACATGCCTTTTTTCTGTAAAACATCTCTGCTATTGCGAAGAAGATCGCCCCATTTGTAAGCCCACGAATCAACATATTCTGGTCTGTTCAAAACCTTCTCGATGGCAAGCTTTCGTTTGTCGGGGTTGCTATCAGCTTTGAATGCAAGAATTTCTTCAGGGTTCGGAAGCGTCGACAAAGTGTTGAGGTGAATTCTTCTGAAGAATTCTTCATCGGTGCAGATGTGAGATGGGGAGAGGCCTGTTTTCTTCCATTTCTCAATCCACATTTTGTCGATTAGATTGTTATTCTTTACGAAAGTCTCGAGCCCCTTGGCTTCGCCGAAGGGCAGGATGATTCGAAATACGCCTACAGCGCCTAGATAGCGAACCATGATAACCGTTTCGCCCGGGCCCTTTGCAACTACATTTCCGAGGTTGTCAACAGTCGCAACGGAAGTGTTCATGCTGTCGAAAGAGGCTTTGGAACTAACATCTTCAGAAGAGTTATCTTCGTAGGTTCCCCTTGTGGTGATTTTGATTTTCTGCCCGACTTTTGCGATGATCTCAACGGGTAATACTTCAAGAGATTTGAAGAGTTTATCTTTGGCGGAGGGCCCGATCATACCTTCTGCAATCCAGCGTTTGAGCGTGGTGTATTCTGGAGAGCCCAGTTGTAATCGTTTGCCTCCTTCATGGGGAGCTTCAAGAGTTGGCTTTTTTAGGAGAAGGCTTTCTTCAGGTGAAAGCAGGCTGACGCGCCTTCCAATCGAGCCTCTGACGATTTCACGAAAATCGTTGCTGTCATCGAAGCCACGAAGTGAAAGCTTGAGTCCGCCTTGGCCATATTGTGCACCATGGCAGGCACCTTGGTTGCATCCTGCCCTGGTGAGAATTGGCTGAACATCGTTGGTAAAGGAAACAGCGGGGAAATCTTGTGCGAAAGAAAACCCTGAAAGAAGTAGTAGGCCAATCAGGCTTCCGATTTGGTTTCTCATGTCTGCTTATATCCGATTAAAGGTTGGATCAATTGAAACCCAAAATCAAGCAAGTATTTCGTTTACAACCTTGCCGTTAAGGTTGATGCGGAAAGGCCTGCCATCTGGCGCAACATAATGTTTATCTAAAGGAATGCCAAGAATTGTGTAAAGTGTTGCAGCAATATCTTCAATTTGAATGGGTGGGGTAACGGGTTGCTCTGCGTTGGCATCGCTTTTGCCAATAACGGAACCAACTTTCATACCACCACCGCCCATGCAGAATACTGTGGAACCTGCCCAGTGGTCGCGCCCTGCAGCAGAGTTTATTTTTGGAGTTCTGCCGAAATCCCCCAGCCAGATTACCATGGTTTTTTCGAGCATACCTCTGGTTTGAAGGTCTTCAAGAAGTGCGGACCAACTTTGATCGATGGTCGGAAGGTTGCGGTCTTTTAAAGTTTTGAAGTTGTTGGCGTGGGTATCCCATCCACCCATGGTTACATTGATAAACCGAACGCCCGATTCAACCAGCCTACGGGCCAGAAGACAAGATTGGCCAAACTTGTTCATGCCGTAGCGTTCGCGAACTTTGACGGGTTCTTGTGAAAGATCGAATGCCCGCTTTGCAGCAGGAGAGGTAACCATGGAAAAAGCTTTGTCATAAAAGCTGTTCATTGCGCCTACATCATTGCCCTTGGTTTCGATTTTCTTCTGCCAGTTGTCGAGTTTTTGCAGCATGCGCTCACGTCGACCGAAACGGGAAGAGGTCAAACCGTTTGGAAGTGAAACACCATCGATGCTGAAATCAGCTTTGCTTGGGTCTTCCTGAATAATGAAGGGGTTGTGTTCGCTACCAGCGTAGCCCGGCAGGCCGCCCCCGAATCGTTGGTCGATGGAATTCCCGAGTTGGACATAAGGTGGCATGCCATTACGGTAGCCAAGTTCACGAGACATGACAGCGCCATAAGTGGGGTAAACAGTGCTGGGATTGAAGCGCCAGCCGGTAAGCATGTAGGCATCAGCAACGCCATGGGAGCCGTTGTAGGAATAGCCGGAGCGAATGATGGAATACTTGTCGAGGTTTTTTGCCATCATGGGAAGGTGTTCGGAAATTTGCACGCCAGGGATGTAGGTAGGTATGACGCTGAATTCGCCGCGGATGTCGGAAGGTGCATTGGGTTTTGGGTCAAAGGTATCGATGTGGGAAGGTCCACCTTGCATCCACATGAAGATAACACTGAGGTTATCGACGGGTTCTTTTTTCTTGGCAGAAGCAGCGTTTGCTTGAAGAAGAGTAGGAAGAGTAAGGCCAGCGAGGCCAAGGCTTCCAATGCGAATGAATTCTCGTCTGTTGGTACCTTCGCAATTATGGGAGGGGCCGAATCCTACTTCAAACATGGTTCACCTATTAAATTAAGGCTATATACGAGGCAGGTATGAGAAACACTAAGAAGCCAGATTAAAGCATAAACTCTAACAAAACATAAAGCAAGCAATTGTATAGTCAGATATCGGTATTTTGATTGGCTTGGCTGAAGTCGATTCGGGCGTAAAAAGGGTGGGGACCTATCTTTTTATGAGTCTGGGTCGATAGGGATATCTGTAACGCCCTTAAGGACTTCCTGCACTTTTTTATGCAAAGTGTTTCGATTGATTCCAAGTCTTGTTGCGGCTTTTACCTGAACATTGTCGCATTCTTTGAGAATTTGTTGGATCAATTCTTTTTCAACTGCACCAACAATTTGGTCGGATAATACCCCATCTGGCAGGGTGTTAATACCAAGGTGAACAACTTGCTGGATGAGTTTTACAAGATCGGTGCTCTGCCCGACTTGGGTTTTTGATTGTAATGACTTATAGCGTTTGATTTTTTTGCCCGGGGGAGCCAGAGATTCTGGTGTCAAAGGCAGACCATTGCAAAGCACTACGGCTCTCGCCATGTAGTTTTCCAACTCACGGACATTGCCCGGCCAATCATGCTTTAAAAGCACATCTTGCATATCTGCAGTGAGTTCGGGTGGATCAATTTTATTGGTAATAGAATGCCGCGCAATAAAGAAACGAGCGAGTGCGGGGATGTCATCGGCCCGTTCCCTTAATGGGGGAAGATAAACCGGAACGACATTAAGGCGATAATAAAGATCGTCTCTAAAACGACCAGCTTCGATTTCGTCTTCAAGAAATTGGTTGGTTGCTGCGACAACTCTACAATCGACTTTGATGGTTTTGCTTTCGCCAACTCTTTCAAATTCATTTTCTTGTAGGACTCGTAGAAGTTTAACCTGAAGCTTGGGGCTCATACTCGAGATTTCATCAAGAAAGATGGTTCCGCCATGGGCTGCTTCAAATCGTCCGGTTTTATTTTCTACTGCGCCAGTGAATGCGCCTTTGATATGCCCGAATAATTCACTTTCGAGAAGGCTTTCGTTCAGGGCGCCACAATTCACACGAACATATGGCCCATCATTCCGTTTTGAAAGAAGATGAACTGCACGAGCGATGAGTTCTTTGCCTGTGCCTGTTTCGCCAATAATCAGAACCGTTGCTTGAGTGGGTGCGACCTTTTTGACAAGGCCGTAAACTTCTTGCATGGCCTGAGATTGGCCGACAATGTCGGTCAATGGCGCATTAGCACCTTTGTCGGCGTTATGAATGCCGCGGCTCATCCTATTTGCCTCTCTGTCCTTGCTAGTCCTTAGTGTCTATTAAACAGAAAAGAGAGTGAAAAGCCTAGTAATATTAGGAAATGTTGGTTAAATGTTTTGGAGAGGTGCTTGAAGTCCTTTTTTTGCAAGAAGTATAGCAAGGCTTTCTGAGGACAATCGCGGATCATCCAAAATAAGGGTTTCCATCTCCGTATTAACAAAAGCAATCATATCCTCACCGCTCCAACCAGCATTAAGAAGCTTGGGTTCTATCATTTGAACAAAGTTTTGACGGATTTTATCCGTCAACCTAGAAACATTGCTTTCATGAATACCCAGAAAAGAAGCAGCCTCTCGTTGGGTCAGGCGGTATCGAACTCTGAGCCCGAGCAAAAGTTTTTCCTGATCGGAAAGTGTTTCAAGCCATTCTTGAGCAGCTATGCGAAATTCTTGGTGCCAGTGCTCATCAGAGAGCTCAGGCGCATGCCAATACATTTCATCCGCCTCGTCGTCACCTAAGGGCTTATCGTGTTTGCTCTGCCTTAATTTTGTCAGGTTGGAGTTATGAAAAACCCTGATCAGCCAGGGAATAAGCGGCCTTCTGCCATCGTATTTTTCTAGAACAGAACCGGAAGTTTCTTTCTCGCCGGTAAGTAGGAACCCCCAAAACTCTGCAACTGTATCTTCCTGCCTAGCAGTATCCCCTGGAAAAAGCCTTGCGGCTCGAGATCGTAATGCATCTACAAGAAGTTGGTCATGCCTCCCGGTTTTGGATGCAAATAAAGTTTCCCAAGCGGTGCTTAATCCTTCAATACAAGATGAGTTCAGGTAGAAATCGAGGAAGTGAAGCCCCTCGAGAAGTGATTTTTCAGGAAGGCCTTTAGCCCTGCATTTGGCATTGAATAGCTCTTTGCATCGTTGCAGATGGAACGCAAGTTTTTCGTGCGGTAAATTAATGCTAGGAAGATGTACGCCACAGAAAGCTCGAACCATCCTGGCTTCTTTTTGGTTCCCATTTGAAAGCTTTGTTGTACCCGATTCCATTCTTTATCCTCGATTGATGAATACCAATAACTCAATGCGTGAGCTTTCTGTTTCAGGCGTTGCTTCAAGCCCCGGATAAGTCTTATCCCCCAAGCCAATCGGGCTAACCTTGCGTCTTGAAAACCATCCGTTTTTATGAATAGCATGGCTGTTTTTTAAGTAATCTGTAACTGTTTCTGATTGTTGCCTTGTTAATAGTCGTAGGGTTTCTCTGTCGGTTGCCCCTGCAGTCATTATCCCCGCAACAACAATATCACTATCTTTGGGAAATCCCATCAACCATTCAGAAGCCTTGTCGAGGATTTTTTTTCCCTCGACACTTAAAATAGCACTCCCGGGCTCAAAAATACCAGAACTATTAATGGTCTTTCGTTTCATGTCAGCATTTGATCGCACAATCATCTGCATCGGGTCTTCAATATATCCCCGAACAATAGGCATTTTCTTAAGCGCATCCGCATCCTGTTGAAAAGCTTGCATGGTCTGCTGGCTTTGGTTGGCGAGTTGCACCAATGAATCATAAAGCTTAGTGTCTTGGGTCAGCTTTCCCAATGAACCTTCACCTTTGCGAATTTTACTAAGCATATCGGATACCTCCGCTAAGATGTCTGAAATTTCCGGGTTGTGCTTGCTTGTGAGTAAATCTTGGTTCTCGGCAATTAAAGAGGAAGGCGAACCCGGGAAGAGTTCTAAAACCTTGGCCCCCAGCAACCCCTCAGACGCAATAGCAACAACCGCATCTTTTCGGATTAGCTTTTTGTAAGATCCTTGGATTTGCAGGCCAAGAACCACAGCAGAACCTGGGTTTTCTGGTGCTTTGATGGATACAACTTCCCCTGCATCCATCCCTTGGATTCGAACCCGGGTGCCAACATCGACACCACGAATATCCAGAAAGGATGTTTTTAGATTAAGGGAATCTTTGCCATACCACCCCCGTGAACCGATCGAGAAAAAGGCGGTTGTAAAAAGAACCAATCCTGCAAGCATGGTGCAGCTTAGTAAGAGTAGTTGCCTAGGGTTTAATGCTCGAGTCATGGTTTATCCTTATTTTGATTTTTTATTATACCTCTGGATGTGTGAGATAACCTCCTAAGAATTCGAATTTTTTAAGGAAAGACTTGCGTATTAACAATAAAAATACAGTAAGATAATGTCGTTAGGGATATTGAATAAAGTGCACTTAAATGCGGAAGTTCCTAGGAGAGTTGAATAATGGCAGGCGAATTCAAACAGCAATGCCCAAGTTGCGAAGCGATGGTATCTATTAAGGATGAAACCTTGGTAGGTAAAAAGACCGAGTGCACGAAATGTAAGTTCCGCTTTTTGGTGGAGGCTCCTTCGAAAGGCAAGCCCGCAGATGATAAAAAAGCACCTCTAGTAAAATCAAAAGCCGCTGGTAAAGAAGCAGCAGCCAAGGCTAAGCAAGAAATAAAGAAAGCGGAATCAGGTCAAAAAGGTCCTAGTAAAGCCGGTGCTAAAAACAAGCAAATGCTCATCATTGGTGGCGCTGTCGGGGGTGTTGCACTTGTAGCTATTATTGCAGCAATGTTTTTGTTTTCTGGCGGGGATGATAGTTCAAAGTCCAAACCATCTGCTCAACGACCGATGCAGCGCCCAGTCGCCCCGAATGGCCCAAATGAAAAACCTGAAGAAAATCCCGAAGAAAAGCCTAAGGAAGAAGAAAAAGCCCCTCCAACTGTTGCAAAAAGCGAACCCGTTGACCCGGATGTTTCTACCCGCTTGCCCAGCGATAGTAAGCTTGTTGCAATTATTCAAATGAAAGATTTTTTTGATAGCATTCTTGCCAAGGTTCTTTTTAATACTCCCGGGGCATTTAATCAGAAAGACTTTACAAAAACATTTGGAGTATCGATTGAACAAATTGAACAAATCATGCTTGCGAGAAGCAGCACACTGCCTGATTTTAATCCATTAAAGAAGAATTGGAAGATGGCCATAGTACGGTCCAAAGAACCGTTTAAGAGAGCCCACCTTGAAAAAAGTATTACTCTTACCCAAGAATCTATGATCGAGGGCTTGCAGTGGAGTAAAATCTCTGGCCAGCTTGATTCTTTGAGTTCTTTGATGCTTGGTTTCGACACCAATGAAAAATTATCCTTTTTTCTGGCCGATAGCAAAACGATCGTTATTGCTTCTGAAGATAAAATGATTGATTACCTAAAGAAAGATAAAGGTAAACCCAAGAAGATAGCAACCGCAGCCCCACCAGAGACACCAAAGCCAAATACTACTCCTCCAGGACCGGGGGGCATGCCTCCTGGATCACCAATGCCTATGCCGATGCCAGGTTCGCCAATGCCTGTGGCACCCCCTGGATCCCCTATGCCGATGCCAGGTTCGCCGATGCCTCCTGGATCACCAATGCCTAATTCACAACCGGTTGATCCAAATGCTGCGCCTGCACCTAGTGCTCCGCCTGTAACTTTAACTGGGAATCATTTTGAAACCTTGCCATTACGATTTGCAAAAGTGATGCAAAAAAGTAACGCAGGTATCATGGTGGTAGGTGTAGATTTGGGTGAATTAACTGCGGTTATTCCCGTTATATCTTCATCTTTAAGCAATTATAAAACAGCAGGAGGAGCACCAATTCCACCTGATGTTGTGAATCAGTTGAAGACTTTGTCCAAGCTTGAATATGCGGTAATCGAGCTTGCTAAAATGGATCCCGACTCGCAGAGTTTTTCTGTAATGGCAGTTAGCCGAGATCGTAAGGTTGGGTCTGATTTTGCAAAACTTGCGTTTCCGTTGATTAACAGAATGCCCCTTGCATTAAAAGCAGCCAAATTGGAAATAAGTGTTGATACCGAAGATAAAACGGGTGGCGATCCCTCTACTTCAGCTAATCCTGGTATTTCTCCTCCTGGTTCAATACCTGGTGCAATACCTGGTTCAGCAGGTGGGAGCGAAATTATTAAAGAGGGCGCCAACGGTATGATAAAAGCCACTGCATTTTATGACCCGCAAACAGGCAATATGGTAATGGGTTTTTTAAGCCAATTGCACATCCCTCCTGCAATGTTTAAGTCTAATGAAGTAGCTCTCGGAGAATTCCTAGTAACCCTGAAAAACAGCTTCGAAACCAAAGTGATTGGTAAAAGTGCCGACCCTATTTCCAAAGCAATCTTGGGGTATGTAAACGATAAAAAAGCATTTCCTCGAGGTACCGCGGAAGAAGCAACCAACAATAAAAAGTTTGGATTGAAAATGGCACCCGACAAAAGAGTAGGGTGGATTGTGGAATTACTACCCTATTTTTCTAATGGTGATTATGCCAGTTTTGCGAAATTAGTTGATAAAAGCAAATCGTGGAGCGATCCGAAAAACCAGCAGGTTGCGCGTATGTTTATTCCCGATCTTCTTTATGCAACACCTGTTGAAGGACCTCCTGTTTCCAGCGATGCGAATCAACCTGGGATAACTAATTTCGTTGGGGTTGCAGGCGTGGGGTTTGCCTCTGGAGAGTATTCTGCCGACAATAAAAAATCTGGGATTTTTGGTTATGACCGCATTACAAAAATCGAAGATATCAAGGATGGCCCTGCAAACACCATTGCTCTTCTGCTTGTAAAGCAAAACAAAAATCACCCTTGGATAGCAGGTGGTGGCGCAAGTATCGTTGGTATTTCTGAAGGCCCTGATGCCTTGGCTCCTTTCTTAGTTCTCGAAAAAACCAATCGAAATAAAGAGAAAGAAGCCACCGGGATTGCGATCATGGCTGATGGTAAAATCCGTGAAATCTCCAACAAGATCTCACCAGAAATCTTTAGAGCTATGTGCACCATTGATGGTGGTGAGAAAATCGACAACCTCGATGCGATAGCACCTATTGTCAAATAACAGGATTAATAAGCGTTTAAGCGTGGGGGGTAAATCCCTTCACGCTTTAATGTTTTCTACCGCACTAAAAACTATAGCCGGGTAATTCGATAATTCGGATGATCAGGCGAAAATAGCTCGGGAAGCAATCTTGCTCCAAGGCCCGCTCGTGCAGGTAATGCAATATGCCCTTTTTCAACATTAATTGGCTCATCTATCAACAATGGATAAAGAGTTTTTATGTGGGCCCTAACTGTTTCTTGATAAGTCACATTGGTACAGGATGCTGAAATCTGCAATCCTGAAAGCAGAGTTAGCGGGCCTGTGCAATCGTGCATCAGCGCAGGCACATTAAACACTTGAGCGAATTCTGCGGCCCTTCGAGTTTCACTAATTCCACCAACCCAAGTAGGATCTATCATTACATAATCTGCAGCTTTTTGAATCAGCACCTGTCGGTATTCCTCGCGACTTACAAGCATTTCGCTTACTGCGATTGGAACTTGTGCCCGATTGCGAAAATCCGCAATGGTATCAACGCAGTCAGGCCGAATTATATCTTCCATCCAAAGCGGTTTAATCTCGCGCATTGATTCAGCAATTCGCAATGCAGCAGGCAGAGAAAAGAACCCATGGCCATCGAGCATCAGTTCCATTTTAAGGCCGACCCTATTGCGGATATCGTGCAAAGGTTTTAATGCCTGTTCAAGATCGGGCCAAGAAATCCGGTGCCCACCCGACTTTAAATAAACTTGATCAAGAGACCAAGTTTTCATCGCGGTGTAACCTTCAGAAAGAAGTTCTTCTGCAAGATCTGCAGCGTGGTAAACGCTGTTGTAATTGTCTTCAAGAGGGCCAGGTTTGCCGATGTCACCATGGCCTGGCCAACCTTGAGCATCAGGGGAACCTTTAGGCCTACGCCCATAAGAAGGCCCACCACAACTATTGTAAACGGGGATAAGATCACGAACCGGGCCACCCAAAAGCTTCCATATTGGCTGTTTGGTGAGTTGCCCTAGTATGTCCCAAAGTGCGAGGTCGATCGCAGAGATTGCTCGAAGTTCACATCCGCGCGCTCCAAATGCGGAGGCTCGTTCATAAAGAAAACGCCAATGGCTTTCAATCGCAGTGGCATCTGCGCCTAGTAATCTGCGCGCCATCCAGTCGTGCAAAGTAGCAGCAACAGCGTGTGGAATATAGTATGACTCGCCATGCCCGATCACGGGAGTGCCATCAACAGTTCCTGCATCGGTGTGGATACGCAGAAGCACCAAACCTGCCATGATGTCGTGTGGGATAAGAGTTTCGATAGCGACAATTCTGGGGCCGTTGCGAAAAGCGTGCTGTTGAGTAGGACCCGATGCACGCGCAATATAATCTGAATGGTTAGATTGTTTATTGGAAGTACTCAAGCGTATTCCTTTTTGAGTGAAGTTCGAATTGTAATATGCAATAACAATTCGACCCTCATTCTATGTTTTTGACTAATGTCGTTAAGCCTGTTTGGGCTGTAACTTAACAGGGATGCTACTTGTTTTGGAAGCTATTCTGCTGCTTAGCCAATATTGCCTAGGGATAAGGCCAACGCCAATAAGCCCAAGTTGGCTTAGCCAAAATGCGGTCACAAAACTCCGCGAGCACGTAACGCCGTACCCACGACTGCCGCCACGAACGCGACGATAACGGTGCCCCACACCAAAAACGTAGCGACGACTGAATGAAAAAGAGAGACCGGAATCGCGAAAAGTGGCGTGTTCGCAGGAATCTCCCGGCGGAACTGCCTTTCCTTGAGCGTATTGATCGCCGCAGAAGCCATCAGCCCGCACAACAGGATGCAGATCCCACGCAACAGCGAATGCGAGTGAAAAGACTCAAAGACGCCGACGATTGCAACACCGGTCGTCACGGCGAGCTCACTTGCAATCAGGATCTGAAGACGATGCGACGGCTGGCTGCTACCGATTGAATTCTCGACTGGTAAGGACTTCATACTTGAACCCTGCCTTTCTATTGAGGTGCTTGCTGCTCAGAGGATAAACGAGCCTGTTATGTGGTAGTGCTCTGGGACAAATGAAGCATCCGAAAACATCCAATGCATCTTGCATTGTGGATTCTCGGACAATAGAAGTTAAAACTCTTTAATATTCATTTCAAATCCTCGAAACGCTACTAGACTTCATATTGTGAGAACAAAAAAGTTCGTCAATCAAATCTTTAATAAAAAAAAATTTTCGTCTTCTTGTTTAGACTCAACCATGGTTATCTGCCCTAGATGGGTGTGATGTCCACTTTCACCATGAAGTCGAACGGCCTCATGAGCAGCTTTTTCACAAGTTTCCTCTTTCAATACAAGCGAAAACTCGCCACTAATTATTTTGTATCTTTTTAGCATAAGTCTCCCTCTCAGTAGTTTTGGATTCCCCCAAAAGAAAGTACCTATTATGAACTAAATTAATTGGTCTGTCAATAACCTCACTGACTCGAAGATAATCTCGTAATTTAAATTCATGTGGTTTAATTTCTTCCTAAGCCAATCAAGGCCTTTCTCCTTTAATTGTCTTACCCTTTCTTTCGTAATCCCAAGTTTGTTACTTATTTCTTCGAGGGTGCAATTGTCTTGTCCATTTAAACCAAAATAATGCTCCAGTATAAATACCTGTCTTTTCTTGTCCTTTGCACAGTCCCCAGTTTCTAACATCGAAAGAAGGATGGAGACAATCTGCTGATGGCTTTTATGGTCTAGCTCAAGCTTAAGGCTGCTCTCACCGTCGTTCTGAAGGGACGGGTCAAATTCTTCTAAGTGGACGACCCTTAACAGTTCCTGCATCCATCGGTGTGGATACGCAGAAGTACCAACCCTGCCATGATGTCATGTGGGATAAGAGTTTCGATTGCGACAATTTTGGGGCCGTTGCGAAAAGCGTGCTGTTGAGTAGGACCCGATGCACGCGCAATATAATCTGAATGGCCAGATTGTTTATTGGAAGTACTCAAGCGCATTCCTTTTTGAGTGAAGTTCGAATTGTAATATGCAATAACAATTCAACCCTCATTCTATGTTTTTGACTAATGTCGTTAGGCCTGTTTGGGCTGTAACTTTACAGGGATGCTACTTGTTTTGGAAGCCATTCTGCTGCTTAGCCAATATTGCCTGGGGATAAGGCCAACGCCAATAAGCCCAAGTTGGCTGAGCCAAAAAGCGGTTAGCCCCCAAGCGAGTTGATCATTAAATCCATAGGCGTGAAGCCCAACGCCAAGTTGGTTGGTGCCAAACCATGACCAACCTGTGACCATGTTTCCAGCGATTGCTAAGAGTGCAACACCACGGCTTTTAGCCATGCCTCCCCAGCGGGCATGAAGAATGATTGCGTTCCAAATCACTATTAGGAGAGCACCATTTTCTTTGGGATCCCAGCCCCAGAAACGGCCCCAAGATTGATCGGCCCAAATGCCGCCCAGCACCGTTCCTACAAAACTGAAAAGCATTGCAAAACAAACCACACCGTAAATCATTTGTGTGAGGGACTTATCGCGTTCAGGGGTAAGCGTGGTGGTTACTATGCCCATAACAACATAAATAATGCCTAGAAAACCTGCAACGAATGTTGCGGTATAACCCAGCGTTACGCAAGTAACATGCGTTGCGAGCCAGAAATTGGTGTCGAGAACAGCTTGCATCATTTCTAAAGTATCGCCTTCAGCAGAAAGATGCTGCGCGATTAAAAGAGTCAATGAACCCGTGACCGATCCAACAATATTACCGATGCCATTTTTATAAATACCTTCGAGCATAAGGCAGCCAAGAACACAGCCCCAGCCAATGAAAATTGCAGAGGAATAAAGGTTGGTGACAGGTGGCCTGCCTTGGATATGCATTCTTGAACCAAGCGCCCAAGTATGAACAAGAAGAGTGAGTATGCAAAGCCAGAATGCGGTTTTGTTAAGCGTTGCAGGGGCAGTAACCCATGCAAAGCATGAAATCAAAAAGACAAATAGGTAAACTACAATGCAATGATAAAAAGGTGCGAAGTGATTAAAGAACACTTCGAATCCTGAGATTTCAGATTGTACTGGCAATTCTTTAGTGATTAGTTCGCGGTATTCGATGAGAGCCTTGTTGAAATTCAGAGGCTCATTTTTAAGGTAGGAGAGAAGCATTTCGCCGAACTTGCTTACAGTGGGATTCATGCCAGCATTTGGATCAGCTTGGTTGGCGTTGCGTGATTCGAGTGCGGCCTGCATGAAAGGTTTCCAATCTTCGCCTTTGCCCGCGGGGATTACCAAGGGTGTTTGCAAGGATGCGATTTCCATGTAAGATTGCAAGTGATGAGCTAGCTGTAAAACGCTTTTGTCAAATGCATCTTTCTTTGCATTTTCTTTTTGATCTGCAGCTTTGCCTGCCTTTTCGAGTTCACCCATTTGCGGTGCGAATTCTTCGATCGAGTAACGCAGGCCGGGTCTTGGTTGTAAAGCTAAAAGGCCGAGAAGTTGATCGTTTTCAATGCGAAAAACCTTGTGTTTTTCTGCTATATGATTGTCTGAAAATCTGCTGGTCATCACATCGAGCAGCCAACGCACTGCAGGTTGCCTTTTGTCTTGTTCATATTCTTTACTTTTGTCAGGTTTGAATGTTTGAAAACCATCGTTCATCACCATGAGTGAAACGCGGGCGAAAGTATCCATGGGCTTAATGCGCCCACGGTCTACGATAGGCAACCTTGCAAATTCCTGAAGGTGGAATCCTTCTACAGGGTCTAAAGGTTGTGCAGCTTGAAGGTAGAAATAGGTGAATCCAAGAATTACTGCAATTGCTGGAACGATGAGATTGGATTTATGCATTGGAAGTTGCCCTCTGCTTGAGGAAAGTATTAAGATGCATGCCAAAATGAACTAGCATGCCAAACGAGACAACCAAACAGGAAAGGTAGGGCATAAGCCAGCCTGGATTTCTGACAACTTGAAGGATGGTTCCTTTGTCGTTTGGTAGAAAGCCAGATTGATAAAAAGTTTCGCCATCGTAGCGAAGCGGGTTATTCATGGAGATTAATGTTTCCCTGTTTTCGTTAAGGCTTTCGTTGGAGAGTTTGATTTTGCTGGAGAAGTTTTTTGGGGTATTGGTGCCTAGATAGCGTTCGTGTTTGAATTCGATGAGTTCCATCGAGAAAGGCTTGTAAGATCGTTTAAACCTAAGTGCCATCTCCGTTTTAATACCACCTTCTGTAATAACCGATTGCGTTGGTTTTAAAGAAGAAAGGGAAAGCCATATGGAGGCAAGATAGGTTCCTATGCTTTTGCCTGTTTTTTTATCAATCAAATTGATGTATGCAGAAGGCAAGTCGATTTTTTGATCTTTATCGGTACCTGAGGCCTCGTTCTTTTCGTTGGCCCGAATTCTAACCCCATCCCCAATGTTGGCGAGATTGACTCCGCCCTCGTTTTTTTCAGGGTCGATTTCTTCGACTGAGGAATTATTCATGTACTTGATGATTTCGATGTCGAAGGGAAGAAGTGGGGTGGAAATCTTTCCTCCGGTCCTAAGAAGATGGTTTGGAATTACCACTACTTTTTCTTTTTTGGGAATCGACATGTCGGAAAAAGCAAGTTCAGGGCCGTTGACTTTTCCCATGAATCCTGATGTTTCTTTGAGTTCAAGATAATTGGTTACACCACCTTGCTCGATTGTCATGTTTCCTTCTACCGCGAAGATGCCTGTGATTAATTCACCCAGCATTAAAAGGATAATCCCAGCATGAATGGAAATGATACCAATGCGTTTGGTGGAAAATTTAAATCTTACTGCATGGGCAGCTAGTAAGTTTGCAAGCATGAGCCCACCTATAGTCCAGCCGCCCGGGAAAGGAAAAGAGCCTGGCCATTGCGCAGTTGGAGATACCCAGCGGAAGGTTTGGCAAAATCGGGCGAATACTTGATTGGGGATGAACACATAAAAAGAGCGGAAGTAATCGCTCACCGCAGTCCAGATTGGGTTATCAACTTGAGCCAGAGTGCCTGCAAAAACCAAGACCAGGGAAAGAACAAATAGCACCACGGTAAGTTGTAGTGAAGCAAGAGGCTTCAAAATCTTCATCATGCTGAATTGAAAATTTTTGTTAGGGTTGAATTTGTTGTTTTGTTCGCTCATTATTTAGCTCCATCTGCAAATTGAAGAGAAGAAACAAAGCTTTCGAAACTTTGCTTCTGCATTTTAACAACCGTATTTGGGCCCTTCATCTTCACAAACCATGTGGTATCAGGGGTGCTTATTACCGCACCCAAAATGCGATCCGTGGTACCCTCGATATCGATGCATAACGCAACACTGGATTTTGTTTGAAGTTTGGTTAGTGCGCTAGTGATCATCTCCGGGGATTGCGGTGCAAGGCCCACCTGCTGACGCCAACGATTGATGTTACTTTCTAACCCACCAGCAGGGCCAGCAAGCGGAGTAAGAGTGATGTCGGCTTTTCCGGCAGTTTCATTCACTTTGAAGGTTGCAAGGCTCATCGCAGAATTAGGCACTTGCTCCCAAGTGTCAGGTTTCTTGAATTCTTTCACACCAGGTGAGGCTTGATTAGCGGGCGGATTAACGGGCATTTTCGGGAAAGACTTTGCGAAAGGTGGAGTCATTGCACCTTTTTTGCCCCCAGGGCCAGTGTAGTCAGCAAGTATGGCTTCAACACCTTGTATGGTTTCTTTTTTGATAATTGTTGGGAGGTCGCCTTCGGATACAGGCCCCAATCCTACTTGTTCGCGCCAGCGATTGATGTTGGCAAGAATAGATCCTGCATCTTTACCCAACTTAATCACTGTAAGTTCCAGCTTTGGATTTGCTTCTGGATCGATAAGGAAAGTGGCATAACGAAGTTCGTTGGTTTTGCCGGCTTTCCAATTGCTTGGTGCGTTCCATTGAATGGGTGGAGTAGAACCTTCCGCACCAAATCGAACGGTGCGAACAAAGGTTTCAAATTCTTCTGTTTTAGTGGTAAGTTTGCTAGCAGGGCCCATAAGTTTAAAGAACCAAGTGGAATCCCCCTTGGAAAATATGGCAGCCAACAAACGAACGGGCTCATTGGTTGAAGAGTTTCTTTCTGGAGGATCGAGCCGATTAACTTCGTAGGCTGTGATTTCTTCTTTTTTGCAACCTTGTGCTAGAAGGGTGAAAAAAAGGACCAAGCCAACTTTAAATAAATCTGTTACGCTTTTTGTCATTCGATTTCCTGAAAAATATATCATAGTAACTGTATTTTAGCTTAGGGCTGTAACTACATGAAACAATTTAACGAAATAGTTTCTTCAATTTCTTGGGTTTGATTTTGTCGAGTGTTGTTCAACTTCATGTTGATTACTTAGATTCTATGGTCTATTTAGGCGGGGGAGGGTTGGTGTCATCAAAACGAAATTCTTCATGAATCGGTCTTTCTTCACTTTGTCTGGTTCGGCTTCGTTGCATTAAAGCATACTTTCGCATTTGATCATTTTTTTGAAAAGAAAAAGACGACCAAAGCCTAGCGCCATTCCATCCAGCAAGTAATAAAGCCAACCACCCAGCATTTAGGGTGCTATCTCCTAATTTAATTCCGGGACTGGGATTTCCCGTAATTGGTTCATAGAGCAAAAGTCCACTTCCGAGCAGAATCCAAGTGAGGCCCAAAAAAATATTCATGAACATTATCCCATTGTACTGTAAACACAAACAGCTATTCTTATTAT
Organism: Gemmataceae bacterium; assembly: GCA_044337875.1. Lineage (GTDB taxonomy): Bacteria > Planctomycetota > Planctomycetia > Gemmatales > Gemmataceae > UBA969. The sequence goes on from JBIIMS010000011.1 coordinate 164,440, forward strand.
CTATCCAAACCTTGAAAGGTACAATCAAAATTATTTCGTTTGTACGGTAGATGTGTAATAATTAGCCCCTAAATAACTTTTCCATTTGGAGTTTAAAATGCAGTTTGAAATACTTACCCCAGAGTTAATCAGCCTTTTACGCAAATATGACACGCCCACCATTTGTAATGTGGTCGAGTTGTTTGATTTAAGACCCAGATCTTCAGGCTATATGGATAAACGAATTCAGGCTTGTTTCCCTTCTCTTCCCCCTATGGTTGGTTATGCCAGCACTGCAACATTTAGGTCCGCTGCGCCACCAAGGGGTGGGAATGTGTATGCTGGGCTTTCTGGGCAACTCGAAGATTTTAAAAAGTTCCCTGGACCCGCAGTTGTTGTATTTCAAGATCTTGATGAACCATCCGCCTCTGCAACTTTTGGCGAAGTTATGTGCACCACTTACAAAACTTTTGGCGCCGCTGGATTAATTACTAGTGGAACAGGCCGTGACCTGGATCAGGTTGCTGCAATTGATTTCCCTGTTTTTACTTCGGGGACCGCCTGCGCCCACGGCTATTGCCAAATCTTGGATATTGGCGTTGGCGTTCATGTTGGCGGGGTCACTATTTTTCCGGGTGACATTATTCATGCCGATAGAAACGGCGTAACCACCATCCCACATGGCACTGCATCACTTATTGCCAATGCTTGTGCGGAATACATGGCTGCAGAAGCCGTAATCATGGATTATTTGAAAACAAGCAAGCCAACGGTTGCAGGCTTTACTGCTGCAAGGGAAGAATGCAAGAAGCGAATTGATGTGTTGGGGGCAAAATTAACAGCTATGGTTTCGAAGAAGTAAGTTATTTTCCGAGGAAAGCGATCGAAACAAAAGTCGGCTTGTCGGTTGGGTTAAAAACAATCAGGGAGAGCATCCCGGGCTCTTTGTTCCGGAATGAAATGGAGGGCGCATCGCCTACATCATCTTCTAGTGCAAGTTGTTCATTGTTTTTATCCGTAACAGCAAGGTCGATGTCTTCGGAACCAACGCTACCCGAGGTGATAGCTAGGAGAGTGCTTTTACCGGAATCAAATTCGATGACTCTTGAACCCCCCGGCCCCAGGTTAAAAGATTGCGAGCTTTTAGCCTGAGTTCCATTGAGAAACTTGTACCCTTTTTCAGTTAGTAATTTGATCGCAGGGGCCATTTTTTTAGTGGCAGCGGCCTGATCATTTTGATTTGCATCATCGTTTTGATTCATGGCAAGGTCGTCATGATTTCTTTCAAGTAATTCATAAACATGAGAAATTTCGAGAGAAAAGTTCAGCGCTTCGAGTGCGATGCCCATCTTATCTGCGCTTTTTCTCATGATAAAAGTGTTAACCCCTACCACTCTGCCAAAATCATCAAATAGAGGCCCACCGCTATTGCCCGGATTTAATGGAACAGTCACTTGCAAAAACATTGAATTCATCATTTTTCTTCCCACCGCCGAAATGATGCCATTACTTAGTGTGCGGGTTAGAATTTTATTTCCCCCACCTGGATGTCCGATCGCAAAAACATTTTCCCCCACCTGAGGAGTGTGCTTTTTGGGGGGAAGTGGAACAGGCTTGATGGATTGTTCTTCAAGCATGTTGCGGGCGCCGTGCACATCTATCAACGCAAGGTCTGAAGTCGGGTGAATATCAATGATGCGAGCAATTGTCGGGTTGATATCAAAACTTTTGTCTACATCATTTTTGTCGCCAGGAAAGAACTTTACACTCACCCCTTTTTGCTTGGCACCATCCACCACATGCCTATTGGTGATTACATAATATCTGCCTTTGAAATTAACAAGAAAGCCTGATCCTGATCCTACGCCAGGGTTGATAATGAGAGGAACGGAAGGAGCAAGCTTAGAAAAGAGTTCTTGAAGAGGGAGTTTTTGGTCGCCTGGAACAGCAGTTCCCATCAAAGTTTTAGTAGGTTCAGAAGGGCTTTTGACGATCAATGCTGCAGCAGCATTGGGGGAATCATGAAAGATGGGAGTGAACCAGATGGTTCTGTTCGCATTCGTAGCAAAGTTTTTTAAGGCAGGCCAGAAATTGGCTTCAAGTTTACCATCGGTGCCGAATGAATAACTTGCATCACCCGAAGTAGGATCTTTTCTTCCTACTGCTTTACACAAGGATTGAAACGAGGACGAAAAGCGGGCGTTATCATTTTCATCGTACCCAATTTTTTCGTCAAATGAGGATCCATAAAGCTTGACCTTAATTGTTTGATTAGAGATTTTTTCTGCCTCGATCCTATTGCTTGATAAGGGCTTTTCCTTTAATGCTTTTAATAAAGTAACGACTTCGGGATTACCTTTTAAAGGGGCTTTTCCTTGTTCCTGCCATATCTTTAACAAATAGCCGAAATCGCTTAACGATTCATGTGTAAGCCAGTCGAGTACCAGATTTTCAGGAGGCTGGTCTTCAGGGATGATTTTTTTGAATTCTTCTAACGCATCAAGAGGTAATTCTTTTAATAGTTCTGCAGCTTTTTTCAATAATCCCTGCCCACGCCTCTCGTATAAAAACAGCCTGATTTTTTCCTCTGCTGGTTCTTTTGCAAAGGTTCCCAAATCTGCCAAGGATGTGTTCGCTTCATTACTACTTAGCAAGGCAACTGTTTTTTTGAGGACTTCGTCTTTTAACTCCCATACTTTTTGTCTGTGAACTAAAGATGCAGTTGCGACTTTTTCTTTGTTCGCTGGCTTTGCTTTTTTTACCTCTTCACCTTTTACAACCTTAGCTAGGATTTCTTTTTTTTCATTGGGTGAAGGTGTTTCATTTTTTAACCCCATTAAAAATATCATCGATCCAGACAGCAATAGTAAAAACAATCCAAATATAAGGCCAAAAATCGCAATGATCGGTACCGTACGGGAAGATGTATTCGGATTGGTTAAAGTTTGAGTTGGAATTTGTGGAGGGGAGGAAATGGCTGGCGAATTATTCGCCCTAGTGGTTTGAGGTAGGGCAGGTGGGGCGATGTAGGAGCCATTACCACCAGATCCTTGTGCTGTTTTAGGTTGAATCAAACCTGGCTTTGATGCTGTATTCGTTATTCTTTTTAAATCTACCCAATCTGAATTTCCCACTAAGCAAACTTTGGCCCGTGGCGACACGCTGTTATTCTTTGCCAACTCTTCCAAATGGGATAAAGAGAAGGGGCCTTTGGTTTGTTGTCCGGGTTCACTTAGCCAGTATTGCTGCATTAAGTAGCCTAGGTTTTGTTTACTTAAGGGATGACTTTTACCAAAGTCATGAAATTTAATCAGACTAATCTCTTTACAGCATAACCCATACCTAGGTATGAATCTACCAGGAGTTGGTATTGTTAAATTTATAATCTTGGGCAAAATAACCTTCATGCAAAACGAATTGAATTTAATAGCCAACAGGCAGTTTGACCTTTTGGTGATTGGCGGGGGAATAACTGGCGCAGGGGTTGCACATGATGCAGCGGCCCGTGGGTTGAAAGTTGCTTTGGTCGAAAAAAAAGACTTTGCTTCCGGAACCTCGGGGATCTCTTCCAAATTAGTTCATGGTGGCTTACGCTACCTCGAACATGGCCAAATATCGTTGGTATATGAATCCCTGCAAGAGCGTGGCAGATTGTTGCGAAATGCTCCGCATCTAGTTAAACCATTACCCTTTTTATTGCCTGTTTACGCAGATTCCAGGGTGCCTGCCTGGAAATGGCGTGCAGGCCTGAAACTATACGACTTGCTTGCGGGGTTCGCAAACATTGCGCCCAGTAAAACCATCGCCCTCTTTGAACTTCGAAAACAAAATCTCCCATGGGCTAAATTCCCACCACTTTGCCTGCAATACTTTGATGCCCAAATGGATGACTCCAGACTTTGCATCGAAGTTATCGAGGCAGCCAGTCAAAATGGGGCAGCAGTTGCCAATCATCTTGAAGTAACTGCGTTGGATCTTTTTCCAGGTAGACTTTCCAGAATTCAAATGCGTGATTGCCTGACCGGCGAGCAAATTGAATGCGAATCCAAGGTGGTGCTGAATGCCACCGGGCCTTGGTCCGACCAAGTCCGAAAACTTGCGGGCGAGACAGGCCCGGATCTCGTCAAACCTACCAAGGGCGTTCATATCATTATGAGTGATGTTGGCTTGAATGCTGCGATGCTTCTTTTGCACCCCAAAGATGGCAGAGTTTTCTTTATCATCCCTTGGCTTAACCGAACTCTCGTTGGCACAACTGATACCGAATGGGATGGCCAATTAGGCAAAGTTTCTGCAACTGTAGAGGATATCAATTACCTTGTGGAAGGATTCTCTCATTTCTTGAAACCTGCTGTTAAACCAGAAGTTATACAATCCTTTGCAGGGTTGCGACCTTTGTTCAATGCGGAAGCCTCGCCTTCCTCCAGATCCAGAGAATTTAAGTTGCATCTTGGCCCTAGTGGTATGTTTTCCGCAGTCGGAGGAAAATACACAACCTACCGAGCCATGGCGGAAGAAATCACGAACGCTCTTTGTGGAAAATTAGGTAATCACAATCGTTGCACCACCATGAATGACATTCTTCCAGGTGGCTTTGCAATCAAACGCAAAGGGTTTGAAGCCAATGGCACCAAAGAGTTAGGCTGGAAGTATGGCTTGAATACGATTGATGCAATGCATTTACTGAATCGTTATGGTAAAAGAGCGGGCCATGTCGCGCAATATTGTTTGGAAAACAAGATGTTAGCTGAAAGAATCGATCCTCAATTACCGGATCTAATGTGCGAGTTCGCATTTCACAGGGATTTTGAAATGGCCCGTCTGCCTGATGATTTTCTTTACCAGCGTACTAGGTTGGGTTATCTGTTGGATGATCAAGCCTTAGAAAAGGTCCGCACCCGGGTTGCACCATTCTGCAATAATTACCAAAGCTAGGTTGTTATCAACACAATGATTATTTAGACCCAAGCAGATTTCCAAGGATATTATCCTGAGGATAGCTATGGCCTAGATGCTGCCTAAATCCTTCTGCAGCCAGCACGCCTATTTCTTTTCCTTGATGGGCCGCGAAGTTGCGCATGGAAATAAGGTATTGATCCATGCCATGATGTTTTAAAAGCCAATCGCGTTGGCTCGCATGAGCGGCAAGCATTTGCGATTTTGTTTCAATTGTAGAGGTGATATCAATCAAGAATTGGGGCACGACTTTATTACCCATAGGGTCTACCCCCTCGATCGGGTCGCAATAATAGAGGTGCGGTATGTGAGGGATTGGCTTGATTGTAGGCGAATCGTCAAAGTTTGGGATGGGGGCACAAAAAGCGGCGGCCCGTACGATTACGCTTGTTTGCTCGTGATCCATCATGTAGTCGGATGGGCTATGGGTAATAATAATTGAAGGATTTACTTCACGAATGAGACGGGTAACTTTTATAAGGGGTGCGGAAGAGTAAAAAACAAGCAGGTCTTTTTCTTCGATGCAATGATACTGCCCTTGGATTAGTGAAGCAGCTTTTGCTCCTTCTTTTTTTCGTATACCTGATATCTCTTCGGGCCCGAGCGTTGCAGATCCGCAATCCCCTGCGGTCATGGTTGCAATGTGTACTTTAAACCCTTTTTCCGTTACTAACCTTGCCAAGGTTCCTGCACACAAGAACTCCGCATCATCAGGGTGCGCTAGCACACAAAGTATTGTTTTATTCATTAATTGTTTACCTTGGCGCAATCAAGGCTTGCTGGGAGGTAAGTCTTTTTTTTGCTGGGTATTTAACGGGGGTTCCGTGTTGATTGTGGCTTGAGGTTTCTTCGGAGTCAGGTTTTTCCTAGACATGAAGGTGGAGATCACATGTTCTTCAATCAAGGGCTTTCCTTGATCATCTTTTTGATCAAATGGTCCAGGGATCAAATCCACATCTTGGAAAGGTCTGGGGGAAATAAGGGAAACAATTGGCAACCAAGTTGGAATCACACCTGGGTATAACCCTGCATGAGATAAAGCAATGCCTGCAAATTCAAGCTGTTGCAACCTTTGCAGGATTTGCTGTTTGATCAATTGCCCCTCTTCTCGATCGAAGAGGTTTAAGTAGCGGAACTGCACTTCGTAGGAGCTTTCTTGAGTGGAGGAATCCAGCCCAAATTCAGTCAGAACACGAAGATCTTTATCGCCAACCCTTTTGGTGGTGAGAAGCACTTTCTCTTTCCAATCGGAGATAGATTCTTTTTTGCGATAGATTTCGAGAGCAGCTCTTGGGTTATCGTGAAGCCTTTCGTTTTCTGCATCAAAGAATTGTTTTCTACAGTTCATGGTTGCAGGCTGTGCTTCTGCTCGGGCCCGCACATAATGATGCATGAAATTGCTCATGTTTCTGTAGACATCGAGTTCTTTAAGGAACCAAACCGCTTGGTAGCGTTCTTTTTCTTCGGGCGACATTTTGTCTTCGCGCAAAGTTGGGGGCTGCTCGAATTCACCAATGTTCGCAGCTTTTCTGAATTCAGCAGCAAGCTTTCGTTTAACAGCTTCATCTTCAGCGGATTTGAACATCATGTGGTTCTGCTCCGCGTGATCTTGCCACATGCGGGCTGCATCTTCCCATGCTTTAAGGGACCATTTATCACGGCCATTCCCTATAAGGGCAGGGGCCCCATCACTAAAATTATCGCCTTCGAACCAGCCATAGATTCTCCAACCAGAATCATCAAACCAGCCTTCTTGCTGCAATCTTTCGCCTATGTAGCTTTGTGCCCTAGCAGGGTAATTCCTGAAAATAAGCGTCGCAATGTTCTTTGGCTTGCGTTGCAGGTTTCTATCCACCACAGGTTGGGTGGAGCCTGGCAATACATCCGCTGGAGGAATTGGCTCTTGAGAATAAGAATACCAAGCACGCGCATCAGCGAAAGCATCGAAATCATCACCAAGTCGTGATTCGTGGGTTAACTCGCCAGGTAGAAATTCTACTTGGGGCTTTTCAACACGCCTTGGGGCAGGCAGCACTGGGAACCTTTGTTCAACTGGTTTTAACTTGTCCTTCTTCGCTTCCCAAGCATTAGGTGGTGCTGGCGGTGTATCTTCGAATAAGGATGGTACCACTTGATTATCAGATAGAAACCCGATTACCGCATCGACTGATTCGCATGAAAATTGCCTTGCTTGTTCATACTTTGTTTCTTTTCGGATACCATCGCGCAACCTGCGAACCAACTGCGGATGATCCTTACAGAAATTATCGAATTCGCGCATCGCCTTTTCGATACGGCCCTTCATCGTCTGATTGGTTGGGTTTTCTGCAAGGTAGGAAGCGAATTCTGCCCATCGCAATTCCTTGCCCTCATCAGTGAATACTCTGAATCGGGAAGGGTCACGCTCGCTGGGCGGGATGCAGCTTAGCTGAAATATTGATCTTAAAGTGTTGGTTTCATCGCTTTGACAAATCTTGTGCTGATTGTAAAAACCAATATTGAAACGCAGATCAGGGTGATGCCGATTTTGCTTTTCACCCTCTGCAAGCAGTTCGATACCCCGAGTGATATAAAAGTACTTATCTTTCACTCTGTCAGATTCCACGGAGACATTGTAAGCAAGATTCCAGCTTTGAAATAGCCATGGTGTTATGAAGTAAGGTTGTAATTTGGTTAACGAGCGAACCAATAATTCGAGTTCATTCCACTGGTTCTTTTTTTGTTTATCAATTGCAGAGATCCAAAGCGCACAGGTCGCAAGGCCCCTAGATCCAGTAAGCGTGAGGCGAATTACAGAACCAGATAGTTCTACATCGCCTCGATTGATTTCTCGGATTGCAAGTTTGCTAGCCTGAGCGTCAATGTTGTAATGGCGCCAAAACCAAGCGAAGGTAAATAAAACAATTATAAGTCCGATATAAATGAACTTACGATCTCTTGCCTGTTTTTGAAAAGGACTTGCCATGCTACACCTCTAACCTGAAAGAAGAAACAGGGTATCGATTAAATCAAGAAGAAGCGATTTCGCGCCATCTCAGCAGGAAATACGCCAGTATTGCCCACGGAGCTAAATAGCCAACTAATATAAGAGCGTTTAATATTATTTGAGTTCCTGAGATATCGAAACCCTCTGCAACAAATACCGTGAAATCCAGCCTCTCTACATCTGGAATTATATCCAGCAACCTGCGAATTATCCAGCGGAAGAAAACATCACTGGTCGTGGCTATTTGGTTTGCAGTCGTTTGTTCTAATGGCGCAGCCATGTTCTCTCTTCTTACCAACCTGAAGAGTGCTTCAACTGGCCCACCACCAGGGTTTACACCCATCGCAACTTGCTGAATAAACTCTTGAACTAATCCGCCCATGTATAAAATCAAGGTGAAAAGCAAGCTGATAACACCAGTAAGATAAGTGCTAAGGCAAACTGCAATTCCAGTTACCAAGCACATGCGCAACCAAAGCCCCATTGAACCCTTGAAAAAGTTCAGCGAGAACCAAAGTTTTTCATTGGTGGAGTCTGGGTCATCTGCACGGAAGTACAAGTCGTATTTTGCCATGCCGATGTATTGTGTCGGATCAAGGCAAATTACTTTTACTTTAATGGGCTCAATGGCTCTGTTCGAGCTACGAAGTTCCGTGGCCCTATTATTATCGGGGGTGCTTGCGTTTTTGAATAACCCTGAAGGGACATCCAAAGAAAGTGTTTGGTAATCGAAGATTGGCTTACTGGGGAAAACAAAATAGCCATACTTTTCAGCGAGTTCATTTTCGATCTGGGCATCGGATTTGCCATTACGGTTTAGCAGTGCCTGCCTTTTTTCTCGTTCATAAATTTTGTCATCGCCTTCTCGGTAACGCCAAGTTTGGAAGGTGAAAGAGCAAGCCACGCCCCGGTTTTCACGGCCCTTGGTGGTACGATAAATGTCGAATGTGAATTCTGCACGAACCTTTTCCCGGTCTGAAAGATTTGCTGGTGGAAAAGGGAAAGTCCAAACTGCAGTCGCGGTGCCTTTTCCGCCCATGCCAGGCCCAGCGATGTAACTGCGATATTCCCACTCGCGCCCTACATTGTCGCCTTTTTTGTCGCTTTCTGTGTTTAAAAAACTCAGATCACCATATAGAGGTACTCTAGCTTTTAAACTTTCAGAGGCTGCTGCAGGATCGATCCCTCGAATCACATAAAGTAGACTTGTTGCAGTCATTACAAATAAAATCACTGTCATTAATGCAGTGAAACCTAAGAACCTCCCAACAACGATTTCAAACCTTTCAACAGGCTTGGTGACAATTGTGTGGATGGTTTGGCTTTTAATATCTGCGGGTATGCTGAAGGCTGCAAGTAATGAAGAGGTTAATAAAAACAAAGGCGACATTGCCCAGTAAACAACCTGTACATAACTTCGAACCTGATCCTCTGGTTTGTAGGGGATGAACCAGCTTGCAAAAAGAAAAATAAGCAACAGGGCAGCAAAGGCGTAAACAACTTTTCTGCGGAGTGCCTCTTGGAAGCTTAATTTGGCTAAGCCGAATATGCGCCTTAGGCTAAACCTAGGTAGGTTGCAAATAAAAGGGAGCAAGATTGCAGCAAGGCAAAGAGCGCTAGCAAGGAGCTGAAAGTTTTCGAGGAATTTTGCGTTTTGCAAGGCCTCGTATTTGTTTGCATTAGTAAACCGTAATCCGATGGTTATTACAAAAAGAATCAACCCAGAGCCTGCCAGAGCACTAAATAATATCTTCTTCCAAGCTGGTATCCTGCTTTTCTCGACGGCAGAGGTTCGTAGCCATCCAAATACCAGCCATAACAGCAGGCCTAGGCAGGCAAATCCGCCCACACTTTGTACCCATTGCAAGATACCCGAGGGAACATCCACCCAGGATAAAGGGTCTCGTTCAACGAACAATGTTGCAAATATAAAGGAATCCATGTTTCAAAAGCTCCGGCTTTTCCTTTTGCTATACCCAAGCGAAATGTTGAGGTTATTTTGTTTTGACATCAGAAGGTAAAAACCTTCTGCCAGGATGAGCTTTGCTCTCTTCCACAATATGAAGGAAATAATCTTCCAAGGTGGTGGTCGGGTGCCCAAGGGAATCCAACTTTCCACCATGACGAGTCAGAACTTCTGTAAGTTCCCTGCGCAAAGTGTCATTAATTTGCAAGCCGCTCGCTCTAAGCTCTAGCCTGTTTACATCTTGCAATAGTTCTTTTACATTACCATAGGCTTGCAACTCGCCTAAATTTAGAATGGCAATTCGATCACAAATATCTTGTACATCTTCCAATCGATGGCTGCACATGATGACTGTTTTGCCTTGATCGCGGAGTTCGACAATCAGGTTTTTCATCCAGCGGGCGCCTAGGGGGTCCAAACCGGAAGTGGGTTCATCCAAGATCACAAGATCTGGGTCGTTGATCATTGCCTGGGCCAGGCCAATTCGTTGCCTCATCCCTTTTGAGTATTCTTTAAGGATGCGTTTGCGGTTTGATGTCAAACCAACCCGTTCGATCCATTCTTTTGAACGATCGTTTCTGGTCTTGGCGTCCATGTTAAATAATCTGCCATAAAAATCTAATGTCTCTTCAGCATTAAGGAAGCGGTAGAGATACGATTCTTCGGGCAGATACCCAATGCGTTCGTTTTTTGTAACATCGGCTGCGGGCTTGCCAAATACAAACGCTTCGCCATCGGTTGGGAAGAGCAGGCCTAAAAGCAGTTTGATGGTGGTGGTTTTCCCAGAGCCATTTGGCCCCAGCAAACCGAATATTTCACCTTTTTTGATTTCGAGGTTTAAGGCACGCAGAGCAGTATGCTTTTGGCGGCCCCAAAAATCGCGGTATACTTTTGTAAGCTTGCGGGTTTCTACGATTACTTCACCAGACATGAACACCTCTATTGCACTTGTTTCCTGAAAAATATTAAACAGATCAATCTGTCAAAATTTCTCAATATACCCAAACACATATTGATTGAGTGTCTACAGTATTTTGTAGCCTATAAATCCTTCTTCCTTGTCACTTCCAAGTTATCCTAATGCTACCAACGACGGAGATCAAGTAATAAGAAAAGGATCTTTTAAAGAAATGATATTTTACTTGTAAATGGGTAAGCGATGTGAAGATTTGGAGAGTATTGCATCGTGATAACTATACGCCAAACGACTGTTTCTTAAGCTTGAATTTAACTTGTGTAATTAGCAGTAAGGGATCCATTTTCCTTCGATGCTAAGTATTTCGTTTGGCTTGAACCCCGCTTTGTACTCGAGCGATTGGCACCCCTTAACATAATATCCCATGTAAACATGGGGGATGGCCCTTCTCTTTGCCTCATTTATCAACGTCATTACATTCCATATTCCCAACCCGTGCGAATAAAGGTTTGGGTCGTGAAAAAAATAAATCGCAGATAAACCGCATTTTAGTCCATCCACATACCCCACACCGCAAAGTTTTCCGTTTTCACGATACATCCATTGCTCTACTGGAAAGGGGTTGTCTAGAAACGAGCTATCAAAAGAAAACTCGTCCCGATGTTCTTTAATGGGCCAATCCCTTGAAAATGACCTTTCTGCATGAAATCTGTCATAAAGATCCATGATCTCCTCGGAGAGGAATGGTTCTTTGATTTCTAAGGTGATGCGACCTTCATTTGCTTTGAAATTCCTAGCCTGACTTCGGTTTGGCTTAAAATCTTTTACAGGAATTCTTAACGATTTACACTCATTGCAATTTTCGCATCTGGGCCTGAATACTTGCCTGCCAAAGTGCCTCCATCCTGCTAGTAATCGTTGTTCATATTCGGCGCTCGACATCTCTATTATTAGATCGCATTCGGTTATGCTTTCTTTGTCTGCTAAGTAATGGCAGGTATCAGGTGGGGTTATAATATTCAACGATATTTGCATCTTGGCCTTCCATGGAAAGCAGTACTCGGTTTTAAATACTATTGCCTTGAACCTCAATCATTTCAAGGCAAGAATATTCATATGGCTGCCTTAAAGATTTGTGCTTTAAGGTTGCAGGATGGTTAAATTTTATAATTTAAAGGATCTTTTTTATGGCTTATCAGCATGAAGGATTATGCAAGCTTGCGGAATTTTGTGGAATTGAAAAAGGTTATTATGATGCGGGTGGGAAGTGGGTTCAGTCTTCTAATGAAGCATTTATCGCTATATTAAACCAGTTGGATATACCAATAAATCATCCGGATGAATCTCCACATTTTTTGCATTCAAAGTCGCTCATAGAGTGCTCTAAACCACTTGAACCCGTGAGTGTTTCCTGGTTTTCAGAAGAGCAGGGGTATGCAGAAATCCCCTTGCTCCTTCCAAAGGATGCATTCCAAGGCGTTTGCAAAGCTCGTTTAAATCTTGAAAATGGCACTCAGATAAATTGGGAATTCTCAACATTTGAACTGATTGCATCATCTACGAAGTCCGTTTTTGGTAACGCGTTTGTTACCCTCCAAATTGAAGTCCCACAAAAAATACCCCTGGGATGTCATCTTTTTAACATTGAAGGCCCATTCGGCAATTTTCAATCCGCCCTTTTGGCTGCCCCCAAGAAGGCCCATGGCGCAACTTTCGAGCGCCAACAAAGAAACTGGGGCATTTTTCTGCCCTTATATGCTGCAAAATCTGATCGGAACTTAGGTGCAGGCGACTTTACCGACCTTGAAAACCTTATCGAGTGGACGGCCAAGCAGGGGGGGAAAGTCGTTGGCACTCTTCCTTTGCTTTCTGCTTTTCTAGATGAACCTTGTGAAATTAGCCCTTATTCGCCTGCAAGTAGGTTGTTTTGGAATGAATTTTATCTCGATGTCGAAAGAATTGCAGAGTTCGAATATTCACCCGATGCCAGGAAGTTGTTTCAATCACCAGAGTTCCAGCGCGAAGCAAAAAGTTTAAGAGATTTGGATTTGGTTGATTATCCAAGGGTCATGAAGCTTAAAAGACGAGTCTTGGAATTACTGGTTCTAGATTTTCTGCAAACTGCCAATCCTGTTAGAAAAGCAGCATTGGATGCTTATATTGCCAAAAGACCTGAAGTCTTGGATTTTGCGCTTTTTCGTGCCAATGTTGAAAAATTCAAAGTATCTTGGCATTCTTGGCCCTCTGATTTAAATGCAGGCGCCTTAAGCGATAACGATATCGACCCTTTGGTTCGGTATTATCACCTCCTTTCTCAATGGTGGGCTGAAGAGCAGATAACTAATGTTTCTGAAAAAGCTTTGCAATTCGGTGCCAGGGGGCTTTACTTGGATTTGCCCTTAGGAGTAAATGCTGATAGTTACGATGTGTTTAGGCACCGGGAGCTTTTCGCAATGGGCGCTTCAGGCGGGGCGCCCCCTGATAGTTTCTTTACCTTGGGGCAAGATTGGGGTTTCCCACCTCTTAGGCCTGATAAACTTTTAGACAACAAATTAACTTACTTGCGAAGTTGCCTTAAACACCATATGAAGCATTGCTTCATGCTTAGGGTGGACCATGTGATGGGCCTACACAGGCTTTATTGGGTGCCTAAAGGGCTGGGAGCCAAGAATGGGGCCTACGTTCGTTACAATTCAGCAGCTATGTATGCTGTTTTTAATTTGGAATCCCATAAACACAAGGCGTTAATCATTGGGGAAGATTTAGGAACAGTACCCCCTGCGGTTCGCCCGATGATGAAAAATCATGGTTGGCATCGGCTTTCTGTAGGGCAGTTTGAGGTAAACCCAATAAAGGGCAGGGTGCTTAATGAAACTCCTGAAGGGGCGGTTGCCAGTATAAATACTCACGATTTACCCACTTTTGCCTCTTATTGGTTGGGCACCGATATTGCTGAAAGAGTGGAAATGGCCCTATTAACAGAAGAAGAGGCACAACAGGAACAGAATGCACGAAAAATAATGCGTGAAGCCGTATTAAAGGAGATTGGTGCGGAAAACCATGAGGAAATTACTGAGTTAGAGCAAGAAAAACAGATGGAAATGGTCTTGGGCAGTATCTTCGAGGAATTAACACAAAGCAATGCTGGTACAGTACTTGTGAATTTAGAAGACGCTTGGTTTAGCAGGGAACCTCAGAATGTACCCGGAACTTGGAAGGAAAAACCCAATTGGAGGCATAAATCGAGGTTCAAAGATGCTGAATTAGACGGTGTGGCGTATTTAATGAAGATCGTGGGAAAAATAAATCTAGCGAGAAATAGCTGATTTTTAAGTGTTTTTTGAAGCTTTGCAAAAAATTTCTTGCACTCCCCTTGTCTTGGGGCTCCACAGCCCTAAAAATCATTATGTGTACTGGATAAATATTACGATACTTATTCAGTAAACGACACAGAGCTTCCAATGGGAGCTTTTTCGGTCTTTGACAATTAGGCAGCGGTAAGAAGTTGCATCGCAAGATCAAACAACAAATTAGAGTAATCTAAGTCGAGTTGTTGAAAGTGAACTTTGCGAGAGCCTTTAGAATAGAGAGAACTTAAGGATCGTTACATTTGATTAATATTTTCTTAGCGGGAAGTATTAATCGTAATCTGGAAGTCGATTTTTGTTTTTTTTAATTCGTGGAAACATGAAGAGGAGAAGACGGGATCGATGCGTCCAAATTACTAAGGGCATGTGGGGGATGTCTTGGCACCAAAAGACGATGAAGGGCGCGGAAAACTGCGATAATCCCGGTGGAGCTGTTAAACAAGCGTTGAGACCGGGGTACCTGAATGAGCTTACACTGAATACATAGGTGTATGCGGCAAACTCGGAGAACTGAAACATCTCAGTACCCGAAGGAAAAGAAAGAAAAATCGATTCCGTAAGTAGCGGCGAGCGAAAGCGGAACAGCCTAAACCAACTGGAATTTCTAGTTGGGGTTGTAGGATCAGACTTAAGACTGAGTATACCTAACCAAAGCGTCTGGAATGTCGCACCATAGACGGTGAAAGTCCCGTAGGTAAAAGGTAGAGACAGTTTGTTTGACACCTGAGTAGGGCCGGCCACGTGGAATCCGGTCTGAATCTGCGGGGACCATCCCGCAAGGCTAAATACTCTTTGGTGACCGATAGCGAACAAGTAGCGCGAGCGAAAGATGAGAAGAAACCCGATAAGGGTAGGATAGTGAACCTGAAACCACATGCCTACAAGCGGTCGGAGCCCAGTGGCGCAAGCCCGGGTGACGGCGTGCCTTTTGCATAATGATCCGGCGACTTACCGTCATCAGCCAGGTTAAGCCGTTCTGCGGCGGAGCCGAAGCGAAAGCGAGTCTGAATAGGGCGAATGAGTTGGTGGCGGTAGACGCGAAACCACGTGATCTACGCATGGGCAGGATGAAGTGAGGGTAACACCTCATGGAGGTCCGAACTCACTAGTGTTGAAAAACTAGGGGATGACCTGTGCGGAGGATTGAAAGTATCATCAAACGTGGAGATAGCTCGTTCTCTCCGAAATAACTTTAGGGTTAACGTCGTGACAGATGGCATTGGGGGTAGAGCGACTGAATGCGCTGGGGGGCCTACCAGGCTACCCCTCGCAACCAAACTCCGAATACCAATGTACCTTATCACGGCAGCTAGACGGCGGGGGATAAGCTTCGTCGTCGAGAGGGGAACAACCCAGACCGCCCGCTAAGGTCCCTAAATCATGCTCAGTGCGAAAGGAAGTTGGATTCCTGAGACAGCCAGGATGTTGGCTTAGAAGCAGCCATCATTTAAAAAGTGCGTAATAGCTTACTGGTCGAGGAGTCCTGCGCCGATAATGAACGGGACTAAGCATGATACCGAAGCGGCGGGTATAGTAATATACGGTAGGAGAGCGTAGCACACTAGATTGAAGGGGTACGGACAACGAGCCCTGGACGAAGTGCTAGTGATCATGCCGGAACGAGTAACGATAAAACAGGTGAGAATCCTGTTCGCCGAAAACCTAAGGTTTCCTGGGGAAGGTAAATCCGCCCAGGGTTAGTCGGAACCTAAGATGAGGCCGAAAGGCGTAGTCGATGGACGGCAGGTTAATATTCCTGCACCGATTTTGTAGACAAACTGAGTGACGCTGGCAAGGAAAAGATCGGCCTGTTAGATTAGGCCGTCCCGAAAGGGCGAGGGCGTTTACGATCCCGAAGTCTTCGAATTGACAGACAAGAAAAACCTCAGCGCGGACGAAACAAAACGCCCGTACTAAAACCGACACAGGTAGGTGAGATGAATATTCTAAGGCGCTCGAGAGAACGCTCGTGAAGGAACTCGGCAACATAACCCCGTAACTTCGGGATAAGGGGTGCCCTCCTCCGGGAGGGCCGCAGTGAAAGGGGTCTAGCGACTGTTTACTAAAAACACAGGTCTCTGCGAAATCGTAAGATGATGTATAGAGACTGACGCCTGCCCGGTGTCGGCAAGTTAAGGAAGAGGGTTAGCCGTAAGGTGAAGCTCGCAACCGAAGCTCCGATAAACGGCGGCCGTAACTATGACGGTCCTAAGGTAGCGAAGTTCCTTGTCGGGTAAGTTCCGACCTGCATGAATGGCGTAACGACTGGACCACTGTCTCCACGAGCGACTCGGTGAAACTGTAGTTGTTGTGAAGATGCAACATACCCGCAATTAGACGGAAAGACCCCGTGAACCTTTACTGCAGCTTAGTATTGGGTTTAGAACCAGCATGCGTAGCGTAGGTGGGAGGCTTTGATCTAGGCGTTCAGGCGCCTAGGGAGCCAACAAATGAAACACCACCCTTGCTGTTTTTGAATTCTAACCCCGACCCATGAATCTGGGCGGCGGACAGTGCTAAGTGGGCAGTTTGACTGGGGCGGTCTCCTCCCAAAGAGTAACGGAGGAGTTCAAAGGTACCCTCAGCCCGGTCGGCAATCGGGCAACGAGCGTAAAGGTAGAAGGGTGCTTGACTGCGAGTCTCATCAGACGAGCAGGTGCGAAAGCAGGACTTAGTGATCCGGCGGTGCTGGATGGAAAGGCCGTCGCTCAACAGATAAAAGGTACTCCGGGGATAACAGGCTTATCTCCTCTGAGCGTTCATAGCGGCGAGGAGGTTTGGCACCTCGATGTCGGCTCATCGCATCCTGGGGGTGGAGAAGCTCCCAAGGGTTTGGCTGTTCGCCAATGAAAGCGGTACGTGAGCTGGGTTTAGACCGTCGTGAGACAGGTCGGTCCCTATCTGTTGTGGGCGTAGGATACTTGAGCAGTTTTTTCCCTAGTACGAGAGGATTGGGAAGGACGTACCTATGGTGTTCCTGTTGTCACGCTAGTGGCATCGCAGGGTAGCCACGTACGGCTCGGATAAACGCTGAAGGCATATAAGCGTGAAACCCTCTGCAAGATTAGGTATCCATGTTCTTAGAACGAAGACTCCTTGAAGACCACGAGGTTGATAGGCTGGGTGTGCAAGGCTAGCAATAGTCTTAGCTGACCAGTACTAATAGTCGATTGTTTGGACGCATTGATCCTTTTTTCTCTTCAGGTTCTCCAAATGTTTCCGCTTCTTACCGCTGCCTATTTGTCACGATCTTCCCGGTGAGCTTATCTAGATGGCCACACCCGTTCCCTTTCCGAACACGGCCGTTAAGCATCTAGAGCCAATGGTAGTCCGTCAAGGGCGAGAGTAGGTTATTGCCGGGTTTTTAAATAACCTCCCTTCGGGGAGGTTATTTTTTTATACCTCACTTTTCTTATTCATTTTTTTCATTCACATCATTATTTCTTCATTTTCCATTTCATCTTATATTTCGCATTCTCAACCAAACGAAACCCAACTTAATTCCCAAGGCCATCGTTTCGAGATTTCCCTTTCTCTTCTAAACTTTAAGTCCAAAGAAATAATTCCTATCATGGAAGTTCTCTGGGTCCACGACCTGATTCGCATGGATGGATGGATGGATGGATGGATGGATGGATGGATGGATGGATGGATGGATGGATGGATGGATGGATGGATGGATGGATGGATGGATGGATGGATGGATGGATGGATGGATGGATGGATGGATGGATG
>JBIIMS010000019.1:0-52621 GCA_044337875.1 Gemmataceae bacterium
CGAAGGCGGCGGTGGGCTAACTAAAACCCGGGCTAGCGAAGCGAAGGGCCCTTTTCCCGGAGGGAAGAGGGTTGGGAGTTGGGGGAAGAAAAAGAAAAAAAAGAAAGTAAAAGCCCATGGACTGCGCTCCATGGGTCTCTTATTTTTGAATGATGAGAGTTAGAAAAGCAGACCCACCCAGCGCAGTGGGTGGGCTTGAAGGCATTGGAAAGAGGTCTGGAATTATCTATTCCAATTAGCTCACGAAGACGCCGCCTGGGTCGGTGGATTCGCCGCTGTAGAATTCAAACAGCAGATCCAAGGCTGGGAAGCTGAAGGCTTTGACATGGGGTCCGCCGCCTGGGCCTGCGCCGGTAAGAATGTCTGCAATGCCATCGCCGTTACCATCGTTTACGCCAACACGAGCGCCGCCTGTGAAGTCTTCTGCGTAGGCCATGAACTGGGCAAGTAGTGCGCCAGTGAAGGGATCCCAGACTGCAACAACGGGTGCACCGCCAGCGCCTGCGCCGGTGACGACTTCGAAGTTACCATCGTTGCCGATGTCGCCTACTGCGACGAAGACGCCGCCGGTGAAGGATATAGGGTAGGCATACCATTGGCTAATGATTGAGTTGGTAGCGCCATCATAGACTTTAACATGGGGTGCGCCACCTGGGCCTGCGCCGGTAACTAGATCAAGGATGCCATCGTTGTTGAAGTCGATGGATGCAACGCTAACACCGCCGGTGAAATCTTCTGCATATGCGTAGAAGGATCGAAGAACGGTGAGGTTTGCGCCATTGAAGATACGAACTTCTGGTCCGCCGCCTGGGCCTGCAGATGCGATGATATCTAAAATTCCATCCCCGTTTGTATCTTGAACTGCGACGAATACACCGCCGGTGAAGGCTTGATCGAAGGCGAAGAAGGATTGCATGACTTCGCCGGTTTGGGAGTTAAGGATTGCGATAGCTGGCCCGCCGCCGAAGCCTGCGCCTGCGACGATTTCTGCAACGCCATCGTTGTTAAAGTCGCCTGAAGCAACTTTTACTGGGCCTTCAAATCCGGGGAATGGAACTGCGGTGCCTGTGGGTTGGCCGGTTGCAGGGTTATAAAGATTGACGGTGCTGGAACCACTAGAAGAGGGAGGCGTTGGCGTTCCTGTGATCAACGGCGCCGTTGGTGTAGGCGTTGGGGTTGGTGTAGGGCTTGGTGTAGGCGTTGGTGTTGGGCTTGGTGTAGGGGTAGGTGTTGGTGCAACTACTGTCAAAGTTACATCGTTGCCTGAGCCGCCGAAATAGGAAATTTGATAATCCCTGCCATTGGCTGTGAAGACTGCCCCGTTAGCTAGCCCGCTAAAAGTTCCAGAAACTGCAATAGAACCTTGGTTATCAATGATAGTGAAGACAGTGCCTACGCTTCCTGTAAAGGTGGTTGAAAGCGACAAAGTTGCGCTACCGAGAGCCACGGTTCCGCCTGAACTGACCACGATCTGGTCGTAGTCGGTGCCCGCAACAGGAGGTGAGACATTGTTGATCTCAATCTGAAGGGTGTTGGTGGAAGTTAAACTCAAATTGGTTGTGGTCACTAGCCCGGGGCTGTTCCCTGGAGCGATGATACCTGTGCCGGTTCCAGTCAGGTTGCCAATCGAACCTGTGCCTTTTAGGGTTCCACCCGAGACATCAAAGTTGGTGGTACTTGCGCTGGTATTATTGATCTGCACAACCCCGGTAGTTACAACGGTGGTGGTATTGGTATTGGCACCCGAAATCGTAGTTAAACCCGCACCCGAAGTGATGGGGGTCAAACTGGAGGCACCAGAAACTGTGCCGGGAAGTAGGATATTTCCACTACCCGCATTCAGGGTGGTGTTGGCACCCAGTGTAACCGTATCGTTAAAAGTCTGATTACCCGTGGTGATGAGTATACCGGAAAGCGCAGTCGAACCTCCGTTTCCAGTAATGAGGTTTTTGATGCCGGTAAAGTTACCGCCAACGATGGTGGTCACGCCGCTGAAGTTCAAGATCAAATCGTTGCCCGCACCGGTAACCATGGAAGAAAACGATGGGGTGGTGCCAGTCAGGGTAACCGCTGTGGTCCCGAGAGTCACTGCGCCGGTGTAAGTTTGCGAACCGGTGGTCGTGACATTATTGTTCAGAGTGATGCCAGCGGGCCCGATAAGTTGCAGGTTGGGCGTCAGAGTCAAAGCCGCCGAAACCGTGATAACCCCTGGGTTGACATCGCTGCGCCCAATCACCAGGGTGCCCGCGGTGACACGATCCAGTTCCGCATCGATGAGGGATAATTGCCCGGTAGTTTCGGTGCCCAGATCAATGGCAACCCCTGCGGTCTTATTTTGAAGGGTGACAGTGCCGGTAGAAAAAACAACTGAAGTGGCATCAAAGGCCATGGAATCGGCGGTGAGGGTGATTAATGCACCCGAGGAATTGGTGGTAATGGTGGCGGCGGATGTGTCAAGATCAATCCCCGTACTTACACCAACCCCGCCGGTGCCGGTGACCGAGACGGTGCCTGTGCCACCTGCGCTGATCTTGCCACCAGTAAAAATATAAATTCCGCGATTGGTAGAAGAGGTTCCCGTGCCGCCCCCATTGCCGGTTACCGTTACATTACCTCCCGAAGAGGTGATTATAGAACCAGTATCTTCAACCCTAACGCCAATATTAGAGTTGCCACCTGCCGCCCCGCCGGTGCCGGTGACCGAGACGGTGCCCATTAAACCCGCGCTGATCTCGCCACTAGTAACAATATAAATTCCGCGATTGCTAGAAGAAGAGGATCCCGTACCGCCCCCAATGCCAATGATTGTAACCGACCCACCGGAGGAGGTGATTATTGAATTAGCGTTTTCAACCCTCACACCATGATTAAAGGCGCCACCTGCCGCCCCGCCGGTGCCAGTGACCGAGACGGTGCCAAAGATCGACCCATTATCACCTGCGCTGATTTTGCCACTCGATGAAACATAAACCCCGTAATTGCCACTAGAAGTGGTGGCACCGGTGCCGCCCCCATTGCCAATGACTGTAACCGACCCACCGGAGGAGGTGATTATTGAACCGGCAAAACTAACGTCGGCGCCATCAACATTCACGCCATAATTATCGTCGCCGCCTGTCGCCCCACCGGTGCCGGTGACCGAGACGGTGCCGGTGCCACCTGCGCTAATCTCGCCACTACTAAAAATATAAATCCCGCGATTTAAAGAAGAGGTTCCCGTACCGCCCCCAGTGCCGGTTACCGTTACATTACCCCCCGAAGAGGTGATTATAGAACCAGTATTTTGAACCCTAACGCCAATGTTAGAGTCGCCACCTGCCGCCCCACCGGTGCCGGTGACCGAGACGGTGCCGGTGCCACCTGCGCTGATCTTGCCGCTATCAACAATATAAATTCCGCGATTGCTAGAAGAAGTGGTTGCACTGGTGCCGCCCCCAATGCCAATGATTGTAACCGACCCACCGGAAGAGGTGATTATTGAATTAGCGTTTTCAACCTTCACGCCATGATTAAAATCGCCACCTGCCGCCCCGCCGGTGCCAGTGACCGAGACGGTGCCCATTAAACCCGCGCTGATCTTGCCGCCATTTCCAACTTCCAACCCGCGATTGTCATCAGAGGTGGTGGCAACGGTGCCGCCCCCAATGCCAATGATTGTAACCGACCCACCGGAGGAGGTGATTATTGAACCGGCACCATCAACATTCACGCCATAATTATTGGTGCCACCTGCCGCCCCGCCGGTGCCGGTGACCGAGACGGTGCCTGTACCACCTGCGCTGATCTCGCCACCATTATCAACTTCCAACCCGCGATTTTCATCAGTGGTGGCACCGGTGCCGCCCCCAATGCCAATGACTGTAACCGACCCACCGGAGGAGGTGATTTTTGAACCGGCACCATCAACATTTACGCCATGATTAAAGCCGCCACCTGCCGCCCCGCCGGTGCCGTTGACCGAGACGGTGCCAAAGATTGACCCATTATCACCCGCCTGAACCTGGGCACCGTTCTGCACATAAACACCAAATTGATTGTTATTGCTATCATCCCCACCCCGGCCCGCAATGGTGATATTACCCCCGGTGGTGGTGACATCTACCCCGGTACCACTGATTTTCACGCCAACAAAATCTCCGTTCTGCTGAACGCTATTATCGGCATCCAACACGATATCGCCGGTGGTGGTGGAAAGATCTGCGGTGATTTCAATATTGCGACCCAACAGGGTCAGGTTGCCTGCGGCCCTGCTGATGGCACTGGAAACCGTTATTGCACCAGAGAGCAAAGCATCATCCCGCCCAATCACCAGCGTGCCCGCGGTGACACGATCCAGTTCCGTATCGGTGAGGGATAATTGCCCGGTAGTTTCGGTGCCCAGATCAATGGCAACCCCTACGGTCTTATTGCGAAGCGTGACGGTGCCGGTAGAAGAAACAACTGAAGTGGCATCAAAGGCCATGGAATCGGCGCTGAGGGTGATTGCTGCACCGGAAGTATTGGTGGTAATAGTACCAGTAAAAAGATCAATCCCCGTACTGCTTGCACCAACCCCGCCGGTGCCGGTAACCGAGACGGTGCCTGTGCCACCTGCGCTAATCTCGCCACTACTAGAAATATTAAACCCGATATTGAAATTAGAGGCACTACCGTTGCCGCCACCAATACCAATGACCGTTACCGACCCACCGGAGGAGGTTATTTTTGAACCGGCACTATCAACAAGCACGCCATAATTAGAGATGCCACCTGCCGCCCCGCCGGTGCCGGTAACAGAGACGGTGCCAGTGCCACCTGCGCTGATCACGCCACCATTTTCAACAAGCAACCCGTAATTGGAACTAGAGGTGGTGGCACTGGTGCCGCCCCCATTGCCAATGATTGTAACCGACCCACCGGAGGAGGTGATTATTGAACCAGAATCTTGAACATACACGCCATGATTACCGCCGCCACCTGCCGCCCCGCCGGTGCCGGTGACTGCAACCGACCCACCGGAGGAGGTGATTTTTGAACCAGAATCATTAACATTCACGCCAAAATTTTCACGACCACCTGCCGCCCCGCCGGTGCCGGTAACAGAGACGGTGCCAGTGCCACCTGCGCTGATCACGCCAACATTTTCAACAACCACCCCGTAATTGTTACTAGAGTTGGTGGCACTGGTGCCGCCCCCATTGCCAATGACTGTAACCGACCCACCGGAGGAGGTGATTTTTGAACCGGCACCATCAACCCGCACGCCATGATTACCGACGCCACCTGCCGCCCCGCCGGTGCCAGTAACCGAGACGGTGCCAAAGATTGACCCATTATCACCCGCCTGAACATTGGCACCACTTGACACATAAACACCAAATTCATTGCTAGCGCTATCATCCCCGCCCCGGCCCGCAATGGTGATATTACCCCCGGTGGTGGTGACATCGACCCCGGTACCACTAATATTCACGCCAACAAAATTCCCGGTCTGCTGAACGCCATTGTCGGCATCCAGCACGATATCGCCGGTGGTGGTGGAAAGATCTGCGGTGATTGAGATATTGCGGGCGGCAGCCACATTTAAACCTGCTGTGCCGGTGAAGGAGGTGGCATTAGCAACCGTGACAACCGATGCCCCAGCTACATCTAAAGTGATGGAAAAATTATCCACATAGCTACCGGTATTGGTACCAAAGCTAACATCGGTACCGGCAACATTATCGGTAATTACGACATCAGTAAGATTAAGCGCGTTGGTGATGGTCAGGGTGGTGGTGCCGGTGCCGGTAAGCCCGGTAGTGTTCGTACCAGTAAAGTTGCTGGTCGAGGTGAAAACATAGGCTCCATTACCCTGAGAGGTCAGCGTAAGCACTTCGTTCGCATTATTGAGATCAATGGTAAGAGCATTAGACCCGTTATAGGTGAATGCTGCAGGATTGATTCTTTGTTCAAGGCTAAGGAGTTCGGGCCGGGGTAAGCCAGAAGCTCTGCGTGCTTTTCTATTTTGCGAGTTGCTAAAGAGTCCGCGGAAAGCATTTAAAAGCATGGTGAGAATTCCTGCACAAAAGCCTAAATTAGAAGACAATCGCCGAGTGATATGCATCGGGGGTGCAGCAAAAGTCTAAATTCAAGTGACAGTAATCGGAGGAGATGCGATTACTACAAAAAGAATTCAAATAAATAATATTGCAATTATAACGATAATTTAAGTGATTTACAATAAAATCAGACAGAATATTCCACTTAAATACCCCAATGTTAACAGATGCAGAGGTTGCAACTGATTTGCCTTTATTGGGTTACAGATTTCTTTAAATATTTAGATTTAGGGTTAAGTTGTAGGAAAAAAGAGCATTTTAGCATTAATTATGTCTTTATGTCGAGAAAGTAAGTAAAAGGCAGCAGAAGATTAGCCACGGAAGGAAGAAAAAGCGGAAAACCAAGCAGAAGCATTTGCCACGGACGAACACGGAATTTCACGGAAATAAGAATAAGCAGAATAAGCCACGGAAATAAGGCAGAAGAAGAAGCATTGCCACGGAATGACACGGAATTTCACGGAAATAAGCAGAAGCTTTTGCCACGGACGAACACGGAATTACACGGAAATAAGAATAAGCAGAAAATTAGCGACGGAAGGTTGAACAAAAGGTTCAAATGGAGGAGTTGCAGTGGGGCTTCCCCATCGCAACTCCTCTGTCTTAAAACAAGCTCATATCAATGAATGGAAAGTAAAAGGAAGAGACCCACCCAGCGCAGTGGGTGGGCTTAGGGACAATAAGTCATAATAAGAATGGACCCCCGCATACGCGAGGGTGACGAAGGCGGCGGTGGGCTAACTAAAACCCGGGCTAGCGAAGCGAAGGGCCCTTTTCCCGGAGGGAAGAGGGTTGGGAGTAGGGGGAAGAAAAAGAAAAAGAAAGAGAAAGAGAAAGAGTAAAAGCCCATGGACTGCGTTCCATGGGTCTCTTATTTTTGAATGAGGAGAGTTAGAAAAGCAGACCCACCCAGCGCAGTGGGTGGGCTTGAAGGCATTGGAAAGAGGTCTGGAATTATCTATTCCAATTAGCTCACGAAGACGCCGCCTGGATCGGTGGATTCGCCGCTGTAGAATTCAAACAGCAGATCCAAGGCTGGGAAGCTGAAGGCTTTAACATGTGGGCCGCCGCCTGGGCCTGCGCCGGTAAGAATGTCTGCAATGCCATCGCCGTTACCATCGTTTACGCCAACACGAGCGCCGCCTGTGAAGTCTTCTGCGTAGGCCATGAACTGGGCAAGTAGTGCGCCAGTGAAGGGATCCCAGACTGCAACAACGGGTGAGCCGCCTGCGCCAGCGCCGGTGACAACTTCGAAGGAGCCATCGTTGCCTATATCTCCTACTGCAACGAAGACGCCGCCGGTGAAGGTTACGGGGTAGGCATACCATTGGCTAATGATTGCATTGGTAGCGCCATCATAGACTTTAACATGGGGAGCGCCGCCGGGGCCTGCGCCGGTAACTAAATCTAAGATGCCATCGTTGTTGAAGTCGATGGAAGCAACACTAACACCGCCGGTGAAATCTTCTGCGTATGCGTAGAAGGATCGAAGAACGGTGAGGTTTGCGCCATTGAAGATACGAACTTCTGGACCACCGCCTGGGCCTGCAGATGCGATGATATCCAAAATTCCATCACCGTTTGTATCTTGAACTGCGACGAACACACCGCCGGTGAAGGCTGGATCGAAGGCGAAGAAGGATTGCATGACTTCGCCGGTTTGGGAGTTAAGGATAGCGATAGCTGGCCCGCCGCCGAAGCCTGCGCCTGCGACAAGTTCTGCAACGCCATCGTTGTTAAAGTCGCCTGAAGCAACTTTTACTGGGCCATCAAATCCGGGGAAGGGAACTGCGGAACCTGTGGGCTGGCCGGTTGCAGGGTTATAAAGGTTGACGGTACTAGAACCACTAGAAGAAGGAGGCGTAGGCGTTCCTGTGATCAACGGCGCCGTTGGTGTAGGTGTTGGTGTAGGTGTAGGCGTTGGTGTTGGTGTTGGTGTAGGAGTGGGGGCAACTACATTAGCAGTCTGCCCATTGAAGGCAATGCTATTTAAGAGCACACTGGCGTTATTAGAACCATAATTTGCAGTGATGATGTCGAGTCTGCCATCCCCATTTACATCGCCTAAGGTCACGGAGATTGGTTTAGTACCCGTCGCAAAATCGACTTGAGTTTGAAAGGTGCCATTGCCATTGCCCAAGAGCACGCTAGCGGTGTAAGAGTCGCGATTTGCAGTGATGATATCTAATCTGCCATCGCCATTCACATCGCCCAAGGTCACGGAGCGTGGATCAATACCCGTGGCGAGGGCGGTGAGGGAAGCTTGAAAGGTACCATTGCCATTGCCCAAGAGCACGCTGGCGGTGTTGGACCCTACATTCCCGGTGATAATGTCGAGTATGCCATCCCCGTTTACATCGCCCAAGGTCACGGATTTTGGCTGATCACCCGTGGCGAAGTCTGTGTTGATACCAAAGGTGCCATTGCCATTGCCCAAGAGCACGCTGGCGGTGTCGGAGTCGCGATTTGCGGTGATGGTGTCGAGTATACCATCGCCGTTCACATCGCCCAAGGTCACGGAGTATGGATTATCACCCGTGGTGTATGGGACTTGAGCCGCAAAGGTCGGAGTGGTGCTGCCAGAAACAGTCGTGTTTAAGAGCACGCTGGCGTTATCGGAGCTACGATTCGCAGTGATGATGTCGAGTTTACCATCCCCATTCACATCGCCCAAGGTCACGGATTTTGGATAAGTTCCTGTGCCGAAGTCTGTGTTGGCACCAAAGGTACCATTGCCATTGCCCAAGAGCACGCTGGCAGTGTTAGAGGGGCCATTTGCGGTAATGATGTCGAGTATACCATCGCCATTCACATCCCCAAGCGCCACAGAATGTGGATCATTTCCCGTGGCGAAGGTTTGTTGACCTTGAAAGGTGCCATTGCCATTGCCCAAGAGCACGCTGACATTGTTATCGTCTACGTTCGCAGTGATGATATCGAGAATGCCATCGCCGTTCACATCACCCAAGGTCACGGAGCGCGGAGCATAACCCGTGGCGAGGGGGGGAATTTGAAAGGTGCCATTACCATTGCCCAAGAGCACGCTGGCGTCGTCGGAGTTGCTATTTGCGGTGATGATGTCGAGTATGCCATCGCCATTCACATCGCCCAAGGTCACGGAGTTTGGACTATCACCCGTGGTGTAGTTTACTGCGGTAGCAAAGGTGCCATTGCCATTGCCCAACAACACGCTGGCGGTGTCAACGTCTTTGTTAGCAGTGATGATATCAAGTTTACCATCGCCATTCACATCGCCCAAGGTCACGGAGTATGGTTCACTACCACTACCCGTGGTAGGTGAGGCTTGAGCTGCAAAGGTCGGAGTGGTGCTGCCAGAAACAGTCGTGTTTAAGAGCACACTGACATTGTCGGAATCAGAATTCGCAGTGATGATGTCAAGTTTACCATCGCCGTTCACATCGCCCAAGGTTACGGAGGTTGGATAAGAATTTGATCCCGTGCCGAAGGGGACTTGGGTTTGAAAGGTGCCATTGCCATTACCCAAGAGCACGCTGACATTGTCGGAATCAGAATTCGCAGTGATGATGTCAAGTTTACCATCGCCGTTCACATCGCCCAAGGTTACGGAGGTTGGATAAGAATTTAATCCCGTGCCGAAGGGGACTTGGGTTTGAAAGGTGCCATTGCCATTACCCAAGAGCACGCTGACATTTTCGGAATAAAAATTCGCAGTAATGATATCAAGTTTACCATCGCCGTTCACATCGCCCAAGGTTACGGAGTATGGAGCATAACCCGCGCCGAAGTCTGTGTTGAGACCAAATGTGCCATTGCCATTGCCCAAGAGCACGCTGACATTGTCACCGTCTTCGTTAGCAGTGATGATGTCGAGGAAGCCATCCCCGTTTACATCGCCCAACGCCACGGAGAGAGGCGCAGTTCCCGTAGCGAAGGTGGCCTGAGTTTTAAAGGTACCATTGCCATTGCCCAAGAGCACGCTGACATTGTCACCGTCTTCGTTAGCAGTGATGATGTCGAGGAAGCCATCGCCGTTTACATCCCCCTTGGTCACGGAGCGTGGGGCATTTCCCGTGGCGAGGGAGGGCTGGGTTAAGAAAGTAGCAGTAATGGCGCTACCACCCGTGCCCAATAGTACGCTGGCATTACTAGAGATAAAATTTGCGCTGATGATGTCGAGTCTGCCATCGCCGTTAACATCGCCCAAGGTCACGGATTTTGGAGCATCACCCGTGGCAAAGGTGGCCTGAGCTGCAAAGGTGCCATCGCCATTGCCCAAAAGCACGCTGGAGGTATCGGAGCCTTCGTTCGCAGTGATGATATCAAGTTTACCATCGCCGTTCACATCGCCCAAGGTTACGGAGCTTGGAGCATCACCCGTTGCAAAGTTTGTGGCAGGCCCAAAGTCGCCGGGGGCAATGCCATTGCCCAAGAGCACGCTGGCGGTGTCGGAGTTGCGATTTGCGGTGATGATGTCAAGTACGCCATCGCGGTTCACATCGCCTAAGGTCACGGAGCTTGGAGCATCACCCGTGGAATGGTTTACTGCGGTACCAAAGGTGCCATTGGCATTTCCCCTGAGCACGCTGACGGTGTCGGAGCCTTCATTCGCGGTAATAATGTCGAGTATGCCATCGCGGTTCAAATCGCCCAAGGTTACGGAGCTTGGGCTATTTCCCGTGCCGTAGTTTACTGCGGTAGCAAAGGCTCCATTGCCAATACCAAAGAGCACGCTGACGTTGTTAGAGGTGCCGCCATTTGCGGTAATGATGTCGAGTATTCCATCGCGGTTCACATCGCCCAAGGTTACGGAGCTTGGACCATTTCCTGTGGCGTAGTTTACTGCGGCACCAAAGGTGCCATCGCCAATGCCCAATAGCACGCTGGCGTTTGAGGTGCCGCCATTCGCGGTGATGATGTCGAGTATTCCATCGCGGTTCACATCGCCCAAGGTTACGGAGGTTGGATTAGACCCCGTTCCCGTGGTGTAGTTTACTGCGGTACCAAAGGCGCCATTGCCAATGCCCAAGAGCACGCTGACGTTGTCGGAGGTGCCGTTCGCGGTGACCATATCGAGTATACCATCACTGTCAACATCGCCCAAGGTTACCGAGGTTGGCCTAGTACTAGTTCCCGTGGTGAAGGTGGATTGCGCTGCAAACGAAGGCAAGGCGGTAATGGTTGGCAAGCTTACTAAATTCAGACCAAGGGTGCCGGTGCCAGTAATGCCGGTAACATTTACGGTGTAGGTGGCCCCTGAACCAGTTACAGAGGAAATAGTTCCGTTAGCTACGGATCCGGTTGGGATTAAATTAAAGTCGGCAGCATCCACCCCGATAACAGGCTGATTGAACGTAACGGTGAATGAGGCGGAATTGGCGACAGCTCCGCTTCCCGTGGTAATAGATAAAGCGTGCGGAAATGCCGGGGAGAAAGGAACAGCGGGGGTAGGAACAGCAGCCGCAACAGCAGGATTATAGGTGAATAAGGTATTGGGAGCATTGGTGCCCCCTGGTGTGGTAACTAACACACTTGCAGTACCTGCAGGGTGAGCAGGTGTGGTTGCGGTAATACTTGTTGGGCTAACCACAATAACATTGGTAGCGGCAGTGCCACCGATGGTAACAGCGGTTGCCCCAGTAAAGCCAGTCCCGGTAATAGTGATGGCGGTGCCACCAGCGAAAGAACCGCTAGTTGGGGAAATATTAGTCACAGTGGGAACAGCAGCATAAGTGAACAAGGTATTGGCAGCATTGGTGCCGCCGAGTGTGGTGGTCACTTCAACACTTGCGGTACCTGCGGTGCCAGCAGGCGTGGTTGCAGTAATACTTGTTGAGTTAACCACACTAACATTGGTAGCAGCAGTGCCACCGATAGTAACTGCGGTTACCCCAGTAAAGTTAATACCTGTAATGGTGATGGTTGTGCCACCTGCTACAGGACCAATAGTTGGGGAAATACTGGTTACAATTGGAACAGGAATACCATTAAATTCGTAGGCGCCAATGCTGGGTGCGGTAGAAGAGCGGGTATAACTGCGCTGATCTAAACCATTTACAGGGGATGCATTGCTAATGGTTGCATTGCCACCTGTTTTAGCAGCAGCGGGGGTTGAACTTGTCAAAGCCATGGTTTCGGTAGGGCCGCCGTTGTTAGTTAGGGGGCCAAGAAGGGGATCGCCGGAAATAGCGCCACTGGTTATAGATCCATCCTGCACAAGGTTGTTGGTTGATGACGCGGGCTGAGTCCCAGCAAAATCAGCACCACTAGTGCTATTAGCGATGATGGTGTTAGCAATGTTGAGGGTGGCAAAGTTGAAGATGCCTGCAGTATTGCCCGAAATAGTAGAATTGGTAACCGTGAGGGTGGCGAAGTTGACAATGCCGCCACCGGTGCCGGCGGTGTTGCCCGAGAGGGTGGAATTGGTGAGGGTAAGGGTACCACTATTACTGTTAATGCCGCCGCCGTCGTTTGTTGCAGTATTGTTATTGAGGGTGGAATTTGTAACGGTCGCTGTGCCAGCGTTGTAGATGCCGGCGCCGTGATTTGCGGAATTGGTAGAGAGGGTGGAATTGGAGACGGTGAGAGTGCCGCTTGCGCCGTTGAAGATGCCGCCGCCGTTGTCTGTTGTAGTATTGTTATTCAGGATGGAATTGGAAACGGTGAGGGTGCCAGCGTTATTAAATGCCCCGCCATTGCCTGCAGTTAAAGTTAATTGTCCCCCCGAAACAGTCACGCCTGAGATTGAGAGATTGCCAGCAGAGGCGATATCGAAAATCCTGAAATTTCTCCCGCTAACGCCATTATTCCCGCTGATGGTAAGGGTGGAAGCACCCGGCCCAGTGATGGTCAGGGTACCACGGGTACCAGAACCCACAGTGCCGCTGGCACTAAGGATTTGAGGTAATTGTTCAGTTAATAAGGTGATGGTACCTGCCCCGCCAGAGAACAGGGAAGAGGCAAAATCAATGGTATCATTGCCAGCGGTGGTGTTGGCCAGAGTAATGGCTTCTCTTAAAGTAATAACGCTATCACTAGCAACCGTATCCGCTAAGGAAGTCACTTGGAAATTGGCAGGAACAATTCTGCTTTCAAGGCTTAGGAGTTCTAGCCGGGGTAAGCCAGAAGATCTGCGTGTTTTTCTATTTTGGGAGCTGCTAAAGAGCCTGCGGAAAGAATTAAGCATGGAAAGAGCGTTCCTATACTAAAGCCTAAAAAGAAGCAAATCGCAGAGTGATTTGCATCGGGGGTGCAGCAAAAATTTAAATCCAAGTGGCAGTAATCTGAGGCGATGCGATTACTACAAAGATTTAAATAAATAATATTGAAATTATAACGATGATTTAAGTAATTTACAACAAAATCAGACAGAATATTCCACTTAAATACCCCAATGTTAACAGATGCAGAGGTTGCAACTGATTTACCTTTATTGGGTTATAGATTTCTTTAAATATTAAGATTTAGGGTTAAGTTGTAGGAAAAAAGAATATAGCCACAGACGAACACGGAAACAACACACAGCAGAAGCAGAAGACTAGCCACGGAAAAAAGAACAAGCATTTGCCACGGAATGACACGGAAAAACACGGAAATAAGAATAAGCAGAATAAGCCACGGAAATAAGGCAGAAGAAGAAGCATTGCCACGGAATGACACGGAAAAACACGGAAATAAGAATAAGCAGAATAAGCCACGGAAACAAAACACTGCTATCAGAGCCGGATGCGTGAGCGACGGTATAAATATACTGTTTGGGAAGGGCCCCTTCGACAGGCTCAGGGACTGGGGCTCCTTCGGTACGGTCAGTGAGCTTGCCGAACTGGCCGATATAAGTTGCGCTAGGGTGAAAGACACCGCCTAGGGATAAACACTAAGAATGGAACTCTGCATACGCGAAGTTGACTTTAAAGCGGGTGCAAGATCTAAAGGTTCAAATGGAGGAGTTGCAGTGGGGCTTCCCCATCGCAACTACTTTGTCTTAAAACAGGCACATATCAATGAATGGAAAGTAAAAAGAAAGAATAAGAAAAAGGCGTGGGGCGAGCACCAGCGGATTGACATCCGCCGCTCAATGAGAAAAGGTGGGCTTAGGGGCAATAACTCAAGATAAGAATGGACCCCCGCTTTTCAGCGAGGGTGACGAAGGCGGCGGCGGGCTAACTAAAACCCGGGTTAGCGAAGCGAAGGGCCCATTTCCCGGAGGGAAGAGGGTTGGGAGTAGGGGGAAGAAAAAGAAAGTAAGAGAAAAAGTAAAAGCAAAAGGCGTGGGGCGAGCACCAGCGGATTTACATCCGCCGCTCAATAAAACAGGTTAAGTGTTGGAAGTAAAACAAATAAAAGAGGGTAACGATAGTTTACCTCCTTATCGATTATTCAAAATCGCCAATAGGCTTGTCAGGATTATGGATGCGCCAAGGAGAGCAAGCATGATTAAAACTTCTATCTCCATGCCAACAGGATGCCCCATGCCGGGTATATAAGAAAGAAACAAGATGCAAACAATGGCTGCAAGCAATAGCAAAAACACGAGGGATGTAATCTGCTCAAGAATTATAATCCCTGGGGATTTGTTTGTTTGATTAGGAAAAGTTTCATTAGCTGACATGGTAAACTCCATTATCGTTCGCCCGGCCAACGCCGGGAATTATAAGACCAGTAAAATTCGTTTTTATTAACGCCCCACAAGTCTGGAAGACAACTCTTCAGGGGCGGCTGTTTGTAACCGAGGCTTAGCCCAAACCAAATAGTAAGCCACACCAGCAATGTAAAAAGCAGCAGTGATAGGTAATATTTTTACATCAATTGCGCTGTAGACCCAAACTGCGAGTGCAGAAAGAAGCACCACCATGATAGGAAGCAAAATCCCTAGTGGGGCCCGATAGCGTGCAAACAAACCAGGTTGGCGACTTCTTAAAACAATCAGACAAACCATCGCCATGATGTACCAAATTAAGGCTGTAAAAGTTGAAATCAAAACCGCTACATTAATTTCTTCTTGGAACCAGAGATTGCCAATTAAAAAGAGAGCGGTGATGATGCTGCAAACAATAAGGGCGATGTTTGGGGTGCCAGTTTTGGGATGAACTTTTCCAAGAAAAGTCGGGAGGTAACCGGCCCGGCCAAGTGCGAATAATTGCCTGCTCGTGCCATAAACCATTCCGTGGTAACTGGCAATCATTCCGAATATTGCAATGATGCCAAAACCATAAACCAATAATAAGTTTTGCCCTATGGGAATATCTCTGATTACTTTAGACAATGGATAACTGATATCTTCACCGTTAGCATTGGTAACAATAGATTGAACATTTTGAACTGCGCCACAAGCAAAAAACCAAGTTGGTCCGATCAAGCCAATCAAGGTAAGTTGGCCCCACACAAGGCCGCGGGGGATGGAGCGGGTCGTATCTTGTGTTTCTTCTGAAGCGACAGAAACCGTTTCAATAATCACCAACCACCAAAGGCAATAGGGGATGGCATTAAGTACGGATATCCATCCTAAATCAGCAGGTAAAAGGGGCTTAGTCCAGATTCGGTCCCAGGAAAAATTGGTTGCAGCAAGACCCCAGAAAAGAAATAGACCACCAATTGCACCATAAGTCATAAATATCATGGCTTTGGATTGCAGCCTTACACCCATTACATGCAAAGCAAGGAATGCTAAAACGGTTCCCAATCCAGCGATAAGTTGCACGATATGACTTGGAGCATCAGGATTGAGTAAAAAAGCAACATAGCCGCCGGTTGCTAAGGCTGTGGCAATAGTTGCGAATTGACATTCCAGATACATGGACCAACCCATGATAAAACCAACCAAAGGGCCGAAGGCGCGTCTACCAAACCCTTGGGGCCCGCCGGCAAAGGGCATTGCGACAGATAATTCAGACAAAGCAAGAACCCAAATCAGATAAAGAAAACAAACAAAAAGAGTGGCAAGCAAAACAGCTACGGGAGTGTTGTTTTTAAGTGCAAGGTTCCAACCAAAATATTCGCCTGTGATTACCGAGCCGACTCCAAGAGCCCATATGTCAAGGAACTTGAGTTGTTTTTTTAGGGCATGACTGCGTAAAAACCCAAGTTCTTCAGGGCGAATATCAGTGCGTTTGGCATTTGAATCCCAAAGCACATCTGCAACAACTTTATCGAGATCGGCTGAAGCTTGTTCGTTTACAATTTGATCCGCTTGTAGGGCCACAAAACACCTCAATATTTTTTGAGAACTAATTATGAAGAGTTTTAGCCAGCTTAAAGGCGAGAAATTCTCATTCAAAGAAGCACAGTAATATACAGATACATAAGATGCATCTAAAATATGATAAAATTTGGTGGAACAAAAGGGGCAGTAAAAGGTAAGAGACCCACCCAGCGCAGTGGGAAAAGAATCAGTAAAGCAGAAGCATTAGCAGAAGCGAAAGCAGAAGCATTGCCACGGATTAACACGGAATTTCACGGAAATAAGCAGAAGCAGAATAAGCCACGGAAACAAAACACTGCTATCAGAGCCGGATGCGTGAGCGAAGGTATAAATATACTGTTTGGGAAGGGCCCCTTCGACAGGCTTAGGGACCGGGGCTCCTTCGGTAGGGTCAGTGAGCTTATCGAACTGGCCGTTAAACTCAGGGACCGGGAAATCCTTGTGGTATGCCTGCATTTGCCCTGAAGGGGCAAAATAAGATAGCCTAGGGCAACGCCCTGGGAAAATGGCCCAATAAAACCCCCAGCCCTGAAAGGGCGAGAGGCGTTGTTGAGTGATTATCGCGCCCTTTCAGGGCTTATTTGATGGGGGATTTATTACCCGGGGTTGCGCTCCGCTTCCACCCCGGGCTATCCCTATTTCGCCCCTTTGGGACTTAGGAACCACCGCCTGTCATTCTCAGCGTTTGCTTAGGATCCATGGATATTAAAAACCAAGAATGGAACTCCGCATACGCGAAGTTGACTTTAAAGAATGTGCA
Organism: Gemmataceae bacterium; assembly: GCA_044337875.1. Taxonomy (GTDB): domain Bacteria; phylum Planctomycetota; class Planctomycetia; order Gemmatales; family Gemmataceae; genus UBA969. The sequence continues at coordinate 17,018 of JBIIMS010000019.1, forward strand.
AGATCTAAAGGTTCAAATGGAGGAGTTGCAGTGGGGCTTCCCCATCGCAACTACTCTGTCTTTAAACAAACCCCATATCAACCAATGGAAAGTAAAAGAAAGAGACCCACCCAGCACAGTGGGTGGGCTTAGGGGCAATAACTCAGAATAAGAATGGACCCCCGCTTTTCAGCGAGGGCGACGAAGGCGGCGGCGGGCTAACTGGAACCCGGGCTAGCGAAGCGAAGGGCCCTTTTCCCGGAGGGAAGAGGGTTGGGAGTTGGGGGAAGAAAAAAAGTAAAAGAAAAAGAAATCAAAAACAAAAGGTGGGGGTAATCAAACTGCGAACTTCCCGAAGCCAAAGATTATTTTGATTCTTGCTGATGATGTTGGGGGTATATTAATAATGCCTCATTCATTGTGGTTTGTTAATTAGTTGGATTGCAGTCAGAAAGAAGAGCGAAAGCTGCACAAACAAAACCCAGCCAGTAAAACCCTAAGCCTTGTTCATGCCTTAACTAGATTCCCTTATTGGATAACGATCATGCGAAATTTGAACATTTGTATCGCCATTTTGATTGGCTGCACCATGATAAGTGGTGCGGAAAAAATTACTGTTGAATGGCCCCAAGCTGCGGGCCCAAACGGAAACTGGCACAGTGCTGTTTCTGATGTACCCACCCATTGGAGCGTTGCACGAAGCGAGAATATTCGCTGGCGCACAAAGCTGCCAAACGCAGGACAGGGAGGAATTGCAATCGCAGGGAACAAGCTTTTTCTAACCACCTTTGTCGAGCAAGATGATAAAGCCAAACGGCAGAGCAATAACATTCTTGGCCATGCTGTTGATCGAGGCACGGGAAAAATACTTTGGTCAGTGAATCTTCAAGGAGGCAGGGTTAGCCCTCAGTTATATGCATTCAGCGATTCCACTTCATGGTCTCCAATCTGTGATGAGAAATATGTATGGTTCTTTAACGCTTCAGGCGAGATGGGATGCTGGGATCATCAAGGGAAAGAAGTTTGGCGCAGGAGTTTCCGCACCCAGCCAGATAAGTATCCTTTCAACCGCCAAAGCGAACCAATTCTTTATCAAGACCTAATCATCACGGTGGAACCGATTGCCAAAGATTCCCCAAGCTATGATGCGAAAAAAGATGATTGGAACTATTTACATGGGATTGATCGCTTCACCGGGAAGGTCCGTTGGATCGCAGAAGATTCATGCACCTTTTATTGCACGCCCTGCTTTGGGCATTTGCCCGATGGCCGCCCTGCAATTGTGCAAGGTCGTGGTGGGCCTCATGGCGTTCCTGAAAAACCAATTGGCATCAGCATGACAAGCCTCGCCAAGGGAGAAGAAGGTAAAACCATCTGGCGCTTTACCCCCGAGGCAAAACCCGGTGCGCCTGTTGATGGCACTACATGGATGGCGCTTTACACCAATGTGTGGGATGCAAAATATGTTTATTGGTTTCGCAGTGCGCCTGAAGAGAGCCATATCGTTCTTGATAGCACCACGGGAAAATTAGTTCGTGAGCAATCACTGGTTAAGCCTGTAGATATCAGACTGTGGAGCAACGAAAAGAAAAACTACGAATTAAGGGAGAAGGTAAGCCTGAGGGAAGTAGCGGACCCTGCGTTTCCACTTAAGGCGGGCGAGGTTCTTCATGTGTTGCCCCAATGGCATACGAATGCTGTAGCTAATGGCTGGCATTGGTTTGTCTGCTCGACAAATAATCGCCGTAATAGTTATGCGCCGAAGGGCCATAGTGGCCCGCCTAACAGCCTTGGAAGGGTTCATTCGGAAAGTGGGAAGGTGGAGTATTTACAACTGCCTGTTGGGGTTGAACGCAAAACGGGTGAAGCAGATCAATTCATTTATAATCGCGCATTGAAGACTAAAACCGTTGATAATCAAGGCCGTGAAATTGCTGATGAAGAACGCTCGCGAACCGATGGCTGGCAAGTGAATGCATTCTTCCCAACGCCCATCGTGCTGGGGGATAAACTTTACATCACCACCATGCTGGGTATCACCTATGTCATCGATACCAAGGCTGCGGTGCTGGATCAAAAGGCGATTATTGCAGTTAATGACCTTGGGCCCTTGGGCGATACCTGGAGCCTTAGTGGCCCTTCGTATGCCAAGGGATTGTTGTACCATCGTAGCGCCAAGGAATTGGTAGCAATCGAAAAGAAGTAACATTTGCTTTCTAACCGGAGATTGAAGGATGATGAAGTATCAATTCCTAGCGGTGCTTGTATTGCTGGTAAAGCTTTGCACCGTTAGTGCAGCAGAACCTGGGTTTGTGATCGAGGGCAAAGAAGGAATAGGCAAAGGCCAGCACATTGTTTTTGTAACGGGTGAGGAGTATTACCGATCCGAGGAAGGGATGAGCATGTTTGCCAAGATCCTTTCGCAACATCATGGATATAAATGCACCGTGCTCTTTGCGACAGATCCTGTAACCGGGTTCATCAATGCCAACATGGCGAATAATATCCCCGGCTTGGAAGCTCTTAAAAGCGCAGATCTAATGGTGGTGTTTGCCCGCTTTCGTGAACTGCCTGATGCAGACATGAAGCATATCGTTGATTATGTCAATGCTGGGAAACCTGTTTTGGGTATTCGAAATGCAACCCATGCGTTTCGTTATCCTGCCAACAGCACCAGCCCCTATAAGAGTTGGGATTTTCAAAGCAAGGCTTGGCCGGGTGGGTTTGGTCAGCAGATTCTGGGCGATACTTGGATTGCACATTATGGCAAATTCCAGAAGGAAGCAACCTTGGCGACAGTGATCAGCAGCCAGAGAAACAATCCCGTTCTTCGTGGTGTTGCAGATACGATTTTCTGCCATACGGATGTCAACTCGGTGGAACGATTAACGCCGAAGGATGTGGTATTGATGCAAGGGCAGGTTCTATCCGGCCTCAATCCGATGGATCCCCCAGTAACAGATAAGCGCAAAGATGTTCGGATGCCATTTGCCTGGTTTAAAACCTATACTGCGCCATCAGGCAAAGAGGGGCGATCTTTCACCACAACAGCGGGTGCATCCTTGGATTGGCAGAGTGAAGATCTCAGGCGGTTGATGGTGAATGCAATCTATTCACTAACCGGGCATGAGAAAGATATTCCAGAGAAATCGAATGTCAACTTCATAGGCGAGTATAAACCAAAGCCCACGGGTGCACTATCCAACGAAGTTTGGACTGCATTGAAACTGACCCCCGCAACCTTTGCAATTAAAACGAAACCCTAGGAAAAGAAAATGATAACACGGTTGCAAAGAAACCAAACATTATTGTCATACTTTATCAAGGCACACTTTCCCGTTCAAGCACCAATGAAGCTTACCGAAAGTTATACCCAACCTACGAACGCGGTTGGAATATCCTTCGTGCCGAACGCTTGCAACGCATGAAGCAACTTGGACTGGTTGACGAAAGCTTTCCCTGCCAGCCCTTAGCTCCATCGATAGGCCCGATATCGCCAAAAGAAATTGAAGCTTTTAAAGTGATAATTAGTTATAATCGAACATATTCATGGCTTCGTAGTTGAAATGAAGAAAGAGAATCCCACCTTGAAATATACATTTGCAATCATCGTAATTTTCTATTTGGTTAAGCCCGCCCTGGCTGAAGAAATATCATACAACCGTGATGTAAGACCGATCCTTTCAGACAAATGTTTTGCCTGCCATGGTTTTGACCCCAAGACCCGCAAGGCAAATCTGCGACTCGATACAATCGAGGGTGCAACTGCAGAAATCAAGGGAGTGCGGGCTGTTGTTCCAGGCGATCTTAAAAAAAGTGAAGCATGGTTGCGAATCATCAGCGAAGAAAAGGGCGAAGTAATGCCCCCTCCCAAATCAAATAAAACCCTGACCAAGATTGAAAAAGAAATATTAAGAAAATGGATCGAGCAGGGAGCCAAGTATGAACAGCATTGGTCTTTTGTACCTCTTAAGACAACCAAAGCGCCCACCGTTAAGAATGTAAACTGGCCTCGTAATGATCTGGATCGTTTCATTCTTTCACGACTTGAAAAAGAAAACATCCCTCCATCAGCCCAAGCCTCTAAAGAAACCCTGATTCGCAGATTGTCTCTAGATCTTACAGGTTTACCTCCATCAATTGCGGAAGTCGATGCTTTCCTTGCTGATACCTCAGATAAGGCTTATGAAAAAGTGGTTGATCGAATATTGAAGTCGCCCCATTATGGCGAACGCATGGCGGTTGATTGGTTAGATGCTGCACGATTTGCAGATTCAAACGGGTATCAGGTAGATCGCGACCGTGAGCTTTGGCCCTGGCGAGATTGGCTCATTCGTTCCTTTAACGATAACAAACCCTTTGATCAGTTTACGATTGAACAGATTGCAGGAGACTTGTTGCCCAATGCCACCGTTGAACAACGAGTTGCAACAGGATTCAACCGCAATCACATGTTGAACGAAGAGGGTGGCGTTCTTGCTGATGAGTTTCTTGCGGAATACACAGCAGACCGAGTTGAGACAACAGCAGCAGTTTGGTTGGGCCAGACCTTCAACTGCGCAAGATGCCATGATCATAAATATGACCCGTTCACCCAGAAGGATTTTTATGCATTCAAGGCGTTTTTTCATAATGTGCCTGAAGGTGGCGTAGGGCGATATGGGAATCCGATCAGGCAGAATGCTCCTCCATTTTTAAAACTACCCACACCCGAGATCGAAGCGAAAATCAAAAAACTCAACGATCAGATCAAATCCACTAGCGACCAACAGACTGCCTTGATGGGTAAAGCAACCAACGGCCTTGGGGACTGGGTCAAAGGATTAGGTAAGGTTGTGGTTTGGGATGCTGCAGAGATTCTTGCTGCAAGTGGGGGTGATTCACCACCCAAGATAAATGCCACAACTAAAACCGTGGAAGTCGGCCCGCAAGAAACCCGCGCCAACACCATCAAAATGAACCTTCGCTTTCCCAAAGGCCAGGTCACCGCACTACAAATTGAATTTACCACCCAGGCTGCAGCCGCTGGTTTTCAATGGAGCGAGTTAAAGGCTTTCAAATCTTCAGGCAAAGATGCAAAGAAGCTGCCATTGAAATTAAAAGCTATCGCAGCTGGAGATTCTCTTGCGACCACTGAAACTGCCAAGGTGCTGGATAATGATCGAAAGACCCGGATTGCAGTAGCTGTTAAGCCAAGCGTCAAAGTTGTTGGATCATTTGAATTTGCAGAGGCATTGGTGATCGATGAATCGAATTTGGGAATTGAAATTGAAGTGGGTGTTGAGAATGCAAATGGGCCATCTCTTTTGCGGATTCTAACCACGAATGCAAACACCGAATTAATAGTGCCTTCGAATGTTATAATTATTGCAAGTAAGGAAGAATCGAAGCGAACGGCCGCAGAGAAAAAGATACTTGCGGATTACCGCATATCGCAACAACCCGAATACCGCAAGCTTGGTGAGGAACTTGATGCACTAAAAAAACAAGCTGAATCTGCAGAAAAGGAAATTCAAACGACACTGATAATGGAAGAGATGAAAGAGCCCCGCCCAACCTTTGTATTGATGCGAGGAGCTTATGATAAGCCAGGCGAGCGGGTTACTGCAGCCACGCCAGGAATCCTTCCTGCTCTTCCCGTTGATCAACCACGGAACCGGCTTGGCTTAGCTAAATGGTTGGTGAGTGAAGAAAACCCCCTGACTGCAAGAGTTACCGTAAACCGCCTTTGGCAGCAGATATTTGGCACCGGGCTTGTTCGTACCAGTGAAGATTTTGGCGCTCAGGGAGAAGCCCCATCCCATCCTGAATTACTTGACTTCCTAGCTAATGAATTCATTCGAAGCGGCTGGAATGTAAAACAAATGATGAAGCTCATGGTAATGAGCTCCACTTATCAACAACAATCAAAACTTACACCTCAGTTACGCGAAAGCGATCCCGATAACCGATTGCTTTCCCGTGGGCCACGGTTTCGCCTGCAGGCGGAATTCGTAAGAGATCAGGCGCTTGTTGCAAGCGGGTTGCTTGTTAACAAAGTTGGCGGCCCCTCTGTCAAACCCTATCATCCACCAGGCCTTTATGAACAAGTGACCGCGGGCACGGGCTACAATGTTTATGTGATTGGCAAAGGTGATGATCTGCATAGACGCAGTATTTATACCTATTGGAAGCGTTCGGTGCCTAACCCTGCGATGTTGCTGTTTGATGCACCGTTTCGGGAATCTTGTACCCTGCGCAGGCCCCGCACTAATACACCCCTGCAAGCACTCAACCTCATGAATGACCCAACCTATGTTGAAGCATCTCGGTTGCTCGCCCAGCGCATGATGCTTGAAGGGGGATCCACCGTTGAATCTCGACTCTCCCTCGGATTCCGCTTGTTGCTTGCTAGGCCACCTAAACCTGCAGAGCTTGCAGTGTTGCGTACAGCTTATGGCCGTAACTTTACAGACTTTCAAAAAGATGGTGAAGCTGCCAAGGCACTACTCGCCTTCGGTGATTTTAAAAACGATGCAAAATTGAATCCAAGTGAACTTGCTGCGTTTACAGCAGTTGCAAGCATTATTCTGAACCTTGATGAAGTTGTTACAAAGGAATAGAGAAATGGAACCTGAAGTATTGAATGAACAAGTATGCAGGCGGCATTTCCTAGGCCGAGCAAGCTCGGGCATAGGCGCTGCTGCTATCGCCTCGCTTTTAAACCCCCGCTTATTTGCCTCGGTTCAATCACCCAATTTCAATCCCAAGGCAAAGCGCATCATCTGGCTTACTCAAGCAGGTGCACCTTCCCAGTTGGAATTATTCGATTACAAACCTGGCCTTCAATCACAATTCGACAAAGAATTACCAAACTCCGTTCGGGGCGAACAACGGCTTACGGGAATGACAGCAGGGCAGAAGCGATTTCCTATCGCACCCTCGGCTTATAAGTTTCAGCAGCACGGGAAATCCGGGCTTTGGCTTAGTGAACTCTTGCCACATACCTCAAGATTTGCGGATGATATGTGCGTGATTCGCACGCTTAATACCGAAGCAATCAACCATGATCCCGCAATGACCATGCTGCAAACAGGACATCAAATAGGAGGCAGGCCAGCTTTTGGCGCATGGATCTCTTATGGTCTGGGATCAGAAAACTCCGATCTTCCAGCTTTTGTTGCGATGATTTCCCGCCCCAGTGGCCCGACCAATGCCCAACCCCTTCACGAACGCATGTGGGGTGCAGGGTTTCTTCCTTCGCGTTATCAAGGGGTAAGATTCAGTTCGGGCAAAGACCCGGTACTCTTCCTTTCAAACCCCCCAGGCATTAATAATGAACGCAGAAGAGCCATGATCGATGATGTCGCCTCCCTGAATAAATTGAAGTTTGAAGATTATCAGGATCCCGAGACACAGGCTCGCATTGACCAATACGAAATGGCATTCCGAATGCAGGCTGCTGTTCCCGAACTTGCAGATTTATCCAAGGAACAATCCAAGACTTTGGAACGCTATGGCCCCGAGGCAAAGAAGCCTGGAACCTATGCTGCCAATTGTATCCTTGCAAGAAGGCTCGCAGAGCGGGGCGTTAGGTTCATCCAGCTTTATCACCGCGGATGGGATCAACACAACAATCTACCCGGTGGTATTAAAAGCCAATGCTACGACACCGATCAACCCACCGCAGCTTTGTTAACCGACCTAAAAGAACGAGGCATGCTGGAAGACACCTTGGTGATCTGGGGAGGCGAGTTCGGCCGCACCGTTTATTCGCAAGGCACCCTCACCAAAGATAATTACGGGCGGGATCATCACCCACGCTGTTACAGCGTTTGGATGGCGGGCGCAGGAATCAAAGGTGGCCAGGCCTATGGCGAAACGGACGACTTCAGTTACAATATCGTGAAAGACCCTGTTCACATCCATGACCTTAACGCCACCGCTCTTCACCTTATGGGGATTGATCACACCAAGCTTACCTATCGTTTTCAAGGCCGTGATTACCGCCTTACCGATGTGCATGGCAAAGTCGTGCAAGGTATCCTTGCCTAGTTAAAGGTTATTTTAGAGACACCAATGCTAAGAACAATCATGAAACAAACACTTATCATCGGTCTACTACTTTTATTATCAGCTTCTTTTTCAATAGCTCAGATGGGCGGGAAAATCATCTCTCCCCCAGAACTTTGGAAAGATTACGACCCCAATAAAGGCGACTTCAAAGAAGAGATCATCAAGCAGGAAACCCGCGACGGGATCATTAATCGCGACACCTATATCAGTGCATATGTGCTGGGTGAAGAAATTCGTGTCTATTGCAAATATAGCGTGAAGGAAGGATTAAAGAACGCACCAGGCCTGCTTGTCGTCCATGGTTGGATGGGGGCTGCCAACCCGGACAAAAAATTCGTTGTTGATGGCTGGGCGGTGATGGCGCATGATTATTGCGGCAAAACCGGTGATAGGCCACATTACACCAAGTATCCGCAAAACCTGAAGCATGGGAACATGGATTCCAAGGTTTCCGGCCCGGTACGCTCGCAAAAAATTGATGGCACTGATATTACCGATCCAACACAAACCTCGGACTACATCTGGTATGCAATTCAAAGCAGAGTTCTAAGTTATCTTGAACAACAGAAAGAGGTTGATCGCAAACGCCTGGGCGCCATGGGTTACTCTTATGGCGGCACCCTCATGTGGCATCTCGGAACCGACCCCCGCATTAAGGCTGTTATTGCCTACTTTGGCATTGGCTACAACGAATATTACCGGAACAAACAAGTCTGGATGTACAACACCCCTTATGTTGAACCACCAAAATCCTCGGGTGAAAAAATCTACCTCGCTTCCATCGCATCCGAAGCCTATGTGCCTTATATGACTGCTGCAACCCTGTTCTTGAACGGATCAAACGATCATCATGGCGGGCATGAACGCGGTTTAGAAAGCTTCAAAATGTTTAAGTCAAGTGTGCCATGGTCTTTTGCCATTCAGGCTCGTGGGCATCACGACACCGATAAAATCGAACATGATACCAAATTCTGGCTGGATAAATATGTGCTGGGCAAAGAGGTAAACTGGCCCGAACAACCCAAGTCTGAATTCAAAATTAATCCTGAAGGTGTACCTGAACTAATCATCACACCAGCCCAACCAGAGAAGGTGCGAAAAGTCGAGATGTTCTATGCACTGAAGAACCCTTGTAGTTTTCAGCGTGCCTGGCGCGATACCCCCCATGTAAAAATGGGCGATCAATGGATCGGTAAAATGCCTGTTCTTAACATCGATGATTATGTTTTTGGATATGCCAACATAACCTATGATTCCACAATTGTTCGTTCGACCAATTTCAATGCCGCGATCCCCGCAAAACTTGGTAATGCAAAAGCCACGGATAAACCTTCAGACAATATCTCCAGCAGTGGCTACAATTCTTGGACAAATATTGCAGAGCTTGAAGGGCTCAAGGGAGTCAAAGCTTTTCGTTCAACGAATAACCAACGTGGTTGCAGCACCGAGCAATTACATGACCCCAAATGGAAAGCTCCGCTTGGTGCAAACTTAAGATTCAAATTTTATTGCACGGAACCACAAACCATCATCTTGAATGCGGGCGACCATAACAATTCTGAAATTGAAATTACTGCTTCAGATAGTTGGCAGGAGATGACGGTTCCTTCTTCTAAACTTATTAATCGCTTTAATCAAAAACCCTTGAAGGATTGGTCCGAAATTGGCAAGCTTAACTTCCAACCCAAACCTGGCTCAGATCTCACAAAAGTGCTTTTTGCAGACTTCAAATGGGTGATGGAACCGAAGAAATAAGCGAGTTTTCGACTCCTTTTAAGCGTCTTGAACCATGGCTTTATGGAATGGATAATCGGTAAAGGAACGGTAGACACGGACAAAATGAAGGAATTTTTTGTTGTCAAACAGTTGCTGGGTCTAGTATCACGACACCAAGAAAGTCACGGAAATCCTCAGCGTTGAATGTAAGCAGTCGATCAATTCCGTAACTTCGCATCGCTGCCACAAGGCGCACATCATGGGATCGGAAGCCTGTTACAAGGTGGGTCTCGACTAATTCCTGCCATAGTTTGCTCAGCTCTTCCCGATCGGGCAGCAAAGTAAACCGTCTCTGGAAGAAGTGTAGCCAGTGAACGGTTTGAGAAACGGTCATACCAAGACCGTTGCGCCCACCTGGGGGAGGGCCTGATGGACGAGTCGCAACAGCCCAGAACTCGTAAAGATTCTGAGGGACAATGATCAATTTCTCTCCCCGCTTCAAAAGCGTTTGAACCGCCTCACGAGCCATGCTAGATTGGGGATCCTGCTTGCGAGTCATCCGAGTGAGTAAGTTAGTATCGAGTAGAATCATTCGCAATCCATCCGCAAATAGACCGATTCACGCGAATCATCCACTTGCTGGGAGTCAACCATGAACAACTCCATCTCTGCGAAGATGTCCTCAGACTGGTGTGACGCAGTTACAAGCGATAACGGTTCCTCTTCAAATATGATCGCCTCGCGCACCTCGCCGATGATTCGAGCTAATCCCTCTGCAATTTCCTGCTTTGAACCCTTTAAAACATGAGTTTTCAACTGTCACCTCCATTTCGAGCAAAATAGCAATGTTTACTTTTCTGGTTTTTGAATGCCTCAAAGAAATATGATTTGTATGGCCCATCTGACAATATTAACAACCCAAAGTGATAAATGAACATCGTCATCTGGAAGCCTACCTGGCTTTTATAAAGACCTTTGCAATATTAATTCCGGTCTGCATATTGTGCAATTATGCAAGGGATTAATGCAACAAAAGCGTATTATTAATCTTAATATTAACAGCCACCAAGATAAAGAAAAGGTTAAAAACATGGGAATTATTATTTATCAAACCATTATCCATTCCCTGCTTTCACGATTGGCAGCAAGTAACTGTTTCGTTGTGCAGTCGCATCACCTCATACCAGATGATGCAACAGTTGCAGACTTCAAATGGGTGATGGAATCGAAGAAGTAAGCGATTAAGCTCGTATACTCACTATTAAGGATGTTTTCTCCGGAACTTACTTGGGCCATTCGTGTTACATTACCGATTAGCTCTAGTTATTTAAATTTTAATATGTGGAACAACCATGAAGCAGATTTTTACAATCATCCTCGCATTTTTAATCAGCCCTTTTGCAACGCTACAAGCTGCAGATAAACCCAATGTTCTTATCATTCTTGCAGATGACCTTGGCTATGGTGATGTACAGTGCAACAACCCCACCCGGGGAAAAATCAAAACACCTAACATTGATGACCTTGCAGCACAGGGCATGCGCTTTACTGATGCCCACTCCTCTTCCGGAGTTTGTTCGCCTTCCCGTTATGCCCTTCTTACAGGCAGATATCATTGGCGCACCAGGCTGCAATCAGGAATTGTCGGCGTTTGGGGGGAACCACTTATTTCGCCCAATCGGGTTACTATTGCAAGCCTTGCGAAACAGCATGGCTATCGTACAGGCGCCATTGGCAAATGGCATCTAGGTTGGGATTGGCCCATTCCTCTGGCAAATGCTGCTTTGTTTAAAGGGAAACCCACGGACGATGGCAAACCCCTTGAAGCTCAGCGTGATATTTGGCAGCAAGTTTTTTCAAAGACCATTGCCGGTGGTCCCACTACCAGAGGCTTTGATTCCTACTTTGGTACCGATGTACCCAACTGGCCACCGTACTGCTTTATCGATGATAATCGAACCGTTGGTATCCCATCAGAATTTCTTCCTCTTGGCCTGTTGAAGAATCATCAAGCAAGCATTAATGGGCCAGCACTAAAAGATTGGAAACTGGAGCCGATCTTGCCCGCCCTTGAAGGTCGTGCGATAAAGTTTATCTCCGATGCCACAACAAAACCTGAACCTTTCCTACTTTATATGCCGCTCACCACGCCGCATACGCCTCTTGCTGTAAATGCGGAATGGAAGGGAAAGAGTGGGTTGGAAAACGCTTGTGCAGATTTGATAATGGAAACAGATGCAACTGTGGGACGGGTTTTAAATGCCCTTGAAAAATCTGGTAAAGCAAATGACACTCTCGTGATTTTCACCAGCGACAATGGTTTTGCAAGCTATGTAGGAGTCAAACAATTAGAACAACAAGGTCATTTTCCCAGTGGCCCCCTGCGGGGTTATAAAACCGATGTTTATGAAGGTGGACACAGGGTGCCTTTTATTGTGCGCTGGCCAAAGGTCGTTAAACCAGGAACCGTTTGTAATCAACTTGTGCATCATGCCGATCTCATTGCAACACTTGCTGAAATTCTAAATGCAAAGCTACCTGAAAATTCAGGGGAGGATAGCTTTAGCTTGATGCCTTTGCTTAAAGGAATTGATAAACCAGTGAGGGAAAATGCAATAAGTTGTGCTGCTTCGGGCGTTCCTGGATTACGCCTGGGTAATTGGAAATTGATCCTTGCCCCGGACACCAAACAAAACATGGATGGTAAACTTGATGTGCAACTTTACAATCTTGCTGAAGATATTGGAGAAACCAAAAATCTGGCAGGCGAACAACCAGGGCGCGTGGCACAGATGAAATTGCTGATGGAAAAACTAATCACTGATGGCCGAAGCTCGCCTGGTGCTGTGCAAAAAAATGATGTTGTTGTTACGAGGTATCCCAAACCACCTGCTGCGCCTAACAAAAAGGGTAAAGCGACGAAGTAAGCAAACTGGCTCATTCCATTTGATTTATATCAGCAGAGCAGGGGCCTTTCAGGATTTTATTGATTTCCGAACATGCCTGCTCCAATCGTTCCTTAGGCGTTCCCTTTACCATGATGAATCTTCGTTTTGATTTGATCAGCTCCTCCAGAAAAACATCATGCATCCAACCACGGATAAGTTCTCCATCCCGAACACCATCCTGCTCGAATGGAGTTGCAATATCTGTAAGGATCACCAGATCAGGACTGCGATGGGTTAATGCAATTGCCTCTACTTCTGGTGAACGCTCCTTCAGATAACGCCTATGCCAGATAGCTGTTGCAAAGGCATCGGTATCGCAAACCAGTACACGGTTGGCAAGCCTAGCGGCATTATTTTCAAGCCTGCATTGTTCAGTTGCAATCGTGACAAAATCAGAGGTGGCCCAATCATCATTAGTACCTTCCCTGATTTTTCGCTCGCTGTAAGATCTGCCAAACTCAGGAACCCAGTTGGTTTCATAAACTTTTGCTAGATCCTTGGAAAGGGTTGTTTTACCAGTGGATTCAGCACCCGCCATCACCACCCTTATGGCGTAATATTCCCTGACTGGTGGTTCGAAAAATTCCCAGTATTGCCAGGGATTACTTCGAATCTGTGTTGCACTGATGGGAATATTCAGCCTGTTTTTGTCAACAAGCACATGCTTGCTTCCAAGCAACCTTGAAAATTCGGCACCATAATCCTCAGAGGTAAAAACCACATCTGGTATAAAACCCAGACAGGCCTTTACCAGTTGGGCCCACATGGCAGAATCTGTTGAATCATAAACATCGTCGATCACTTTAATGATGGCATGAGGGTGAATTTCCTGCAGCCAACCCTTTCTTAGTTTACCTTCAGGCACTTCATTACTTTTTTGGCATAAAATAACATGAACAACATTATTATCTACGGAGGCAGCATCGATTAAAAACTTATGCCCGCGATGCGGTGGATAAAACTTACCAATCACCAAAGCAGTTTTAGCCATGCGTTTTACCTCCAATAGCAGGAAGACTTTTTCTCCAGGAATACCATCCTACAAGACACATCGAAAGGTAAATGACATAAAGTGCAGCTAAAAGAAACATGCCACGATAAACTCCCAGACCAATTGTAAGCACATCAACAAGAATCCAGACAGGCCAAGACTGGATAAATTTTCGATTGAGCAACCATTGTGCAATTAAACTTAGTAAGGTCACCCAGGCATCGACTAGCGGGGCCGATCCATTAAGCCATGTCAATATCGCCCATAATCCAGCAGTAAAAGGAAAAACCAAGAGGGCGAGAATTACACATTCTTTTTTTGGGGCATTTGAAACCTGTGAGCCACCTTGATCCGAACCTTTGCGTAGCCATTGATTCCAGCCATGGATATTTAATGCGATGAAAATAACTTGGAGAATAGCTTCGCCAAAAAGTCGCTGCTGGAGAAATAAGATAAGGAAGCATGCGCAACTGAGTATTCCCCAAAGGAAGTTCCAGATGTTTCTGCAAACCACCTGCCAAACGCAAACGATGCCAGTCAGGAAACCTGCAAGTTCCCAAGGCGAAAAAGTTTCTCGTATGCTGGTGATTAATTGGTGTAAAGCTGAAAGTAGATCCATTTTTGTTCCATATAAGGAATGGTTAAGTTTTTGATTCTAGATTAAACATTGGTGATATGAAACAAATTGATTATCAAATTGATTAGATTTGTCTTATCCATCGAACCGAGTTAAAATAATATCCAAGAGAATACATAAAATTTTCGAGCCCTCCCTATGTTTAATATTTCTAATACTTTAACCTTCCAATTGATGTCTGGGATTTTCATTTCTTTTTTAATTCCTAGTGCAGTAGTTGCAGATGATGTCCGTTTGGAATTCTTTGAAAAGAAAATTCGCCCCGTTTTGGTCGCACATTGTTATGAATGCCATTCTGTTGAATCTTCAGGCAAGGGAAAACTTAAGGGGGGGCTTGCGCTTGATACCCGCAAAGCCATGTTGAAGGGTGGGGAAAGTGGAGCCTCAATCATACCCGGAAAACCTACAGAAAGCTTGTTGATCAAAGCACTAAAATATTCCGGGCTTGAAATGCCACCCACCCAGAAACTTCCACCCATGGTGATTGCAGATTTTGAAAAATGGATTAAAGACGGGGCTTTTGATCCGAGAGAAGGTGAGGTTTTGACAAAGAAGCAAGGTCTTTCAATTGAAGAGGGAAAAAAGTTTTGGTCTTTTATTCCTCCAAAAAAATCGGACCTTCCCAAAGTTCTTCAGACTGATTGGCCATCTGATCCAATCGATTTTTTTGTACTTTCGAAAATGGAAAATCAAAAGCTAGTACCATCCCGAAGTACAGAAGGAAGCATCTTGGTCCGGCGGTTGTATTACGACCTGATAGGTCTGCCTCCGACAGAATCTGAAAAAAACAGCTTCCTGACAGCTTTTTCTAATAATCCGGAAAAGGCGAAGTCAAACCTGATCGACTCTTTGCTTTCTTCCCATCACTTTGGTGAAAAATGGGGAAGGCATTGGCTTGATGTGGCGCGGTATGCTGATAGTAATGGAAGGGATCGCAACATTTATTATTATCACGCATGGCGCTATCGTGATTATGTGATCGATTCCTTCAATCGTGATATTTCCTTTAACGAATTTATAAGACAGCAAATAGCAGGTGATTTGCTTCCTGCAAATTCCCACGAAGAGCGTGATCGGAATTTGATTGCCACGGGTTTCCTCGCATTGGGATCGAAATCTTTCGAAGAATCAAAACCTGAAGTTTTTCGCATGGATGTAATTGATGAACAGATTGAACTTGTGAGTCGTTCGGTGCTTGGCCTTTCTGTTGGCTGTGCCCGTTGCCATAATCATAAGTTCGATCCCATTCCCACTGCTGATTACTATTCAATGGCAGGAATATTTAGAAGTACTCAACTTCTGTATGGTTACTCACCCAAGGGAATCAAAGCGACGGCATTTGCCCACACGGAACTTCAGGCAATAGGGCCAGATGCAGAAAAATTGGGTCCCGCTGGGCTCGCTTACTTTGCAAAGCTTCAAGAACTAACATTGGCTCAGAATATTTCCCGGTCAGACCGTTACAGGGTTGTCCGTCGTCTATCCGCTGCCAGGATAGACATCAAGAAACCAAATGCCGACAAGGTAAGACTTGAGGCAGATATTTCTAAGATGGAACAAGAAATCAAAGAATGGGATGCTAAGGTAAAGGCCCATGAAACTGCCCTGCAAACTACAATGGATAATCCGCCTAGCATGCCTGGCTGGGCGATGGCGGTACGCGAGCGGGAAAAAATTGAAGATTGCAAAATCCATGTCCGGGGTGAAACTACAAACCTTGGAGAAATAGTGCCTAGGGGTACTTTGCAGGCTGTATCATTTATGGGTAGTCCAACGATGCCCAAGCAACAAAGTGGCAGGCATGAATTGGCAGATTGGCTTACCAATCGTAATAACCCCTTGACTGCGCGTGTTTATGTAAATCGTGTTTGGCAGCATCTTTTTGGTCGGGGTTTGGTTTCCACTCCTGATGATTATGGTGTCAATGGTTCAAGGCCATCCCACCCCGAGCTACTGGATCATCTTGCGATTCGATTCATGGATCAAGGATGGTCAACAAAGAAATTGATCCGTGCATTGGTACTTAGCAGCACCTATCTTCAGGGTGGGCCTGATGAATCGCAGGGTAATGGAAAATCAACCGACCCTGATAATATTTATCTGTCCTTCATGCGTCCCCGCAGGCTTCAAGCCGAATTTTTGCGTGATGCCATCATGCAGGTTGCTGGTTCTCTTGATCGGGCCCCAATGCCCCCAGAAAAAGCTTTCCTTACAAAGTACAATCCCTACCGGGAAGATGAATACCGTACATTCCAGCCTTTATTTACACCTGAACAGATTGAATCTCCGCATCGCAGCATATACCTGCCGGTGGTGCGAGGTGTGCTTCCGGAAATTTTTGGGCTGTTTGATTTTGCATCCCCTGATAGATCAATATCGCAACGGGAAGAAAGTATTGTTCCCGCCCAATCGCTTTATTTCATGAATAATAAATGGGTGATCAGTCAGGCGGGTTTGCTGAGTTCGCAATTGTCAAGGGACGATAAACTTGATGACGAGGGGCGAATCAAAACAATTTATCGTAGGGCATTCTCTCGTGAACCAACTTCCCAAGAAATCAAGCGAGCCTTGGATTATTTAAACAAGCCTGAATTATTACAGACCGATTCCAAAACCGGGAAGCAACCTGATGAACTGCAACTTCGCCTTGAACGACTGACAAGTTTTTGCCAGATTGTTTTTGCTTCCGCAGAATTCCAATACATCAAATAGTTTTTTTTCTTCAGGAAACAGCAACAATGAATGATAAATCAATAACGCGCAGGAAGATGCTGAAAACAGTATCGGCTGGTTTTGGTTATCTGGCATTTCAAGGCTTAGCGGTGCAAGCATCTGCAAAGGAAACAGGTGGAGTAAATACTTCCAAGCCACTTGGTGCCAAGAAACCGCATTTTTCAGCCAAGGCCAAAAGAGTGATCTTCCTTTGCATGCGTGGCGGACCTTCGCATATGGAGACATTCGATCCCAAGCCAAAATTATCAGCGGACAATGGCAAAGTAGCTAAAAATCAAAACAGCAAACTTCTGGGATCCCGTTGGAAGTTCAGCAAGCATGGCCAAAGCGGCATCGAAATTGTTGATCTTCTTCCCGAGACAGCCAAGCATGCTGATAAACTCTGTGTCCTCAGGGGTATGCATACCGATAACGAAAATCATCCGCAAGCCTTGGAGCAGATGCATACAGGAAGCTTCCAGTTCATAAGGCCTTCGCTTGGTTCATGGACGCTTTATGGGTTGGGTTCCGAAAACGAAAACCTTCCTGGCTTCATCTCCATCAATCCGCTGACCTCGCTTGGTGGGCTGCGTTATTACTCCAGCGCCTTCCTTCCTGCTGCAAACTCCGCAACCCTGCTTGGCGATGCCAACCGACCTGTCCGCAACCCCATGGTGGGTAATGTTTTTAACAACAGACTTTCAATTAATGGCCAAAGACAGCAGTTGGATCTTTTACAGGAAATGAATCGTGAACTTTTGGACAAGGAAAAAGATTCAAGGATTGAAGGGTTGATTCAATCCTATGAGCTTGCATTTCGTATGCAGGATGCCCTGCCAAAGGTGATGGATCTTGCAAGCGAAAGTAAATCAACCATGGCAAGGTATAATGCGGAGGAAACTTTCGGCAGGCAATGCCTGCTTGCAAGGCGCTTTGCAGATGCGGGCGTTCGCTTCATTGAAATCACCCATACCGATTGGGATCATCATGGTTTCCTGACGGGTGGCATGACCAAAAATTGTGCTGCAATTGATAAACCCATCGCTGCTTTACTTGAAGATTTGAACAACAGGGGCATGTTGGATGATACCCTCGTTATATGGGGAGGTGAGTTTGGCAGAACTCCTGACGACCCAACCACCGATGGACGGGGCCATAACAATAAGGGGTTTTCCATGTGGTTGGCAGGGGGCGGTGTCAAACAAGGCATGGCATATGGCGCCACCGATGAATATGGCTACGAAGCTATCGAGGGAAAAGTTCACATCCATGACCTTCATGCGACAATTCTGCACCTGCTCGGATTAGATCATGAAAAACTTACTTACAAATACGGCGGAAGAGATTTTCGCCTTACCGATGTGCATGGCAGGGTGGTCAAAGAAATTCTGGCATAACATGGCAATTCACCGGTTTACAAAACCTTGTAGCTATTCAATCACTAGGCTGCCATTCATTACCATCCAATGCCCGGGGAAGGTACAAACAATCGGATAATTGCCTTTTTTGTCAGGCGTTTTGAAGTATATCGTGAATTTGTCTGAAGGCATCACCACATCCGTGTGAACAATCACATCCGCACTTTCAGGAACATAATGGCGCACAATCGCCAAGGGGTCGCTGATCAATTGGTTTGCTAACATTCCTACTGCGGGAAGAGTTCCAGGCTTAATGATAGCTAGGTTATGGGGCACCACATCTGGATTTTGAAAAGTGAGTGCAAGCAATTCACCAGGTTTGGCTTTGATCAAGTTTGGAGCGAATGAAAGATTCGGCCCCGCTGCTACAGTTATAGGCCGGGTTCCCCCAATAGGATACTTCCACTTGTTGGGATTGGTTTTCACCGCAACCGCAAGGTCTGCATGAATGGGATGCGGGCGGATGACTTTCTGCCTGGGTTGGTACCCGGGGAAGGATGTGAAATCCTTGTCGAGTTCATGCACGGTTGCAAAAAGATGAACCGGTGCTCCGGGCCCAACTTTCAAATGTAACAAAAGCTGATTAACGGGCTGCAATTCGGGGATTTCGATAAAGATCGATTTGCCATCGGCAAGCACATGAACATTGGGCGTATCCAGAATATCATGCCCACGAAGCCCAAAATGCGAAGGAGAATATTCAGCAGATCCATAAGTGGGCGAGTAACGATAGTTCCATGCCATGGCAAGCCTGCTGGTGCTTTTGGAAATAATCCCACGATCAACCTGCGAGCTAAAGCGAAGAAATATACCATTTGCATGGGAATGAATCGCAGTGGGAAGCTGCACCGGATCGCCTGTGTAGCGAACGCGCTGAAAACTTCCTTCGTTCTTTGCATAAGTGCCCCAGCCCTGCATCCCCGCAACATAAAGCTGGCCATCGATCGGGTGGAATTTACCCCGGTGTGCACCAGAGTTAAATTCGCCCGGAAGAGGTACCACCGCACCTTGTGGTTTACCATTCACTTCATCACGAAGGAGCAGCATGTGAGAGCATGCACCAAAAGAGAAGTGAAGCATAAGGTTTTTAAGTGGGCCCCATTTATCGGAATCGATAGCGATCTGCCCACCGGAAGAATTATCAATTCCCCGGGGGAGGTAAACAAGGGGAAGGTCTGGGGGCATCTTATTGCGAGGGCCGCCCGCACCATAAAATCCATCCTTGCGGATTTCGCAAATCATCGAACTTGGAGTCCAGTCGCCTTCGGAACAGGGAATGGTAAGTTTGCCATCGGGGGTAAGACCGATGCCATCAGGATTACGAAAACCAGTTGCGATGATCTCTGCTGTCTTCCCATCGGGGGAAACACGCACCGCGCCCTGATTACTGGAAGCAAAACAGAAACTGCCATTCTTTTCACGCACCAAACCACAAATGAAATCATGCCCTGAGGGCGAAGTTTTATAGGCGTTGGAAAAGCATTCGTGAAAATCATATTCACCATCGTTATTTAAATCATAAAGCTTGGTGATTTGATCCCGCCCAAGAACATAGGGAATATCATCGTGAACAATCATCCCAAGCGCGTGGTGCAAACCGGAAGAGACCCTACGCCAAGTTACAATGCTTGACAATTTATCAAGCCCTTCAACCCGCCAAACATCACCCTGCATGGTGCAAACAAGGCCTGTGCCATCAGAAAGAAACGCGAGATCACCAGGAAAGAAAGGCAGCCTGGAAGGATTTTCAAACGGGGTCTCAATCGTATCGATGGCATAGGGAGTGCCAGTGCCAAGGGTGATTTTTCCTTGTATTTTTTGGGGGAAGCGCGTGGGCCCACCCTTTAATAACCCTTCTAGAGGGTGACCTTTTCGGGGTCCTAACTCCCTAAAAAACTTACCATCCTTCACCCATGGCGAATCAAGATATTCAACTCCATCAATGCTGTAGGAGAAGACTACTCGGTTGCCATGCAGGTGAAAACCATGGTAGGAAAAAGTTTTTCCGGGCTTATTGGGCAAAGGTGGAGGTAGTATGGTTCCAGCGGGTTTAATGCCATCCATAAATCCATGGCGGATATTCGAGAAAGAGAGAAAGCCTCCCTGCCAAAGGGATTCATAATTAAGGTTTTCAGGGTTGAAGCAAGTAGCAAGTTCGCCTTGTTCACCCAATAGAACAGCAATGCCCCGTGGAACCATAACGCCTGGGGCACGGAATATACCGCTCATGACTCTTCCAAGTTCCGCCTTGTTCCAGTTACTGCTTTTCCAAGTTTCTTCATTTTGATTTCCCCAGTGCCCATGTTTCCCACTATCAAGACCAGGGAAGGCTTCCACCAAAAGTGGGCGATCCGTCTTTGCCGCAAAGTGAGTAGCCTGCTTGGCATAAAAATCGTAAAGCCTTTCGCGGTTGACAAACGCTTCCCACAAAGGCGAAGCTGCTTTATCAATGGGCTCGCGGGTGTATTCAAAGGTAGCTGGTTTCATGGCCGCCATCTGCATTTGGGGCATCAGGCCAACGGCTTTAGGATCCTTGCCAAGATCCAGCAGAAATTTTACGAGGTCGCGCCTTTCATCGGCAGTCATCGCCTCTGCAATACCCGCAGGCATAAGGCTGCCCACCTCCTTGATTTCTTCTATCTCATCACGCTTTATTTTAATTTCCTTAGCAGTGGAAGCTTCCCGAAACAGCAGTTCCGCAGGGGTTTCTTTCACCTTGTAACCCTGCAACACCTTCCCAGAGGAAGTGACAACGCTGTAGGCACGGTATTCATCCTTTATCTGTTTGGAAGGCCAAAGCACACCCTCCACAATTTCATATGGTTTGATACAGTTGGCGATTGCGGTGAGTTCGGGCCCAACTTGCCCGCCCTGCAAACCAACCTTATGGCATGAAACGCAAGCGTATTTTGCAGAGCTAAAAACCATGGCACCCCGAGCACTGTTACCCTTGGCTTGGGCATCGCTCAATATACTTTTAACAAGATCTTCATTGTAGGGTATTTGCTTATAAGATACCACACCCGGCACGGCACCAGCAGATGTGGATGTTGGTAACTGTGATACCTTCCGGGCTGGAACAGGTGTTCTGGGTGTTGGTTTTTCCGCTCCTTTTTCCTTCTTCATCTGTTTTACAAGCCAATCAAGGCCATCAAGATTATCACGAAGCGTGAGTTCCGCATCGTAATTGGTATGTCCCAATATGCCGATGGGGCCTTTATAACCCGATTTCAAAATCATATTCAAAAGCTCGAGATCTTTTTCACCCTGGCCCAGTTGCAGGATCTTACGGTTTTGCTTATCGCCCATGCGATCCATGCCGTTGATGTTCACACAAAAAAGCCAAGGTTGAATGCGTTTGAACAAAGGCAGGAAATTATCGATGTGATCGTGTCCATGGTGCAGGTTGTAGACAATGCCAACATTGGTTTCTTTGATTTGCTCAAGGATTTGCGCCTGATTTTCGGGCTCGCCAAACCAACCACCATGATTATAGAGGCCTACACTGCAACCGATTTTCCGGGCAGCTTCTGCAATAGGTCGGATTTGATTGCAAGCGGCTTGTACTTTGGTCGCTTGATCCTTGCCCGGCGCTGGGTCGCCCATCGAGACCCAAAGTTGGGTATGAATCTTATTGCGTTCGAGTGCTTCAAGAATCTTTTTCGCTTGAGGGTTGAGGGATGCAGGAAACCAGAATGCGCTAAGCTCTACACCATTCTTTTTAAGTTCTGCAATTTCCTGATCGAAGGTCGGGATGTGTTCATCACGCCAGTCGTAGGCAAATTTGGTGAACCCAAGATCCTTGAGCATCTTGGCCCGATCGACAGGATTGCGTTTCTTGGAATCGAATGGAACGATGCACCAAGCCATGAGGTTGTCTTTGCGGAAAAGGACATCAGGGGAAGGTTGTTCGGCTGGTTTGCCTTGGGAAGTTAGGGCAAGGGAAATCATTAGAAAAAAGGAAGCACTCATGGTTTAAAGCCCAAATCTGGAAAATTAAAAGAATCAATCTTAAATGATAGCTTGGAAGTGAACAGGCTGCAATGAAGTTCAGGTGGAAAGCAAGATGATCCAAAAAATTGCGAACACGGTGCAAATTTGCAGTATGGATTGATTTTAACACCTACGAAAACAAGTAGATTTGCAGAAGATGGGTCTTTTTTCTTACATGTTTGCCATCACATGCTATTTTGACTTATGATGGAAATATAGTCGCTCAATTTTAATTACTACACATTAATCAAAGGATAGTTTTAACTATGTTTCAATTTTTGAATTCAAATTTTGGTAAAAAGACAAACACTAACTCTAAAAACAAACTTTACTCTAACAGGCCATCGCTTATGCGCCTTGAACAACGGGTGACCCCAGTTGCAGGCACAGGCACTGGCGTTCCTACCATTCTTACCGAAGGCACCGCCCTAGTTACCGAATATCATTTGAATTATCCCAGCAATCCGACCTCGGGTTCGACCCATGAAATTGTTGATGATCCTGCCAATGACAATAGTTACTGGATTACCGGGATGAGCATGGACACCGTCGTTCATTACTTTGGAAACACCAACACCGCCCAGTACTTTCAGATGCCCATGGGAAGCATGCCACATGGAATAGTATTTGACCCTGCGGGTAATTTATGGGTTTCTTTGGAATACGCAGGACAAGTTGTAAAGCTTGACCAAACCACTGGCGCAATTTTGATTAGCGTTGATGTCAACATCCAAGCCAGCCCTTCTTCGCCGGTGCCTCTTAACCCGCACCCCCATGCCATTGCTATTGGTGCAGATGGTATAACCATTTGGTTCACAGGCAAAAATACCAGCACGGTAGGTAAAATCAACCCTGTTAATGGGGCTATCACTTCTGCTTCCACAGTTACGCATTATAACTTACCCACTGTAGCAGCTACGCCAATTTATCTTGAGTTGGGAACCGATGGCAACATCTGGGGAACAGAACTAACAGGGAATAATATTTTCCGGGTTACTCCTACTGGAACAGTAACTGAGTTTGCAATTCCGACCTCCAACAGCAGACCGATTGCTATTAAAGTTGGGCCACCAGGAGATCCTTATCTTTGGTTCACTGAAGAAGCGGGAAATAATATTGGGAAAATTAGTTACAGCGGTGTGATTGAAGAATTCCCTGTTCCTAAATCACAACCGAACTCCATCCTTGCAGGTTTTGCTTTTGACGCTCAAGGAAACCTTTGGACTCAAAGTTATGTCAATCAGAATAATCTTCCCCCCACCGGACCAGATTACATTGTAAAAATGGGAAACACCATTCTAGATGCACCCAATGGTGATATTTCATCGGTCCTAGTAACCCGCTATCAAGTTGAAAGTGAAGGCACTGTATTTCATCGCATCGTTCTTGGCGATGATGGCGATATGTGGTTTACCGAATTAGCTCTTAACAACATCGGCAAAGTAAGAATTGTTCCTAATCCTGCACCATTGCTCGCAGCAACCACGCCTACTTCAGGCGAATCAAGAGTTACCCTTTATAACTCCAGCACTGCAGCAAATCTGGGTTTTGTTAACCCCTTCCCTGGTTTCACAGGCGTTATTAACACCGCAACTGGAAGCTTTAGCAACAATGGCTTAGCTTATACCGTTGCTGCAGCAGGCCCTGGTGGCGGCCCTGCAATCGCCATCGTTAATACCCAAAC
Source organism: Gemmataceae bacterium (assembly GCA_044337875.1). Taxonomy (GTDB): domain Bacteria; phylum Planctomycetota; class Planctomycetia; order Gemmatales; family Gemmataceae; genus UBA969. The sequence goes on from JBIIMS010000019.1 coordinate 41,151, forward strand.
TGGTGAAGTGACCAAATCGTTTTTCGCCTACGATCCAGCCTTCTCTGGTGGCGTGACCATAGCCCTTGCAGATTTTAACAACGATGGCGTGCTAGACTTAGTGACAGGGGCAGGTGCAGGTGGTGGCCCACAAGTTAATATCTTCGATGGTTCGAATTTCTTCCTCATCAAATCTTTCTTTGCGTTTGATCCCAGCTTTAGAGGGGGTGTTAATGTTGGCGTCGGTGATATTAACCAAGATGGTGTGATGGACATTGTAGCAGCGGCTGGTGCGGGCGGCGGCCCCGAAGTTCGCGTATTTAATGGTACAACACTTGCAGTTATCAGCCAATGGTACGCTTATGAATCAAGTTTCTCCGGGGGCGTTACTGTTGCGGTGGGCGATTTAGGAGAAGATGGCGTGCTGGAAGTGGTTACCGGCGCAGGTTCAGGTGGCTCACCTTTGGTGAAAGTTTTTAACGCCACTAATGGCGCTTTTATCACCCAGTTCCTTGCTTATGCAGATGCCTTTAAGGGTGGAATTAGTGTGGGTATCAACGATGGCGATGGCAATGGCACGCTCGACATCATCACCGGTGCTGGCGCTGGTGGCGGCCCGCAAGTGAATGCTTTTGATTACCCGACCTTGGATCTATTATTCTCGTTCTATAGTGGAGATAGCACCAATACCAAGGGCGTGGTAGTTGGTACCATCAATGGTCAATTCCTAGTCGGATAATTAGTAAACAGCCAATATGAAAAAAGCCCGTGGGAGTTTATTCCCCACGGGCTTCTTTTTTTACCAAAGTTACAGCAATTAATAAGTCTATTTTAAGGAGCATTCTTCCAAAGAATTTACCGATCTTGAAGAGTACTTACCAGTTGCGAAGCAATCATCGGAGGAGGAAGATTTTTCCCATCTTCCAGATATTGATTAATGGTTTCATCCACGAGATTGCATAATTGATCAAATACAATCCGAGCATCAGGCCCATGGCAACCGCCATAAAATAACTCCGGACAACTTCCAACAAAACAACCATCATCCTCGGACCATTCCACAAGCTTGATGTATTTATCCCCGGGTTTCATAACTGAACCTCCTTGATTGCCTGCTTGATCGCTTTTTCCTGATAAAGGAGCACATCATCGCCTAATTTACCAGAAATGGTGATAGGTTTAAGTAAATTAGGATGAATAAAATTTCGATGACTTCCTTTACCACCTCTATCAATAAAACCTGCTCGCTTTAAATCCTCAATTAATTCTCGGATTTTTCTGGGCATGTAAGCTTATCTCAATCTTTTGAATAACTATCTTCTTTTATATTACCATCTTTTATCATACATTTGCAACTTTACTAGCAAACCAACAGAACCATCTTGGATTATGATTAGATTTAAGTTAATATAAGGTCAAAATTAATACCAAAGGATAATATGTCGTTACTTCAAGATCACATAACGATTGATTCTGCAATATGCCATGGAAAACCCTGCATTCGGGGAATGCGTTATCCAGTCGTGATGATTCTAGAACTGCATGCCTCTGGAATGTCGCACCCTGAAATTCTAGTCGATTATCGAGACCTTGTTGAAGATGACATATTGGCCTGCCTTCAGTACGCCGCGAAGTAATCCGATTGCAAAAGCATACAGAAAGTAAATCTTTGAGAGTTTTACTTGATGCCCAGTTACCAGTCAGGCTAATCGAGATTCTTTCCGAGTTAGGCTTTAATGAAAAACTAATCCATATCTTTCAAAAACATCATCAAACAATCAAAGACTTGTTTGAACTGCATTTCTTTGTCGAATTAACCAATGAAGATTTAATCGTTCATCAATAGTTGCCAATCAATTATGCATGTTCATGCCAGGAGTTCGGTGATTACTTTGCCATGCACATCAGAGATTTTTCGATCTAGGCCATTGTGGTAAAAACTCAAACGATCAAAATCGAACCCCAGGATATGAAGCACCGTTGAATAGAACTCCCACACATTGGTTACTTTCTCAACCGACTTTCTGCCAAACTCATCAGTCGCGCCATAGCTGATTCCACCCTTTACCCCAGCGCCCATCATCCAGACAGTGAAGGCATCGGGGTTATGATCCCTACCCGTGGTGTTCTGCTGGTGCGTGGGCATTCTGCCAAACTCTGTGGTCCATAACACCAGAGTATCTTCCAACAAACCTCGTTGCTTAAGATCATCTAAAAGCGCTGCCGTGGGTTGGTCAAACACAGGGCAATGCCTCTCATAATCAGACTTCAAGGTACGGTGTGCATCCCAGTTTAGCAAACCATCCACGCCACTTGCACGGGATGCGCAATAAAGATTCACATAGCGCACATCGCGTTCAAGAAGTCTGCGGGCAAGTATGCAATTGCGCGCATAAGAAGCCTTCAAATTATTGCTGCTATCAGCACCATAGGAAGCAAGCGTAGTTTTAGTTTCCTTGGAAAGATCGGAAACCTCGGGTGCGCTTAACTGCATCTTTGCAGCAAGTTGATAAGCTGCGATGCGAGCATTCAGGCTAGTATCACCTGGATTCTTTTCTGCATCCGAGTTGTTCAAGAAACCCAAGAAATCTCGCGAGCCTTTTTCCTCATCCGCAGAAATCTCTGTGGGAAGTTTAAGATTGCGAATGTTCATGTGCGAAGCAAGCATCACCGCTTGGTGCCTTGCAGGCAGAAAGCCGTTACTCCAATTTGCTTTGCCATTGGGCGGTTCGCCCCGAACATCAGGAAGCGCAACAAAGGTGGGTAGATTATCATTGGCACTACCCAGCGCGAAGCTGGTCCATGCACCCGCACTGGGGAATCCTTCAGACACATGGCCCGTGTTCATGAAAACACACCCAGGCCCATGCGTGTTGGTTTTGGATTGCATGGAATGAATGAAGGCGATGTCATCTACATGGCGAGCCATGTTGGGTAGAAGAGAAGTGATGCGCTTGCCAGACTTTCCTGCGGGCACGAACTCCCAGGGCGGGGGCATCAGGTTGCCGTTCTTGCCTTGGAACGAAGAGAAATTTTCTGCACCTGGAAGTGGCTTGCCTGATTGCTTGAAGAGTTCGGGTTTGTAATCCCATAAATCGATGTGCGAAGCAGCGCCTGGGCAGAAGATTTGTAGCACTCGTTTAGCCTTGGGCGGAAAATGAGTAATACCCCTACCCGGTTCCCATGAGGTTTCTTTTGCAAGGGAATCGTTTTGCAAAAGTGAACCCAGCCCGATACCAGCAAGGCCGGTGAAGACGCTATGAAACAAGCCACGTCTGTTAAGTTCAGAAAAACCTTGTGAATCTGTTTTGTTCATGTTCATCTCAGGTTGATCATTTCGTTGGAGTTCAACAGTGCCCTGCAACATGCACGAAGGCCATGGGTTTTTGTAAGTGCCATTGCACGAGCAAGTTCTTCTTCAGAAGGATTTCTTCCTAGTGCGAGATTGAATGCAACTTTAATTTCGGTTGCGGGATCGGTGGAATTTGATTCTATCACAACCCTTTGATTAAAGAAGTTTGCCATGTCGAAAGCAAAGCGATGGTTCATGAGAGTAAGGGCTTGAAGAGGAGTGGTGGTGGAAGCCCTGCGCGGTTCAGCAAAGGCAGGGTCAGGAATATCGAAATCTGCAAGGATATCAACCCGAGCTGCACGGGCGTTATGGTGATAAACAGCCCTGCGGTAAGTATCGGGGCCATGCACATCAAGCGGGACATAAGTCGCAACGTTATCTTGCTGATATTCATAAAGTCGAAATCCTGGCCCACCCATTTTGAGATCTAGCTTGCCCGCAACGCTGAGGATGGTATCCCGGATTTCCTCTGCTTGAAGCCTACGAGGTGGGAAGCGCCAAAGGTATCGGGTGTCGCCATCAATGCGGGCAGCTTCGGGTTTGAAAACAGAGGATTGCTGATAGGTTTGGGAAGTCATGAGAAGTTTGTGGAGCGGCTTCAATCGCCAACCTTCGCTCATAAGTTTTGTCGCAAGCCAATCAAGAAGTTCGGGATGGGTGGGCCTGCCTCCCATGAAACCAAAGTCACTCGGAGTATCAACAATGCCTGTGCCGAAATGATAATGCCAGATTCGATTGGCAAGCACACGGGGGGCGAGAGGGTTATCGTTTGCGGTAATCCAATTGGCCATTGCCAACCTGCGTTCGCCTTCGGGTTTTGCAACATCAACACTGTAATGCGAAGGGTTGTTTGCAAGTATTGAAAGGCCCGCAGGAATTACAGCTTCACCTTTTCGCTGTGGGCTTCCACCCAGATAAATGTTGAATGGGCCGGGCGCTGGCCTTCGATTGCCTACCCACCAAACTGGCAGGGGTGGAATCTTGGCGATCTGGGCATTCACCTCTGCAAGTTGTTTATTGATCTCTGCAACTTCCATGCGATCTTTTTCAGTATTCACCTTCTGCAGAAGCCGGGCTTCCTTCAGGGCAGCAGTAGCGGGAATACGATCTTTCGAGCTTGCAACTGTTGTCCAAGTTTTATTATCGAGTGAAGTTTCAAAAACATATTCACCCACGAATGGTGTAAGGGGTGAATCGATGGGAAGTGCTTTGTTGCGATCGCTGGAGAAAACTATGCGGTTGATTTTCTCGGTCTTTGCGAATGAGAGCAAAAGGGTTGTACCCCCTGCAATCCATCGTTCTCCAAACTTACCATCGTTCACGAGGAATGCACCATAAGCGCCTGAGAAATCTTTGGCTTGCCTTGATTCGCCCTCTGCTTTGCAGCCATTGGATGCAAGTGCGACATTCCTTTGCGAATGTTCTATTGAGAAGACTTCGAGTTCATCAATGCGAAAAGAAGGTGACTTTAGATCTAGTGAATCGCTGCTTTCCACGGTAAGTTTCAGGAATTTTGCCTCGATAGGATCGAACGATTCTTCGGTGGTATATCTGCTGGCTTTTGGTCGTTTCCAATCTTTTGCGAGTTCGGGTTCGAGTTTTTTGGATCTTGTGATCAACTCTTCGTTATGCTTTTTCAGCTTCGCATCGAGTACTATTTTTTTGGCATCAAACCCTTTGACTTGCTCGGCTCTTGCTGCTCTTTGTTCTGGGCTCGCCACTTCGCGTGGGCCATGCACCACACCTGCAAAGGTGGAAAACATTGCGTAATAATCCTTGGCAAGAAGAGGATCAAACTTATGATCATGGCAACGGGCGCACCCCATGGTAAGGCCAAGAAAAGCTTCGCTGGTGGCACGAATCATTTCATCCATTTGATCCGAGCGAATTTGCGCTGCAGCCATCGCATCTTGATTTCCTACATCATCGTATGGCCCCGCAACTAGAAAAGCAGAAGCTATATCTAATTCAGGTTTGCCCTTACCAATCACATCGCCAGCAAGATGCTCTCTGATGAAAACATCAAAGGGCTTATCGTCGTTGATAGACTTGATGATGTAATCACGGAAGGGCCAGAGATTAGTGATAATCTCATTACGCTCATAACCCCTGCTTTCACCAAATCGAATCACATCAAGCCAATGCCTGCCCCAATGCTCACCATACCTAGGCGAGGCAAGCAGCCGATCCACCAGATCATTGATTGCTTGTTGTGAATTTGCTGTGTAGGCCACGACAAAAGCTTCTGTTTCTGCGAGTGTGGGGGGCAAGCCAATCAAGTCGTAAGTCGCCCTGCGGATGAAATCGCGAGGCTGGGCAGGTGCGCTGGGCTTTAATTCTTTTTCCTTCAGCTTTGAATTAACAAAAGCATCAATCGGATTGATCTTCCAAGCATCGGGGGCATCCTTGATAACAGGTGGCGTTATCTTGGCGATGGGCTTAAACGACCAGAACGATCCATCCGCCTTGGCTTTTTCTTTCAGTACGATTTCCTTGGGCCATGCTGCGCCCTGTTCGATCCAAGCCTTTATTTTCTCTACATCAGCTTTGGCGATTGCGGGTTTCTTCCGGGGCATCTCGGGCTTCTTTTTATTCTCTCCCTCGATGATTTTTAAATAGAGTTGTGATTCCTCTGGTTTACCCAAAACTATCGCCTTGCCTTCATCCCCTCCTTTAAGAGTGGATGCAAGAGTTTCAAGGTTAAGGTTTCCTTTGGTAACGGAAGAGTTATGGCATTCGATGCAATTCTTCACCAAGATCGGCGCAACTTGTTCGTGAAAAAAAATATCCTTTGGGGATTTAACCTGACCATAACCCAAAGTGCAAAGCATTGATGCAAGCATTAGTATTACAGAAAATCGGATGATGATAAATTTCAAGCGAGTAAACCCTTTGCAACATGGCCATGAACATCGGTAAGCCTGCGCGCGATGCCATTATGATAATAAGAAAGTTTTTCGTGGTTAATGCCCATCAGATGAAGGATGGTGGCGTGGAAGTCATAAATGGATACAGGATCATTTGCAACCTTGTAGCCTATTTCATCCGAGGCGCCATACTTAGAACCAGCCTTGACCCCTGCACCCGCAAGCCAGCATGTGAAGGTATGCTGGTGATGATCTCTTCCCAAAGATTGAGGGCCTCGGTTACCCTGCGTAAAAGGCGTGCGGCCAAACTCGGTTGACCAAACCACCAAGGTATCTTCCAACATTCCCCTCTGTTTTAAATCCTTCAGCAACGCAGCGCATGGCTGATCTAGAAGCAGCCCTTGCTTTTGGTGGTTGTCCTTAACATCTTCATGGCCATCCCAGTTGATTCTAGGTGAACCAAGTGCGCCGCCGTTATACAACTGCACAAAGCGCACCCCTCGTTCTGAAAGCCTTCTTGCAAGAAGAAAGTTGCGGGCGGAAGCTCCTATCACAGGGTCATCGATGCCATAAAGTTTGCGGATGTTCTCTGGTTCATTCTGGAAGTTTACCGCTTCGGGAATGCTGGTCTGCATTCTTCCCGCAAGTTCGTAGGATTTTAATCTTGCTGCAAGAGATGAATCAAATGGATCTGCATCAGCATAAGAGTTGTTGGCACTTTGAATGAGTTTCAATCCTGCAACCCTTGCTGAAGTACTGACATTTTCAGGGCTGTGAAGGTTTGCAATAGGGTTATTCGAACTGCCGTTCATCATGGTGCCCTGATGTTGGGCAGGAAGAAAACCATTAGACCAATTCGCGGTACCACCATTAACCAAACCACGCGGGTCAGGAAGCACAACAAACGATGGAAGGTTATCGCTGAGATTACCGAGGCCGTAAGAAATCCAACCGCCCATGCTAGGGAAACCTGCAAGGGTGAAACCAGTGTTCATCTGAAAGCAAGCGGGCGAATGGGATGGGCTCTTTGCAACCATCGAATGAATGAATGCCATATCATCCACACAAGTGGAAAGGTGAGGAAACAATTCGCTGACCCATGCGCCAGACTTTCCATGTTGCTTGAAGGGGAATACGCTTTTACGAAGTAACCCCGGGGATGCAAAGAAAGTGTCGAGTTCTCCCTTAGAGGTAAGTTTTGTGCCATCGAGTTTTTCAAGCTCGGGTTTGTAATCGAATGTATCCACCTGACTGACACCGCCTGGCGAAAATATATGAATGATGCGCTTTGCCTTTGCAGAATGGTGCAATCCATTCAGAGCGGGCGCTGCGAGAAGGGATTCCCTCTGTAACAACCATGCAAGTGCGATCGAGCCCAAACCTGTTCCCGCATGATCAAGGAAGATTCGCCTATTGAGCCAGTTGTTTTGTGATCCAGCATTATAAGGGTGCATCTTCATCCTAATGATTGTAAAGGAATTCACTGGAGTTATAAATGGCCCAACAGAGAGTTTCCAAACCATGCTCTTTTGCAACATTAAGACCCGCCTGCAACTCCTCTGCATTTGGCTTTCGGGAATAAGAGAATTCATAGGCTAGTTCGATTTGCTTTTGCAATTCAGGTTGTTGTTCCTTAAGCCTAGTTGCAAGCTTCATCGACTGCCTAACCACGAATGAATCGTTCATTAGTGCAAGAGCCTGCAGAGGAGTTGAAGTGGGGCTTCTTCGGGGTTGGGTGATCGAGGGGGAAGGGCAATCGAGTGCATCGAGAAGTGGACTTCGCCCTGTGATCACCTGCATGCGGTAGATAGTCCGCCTGTTGTAAATGTTCTCATCCTTGTCGAACAAATGATAAAAATAAGTGTTGAGCTGGGTTACCGTATAAGGTTTGAAGCTTGGACCATTCATTTCAGAGTTAAGATTTCCAGCCATTGCAAGCATTGCATCACGCACCACCTCGCCCTCGAGGCGCAGCGAAGGAAAGCGCCAAAACAAGCGGTTGTCTGCATCAATCGCAGCAGCCTTTTTATATTCCTCCCTAGTATTGGTGTTGGGAATGCAAGCCTGCGCATAAGTTGCACTGGTAACAATCAACCGATGCATTGCTTTAATGCTGTACTGTTGCTGCTTAAATTCGAAGGCGAGAAAATCAAGAAGATCTGGGTGCGTGGGTCTGCCGCCATTGAAACCAAAATCGCTCGGGGTATCCACAAAGCCAATGCCAAAATGCCCCTGCCAAAGGCGATTAACCATCACCCTGAAAGTAAAAGGGTTGTCTGGGTGGGTAAGCCATTGAGCGAATAAGATTCTGCGTTGTGCCTCGGGCAGATTAAAATCCTTAGGGAAATCAACTTGTGAGAGATTTATGGCTTGAAGCCCGCCAGGTGAGACTTCGTTTTTTGGATCCTTGATATCGCCTCGGTTGAATAAAACCGTGGGCTTGGGTTGCTCACGGTCGCCTACAAATCCCATCTGCACAGGAAAATCCTGCGCCAACTGCTGGCGTAACTTTTCCAGCCCAGACTTCACCTGATCTTTTTCCTTCATCAACAATGCCAATGCTTCAGCTTCTTTTTGCTTTTCCTTCAATTGCTTTTGTAGTTCCAAATCTCTAGCTTCCAACCCTGCTATTTCTTTACGCAATGGCGCCGTCTTTTCCAACCAGGCAGACTCTTCCTTTGCTCCCATCAATCTTCGCAATCCATGGGCTCTTATTTTCAACGAATGATCCACACCCTCAAACACCGCCTTCACCCGGTAATAATCTTCCTGCGAAATCGGATCAAACTTATGGTCATGGCAACGCGCGCACTGAACCGTCAGACCCAGAAATGCCTGACTAACCCCCGAAACTATTTCCTCGAGTTGCTCTTCACGCGATTGCAATCTTCCCAGCTTGCTTGGGGTGACCCGCTGAACAGCATCCCAAGGGCCCGCCACTAAAAATCCCGTCGCTGCAATACTATCCCCGGTTTGAACAGCCTGAACATCACCTGCAATTTGCTCGCGTACAAACTCATCATAAGGCTTATCCTGATTCAATGCCCCAATCACATAATCTCGGAATGTGTATGCCAGTGGCCTTTGCATATCTTCTTCGAAGCCATCACTTTCGCTAAAGCGTGCAACATCCAACCAATGGCGAGCCCACCTCTCACCATACCTTGGTGATGCAAGCAACCTATCCACCACTCTTTCATAAGCATCAGGGTTTCCATCATTCAGAAAATCTGAAACCTCGCTAGAAGTAGGAGGCAAGCCAATCAAATCCAAGCTGACCCTGCGAATCAATGTTCGCTTATCAGCCACTGGCGATGGTTTGATTCCTTTTTCCTTCAGCTTCGAAAATACAAAGGCATCAATGGGATTGATCTTCCAAGCATCAGGTGCATCGCTGATAACAGAAGGAGTAACTTTAGCGATGGGCTTAAACGACCAGAAGGATCCATCCGCCTTGGCTTTTTCCTTCAGTACGATTTCCTTGGGCCATGCTGCGCCCTGTTCGATCCAAGCTTTTATCTTCTCTACATCAGCTTTTGCCAGGGCGGGTTTCTTCCGGGGCATCTCGGGCTTCTTTTTATTCTCTCCCTCGATGATTTTTAAATAGAGTTGCGATTCCTCCGCTTTGCCCAAAACTATTGCCTTGCCTTCATCCCCTCCTTTAAGAGCGAATGCAAGCGTTTCAAGGTTGAGGTTTCCTTTGGTAACGGAAGAGTTATGGCATTCAATGCAATTCTTCACCAAGATCGGCGCAACTTGTTCTTTGAAGTTAATTTCAAAAGGGGTGAGATTTAGCAATAGAAGGAAGCAACCAAGATTCATGCAATACTCCCGACCATTCAAAACTTTAACCGGCGTGTTACTACTTAAGATTAACCGTAGGAGATGCAATAATCAAGCAAAGTAAGCTGAAAGTACAAGGGTATGTTTAGAAAATCTTGGTGCTGTTAGGTTACAAATACGCCTGTTGTGTTGGTTTCTTCGCCACTGAAGAATGAGAACAGTAAATCTAATTCAGGAAAACTAAAGCCTTTGACTTCAGGGCCACCACCTTCACCCGCACCAGTGATAAGATCAAGAATGCCATCGAAGTTGCCATCGCTTACGCCAACGCGAACACCGCCATCGAATTCTTCAGCATAGGCATAAAATTGTGCAAGCATGGTTGCTGTCAAAGGATCCCAGACTCTTACTAAAGGCGGGCTTCCGAAACCCGGCCCAGTGATAACTTCAATTCTGCCATCATTTCCTATATCGCCTGCTGCAACAAATACCCCACCAAGAAAATCAAGTGAGTAGGCATACCACTGGCTAATAATATCTCCCGTTGCGCCATCAAATACTTTTACATGAGGAGCCCCGCCTGCGCCTGCGCCAGTAACTAAATCCAAGATTCCATCATGGTTGAAGTCGATGGTAGCAACACTAACACCGCCGCGGAAACCTACGTCATACGCAAAGAAAGCTCTAAGAACAGAATTAGTCCTACCATCAAAGATGCGCACTTCGGGACCACCGCCTGCACCTGCGCCCACAATGATATCAAGAATATTGTCGCCATTGATATCGCGAACCGCAACGAAAACGCCCCCACGAAAGTTTGGATCAAAAGCAAAGAAGGATTGGGAAACCACCCCAGTCACAGAATTTATCACCACCACAGCGGGGCCACCACCCGCCCCAGCTCCTGCGACAAGATCGAGAACACTATCTCCATCAATATCGCCAGAGGTAATGCGGATTTCACCGATATATCCTGGAAAGGGAACAACCACGCCAATGGGTAGACCGGTACTAGGGTCGAAAATGGTAATAGAACTAGAATCACCCGCACCCAAGGAGTTATTTATAACAGCTAATTTGTTAGTGCTGGTAGCACAAATAGTCGGAACACCCCCAAAAAGATTTGACCAACCGGAGCTTGTAGCAATGTAATAAATAGTTCGAGTTGCACCCGCGCTGGTAAAACTATTTAAAGAAATCGAAGGGGCATTGCCTTGAAAACTTATGGTAACCAGACTTCTGCAATCCAAAAACGCATTATCCCCTATTGTAGAAACGGAAGCTGGCAGGGTTATGCTTGTAATACCGCAACCGGCAAAAGCAGCACCACCAATGGTGGTTAGAGAACTATTTGCAGCAAAGGTGATCGCGGTAACATTCCAGCAATTCTGAAATGCCAGAAATCCAATACTTGTTACTGAAGCAGGTATGTTGATACTCGTAAGATTAAAACAACCCCCACCCCCAAAAGCATAATCACCTATTGTTAT
>JBIIMS010000004.1:0-348230 GCA_044337875.1 Gemmataceae bacterium
CGCAGGTGTCTTTCAATGGCACGGTTCAACCAACTTACACTGTAAATTCCCCAACTCAAATAACTACAACGGTTCCATCGGGCGCGACCACTGGTACTATTTCCATCACCACCATTGCTGGCACAGCCACAAGTTCCAGTTCCATTACCATTGATAACACCGCGCCCACGCTGAGCATCAGCGCAAGCCCAGGCAGCCTGAAAGCTAATGAAACCTCAACCATTACCTTCACCTTCTCTGAAGTTGTGACTGGGTTTTCTTCAAGCATCATCACCGTAACTAATGGCACCATCACCAACCCAGTGGCTTCCAGTAGCAGAGTTTACACTGCTGTTTTCACCCCAACCCTCGGTATCAAAGCGGATGGAACCATTTCCGTTAGCAACAACTACTTTGATTCCGTAGGAAACCAAGGCACTGCTTCAACGCTAACACCCCCGATCGCAATCAATACGATTCAAAGTCCACTTGTCACGGGTAGCGCTTCCACAAGCCAAAGCGGTGCCAGCGTGGTTTCGCTTATTGATCCAGACACCGGTGAAACCATCGGTAGTGCGGTACCCTTCCCAGGCTTCACCGGGCAAATTCGAGTTGTTTCAGGCGATTTCAACGGCGATGGCAAGGTTGATATCATCGCATCAGCAGGCCCTGGAGGCGGCCCAGCAGTTGCTGTCCTTGATTCCCAAACCGGCGAAGTCATCGAATCCTTCTTCGCATTCGATCCAGCCTTCACTGGCGGCGTTTTTGTCGCAGTCCGTGATTTCAATGGCGATGGCATCCTCGATATCATCGCAGGTGCTGGCGCTGGTGGCGGCCCAGAAGTTCGCATCTTTAATGGCAACGGACTTACCGTCATTAGATCTTTCTTTGCTTACGCTCAAGATTTCACAGGCGGTGTCAGTGTTGCATCTGTCGACTTCAACAACGATGGCATCCTTGACCTAGTTACCGGCGCAGGCCCTGGTGGCGCCCCCCATGTTAAAGTCTTCGATGGTGACACCAATGCAATCATTAGCCAATGGTATGCCTACCCTGTATCCTTCACAGGCGGCGTATATGTCGCAGCAGGCGATATCGGAAATGATGGCAATATCGAAGTCGTTACCGGCGCAGGCTCTGGTGGTGCCCCTGTTGTTGCAGTCTGGGACCCTTACACCGGCGCATTACTTTCACAGTTCATGGCCTATGCAGAAGACTTTACAGGCGGAGTTCGGGTTGGCGTTAGCGATGGCAACTTCGATGGCATCCTTGACCTAGTAACTGGCGCAGGCCCAGGCGGTGGCCCCGAAGTCAAAGGCTTCAGCTTCCCAACCTTGGATCTGCTGTTTTCGTTCTTCAGTGGCGACCCAGCAAACACTCAAGGCGTCTTTGTCAGCTAATAGTAATAGATAATTCCAAGCCCACCCACTGCGCTGGGTGGGTCTGCTTTTCTAACTTTCATCATTCAAAAATAAGAGATCCATGGCACGCAGTCCATGGGCTTTTGATTTTTCCCCAACCTCCACCACTTTTATTTACTGCCTTTAAGCCCACCCACTGCGCTGGGTGGGTATCTTCTTTTTACTTACTGTTTATTTAGGGCAGCTTGTTTAAAGATATAGGAGTTGCGATGGGGAAGCCCCACTGCAACTCCTCCATTTGAACCTTTTGTTCAATGAATTGTATGTGTCTTTTCCGTGTTAATCCGTGGCTAGTCTTCTGCTAGGTCTTTATTCCGTCTAATTCCGTGGTTACTCTTCTGCAGCCACAGAGAACCTAGTTAAATAGGAAGTGGCAGATGTCGCCATCTTGCATGATGTATTCTTTGCCCACGATTTTAAGTTTACCCGCAGAACGAATATCTTTTTCAGTCTTGAACTGCTCGAGGTCTGCAAGCGTATAAACTTCGGCCCGGATGAACCCTTTTTCAAAATCGGTATGGATAACGCCCGCAGCTTGCGGTGCGGTTGCCCCTACCGGAACAGCCCAAGCGCGGACTTCTTTTTCGCCTGCGGTGAAGTAGCTTTGGTAACCAAGTGCCTTATAGGCAGCGCGGGCAAGAGCCGCAAGGGAGGGTTCGGTGATGCCGGCGGAAGCCATCATTTCGGCACGGTCTGCAGGATCGAGTTCTGCAATTTCAGCTTCAAGTTTAGCGCATACAGGAACTACTTCAGCTCCCACTTTCTTTGCGAAATCGCGTACTTTTTGAACCATCGGGCTTTTGCCTTCAAGGTCGGTTTCATCCACATTGGCTACATAAAGAACTTGCTTTGCAGTCATCAGGCCAAATGCGCTAATGGCTTTGACCTCATTTTCGGGAAGTTTTAAAGTGCGCAGTGGCTTATCGGCTTTTAAATGTTCGAGAGATTTTTTAATCGCTTCAACCCTGTCCTTGGCTTCTTTGTCTCCACCTTTGGCGCTTCTTTCAGCTTTTGAAAGTGCCCCATCAAGGGTTTGTAAATCTGCAAGCATCAATTCTATTTCAATAATTTCGATGTCGCTTAAAGGGTCAACTTTTCCCGCAACGTGGATGACATCGGGGTCTTCAAAGCAGCGTACCACCTGAAGTATGGCATCGACTTCGCGAATGTGGGTGAGAAATTTGTTACCCATGCCTTCGCCTTCGCTCGCGCCTTTAACAATGCCTGCAATATCAACCAGGGTTAGTGCAGAGGGAATTACTTTTTGGGGCACAATGAATTTGGTAATGCGGGTAAGTCTTGGGTCTGGAACCGGGACGATACCTTCATTGGGCTCGATGGTGCAAAAAGGGTAGTTTGCAGCTTGTGCCCCTTTAGAACTTGTTAGGGCGTTGAATAGAGTACTTTTTCCTACATTGGGCAACCCGACGATTCCAGCTTTCATAATGCCATCTACCTTGGGAAAAAATTCGGTAAGAAAAACTACTTCATGATTAATTGCTTAAATCATTCTATGGGAGGCAATCCCTTGGTTCTAGTTATATCCCAAGGGTGGTTTTATTTATCATCTATTTCATCAAGGGCAGCAAAAGGCGTGCCTTCAACATATTCGAGGAAAGCACCACCGCCTGTTGAAACATGGGTCATCTTTTCAGCCAGGCCGAATTCTTCTACAGCTTCCGCAGTTTCGCCACCACCCACCACGGTTACGCCTTTGGAAGCAGCCATGGTGTTGGCAATCGCTTTGGTGCCTTTGCTGTAGGGTTCATCTTCAAATTTACCTAAGGGGCCATTCCAAAGGATGGTTGCAGATTTGGCAACTTCCGCACAATAAAGCTCAATGGTTTTGGGGCCGATATCGATACCAATCCAGCCTTCGGGGATTTCACCTTCGAAAACCTTGGCCCCTTCTGGAGCATCAAGTTTTTGCACAGCAAGATGATCAACAGGAAGTTGAATTTTTCCCTTACCAAGTTCTAATAGTTCACGGGCGATATCAAGCTTATCTGCTTCAACCCGGGAGTTGCCAATGCTTTTACCTTGGGCTTTCATGAAGGTGTAGGTCATTGCGCCGCCGATGATTACTTTGTCTACTTTCGAAAGAAGTGCCTTGATGAATTTGATTTTGTCGGAAACTTTACCGCCACCCAATATCCCGAGCATTGGCCGTGATGGGTTGCTGAAGAGTTGTTCAAGGATTGCAAGTTCTTTTGCTACGAGAGTGCCCACGACTCTTGGTTTGCCTTTTAATGCAGCGGGAACGCCATGCATGGAAGAATCTTTGCGGTGGCAGGTTCCAAAAGCATCGTTCACATAGATATCGCCCAAGCTTGCAAGTTCCTTGGCGAAAGCAGCATCTGCAGCTTGCTCGCCTGGATGGAATCGGACATTTTCAAGCACAAGGATTTCGCCTGCCTTGAGGTTGGCCGCTGCGTCTTTGGCATCTTGCCCAATAATGCTATCTACCTTGTGTACAGATTTATTTAGAAGTTCGCCTAATCGTTTTGCGACCTTATCCATCTTGAAAGGGGCATCTTTTACAGGGTCGCCCTTGGGCCGGCCAAGGTGGCTCATGGCAATGACTGCAGCGCCTTTTTCGAGTAGTCCCTTAATGGTCGGTATTGCACCGCGGATCCTGCGATCGTTGGTAATATTCCCGTGTTCATCCTGTGGTACATTAAAATCAACACGAACCAGGACTTTTTTGCCCTGAATGTTTTGTAGTGAGTGGATGTCTTTTTTTGCCATTGTAGGATAGTCCTGAAAAAAAAGAAAAGGGGTTGGCCCATGAAGGACCAGCCCCTGAAAAATAAACCTTAATTACTTAAGCAACTTCGTCAGTTTAACAGCCAAGTCAGCAGTTCTCACTGAGTAGCCCCATTCGTTATCGTACCAGCCGAATACTTTAACCGTGGTGCCTTTGCCTTTGGGGCTTACCAAGGTTGAAAGAGCATCAAAGATACAACTGTGTGGGTTGTCGATGATATCGGAAGAAACGATTGGGTCTTCGGTGTATTCAAGTACGCCCTTAAGAACGCCATGTGCGGCAGTCTTGAAAGCAGCGTTAACTTCTTCCACGGTGACTTCGCGTTTGAGTTGAACAGTAAGATCGGTGATCGAACCGTCTGGTACAGGAACTCGAAGAGCGGTGCCATCGAGTTTGCCAGCCATTGCAGGAATAACCAAACCAATAGCTTTGGCAGCGCCAGTGCTACTTGGGATGATGTTGCAACCAGCGGCACGGGCCCTTCTAGGATCGGAGTGAATCTGATCAGCAACATTTTGATCGTTGGTATATGCGTGAACGGTAGTCATAACACCACAAATAATTCCGAAGTTGTCTTCCAAGGTTTTAACCATGGGAGCAAGGGAATTGGTGGTGCAAGAAGCATTGGAAACGCATTGGTGAGCTGCGGTAAGTTCGTGATCGTTTACGCCGATAACCACGGTTTTGTCTTCGCCTTTTGCAGGAGCGGTGATGATAACCTTTTTGGCGCCTGCTTTAATATGGTCGATAAAGCCACCCTTTGGTGTTTCTTTTTCGGTGAAGAGTCCGGTGGATTCAATCACGATATCAACGCCCATGGCGCCCCAAGGAAGCTTGGAAGGATCGCGTTCTTTAAGAACTTTAATGGTCTTACCTGCAACGATAAGTGAATCTTCCGTGGCTTCCACGGTGTGTGGAAATTTGCCATGTACGGAATCATATTTTAGTAATAAAGCTAAGCTTTTTGGGTTACCGAGGTCATTGATGGCGACCACATCAAGTTCGGATTTTTTTTCCATGAGAGCGCGGAATACCATTCTTCCAATTCGCCCGAAACCATTAATACCAATCTTTGTTGCCATTTCTTTAAACCTCACATGTCTAAAAGAGTGTACGTAGACCACAAAATATAAAGACAGAAGCAATTGAAACCCGGTCATTTTGAGAGTAAACCTATAAATAGGTTGTGGCCGAGTCGCTCATGCCTTGGTACCTTATAAAATATGTTTTCTACGCATGAAGTCGAGGGTATGATGTCCGAAGCTTCATTGATTTTTCTTATTAAAGGATTGAGGGCATTATCATGGCAGGAACAGTAAGAGTTGCAGTAACAGGTGCAGCAGGTCAAGTAGCTTATGCAATGTTGGGCCGATTAGCCTCTGGCGAAGTCTTTGGCCCAGATACTCAGGTTATCTTACATTTGCTTGAAATAACCCCTGCATTGCCCGCCCTAGAAGGCGTTGCTATGGAACTTGATGATTGCTCTTTTTCAACATTAAAAGACATCGTGATTACAGATAATGCAGAAAAAGCTTTTGATGGATGCAATTATGCCTTGTTGGTTGGTTCGTTTCCAAGGAAGGCAGGCATGGAAAGAAAAGAACTGCTGGACATAAATGGGAAGATATTTGTTGGCCAAGGGAAGGCCCTTGCTGCTAAGGCTGCCTCGGATGTGCGCATTTTGGTGGTGGGTAACCCTTGCAATACTAATTGCCTGGTCGCCCGATCCAACGGGCGCAGCATTCCTGCTGAACGATGGACCGCAATGACCCGCCTTGATCATAATCGTGCCCGCACTGCACTGGCAAAAAAAGCAGGCGTTTCTAATAGTGATGTCACCCAGATGACTATCTGGGGGAATCATAGCAACACTCAGTTCCCAGATTTCTCCAACGCAAAGATTAGTGGAAAGCCCGCAGAGCAAATAATTACGGACCGTAAATGGCTTGAGGAAACCTTTGTTTCCACGATCCAGACTCGTGGAGCGGCAGTGATCAAGGCTCGTGGCATGAGTTCTGCAATGTCTGCAGCCAATGGCGCGATTGATCATGTGAAGAGCATGATTAGAGGCACCCCAGCTAACGATTGGGTTAGCATGGCAGTGGTTTCGCAGGGTGAATATGGTGTGCCCAAGGATATGGTTTTTGGTTACCCATGCACCACAGATGGTAAGGGAAATTATAAAGTGGTTGATGGCCTGAAATTCGATGCGTTTGGCCAGGCAAAGTTCCAAACCACCCTGCAGGAATTGCTTGAAGAAAAGGACGCAGTGAAGGATTTGATTCCTTCCTAGTCCTTATTTTGAGCCTGTGAGCGTTTCCTTGAAGAGAGAATACATCCGGTAGGAGCTGTTCTCTCCTTGGTGGCCTTTCAAGGTTTTATCTACTTTCATGATCGATTCAGTCATAACGCCTTTCTCGGCATCGAGGGTGACTTCGCCCTCGACGAGGAAAGGTAATAATGGTAGTTGATCTGCGATGTTTTCGGGGTTCTTTTTCAATTCGGTAGAAACACTTAGTTTAATCTTCCCAGCATCAATTGAAGTGCATTCGTACTTCTGGCTGGATTCATACTTTTCGCCAGTGCCTTGTGGTGGATCCATGGTGATGTTGAAGTTGCGCTGCCAAGCAAGCCCTTTTTTGATTTCCCCATCCGGAACAACTACAGCAAATGGCAACTCGACCTCATATTTTGATGCAGCACCAAAATTGCTTTCTTTGACGGATCGAACTCGTCCCTGGGTATCCATGGTGATGGTTGCGATTTTGGTTCCGATGTATTTTTCCAGTTGTTCTTTCAATTGCGGTGTGGAGTCTTTTGGATTTGCGGAATCGTATTTTAATTCATCGCCCTTTGGGTTGGTGCTTTTCATTTTGATACCTTCTACTACCAAAGTTAGGGTTGCGAGTCCCTCGCTCGAAACATCTTCAACGGTCCAGCGCTTGGTAAGTTCTAAAAGATTTTTGAATTCTGTTTTTGAATCTGCAATAGTTTCAGTTGCAACCGTGCTGTGTTCTACTTTGTAAGTGAGCTGTTGGCCTTTTTTCCATTTAAATAAGCCCGTTGGAGTTTGTGCGAATGCAATGGTTGATACCGAGTAAATCGAAGCTATCAGAACTAAGGTTGAAAGAAATCGTCGCATGGCAATTTTCCATAAAGATATTTTATCCTATCCCGAACGAATAGAAATGTAGCAAACACCTGGGAATCGTCCAAGTCCACTTGCACACGGATTGCCTAAAAGCATTTTATTTTGAGTAAAAGCCAACCTCTTGAGTAAGAAAGCGCTTTAAATTATTGTAAAATGCGAGGTCCGGGCTGTGATGATGGTCTAAATCTTTCATGATGTGAAAGAATTTTTTGGCTGGGGAAGCTTCGTAAAGTATTTGGCCATGGGAGAAAGGCACCAGCCTATCGGCAGTGCCATGCGCAACAAAAAGCGGTGAAGTGGAAGCTTTGATATGGGCAACAGTATCGAGCTTGGTTCTAAGAAAAGAAGTTCCAGGAAGCCAGGGATAAAGCTTTTTGGCCATATCCTTGAAAGAGGTAAAAGCACTTACAAGCACAGTGCAGGCAGGGTTGAATGAAGCTGCAAGATTTGCAGCAATGGTGCCACCAAGCGATCCGCCATAAAAAATAAGATCGCTGGGCTTAAACCCTTGTTGAAGCAACCAATCTAATGAAGCTTTGGAGGATGCGTAGCAACTTTGTTCGGAAGGCTTACCCAAGCTTTTACCATACCCAGGGTAATCAAAAATCAACACTCCCACCTCAAGAAGTTCTAGCCATCGCTTAACCCCTTCGAACCTAAGGCTGAGATTTCCACCATTACCATGGCAGTATAGAACCGCTTTTTTGGGTTTGCCCGCAGGAGGCGGAATCCACCAGGCGTGGATTTTGTTGCCATCGCTTGCCTGAAGCCAGAGTTCTTCAATGCCGTAGCCTTCGGGGGGCGAAATCCATTCCTTGGCTGCGGTTGTGGGCTTAAACAAAAAGAAGTTTTCGATGAACTGAAGCAAGATTAATCATCCGGTGCTAGAACAGGGGGTTTCTTGGAAGAAAAAATGGCGATAATAAATAAAGTGAGCCAGCAGGCGTAGGGCAAAAGATCGCCTGTCTTGGTGTAAAGGCTGAAGCGTGAATCGATGGGAATAGCTGCAATAAGCATCCCCTGATTGGCTTTGAATTTGTGCCAATCTGATACAGCAAGGGCTTTAGATTTTGGGCCAGGATAATTGATTTTCCAAATAAAGGTGTTGGGTTGATTCGTGGCTTCGGTGGATTCAGGTTTCAAAACTTTGCCATTGCTATCTATCAATGCAGAGATGCCCATGTTTACGCTGCGAATAATGGCCCTGCGAGTTTCGATGGCCCTAAACCTTGAGATTGCCAGATGTTGTTCATGCTCTTCGCTGCCTTTAAACCAGCCATCGTTTGAGGTATTGATAAAAAAGTTTGGTTTGTTGCCTGAGTTGAAAAAGCCAAGAGGAATGGATGGGTCGGTATCTTCGTAACAGATAAGGGTGCCAAACTTTGCAGATTTTTGTTTGTCTGGCCCCATAGGGAATTCAAGGATAGGATACCCTGCCCCAGAAACGATACTGTATTCAAAATCATACGGTGCAAAGTTTTTGAGCCAGGGGAAAACATCTTTGAGGGGGATGAATTCGCCAAAGGGAACTCTGTGGATTTTGTCGTAGCGGGAAATTTTATTCTCGTCATTGGAAACGAGAAGTGCGGAATTATACCTTTTGACACCCGAGGGCGTTAGCTCCTGAGAGTTAAGCCCCAGTAATACCGAGGTGTTCCATCGTTTTCGTACTTCTTCTCCAAGTGTCTTCTGGATTTGAGTGATTCGATTCCAGTCTGGAGGAACTTTTTCAGGTTTCATTTCAGGCGATATGGAATACCACTCGCGTGAATAACTTGTTTCGGGCCAGATGATAAGATCGGGGTTTGATGCGATGCTTGAATCCGAAAGCAGAAGGTACGGACTAGTTGCGGCTTCAGCACTTAACTGTTCATTGCGAATATTTTGCTCAACATTGCCTTGAAGCGAAGCACAAACAGGGCCTGCTTCCCCAATACCTTGGGAAGTTCGATATGCCCCGTAGGTTAAAGTGAAAAGGATCAATAGCAGTACATAAACAGCTTTAGCTTTGAGGGTTTTACTTTTTAAGGAGAGGAAAGATTCAGTTAAAACGCCATTGACCGAGGCAACAAGAAAAGAAACGCCATAGGCGCCAAACAGATCCGAAATTTGAATGATGAAAGGGTAATCATGCTGGGAATGTGCGAGGAGATACCAAGAAAAGCCGCCTAAAAAAGTGGCACGAAAATGTTCGAATGCAATCCAAAGCAGGGGAAAAGAGAAAACCAAAGAAAGCTTGTTGAATTTCAAGATTAGAAAAAGGGCTGAAACAAAAAATAGATTGCAGTAAATAGCCAGACCTATCCAAGTGAAATACATCATTGGGTCTGCAAGTCGCATCCATTGCAGTGCTGGAATGAAAAAGCATAAGCCACAAATGGATGCAGATAATAATTTAATGCGCAATTGTACATTAGAGCGCATTACATAAAGCATGGGCACCATCGCGATCCAACCAAGAAACCCAAAGTTTGCTGGAAAAAAAGAAAGGTAAAGTAGTATGCTAGAAAGAAATCCAAACCCTAAAGCCCAGCCCTCGGCTTTAAGAATCAGGAAGGCATTTTGTAGGGTTGAGGCGGTCATATTTTAGATTGCTTTGGGTTAACGATCATAAAGAAGTAAGTTTGAAAAAATCGGGTTCGGTAATTAGAACTTGGATCATATCGCCTGCTTTATGATTTGTAACACCTTCTTTGCAAAGTAAAAGAGCGTTGCATTCGGAAAGGCCTTTGAGGTCTGCAGAACCAAACCATTTTCCCGGTTTTACCTTTGCCTGAAACTGATCAATAAAGATTTTAGCTGGAAAGCAAGTGTCGCGGTCGCTTTCATGATGAAACGAATCAGCAATGGGTAGAGCAAGAATTTTGGGTAATATATTTGTTTCGCCCTTGAGCGCAGCCAGCGCTGGTACAACAAAAAGATGGAAGCAGACGAAAACGCTGCAGGGATTTCCGGGGAGTCCGAAAATCGGTTTTCCTTTCGCGGAAAGTGCAAAAAGAAAGGGTTTACCAGGCTTTAGATTAATCTTGTGGATGAGAATCTTTGCCCCTGATTCCTTCAATATTTCTGGGATGAGATCAAACTTTCCTGCAGAAACACCACCACAAAATATAATCGCATCCGAACTTTCCGCTTCACTCAGGAGCGAATGAAGATTCTTTTTGCAATCTCCAGCAATCCCTAAATATTTCGGCAGCGCACCCGAAACGCCTGATAGTGCCACCAACATCGGGCCGTTGCTGTTTCTGATTTGCCCACCTTTGGGCTTCATGTTGGCTTCAACTAATTCTGTGCCTGTAGAAATGATTGAAACCCTAGGGGCGGGTTGAGCCATCACAGATGTTTTGCCACAAGCTGCAAGAATTCCTGCGCGCTGAGGCGTTATTTTTGTGCCTGCTTTTAATAGCAATTCGCCCTGCTGGTATTCTTTTCCCATCGGAAGAATGTTCATGCCTTTTTTGCAGGTCAGGCGTTGGAATTGAATGCGGGTTCCCAGATGATTGCATTGCTCCTTGGCAATAACAATATCCGCGCCAAAAGGAATAGGCGCGCCTGTCATAATTTCGGAGGTTGTTTCTAAAGGTAATTCAATTGGGCCGTTGGCGTTGGCAGGGATTTCGCAACCGAGCGGTAATTCCCAGTTGTTCTTTTCAAGATCTGAGATCCTCAGTGCAAATCCATCGACAATGGATTTGTCGAAAGGCGGACTGGCGATGTCTGCATAAATATCTTCAGCAATGCAAGTTCCTAGCATGGTGGAAGAAGCGGGTGTAATTTCAGATCGCAAAGGATTAATCTGCGCAAGAATGGTTTTAAGAGCTAAGTCGATGTTGATCATTGTCAAACTCTGATAAAACTATTCGTTTTCATAACTTAAGTCGATGTTGATCATTGTCAAACTCTGATAAAACTATTCGGTATCATAATTTAAGTTTGGAGCCAACCATCGTTCTGCTTCAGCGATTGAAATATCTTTTCTGAGGGCGTAACTTTCAATCTGATCCCGGGTGAGCATATCGACAGCGAAGTATCTGGCTTCTTGGTGCCCAAAATAAAGCCCGCTGACAGAGGCCCCGGGAAACATTGCAAAGCTTTCGGTAAGGATCATCCCGGTGTTTTTTTCTGCATCAAGAAGATTCCAGAGAGTTGCTTTTTCGGTATGATCCGGGCAACTAGGATACCCATATGCTGGGCGAATCCCCTGATATTTTTCTTCGATCATATCTTCGTTGGAATGTTTTTCGAGTAGGCCGAAACCCCAGTCCTGCCTTGCCTTATAGTGCATGTATTCCGCGAAGGCCTCTGCACACCTATCCGCCAAGGCTTTTACCAAAATCGAAGAATAATCATCTAAAAGATCATTGGCGAAATAGTTTGCAAACTCATCTGCGCCCTCGCCTGCTGTTACAGCAAAAGCTCCAATATAATCAGCTTTTCCAGAACTTAAGGGCGCAATGTAATCTGCAAGGCTTTTGAAATTCTCCTGCCCTTCCCTTTCCCATTGCTGCCTAAGCATCGGGAACCGATACTTTACTTTCTTGCGTGATTCATCTTCAAAAACAAGAATGTCATCGCCATCGGAGTTAGCCGGGAAAAACCCGTACACGCCATGCGCTCTTACCTTATCTTCTTTGATCATCCTTTGAAGTAATTCATTTCCCAAGTCGAAAAGTTCCCTGGCTTGCTTCCCTGTTTCTGGGTCATTAAAAATAAAAGGGTGCTTCCCCTTAAGTTCCCAAGAAAGAAAGAAAGGCGACCAATCAATGAATGGAATTAATTCACTTAGTGGGAAGTTGCGCAGTACCTTAATTCCCGTGAAGCTAGGCTTGCCTGGAAGGGGTTTTTCCCAATCGATTTGGAATCTGCGTTTGAAGGCTTCGCTGTAAGGAACTAATTTGCGTTCCTTCTTCTTGGCAAAATTAGACCGCTCTCGGTCTTGGGTTTTTCGGTTATCTTCATCGAGCAATTTTTTGGTTTCTGGCTTCAATAGCCTTTCTACAACGCCTACGCTTTTCGATGCATCCTTAACATGGATTACGGTTTCGTGATAGCAGTTTGCTATCTTGACCGCAGTATGTTTGGAGCTAGTGGTTGCGCCGCCAATTAAAAGTGGTATCTGGAATCCCTGTCTTTCCATCTCCTTGGCCACGTGAACCATCTCGCCTAGAGACGGGGTGATGAGTCCAGAAAGGCCGATCATATCAACATTAAGAAGTTTGGCTTGCTCTAAGATTTTTTCGCAAGAAACCATTACTCCCAAATCGATGGTTTCGAAATCGTTGCAGTTTAAAACCACTGCAACAATGTTTTTGCCGATGTCGTGTACATCGCCTTTAACCGTTGCAATAAGAACTTTTCCGCGGGATTTATGAACATTCCCAGAGGCGAGTTTCTCCGCAGTCATCGCAGGTTCAAGGTATGCAACCGCCTTTTTCATGACTCGTGCGCTTTTTACAACTTGGGGCAGAAACATTTTTCCCGAACCAAACAAATCTCCAACGATGTTCATGCCATCCATCAACGGGCCTTCGATGATATGCAATGGCCGCTCGTAAAGTTTTCTACATTCCTCAACATCTTGATCAATGTAATCTACGATGCCATGAATAAGCGCATGCTTGAGCCTTTCCTTGACATTGGTTTCTCGCCATGCAAGTTCTTTAACTTCGGATTTATCTTTCTTGCCCAAAGTCTTGGCGAAATCGACCAAGCGTTCGGTGGCGTCCGGCCTTCGATTAAGCAGAACGTCTTCAACTCTTTCAAGAAGATCCTTGGGTATATCTTCGTAGACTTGCAGTTGCCCGGCATTCACAATACCCATGTCTAGGCCCGCTTTGATGGCATGATAAAGAAATGCGCTGTTCATGGATTCACGCACGATTTCAAAATCCTTGCCCCTGAAAGCAAACGAAACATTACTTACCCCGCCACTGGTTTTGGCCAATGGTAAAAGCTTTTTAAGCCTTCTTACCGCATCAAAAAACTCTACCGCATAGTTGGAATGCTCTTCCATGCCGGTACCAACAGTAAGGATGTTGGTGTCGAAAATAATGTCGGTGGGATCATACCCAGCTTTTTCGGTAAGCAGTTTGTAAGCCCGCTGGCAGATGCGAACTTTTTCATCCGCGGTAACCGCCTGACCTTGTTCATCAAAGGCCATTACCACGACTGCAGCGCCATAATTGTGAATGATTTTTGCCTGTTCAAGAAACTTTTCTTCGCCTTCCTTTAGGCTTATTGAATTGACAATACCCTTCCCCTGAAGGCATTTAAGGCCAGCTTCTATCACTGCGAAGTTCGAACTATCGACCATGATGGGCACTTCGGTGATATCAGGTTCTGATCCTAGTTGGTTAAGGAACTGAGTCATGGCTTTTTCGCCATCGATCAATCCTTCATCCATGTTCACATCAAGAATGTTTGCGCCATTTTCTACTTGCTCGCGGGCAACTTTGATGGCTTCTTCAAAATTGCTTTCCCGAATAAGTCGGGCAAACTTTTTCGAACCGGTGATATTCGTCCGTTCACCGATGGTGATGAAGCCCGTAGTTTCCCGAATGGTGAGAGTCTTGGTGCCACAGTACCAAGAATGCACACCTAAAACATCTCTGCGTCGTGGAGTAATACCCTCAACGACTTCCGAAATTGATTTGATCCATTGTGGGTCTGTCCCACAGCAACCACCCACAAAATTCAACCAGCCGTTTTGGGCAAACTCACGAAGTTGTTGCGATGTTTCTTCGATGTTTCCTTGGAATCCGCCAAACCCATCGGGCATGCCAGCGTTGGGGTAACAACTGATTTTGAACTTCGACATTTCGGAAAGTGTTTCGATTGGGCCGCGCATTTGCTTGACACCCACAGCGCAATTAAGGCCAACACTTATAGCGTTAGCATGAGCCACTGAAGTATAAAAAGCTTCAACGGGCTGTGCTGAAAGCGTTCGGCCGTTGTCGAATATGGTTCCAGAAATCATGACGGGAATCTTGTTGCCGGTCTTTTCAAAATAAGTGGAGATTGCAAATAGGCAAGCCTTTAAAACCAGCGTATCGAAGGAGGTTTCGGGCAGAAGGATATCAACGCCACCTTCGACTAAAGCTTCAATCTGGGTGTAATAATTTGCAACCATTTTGTCGAAAGTAATTTCCCTTTTCGCGGGGTTGTTTACATCAGTGCCGAGAGAAAGGCTTTTTTTTGTGGGCCCGATGCTGCCTGCAACAAACCTTGGTTTAAAAGGAGTTTTGCGGGTCATTTCATCTGCTGCTTCGCGAGCAATGCGTACTGCTGCAATGTTTAATTCGCGCACATGTTCATGCAGATGAAATTCTTCCATGCAAATAATGCTGGAATTGAAAGTGTTTGTTTCAATGATGTCCGAACCAGCTTCAAGGTATGCTGTGTGGATTTTTTTGATAAGGTTGGGCTGACTGAGGCACATGATCTCGGTGCAATTTTTTAATAAGACTGGGTGGTCTTTGAACCTTTCACCTCGATAATCCTCTTCCGTTGGTTCATGGGCATAGATCATTGATCCCATTGCACCATCCATGACAAGGATTTTTTTTTGTAAAAGTTCCTCTAGAACTCCAGCGCTGTCCTTAATGATCGATTTTCCCATTAGCCTTTTTAATTCTCCTAAAGGCCTGAAATCAGGCAAAGTAAGTACATCCACTTATTTAGGAAGTATAGCGAAGTGGATAAAAAAACGCATCTCTATTAATTAAACCGCAAAGAATAAAAGAGTTAGACTTAAAATTATGATGTGAGAAATGAAAGGTTCAAGTATTCGTAAAAACCTTGCGAAACTTTAAGTCGTCCCTCGACCTCCAGCTAATCCATGCCAGCTTATCGCGGGTCATCCATGACCCAGGTGACTTTAGAACGAACACTTGAACCAGTATGAATGCCAAGATTAAGTATTCAGTTGATAATGTCAACGCCAGTTCCAGCTGGAAGCTATAAACTGTTAAATTTGTTAAGTTTTGGGGTTTTTGGGAGGGGTGAAAAGAATGAATTTCGGTTCTAAATGATAAGAATAAAGCCCCCACCTGTGCCGTTTAGCTCTTTTGAGAACCCGCATTTTAACGTTGGAATCCTCAGTTCTGGTTTACGAATCCCACTACTTGGGCGGGCTTACATGCACCAGAAACCTTTTGGATCCCATCGGGTACTCTTATCGGTTCGCCAAAAGCAAGCTAGGTGACGAACACCGCAGAGGCCTTATTATTATATATAATAGTATAGATTTTCGAAACTGTTATTTTATTTTAGGAGATGCTCATGCCTTTTATCACAATCCTTTTCGCCTTGGATCTAATTATTACTGGAATAGTCGGCTTTGTTGCAACTGGGAAAGAGCACTTCACCGCCTTGATTCCATCTTTTATTGGTACTCTTTTGTTGGTGCTGGGGCTTTTGGCTTTTAATCCGAAATTGCGAAAGCATGTAATGCATGGTGCAGCCATGGTTGCAATTATTGGATTTGTAGCAACGATTTCAGGCGGTTTGACCGACTTGCCAAAGTTTCTTTCAGGAAATATGAACGATTTGCCTAGGCCCGCAGCATCAATATGCAAACTGATCACCAATTTGCTTATGCTTCACTTTGTGGTGATTTGCGTTATTTCCTTTATCGAAGTTAGGATGGCAAGAAATAAAGCCTAACCTAGCGCCTATAAATCTTAAACATGGGAATCAAATACCCGGACTTTTTCCCAGTTATCTTTATTATTGGCGATGAATTCGTTGTGCATGTCGCTGTCTTGGTAAGCATCATGGTGTTTTAAATCATTGAACACCACATGAAGGGCGACATCAAAATTTTGATCATTGACCTCTCGGTTGAGTTCCTGGGCCAAAGTCCCTGCGGAAAAGTATGCAATACCTGCGTGCGGTTTTAAGTATTTGAAACATTCGGCAACCAATTTAGTCGATGCTGCTGCACTATTATCTTTTAACTTGAAAAAAACCATGTGGGCTAATTGTGTAGACATCGGGAAGATTCCTTTTCTTTTAACTGAATAATAACCACAGATACGCAGTCTAACTTATTACCAAAATCATGTTTAAGTCGGAAATGCAAAACCAATAAGAATTCCTTAAGTGGGCATTATCATGGCAATAAACATGGCATTGCTTGTAAATTAATGGTAATAAGTTTGAAAAATATCGTCTTTTTAGCATAATTATAGCTTACAACCATTGCCTCGCAACCAGCATTATGCCTATAAACGCATGATATAATTGTGTCGCTTGGTTTTACTGGAATATGTAATTAATGCCGGGGAATCTGATTTAAATGGCAATTTTGTTGCAAATAAAAAGTGCTTGTAAAGGTTACGGGGAACAAATCTTACTGGATGAGGCTGATGCTTCCATCTCTGATAATGTCAAAGTTGGTTTCATCGGACGTAATGGCGCAGGAAAAAGCACATTACTCCGTATTCTTTTGGGTGAAGAAGAATTAGATAACGGAGAAGTGGTTCGCCATCCAAATCTTCGCCTAGGTTATCTCAGGCAGCATGATCCATTTGTGCAGGGCGAAACCGCAATGGATTTCTTGCAGCGAGAAAGCGGGCAGCCCTCGTGGAAATGCGGAGAAGTTGCGGGTCAGTTTGAATTAAAAGGTTCCTATCTCGATGGGCCAATTTCTGCACTTTCGGGTGGTTGGCAAACTAGAGTTAAGCTTGCAAGTTTGCTGTTAATGGAACCAAATTTGCTTTTGCTTGACGAACCAACGAACTTCTTGGACTTACGCACCCAGATTCTTTTAGAGCATTTTTTGGTTAACTATAAAGCAGCCTGCCTAATTGTTTCCCATGATCGAACTTTTCTCGGTGCAACCTGTGATCATACCTTGGATCTTTCCATGGGGAAACTTACTGCCTTCCCAGGTAAGGTTGATGCATACTTGGAGTTTCTCCAAGAAAAAAAGATGCACGAAGAGCGATCGAATCAAGCCGTGCTTGCGAAAATGAAACACTTGGAAGAATTTATTGCAAAAAACAAGGCTCGTGCCAGTACAGCAACTTTGGCGAAATCCAAGGAAAAGCAACTCGGACGCCTGGAACTTACCAAAATCGAATCCTCTCAGCCCGTTGCTAGAATTCGCCCACCCCGAATTAGCCCTCGCAAAGGCCCTGCTTTACGATGCAAAAATCTTAGCATTGGCTATCCTGATCGAACCATTGCTTCTGATGTTAATATTGAGATTGACCACGGCATGCGGGTTGCAATTGTTGGGGATAACGGACAGGGAAAAACTACTTTCCTGCGTACCTTGGTTGATTCACTAAAGCCCGTTACAGGTGAAGTCCGATGGGGCCATGGGTGTTCGATTGGTGTTTATGCGCAACATGTTTACACCAGTCTTTCAGAAAAACAAACTGTTTTGGAATACCTTTACCAGAATGCCGCCAAGGGTAAAAAAGATCAGGACATCCTAGAAGTTGCTGGTTCGTTTTTATTCAGAGGTATGCATGTTAAAAAGCCGGTTTCTGTACTCTCTGGTGGTGAACGTGCTAGGCTTTGCCTTGCGGGATTAATGTTGAGCGACTTGAACATCCTGATTCTTGATGAACCAGGAAATCACTTGGATGTTGATACGGTTGAATCCCTTGCAGATGCTTTAACCAATTACGAAGGAACAGTAATTTTTACGAGCCATGATAGGCATTTCACCAAAACGGTTGCCACCAGCATCATCGAGGTTCGCGATAGTCGAGTGACTATTTACAGCGGGCAATATGATAATTATCTTTATAAAGTGAATAAGGAAATTGAAGCGGGCGAAAGAGAATTGGCTTCACAGAAGACTAAGCTTCCTCAGGCGGTTGCCAAGCCTGTAAAGCCTGAAGTTGCAGTTCCGAAAAATGTTGATAGGGATCCTGCCAAGGAAATTAAGCTGGTTGAAAAGAGTATCGCACAACTTGATGCCCAGAAGCGAACCCTTAATGCACAGTTACCCAAGGTAACCGACATCGAGGAATTGGATCGGTTGGAAAAAGAGTTGGCTCAGGTAACCGAAAAATTATCCGCTGCAGAGGATCTTTGGAGCCAGTTGAACGACGAGATTCAGGAACTCTAGGCTTTTCCTAAATATTTAGCTGTAAACCGTTTCTGTTGGCGAATTCGCTGTCATCGTTTTGGGGTTTTTAACATTCGTTGCGATTCTCAAAACTTTGCAAATTGATATCACCCACCCCGTTGCATCAATTTCCCACCAGCGGTGCCCATGGTAGGCCGCAGCGGGTTGTGCATGGTGGTTGTTGTGCCAACCTTCGCCGAAGGTGACCAATGCGACCCACCACAAGTTGCGCGATTGATCGGATGTAGTGTAATTTCGATAGCCCCAAATATGTGTCGCGGAATTGATTAGCCAAGTCATATGCCAGACCATTGCAGTTCTTAAACAAAAACCCCACAAGAAGCATGAAAGTCCGCCAAAGCCAAGAAGTGCTACGCCTAGCAGTATATTCCAAAAGATATAAGTGCGGTTGAAGAATACACAACAGCGGTCTTGAAGTAAATCTGGGGTGTATTTTGCGATTAGAAGTTCATGAGTTTGTTTATTACGGCGAGGTATTAGCCATAAAAAATGTGACCACAAACTGCCATTGAGCGGTGAATGAGGGTCTCCCTGTTGGTCGGATCGTGCATGATGAATCCGATGGCTCATGGCCCAATCAAGTGGCCTGCCTTGCAATGCTAAAGCGCCTGCTAGGTGGGCGAACCATTTAGCGATGGCGTTAAGTTTGAAACCACGGTGGGTAAGCATTCGGTGGTAGCAAAAAGTGATACCTATGCAGCCTGTGTAGCAATAGAGTGCGATCAAGCATGCTAGGCCTTGCCAAGAAAAGTAAAAAGGAGCAATCAATGCACCTATGTGGATTAATACAATTGCTCCAAAAGTGGGCCAATGAACTGGTCTGTTGAGGATTTTTACTTCAAAATATGAGGTTTCAATGTCCGAAGGCGAATCTGTGACGATTACATTCATCTTTTTACCTGGTGCCTTTTGGACTGAAATTGGTTTGCATTGCTTATAAACATTAGACCAAGGTATGAGAGTCCGGTGGGCAGGTCAACTAGAGTTTGGCTTTTGTGGTGTTAAAGTAGCTATATTTCTAAGTTTCTAAGCTGGAGAGGTTAAAACCTAGCTATTCATTTAGGGAATGGGGTCTAAATCTACTATTGGTGCAATCCGCTTGATTAAAGTTGATTTCAAGTGGAAAAAGAGAGTATAGGTTTGCCAACGGACTTCAAACTACCGAATGCCGCCGCAAGAGACAATTCGATGTCTGGTCTCAACCACGTGTTCTAAACTGTATGGTTTCGATCAGAGAGTAAGATACCGAGACTTCGACTAGTCAAGTTTTCCTGAGCAATTTCGCTGCGAAGCGCATTCTATAAGCCTCGGCCGATTTAGATGTAGAGGATCCGTCATTATAGATGAATCTTGGTTCGGAACAGTAGATTGACCGTA
Source organism: Gemmataceae bacterium (assembly GCA_044337875.1). Classification (GTDB taxonomy): domain Bacteria; phylum Planctomycetota; class Planctomycetia; order Gemmatales; family Gemmataceae; genus UBA969. Next base: position 19,803 of record JBIIMS010000004.1, read on the forward strand.
GTCCAAAGAGGGGGTAAGCTGTAAGCTGTAAGATGTGTCTTTCCGGGTGAAGTGATTTCCGAAAGCTGATAACGGGGGTAAGCTAACGGCTGGCCTCCTGCGAATTTCAGATTCGTAAGTCACCAGAAACCAAAGTTCGAAATATTCTATCTGCTCTAAAGTCGGTAGCGGTTCATTTTTAAATTGGCGTTCATCTGGGCAAGATCAGTCCAAAAGAATGCCGCAGTATCAGGAATGGCCTTGGATGCTTTAGAGTTAGCTGACATTGCAACTGTGCGTTGATCCATGCATCAAGGCAGAAGAAGGAGACTCTGTGTGATTTATAAACGACTGCTTATCGCATTGGTCTCGTGCTTGTCGCTCATGGCGACATTGGCTTTTTTGCACACAGGCACTTCGACCTTGCAGTCTGCCGAAAAAAAGCCAGAAGCAAAAATAGCTGATGCTGATAATCGAACATTTGAATCTGTCATCAAGCCGTTTCTCGATACCCATTGCACTTCCTGCCATGGTTCAACAAAATCCAAAGGCGATGTAACACTGAACAATATTAGTGCGAAACTAGCCATTGGAAAAGACTTAGAGCTATGGAATTTAGTGCTTAAGCAGTTGGTTTTGTCTGAAATGCCACCCTCGAAGGAAAAACAACCCTCGGCGAGTGATGTTAGCAAGGTGATTGATTGGATCAATGCCGAACTTAACAAATCAGGCAATGCCTCGAGTCTCTATCAAAAACTTGAACATCCAGACTATGGCAATTTAGTGAACCATGAGAAGTTGTTTAGCGGGGAGATTAAAACGAAGCCGTTTTCCCCAGCTCGCTTATGGAGAACAAGCCCAAATGTGTTCGATAATATTAAGTCCAACTACGGTGGCGATGCGAGAAGTATCAGGCAACCATTCCTTGTGGAAGATAGGAAAGGCATTAAGGAATATGCAAACCTCTTATTTGCGGATTCGGCGGTGGTCGATGTCTTGCTTGTAAATGCAGGATATTGTGCAGATCAGCTCATTCAAAAAGGACAAATCTATAAGGACATCGCTTCGCAAAAAAGTGCACCCACCCGAGATCAACTAGAAGTCGCTGCGTCGCAACATTTCAAAAAGGTTGTCTTTCGCGATCCCACGAAAGAGGAGTTGAAAAATTACATCGCCCTGTTCACAGGATCCGCCAAAGAGGGGATCCATTCGGAAGCCTTAAGAGTCATGCTGATGGCTATCATGATGCATCCCGAATCGGTCTACAGAATTGAAATTGGCCTTGGAGAATCGGACACTTCTGGTCGCCGAATGCTGTCATCTACCGAACTCGCCTTTGCGATTTCTTATGCAATAACTGATCGTCACCCGGACAGCATTCTGCTTAAGGCCGCCGAATCAGGAAAGTTAAGAACCAAAGACGAAGTACACGCGCAGATCTCTCGGATGCTCGAGGATGAATCTATTGAGAAACCAAGAATACTTCGGTTTTTTCAGGAGTTCTTTGGATACAACCAAGCTCATATTGTTTTTAAGGATGAAGCCCGCTCCGGGGGGTTCAGCTATTACGGGGAGAACTATCCTGTTATCTATGAGCGTGATGCTGATTTTTTTGTGTTAAATATTCTTGAAAAGGACAAAGATGTTTTCAAGCAAATGCTGACATCGGACGAGTACTTTATTCTAAATCGGCAGACCTTCAGAAATACTGTCTTTGATTTTTACGAACAAAACAAGGAACTGATCGACAAGGGGCAGCTAACAGAAGAGAAGTCAAAGGAATTGCTGAAAAGACTGGGCCTGAAGAATTGGAAAGAACTCAACAAAAAATATTATCTACACGGTTTTGACAGGGGCTTTAATGGCAGTCCCGAGGTGATAAAGAAAATTGGGAAAGAGATCCCGACCGAGGGCAGGATCGACAACCGCAACAAAGATAAATCCTATCAGGTCATTAGCCAGGGCATGCATACGCTCTATCAGAAATATCCCATGGCGTATGATCTTAAAGACGGTGAACAGAATTTTCTCCTGCCTCAACCGTACAAAAGACCGAACCGCGCGGGCATGCTCACTCATCCCGCCTGGCTGATTGCACACTCTCTCAATGACATTTCCGACCCCATTCGTCGCGGCAAATGGATCAGACAACGCTTGTTGGCAGGTGTGGTTCTAGACGTACCCATCACCGTCGATGCCACCATTCCTGAAGACCATCATAAAACCCTAAGAGAGAGGTTGTCCGTCACGGAAGCGAAAGCATGTTGGCGTTGTCACGAACAGATGAACCCTTTGGGTTACAGTTTTGAGATCTTCGACGACTTCGGACGCTTCCGCACGATAGAGACTCTCGATAAATTGCCCATGGTGAATGGCAAATTCCACAGCAAACCGGTCGATTCCCGTGGTGTGCTAGCGGGCACAGGTGAAAAAAATATTGATGGGGATGTTAAAGATGCCTTAGAACTAATCCATAAGATGGCTAATTCGGACAAGGTTAGGCAGTCCATTATTCGACATGTTTTTCGATATTACATGGGTCGCAATGAGATGTTGTCTGACTCGATAACCTTAATCGCCGCTGACAAAGCCTACCTTGAAAGTGGTGGAAGCTTCAATGCGCTTTTGATTTCTTTGCTTACCTCCGACTCCTTCCTTTATCGAAAAACACTAACCAAAGAATAAGGTGCAAATCATGACACAATCGCGTCGCAGCATTCTCAAAGGCATTTCCCTGGGAGCCGGCGGGCTTCTGCTAACTCCTTTTTTACGACAGGTGGAATTGCATGCCGAGGGCACTGCTAAAAACTTACCCAGTCGTTTTGTTTTTGTTGTGAAGAACAGCGGCATTTGGCCTTCGTCTATCACTCCTGAAGAATTCAAGCTTTGCGGAAATAATGCGATCAATTCATCGCTCACTAAGGCTGTACTGCCCCCTTCATTGAAGCCATTAGAGCCATTTCAAAACCAACTTTCCATCGTGCAGGGCCTCTCGGGGAAAATGTGTCGCGGTGGTCACACCAGTAATTTTGGCATGCTCGGCGTGTACATGGTTGGGACTGAATCGAATCCAGGCAACCCATTGCGGGCCACCGCAGATGCAGAATTGGCTAAATTGTATCCGGCGCCCTTCAATCATGTGGGCTTGGCCGTTCGTGCGGATTGGGGTTCAAATGCCTATGGTGGAACCATGTATCCCGGCATCTCGGCTGTGGGCCCTGGTAAAGAACTTCCATTTCAGGGCAGTCCCGATGTAGCCTTCGAACAACTTTTTGGCTCGGCGGTTTCCGCATCGAAACAGGGAGAGAAGCGATTTATACTACAGAAAAATCTTCTCGACTTTATGGTCGAGGATATCAAGAAAGTTGAAAAGGCCATACCATCAACAGAAAAAATCAAGATGGATGCCTATCTCAATTCGTTCGAGGAACTCCAAGTAAGGCACGCAAAGCTTGCAGGGATGAAAAACAAGATCAAAGATTGCGCGCCGAGGTTCACGGATAAGTTCACTTCACTCGTCGAGGAGGCACGTCAAGAAGCACATTGTGATCTGGCAGCCGCTGCTTTGATCGCCGGTCTGACCAACTGCGTTACCATCCGTTTAGATAATGCGAACACGGTCTACAAGGCACTCGGTTTAACGAGAAATGTTCATGGAATCGGACATGACGAAGGCAGCGATGGTAAAAATCAATCCGAGTGCCGTGATATTATTAGAAAGCACCATATGGATTTGATTGCTACGATGGCGAAAAAACTAAAGGCCGTTCCAGAGGGCAATGGCAACATGCTGGATAACACCATGATTATCTACCTCAGCGATTCTTCGAATAAGCACCATGGAGATTGTTTGGAATGGCCATATATCATCGTTGGAGGCTGTAGCGGCAAACTCAATATTCCAGGTCGTTATATACGTTACCCCAAGTATGGCGATAAGGGTTGTCGCACGATCGGCGACTGGTGGACTACGTTACTCAACGCCTATGGCAACCCAATCAAATACTATGGTAACGAAGATCTCGAGCTCAAGCAGAATGGGTTGTCTCATGCCGGGCCCCTTGCAGAACTTATCTCATGATCCCGTTTGAATGGAGCATGGTAATTTGTCAGCTTGTTTAATGATAAGACATCATCCCTCTTCGAATTGCAGAAGCGGGCGAGGCATGCCCAGCAAGTGCAGTCTGGCATGATCGTGGCCGATACTTCAAATGAATTGGACGCCTCTCTTGATGAGCACATTGAGAGCTACGCCGGGGCAGTTGAGAAAAAGAAGGAGAAGATCAGTAAAGTTCTTCGGCAGGGGAAAGCCGTTATGCCTATGGACGCTATTAGCACCCACACAAGCCGAGCGAACAACCCGAGAGCAGAGCGACTTCCTTCTTTGGGAGAATGCGAGGGGTGAGTTCCTCGACTTCCACAGCTTCCGAGCTTCATTCATCACCTCACTTGTCGAGGGTGGCGCAACGATCAAGCAAGTGCAGCTGTTGGCCAGACACAAGGACGCAACAACAACCCTTAAGTATTACATCAAATGTAAGGATAAGGCAGAGCTTGCGGGCGTGGTATCCGCTTTGCCTGCCCTGATGGTGAGCACCCCCCAGAATGAGAACAAAAAATGCTACCAAGAATGCTACCAAAATCCTTTATGCGACCAAGAATGCCACCAAAATCTAGAAGCTTTGGGATACCTAGAGAGTTCACAAGAATCTGAAATAGAAAATATATCAGAGTCGCAAGTCGTTGATAGCTCAGTAGTTTATGGGGTTTTACCGGGAGAAATTGGAAGTGCACTTGACGGGAATCGAACCTGTAACCTTCGGTTTCGTAGAACTACCAAGCTTCGTTGTAAGCTTATTCAAAAGCAGAACTTATGTAAAACAGAAAAGAGCGTTGGCTCAAAGGTTGGCTTAAAACTAGAAAATTTTGACCCTGACCTGCAATTTGTTATAGGTGCTTGGAGCAAGCTTTCCTTGGTCGACAAAAAAAACATCACCACTATTATCAGTACCTTTGCATGCAGGAAAACATAAACGAACTAACGAATTAACGAAATAACCCACTTTGGCTTGCCAACAAGTATGAGGGGTAAGGCACGGATTCTACTTTTCACGGTTGCGCTGATGCTTTGGTCGGTTGCTGGTTCCTTCGTCCTAGGCTTCGCAAAACATTGATGGCCCTACATGTCGGGCATTTCCTCCCCGTACATCTCCCGGTAAGTCTTCCTGTCCCGCTCTAGTTGCTCCTTCATTACTTTTTGGAACCTTACTACCTGCTCGCACATTGATTTGGTTTCCTCCGGTGATAATTTCTTGAATGGCCGATCGGACGGCGGCAGGGCCATCTCTGGCATTTTATCGAGGTTTATTGCTGCCGCTATCTGCCTAGTCAGTTCCGCCATCCACGGGCGTTTGGCTTGCAGTTCCTTGCGAATCTGTATTTGTTCTTCATCCATCTGGTGGCCAGCCACTATCGCTTCCTCCAGTTGATCATAGTTGAAGGCGTCGAGCCGCAATTGTTCTTGCGGAGATAAGCCCTTTTGCGATGTCGTTGGGAATTTTTCCAGATTCATATAGTCCGTAAGTGTCATGGTAAAACCTCTAAAAATATTTTCTATTTAGATTTTGGTTATGCAAGAATTGGTGCCGAAAAAAAGATTATGATAAATTACCCATGGCAGGTGGTTGTAATTCCTTGGCCTTCTGCTCCGCCGCTTTCGCCGCCGCCCTGCGTTCCTGTTCCGCTATTATCCCATCCAGTGATCGCTGTACTACATCTCTCGCCGCCATCGTTGACGCAAGTTTGTGAGCCGCTGCTTCTACTGCTTTCAATAATTCGCTCATGATGCCCCCGCTGGATTGCCTATTACTTAAATTTGTAAATTGTAACAAGCTTTATCTTAATCACCATCGTTTTTTTTTAACTAAAGTGCTAAATTGTTAAGGTTAAACAAAGAGGCTTTGGGATCCCTTCGATGTTAAAATCGCTGCTGAAGCGCCCGAGGTTTTTAGAACACGGTTAAGATTAAAATAGACCCCAGAAACGCATTACCCTAAAGTTAAGATAATACGGTTTTGCTTTATCCCCAGAGGTGAGAGATGAAAAGAATTATAGGAATAGCCATGGTGTTAGGTTTGGTGGGTACGGAAACGGTAATGGCACAAGAAGTAAAGCCCGGGAAGGTCGAGGTTGTTGATCTTGAAAAAGGGGTAAATTTGGATTTGGTGTTAATCCCCGCAGGGAAGTTCAAGATGGGGGCGAATCCACCTGGTCCTTTCAGTAATGAAAGGCCTCCTACGAATGAATTGCCTCAGCATGAAGTAACTTTAACGAAGCCATTCTATATGGGTAAGTATGAGGTAACTCAGGAGCAATGGTTTGAAATTATGGGTAACAACCCCAGTGGGTACAAGGGGCGGAAGCTGCCAGTAACGAATGTATCGTGGGAGGATTGCCAAGAGTTTATAAAGAAGTTAAACACGAAAACGAATGGTGGTTACAGGCTTCCAACGGAAGCTGAGTGGGAATATGGATGCAGGGCTGGAACAACAACAGCATATTCGTTTGGAGCAAAGATCACGCCTAAAGATGCAAATGTTGGTGGCGTTGGCTTAAACTATAAAGCGGTAGGGAGTTACAAGCCGAATGCGTTTGGTCTGTATGACATGCATGGGAGTGTCATGGAGTGGTGTGAAGATTGGTATGGAAACTACCTAGCGGATGCTGTAACGGATCCGAAGGGTCCAGCGACGGGAGAAAAACGTGTGATGCGGGGCGGTTGTTCCGGTAATGTTGTAGAGTTTACTCGGTCTTCCGATCGGCAGTACCGCAGTTCGCCTAATAATAGGTCCGGCGTCTGCGGGTTCCGCTTGGTTAGGACTCCGTGATTACTGTTTAGCCTCTTTTACTGCTTGCTGCTTTGGTATTAGGAAGCTTCCCCGAAGGGGCAATAAATTTCGTCAGAACTTGGCCTTTCTGGATAATCTGAACAGCGGGTCGATATGCCACCGCCGCCGCCGGTGTTCAAGGTAAAAAAACTGGCTAGCTAATTAACGCGGCTGTGACTATTGGATCAATGGGTTTTTGCTTAATAATTGAGTTGCTAATTAAACCTAGGGAGATTGTAGCCATGAAGAAAAATAACCGGTCGCCTACGGATAAAAAGAATAAATCGAAGGTTCCATCAGCATGGAAACAGACGGGGCTTTGCTTTAGTGATAGCACTATGGTGAGGCTTCGCTTAGAGTCGGTGAAGACTAGTATGACGATGAGCGAAATAGCTGAATCAACATTGGATAAACACCTTCCCAATAATAGGATTGCATCCTAATGAATAAGAAAAAAACTCTGCAGATACATGTTAAGAGCGCTGATAAGCTTAGCAAGCGTGGCCTGCATCTTTCCGACGCCGTAATGTTGCGTTTAACGCTGTTAAGTTTAGAGCGCAAGCAAAGCCTCTCTCAAATAGCTAATCAAGTGCTATTGGCTAATTTGCCGAACTTCACGGTGAAAAAACTGGTTAGGTAGTATTGGGCAATTTGTGAATCGCTAAGCCTCGGGGCTTATTTATTTTCCACCGCCGTCTCCGGTGGTCGCTCTGTCACAACGCTGGTTAAGTTGGGTTTAAATAAAATAGATATTTTTTTACTTTTATTAAAAATAACTCAGATTATAGTTACTTTAAGAATCTTCGTTAAATCTTAGGTTTATAGCCAAAAGAGCATTCTTGGGTTTTGAGTTTTTTGGTGATTAATTTGGGATAAAAAAGTGGTTTCGCCTAACATATTAAAAATTATTATTGCAAAATCTATTTAAGGTAAATTTCATGCATCCACCGCATTCAAATATGTTTAAACCTGAAAATAAAAAAAAATATTATATCAAAATGAATGGCAAAACTTATGGGCCTACAACTCTTGAAAAGTTGAAAAAAATGGCATCAGAAGGAAAATTGCAACCTTGGGATAAAGTGTCTGACTCTTGGCCTCCTAAAGAATGGTTTGAACCAAGCAGTATTCCTGATTTAAATGAAATTTTTAATAAAGCTACAGAAGTGCAACTAGATGGAGTGGCTAATCGTGTTGTAAACAATAGTCTTGGTAATGAAAGACTTCTTGTTAGTTGTAAAACATGCGGAGCAAGAATTTCCAAAAATGCTGCGAAATGCCCTCAATGCGGAGAAGATACTGAAAGTTCAAGTACTAAAATAATAATGCTTGGATTTGTTGGTTTAATAACTCTTGCTGTAATGATATCCATAGGAAATAAAGTTTTAAAAGAGCAGGATTATAGGGAACGAGAACAAATTCAGCGTGATTATAATAATGCAAAGGAAAAAGAAACTAAAGATTTTATTAAGAAGCTAAATAGCGAAATGAATAATCCATAGATGATGGTTTGTTGATAAATTGGGTTTTTTGTCGACATTCTTGTCTTAAATCTAAAACTGTTTTGTGTGTCATATTCTTTTTGAAATAATTCCCGCATGAAGACACCGAAAATTAGTGTCGATATTTAGGCCTACCTTCTCCAGAATAAATTTCCTTCAGAACTTGGGTTTTCTGGATAATCAGGACAATGGATTAATGCTGCACCGCCTGCCGGCGAGATTGCCGGTGCCTTGCCCTCGGGGTTGTAAAGCTAAGAAAAAAATAAATTAATATTGTTTAACTTTAATTATATTGTAATCTAAAAAGCCTGCATAAGATTTTCTTATGCTTAATTCTCTTTGGTTGATTTTTTGGAATAAGGTCATTGCCTCATTGGGTAAGGTGAATTATGAAGCGAGTTCTTAGTTTTTTGTTGTTGTATGTTTTCGCTACAATAGTTTCATTTACTGGGGGTTGCTCCAAGAAGAGTGAACCAGTTAAAGTAGATTCACAAGCGGAATCTACTAAGTCTAACATTCAAACATCTAAGGGTCCGCCAACACCAATTGTCCTGCCCGCAACTACCGCACAACTAAATACTACTTCGCAACCCCCGTTGAAATCTGAATCTGAAGCAGTTGCCCTTCTGCGGTCCTATCTCATGGCGCCAAAATGGCAAGATCGGATTCAGTTTGTTCGCTTCGGTGAACGGGTCAGGCCCTATATGCAAGAGGCGTACGCTAAAAATTATAAACCCTGGAAGAACGAGAATATAAAAATATTTCCCGAGGAAATAAAAGATTTTCCAGTTGGCACATGGGTTTCGCTTAATGCCGAGTGGGATGATTTAGCGTACACCAATACGAGGCAAAATACTGGAGGTATTGTTGTTTTTCGGACACGTGAGGGATACAAACTCGACTGGGAGGCATCACTTGGTTATAACCCTATAAAACTTCCAGTATTTGTCGCAAAGCGTGATGGTGAACCCGAAGCCTTTCGAACATCATGCAAGCTGGCTAATTACTACAATTACGAGTATAGTAAATCTACAGGTACTCACTTTAGTATTGAGATTGCAGCGGATGGTAAGAGGATCCACGGTTATGTCTCCAAAGAAACGGTTGCGGGCAAGCGAATATTCGCATTACTTCAGGATGGCCAGGTTCATCCACTGACTCTTCAGATAAAACATATTGGACCCTTTGGGGAGTCAATGAATCAGTCCCAAAACAGCGGTGCCATAGTTTCAATAACGAATCTAATAAGCGAGTCGTGGGTGTTGCCCGATTAAGTTTTTTTGAAAACTAAATTTACAAAGCCGGCGGCCGGCGTCTACCTGCCCTGCCGGTTTCCTATCTCGGCCCTTATGGCACCCAATTCTTCCCGTAACTCTTTTAGTTCTTTAGCCATCAGCGTATCTTTTTTTCCAAACATCCCTGGGTAGCGGCGTTCTAGGATCCAAGCTGCTGCCTGCCAAGATGATTTGCCATGGGCAACAATTCGGTCTTGTAGTGATTTTCTAAATAGGGCCCTAGATGCTTCGATTTTGTCAAGTATCTTTGAATTAGGCTTGGCCCGTTCTTTATGAAGAAGGGTGTAAATTGCCTGCCTGCTGACGCCGATGAAGCCTGCAGCATCGGTAAGGTTGGCGCCTTTTGCGATGGCTTCGTATAGTTCTTCGAGCACTTTTTGCGTAATTTTTATATTTGCCACATTTAAAACCTCTGGTTTATAACTTGGTCCCTACTTAAAAATGACCTGCATGCTCTAATTCTGGCCTGCCGAGCTGGTAAAAACCCCTTTTGATGTTAGTTTCATAGGCAATTACCTATTTCAATCCATCTAATTTGCACCGAATATGGTGACATTATTTAATGAAAGTAAATGACATTTGTGTTTCAAACTTAGATAATACCATCGTTGCTAATTCCGTAACTAATGCATGGCTTTGTAGCCCTGATTTTTTAAGAAACTTGAGTGCGCCCTATGGCTGATCAGAATCTATCTTCTTTCATTTGGTCCGTTGCGGATTTGCTCCGGGGCGATTATAAACAATCCGAATATGGTAAGGTGATTCTCCCCTTCACGGTGCTTAGGCGCCTTGATTGCGTATTAGAACCCACCAAGGTTGCGGTTCTTGCTGAACTAGAAAAGCGCACCCAGGCTAAGATCAACCCTGAACCTTTCCTAATACGGAAGTCGGGCCAGCTTTTTTACAACACCTCGCCATTGGATCTGAAGAAGCTCATGGGGGACCAAGATCATATCGGCGAAAACCTCCGGTCCTACATCCAGGCTTTCTCCCCTGAGGTGCGAGATATTTTTGAAAACTTCGAGTTTCATGCCCAGGTCGATCGGCTGGCCAAGTCCGGCCTTCTTTACATGGTCGCCGAGAAATTCGCCTCCATCGACCTTCACCCCGATGTGGTCAGCAATACCCAGATGGGGATTGTTTTTGAAGAACTAATCCGGAAGTTTGCAGAGCTTTCCAACGAAACCGCAGGCGAACACTTCACCCCTCGTGAAGTCATTCGGCTCATGGTCAATTTGATTTTCTGTGAGGATGATGATGCTCTTACCAAAGCCGGCGTTGTTCGTTCTCTTTACGACCCCACCGCAGGCACCGGCGGCATGCTCAGTGTTGCAGGCGAACACCTTGCCGAGCAAAACCCTGAAGCCCGCCTAGTCATGTATGGGCAAGAGCTTAACCCCGAATCTTATGCCATTTGTAAAGCAGACATGCTCATCAAGGGGCAGGACGTTGCCAACATCATCTTTGGCAATACACTCTCTGCCGATGGCATGCATGGCAAGCAATTTGACTACATGCTTTCTAATCCTCCGTTTGGGGTGGAATGGAAAAAGATTGAAAAGGAAGTGCGAAAAGAAGCCGAGGAACATGGCTTCAATGGCCGTTTTGGCCCCGGCCTGCCCCGTGTTAGCGATGGTTCACTTTTATTCTTGCTGCATCTCATTTCCAAGATGCGACCTGTGGTAGATGGTGGCAGTCGTTTCGGCATAGTTCTCAATGGGTCGCCGCTCTTTACCGGCGGCGCAGGCAGCGGGGAAAGCGAGATTCGTCGCTATGTCCTTGAAAATGACTTGGTGGAAGCCATTATCGGCCTGCCAACAGATATGTTTTACAACACCGGGATTAGTACCTATGTTTGGATTGTGAGCAATCGCAAAGCAGACGCCCGCAAAGGGAAGGTACAGTTGATTGACGCCAGTGGTTTCTGGCAGAAAATGCGTAAAAGTCTGGGTAGCAAGCGCAAGGAACTAAGCCCGGAGCACATCGACGATATAACCAAAATCTTCGGAGATTTTAAGAAGGTAACCAGGGAAGGTGTACCTATCAGTCGCATTTTTAAGAATACCGATTTTGGCTACACGACCATAACGGTGGAACGCCCGGAACGGGATGCAGCGGGCAAGGTGGTGCTGGGCACCAAAGGGAAGATGAAGGGGAAGCTACAACCCGATGCGAGCCTGAGAGATACTGAGAACATTCCTTTAAGTGAAAACATTAGCGCCTACTTTAAACGTGAGGTGCTACCTCATGCTGCTGATGCTTATATTGATGAAGAAAAGAGCAAGGTAGGCTATGAAATACCGTTCAATCGACATTTCTATATATTCAAGCCGCCAAGGTCTTTAGATGAGATTGATGGTGAGTTGAAGCAGTGCACCGACCAGATTTTAAAAATGATCGGGGAGCTTTCCAAATGAGTTTCCCGAAATATTCGAAATACAAGGCGAGCGGGGTGGAATGGCTAGGCGAGGTGCCGGAGCACTGGGATGTGCACTCTTTAAGGCATGGCCTTAGCGAACTTTTTAGCGGAGTAACTTCGACCCAAGTTGATGAAACAGAAATGACCGTTCCAGTGACAAGAATTGAAACAATATCCAGCGGTATCATCGATGAGTCACGCTTAGGATTCATAAACGCTGATGAGGCTCGAGAAGATCGGAAACTTCGTAAAGGTGACATTCTTTTTTCAAACATTAACAGTTTGAATATGATAGGTAATTGCGCGGTCTACTCAGGCGGGAGAGTGATTTACGCAGGTATGAATTTATTGGTCTTACGACCATCAATCCAAAGCGAACCTAGATGGCTTTACTGGCTTATCCGTTCACCAATATTCCGGGAAGTTGTCGAGTCGCTTGCTAAGCCCGCAATTAACCAAGCAAGTATTTCGCAAGCATCAATAAACTCGATTGCTGTACCCGTTCCTGAGGGCTCCGAGCAAACCGCCATTGCTACCTTCCTTGATCGGGAGACGGCGAAGATTGATGGGCTGGTAGCGGAGCAGCGGCGGCTGATGGAACTGCTGAAGGAAAAACGCCAAGCCGTTATTTCCCATGTCGTCACCAAAGGACTGAACCCCAGCGCAAAAATGAAGCCTTCAGGGGTAGAATGGCTCGGCGATGTGCCAGAACACTGGGAGGTCAGACGCCTGAAACATAACCTTCAATTGCTCACGGGAAAAACTGATAAGCGGGACAACCCGGTTGCTTTGGAAAATATTGAGGGCTGGACAGGCCGCTTTATTTCAACCGAAACCGAGTTTCAAGGTGAAGGGGTTGCCTTTGATGCCGGCGACATCCTGTTTGGAAAACTACGCCCATACCTTGCAAAAGCTTATAGGGCTGAGTCTTCAGGCGAAGCCGTCGGCGACTTCCATGTTTTGCGCCCAGTAGCCACAATAAACAGCCGCTTTGCACAATATCAGATTCTCAATCGAGAATTTATCGCCATCGTCGATGGCTCGACCTTTGGTTCAAAGATGCCTCGTGCCAGTTGGGAGTTCGTTGGTGGAATGCAGGTTACTGCGCCCCCGCTTGCTGAGCAAACGGCCATTGCTGCCTTCCTTGACCAAGAGACGGCCCGATTCGACACCCTGACCGCCGAAGCCCAACGGGCCATCGACCTACTGCAAGAACGCCGCACCGCCCTTATCTCCGCCGCCGTCACCGGCCAGATTGATGTGCGAAATATGACCACCAAGGAAACCGCATGAACCCCACCCCTAAGACCATTCAAATTTTTCTGCCTGGGGGTGACCCCCGGGGCATTCGTATAGCAGAAATAACCACCCGTATTGTGCAGGTGATAGAAGTGCCCCGCAGCTTACTGCAGGACTTTCTGGCCATGCCTGAAAGTAACCAGGTGGCACTCTATTTCCTGTTTGGCGAAAAGGGAGAGGTAGAAGATCCGAAGGTATATATCGGGCAGACAGGCGACCTGCGGGAAAGACTGAAAGCCCATAACAAAGATGATAAAAAAGATTTTTGGCAGCGTGCTTTGGTGCTCATTTCCCGAACCCATAGCCTTACCCAAACCCATGCTCTATTTCTGGAATGGAAATGCCTGCAAGCTGCTAGAAAAGCTGGACGCTATGCAGATGAAAATGGCAATAGTGGCAGCAAGCCTCATACGCCTGCCCCCTTGGAAGCAGACTGCATTGAGATTTTTGAGACAGGTAGCACCCTGCTTGCATCACTGGGGTATCCTGTTTTTGATGCGGTGGGCGCTCCCACAGTGTCCTCAACGGTTGAGGAACTGTTTTATTGCAAAGCATCTGAATCGGATGGGCGGGGATTGTACACCCCGGAAGGTTTTGTGGTGCTTAATGGCTCAATCGGCAGGCTGAAAAATGTCCCTTCCATCATTGGCACTTCAGATGAGCGTTTTCGAAAAAGACTACTTGAATCGGGGGTAATGCGCCAAGAGGGCGACAAAGTTATATTTGAAAAAGACCACCTTTTTAGTTCACCCAGCATGGCGGCAATTGCCCTGATGGGCAGAAACGCAAATGGTTGGACGGAGTGGAGGGATAAAAATGGTAATTCCCTGGACAAACTTAAGCGCACACCTGGGGAGGCCAAATGAGCCTGCACAACGAAATAAAATTTGAAGATGAGATTTGCGAATACCTAGGCGCCAATGGGTGGAAATATGCCGAGGGCGATGCGGCAAACTATGACCGGGTAAAAGCCATATTCCCTGCCGATGTGCTGGACTGGGTGCAACACACGCAACCCAAGGCATGGGAGATATTAACCAAAAACCACGGGGCTCAGGCAGGTGAAACACTTCTAACCCGCCTACGGCACCAGATTGACCAACGGGGCACCTTGGATGTTGTGCGCCATGGTATTGAACTACTGGGCCTTAAACAGCCGCTTACTCTGGCACAGTTCAAGCCCGCCCTTGCAATTAATGCAGATATTCTTGCCCGTTATCAGGCAAACCGGTTACGAGTTGTTAGGCAGCTTAAATATTCAACTCAAAACCAAAACAGCATCGATCTAGTGCTTTTCTTAAACGGGGTGGCGGTCGCTACGGTGGAGTTGAAGACCGACTTCACCCAAAAGATTGAAGATGCGATTGACCAATACCGCATGGATAGGAATCCCAAGCCCAAGGGCCAGCCTGCCGAGCCATTACTTTCTTTCCCCAATGGGGCGCTGGTGCATTTTGCGGTAAGTAATAGCCAGGTGTCGATGAGTACCAAGCTGGCCGGGCCGGCGACCGTTTTTCTTCCCTTCAACCAGGGTGATGATGGCGGTGCAGGTAACCCGGTCAATCCAAAAGGTGGGCACCGAACAGCATTTCTTTGGGAGCAGGTTTGGGCACGGGAAAGCTTTCTCGAGATTCTTGGCCGCTATCTCATCACCCAACGTGATGAAAAGAAGCAGATTAAAACCATCATTTTCCCACGGTACCATCAACTTGATGTTACCCGCAAACTTCAAGCGGCAGTCCTACGGGAAGGGTTTGGTGGCAAATACCTGATCCAACATTCTGCGGGGTCCGGCAAAACCAACTCCATCGCATGGAGTGCACACTTTCTGGCGGAGTTGCACGATGCTAAGAACAACAAAATTTTTGATACGGTGTTGGTGGTGTCGGATCGCAATGTGATTGATTCACAGCTTCAGGAGGCGCTTTTCGATTTTCAACGCATCACCGGCGTCGTTGCCACCATCACTAATAAAGATGGCAGCAAAAGCACCAAACTGGCAGAGGCCCTTTCAGGTGATAAGAAGATTGTGGTTTGTACCATCCAAACTTTCCCTGCCCTTTACAAAAAAATGGCAACCTTGGTAACCAAAGAAGGCAAACGATTCGCAGTTATTGCGGATGAAGCCCATAGCTCGCAATCCGGTGAAGCGGCGTCCAAGTTAAAGGAAGTCCTGGGCGTTGAAGAACAGGAACAAGTTGAAGATGGATCCGAAGTTAGTGGGGAAGATGTAATTCTTTCTGCACGAATGGCGAATCGGGCCTGCGAATCGGGCGTGAGCTTTGTCGCCTTTACTGCGACCCCTAAGGCCAAGACGATGGAGTTGTTTGGTACCCGCCCTGATCCATCACGAAAACTCGGCAAAGATAATATCCCCGCCCCCTTTCATGTCTATTCCATGAGGCAAGCCATTGAAGAGGGGTTCATTCTCGATGTTTTGCAAAACTACATTACATACAAAATGGCATTCAACTTAGCACATAATGGCAAAAATTATGATGAGAAGGAAGTAGAACGCACTACGGCCTTAAAAAAGATCATGGGCTGGATAAAGCTGCACCCCTATAACATCTCGCAAAAAGTTGAGGTGGTGGTTGAGCATTTCCGAATGCATGTGGCGCCGTTATTAGAGGGTAAAGCCAAGGCGATGGTTGTAGTGGGCAGCAGGCAGGAAGCAGTGCGCTGGCAACTTGCCATCAATAAATACATCAAGGAGCATGGCTACCGCATCGGGACAGTGGTGGCATTCTCCGGCGAGGTGGACGATAAAGAATCGGGGCCCGAACCATTCACGGAAAACAGCAAGATATTAAACCCCAACTTGAATGGCCGTGATATTCGTGAAGCATTCAAGGGCGATGAGTACCAGATTCTATTGGTGGCGAATAAGTTTCAAACTGGTTTTGATCAGCCGCTTTTATGCGCCATGTATGTAGATAAACGGCTTTCGGGGATACAGGCGGTTCAAACCCTTTCCCGGCTTAATCGCTGCTACCCTGGTAAGGATCGGACATATGTGCTTGATTTTACCAACGATGCCGAAGAGGTGTTGGAGTCATTTAAAGCTTACCACGCCACGGCAGAGCTGACAGCGACCACAGACCCCGATTTGGTTTTCAACCTGCGAACCAAGCTTGATTCAGCAGGCCATTACGATCAGTTTGAGGTAGACCGTGTGGTAGTCGTTGAACTAAAGCCAAACGCCAAGCAAAGCGAATTGGTGGAGGCGATAACGCCGGTGGTTGATCGGTTGATGAAGCGTTATAAATCGGCGCAGGAAGAATATCGGATTGCGTTGGAAAAGAAGAACGAAGAAGCCAAGAAAAAGGCTAAAGAAGAATTGGATGCGCTTGTTTTGTTTAAAGCAGATATGGGAGCATTCCTTAGGCTTTACATGTTTCTTTCACAGATTTTCGACTACGGCAATACAGACCTTGAAAAGCGGGCAATCTTTTACCGCAGACTGGTGCCATTACTAGAATTTGGCAGAGAGCGTGAAGGCATTGATCTTTCGAAAATAAAATTATCTGCATACTCCCTCAAAAACCTTGGAAAAAAGCCCATGATACTTGGTGAGGGAGAAAATCCAAAACTCGATCCTATCACGGGGGTAGGTAGCGGCGGCGTCAACGAAAAAGAAAAAGCGCTACTTTCACAGATCATCGAAAAGGTAAACGAGTTGTTTGAAGGCGACCTATCGGAACAGGACAAGCTTGTTTATGTGAATGATGTACTTAAGGGCAAGCTGATTGAATCAATTACATTGGGCCAGCAGGCGGGCAGCAACACCAAGGAGCAATTTTCTAATTCCCCCGACCTTGACCGTGAAATTACCAATGCCATCATGGGGGCGTTGGATGCACATAACTCTATGAGTACGCAGGCCATAAATTCAGCGGTGATACGGCATGGCCTCAAGGATATTTTGCTGAACCATGCTGGCCTTTGGGAAACTTTACGGGCCAAAAGTATGGCCCCCGTCGTGGACGAAACAACAACCGCAATTTGACCGGCGACCGGAAGAAAGCATGAACCCTAATTCTAAAAAAACTATGACTCTAACTGAATTACGAGACTGGCTTAGAAAGCCTGGGATATTAAAAAATGTTATTACTTGGCATATTTCTAACAGTGCAATGATTAGGCTAATGCGATGGATTGATGACGATTTTGTGGATGTAAACAGCCCTATAGGGCTGGAAAAATTGCTCCCTGAATTAGAAAAGGCACTTAAGGGATTTTTAAGTAATAGTAAAGCTGAGGCTGAACTTCTGAAAACGCCGCCGGCGAAAGCGAAGCCGGGCCGGAAGCGCAGGTATGACCCAATAGCTGATCAGGCTTTTGCTGAGGCTTGGGACAATGCAAAATCCGCAGGGGTTTGTTTCAAGCAATTCTGTAAGGAAAAGAAGCCCAAGGTAGACTTCAAAAAAGGCAAGCGCATTCTTAACCGTGTCCAAAAGCGACATTAAGCTGCGGAATTAACGTTTAGTCAAGGCTTTTAATTTTTCCGCATACAATTCTTGCCTTTGTTTTTTCGGTTAAATCACGCTCTTAATAACAAATCTTGCGGAATAATTGCCCCGTATTTATTCCGTATTCCGTTTCCCCCTGATAACACCTTTAACGCAGCCAACAGAGCGCTGCGGCAATTGGCTTTAATAGCCACGGAGGAGTTATTTATGGATTCAAATTTTCGGGATGATGCTTTTTACTATGAAGCTTTTAGCAATGAAGCTTCTTTTAAAAAAGCTTTTTACAATCAACCTTTTCATAACCCTTTTGGTGACGAACCATTTAAGGATGAACCATTTAAGGATGAACCATTTAAGGATGAACCATTTAAGGATGAACCATTTAAGGATGAACCATTTAAGGATGAACCTTTTGGCAACCATGCTATTAGCAATAATCCTTTTAGGGATGACCCTTTTCGCTGGGAAAATATAAAAGATAAATTAATTGAGGACTATGTACGCCTTATGTGGGTGCGTGGGAAAGACGAGTGGCTGCCTTTATTGCCTGATGATTCGAAAATCAATGAACCATTAACAACTCAGGAGATAGACTTTAAAAATAAAATATTAGATGAAATTGCGAAGGTGATCGATTCTATCTTTGGGAAGGGTGGTGCATTCTGAGTACCAATCCTCTTGATAAAGCCGTTTGGAAAATTAAAGAGCAGAAAAAGCTGGCAGCGGCATCGGGGCAACCCCCGGTGCCGTTGCAACCGCCGCGAACCTCCTCGCCGAACTCACTGGCACCCCGAACACCGTCAAAGCATCCGTCCTTGCCAGTACCAGCACAGGCCCCGGCAATAGCAATAGAAAATCTTATTGCAGGTGAAGCCAGATCGCTGGATTGCCAGAAAATGGCTGAAAATTTTATCCCTATATCAGCAATAGGATTAGGTCGAATAAAGTCTAGTTCGGTCGTAAAACCTCTCAAAATACAGCCCCCAAAACTCATCCAAGACCATACGCGCGTCATTTATCCTTGGGCGCAATTGTGCGCCTTCTTTATAGGAGGAGATTTATGACTGATTCTGCCTTGATGAATGCAAGAGCGGCGGCGGCTTATTGCTCCCGGAGCGTTGCGACTTGGTGGAGGCTTCACGCTTCCGCAAAAATTCCAAACGCAATTAAACTTGGGGGCGGCACTTTTTGGAACCGGCAGGAGTTGGCAGCTTGGGTCGCCGCCGGCTGCCTTGACCGTGAGCGCTGGGAAGCCATCAAAAAGGCCGGTGCGAAATGAGCGAAAGCGAAAACACCCAGGACGGACTTAGTGCCAACATTGGGCGACTTTACGGAGTCCTTTCAAAGCAATCATGGGGCGCATACCCCGGCGAGTGCGATTATGCCCGCCGGGAAAGATTGCGTGAGCCGAAACCAAAACCGCCCTACCCTGACCAACAAACCAAGCCCAACGATGACGGCATGTTTCCGTACTAGTAACACTAACAATTTTTAGAGGAAAAATTTATGTTTAAAAACAATGTCGATATTGAAAAATTGGCGCTGCCTGCGGAAAAACTTTGGCCGTTGTTAAATCCCTTGGCCTTTCAGGGGCTTGCAGGTGAGATTGTGAATGCGTTGGCACCGGAAAGCGAATCCGACCCCGTGGCTTTGCTTCTAACCATTTTGACAAGTTTTGGTAACGCCTGTGGGCGAGGGGCATTTTTCCCAGTGGGGGCGACCCTCCACCGGGCGAACTTGTTCTGCTGTCTGGTGGGGCAATCGGCTAAAGCTCGAAAAGGCACCTCGGGCGATTTGGTCGAAGCTCTGTTTTCTCACGCCGACCCCGATTGGACCAATGAACACCGAGTTTCTGGGCTGAGCAGTGGCGAAGGCGTTGCTTGGCTTGCGAGAGACGGCGACGGTGAAACGCCGCCACCTAATGAAAAACCAAACTATTCAAAAGTTCAAAAAGCCATGGGCGATCGACCCAAACTAACCGATGACAAGCGGCTTTTTATAGATGAACCGGAATTTGGTATGGTGCTGCAAAATGCCAGCCGTTCCGGAAACAATCTGAGCCAAATAATCCGTAAACTTTGGGACGGTAAACGCTTGGAGGTAGTTACAAAAAATAGTCATTTCACTTGCACCGGCCTGCACGGCAGCGTTGTTGGCCACATAACTTTGAATGAACTAAAAAAGCTTTTAACGGCATCAGATATTAGTAATGGATTTGCAAATCGTTTTCTTTGGTTATGCGTGCGCCGTTCAAAATTATTGCCATTCGGGGGTGATCTTTCGAAGCTCCAAGGATTCGGGAAACGGCTAGGCGAAGCACTTTTGGAAAGTGGTCGGGTGCGCCAAATGCAGTTTTCTTTAGATGCAAAAGACCTTTGGGCAGATGCCTACCGTGGCGAATTGGCGCAGGAGAATGAAGGCGCCGTTGGCGATGCTACGAACCGTGCGGAGGCGCAGGCATTACGGGTTTCCATGATTTATGCCCTACTCAGTGAGTCGGATGTTGTGGAGGTCGCTCACCTGAAAGCGGCGCTTGCAGTGTGGGCATTTGCCCGTGCTAGTGCTGACTACATTTTTGGCGGCGTCCAAGCGGGCCTAGAGGAAAAAATCTTAGCACTGCTTAGGGCCGCAGGAGTTCGGGGGCTTTCTCGCACGGAAATTTCCAATGGATTGGGCCGAAACAGTGCTGCTACTGAAATTCTTGTAGCGCTTGCTAGTTTGCAGAAAAAAGGAATGGCAAACTCGACGACGGTGAAATGCTATGGTGGTGGCCGGCCTGCGGAAAACTGGAGGTTTAGCTCCCGAGGTTAATTCGTTATTTCGTTAATTCGTTCGATGGTCAGGTTGAACTGTTTATAATTTTTAATATCCAAGTTATCAGCTGAATCTGATGAACAATTGGAAGGAGAACTATCGTGTCTAAAGTTTTCAAACGCAAATTTAAAAAAACAGTGAATGGAAAAACAGTTGTAAAAAAGACTTCAAAATATTACGGGCTTGTTAAGGATTCAAACGGCAAATGGCAAAGAGTTCCTTTAACGACTGATAAAACTGCAAGCGGGCAACTATTGCTGGCCCTTGTCAAAAAGGCGTCCCAACGAGAAGGTGGGCTTGCTGACCCGTTTGAAGACGGCGAGCAAAAACCATTGCTGGAACATATGAAGGATTATGTCACAGTTTTGTCTCAAAAAAGCCCAGGCCATGCCAAAGACCAAGAGGTAAAATTACGAAAACTGTTTAAAGCCATTCGTGCTGTGTTTTTTAAGGACATTAACAGGAAAGCCGCTTATCGGGCACAAAGTTTTTTTAAAGCGAAAAAATTGTGTAATCGGACGGTAAACCGATACACAACGGCGCTGAAAGCCTTTTGTAATTACCTTCACGAGAATGAGGTTGTTGGCGTTAATCCCCTCGCAGGAAAATTCAGAAAACTTTCGGAGCATGAAGAACATCATGGTCGCCGAGCTCTTTCGGTGGAAGAATCAGCGTTCTTAATTTGGGCCACGCATCAGGCGAAGGCCGATCCAAGAGTGAAGCGCCCGCCTGAAGACCGAGCGATGATGTATTTTCTTGCCCTTCGAACTGGGCTAAGAGATAAGGAGCTTTGTTCACTGACCAAGGGAAATTTTAATTTAACTAATAACACTCTTACAATCTTCGCCAAACATTCCAAAGGGAAGCGTACCGATATCTTGCAATTAAATGAAGGATTACAAAAGGTCCTACCGGAATGGCTGGCTTCCAAGCCTGCCAATACCCCACTATTTGCTGGCAAGTACCATCGTGGGCAATCCGGGAAACGATTTAAAATCGACATGGCCTACGCCAGAAAACTTTACGTCGAAAAGTCTGCCACTCCTGAAGAACGGGTGATCCGTGAAGCTGATGATTTTTTGCGCTGGAAGGATAGCCAAGGGCTATTTGCTGACTTTCATGCCCAGCGAACCACCTTTGTAACGCAGCTTTTAAATTCGGGGGTACCACTGCAGCAGGTTCAAAAATTGGCAAGGCATAAAAGCCCAGTTACAACCCTTGGTAATTATGCAAAAACTGCCGGTGCGGCAGAAATGGCGGCGGCGGTGGGTCGCCTGCCCAGTCTCGCTATTTCAGGGCCACCAACTTCATTAAAAGACGGTCAATCTATTGAAACTAATGACGCTATTGGCCCACCCGTTGGCCTAAAATTGGCCGAAACTTCTGATATTGGCTGCAATTTGATGAGATTGGGTGATACAGGTGGACTTCTAGAAAGGGCCACCCAAATTGTTATAAAAGCTTTGAAATATAGGGTTTTACAGGGAGAAATTGGAAGTGCACTTGACGGGAATCGAACCTGTAACCTTCGGTTTCGTAGACCGATGCTCTATCCAGTTGAGCTACAAGTGCATCTTTTCCAATGATATAAATATAGGACTGAAAAGCCCAGAAGTCAACGCATTGGCTTTATATATAAGCATGAAACCAGCAGCAAATGCTTGAAAAGCTTAGTTAATAAGGGGTGATGACGATTCGGCAATTTGTATCGGTTGGAATGATTTTTAAGCTGCGCCCATTAGGTTCTTAGGAGAATTTCAGCCGCCTGATTTGCATCCATGTTTCTTATGTTGCATTGTTCTCTGAAGACTCACCTTTGTCATCAGGAGGATGCACCCGTGTTAGGTAAAAGAATTTTTTTAATTCCTGCGTTACTAGGCTTGATGAATTCAAGCGCTGGCTATTCCCAACAAATTCCATCAACCTTGGACCCCCAAGTTATTGGAAAATCATCCACTCAATCTGCAGATGTCAAGGATCAAAACCTTGCCAACCAGATTGCAAAAAGGCTGCAGGAAAGTGGTCTACTTCATGATTTCAAAATTGAGATTAAAGTTTCAGGTGGAAATGCAGAACTTGAAGGCGTGGTAGGTACCTCTTCCCAAAAAGATTCAGCACTAAGTGTTGCTAGGCAAACCAGCGGGTTAATTCAGGTTGTTGATAAACTGCAAGTTCTTCCAGAACCTAGCGCTAATGTTATCATTCAATCCGCCCAAGTACCTATGCCCCAACCTTTTCCTGGTGCATCAGGGAACATGCCAATTAATTCGGGCATGAGGCCAATGTCTGCGCCTGGCGCAGGCCAGATGATTCCAGAACCAATTCCCGTGGGGCAAAGTGGCGCATCGTATTCGTACGATATGAATCCACCTAAGATGCCTCCTTATGCATGGCCAAGTTATGCCCCCCACAACAATTATTCTAGGGTGGGTTACCCCGAAGCTTATCCTGCAAGCGCATGGCCCTTCATTGGCCCCGTATACCCCTTCCCCAAAGTTCCTTTAGGCTGGCGCTCTGTAAAGTTGGAATGGGATGACGGCCACTGGTGGTTTAGCCAAACTGCTACCAAGCATAATTACTGGAAGTTGCGCTACTGGTAACGGATAGTCACAAAATAAAACACAAAGAGAGCCATCCTTTTTTAGGGTGGCTCTTTTCGTTTTCAAGGTTTATTAAAGAAGATTGTAGGGGTCGATATCAACGATCACTTCTAGGCCTGAAATGGGTTTCATTTTTCCGAGTGCGACTTGAATGAGTTGGTGAAGTAAGGTGTGTTTTTCTGCATGAAGTTGCACATGGAAACGATGATATTCTTTGAGTTTAAAAACAGGAGCTTCCGTGGGGCCAAGTATTTTAAGCTTTCCCGAGCCTTTTATTTCGGTTGTTGCAAGACGAAGTTGCTCGCCTAATTCATCAGAGAAAGTGGCTGCGGCTTCCGCAGATTTTGAACGAATTACGATCCGTGCCAACCTGCAGAATGGTGGAAAGAACAGGGATTGACGGTGCTTTATTTCTTCGTCAACAAAAGAAATAAAATCGTGTTTTGCAGCAGAAACAATCGCAGGATGCTCTGGATAATAGGTTTGGAAATAGACCATCCCGGGTTTGTCGCCTCTTCCTGTTCTTCCCGCAACTTGAGAGAGAAGTTGGAATGTTCTTTCGGATGCGCGAAAATCCGGAATATGAATGCCGGTATCTGGATTGATTACCCCCACTAATAGCACGTTGGGGAAGTCCAACCCCTTTGCAATCATCTGGGTACCCACAAGAATATTAATTAGACCTTCCCTAAAGGCGCTAAGAATATACTCATGGCTTCCTGGTTTTGTGGTTGAATCAGAATCCATCCGCCTGATGACTTTGTCAGGAAACAGCTTGGTGATTTCTTCTTCGAGTTTTTCGGTGCCCATACCTTTGAACTGGATGGTTTCAGTTTTACAAGTTTCGCATCGGGTTGCAGGCTTTTTTTCATCGCCACAATGATGGCACAGGAGTATGTTTTTTCGTTTGTGGAAAGTCATTGCGAGGTCGCAGTGCTTGCAATTTTCGACGGTTTTGCAGGTAGGGCATTGGATGAAGGTATGAAAGCCCCTGCGGTTGAGAAAAAGCATAACCTGCCCGTTTTGGCTTAGGGCCCGTTTCATGCCTTTTTGGAGATCTTCGCTGATCATTCCGCGAAGGCTTGGAGAGGCTGGAGGTGATGTTTTCATGTCCACAAGGTAAACTGGGGGCATGGGCAGATCGCGAACTCGTTTTGAGAGGGTGAGTATTTTATAGTTGTTTTTGCAGGCGTTGTGCCAACTTTCAAAGGAAGGTGTTGCAGAGCCCAAAACAATCGGGATATCAAGCATCCGGGCCCGTTTAACTGCAATATCTCTGCCATGATATCTTGGTGTGTTATCTTGTTTAAATGAGTTTTCATGCTCTTCATCAATAACGATCAGGCCTAGATTTGGGCACGGCGCAAAAACTGTACTTCTGGGGCCGATCACCACATCCACTTTTCCTTCTGCAACCAGCTTCCAATTCTTCCCCCGCTCTGCTTCCCGTAAGTTGCTGTGAAGCACTACGATTTTCGAAAACCTTTTTTTGAAGCGATAAACAGTTTGGGGCGTAAGGCTGATTTCAGGAACCATAACAATGGCTTGTCTGCCATTTTTTATGGTAGCTTCGATGGCTTCGAGATACACCTCGGTTTTGCCGCTTCCGGTAACGCCATGTAAAAGGAAAGTGCAAAACTTGCTCGAATGAACTTGGTCAGTGATTGTTTTTGAAACCGAGATTTGTTCATCATTTAAATGGATGGAAGGATCTAAGGGGATTGTTTGCAAAGCGCCAAAAAAAGCCTGATCTTCGTCGATTGCAGTTTTTATTAACCAATCTGTTTCAATGAGGCGATTAACCACACTTGGGTTACAGCTTGATTTTATGCAAAGTTCTTTGATGGCAATGGGGTGGTGCAGGTGAAGTTGTTCAAAGATGCGGGTTTGTTGGGTGCTGAATTTTTTAGTTGCAGAAGACATGCGAAATTTTTCGCTGAAATCCACAAAGAAAACTTTGGGAGTGGTAGCCCCAGATCGTACCCAGACAGGGACTACCGCCTGAAGTACCTGCCCCCAGCCACACAAATAATAATCTGCTATCCATTTGGTGAATTCCAGTAGATGCGCTGAAACCAAAGGTTCTTCATCCATGATGGCAAATATCGATTTTAATTTGGGATCAGCAGGAATATGTTTGGTTTCTACGCAAAATCCAATTGTTGGCTTGTTGCCTTTGCCCAAGGGGACCTTGACCCGTTTGCCCTTTCCAATGGAGTTAAAAAGCTCATTTGGGATTAGGTAAGAGAAAGGTTTTCGTAACGGGCGATCGAAAACGATGTCCGCAACAAAAACCAGATTATCTTGGACTGGATTGTCCATTTGAAAATAATTACCACGGTGACCAAAGTTATCTATAACAATGGCATTCTCTCAAATATTTGCTCATAGGCAAACACCGCAGCAAAAGATTTTGATTGGAACCAAAATTAAATCGAAATATCTGAACCATGTAAAGTATGGGTTTCAGCACGATTAAGATCTGCCAATTTTTGCCTTTTTACCTTATCCAGCGAAACAAAAGCATCTGTTTCCGGGTCATAACCGATAACTTCGCCAGTTTCGAGTTGGTAGACCCAGGAGTGAACTCGGAGTTGGTTTTTATCTAAGGCCTCTCTAACAGAGGGAAATGTTTTTAAATTTTCAACTTGTTGCAAAACATTTCGTTCGATGGTGTAGTTTAAAAGCTTATCTCCTGATAACTCATTTAATTTAGACCGGACATCATCTGCGATTGGGGTGGCGTAGCTTAACCACTTGGTCACAGCAGGCATGACATCATTATTTGATAAACCCATAATGCTTTGAATAAGTCCATTCATTGCACCGCACTTGGAATGTCCGCAAAGAATAATGTCACGAATGCCCAAGTGTTTGATTGCGTATTCGACAGTAGCTTCTTCAGCACCTGAAAAATGGTTATGTGGGGGGACTAAATTTCCTGCATTTCGGAGAATAAATAGCTCGCCTGGTTCGGTCTGGGTTAGAAGGTTTGGATTAATTCTTGAATCTGAACATGTTATAAAAAGAGCAAGCGGGCTCTGACCTTTTCCAAGTTTTTGAAAAAGCTCTTCTTTTTCGGCAAAAACACGTTTTTGAAAGCCAAAAACCCCTTCGATTATTCTTGTCATTACAGTGATTCCTAATTATAAATGGACTATGTTGTTATCAGCCCAAATTATAGTCATAATTAGCAAGGTTTTTCAAGCAAAGTGACAACAATAAAATAAATAAATGTTAAATATAAATATGTTGTGCATGAAATCATAATAGCTTACTTTTAAAAAATATAGACAGTACAAAAAGGTTCAAAAGGTATTAAGGAATGAGTGATCAAATTTTAAAATGCCCGACTCAAGAAGAGCTTAAAAAATGTGTTTATAATCAGTTATCTGCGAATGAAATTGAGACTCTTAAGTCGCATGTGAAAATGTGCCCCAAGTGCAGGGTTTCATTTACTACAATTCTTAAAGAAAAAGTCGGTCAAGAAAATCAGGGGATTGGGCCAATACCACCTGGAACCAAAGCGGATGCGAAAGCTTCATCTATTGCTCCTGTATCAGCGATGCAAAACCCTGAAAATAACGCGCAGAAAAAAACAGATAATCCTTTGTATTCGACCCAGCAAAAAGCCATAACTCCCCTATTAAAACCAGCATATGCATTTCTTGAGCCCCCAACCAAACCGGGTGGTATTGGCTGCTTAGGTGATTACGAGTTGATTCGTGTACTGGGTGAAGGTGGTATGGGGATCGTTTTTGAAGCCGACGATAGAAGATTAGGTAGAAAAGTTGCTTTAAAAGTGCTTCGACCTGAATTAACGGATGAATCATTTCGCCAGAGATTCGAACGAGAAGGGAAAATTTCAAGCAGCATACAAGATGATAATATTTGCTTGGTGTATCAGGTTGGTGTTCATAATTCCGTTTCTTACATGGCGATGGAGTATTTGAAAGGTGAAGACCTTGACGAGAAATTAAAAAGGGATGGCTGGTTGCCAATTCCTGTGGTATTTAAAATTGCCAAACAAATGGCGTTGGGTCTTGCAGTAGCGCACGAGAAAAAATTGATCCATCGGGATATCAAGCCTGCCAATGTATGGCTTGAAGCTGGTGGCCCCGGTGGTGATTTTAAAAGGGTAAAGCTATTAGACTTCGGGCTTGCAAAGTCGACCGAAGTAGAAAGTACACTCACTGCAAAAGGGATGATTGTTGGCACCCCCAATTACATGGCACCCGAGCAGATTTGCGGCGAACCCTTGGACGAGCGGGCTGATTTGTTTAGTTTGGGTTGCGTTATGTATCGTATGTTATCCGGTAAAATTCCATTTGAAAAAGAAAACACTTTGGCTGTTCTTCATGCTGTGGTTGAATCTGAAATTCCATCTCTTAATGATTTAGACCAAAAGCTTCCAAAAGAAGTGTATGGGTTGATGACCAAATTGCTTTCCAAGGATCCCTCGGATAGGCCAGCCACAGCAAGAAAAGTTGTGGCGATGATTGAAGCTATTGAAAGCAATGGATTGGAAAACCAAAGCAACAAGGTGCTGAGTTCGATGCTGTTCAAAGCTCCTGAGATTCAAATGAGGAAGAAGTCGAAGATTCCTTTAGGTGCAATTATTGGAGCGGGTGTTATTTTGGTTGCGGCTATAATCGGAATTATACTTTTGTTTTCTAAATTTTTCGATAGTGTAAAAAGCTAGAACTCCATTGGGTTTTCGATATTACCTTTTAGTTTAATTCTTTCTTAAACTTTTGAGATCACCAGTGATTGAATACGATCGTTATAGTTGGTGGAGAGTCATTTTTTCGTTTGAAGGCTCAGTGCTTCCGCATGTGTTGGGGCGGGTAGGGCTTTTGACAACATTTAGTATTTTGGTTTGCGGAACTAATGATTATGTATTTATGATTTTCGATGAGAGGCTTCCCAAACTCAACCCCATTGGGCATATGATTTTAGGCACATCCCTTGGTTTGCTCATTGTTTTTCGAACAAACTCGTCTAATGCTCGCTATTGGGAAGGTCGTTCCCATTGGGGAATGATGGTAAACACTTGTAGAAGTTTGGCGCGGATGGCGAAAATATATGGATCCAGTGCCAGTGAGTTCGCAACTATGATTACTGCATATGTTGTGTGTGTTAAAGAAAATTTGCGTGGAACAAAAAACTTCAACATGCTTTCGTCGTTGTTAAATGGTAGGCAATACGAAAAAATGATTGCTGCAA
Source organism: Gemmataceae bacterium (assembly GCA_044337875.1). Classification (GTDB taxonomy): domain Bacteria; phylum Planctomycetota; class Planctomycetia; order Gemmatales; family Gemmataceae; genus UBA969. The sequence goes on from JBIIMS010000004.1 coordinate 48,296, forward strand.
ACAATCCGCCCTCGATACTAGCAAGTTTTTTAAGTGCTTTAATAAAAAAAGAAATAGACAAGGGGGAAATACCGATTCAAATTATTGAGCGCATGGAAGAGCAAGTGATAAAGTTGCTGGATGCCCAAGGTGGTTGCGAAAAAATTCTTAAAACCCCCCTGCCTTTTGTTTATGCATCCCTAATAAAACAGATTCTTTTTATTTACCTTTATACTTTACCTTTTGCTTTGGCCTCTGAAATGGATTGGGCAGCGCCTTTGGTCGTGGCAGTGGTTGGGTTCGGTATGTTTGGGATTGAAGAGGCCGGTGTAGAAATTGAAAACCCATTTGGTATGCAAATGAATGACTTGCCGCTCGAAAAAATCTGCGAGACTATTTCTAAGGATGTTGCTGATATTGCCAAATCCTAGTTTTTAGTTTTGCAAATCTTCCCAAAGGCTTTCTCTTATTTCTGTGGGAAGATTGTGAGATTCTGCTAAGAATTGGTTTGAGGAAAGGGAGAATTTCGCAGGGGTTCTTCCATCTTTAAGAATCATTTTTGCTTCTTCATCAAGAAAAAAACGAATCCAAAGAGAATTCCCCAAGGAAAGATCTTCTGGCCTTTTCGTGGTAAGGTCGCAAGGAATACTCTTGTTTAAAATCAACCTAAGATTGTCTCCCCTAAAATCCTTGAGAGAAAATGCAGGACTATTAATCGTATCCGCTGAACTTTGCGGGTCTAAAATGAATGCTGCTTGTAGAGTATTTGTTTCCGGTATAAGTCTATTGTAAACATTTAATTCGTTTTGCATAACCTTTGGGTCGGCAATTTTTGTGAGTCTGAATATTTCTTGAACCCGAAACCACAAGGTTTGCCTGTTTTCAAAAACAAGTGAAATAGAAGAGCCCAATCTGACTTTCCGATATTTTTCGATGTAACGGATATGGCTTTCAAAGAATTTTTTTCGTTGGGATTCAAAATCATCCAAAGGAAGTATATCTTTTAATTCCAACTTTTGCATAAGTAACAGCCTTTTAACTATTAGGAAAACCGCTAGTTTAGGACTCTTCTTGCAATAAAGGTTTGTTTGCATTAATGCCAAACCATAAGGCCGCACCAACCATGTAAACAAGGCCAAACATAACTAAATTGAATTGGTAGCCATCGAGTTGTGCTGCAGCTAATTCATTACCAATTAATTTGGTAGAGTTATCAATAGCGTTTTCAATGCGGAAATTAGTTTTAGACCATTCGAGGATTTTTCCAGTTAAAATGGTTACAACAAACCCGCCTAAATTTCCGATCATATTCATGGTACCAGAAACGATTGCGGCATGTTTTTGACCAATATCCTGGCATGTAGCCCAGGTGGCCCCCATGGTTAAATCGTTGCAAAACCCTGCAAAGGCAATACTGATGGCAAAGAACATTGCGTCTTTCTGATTGAGGAAATAAAGCGCTGAAAAATAGCACAAGCCACAAGCGATATTTCCAAAAACTGCAGGCGTTCGTCTGGCCCAAGTTCTTGATTTTCCTTGTCTTAAAAACCAGTCGGTTGCAAAGCCGCCGATAAAACAGCCAAAGGCCCCTAAAAGCAGTGGGCCACCTTTGTAAAGCGCGCCGAGCCAATCATCAGACTTTACCTGAAATTGTTCGCTCATAATTGCTGGTAAATAGTTTAGGTTGAAATACCATCCGAAATTTAAGCAGAAGTACATCGCACACAAAAACACCATGTTCTTGCTCGCAAAAAGTTTCCCCCATGGAATGTGGGCGTGGGCTTGTTCAGTCTCACCAACTTTATCTTTAAGAATAAGTTCTTTTTCAGCATCATTCACCGCGGGGTGTTCATTCGGGTTGTTTATAAATATTCTTGCGAATGCGAAGCACCAAAGAAGCCCAACCGCACCAAAGAAAAAGAAAACGATGCGCCATGAAATCTCAAGCTTGATAACGAAAATGAGCCAAAGTAAAGGAGTTAACCCACCCATGATGCGGGCAGATGTCCAGACTAATCCTTGTGCAAAACCACGCTCGGTTACTGGGAGCCAGTTATGAAGTGCACGGGTAATATTTGGGTATGCCCCCGCTTCGCCTATACCAAATAAAAACCGAACGACTATTAACATGCCAAAGCCAAAGGAGAACCAAGTGCCAAAGGCAAGTCCTGCAAGACCAGTGATTGCGGTAAAGGCAGACCACCAAATTACAATTCGAATTAAAGTTGTTTTAGGGCCGAATACATCTCCCAAATACCCTGTCGGTATTTCAAAAAGTGCATAAGCCAGATTAAAGGCAGCCATGGCCCATGCCATCTGGCTTATATCGGTAAACCCAAAGCTTTGTTGAATTTGTACTTGCGCATTGGGGAATGCAGCACGATCAAGGTAGGTGATCATGGAAAGAAAACAAACTAAACCAAGAATCAGGTGTCTGACCTTTGTTGGTTTCTGGTTATCAGTATTCATATTTTTATAGGTACCATTTGGTTTAACTGTGGGGCCGATTCTTAGAAAACAAATGCTTAATCAACTTTTTGTAGATTGGCAAGAAAAGCATTGTGCACGAAATCGTTAAAAATTTCACTATGAAAGTTAGCAAAAGATTAAAGCTTTAGTTGCAATGGCAGATGTGCTTTAACTGAAGAGTTATACAGGGTTTAATTAGTCGGTTTGCGTAACTCTAGCTTAATGGATTTTTCTGTACCAACGATTGCGATAAGTAATTCTTCGTTGGTTTGAGGAAGGGGAAGTTGCACTGAAGGGCGCGGGCTTTTTGAATCGCTTATACTAACTGATTTAGTGCCCGGGATTTGAATAGGGGGCGAAGTTTCGCCCGGTTTTATAATATAAGGGCGGTCTCGAAGTAATTGTCCGTTGAAAATGCTTTTTACCTGAACTAGTACCGGAATAGGAGTTTCGTTTTTAAAAGTAATGGGCGCGACCTTTGCAGCAGGCAATTGGCCCGTAGTTATTAAAATAAGCAGAGATAAAGTTACAGAGAAGGTCAAAGAAACCTCAGTTTATTTATAAGTAATGAGAACCTATAGAAAAAGACGCAAGAATAATGAAAACTTGCGTCTTTGTTTAAGTGTATAGCCTATATGGCTTTATATTACTTCTTTCATTGGGGTTTCAGTTATTAAGTGCTGTGGCCTGCCTGTTTGATCGATTAGCGTGTGATACATCGGGTCAAGGCCGATGTTGTGGTAAAGGGTCGCAAATACCTCGCCAAAAGTAACAGGTCGGTCTTTCGCGTGTTCGCCTAGCCTATTGGTTGAGCCAATAACCTGACCGGTTTTCATGCCGCCACCAAACATAATGGCAGAGCTAACCTGAGGCCAGTGATCGCGGCCTGCTTCTTTATTGATTCGAGGGGTTCGACCAAATTCACCCCATGCAATTACAGTCACATCATCAAGAATCCCACGGTATTCGAGATCATCCATCAAAGCTGTTAAACCTTGATCAAGCTTGGGTCCATGATCACGAACCAGATCGAAGTTTTTGCTGTGGGAATCCCATCTGCCGTAAGAAAGGCTTACAACCCTGCAACCCGCTTCAACAAGCCTTCTTGCGGTAAGAAGATGATCATTAACCGTAGGAGCGCCATCGAACTGGAACTTGTAGGGTTTGCCATCGCCGTAGCGATCACGAACTTTGGTAGACTCTTTATTAATATCTAGAGCATCGAGAAGTTTGCTGGAAGTAAGAACATCAAGGGCTTTCGATTGAGCAGAATCTAGGCCTTCGATATTGCCACCGTGGTCTAAGTTACGTTTGAGATTATCAAAGCTTTTTAATAAAGAGCGCCTGTCTCCTAAGCTGGTAAGGTTTGCATTTTTAATAAGGAGATCTTTCATACCCGGGCCTTCGGGCCTGAAGCATTTGTGTGCAGCTCCTAAAAAGCCTGATGTGCCTGGATCTGACCAAGGCATATGCTTTGTATCAGCTGCAAGGCCAACAAAGGCTGGTACAGAAGGATCAACAGGCCCCTGGATTTTAGCGGAAGCAGCTCCAATACTTGGTCTACCGCCAATTCCTGAAAGGGAATTTTTTACCCAGCCAGACATGCACTGTACTGCATCGTGGCCTCCTTGGGCGCCAACAATAGAGCGAATAACCACACAATTGTGCATTCTGGAGGCAATTAGCGGGAATGTTTCGCCAATTTGAATACCAGGCACAGATGTTGAAATAGGCTTGAATTCCCCTCGGATTTCGACAGGGGCGTCTGGCTTTAAATCCCACATATCTTGATGGGGTGGGCCGCCACCCAAAAACACATTGATAATTGCTTTATGGCCTAAGCCACCGGATTTTAAATTAGTAGTATCAGTTTTGGCCGCTAAGATTTGGGCTAATCCCAAGCTGTGACCCGCAAAAGACATACCCCCGATTTTAAGAAAATCTCTTCGTAACAAACCATCACAAAGATTACTTTTTTTTCCGTACAAGGTTATCATGGGTTGCCCCTATTTCTTTTGCCTGCAAGGTGGGAACTATATATGGTACTTAGATTAACCCATATCTATTATCATGTCAACGATTTAGAATGTTTAGTTAAATATTGATATATTTTTAATTTTGTCATGCAAATGCTGTAATAATGACTAAAGTTGTGCAGGGTTGTATTTTAAGTGCACTTGTTTTAGCTGTTAATATGATTTTTATCGGAAATAATTAGATTATGTTGACTGCCAGAATTATTCCTTGCTTGGATGTGGACCGAGGACGAGTTGTTAAGGGCGTTAACTTCTTGAACCTTCGTGATGCCGGTGACCCGGTTGAGGTCGCTAGAAATTATGAAGAACAAGGTGCCGATGAACTCGTTTTTTTAGACATCTCTGCCACTCATGAAGGTCGAGCTATTATGCTCGATATTGTTAAACGGGTTTCAGAGCAAATCTTTATGCCCTTTACGGTTGGCGGGGGAATCCGATCTCTGGAAGATGCGACTACGCTTATTCAAGCAGGTGCTGAAAAAGTCAGCATAAACTCTGCTGCGGTGAAAGATCCCGAAATCATCCGCCAAATTTCTGGTAGGTTTGGTAGGTGTGCCACGGTAGTCAATATTGACCCTAAGCGTGTCTTTAAAAACAATAAAGAAGTATGGGAAGTGCACATCCAAGGGGGCCGGAAACCTACGGGCTTGGAAGCGGTTAGTTGGGCTCGGGAGGTAGAACTTCTTGGGGCAGGCGAAATAGTTTTAACTTCGATGGATGCAGATGGTACCAAAAACGGGTATGATATCGAAATGACACGGGCCGTTGCCGAAGCAGTGGGTATTCCTGTGGTTGCAAGTGGCGGGGCCGGTTCCCCCGAACACTTGAAGGAAGTTTTAACTATTGGTAAAGCAAATGCCGCATTGGCCGCTAGTATCTTCCATTATAATGAGCATGGGATTCAAGATACCAAAAAGTTTCTAGCTAGTGCTGGTGTTCGTGTAAGATTAATTTAACTCAATCTTTAATTTAAAGTATGGAGATATATCAATGGCATCTACAGATACAAGTTCCCACGCTAAAGAAGCAATTACAGCTCCAATTAGTGCACCTGTGCATGCTGTGCCAGATGCAACTAAAGAGCCCGAAGTAAATAAGATTTTTAGATTGGCCATGAAGCTTGAAGCTTCGGATGTTCATCTTAAAGTTGGTTGCCCTCCAATGATGCGAATACGCGGGGATATTACGCGTATGGAGATGCGCCCACTTAGCCAACAAGATATGGAAAAGCTTTTGCTACCTTTGCTAGAGCCTAAAAAGCGCAAAATTTTAGATGATGAGGGTGGGGTCGATTACTCCTATGTTATTGGTGCGGATGAATGCCGATTCCGAGTCAGTCTTTTCAGGCAGAGAAGTCGACTCTCCTTGGTAGCTCGTAGAGTGAATAACACAATTCCTAATTTTAAATCTTTGGGCCTTCCCCCTATTATTGAAAAGCTTTGTAAATTCAGTGAAGGATTGGTTGTTGTTGCGGGGGTTACCGGGAGTGGGAAAAGCACCTCAATTGCCTCTATGCTAGATTTTGTTGCAGAAGCAGAACCATTGCACATTTTAACATGCGAAGACCCTATTGAATTCACATTTAGCGACAAAAAAGCTTATTTCAATCAGCGCGAAATTGGCCTTGATTGCATGGATTGGCACAAAGCTTTAAAGGATGCAGTTAGACAAGATCCTGATGTAATCCTTGTGGGTGAGTTGCGCGATGTGGAAACTTTTGAAGCTGCAATTCATGCTGCGGAAACAGGCCACTTGGTGTTTGGAACTATCCACGCAGCTTCTTCAGGTACTACGATCAATCGTATTCTTGACCTCTTTCCACCCGAAAAACATAGCGCGGTCAGGCAGGGGCTCGCCAATAATCTCAAAGCGGTCATTGCCCAAAAATTGGTCAAAGGTCTTAAAAAAGGTAGGGTTCCAACGAATGAAATCATGATCGTTAACCCGACAATTCGTAAACTGATTATCGATTCTGAAGATAGTAAAATCCCTGATGCGATTCGAATTGGATATCAAGAAGGAATGCAGGACTTCACTGAAAGCCTTAGGCAACTCGTTGAAAATGGTGACATCGATAAAGCAACTGCACTTGAATATGCACCGAACCCAGAACAGTTGAAAATGGCATTTAAAGGAATTCGGGTTGCTGCACCTGGGATTCTGTAATCATCTGATTTTTATACTGTAGACAAAACTACCGCCCAGCCCGTTAGTTTTGACTAAGAGAATTTTACCTGATGATTGATATTTTTAATCTAATCCAACTTTGGGCAAGCCCTTTCCCTAGGGGTGAAGGTTTTTATTTTGACCTTTATTCCCTCGGGTTCTTCATCGTTATTTATGCTGCTTGGATTCATTTGTCCGCATGGGTTGATGAAGATTCTACCGATGTTGGGTTGGATGCAAGTTTTTGGAATATGATTGTTATTTGCGGTGCACTTGTTGGCGGATTGGTGTTTTGGGGTTCCCCAAAACCTATTTTGGGTTTTGCAGGGTTGATTTTAGGCGCTTTCGTACCGGTTGTTGTCTATATAACCACCAGAAACGCTGTAGTGCCCGAAGATAAAAAGCTATTCACACCTGCGCACTTAAAATCTCTCGCTGAAAAATACCTCAAAATGAGGTTTGATTCCGAAGGCGTTAAAGAAGCCAAAAATATTCCGATTCGATTTATCGGGAAAAGTTCAGACAAAAATAAACCGGGTGGCGATACCAAAATATCCCGGGTGGAGGAGTCCGAATACTATCAAGTTTCCCTTGAAGTGATTTATGAGGCTTTTCAAATGCGGGCCACAGATGTTCACTTGGAGCCAGGTAAGGAAGAAATGTCGGTTCGGTTTCGTATCGATGGCATCATGAATCAGAGGGAACCTTTGACCAGGCAAACGGGAGATGCCATGGTTAATATTTTAAAGGTTCTTGCAAATCTTGATATTTCTGAAAAACGTAAGCCTCAGGACGGAAGCTTTTCTGCTGAGGTATTTGATCAACCCGATGGCGATAACGACGAAGATGCTCCTAAAAAATCCAAGAAGCCTACAATTCTTGACTTCCGTGTTGCTACTGCGGGTAGTGTCGCTGGAGAAAAGATGGTTCTTAGAATTCTAGATGGCTCTAAATCAATGGGTAGTTTGAAAAAGCTTGGAATGCGCGACAAGCTGAAAGATCAAATTGAGGCAATTGTAAACCAACCGCACGGGATGCTAATTGTTTGCGGACCCACCGGAGCTGGAAAAAGCACAACCCTCTATGCCTGTCTTTCCGAGATCGATCGTTTTCAGAAAAATGTTATTACGCTTGAAAACCCTGTCGAATACCAGATTGAAAATGTAACACAGATCGAAATCAATCCCAAAGCAGGGAAAACTTTTGCTTCTGAACTGCGCAGCATACTTAGGCAGGATCCTGATGTTATTTATGTCGGCGAAATTAGAGATAAGGAAACCGCTGAAATTTCATGCCAAGCTGCGCAAACAGGGCATATGGTTTTTACTACCGTTCATGCAAACGATTCTGTTACCGCTTTTGGAAGGCTTCTTGACCTGGGCGTTGCCCCTTTTATGATTGCAAATTCGGTAAGTGCAATTTTGTCTCAAAGGTTGGTGAGGATACTTTGTCCTAAATGCAAAGTGAAATATCGGCCGAACCCTGAAATCCTTAAAAAGTTCAATCTTTCCCCAGATAAATATGAATTCTTTTACAAATCTAAGTCCGAAGTCAAGCCTGAGGAAAAGGATGATTCTCCTCCATGTAATAACTGTAGTGGCACGGGTTTTCGCGGTCGTTCCGGAGTTTACGAGTTGCTTGTGCTTAATGAAAATATTAAAAATCTAATCCGCGATAATCCCAGTGTTGGAGCGATTAGAGAAGAAGCTGTTAGAACAGGAATGAAATATCTGCAAGAAGATGGCCTTCGGCAGGTTGTTGCAGGAAATACCTCGATTCAAGAAATTTTAAGAGTTTGTAAGTAAATTCTTTTTCTGGGTCTTATTATTGGTAGGGATCAGATGCTGTTTTTTACGACTTTTTTATTGATGCTGATCGTTTCCTATGCCTTTTATCAAGAGGGACTGTTTGTTGCTTTTTGTAATTTGGTGAACATGTTGTTGGCGTTTGTTTTTGTCGTAGGATTCTACGAGCCTTCTGCTGAATTTCTTGAAATTCATTTGAAAGATAGTGCTGCGGATGGGTTTGAAGATGCCATCGCTATGGTGGGTATATTTTTAGTGTCTTTCGGTGCATTAAAAATCATGGCCCTGCAGTTGGCCCCTTCGGAAATTTCTTATCAGCCTTTGGTGCACAATCTTGGTGGAGCCATGATCGGCCTTTTTGCAGGCTATTTTGTTTCCGGGTTTCTTTGGTGCGTAATGCAGACCTTGCCTTGGCAGGAAAAATTCATGGGATTTGATGTACGGTCTACAAAAAAAAGTGCTTCTGCCATTTTTCTTAGGCCAGACCGTGTTTGGCTTGCTTCAATGCGTAAATTTTCGAAAGGTGCTTTTAAAACAAATAAAATATTCGACTATAGCGCTTCTTTTGAGCTTCGTTATCAGCGCTACCGTAGAGTTTCTGCAGGCAGGGAAATTCCCCTGATTTATCTTGGGGATATTGATTTCAACACCACAGAAGAACCCCAGTAAGCCTACACTGACTGTACTCTATGTTTTGCGCATGCCTCATTGGTGGCAAGGGCAGGTGTTTTATTTAGACGAACTTATTTATCTAAGATTGAACAGCGCTGTTTTCAACGGTGTTTAAAACAAAATCACTTATAATCTTCGCTATTAATTCTGGCGATTGCATGAAAGCCAAATGACCCAACCCGCCAAGAATATGCATTTCTGATTGCTTGCTTACATCCTGCAATTGGGCGAAGTTTTCTTGGCTTAAAAGTATATCTTTCTGACCCTTTAAAAATAACGATGGCACTGCAATTTTTCTTCTGCAATTACTAAGGTTAAAGTGTTTTAAAATCCTTAATCGGCTGCGAATGACTGCTTGATCTGTTGACCAGCAGACCCGAGCAATAGCATCGATTTGCTCGTTTGAGAAAGTTTTGCCTCCAAGAAATAAGCGGAAGAACTGATTTACCAAAGGGTTGGTATCGGGTAATTGGTAATAAGAGAGTATAAGTGCGGCAAGCCGTTGAATCATTCCGCGTTCAAATTTCGAACCCGTACCTTGGGTAATAACGGAGCCTAGTCTATAAGGGTGGCTTAGCGTGTATTTGAGGGCTAGAGCACCTCCGAAAGAGGCCCCAAATAGGTTTGGTTTTTCGAGGTTCCAAAAATCTAGGAGTTCATCTAGATCTTGTTCGAAATCGGAAAACGAAATGCTGTTTCGAACCGAGAAAAAATTGTCTTCCCCTTGATACTGGTAACTATAAACCTTAAACGATTTTGAAAGCTCGCGGATTACAGGCCCTAGTAATTCGAATCCCCCTGCAATTCCAGGAAGTATCACAAGCGGAGGGCCTTGCCCCCATGTGGCAGTTCGAGCAGTGTAATTGCTTAAACTCACAAAATCCATGTGGTCCGGAGTTGGGCACAGCGAAGTGAATATGCTATTCCATGCATTAGTAGAAATCACAAAAAATTCCCTTATATATTTCCATAACTTATAGCCAAATAGTTAGGCTAATTATCTCCAACTATAAGATTTAGAGCAATAATCGTGCCATATTTTTTTTGTTGATCTGATATTGATAGGTCAAGGTGGTTTTCAACAACTTTCGTTAATTCTTTTGTCCACTTAAAATGTTGTAATTTATGGGTTTCTTGTTTTGTTTTGCTTACAAAAGTGAAAACTAGATGAATTTAAAAGCATTTTTCTCTCGCCTGCAAAATAGGAATTAAAACAATGAAAAAATCCACGAAAATCATATCGGTTTGGGGTGTTCGTGTTGTTTTCGTTAATTTTCGTTAAAAAGTAAAAACAAATAACACCTCAAGAAATAACCGTGTACTATGAGTTTGTTGTGATTTGTCGTTTTAGTTAATTTTAAAATTGGATTTTGATGAGGTTTGTTTTTGTTCTCTCCAAAATTTTTAGTTTGGGCCTTTTTTAGAGAAGCTACGGTGCACAACCGAGTCCTTGTTGTATTGGGCTCTTTTCTTGCTATGGTTTTTTCTTTCGCAGTTGTTTTCTATAGTTGGTCTTTTCCCGAGGTCGGGGTGCGTACTGCTTTTTCTCTCGATATTCAATATTTTCAAAAAGAAAACCTTTTAAATTCTGACCAAGATTTGCCTGAAACTGGTGACAAAATTACCGCTTTAAATGGAAATACCATTTTCAGTTGGCCTCAATTTTTAAGGACCGTCCAGCAATTGCCTTTCCGTGATTCTGTTGATGGGGTTCCTAATACTGTGCGCTTGAGCTTTTATCGCCCGTCCGATAACACCAACCACGAAACAGTTCTTTTGTATGATCAGACCTCCTTGGAAAATATGATCCCTTCTTTTCTCTGGTTAGTATTAAAGATGGCAATGGTTTTTGCAGGAGGATTAATTTTATGGTGGAAGCCCGCCGATGACTCTGCAAGGCAATTTTTTATCCTCGGGCTTGTTTCCCTTGTGGCCTATATTGGCGGGTATCATTGGTGGCGAATTGCAACTCAGCCATTATTGATATTTTGCTTTGAAGCGGGGGCTATATTTTTACCCGCAGTCAGTTTGCACTTTTTTATGATCTTCCCAAAGAAAAAGCTTTTTTTAATTAGGCGCCCTCTTACTACTTTTTCTGTGGTTTATGGTGTTCCGTGTCTTTTTCTTTTCTTGATGGTTACAGGATATTTTAGGCTTCGTTTAATTTATGGAGTGGATGCGACTTCTGCCGAGGGGGCGAATTTTATTCTTCGCGAAATGCTTCTCGAAATTTACTTTTATCTAGCTGTGGCTTTTGTTTGGTTTTTAGGTTGCATTGCGTGTTTGATCCACAGTTTTCGAAACGCCTCCGATGAAACTCAGCGCAATCAGGCCAAATGGATCCTTGTGGGGTGTGTTGCTGCGCTTGCCCCGATTGTTTACTCGGGCGTTATCGTTTTCACGGACGCTTCTAGATTTGGCCGTGGCGGAGCAACATGGCCCATGTTTGCTGCATCGTTATTTGTTACCGCTTCTTTTTCGGTAAGTATCACCCGGTACAAACTTATTCAGCTTAGCCAGTACCTTTCCAGTGGCTTCTCATATTTTTTGATGAGTAGTCTTGCGGGCTTGATTTATTATGGCATCGTTTTTTCGGGAATGCTGCTGGTTGGGACCCAATTCATTGAGCAGCCTTCGCTTTCTCAGGTTGCGATGGTGAGTGGTACCGCAATGATTATTATTTTAATGCTAGATCGATTGCGGGGTAGGATGAAAGCTGCACTCGATAGGCGCTTTTTCAAAGAAAAAATTAAGTTGGATCAAACTTTTAGGAAAATGAGTCAAGCTATCGAAAGCTTGGTGGACCCGCTGTTGATGGCTCGCAGGCTTCTTTTGACAACTACAGAATCGCTCGGAGTTCCCAAGGGTTCGGTATTTTTGAAAGCCCCAGACTTTTCAGGTTTTAAACTCGCTGACTATCTTGGAAATGCGCCCAGGCTTGATGTTGTTTACAACGATAGTGTTCTCGCAAAATTGTTGCTTAAGGGCGAATCTGTTTGCCTGGATTTAGCTTCCATGCCAGGAGATTCTGCAGTCCGAAAAATTTTAAATTCCCTAGGCGGCGTCACAATCGTTCCGCTGCAGCATGAAGAAGATTTGACCGGGTTCCTTGTGCTTGGGCAAAAAGGTTCAGGTGCTTTTACAATTGATGACCTTAATTTGCTTGCAGCGTTTTCCCAGATTACTGTGCTTGGTTTGGTTAGCGCAGAAGGGCATAAGAAAATTGATCTGCTCAATAACGAACTCAAAGGTAAAATTGTAAAAATCGCAGAACAGCAAAATCGTATTTTGGCTTTACAATCGCAGTTGTCCCGGGGGTCGCAGGGTTCCGAATTAGTTGATGGGCAGGTTGTTGATGCTTCGATAATTAATGCAACTTCTGGGGCACAGCCAAATGGCCAATCGCAAAAATTAGTTGGTTCCAGTTTGCAAATTAAATACGTGATGGAGTTGGTCGGGAAAGTTGCGCCTGGTGGATCTGCAGTTTTGTTGCGAGGCGAAAGTGGCACCGGAAAAGAAGTTGTTGCCCAAGTTCTTCATGATCAAAGTTCTCGTGCCGATAAGCCATTTGTGAAAGTTCATTGTGGTGCATTGTCTGCCGGTTTGCTGGAAAGTGAACTTTTTGGTCATGTTAAGGGGGCGTTTACCAGTGCGATTAAAGACAAAATCGGAAGATTTGAAGCTGCCAATGGTGGAACACTTTTTCTTGACGAAATAGGCGACATAAATCAAGAAGTGCAGATTAAATTGCTGCGGGTTCTCCAAGAGAAGATTTTCGAAAAAGTAGGCTCGAATGTGCCTGTGCAGGTAGATGTGCGAATCATTGCGGCAACCCACCAAAACCTTGAAGAATTAATCCGACAGGGAAAATTTCGAAGTGACCTTTTTTACAGGTTAAATGTTTTTCCCATTACAATCCCTGCTTTGAAGGACAGAGAAGACGATATCCCAGAACTCTCTTATTACTTCCTGCAAAAAGCTTGTATCAAAATTGGCAAGGAAATTACTTCCATTGACGATGATGCGCTTTTATGTCTGCGAGCTTTTTCTTGGCCAGGCAATATCAGGCAACTTGAAAATGTTATCGAGCGGGCGGTGGTAATAACCTCATCCAATTCCCTGCTCATTGATGATTTGCCTGATGAAATAAAAGCAATGGCCTATGATTTTAACCCGTCTTCCAATCCAAACAATTCTGTGCAAGGGTTGATGACCAAGGTAACGGATCAGTCTAAATCCGATTACTTGCGCAGAGAAAAGGATAAGATTTTACTGGCATTATCGCAGCATGGTGGCAATAAATCCAAGGTGGCGCGAAGTCTTGGCGTGGCGCGGAGTACACTGGTTAGCAGGATGAAAAAACTTGGCTTGGAATAAGTTATTCTTGTGCCAAGGAAAAGCACTTTATCTCTTTATCATTGCGCAAAAATATCTTCTTGTCTGCAAACGCCGGGTGGCTCCATACAATTTTTCTTTTAGATCCACCCGTAGGTGCTATCCCTGTTGGGTCTATCAAATGGCTTCTGTCTATTTCTTTGTAACCCGAAGGCGATAACTCGGAAATTATAAGGTCACCTTTTTCGTTGAATATGAAAAAGTTTTTGTCGTGTTTAATTAGAAAAGCGTTTCCCCAACGCTCTATCGGTTCATTTTGCGAGCCTGTTGCACTCAAGTTTTCCCAAACCCGTTCCCCATCAGAAAGCTTGAGGCATCTTAATTCCCCATAACTGCAAACACCAAAAATATAGCCGTTCTCCACAAATGGTGTCGCCATGATTGAATGTAGGCCTTCGGTCTGCTTTGGAGTCTCTCCCCTGCCCTTTCCTTTCCAGATAAGTTTGGAAGATTTTTTGTCTGCGTCAATCTCTACTAACATTGATCCATTGTAAAACGAAGACACTAAAATCTTATTATCAACCAATCGGGGAGTGGGTATTGATAGGTTTGCTTTAAGGCGAAACGGTTCGCTCCAAAGAAGTTTTCCTGTTTCTGGATCTAAGCCATTCAAGGATTCAGAATGCCAGATTATAAGATGACGATTGTTTTTACCTGCTCCGATTTCGAAAATTACAGGCGGGCAATAACCTATTTCAGATTCCGGTTTTTCGAGTTCCAATGAACCCCAAAGTTCTTTGCCGGTTTTGGCATCGAATGCAACTGCAACTTTTTTAGGCCCTACTAAACAGATTAACTTGTTTCCATCCAATAAAGGATGTGCAGAAAATCCCCAAACAGGTACCGGGGCGTTGTAATCTTTGGTTAACGATTTGTTCCAAATTGGCTTTCCCGAATTAACATCAAGGCAATATAGATCGCCCATGGCTCCTAAGAAATAAACCAAGGTGTCTGTTACTATAGGGGTGCAGCGTGGACCGCATGGGTAAGCCATTTTATAGGTGCATGGGTAATAGAATTCCCAAACAGTCTTTCCATTTGATGCATTTAGGCAAAGTAGGCGCTCTGTGCCTTCGGAGTTGGCGCGAGCAAATAAATTGTCGGATTCAATCTTCCCATCTGCAACTTGTCGATCAGTAATAAACACACGCCCCTTAGCTATTGCTGGACCTGCGTAACCCCCACTTAATGGGCTTGTCCAAAGCAATTTAGGTCCTCCTTTTGGGAATTTGGTTAATATTCCTTCCTCGCCCCAGACCCCATCCCTGTTTGGCCCGAGCCATTGTGGCCAATCCGCTGAAAAACAAAGGTTCGACCCCGAAATAAAAAAGATAATTGCGTAAGTAAGCTTAACTAAAGGATTTACCGTGAAAAAAAGGTTGGAAATCAAAGTTTTAGTCGATTTGTTGATCATTGATAAAGGTCCCTTAGTTACGAATAAATAGATTCTCCGTATTTTATAGACTATCATCTTGGCAATTAATGTGAAATGCTTTATATTAGCAATTGAGTGTTTTGATTTTTAACTGTTTTTTACAGAGTAAATGTTATGCCATTGAGGATGCGAGTTCACGACCGAGAGCCAATTGGTTTGGCCCTGAAACGATTTAAAAAACTGCTCGAACGGAGTGGTATCCAAAAAGAATTGCGTAAACGAAAATATTACGAAAAGCCTTGCGAAGCCCGCCGCCGTGCACAATTGCGCAAAATGAGCGCAATTCGGAAAGCAAGAATTACAATCAAAAAAGTGTAGTTTCTTTCGCCCCAAAAAAGTAGCTTCAGGTGAAGTTTGTATTTTCGTATGTATGCCAGGAGGGTTTCGCAATGTCTGCTACCGAACTTGATAAAAAGACCTTGTTTTTAACAAAACCTGTTGGCTTAGGATACTATGCACATAATTGGGCAAAAAATGTCCCATTTATTTTAATGCATGTTGCTTGCTTGTCTGCACTATTTGTGTCGTTTTCTTGGCAAGTTGGTTTATTGTGCTTGGCAAATTACTTTATCCGAATGTTTGGTATCACCGCTGGTTATCACCGCTACTTTTCCCACAGAGCTTACAAAACGAGCCGCTGGTTTCAGTTTGTTTTAGCTTGGTTGGGTGCTAGTGCCTTGCAAAAAGGTCCGCTATGGTGGGCCTCCCATCACCGCGAACACCATAAATACTCCGATACGCCTGCTGATCCGCATTCCCCGCATCGCACAAGTTTTTGGTGGTCGCATGTAGGTTGGATTCTTTCAGAAGAACATACCCCCTATGATGAAAAGAATATTCAAGACTTCACCAAGTATCCTGAAATTCAATTCCTAAGTAATTATCATTATGTTCCAGGCGTTGTCCTTGCAATCGTTTGCTACCTGACAATGGGGCTTCCTGGCCTAGTTTGGGGCTTTTTTGTAAGTACTATTTTGGTTTATCATTGCACCTTTTTTATCAATTCGCTCAGCCACCTGATTGGTTACAAAAGATTTGCCACCACCGATGAAAGCAAAAATAGCTTAGTCTTGGCTCTTTTGACGATGGGTGAAGGATGGCACAATAATCATCATCATTACCAGAGTTCAGCTAATCAAGGCTTCTACTGGTGGGAAATTGATATTAGCTATAGTATTTTAGTTGTTCTTTCGTGGTTTGGGATTGTTTGGGATCTTCGAAAACCTAACGAAAAAGTCCTTAATCATAAAGTTCGTGTACCAAAAGCTAAGAAAACTAAACGAGAACTTATCCCAGCAAGCTAATTTTGTTGTGCTAAATTTGAATTACATTTAAGGGTCCGCTAGCGGGCCCTTTTTTATGGCTCAAAATACTGCATTTCTGCAAGTTCACATCGGTTTTTGCTGAAAAACGCTATTTAGTCATCCCTGAAAAATCCCACAAAGAGTTTTGAACCTATTCTATTTATAGAAAAAACGGATGGTCAAATTTACTGGAAATCCAAGGTGTCGAGAAGAAACGCTGGCAAAAATGGCACCTGAAAACCTAAAAAACCAAAGCCAATAGTTTTACCGCGAAGACGCTAAGAAGTACCCACGCCTTGTTAATTTGATTTCATGGCTTAGTTCTTTTTTACTTTGCACTGTTTGCATCTTCGCGTTGAAAATGCTTTTAAACGGCAAAGAACGTTAAGAAGCAGCCATACACCTTGTCACTTTGATTTATTGGCTGTGATAATAGTTTTAGGATGCGAAGATGCCTCACCGTGGCGTTTTGCAATTTACCCGCACGCAGAAACCACATGGCTTCTTTAATTGCTTCTGCTTGATTTGAAAAATTGCCAGAGGTGAGTTTTTAAGTGACAATTAAATATTGCTATCTAATCGGTTTTAAGGCTTATTTAACAAATGGTTGAGGATTAGTACGACGTTAATTTGAAGGCGTGAAAACGAAAAATCAAAGGGGTTGGCTTATTAAAGTTATCTTCTTGTTTGTTATCGCGTGTCGGGCACTTAGAGTGTTAGGCCTTGTTATTTTCAGAGATTATCAATTTTAAACTGAATTAAGATAAAGGAGTGGAGATAATCGAGTGGGTTATTTGCCCCAGAAGATTTCAACAGGGCTATCTTCTTTCCGATGCTTTATCCAGGGCGCTGAAAATAGTAACAAAGCTAGGCAGTAATGCTTAAAGGCTTCTGCGAAATCATTTTTGGAAACAGAACTCTTGGCAAGCGACAGGTGGTTTTCTAAAGTGTCCTGATGGATACCCCAAGCTTTATCTTCTCCACGCTTTTTGAACACTTCAATTTGTTTTTCCATTTTTGTAAGGGAAGCTTGGGTTATTTCAATCAAAGTTCTCCGATGGATTCTCGCTGACGGCATTGGAAATTCTTTTGTTTCGTCGTCTTTTGAACTCTGAAATTGTATATAAAATCCTATTGTACCAGCTATAAAAGAAATTAAAGCGATGAATATGATGGAAAATTTAACCAAATCACCGGTTAATATGCTGTCTGTTAGTTGACGTTCCATGGCTTTTATCCCGATCAGGGATATAGCCAGTAACAATCCAAACATTAAACAAATAAACCACCATGGTATGCCAGGTTTCATGCTTTTTAATCGAGTTACCGTTTTATTTAAAAAGGTTGGATTAATGGCAGGTTCATTAGTGGAGTTGTTTGAACTTTTAAAGTTGCCACCAATTTTGGCAACGATAACAGTTATGTTATCGTGCCCACCTCGAAGATTAGCTAGGTCTACAAGCATTTTGCATCCTTCTTGTGCGGATAAACTAGTAGTTATCGCACCTAATTCTGAATCTTTTACCAAACCAGTAAGCCCATCGCTGCAAACTAAAAAAATGTCGCCTTGCATTACTTTGTGAGGGCCTTCGATATCAGGTTCTACAATTGCTTCAGGGCCAAGGCATCTGTTGATATAATTGCTGGGTATATCTTTAACCTCATCCGGATCAATTTTTTTAAGCCTGGCGTATTCCCATACAAGGCTGTGGTCATAGGTGAGTTGCTCAACGAGTTTTCCCCGAATCCGATAAGCCCTGCTGTCTCCAACATGCCCAATCCAGACCCCTTCGGGTCGAATTACAATCCCTGTTGCGGTTGTGCCCATTCCTCTAAATTCAGTGTTTTCTTGCCCACAAGTATGAATTGTTGAGTTGGCTTCATAAAAAGCTTTACGAAGAGATTCTGGCGCCCCGTCTTTTACATGCTTGCTGTATACATGGGGGATTGTTTTAACCGCTTGCTCGCTCGCTTTTTCGCCGACTGCATGAGCTCCCATTCCGTCTGCTACCAATAAAACATGTCCCAACTCTTGCCATTGGGTTTCATTAGAGGCAAGGGATAGGTAATTGCTATCTTGGTTGTAGCCTCTTTTAAGGCCAACATCGGTTAAAACTGCACATTCGATTTGGTCGAATGAAGCCATCAGATCTCCATCTTAGAATTTAAAACCAACTTAAAGCTTATAGTACCTAACTTTTACAGAATATCAAATTAAAGCCAAAATAAGATTTTAAACGAAAATCCTTGGTAAAAGACCTATTGACCCAATAGATATTTTAGTTATTAAAGCCAACATATCACGATTTTAAATGAATATTGCTGAAAAATTAAGTTTTTGTGATTAAGGTTTTAAGTGACTTGCACTGGGGTGACGAAATAATGTTTGTACGCTGTTTACCTATGGTGCTTCTACTTGTTGTGTTTACAGGGTGTGTAACTCGTAAGTTCACCATTGATTCCTTTCCTCAGGGGGCAATGGTTTATAAGGATGGAAAACCCATTGGTGTAACACCGATGGATGAACATTTTGTTTATTACGGTAAATACAATTTTAAGTTGGTTAAAGATGGTTACGAAACATTGGATGTCGAGCAAAAGATACCTTCGCCTTGGTACGAATATCCGCCACTGGATTTTGTAGCTGAAAGTTTGTTTCCATTTGAAATCCACGATATCCATCGGTTTAGCTATGCATTGCAACCTGCAAAAACGGTCAGTCAGGATGAAATTCTACAGAAAGCTGGAGAGTTAAGGGAAAAAGGGAAAGCTGTTGTCCCATTTGCCCCTGTACCTGAAAAAACCAAGGGTAAAATGCCTTTAATTGGTGGAAGTTAATTACTCAGTCATGGCAAGGCTTTGTAAAATATTATTTAATTCTTCAAGCCAATAATCTTTTGTTTTAAATGGGATTTCACAAACAAAAAACAAAGATCCATTTTTAGTAGAGTATCTGCCCCAAAAAATTAGCTTTTGAATTTGGTCATCAACTTTGATTATAAAGTTTTCAACCTTGGCAGTAATGTTTTTGTTGTTCAGTTCAGGGAATTTGTGCTTTGTGTCAACATACTTCTCAATTTTAGTATCAGCAGTTTTTTCTTCTTTAAGTATTTCGAACAACTTTTCTTCAACCATATCCCAAGCTTTTTCATCCTTAATCGGATTTGGTAGGGCAAAAACTTGCAATTTGGCTTTCTGGTTTAAAAAATCACCTGAATCGCTAGCGTTTTTTCCAATAAACACTGATTCAGGGTTTGTGTCGTAATCTTTAATATCTTGGGGGAGCCATATTGATTCGGGTGCTGCAAATGACATTTTTAATTTTTCAACAGTGACTAATCTTGTTTTTCTTGGTGTTGGTTTCCAGTCAACTTTTGCGTTTGATTTAATTGCTAATCCTTGATTAAACTTCATCCAAGATTCTTGGACTAAATCTCTACTGTCAATTGGCACTAGGCAAAGTATCAGAAAAAACACGCCATTGATATTTGCAGAGTAACAATCGCCAACCCATGCTGATGAATCTTCTTTCGTTCCTTCAATAATAAATTTTCTAAAGGGAACCTTTCCAATTTCTACCCCTTCTGCACTTTCTTCCCACTCAAGGCTTTTAGAGAGGAACAGTTTTAGCCGTGAAATCATTTCTTGATGCATCTCTGTACCTGTTGGGTTTTTAGTCTTAAAATCCTTGTAATAAAGAAGCCACAAGTCTTTTTCTTTGCCTGTATAAGCGAACTTGGTTTGTAAAGTTTGGGCAAGTTTTTGGTCTTTTGTGTAAGAATTTAACGGTTTGAACGTAAAGAAATCTGAATCAATCAATTCTGGACCAACTTCAGTTTGTTGTACCGTATCATTTTTTATTTCTTTTTTTAATAGTGGCAGCCCAATAATGTAAAAGGCCGCAAAACTCACCGAAATGAAAAACATACCAATCCCAAGAAGAAATACTTGAGATAAAGATAAGCCACTGTTTTTCTTCTTTTTAGGCAAAGTTTTTTTTGTAGTCGGAATATAGGTTTTAATTTCTGATTTAGATTCAAATACCAACCCTTGGTCTTCTTCTATTTTGTTTTGATTCTTAGCAGCATTTGCCACGGGAGTTTTTGGCGGTATAGCGGGAGTGCTTTTGTTAGGGTTTCGTAGTGCAAATGATTTTTTGCAACTTGGACAGGTAATTGATTGCGCACCTTGCATCTCTTCTATGCGAAATGAGTGTTTGCAGGATTGGTTGGGACAGGGAAATCCATTAGCCATGATTGTTTTCCAGATTTTCTAGGTAAATCTTAAATAGACTTCAATGCTGTAATTTTATTTGTTTTACATTCAGATTGTAACAGCCAACATGAACCTTTTGAACATTTAGCTAAGATTGATCGATTATTATTGCGCAAATACCTATTATTTGAAGTTTTTATGCTTAATGTTTTTTTTGACCTTTCTATCCAGCCGAATAGTTTTATGGTTTACCGGATTTTTATTAACTTTGGTTAAGGCATACAACATGAATAGGCAATTGTTAAATTCGATAGGGCTATTATTTTTGACCATAAGCTCTGCCGTTGGTGCTGAAACAGCGGTTGTTCCTTCGCCAAGTGCTTCCTCCGATACCCAGGCTAGTTGCGATAAATGTAAAAAAGAGACTGGATCTTGTTTTGCTAAAATAAAGGTATGGATGGGCAGTAAGGAAGAAAATCAGGGGAGAAACTTTTCAGGGTTGAGGACTCAAGGAGTTAGGCCAACGCCCCTATACATGTATTTTCAACCATCATGCTCCGAAAAAACTGGCACAGGTAATTGCAATAATAATTTAAACTGGAGCCCTACAGGTTGGAGAGATTTCACCTCAACCGGCCATCGTATGTTTGACACCCCAACTCAATTTGGTGTTGGCTCTGGGCAAAAATAGGTTAGTTTTCATCTGGTCCGTTAAAGGATGAGGTGATGAACTTGGAAAAAAGTTTTGAAATTAAAGCGTTTGATTCAAAAACAGACACAATTGATCAGATGATCAGTTGTGTTTGTCCATTTAGGCTGGAATTGGTTAATTTTTTTGGGCCGTTAATTAAAACTAAACATGTAATACTTCGATCTATATTTTGTATTCGATCAAAAAAGCCAATGCTTTATATTAGTGCAGTTCAAGAAGGCGGTGATCTATACGAACTGGATGTTTGCATCTCAGAAAATTGTTCAACTGATTTAATTGCAGATATGGAAGTGGCAATACGTGGATGCCTTGGAAGTATTTTCGAATCAACATCGGGTTTTGGTAAGCAATTGTTTATCGAAACGAATGTGATGGTGGAAAAAATAAAGCATATATTTCTTGCAGCTGGAATGCGATTTATCACAACATTTTCTGAACTTGGTTTTAGTATTGGAACCCCTGTTCCAAATTTTAAAGCAACCAGTGGTCTTCACTTGTTTCCAGTCCGTGATTTTTCATATCAACAGGTAAATGAATTGTTTCAGCGTAGTTCAATAAATTCTTTAGATTGCCCCGAAGGATTAAAATTCAGAAATGTCACCAAAGTATTTGATTCATTATTTTTTCACCCTTTACTGGATGCAAATGGGTCTCTAGTTGCGCTGTTTGATGGAGTAATGGCGGGGTTTGTAATGGTTGTAAAGCATGAGGATCAAGCTGAGATTGCCTATCTAGGCGTTGCAGAAGAATGCAGATCAATAGGAGTAGGAAGCGCTTTGATAGGAGAAGCATTAGTAATACTTGCAAGGGATAAAGTTAAAAATTTAACAGTAATTGTTGATGAAGGAAATTTTCCTGCCCAAAATTTATATCTGCGATTCGGAATGAAACTTAGAAAGAAGAGGATTTTATTTTTAACTGAAGGGTGATTTTTTTTCGAGGAAAAGCGACCTTTATAAAGAACTTTTAAAAGATTTAAAAATTTGAATTGCTTAAAAAATTACAGTGTCTAAATTACTAATCTCTGAAGGTGGCAAACGTGGTTCCCCGACCCCTTTTGCTTCTGATCATTCTAGGTTCATTTGATTTATATTAGAGTTGCATGATTACCCCAATCATTCAAGAGTTGGATATTCCAACCTTGGAGAAATTACTTATTGTACGCATCGGAAAACCACGGTTTGACCTGTGGTTTGGGAAGCTCGTTTCCTTTGTATTGAACGACGATAAGTTGGTTGTTTTGGTGCCCAATAATCATTTTCTTGAATGGTTAAATAGCAAGTTTCGTAAAGATATCGAAGATGCAGTTAAAGATTGTCTTTTGGGATCCAAGCAAATTGTTTTTCAAATCGCACAGCAAACTTTGTCGCAACCAAAGCTCAAAGATGCTGAGTATTCTATTCAAAATAGTATCCCGTTGGGTAAACCTGAGTTAAATGTTGTTAAATCCGATGGCATTATTCCATTAATGAATGTTCCTGGAACAAAAGAAGCCAAAAAGCGCGACTGGCTTGATTTTAAATCTTTTGTCGTTGGGGAATCGAATAAGCTTGCTTTTGAAATGGCTCGTAGTTTAAGTGTTGAAAAAAGAGGCGATACTAGTCCGTTAGTTATTTTTGGGCCGCAAGGATGTGGAAAAACCCATCTTTTAGAATCATCCTTCAGGTCTTTTAAAAATTCCTTTCCATTATTGCCTGCAGAGTTTATTTGCGCAGAAGAATTTACTAGCCAGTTTGTTGTAGCTATGCACAAAAATCGCATGCCTGCATTTCGTGCTAAAATTCGCTCTAATTCATTGTTTGTGTTTGATGATGTTCACTTGCTTGCTGATAAACCTGCCACTCAAAAAGAGTTGATGCTTAATCTTGATGTAATTACCCAAAAAGGTGGCAGCATTATTGTAGGTATGGATTGTCATCCACGAATGGCGAAAAAGATAATGCCCGAACTGTTAGACCGATTAATGTCTGGTATGATTTGTTCGGTTGGTGTGCCCGAAGATTCTTTGCGTATAGCTTTAATAAAGCGTTATTGGTCTATGTTATCGAACCAAGAGCTAAGCTTAGAAGTTACTGAATATTTAAGTAAAGAAGTTCGGGGCAATGTTCGGATAATTCTTGGTGTACTAAAGCAATTGTCTAATTCCGCAAGAATAAACAGGGTACTTCCTACAATGGAGTTGGCTAGGTCTATTGTTGGCGGTTTTATCCGGTGCGTTTTTAAATCGATAAGTTTGCAAGATATCGATGAAGTTGTTAGTACTTTTCTTTTATTGGCACCTGGAGCACTAAAGTCTGGAGTCAGGGAAGAAAAAATGTCTTTCCCCCGCAATCTTGCCATGTATTTAGCTAGGAAAAATTCTTCTTTCACTTATCGCGAGATTGGAAGTTACTTTGGTAATAGAAATCATAGCACTGTAATTGCAGGCGAAAAAAAGATCGAATCATTGATCAAATTTGATTCTCGTGTGCAATTTGCCAACTTAGAATATGATCTCAACTTTCTTTTGCAAAGTATTCAGCAAAAACTTCAGTCAACTAGGTCTTAATTTTCTATCTCTGTGAACTTGGGTTGAATGGGTTGAGTATGCCAGTTCTCAGGCTTTCCTGTTAGAGAATTTGTTTAGCAAATCTTAATTATTCCGTTTGTTCCTGTTATTTCTTCCGATTTGATTATTAGTGAAATGCGGCGAATAACAGATTGGCAATGCCGCAGGCCTTCGGGCGTATCGCTTAAGGTGGGGGTCGAAATGGATTTCGACAGCGATAAGCCTTCATATTCTGTAAAGGAGTCGGAGATGAAGCGGTTTGCCTTAATTTTTGGTGTATTAGCTGGTTTAGCTATGGGTTCAAGTAATGTTCATGCAAGCTGGGGATCCTTAGGATACAGCGGCTGGCAACCTTGGTACAACATTTTTGCAAAACGATATAAATGCCTAACCCCTGAAGAAGAACGTCTTCAGAAATTCTGGCACGACTATTATCATGCGATGGAAAAATATTACGGCGCGCTAGATAACATTGATTGGGTAGCCTACTACAAAAATCATGGGTATCAAATTAATAGCGGACCTGGTTGTGGTTCGAACGGTAGGGTAAATTATGCTCCCGTTTTTGTAAGCCCTGGTCTTCAGTGGGCAGTTCCTAACGGTGCAGTAGGTGGCCCTCCAGTAAGTGGCGGAATGCCTGCGGGTTACGGAGTGATGCCAGCCGGTGGCGCAATGCCAGCCGGTGGAAACTTCCCCCCAATGCCTGTTAATTACGCCCCCGGTGCTGGTTACTAAGCTAGTTTGGGTAATATAAAAAGAAGCCATCGAGTATATCTCGGTGGCTTCTTTTATTAATTTAGCGATTAATTGGATTTTGCCATGATTCGTGTGATTGGATTGTCTTAATTAAAAAAAGCAAACCCATCGATTCTTTATAATGTGCTAAGTTTTTCTCATTGAACATGTTTCCACGGATGGGAGGACTTATGCGAATTAAGTTGTTAACGAGTGTTTTAGCATTGGGTTTTGTTGTTTCAAATTCTTTTGCCCAACAACCCCAAGCAACTGCTCCACAAGCCATGCCCCTTCCTGGGCAAATAAATCCACAACAGCAAGCACCCTACTTTGTTTATTACATACCCACGGCTCCAGACATGATGGGACCTGGGTTTTATTACACAAATTGTTATGGCGTGACTTATGGTCCAAATTATTGTGTAACCCCGCCTTTTGCTCCTTGCAATGGCCCTTTACCAGCATTTGGTAGTAGCGCAATGCATCAAAAACCAAAAGCATATCCAGGAATGTCGTTTCCTACACATCCTTATGTAAGAAGTTCTCGAGACTATTTCATGATTGATTAATTTCAGTTGGATCTAATTAGTTATTTAAAAGAGCCAGTTAAGACTGGCTCTTTTTGTTCATTTAACGATTAACCAATGCTTCTCTTAACAATTTAAGAGTTTTTAAAGGGTTTTCAGCATTGAATAGGGAATTGCTTATTGCAATCCGTTTAACGCCATGCTTAACAAGTTGGCTAATATTTTGTGTGTCGATCCCACCAATTGCAAACCAAGGAACAGTGCAAATGGCACTTGATTCTCGAACAAATTCTAAGCCTGCAAGCTTGCTGAAAGTTTTGGTTTTAGAATTGAAAACCGGTCCAATGCCAATGTAATCAGCACCATTATCAATAGCAGTGCGAAGTTGATCTTCGTTATGAGTGCTTATGCCAATTATTTTATTTCGGCCGATAATTGATTTTGCTTCTTTAATAGGCAAATCATCTTGCCCCAAATGTACCCCATCTGCATCTACAATTTTGGCAATATCTGGTCGATCATTAATAATGAGTGTTTTTCCATTTTGTGCGATAAGTGTTTTTAATTCAAATGCGTAGTCTAACAATTTGTTGTCGGATATGTTTTTGATTCGCAATTGCACCATGTCTAAACCGTTTTCAAGAAGGGAATCCAGCGTGTCCAAGAATGTGGGCGTAAGGTGTTCAGAGCCTAAAAGTCCGTAAATCTTGATGTTATTTAGTTTTCCAGATATATCTAAAAAACGAAAAATTCTTTGCTCAAGGTCATAGGATTTGTACCTTATCTCACCGATTGCCACCGCGAAATCCGGTGATTCTAATTTGCCGAATTCTTCAAGTGACCGAAGCGATTCCTGGACCCTTTTAATATTTGCTTTAAAAACATCCTGGTCATTTAATCTTGTCAATTCTTGGTTGGTGTGAATCGTTGTCCCGACATCTTCTTCAACATTTCGCTGAGAAATTAGCAATGTTGCAGGAATCCACTGAAGCGCTTCATTAAAATCATGTCTTAGTTTTTTTGTAATTGAACATAATACTGAAGAATTCAAGATAAACCTGCAATAATCATCCACTACCCTGAACCCTTCCCGAACGCGGTTTCCTGCCGCATCTAGGATTCGCAAACAAGAATCGATCTCCGTGGTGGCATTTAAATCTAAAGGTACATCAAGAACTAGGGGCGCCACGCGTTGTTGATCAATCCAATTAGTCAGTTGTTCCCATTGAACTCCAAGCGATTCCAAGATGATTTGAGTGTTATTAAAATCCTCAACAAGATAAACAAGAAACCCTAAACTGGTGCCTTCTTGCTCTGCGAGAACTTTTTTTGAAATCTGTAATATTTTTTTGCTTATATAAGGCTTTTTAGCAGATTCGAAAACCGAAGAACTTGCTTCAATGATGTTGCATGTTTTTAATGGTTCAAGATTGGTTTGATGTAAACCAAAATCTTTAAGAAGATTAGTTACCGGCCCTTCAGGATCGTTAAGCAATGCAAATATGCAATGTTTTGCTTCTGGCTCCATCTTGCCTTCTTCTAAGGCGAGGTGAAAGGCAAAATCCAAGGCTCTTCTGCAAGCGGAAGATAATTCGAGTTCCATTAGCTAATCTTTCGGAAATGTAAAAATAATTAATATAAGCTTAAGCTTAATGATTAAACATCAATCATTCTACTCTGACATTTTATTTTATCTAATTCCTCCTAGGTTCCAAATCCACTTATACGGAACGATTTTTAAAAAAAGTGCATTTGAATTTAATACCTCATTTCAGATGGTTATTTATTAAGTCGATTAAAAATAAAGAAGATCAAAATTTCTCGATTGAAATTGTAAGCAATAACAAACAATTGAGCTAACAAGGAGCATTTTATGTTGCATCGAATAAGGTTAAACTCCGGCTCAATTAAATGGATCATTGGCGGTGCTCTTGTAGCGATGCAAGTTGCAATAGCTGGTGATATTACTTTAGCTCAGGATACGCCTACTATTATTGCTAAAAATGCAAGCAAAGTTCCCACTTTTAACATTGAACAGCTTCGAGAAATGGGCCGATCTAACAGTTCCTCAATTAAAGCCGCACAACTTGGCATCGAGGGTGTTGCCGAAAAGCAAGATGCGATCAATAAGATGAGATTCTTATCGATTATTTCAAAAGATTTGCCTGTTCGCAAGCAACAAGCTCAATCTGGAATGACTGCTGCTACTGCAAATTATTCGCAATCTGAGTTGGATTTGAATTTTTCGATTGCATACACCTATGTTTCCATCATTTATGCAAACCAGCAGCTTGATGTAGCAGAGCGAGGTATTAATGATCTTAATACCCTTGGTGATATTGCCAAGGAAATAGTAAAGACTGGTTCTAGAAATGATGTTTCAAAAAAGCAGATCGACCAGATTAATGTTTATTTGAATTTGTTTAACGGAAAAAAAGAAGAAGCTGTACAGGGTGTTCCCAGGGCTAAGGCCGCATTAAGGGAAGCGATTGGTATAACCGATATAAATTGGGATCTGCAAACAGCAGATAAAGTACTAACCCTTGCAGATGTTCAAGTTAATAGAGAGTCGGTGATTGCGGAAGCGCAAACTCGCAGAGGGGAAATTTTACAAGCTCAATCTGCAGTGGATGCAACATGTTTGGAAGTAAAAGCACAAGATAAAATAAGGGCTTTTGCTGGCAAAACCTTTGCTTCAGGCTCTGATATACATGCAAATATTTTGCCTATTGCTTCTTTGGATGAAAATTACAGGCCTGGTGCGATTGCCCCAGAAATGCCTGGAAATCTTTACGGGTCTAAAAAATCCCGAGTCAATCAAGCTAAGATTTTACATGAGAGAGCTCAAGCTGTAGCAGATAAGGCAAAAAGCTTGATTGTTCTTGAAGCAGAAAACACCTACCTGCGCTGGATTGAAAACAGGAACCGTGCAACTAGTTATCTTAAATCTGCAGAAGAAGCTGAAAAACTTGCTGCTTCGCTTAAAGAGAGATTTGATCCCCGTGGCGGCAAAATCACTTTGGATGAAGTCATCACCACTGGTATCCAAGCAAACACAATTCGAATTGCTGCTAATGAAGCAATTTACAAGGCAACTTTGGCGCTGATTGCTCTTGAAAGAGTAAGCGGCGGCGGATTTGTTGCCCCGTCGATCACTAAAAAATAAGCCGGGCGCGTAACCTTGTTTATCGTTATTCCTTCATTGATTTTACAACTTGATTTATCACCCCAAAGGAAACCTATGCGAAGTAAATTCTGGCTGTTTTCTCTCTCCCTCTTAGGCATTTTGCTTTATGGCATCTGCCAAGTAAGAGCAGCCGAAAAACCTAAATCTGTGCGAATTGGGATGATGCGGACTATCTTTAAAGATACTCCTGATTCCCTTTTGCAAATCCTTATGAAGCCATTTAGTGCAGTAATGGAAAGCCAAACTGGATTAAGTGGCGATTTGGTAATGACACCAAGTTATGACAAATTAGGAAAGCAACTTAGCGATGGTGAAATACAAGTTGGTGTATTTCATGGTTTTGAGTTTGCTTGGGCAAAACTTAAATACCCCGAACTAGAGCCATTGATGCTTGCAGTTAATAATAAAGCACCTTTAAAATCCTATGTTGTTGTAGCTGATAATTCTGAAATCAAATCTGTAAATGATCTGAAGGGTAAAAGCGTTTCATTTGCAAGAGGCAATCGAGAGCATTGCAGATTGTTCATGGAGCATCGAATTTTGCCAGCAAATACCAGTGCTGGAAAATTTTTCTCAAAGATTAATAATAATGCTGATGCTGAGGATGCCTTTGATGGTTTGGCCGCTGGTGAAGTGGATTCTGTTCTTACAGATTCCGCACCTTGGGAAAGTTTCAAAACCCAAAAGCCCGGAACGGCTGGAAAATTGAGGGTTGTTATGATTTCTGAAGATTTTATTCCCGCAGTTATAGGGTATAATCCTAAGAAACTTGATAAAAATATCAAAGATAGTTTCAAAAAAGGAATGCTGTCTGCAAGCGAGAATCCCAAGTCCAAGCGAATGCTTGAATTTGTTAAGATTTCCAGTTTCGAAACCATTCCTGATGACTTCAGCACACAGATGGTTGAAATGCTTAAATCTTACCCTGCCCAATAACATCCCTTGGCAGACTAGCAGAAAATCGTAAATAACATATTGACTCTGGGCATTAAGATTGTCCGGAGTTGATTTTTTTTTAGCTGTAAGATGGTAACTCACCAATCAGTTGTTAGAATGCTTCAGCGTTTCAAGTCCCTGTATAATGGGGTGTTAACATGGCAGAAAATATTCAAACTGTCGCTCTCAAGGATGAAACCCGCGACCGTTATCTAATTTATGCGTTATCGGTAATCACCTCACGGGCAATTCCCGATGTTAGAGATGGGCTCAAGCCTGTTCAAAGGCGCATTCTTTACACAATGTTTAATGATTTGCGATTAACCTTTGATGGCAGGCCAAGGAAATGCGCCAAGATTGTTGGTGATGTTACCGGGAATTATCATCCTCATGGAACCTCCGCAGCTTATGAAGCTTTGGTAAGGTTGGCTCAAGATTTTGTTATGCGGGTACCATTAATTGTGGGCCAGGGTAACTTTGGCTCGGTCGATGGTGATGCCCCTGCAGCCGAGCGTTATACTGAAGCAAAGCTTGCGTTGCCTTCTGAACATTTAATGATGGAATTAAAGCAGCGGACGGTGGATCTTCGGCCAAATTATGACAATACCCGAGATGAACCGATCGTATTGCCCGCCCAATTTCCTAATTTGCTGGTTAATGGTAGTTCTGGGATTGCGGTGGGTTTGGCAACAAACATTCCACCCCATAATTTGGGCGATGTAATTAAGGCAAGTATACATCTCATCGAGAATCCTGATGCAACTACTTCACAGCTGCTGGATCGGCTTAAAGGGCCAGACTTTCCATTGGGTGGTAAAATATTGATCGACCGCCCTGCCCTTACAAAGATTTATGAAGAAGGGTCGGGTAGCCTAAAAATTCAAGGCCAATGGAAACTTGAAGAAGTTAATAAAGTTAAGAATATCATTGTTTATTCCATTCCTTTTGGAGTAGATAAGGGCAAGCTCGTTTCGGATATCGGCTTGATAATTGTTGAACGAAAGGTGCCTCAACTATTAAATGTAGTGGATGAATCTAGCGAAAAAGAAGGTGTGAAAATTGTTCTGGAGATCAAGGCGGAATCTTCACCTGATCTGATCATGGCCTATTTGTATCGACACACACAACTCCAAGATAATTTTGCCTGCAACTTTACTTGCTTAATTCCAATCAAAGATGCTGAAGGTCGAGAAAGAACCCGGCCTGAACGATTAGGAATATGTCAGATATTAAGGCAATTCCTTGATTTTCGATTTGAAACCATTAAGCGTAGGTTTGAATTTGATCTTGAACAATTGCGTAAGCGCATACATATCCTAAAAGGGTTCAAGATTATTTTTGATGCCTTGGATCGCGCAATTAAGATGATTCGTGAGAGTCAAGGCAAAGCCGATGCTGCTGAAAAATTGATGAAGGCCTTTGGTCTTGATGACATTCAGACCGAAGCAATATTGGAAGCGCAATTGTATAAAATTGCACAAATGGAAATTAAAAAGATCACCGAAGAGTTACGGGAAAAAACCAAAGAAGCTGATCGTATTGAAGAAATTCTTGCATCTAAACGTAAACTTTGGGGTGTAGTCAAATCTGAACTAGCAGAACTTGGTGAAAAGTTTGCTGATAAAAGACGAACAAAATTCGGGGATGCTGATGAAGCTACCGAGTTTGATCCCGAAGCGTATATTCAACGCGAAAATACCAATGTTGTGATTACTCGCGATGGTTGGGTGAAAAGAATTGGCCGTCTTGCTTCGGTTGAAGGTACCCGCGTTAGGGAAGGCGATGAAGTTTTGGCCGTGGTTCCCGCAAGCACCCTCGACCAAATCATTTTCTTTAGTGATGATGGTGCTGCCTTCACAATGAGAGCTAATGAAATTCCAGCAAGTTCTGGCTATGGTGAACCTATCAATAAATATTTTCGCTTGAATGATCGTGCTAAAATAATCATGATGCTTACTACAGATGAGCGGTTCACCCAACCCTCGAAACCAGGTAAGGGTGATGAACCGGTTCCCCCGTTTGTGCTTGTTGTAACGTCTCAGGGCCAGGTTCTTAGAACACCCTTGTTGCCTCATAGAATAGCTTCAACCAAAACTGGCAGAATGTATGTGCGCCTCAATGAAAATGACAGAGTTGTAAACGTTTTTATTGTTAATAAAGAAAAAAGTATGATGCTTGCTTCGAAATTTGGGCATATCATTCATTTTCCGATTGATGAAGTTAATATTTTATCAGGTGTTGGCAAAGGTGTGATGGGTATGAAATTGGGAGACGATGATCATTGCCTTGGCGGAGTTGTTATATCAGGCAAGGATGATTTTCTGCAAGTTGAAACAACAAATGGAAAGACCTTGGATTTTCGGCCCAGTAAATATGAAGTTGTAACTAGGGGCGGTAAAGGTTTTGAAGCCGTCAAAAGATCTGAGTTTGCAAAGATTATTGTTCCACCAATTGAACTGGTCAATTGGGATGAAATTGCAGATGCAGAAGCGCAAAAGCCTAGTAAGCCTAAAGGTTTGTTTGATTAATTAATGTGTGAAACGGAAAAGATATTATGAGTAGTGCTAATGGTAATTATTCCGCCAAGGACATTACTGTTCTGGAAGGACTCGAACCGGTTAGGAAACGGCCTTCAATGTATATTGGCGGTGTTGACCCCAAAGGGTTACACCATTTGGTCTGGGAAATTGTTGATAACTCAGTTGATGAATATTTAAATGGGTTTGCTGATTCAATTACCGTGACCCTTCATAAAACAGGTGATGCAGTAACTGTTGTTGATAATGGGCGTGGGATCCCTGTCGACATACATCCCAAACATAAAAAGCCTGCACTTGAGCTAATCCTAACCACATTGCATTCGGGTGCTAAATTTGGTGAAGGCGATAATTATATCCATTCGGGCGGATTGCATGGGGTAGGCGCCTCTGTGGTGAATGCTCTTTCGAAAAAGCTTGTTGTAAATATTAAGAGAGATGGTAAAGAGTTTCGCCAGACATTTAAAAAGGGAAAAGCTTTTGGGGAACTTGAAAAGCTAGGCGCAATCCGAGGTACTGGAACTACAATCTATTTTGAACCAGACCCCGAAATATTCCGGAATACACAATTCGAACCCGATTGGATCAAGTCGCACCTCGATGATATGTCTTACATCCACAGTGGGATGAAGATCATTTTTATTAATCAGATTTCTGGCGAAACATTTGATCTCACGCACCCTGGTGGCATTCCCGAATTTCTTTCCAAGTTGGTTGTCGATGGCCAAAAACCTCCGGTAACAGAAAGCATTTTTACTGTTAGTCGCAAGGAAGGCGAAAAGATGGAGGTTGCCCTCCAGTGGACTGAATCAACCGATGAATCTTTTCGATCTTATGTTAATGGTATCCGTACAGCTTCGGGTGGAACCCATGAAAATGGTTTGAAAAATGGTGTGGGCAAGGCCATTCGCAACTTTATGGAAACTCACGATATCAAAGTTAAAGGAATTGCAATTACCGCTGAAGATATTCGTGAAGGATTGGTTGGAATTCTTTCGGTTTTTGTTCGAGAGCCTATGTTCCAAGGCCAAACTAAAGAAAAACTAAATAACCCAGAGTTAACCGCATTGGTGGATAGCTTTGTGCGACCAGCATTGGAAGCTTGGCTTAATTTTAACAAAACTGCTGCTGACCAAATCGTTGGAAGAATTGTTCTGTCTGCCCGTGCTAGGTTAGCCTCACGCGAAGCAGCTTCCGAAGTAAAACGAAAATCAGCAACATCCAGAAGGTTGAACCTCCCAGGGAAACTTTCTGATTGTAAGTCAACTAATCTGGATGACTCCGAGCTATTCATCGTAGAAGGTGATTCTGCAGGTGGCTCCGCCAAGCAAGGCCGTAACAGTAAGGTTCAGGCAATCTTGCCTCTTCGTGGTAAGATCTTGAATTCTGAAGGATTGCCTCTTGCAAGAGTTATGGCAAATACCGAGTTGAATGACTTGGTTACTGCGATTGGAACAGGCGCAGGAGAGAAATTTGATCTCTCTGGACTACGGTACGGAAAGATTATTTTGTTGATGGATGCCGATGCAGATGGTCATCATATATCGACATTACTTTTGGGGTTCTTTTTTCGCCATATGCCAGAATTAATTCGTAAGGGGCATGTGTTTTTGGCGCAACCGCCATTGTTTAGAGTCGATGTGGGCAAAGAAACTTTTTGGGCTCGTGATGATATTCACAAAGAAGAAATTCTTTCGGGATTAAGGGTTAATGCGAAGCCAGAAATCTCGCGTTTTAAAGGTTTAGGTGAAATGGATCCAAGTGTTCTTGCGATGACTACACTGGATATAAAGAGCAGGATCTTGCTAAAAGTTGAAATCGATTCAAATCTTGAAACTGATAAAACTTTTGTTGATCTTTTGGGGAAAGATGCTGCGCCCCGCTTTAAGTTTATTATGGAACATGCTGCCCGCGCAGTGGTCGATGATTTAGATATTTAGTTTTGGTCTCGAATTTTTTCCTTATACCATGATAATTGCCTGTTCAGGCCGATGAGCCATTTCATTTCTTGTGTGGTAGGGTTGGCACGGGATATCATGTTCTTGATACCAGTAAAAAGAGTCTCGGCCTTTGGGCCAAACAAAAAGTGAATTTCTTCTAGCGATGATTTTAGAGCGTCAAAAGCTTGCTGCTGCATTTTCCAAGAAGCTAATTCGATTGGCTTGATTGTATCTTCGGTTTTTTCTTCTAGTGCCATTCTGATTTCATAAAGTGTGATAGCAACGGACATAGCTAAATTGAGTGCGGGGTAATCATCGGAGGTAGGGATACCAATAAGTAAATTGCATAAACTTATTTCATCGGTAGTCAGTCCGGAAGATTCGGGGCCAAAAATTAATGCAATTTTTGAACGATTGATTTCGTTTGATAAAATTTTGGCTGCACTTCTAATTGGTTTTGTTATTGCGCCTCGCACCAACCCTTTGGTTTGGCTGGATGTTGCTGCTACAAAAGTGCAGTCAAGCAGAGCTTGCTCGATTGAATTAACTTGGGTTGAATTGTGTAGGATCTCTTCGCCTTGGCAGGAGAATTTTTTAGCCTCATCATCTAAATGATTTGCTTTGGGCGACACTAAAACAAGTTGCGAAAAACCCATGTTTTTCATCACTCTTGCTGTCGATCCAATGTTCCCTGCAAATTGAGGCCTTACCAGTACTATCTTGCAGTTTTTAGACATTGTTTTTGATCTGTTGGTGTTGGATTACGCTTTGCTAGCCGAAATTTCCAAAGCCTTAGCTTTTAAACTAGCTAGATCAAGTTTTCCACTCCCTAAAACACCAATCTCGGTTACGGGATAAAAATCTTTTTCCGAGGGTACCCAGAGATTGGGTAATCCGCGTGTAGATAATTTCTTAATCCATGTTTTGACATCAATCCCGAATCCTTCAAGAATTTCAGGAAGAAAGAGTACGATAATTCTTTCGCCACGAGAGATATCTGGTACGCAGGTGACAGCGCACACCCTTTCCGATGATTGGAGTAAATCATGCAACTCATCTTCAAGCCGTTCGAGAGGAACCATTTCACCGCCAATTTTTGCAAATCGGCTTAATCTTCCTGTAAGGGTGACATAGGATTCCAAATTGATCTTGCCCATATCCCCGGTAATGTACCAGCCATCTTTTATTACTGAAGCTGTTTTATCTGGATCGTTAAGATAACCTTTCATGACATTTGCACCTGTTGCTAATACCATTCCCTCATGATTTGGGGATAGATTTTCAAGCGTGTCAGGATCAACAATTTTAATTGCAACCCCAGGAATGATTTGGCCTATCGAGCCCGCCATTTGACCTAAAATAGTCCCACTAGGAATGGTAATATCGCCTTTATTAATGCAAACAACAGGAGATAATTCGGTACAGCCGTACCCTTCTAAGGGAAGGATGCCAAATTTAGATTCGAAATCCTTGGCAAGTTGAACAGGTAGTTTTTCTGCTCCACAAATCAATATGCGTAGTGATTTGAAATCATCAGGCTCAGATTTTTTTAGGCAGAAGCGAAGGAATGTGGCTGTAGATAAGTAAGCGGTGCATTGATAACTTTTGCATGCAGCACCGATATCACGAGCTTGCCTTGGATCAGGTTGATAAACAATTGAGGCACCTATTTGAATTGGTGTCCACATGGAAACGGTGTATCCGAAACTATGGAAAAAAGGCAGTGCCCCCAAAAGGCAATCGGTGAAATCGACATCCGCACCTTTAATGGTTGACCAAGCATTGGAAGTTATATTGTTGTAGGTCAGCATTACGCCTTTGGGATTTCCTGTACTCCCGCTAGAAAAAATAAGTGTTAAAGTATCATTGGGTTTTGGTTGATGGGCTTTCAAAATGAATTTAATAAACAATGCTTGGGGTAGAATTTTGGTTGCTATAAAAGTGAAAGCTTTTTGAGTTGGACTTATGCTTTGCATTATATCTTCAAGGTAAAGCAATCTGATACCTTGGATATCGGGCCAACTAACTTTACTGGTGAACCGTTTGGCTGTGATAACTGTCTTTACTCCCGATTTTTTTATGCAATGCTCTAAAATCCCTAGTGATGCTGTGTAATTTAGGTTAACGGAAATCTTTCCGATGGTAGCAAGAGCAATGTTGGCAAGGGCGCTTCCGGTGCTGTTTGGAAGCCAAACACCTATTGTTGTTTCATCTTTAAGGTCGCGCCTGAGTTGATTTCCTAGGCAACTAACTGCAACTAATGCCTTGCCATAATTAAGGTTTAATTTAGGGTTGGTGTTGTCCGGGAAGCATAGCTTTTCAGGGGTTTTTAATGCTTGTTGTGCAAAACCAATATGAACAAGAGGCAGATTGTTGTGTGTTACTTTTGCAGCTTGTACGGAAAGGTCTTGAATTAAAGATTTTATGTTTTTAGCTTCTTCTAATGTTGATAAAGCTTTGCCTGCGAAAATATGCCAGTGAGTTTCGTTGGTTATGATATTTCGATTGAAAACACCTTTTTTCCTGATGGTAAAATTACTTCCCTTTGGTTGCTCAAGATGAATGGGGACAACCAAAGCTTTTGTTTGTTTAAGTAATGCTCGGATAATTCGGTATGAATCGATTTCAAACCCGCCTGAGGTTTTAAACCACTCCGTTACAACGACTATATTTTCATTGTTTTTAAGAATACCCCTAGCTTCCTTTAAAACTTTTACAATACCTCTAAGCCCAAGCACCGGCTGAATATAAAGGAGATGTTTGTGTAAAGGTGTGTTCTGAGGTGGATGACCTTCCAACCCAGACATATCAAGGGCCAGAATTTTTTTTACAGGTAAATTAAGAAGGGCGAATTGCTCATCAAATCGGATTTGGGACGCCACGAATATTGTACCACCGTTCGTTGGAATATTTTCTATTCCGTGGATGGTGATTTTCGGAGAGCCTGCCCTTTTTTTTACAAGGAAAAAAATTGGTATAAATAGTAGCAGCAAGATGCTGACAGCGGTTAACAGCGAAGTAGAACTTGAAATTATAATAACAGCAAAAAAACTTTGCATCTGGTGCAACTCCTAAAACTTTAAGGCACAATCTGAATCCTTCAGAAAATCACCAGAGTTTCAAAACATTGGTATAATAACATTGGCACAATAACATTATTTAAAAGAACTTTGCCATATATGTTGTATTGTCCCATGAAAAATTGTTACAATATTTTGCCTGCTTTACCTGCCTTAGTTTTGGGGGTGATTCTTCAATCTCAAACCTGCTAATAAAGCTAGTGTAGGCTTTAACATGATTTTTATTCGTTTTTTGATCGTGGGGAACCCAACATGAAAATTGCAAAATCGCTTCTTGTTACTTGTGCCTTTTTGATTTCTAGCGTTGCAAATGCGCAAAACATTAGCTTTATCAAGGATGTTGCCCCCATTTTGAAAGAAAACTGCTTTGCTTGCCATGGCTCCAAAAACCCTAAAGGCAAGCTGGATATGACCAAATACGAGGCTTTAAGGCATGGTGGGACTAAAGATGACCCGATTGTTGTTGGTAAACCAGATGAAAGTTATTTTATCGATGTTTTAAAAGCCACCGACAAATCGAGAATGCCTCCAAAAGAAAGTGGTGATGCTCTTTCCCCTGAAAAAATTAAGATTCTGGAACAATGGGTAGCACAAGGCGCAAAAATTGACAAGGAAGTTGATGCAAAAGCGGATTTACTGAAAGAATTACGCCTCCGTTGGAAGGCCCCAGTTCCCTCTGCCAAGTACTCTTTCCCCGTTGCTGCAACTGCTCTTGCCTTTTCCCCAGATGGCAAAAAAATAGTTGTTGGTGGTCATCATGAAATCACAGTTTGGGATGTTGAAACCGCTAAATTAGAAAAAAGGATTAATACCCGGGCCCGTCGATCCATGGCTTTCCTTTTCCTTCCAGATGGCAAACTTGTTGTGGCTGGAGGCCGACCAGGTGAAGAAGGCGATGTTCGGGCTTATGATATTTCCGCCCCAGGTAAAATAACCGATGGCGTTTCATTCTTGGATGGGGTTAATGATAAAAAAATCATGCTTAAACAGCTTTTGGATACGGATGATGAGGTACTTTGCCTAGCCCTTAGTAGCGACGGTAAAAAACTTGCAGCAGGTGGCTGCGATCGTCTTCTGCATGTTTGGGATATTAGCTCGGGTATTGAAAATCCAAAGCTAGAACAGTCCATAGAAAATCATGCTGATTGGGTTTTTTCAGCAGCTTTTTCACCAGATGGTAAGTTTCTCGCCAGTTCCAGCAGAGATAAAACTGCTAAGGTTTGGAACCTTGCATCCAAAGAATCACTGGCGACTTTCCCTGACCATCAAAATTCTGTTTATGGTGTATTTTTCAAGGCAGATGGTAAGAATTGCTATTCCGCAGGAGATGATAAACAACTCAGGCTTTTTGGGCTTGAGGGAGACAGAGCAGGTAAACAAGTTCGCGTTATTGGCGCTCATACGGGCCAAATTCTTAAAGTTGTCGGCAATGAAAAAGCTAATCTTATCGCCACAGGTGGTTCAGATAACACCATTAAAACATGGAATGCTGAATCTGGTGCAGCGGTGAAAACATTTGCAGGTTTAACAGATCAGGTTCTTTCGTTGGCGTTTAATAAAGATGGTTCTTTAATTGCTGGTGGTGCTTGGAATGGAGAAGTTATTATTTGGAAAACAGCAGACGCTGTGGTACTCAAAAAAATTGCAATTTCTCCAGGTTTACAAACTGCAAGCAAGTAAGAAATTGGGTATGCTTTCTAATTTGAGAAGCTAATATTTTGGAAGATGTTAATCGTTATTTAAATTTGGCAACCCTTGATCAATTCAAGAGTACCAAGGGTAAAATAAATTACTTTTCTTGGGGTCAGGGCCCGACTATTGTTTTTATACATGGTTTGGCCGATTCTAAAGATGCTTTTGTTTCTATTGCAAGTATTCTTTCGCATAAATTTCGTTGCATCGGTTTGGATATCCCCAAAGTAGTTTTGGGAAGTAGCACCAAAGATCAAACTTTATTAGACGCTTACACTGATTTCATCAAAGACTTCATCAAAACAAAAGTAAACTCCCCAGTTGTTCTTTTTGGATCATCATTTGGCTCTACATTATCAATAAATCTTGCATCACAAACGCCCGAATCTGTTTCAGGATTAATATTGCAAGGTGGCTTTGTGCATCGTCCACTTAATTTTGTTGAGAGATGCTCTGCTTTTATTGCAAGCCTATTTCCGTTTAATGGCGCAACTTTTCCTTACCTTGAATTTGTTATGAAACATCAGCATTATCATGCATTTCATGGGAAACCATCTTATCGTTGGGAAAGATTGGTTAAAAGTGTAAGCGGTGCATATTTTAGCACCACAGGAAGGCTTGCAGCGGCTATTAATCAAATTGATTTAAGGCAAAAAGCTTCAGATATCCAAAAACCTGTGCTGTTAATTGATGGTGAGCTAGACCCTTTGATTGGCCCAAATATTCGGAAAACCCTTTACGATTCATTCCCGAATGGCGAAAAAGTGGTGATTGAGGGGGGCGGGCATTTATTGCCTTACAGTCACCCTGAAGAAATTGCTGTTCATATGACAGCATTTTTGAATAAAGTTTTTCCCGGCGATCGGATATTATCAGCGTTGTAGTTCCATTTGGTTTATCAGTCTCTTACTCAGGAATTTCACATGGGACAGAAGATACATGTTATTGGAATTGGTAGCGATGGATTGTTTGGCCTGACTACCCTAGAAAGGGATATTCTGGCTGGGTGCGATATTATTTTTGGTTCGGAAAATGTTCTTCGCTTAGTAGAAAGCCTTAAAGGTGAAAAGCGGAAAAATGGCCCAGACCTTCAAGAGTTATCTGAGTCTTTACAAAAGCTTGATGCTGGTAAAAAAGTTGCTCTTCTGGTAAGTGGCGACCCCTTGTTTTATGGGGTAGTGCGATATTTATCTGAAAAAATAGGCAAAGACCGCTTTGAAGTGCACCCGCATGTAAGCAGTATGCAGATGGCTTTTGCCCGAGTTAAGGAAAGTTGGGATGATGCGTATCTTACGAGTTTACAAAATCAATCATTGGATAAAGTGATTGAGAAAATCAGAGTTTCTGAAACTGTCGGGATATTTACCAATACGGTTGAAAACCCTGGTGAGATTGCAAAAAGATTGCTTGCAAGGGGAATAGATTACTTCAAAGTTTTTGTTTGTGAGAATCTAGGTGGTAAGGATGAGCGGGTCACTCAGGCAGAACTTTCAGAAATTGTAGATATGGATTTTGATCCACTCAATGTGCTTATTCTTAAACGTAAACCGGGTCGCCCGGATATTCCTGCAACATCTTGTACTCCTAGGCTATTTGGGAATCCTGATGATATTTTTGCCCAGAGCAGGCCTAAAACAGGCCTACTTACTCAATCTGAAATCAGGGCCATTGCCCTTTCAAGGCTTTCCATTAAACCAACTAGCGTTGTCTATGACATTGGTGCAGGCTCAGGTTCTGTATCTATTGAATCCGCACAACTTTGTTATTCGGGTATGGTCTATGCGATTGAGCAGGATGCCGCTGATTACCATTTGATTCTTGCCAATTCAGAAAAAATGGGCATTCGAAATATCAAAGCAATCCATGGCATTGCTCCCGAGGTTTTTCAGGGGTTACCAAGGCCAGATGCCATCTTTGTAGGCGGAATAGGCAAGGAAGTGACCGGGTTGCTGGATGCAGCTTTTGAGACTTTAGTTCCGCAAGGGCGAATGGTGGTCAATGTTGGTTCTGTAGAAAACCTGTATGTTTGTGTAAATACAATGCGAAAAATTGACCCAGAGTTCGAAGTGCTAATGGTTCAGATATCTCGGGGCTTAAATCAATATGAGTCTTTACGGTTTGAGGCGATAAACCCCTCTTATTTGCTTACCGCAGTCAAACATTGATTTAATTTAGATTTATTTACCGACCCATTGAACATGAACTTTTCTAGTCCGTGGGCCATCAAATTCGCATAAAAAGATGCCCTGCCATTGGCCAAGGATTATCTTCCCGTCTTCAACGATTACATGCGAAGAATTCCCAAAAAGGCCCGTTTTGATATGACTATCGCTGTTGCCTTCCCCGTGTAAGAATTTAGTCATGTTTTTTGGGATGGATTTCTCTAGCCAATGGAGGGTGTCATGAATGACATCGGGATCCCAGCATTCGTTGATTGTTAGCCCTGCTGTGGTATGAGGGCAGAAAATCACCCCGATTCCTGACTTGATTTTGCTTTCACTAAGGCTCGTTTCCACCAAGCGGGTTATATTTACAAATTCACAACGGCTTTTGGTGGAAATTTCAATCGTATCCATCTTCTTGGCCTCGCATTTTTACTGCTAGAACTGATAATATTACTTATCTTATGGCTTTTTTATATTTGACTCGAGGCCTTGCATGATTGCAAAAATTAAAGCTCTTTGCTTTTTCGTTTTGATATTAGTATCTGTTTCAAATGGAAACAGCCTCGATGCCAAAAACTCCACCTTGCCCGAACCGATTCTCGCAGTTATTAATAAAGCTATTGAGGCCCATGGCGGGTATACTAAGCTTTCAACACATAGGGCTGACCGTGTGAAAATGAAGGGCGCAATTCAGTTTGCAGGAGTGGACGCCACATTTAAAGGGGAAACAACGGTTCAATTACCTGATCAGATGAAAACTGTTCAGGAAATTACGGTTAAAGGTAAATCTTTCAATGTGATTCAGGTGTTAGACAAAGATAAAGTTTTGGTTAATTTAAATGGGCAACCTCAAAAAGCTGAAGAACCCGTGGCAATCCAAATTAAAGAAACGATGCGCCTTGCGAAAATCATAAGGCTTGTGCCCTTGCTGACTGGTAAAGAATTTGAAATTACGGATCTTGGATTAATTAAAGCTGGAGAGTTGGCCCTTCATGGAATCAAAGTGAAAGAAGTGTCCAAACCTGATATTCTTTTATTCTTTGATCGGCAAACAGGCCTTCTGGTGAAAACCGAGCAAACTCGAGTATTTGAAAATAAGACAGTAGTACAAGAAGATTATTTTTCAGACTTTAGAGATCTCGGCGGCTTTAAAAGGCCAGTTAAAATCCAGTCATTTAGAAATGGGAAAAAAATCCTCGATGCAGAACTTGTTGAAGTCAGATATTTTGAAAACCTGCCTTCCTCAGACTTTAAACCATAACTAAATTATCAAATAGCAGAAGGTATTATGAAGCCGGGAAATTACTACGTACGAAAACAAGATGCAGGCATCCAGCTTTTAGCTTGGCTGAAAGTTTCGCTTAAGCTTGACGGTGGATCTTGCAACCAGTTGATAGCTGCGGGTTGCATTTTTATTGATAAAAAGCAGGTGAGAGACCCTAAATTGCAACTTAAGGGCGGGGCCCGGGTGTTCTTAAAGCCCTCTCATAAACCTTTGAAAACCAATCAAAAAAAAGCAGAAGCTCGCGTAGTTATTGCTATGCCGGAAATTATTTACTTTGATGATGATATCGCCATTGTTGAAAAACCCAGTGGCCTTACTACGGTACATCATGCCCAAGATAAAAAAGAATTTTCGGAAAGAGATCGCAAGTTTATGCCGTCTACACTGCAAGATATCCTGCCCGACATTCTTTCTGTTCACACCAAAAAAAAGGTGCCCTATGTACGCGCAGTTCATCGCTTAGATAAAGAAACTAGTGGCGTTTTGGTCTTTTCTTTAAATAAAAAAGCTGAAAGTTCCCTTGGGAAGCAGATGCGAGAGAAAAAATTCACCAGGCGCTATATCGCTTTGGTTCGTGGGCAGATCGAAAATCAAGAAATTCGTTCTATACTCGTTCGCGATAGAGGCGATGGTCGTAGGGGCAGCTCTGTAAAAGATCCGGATGGGGAGTTGGCTGTAACCCATGTAAAGAAGATAGAATCACTTGGGGATATTTCTGTTGTTGAGTGTGAATTGGAAACAGGAAGAACGCATCAAGTGCGAATTCATTTGGGGGAAGCAAATGCCCCCATATGTGGCGAAAAGATTTATGATAGGCCATTAAATGGCCGACCTAAGCCAGATCCTAGTGGGATCGATCGGATAGCCTTGCATGCCTGTTATTTAAGTTTTGAGCACCCTACGAGTGGTAAAATTGTGAGTTGGAAAAGTTCAATTCCACCCGATATGCAAGGGGTTATTGAAAAGTTGAGAGAGGAAAAAAATAAAGCCCCGGAATAATCCAGGGCTTTGTTTTTTTTGAATTACTAATACTGATATTAAGGCTTTGGTGCTGGAGTTGGGCTTGGAGTAACGGTAGGAGCTGCTTTGACTGAAATAGGATTTACATCCATAGTTTCAACACCAGTT
Source organism: Gemmataceae bacterium (assembly GCA_044337875.1). GTDB lineage: Bacteria > Planctomycetota > Planctomycetia > Gemmatales > Gemmataceae > UBA969. Next base: position 91,244 of record JBIIMS010000004.1, read on the forward strand.
TCCTGAGTTTGCTCTAGCTCAATCTTGGTTTTTTGCCCACCGATATCAACGGTAAGATCACCAGTAATCTTAAGGCTCATACTTGAACGATCAATTCTGCCCTTTGCAGCATCAAACAAAATAAGGCCGTTTGATGATGCTGTTTTGATATTTGCAGAATCGATTTTGAAAGGTAATCCGCCTGCGTTACTAGTAACAGGTTTGGTATACACCAAATCTGCCTTAACAGAAATCTTATCCATCTTCTTTTCATCTTGGCCTTCATAGGTGTAGGTATAAGAATTGTCGTACTTGCCGATAGGACCCATATCAAGGGAGGTTGTACGCTTCCAAGTGCCTTTTTCCTTATCGCCTTTTGTGACTTCAATATTAGGAATTGCGCCAAAAGTAGGTTCAGCCATTTCTACCATGGTTTTTTCGCTTAGGATCTTGTCAAGCAAAGGTTGCATTTGTGGGTTAGAATTAACCAGTTTTTTGACAAATTCTTCTCGGCCCGCAATCTTAGTTACTTTCATGTCTTTCGTGTTGATGGTAACTAAAAATTCAGTTCCAACCAAAGCTTTGAAGAAATCAGACAATGGGGTTGTTGAGGTAGATTCTTTAGTTGAATCATGCTGAACTTTGGTTCCACCAATATCAATATTTAGGATTACGCCTTCAATCTTTTGCTTAAGTTCCCAATTGTCTCCGTCTTGCTTGACGGGAGTCCAACTGAAAAAAAAGGTTTGATTTTGTTCCTGGTTGATATCTGTGCCAGTCACCTTCATCTTTTGGACGGTTTTGGTAACCACCTTTTGATAAAAGGTTTTTTCTTTTTCAAATTTCCATTTAATTGTTGATTTTTCTTGGGCCCCTAACGAAGGGATAACCAAAGCAACAAAAGCAAATCCAACTAACCATCTCACGCTCGACATCGAGAATCCTCCAAAGAGTAAGAACCTAATCCACTAAAATCATATTCGTGGAAGTATATATACAGTATTCTCTTCTACAGCAAAATATCATACAAGAAATTCTATGGTTTTTGAATATTTCTGGTAAAAATTTGGAATAACTTAAAGGGGCCGAAAATGAACCTGTTAACCACGCTTTCAAATTCATTGATGGAAGGTTTTTTTCCAAAGGGCTGGGATTTAGCCAAAATAGATGGCCTTGCAGAGGTATCTGGTGTTGAATTGCATGCCAAAAAGGGCTGGTGGAACCCTAATTTTAATCCGGTTTCATGTCAAAATCTTGCGGATTTCGATGTTTTTATGGGGCATGAAATTGCCCTAGAAATATCTAATGCACGAAAAAATAGCCGTGATCTTGCCATGATTCTACCAGTTGGCCCCATGGGAATGTACCGCTGGGCTGTTTATTTTTTAAGCCAATGGAATGTGGATTGCTCGCATGTTCATGGATTTAACATGGACGAATGGTCTGATGCAGAAGGAAATACTCTGCCTTCTGATAATTCCGGGGCATTTCAGTTTGCAATGGAAAAAGCGTTTTATGGCCCGTTAGGGCAACTGACTGTCCCAAAAAACCAGCGAAACTTTGCATTAAAAAATAACCTACCGTCCTATGGCGAAAAAATAAAGGCTTTAAAAACCAAGGGTGCTAAACTTGTCTCGGTTTTTGGGATAGGCAGGGTTTGTCATATTGCGTTTTGGGAACCACATTTTGCATCTGAATTTGATTCGGTTGAACAGTGGAAGTTGCAAACTCACCGTTTAGGGGCCAAACTTCACCCTTTAACCATTGAACAAAATGCCTTGACCAGCTTTAAAAGTAGAACGACTTTAGTTCCAGCATTTGCCAATACCATTGGACCAGGGTTGTTTTTGCAGTCAGATAGCATCATTGGGGGTTGTGATGGAACTTTTGGCCGGGGAATGCAATGGCAGGGCCTTTCATTACGAATGAGCTTGCTGCACGAACCAACACCATGGATACCAAGTTCGTTTATGCCCACTTTGCCGGGTAAGTTATTTTATTTAAGTGAACTAGCCGAACCCTTGATTGCTGATTGTAATTAAATTGTTTTTAGAGCATTAAGAATAACTTGAACAGCAGTGTCAATTTCATCGTTGTTAAGGGTTCGTAAATCTAAAACAATTTTGTCATCTTTAATTCGAGTAAATAGCGAAGGTTGAGAAGTTCTCAGCTTGTGTGATAAAGCTTGTGTATCAAGATGTGGAGATGAAAAGTCGACCACCCAAGTAGGCATTTGTTGGTCTGGTAAAGTTCCGCCCCCAGCAAACCCTTCGCTTATTTTTGCCTGAATCTTATCACAACAGCCGATTTGTTTTAATTTGGATTCTAATTGAAGAGCCTTTTCGTGTAGTTCATCCATTGAAATGGAGAGCATTTTTAAGGTTGGAATTTTTTCGCTTACCGTGCTTGAATTAAGATGAAGCAATAAGGTTTGTTCGAGTGCTGCGAGGTTCATTTTGTCGAGCCTAAAGGCCCGCATCAGAGGGTCGCTTTCGATTTTATTAATCCACTCTTTTTTGCCTGCGATAATCCCAGCTTGGGGTCCGCCTAGCAGTTTATCCCCGCTGAATAGAGTCAAATCTGCACCGAGTGCCATACTGGTAACAGGGTTTGGTTCTTCACCAAAACCTTTGCAGTTAAGCGGTACTACCGCTCCGCTGCCAGCATCATCAATTACAGGTATATTATGCTTTTTTCCCAGTGCAATTAGCTCTTCAATTGTTACGGATTCAGTGAAGCCATTGATTTTGTAATTACTGGTATGCACCCTTAACAAAGCGCCGGTATTCGACCCAATTGCAGCTTCGTAATCTTTGATTCGAGTGATATTGGTGGAACCAACCTCCTTCATGATAGCGTTGCTGACTTTCATAATTTCAGGAAGCCGGAAACTGCCGCCGATTTCAATTAGTTGGCCCCGGGAAATAATTACCTCTTTGTTTTCAGCAACAGCTTTTAAAACAATGATAGTTGCAGCTGCGCAATTATTAACAACCGTGGCTGATTCGCATTTAAGCAGCTTGCAAATCCATTCTCTTACAGAATCCTGTCTGGATGATCGCTTTCCCGTTTCAATATCTACTTCAAGATTGATATAACCCGCCGCAGCCATGTATGCAGCTTTAGCAGCTTCTTCCGCCATTGGCGAGCGACCAAGATTGGTGTGTAAAACAATGCCGGTCGCATTAATTACTTTTCTAAGTTTTGGTTTATAATGCGTAGCTAATCGATTGCTAACTTCTATCCCAATTGATTCAGGCGAAGTGTCTAAATTTTGATTACTGTCCTTGCTTAATAGACTTCGAAGTTCATCGAGATAATGCCTGATTTCTGCAACAACATTTTCTTGGCCAAGAGACGGAATAAGCTCTTGGATGGCAGTTATTTTAAGAATAACATGTACTGCTGGTAGGATTCGGAGGTTTTTATTGGTCATGATCTAAGTTTTCTTGCTGGCTATTTAGCTGCTTTAAGGGAAGGAACCTTAGGTCGCCATCCCTTCTTGTTGTTCCGATCTTATCGAGATGTTCACAGAAAGGCACAGCATATTTTCGGGAAGTTTGTAACAAATCTCGTATTTCCGCAACAGTCAAACCTTTTCCATTTTTAAGCGCATTTGAAACTATGCACCGCATTTCATGTTCGACCTCGTATTCGAGGTATAGATTGTCTTGTAGGAAGACTAATTTGCCTTCGAGAACGCAAAGGTTGAAAAGTTCTTGCAATTGAATTTTTTGCCCTCCAAGGTGATTGATGAAGTCATCCATGGTTGGCGGAGCGAACTTTGCTTCTTGATAAGCGGTGTGGATTTTCTCGAGTAGTTTTCGTTGATTGTTTGATAACTTTGGTTTGAAAGCAGTTAGCCCAATCCGCCTTTTGTTTCCAGTCAATATTTTTTGCTTGATCATCTGGTCAATCAAATCCTGAACTAATTGGTCGTCGCCCACGTAGGCTAATTCCATGGTGATGAGTTGGCGTTCATGTGTAGATAATAACGGGTTTTCTAAATGGAGAGATTCAAGTATTGTGATGGTTTTTGTTTTTAAATCAGTGATCAATTGATTGTCTATGAGCTTTTTTTTGCCGGTGGATGTGTTGATTTCAAATAGCACCCCATCTGCCAATCCGATTTTTAATTGTTCTTTGATGGTGCTTGAATCAATACCAGTTAACAAAGGCAATGATTCTTCATTGATTCCTTTAAAACCTGCAAACCATGCCGCCGCTTTTAGTTTTGAAATGTCTGGTCCTGATGCAAGATTATTTAGCATTTCAATGGAGTGCGAATGTCTCCTGCGAATTTTTCCTGCAAAGGGTTGAATGATGTTTCCACCACCAAGTGTTGCCGTGGCTGAACTATTCCGGATTACAAAAGGTTGTCCCCAAGAACCTGTTACTGGTTCTTTTAAAAATAATTGAGCAAGGCCGGGTTTTCCAGGTGCAATTGTATCATCTTCCAATATGGATAAGGTTCCAAGGATTTCAGAGGTTCCCAGATGCAATCTGACAGGCAATCGGTGCTTTAATGGCTTTTTTCTGTCCTTGGCGCAATGCAGTAAGACAGAAATAATTTTCGCTGGGAACAATGATCCAGGTGTGGCAAGTTCTTGTCCCCTCACTACTTCATGATGGTCGATTCCAGCCAAATTGATTGCACAACGTTGTCCCTCTGACGATGCTTTGACATTTTTTGCATGAGATTGCAAAGAACGCACTCGGACCAATTTTTTTTGGGGGAAAAGTTCTAACTCATCCCCTTCATTCACTATGCCAGAATATACTGTTCCCGTTACCACTGCGCCGTAGCCGTGAATTGCAAAGGATCGATCGATTGGCAGCCGGAAAAATTGCTGTGTTTTTTTTGCTTCAATACCAGAGCAAATTTCAGCAATTTTGTCCTTAAGTTCTGTTATTCCCTTCCCTGTAGTAGCTGATGTTTGAATTATCGGAGCGTTTTCGAAGAATGACCCCTCGAGCAGTTCGCGGATTTCCATTTCCACGACCTCGAGTGTGTCGGAATCACCAAGGTCACATTTGGTCAAAGCTACAATCGCATGTTTGATTTTTAAAAAATTAAGTATTTCTAAATGCTCTCTTGTTTGAGGCATCACGGAATCGTCTGCTGCGATAATAATAAGAGCGATATCAAAGCCAGTGGCTCCAGCAAGCATATTCTTGATAAATTTTTCATGCCCAGGAACATCTACAATTCCAATTCGGAAACCTGGCAAATCAAGATTTGCAAAGCCCAGATCAATGGTAATGCCCCGAGCTTTTTCTTCTGGCAATCGATCGCAATCAACCCCTGTAAGTGCTTTTACAAGGCTTGTTTTCCCATGGTCAATGTGGCCTGCTGTCCCAAGAATTAGATCTCTCTTTTGCATCCTTTTCCTTGAAATTACTGTTTTAGACTAGCTAGATACTCCACTAAATCTCTGAGTTCTTGCTTGCTTAATTGTTTGTAAAGGTCAGCAGGCATGGCAGACTTGCCTATTTTCTTTTCTTCGATGTCAGCTTTTTTTACCGTCATCAGTTTTCCTTCGAAATCCATTAAGACAATTTCATTAGGCTTGTCCTGTTTTAAAATGCCGGTCACTGTTTTGCCATTCGATAGCATGACGATTAATGATTCAAAGCCTTTGGCTATGTTTTTTTCGGGCAATATAATCGATTCAAGCAGGTAGTCGCGTTTTTGTTTGCTTCCTATTCCGTTAAGTTCTGGCCCGACATCTCCGCCCTGCCCTTCAAGTTTATGGCATCGAAGACATGCGACAGCAATTTTTTGGAAGAAAACATTTTTCCCTGCGTCTTTGTTTCCCCCTTCAAGTGCAAAAGCCATTGGATTTGGCTTGGTTATATCTTCTTGAATTAAGGATTTGGAATCTTCAACGCCTGCTTTTAAACCCGCCTCACCAATTTCAAGCATAATGCCAGGTGGGGTTTTTCCTGACATTGCTTCTTGCACCAAACTTTTCAGCTTGCTCTTTGATAAGGGGCTTTTTGATTCCCCAAGAATTTCAATAAGAGCTTGTTGTTCTTTTAATGAACCCTTTTTAAGGATCGTATCTGCAGTATTTTCAGCGTAGGTTGGTTCAAGCTTAGAATAAACACGAATGGCTTCAGCCCGCACTAGATCTGAAGAATCGAGCAAAGCCGTTTCAGTAAGAGATTTTATTTCAGGGGCCTTCAAGGAAGTAAGAGCTTTAAGTGAATCCGCTCTAAATTTTCCATCAAGAGAATTGTTTTTCAGGGATGAAATTAATTCTGGAATAATCTCATCTATTTTAAGAGATGCCGCAACTCGGATAGTTTCTTTGCTTATCTTTGTTTCTGCGCCAAGAAGTGCGGGCAGGTTCGTTTTTAATGCAATGATCGCATCGGCTTTATTTGCAGCCTCTGTCGGTCTAGCTAAACCTGTAACGAAATCCCTTTTACTCTCATCACCCCATTTTTCAAGATACTCCAAGGCTTCCAGTCGTATTTCAACAGGGGTTAGCGGGCTAGCGGCTAGTTTTGCAATTTCTAATGCGTTTTGATTTGTTCCAATTCTTCGATTTGCAGCAAGAACTCTTCGCAGGTTATGTGTTGTTTTTGTATTACCAACACTGATCGTTTTCGCTAAATCAGCTAAGGATTTTGTAATCGGGATGTCGTAGATTGCTCGGGCTGCTTCGTCTGCTATTTCTTGATTTGTATCAGTTAGAAAGTTACTTATTTCTTCACTTTCAAGCTGCCTTAGTGCAAGGGTTGCCCCCATCCGAATTCCAAGAGAACTGTTTTTTGAATATCCTGCTAAGGCCTTGGCGTCGTTGATCGCTGCAAGTGCAACCACGCAACCATGGCGAATGTAAACATCTTTGTTCTGGTTTTTATCAAGCAGGTCAATTAGCCCTGGTAGATTTTCAATTGAAGGCAGTTTTACCAACGCTTGGGATGCAAAAAATTGTGCTCTGGGTTCCGAATCATTTAGCATTGCAAGCAAAGGCTTGCGGGCTTCTTTTGCACGAAGTTCGCCTAGCACTTTTGCGGATTGCGCTCGAATTTCAGGATCTTTATCTTCAAGTAAAGGCAATAGCACCGGTATCACGGTCGCGCTGTCTTTCCTACCAATTTGGCCAAGGCCCCAGATGGCATGCATTCTGGAAAATAGTGAGCTTTCACTTTTGGCGACCGAAGCAAATTTAGTTATGGAGCTTGAGCCTTTTGCCGCAAGTGCAAATTGTGATTCCCTACGAACTCGAAGGTCTACATGTTCAAGTAACTTTACCAGTTCGTTATCAGAACGGTTTTCAAAACCCTCGCCCAGTAATGTTTTAACTTCTTTGGTAATAGTGCTTGAAGATTCTTTTTCATCTGAAAGTTTGTAGATTCTGCCTTTGCCTGGTTTATTCCATCCATTGACCCAGTCTGATACATACATGCTGCCATCGGGGCCAAAATCAACATCAGTTGCTAGGATCGACCAAAGGAATTGTTTGGGATTTTGCATAGAAAATCCCGCACCATCCTTTTTAAAGGAAAACGACCAGATACCACTGTTAGCAGGCGCGCCTCTGAAGTCGCAAAGGAAAAAGTGGTTATCGTATTCTTTTGAGAACCCAGTACCAGGGTAGTAAACTAAGCCAGAGGGGCCCGAACTCATGTTGATCATTGGAGGAATGATGTAGTTGGGTTGGCCTTGAAAGCGAGGCTTCCAAAGGCCTTCAGAGTTCCATGGGCCTCGGGCATTTGGTTTTTCAATGAATTGGTAACCAAATCTCCAGCCGCTGTCTCCGCCTTCAACTAAATAAGTAGCTCGAGCCTGATCGCCCCCATCTGAATTATTGTCGACCGTGAATAAGTTGCCATAAGCATCAAATGCAAGTTCCTGAGGATTTCTAAGGCCTTTGTAAAACACTTCGAGGTTTGATCCATCTTGGTCGCAACGAAAAACCGCACCCATGTTGGGCAGGTTTATTTTGTTTTTAGGATTGGTGATATTGGTGCCTCTATCGCCAATGCTGAAGTAAATTTTTCCGTCCATACCCATGGTTAAGCCATGCAAATCGTGGCCAATGAAAGCAATATGAACGCCGAAGCCATTGTGCAAAGAGGTTCGCGAGTCGGCTTTGCCTTTGTTTTGTGTATCTTGAAGTAACCAAAGGTCTGGGATGCAGGTGAACCATGTTTTATTGCCACTAACCAGAATGCCTGCAGCGATTCCCGCTGGGATGCTATTGAAACCATCTGCGTAAACTTCTGAAAAGTCAGCTTTACCATCGCCATCGCGGTCGATGACGATTTTGATGCGATCGTGATCTTTTTCAAAGTCATGTGGTTTTTCAGCAGCGATCTTCTGAAGGAGTTTAGTACGATCTTCGACAGATTTTAATCCAAGGTCATCATCTAGCCATTTCATATAGCTACGAATGTCTAACGCTCCGGTATGCAAACGAAAAGTTTCAACAACGAAAAATCGATTTTTATGATCAATGGTAAATGCAACAGGATTAGCTAGATGAGGCTCTGCAGCAAATAGTCCAAGATTGAAACCTTTAGGAACTTTAAATCCACCCAAGGCTTTTTGCGCCTCATCCGATTCTTTCGAAATGGTAGGCGAATAAGGCGCCTTAGATTCTTGATGGACTGTAAGATGCGAGAGGGAGAAAATCAAAATTAGACTAGAAATCATGGTTTATCCTGCAATCGGGGTTTAAATTTCGGAGGTTCAAGTTTGGTAAATGTAGCAAAAATCGTTTCGAGAGTCTTGCTCATGTGAAGCTTGGTTAAATTATTTCCAAGGGTTGATATTGCCCAAACCTCTTCTTTGACGTTACCTTAACCTATCTTACCAGTTTTATCGCTAACAAGGAGAGTCATTTGGGCATGGAAGCAAAGGAAATTCCACCAGTATTAGAACCCAAGTTATGGTTTGGTTTAAGTGCCAAGGCTTGGTTTTTAGTATTTCTTACCCTGTTTTTTGTAGGCCAAAGCATCAAATATGCCATGAAAGTGTCAGAAAAGAGATCAGCGATCCAGCGCTGGCAGCCTCAGATCCTTGGCCTAGATACTGGGGAAGATCTTTCCCAAAAGTATCAGTATCCAAATCCCCCAATCATGGCAATTCTGCTTTATCCCTTAGCTAAGATGCCACCAATGGTAATGGCATTGCTTTGGTATTACATGAAGGTAGCAATGATTATTTTTTGTTTTCATTGGATATTTAATTTTATTGAGAAGAATGGAATGGCCTTTCCCTTATGGGCGCAGGCGTTGACGGTAATGCTGGCTCTGCGACCGATCACCGGTGATTTACAGCATGGAAATGTGAACATTTTTATTCTGTTTGCTGTGATTGCTGGTTTACATCTTTACACTCTTCGCTGGGATGTTGCTGGGGGTATATGCATCGGATTGGCGATAGCTTGCAAAGTGACACCTGCATTGTTCATTCCCTATTTCTTTTGGAAGCGATCATGGAACATGCTTTTTGGAATCACTTTAGGACTCATGTTGTTCCTTTGGCCGGGAGTATTTCCAAGTTTAGTTCTGGGGTTTGAAGAAAATCAGAAGCAGCTTTATTCTTGGTATACCGAAATGGTCTATCCATTTGTTGTTGAGGGTAAAGTTTGGAGTGAACACAACAACCAGTCTTTGCCTGGTCTTATGTATAGAATTTTTACTCATAGTCCGTCTTTTTCTGATTATGTGGAAGGGGTTTATACCCCATTGGAATATCATAATGTGTTCGATCTTCCTGTTCCGATTATTCGATTAGTTCTCAAGGCATCTCTTGGGCTTTTTGCTTTAGGTGTGATTCTTTGTTGCAGAACGCCTGAGAAAAACCGTGGAGGTTGGGCCTTGGCTGCAGAATTTGCAATCATTGTACTTGGAATGCTTTTGTTTAGTGAACGAACATGGAAGCATCATTGTGTCACTTTGATTTTACCTTTTGCTGTTTTATGCTATTTTCTTGCAACATGCCTGAAAGCTAAAACCAGCTATTTTCTTCCTGTTTTTACGATTGTTGTTGCAACTTTGTTGATGACCCTTACAAGCACAGGTCTTCTCGAAGATGATTTCGCCAAAGAAGCCCAAGTTTATGGGTGTTATGTTTGGGCTTTTATTTTGATGATAGTGTGTCTTTTTGTTGTGCTATACCGGAACAATAACAAGGCATTAATTGTTGTGAAAACAATTGATTGAACTTTGGTTGAACATTAGGTGCTAAATAAAAAAGGCGGAGTGCTATTAAGCACCCCGCCTTTTAGGTTAGCTTCTTGAATTAAGGATTCACATTTGGTGGAGCCTTGTAGCCAGTTTGGTAGAACTCTTCTTCTTCTTGAATAATAATTCTAGGAGTTACCATGATCAGCAAGCTTTCAGCTTCTCTTCCGTAAGAGTTATTTCTGAAGAGCCTATTCAGGTAAGGGATTTTACTTAAAACTGGCGGGCCATATTCATTTCTAGATTCTGACAAGCGCTTGATACCACCCATTAACACCGTTCCACCATCTGGAACCGATACGGTTGTTTGTACTGCAATCGTATTGATAACAGGTTGTTGGATGTATTGGGTGAAAGTGATTGGATCACCGGGGTTGGTAGAGAGTGCGCTGCTACTTGGGAAAATCGGTACCACAACAGGGAACAGTGATACTGGTCCAGGTACCAAGTTTGTCAAGGTAACAGGAATGTTGAGCCTTACCGTTCTGCGATCTGCAGAAATAAGTGGCTGTACATTCATGTAAACACCAAAAGGGAAAGCCTGAACTTGTGGGGCAAAGGTGATATTGCCGTTGATAAGAGTCGACACATTCACACCTGTCACAAAGAACTGGTTTTCTGCAACGATAATGTTGGCGTTTTGACCATTGAACATAGTTAACTTAGGCGCCTGCATTACATTGGTTCTTCGATCACCTTGAACTGCTTCCATGAAAAGGAAGACTTGGATATCACTAAGAAACGCTAGACCCATTGCAAGGCCGCCAGCACCAGGCAAGCCTGAATAACCACCAAAAGAGGGCATTGCAAGCGGATAAGATGATTGTTTGATTGGAATATCAAGGTCGCCGGTAAAATTACCAGAGGGCGTGATGCCAGCAATCATACGATCAAAGTTTGGATCATTAATATAGCCTGCAGGTTTATACTGCCCGGATTGGATCTGGGGTTCAAATCGTTGAGTGTTTTTGTCCGTCTTGATGTTAAGATTAAAATCTACACCAATGCGTTCGTAAAAATCTTCAGCGATACTGATGAAGCGTATTTCAACTGCAACTTCCTGATCTTGCAATCTTCGAAGTGCTGTAAGTAGATCTGCAACTTGTTCCTGAATATCGGGGGATTGATTGATAACCAATGACATGGTCAATGGGAAATATTCAATCGTTCCAGGGCCACCCATGTTGTTCCATGCTTGGGGAGAAATTGTACTGGTTAATAACTTAATCAGCATTTCTTCCATAGTCTGGTTGCTTTTCTTAGTCGTTGAAACATTACCATTGGTAGATGTTCCAGATGGTGTTCCAGTTGGTGTGCCACCAGTCATGCTATTTGGGCTCATCAATGGTGTGGTAGCACTGCTGTTGGAAGGTTGTTGATTGGCAGAGATCCCAAGGATCGGCGAAAGAGAGTTTGTAAGCAATGGATTGACATAGTTCTCAACTGGGATCACCAAGTCTGCAACTTGATAGGTTACGGTCTGAAGCTTACCCCGCGCGTGGGATTCTGTAGTTATCTGAAGAACTTCATCTTTAATTACATAGGTCAGATGGACGCTATGTAGCAGCAGATTCAAAGCACTCTTAAGTGATACTTGCTCTAGTTTTAGGCTAACAGGCCTGTCGAGGCTAATACCTTCTTGTTCCAAAGCAGGCATATCAGGCACAATGTTGATGCCGTAAAAGCTTCGAAGATCTTCAATTGCATCCTTCAGGAGAATGTTGTTGAAATTGAGATTAACTGGCATGCTAAGTTTGCTGTCGATTTCTTTTTCTTTGTCACTCTTCCTTGTGGTGCTGGTGATGGAAGTAAGGTTTTTTCGTTTGTTACGGCGATCAGCCATTTCTGGATTAGTATCAAGTGGCTTATCCATTTCCAAGGCTGGGCCCACTTTGTCAGTGGCGTTAAGCCCATCCAGGAAGAATGTTTCTTTGTCAGATTTAAGTTTCTTTGCAACATTGATGCTTCTCTGAGTCTTAGCCATGCTCATGCCTGCAGCAGCCATGGCATTATCTGGATCTAATTCATGTGCCCTCATAGCATAGCTTTCAGCTTCAAGGTATTTGCCTTCTTTGAAGTTCTGATTGAATTGCTTCATCAGGTCTGCAACTTTTTTCTGCTTGTTATCATCAGCAAGTTGTTTCTGCCCAATTGCATTGATCTTTTCTTTTTGCCCACCATCCTTGGCAAGCATTTCTTTTTGAGCTTTCATAAGCTTGAAGTGCTGGAGTCTTGATTCGACTGGCCTTCGTAAAAATGCCATTTTGCCTGGTTCAAGATCGTTGCTGTTGAGTTCATTTAAGTATTCGGTAAGCATTTCAATACCGACATCGGTTTGACCAGCTTGGAATTTTTCCATAGCTTCGCGCTGTAGATCCAGACTTTGTTGTCTCATTTGGCCAAACTTAACTTCACGGAGCTGATTGGTTGCTTCAAGAAGATCAATTTCCCCATCTTCTTTTTGCTTTACTGGGGTGTTTGAATTGTTGTCTGGAGTAGATGGTTTTGTGCGAATTTCAGATGAGCCCTTAACCAAGGATATAGCACTCTTTTCCTTAGGTTGCATTTCTGCAGTCATCAAAATTTCTTTCAACTTCTGCTGGCGTTCCTTATCAAGGTTTTTTTCCGTCAATGTTGAAATCATGGTCTTTGATTGTTCGAAATCTTTGCGATTGTATGCAGACAAAGCAGCATCAAAGGTGCGCCTAGTTTCGAGCATTTTTTGATTCACATCTTCAATATCAATGCTGCGAAGCACAGATGCGGCTTCTTCCTTGACTCCATAAGTTCCTTGGTATGCTTCTACTGCAAGCTTTCTTGCTGCTACCAATTGACCACTGCGAAGCTCTAAGCGAGCTTTTTCAAGCATCATCTTGCCTTGGTTTGATTCTGCCATCGATTCGCTTGCAATCGTTGCACTGCCTGGAACCCTGGCTTTAACCAAACCTAATTGCAATTTTTTGGCTTCAATGCTTGCAGTATCCTGACCAAAAGATTTTGAAAGACTAATTGCGTTATCAAGGGCTTGGTTTGCAATTTCCTCTTTTTTATCGTTACTTTCACTGCTGTTCATGCTGCGGGTTGCTTGGGTGACAAGATCATCAATCTGGTTTCTTGCACTTGAACCTAATTGCAATAAAAGTTGTTCAGGGCTGTCTTCATTAGGTTGAAAAATTATTCCTTGCTTCTGGGCTTCAATTCCTTTGATGCGGGCGGCTACCAAGTTGCCAGCTAATTGTAGTTGACGAGCTTCCATCAACAAAGCCACGGTTTTTGCCTTGTCATTTTCTGGGGTTGGAAGTGAAGGAATAACCACCGGTGCAGTAACTACTGCAGGGGTAATCACTGGAGCTGTTGTGATTTCAGGTGCTGTTGTTTTGGTTTCAGCGGGCATGGTTTTGTCAGCTACTATTTTAGACCGATTTTTTTCAATGTCTTTCAATAGCGAATCAGGTGTGTCGCCACCCAGGCTATCAGGTTTTACTTTCATGCCTTTGACCATGAAGGCCAGACCTGCGGCTTTTTCTGGGTTACCAGATTCAAGTGCAATTCTTGCTTCTTTCATGCAAGCTTGAGCTTTGGCTATCATTGCTGGATCATTAGCGTTTGCTTCGTCTTTAGGCGTATTCTTCTTTGCAGTAACGCCATTCTTCTTTGCTTTGAGTTTGGATGTTTCGATTTCAGCGATCAATCGTTGTGGACGATCTGAGGTTTCCCAAACATTGTAGGGGCCGTGTAATTGTTGAGCTCTGTATGCTGCTTTGGTTGCAGCTTCAAAATCTTCTTGTTCAAATAGTTTTCTAGCTTCTGCTAATACTTTTACAGATTCTTCCTTATCCTTCTTTGCTTGTAATTTTTCGATTTCTGCGCGAAGTTTATCAGGTGAATCTTCGAATAGACCCCACTTGGCACCAGGCGCAGCTTTGGCACGAAGCATCAATCGTGTTGCTTCATCGGTCTTGTTTTCCGCCAACATCTTGCGACCCCTGCGCAATAGTTGCCTTGGATCTTCAGTTTCTTTAGGTGCATCTTTGCCTGCTTGTTCGGTCATTGATTTTCCTTCAGAACGAAGGATATCACTTTGAACTCTTTCTGGGTTATCTTCCCACCAATTTAAACTTGGCTTCATCGCTTTGGCTTGGTCGTTCAGTTTCTTGGCTTTTTCTGCGTTTCCTTCAGTTAATGCTTTTCTAGCATCGCGCATCAGGTTTCTTGCAGCTTCGGTGCTTCCTGTGCTTACTTCTGTTTTTACTGGTTGCGAAGTGGCATTGGAATCTTCTGCTGTCAATACAGGCAAGGCCTTGGGAGCAATGGTTGGTTCTGGTTTTACGGAGTTTTCTTTGGCTAAATTTTTTGTATCTAACAAGATTGAATCGGCTTTAAGCTTGGCTCCTTGAATTTCTTTTAAAAGCTTTGAAGGCGAGTCGCTTGATAGTGCAAATGTCCAAGTGTAAGCAGATTTTTCTGCAGCTTTTGCAAGAGATTCTGCGCGGTCAAACTCTTTGTTCGTGAATTTTTTACGAGCTAGCCCGAGTAACGCTTTGGGATCTTGTTTTATTTTTTGAAGTTCCGCTTTTAATTTAACTTGGGTGTCTGTTTCGGGTACCCCGCTTGTCGCTACTTCAGCTATCATTCCTTCTGCTTTTTCAAGGTCGCCCTGTGCTATAACAGCGCGAACCTGATCTGCAGTAATTATTGATGAATTGGTTTCTGCAACCTTGATTGATGGTATTGTTTCTGTTTCAGAAAGTTTAAGCTCTTTCGTGTCAATTTGAATTTCGTTTATTCCTACTGCATTCTTGTTCTTGATAATTTCTTGTAGGTTTTTGAATCGAATTTTATCTGATTCACGAAGGTATTGTTCATCAAAAGCAATCTTTTTGGTCAAATCAGTTGCAGCAGAAAATTGTTTCTTTCCAACCAGATCTTCTGCAATCTCTAGGGTAGAAGTTGATTCCTTACGGGCTTTTAGTGCCTTTTTATTTGCTTCATACAGTTTCTTGAAATCATCCGCTTCTGCAGGAAGTAAATCTTTCTGACGGGATTCAACTTCTTTAAAGGATTTGTCTGCTTCTTCGTAGTCGCCCCTGCGGTATGTTTCGATTGCTTGGTTTAATGCGATACTTGCTTTGTTAGGAATTCCAGGAGTAAACCAAGTAATCGCAGGAAGCATGCTGGTGCCTACTGCAGCTTCAGCAATTGTCGGGATACCTATAAGTGCCAAGCTTAGCGATGATGCAAAGCCTAATCGTGTGAACCATGATGTATTAGAAGGGGTTTTCTCGGTGTAAGTTTCGATCATGATTTTACCTAGATTACTTGTTGGGAAAGACGAAGCTTTTGAATTAGAAATACCGTGGTTCTTGATGCTGTTTGATTCATTATTGTTCATAAGTCGGTTCCTAATTCAAATTTCAGGTCAATCAGTTGATTCTTGCCCGGATTGGCCTTCACGACCCAATCACTGCGCAAAAATATTAACTAGTGTGCGGGACAATACCGATACCTTTTTTAAGAATCAAGGTCAGGTGATCTTTAATTAAAATTAAATTTTTTTCGAAATAGTAAGATAGAGAAGAGAGTTGCAGAATGGGGGCAATAGCTAATGTTTTGCTAAAATGGTTGGTTTACGCCAAACCAGAATTGGGTTCCAGTACCCTGATTAATGGCTTGTGCAGCATCAAAACGAAGCAACATTTTTTCTACAAAACTCATGAATGAAACATCGCACCGAAGGCCCACACCAACGCCTTGAGCCGTCGAGCCAAGTGCTTGGCTATTCACATAAGTATTGCCTACATCGTAAAAAAGAGCCAAGTAAGTGTTTTTAAGTGAAAACAGATGATCAACGGCATCAACAGAGGTATTTCGAGAAACTGGAAAACGCAGTTCTGCACTTCCTATCCAGACTGTATTTCCCTGCCTTTGAGCTAGGTCGAAGGCACGAAACATTTCACTGCCACCCATGGTAAAAAATTGTCCGTAGGAAGGAACAGAGGTTCCACCAAATGCTCGTACTGCCAATCGGGTGTCTGCAACCCAGTTGGCTATTTTATTTAAGACGGGTTTTTCACCTGGAAGATAATCTAGTAAGCCTGATAGATTGGGTAAATAATGAACCGTTGCAGCTTGTGCCCATACTTTCTGTACGGTCGCATATTCATTTAAAAGAGCTTGGCCAGCTTCATAAACTGCATCGAATTGGTAACCACCTTCGGGATCCCAATATGGGGTAAGGTAATTAATGCGATAATGAAGTCCAGCCGTGGTCATATGTTGAAAACGCTGTGCTCCTGGGGCAGTTTGCACAGGATCTGGAAGAAAGTTGTCGCGGAAAGAACCAAATACATCTATAAACTTTGAGGGAAGAAGGTAAAGGCTGGGGTGTTCCATAAATACATATCTACCAAATACAGAGGCCCTCGTTGCTTCGTTGTTTCCTTCGTAGAAAGTATAAAAACGCCTTTCAGCATTAAAACCAAATTGGAACGGAGAATCGGGCCAGTGAGTGAAAAGCCCATCGATGCCTGCAATAAAATCACGGTAATCCGTTCGATATGCGGTATAAAGCCCACCTGAAAATTCTTGTGATCGGTATGCACCTGCTCGTAGGCCTACCATGGTTGCCCGACTATACCAGACATCATCATAACTTTTCATGTAAAGCCATGGGCCAAAATTAAAATTCCATCGGTCGTAGGAGTTGGTAAGGGAAGTTTCATCAACAAAAGTGTACAAAGGCGTTAATCGAAATCTTGGGCTGTGATGCCAGTAGTTATTCGAAGGGTTTTTATCGACAATAACAGAATCTGGATCAATTGCAATTTGGGTTGGTTCATCCGGTAAGTCTACAGTGACTCTAATGGTATCTGGTGCAAGATTTTCAACGGTTGCAGGTGGGTCATCAATTCCATAATTCCCGCCTGAGGGTAAAATCGGTATTCGAATGGAATACGCTTCAGACTTTCCCATAGCAAAACCTAGATAAGTTTGTTCACTGTATTCAGCGTTTTGTTTAATAATTACAGTTACAGTGGTTTTTTGATTTTTTGGGTTTGCAGAAGAGCGAAGAGTGAGCGGCAAAATTTTTCGAGCCAAGGGTGCATCATTTATTTTTACAGACTCTAGATTCCAATCAGTTAAACCAGGGCCCTTTAGCCATTTTTCAAAGAAATCCTCCCATGATTTTCCTGTTTGTGCTTCTAGTTCCTTTTGGAAATCACTTACATGCATCACCTTGTATTCGTATCTTTTGCGAGCACCTCGCATGACATCTAGAAATGCTTGTTCGCCTATTCGGGATTCAATCATTTCCACAATTTTTGCGCCTTTGTCGTAGCACATACTGAAAAGAGTCACCACATGCCCGAATTTATCCATTGGCTGGAGTATTGAGGTGTTATCTCCCCTGCCAACCGAACCATAAAACCCATTCATCCTGTAATCTTCGCGCTTTATATTTGGCAGCCATTTTAATGAATCAGGGTACTCGAGTAACTCATTGTTTTTTCCACGGGTTTGGTTTAAAAATCGATGGCTGAAGTAGGTTGCGAGGGATTCATCCATCCAAGTTTCGCGATAGCCATCCGTGCCTACAAGGTTGTACCACCATTGATGACAAACTTCGTGGCTGATGAGATATTCTGCGTAACGCTTTGCAAAGTGAGGCATGGAAAAAATGCGATCATCTATCATCACCAGCGATCCACACTCGTTACCATTCCAGCCAAAATAGGATTCGACAATGGTAAATTCCGGGTATGGGTATGGGCCAAACCAAAGGCTGTAGGTAACCATGCATTCACAGACAATTCGCAGGAATTCCTTGGCGTAAAACTCATGCTCTTCGAACGCTTGGATTTTTACTTTAAGGGGCGTTTCTCTGCCCGGGAGTTTTATTTCGGTTTCAAGAATCTTAAATCGTGGGGAGCATAGAAAAGCAAAATCCCTTGTTCCTTTTGCTTCTAGTCGAACCTTCTTTCTTCCATCAGCAAGTTTTTCTTCCCCCACAATTACACCACTGCTGGCAATTTGCTGATCACTATCCAGTGTTGCAGTGACATCGTAAATCCCTGCGTCATTATAAAAAGGTTGATGCCAGGGGACGAAAGGCGTTGGTTTCCATCCTTGTTCAGTATCGCTAGGGTTTTCCGTATGCCAATCAGGCTTGTGATAAGCGAAAATAGGAAGCCAGTTGGTTAAGAAAGTTACATTTTTCCAGTGTCCCCAGCGCCCTTGCTTTTCTGGTAGGCGCATTCTAAATTCTAAATCAAAGGTTATTTTTTCGCCTTTTGCCAAAGGTTGGTCTAACTCAAACTCCATGGTTGTTTTTGTCGGGCCTGAAAATTGGTGTTTTAGTTTTCGGGTGCTCCCATCTTTGCCTATCAGGCTCACAGTTTTTATTTCTAGGCAGGGCGTTTTGGCCCCCAGTGAATCACCAGGATTTAGCCTTAATAGTTCAAGTGTTTTTGCCATCAATGCTATATCGCTATCGGGCACAATGTAGTTCGAATGCGTTACGAATACGATCTTGCTTACTGGGTTATCCGAGCGGTTGGTCCAAGTCGCTTTTTGGTTCACATCAACCATATGCTTGTTCGTATCAAGATTCATTTGAATTTGATAAGTAGGTAGACCCTCAGGCATCTCGCATTTTCCAAGGGAAGGAAAGGCAAGAATGGAGCATAAACCAATTATTAGGTAACGCAATTTTCTCAAAGCTATGGCAACTCTTACTTTAGAACCTTTAAATTTTCGAACATTGGGCCAAACTAAAACCGACCCTATAGCGTAGGAATGAATTTGTGCTATCTCAATTTAGAAAAAAATGCGAAAGATGGGGCGCTTGGGAAACAAAAAAGGCTCGCTTCAATTTTGAAGCGAGCCTTTTAAATTGGTAAACATGATTACTGATTGAACATAAATTCCTTTGTGTTCAGCAAAGCCCAGATAATGTTTTCGTAGGCAAGTTTCTTATTCATCGTGTGTTTTGTTAGATGAGCAAGAGCAGACTCCTTTTGTTGCGGAGTAGGTTTTCGTGAGAAAGCCCAAAGGAAAATATCGTCAATTTTTTCAGCATCGGTGCGAGGGTCTTTGGCAATAGCATCGGCTCGACCATTTGGCCTTGCTAGCTTATTTTGGATTTCATCGGAATTCAGCAAATGCAAAGCCTGAGCAAGATTTGCTTCGCTAACCCTTTCGCATTCGCAAGCACTAATGCGTTGGGGTCTTCCAAATACATCTAAGAAGTAGGAAGTATAACCTTCATCGGGAAGCATAATGGCGCGTTTTGGTGCAAGTTGATCGGTAGGCAAGCCACCAAAACCAGCTGGGCTATCCGTTATTAAACAAACAGCATCAAAAAGAACCTCAGCACTCAACCTTTTGGGGTAGTAACGTGCATAGTTTTGCTTGTCTTGTTTGTTGTAATCATTCGGAACTGCGCTTAATTGATAAGTCCTTGAGTTTACGATAGAGCGGATCAATTGCTTTAAGCTAAAGCCATTTTTTACTAAATCAGAGGCAAGTGCATCAAGCAATTCTGGGTTACTTGGTGGATTGGTAACACGCATATCATCCAAGGGGTCAACAATGCCTCTGGAGAAGAAATGTGCCCAATAACGGTTTGCGATAGCCTTGGGGAAAAACTGATTTTTTCCATCGACCATCCAATCCACGAGTTTTACCCTTGGATCATCATCTTCGTCCATAACCATGGGTTTTTCACCCAGAGCTTTGTAGTCTGCAACTTTCCCTGATCGTTTGTTGGTAACGGAGCCACTTTTGGTGGTGTATACAACAAGTTTTTGATTGCCATTATTATTTGAAGCTTGCCCCGGAATAGCCAATTTCTTTCGGCCTATCTTACCAAAGAATGAAGCCATACCCCAATAATCGTCTTGGCTCCATTTTTCGTATGGGTGGTGATGGCATTGAGCGCAAGCCATTCTTAGGCCAAGAAAAACCTGCGATGTATCATCAACATACTGTTCTGGGTTCGTTAGGCTCTTGTACCAAAAAGTTGGTGGTGTTTCAGATTCATCCCCCGTTGCAGTAAGAATCTCACGGGCAAATTGATCGTAAGGCATATCGGATTTAATGGCATCTCGAATCCAACCATGGAATGCAAAAGTGCCTTTCATGTTTTCAGCCTGACCGCCACGCTTGACGCGAAGGATATCAGCCCATTTTGCAGCAAAATAATACGAATATTCTGGAGAATTGAGCATTTTTTCAACCAAATCTTTGCGCTTGTTAGGGCTGGTGCTATCAACAAAGGCTTTGACTTGGACTGGGGTAGGTATGGTACCCGAAAGGTCTAATGATAATCTTCGAATAAATTGTTCATCAGAGCACAATTCGGATGGGGCCAAACCTAGTTGCTTCCATTTGGCACTTGTGAATTTGTCTACAAAGGTGTTGTTTTCGAAAGCAAAGTCACGAGGTTTTTCAGATAGCGGCACCGTTGCCCTGAATATATTTACAAATTCTTGGTAGCGAACCATGATTGCGGCTTCGCCAGCCATTGAATTGGTGCGAACTAATGCATTAGTATCAACGGTTGCAATATCCTGCTCGTTTGATTCGTATTGAGCCCTGCGTGTAACATCTTCTGTAGTGCCATCAGAATAATGCGCAGTAACTATGAATTGTTGTTTAGCGTTCCTAGGCATTATCCTGTTTTCAGGATAGATGGTGATTTTTGTGACCACTGCATCGGTAGGATTGCCATAAGGAACGCCAGCGGCGATCCAACGGCGAATTAACCGGTATTCATCTGAGCCGACTTCCATTTTCTTGCCACCGCCATGGGGCACAATTCCAACCGATTTTGTTAAAAGAAGGCTGTTGTCGGGCGATGCAGGAAATACCCTTCTGCCTCGGCTTTCTTGCACCAAAGATATAAAATCCAAATCAGGATCAAATCCAAGCAAGGATAATTTGAAATTATTCTGGCCACTTGCTTTCCCATGGCAACCACCCGAGTTGCAGCTTAGTTTTGTGAAAATAGGCACAATTTGATTGGTGAAATTAATCGGTAAGTTTAGGTCGCAATCCGATGTTTTTGCGACAACTTGCAATTTTTTAGTACCGAAAGAAACATTGATCGAGGAATTCCCATTGGAAAGGGGGACAACCCTACCTGAGGGGGTTACTCGCAATATTTTTGAGTCCCCAGCTTCATATTGGCTTACTGAAGTGAGATCGAGCAGCATACCTGATTTGGTAGTGCCGGTAATAACCATTTGAATTGCATCATCTAAACCACGTAATTTGACTTCCGTTGGAAAAACTTCGATTTTTGTAAATTCGGCTTCTGCAGGAAGTACAAACTCTTCAACAGGTTTTGTGCTAACTTTATCTTCGGCATGCGAATAACTAGAGCATGCTAAAACCACTACAAAAAAGCTGAAAGTCTTTATATTTAAAGACATGGATCGATCTCCTGATAATCCATGGAGGGGGTCAAACACTACGCAGTAAATATATTCTGGACGATTTTAATGAAATAAGCAACAAATTTATCGATAAAAAAAGAGAGACCCGTATAAACGAGTCTCTCTTACTGATTCAAACTTCTTTAATTATTACTTTCCTGGGGCCGCTGTAGTTGGTTTTACCCTTTTACGAGGGTCGAGTTCGATTACACCAAACGCTTCTTCATGTTTTTGAAGAGTCATTCCTAGGGTTGTAAACAATCTTTTTGCGGTATAGAAATTCATAATAAGGCGTTGATCAATGCTTATTTCTTGTTTCCCGGTTGCAAAAGGGTTGGAATTAAGTGCTAAATCAACAATAACTTCTTCTGGTGTAGCAGTTACACGGGCAAAATTTGCATAAGCTGCGTGAATGTTGCGCTCTGAAAAAGTAACTTCGGTTTGCTGCCCAGCGTTTTGTTCTTCCTGAACTGCTGGCTTTTTTGTATCTGCCATTCTATAAATCTCCAAAATTAAGATGAAAAGTAACACCAAGAGTAGAATGTCTAATTTATTTTGCCGGAAAAGGGAAGTTCAATTTGAAAATTATAACTTTTGCACGATAATAAACAATTAAGCGCCCGTAGCTCAATTGGATAGAGCAACGGTCTTCGGAACCGTAGGTTATAGGTTCGACTCCTATCGGGCGCATTGGTTCTAAGATAGGGAATGTCTCTAATTGCAGGGAATCATCACTAAAGGCTTTGTTTGTAGGTGTTTGCTGTAACTCTTGCAGCTCCTTGCAGACTGTCGCATTTTGTTGCTGCACCGCTTTTTGCTCACTCCATGCACCGCTTTTTGCACCGCTGATATTTGTGCAAGGTTCGTATCTGGATGAGTTCTCATAGTCGGTATCGTTAACTTGCAAATAATGATCAATTTGGATTTTTTCAGAATTTCCAAGGTAAGCTGTCAAAAGGTGCATCGGGCAACCACCCCTTACCAGTTCTGTGGATCTGGAGCTTCTTAGGTTGTTGAACAATTTAGGCCAAGGTAATAGCCCTGCCCTGATTATGATCTTTTTGAAGGTTGTTCTTAGATTCTGGTTAGAGTTCCTATAACGATTAATTACATAAATTTCGCCATCCTCAGCTTGATTAAACCCTTCTTCAAGTAATTCCTTTAGAACTGGAAACAAGGGTACAAAGCGCTGGTCTTTGCCTGCATGGTGTTCGGTCTTTGGACTATGAACTAAGAACTTTTTTAAGTGCCAATTGATATCAGTCCATTTGAGTAGAAGAACTTCACAAGGGGTTCTAAGCCCACCAATCCTTGCTAATGCGATAATCATCTTCCATTGATGGTCAGGGCAGGCTTCCAGCAACTTCTCCAGCATTGGCCTATCTACAAAGAATTGTCTCTCTGCGTTCTTTTGTGCTGGAATCTTTAATCCATCGAATGGGTTTTTGATTATCTGATTAGCGTGAATTGCTGCAATGAAGAATCTTTTGACCGTCTTAATGGTGGTTCCGGTATAGGCCAGAGAATACTTTCCTTGAAGGTGAATCTTGAAGTTGTTGCAATCCGCTCTGGTAATCGTCTGCATTTGGGTTTTTGCACCAAAGAAACTTACACCTTGTTTCATGGCTGACACCATCGCATTCCTTGTGTTTAGTTTGGCGTCCGTTCTACTCTCAATGTAATTCTCAATAAATACTTTCAGTTCCGTAGATGCTTTCAAGGTTGGCAACAATCCAACCCTGACTAATGATGCTGTTAAATCCTCTCCTATGGAATTAATCCAGTTCGTTAACTCCACTGGCCAAGGTAATGCAGTTTCTTTGCATGCTAGCAGCTCTTCTACTTTGGTCTTAATCTTCTGCACCTGCTTCATGTCGAGCTTACCCAACCGGATTGAATACCGTTTGCCCCCAGATCCGTATTTGAATTGAATCGTTTTTAATCCGTTGGTGTTTGTAATGCTTGCCATTATTAAACCTCTCCTTGTTTTCTAGATTCAAGCCAGCTGGCTAGGTCTGTGGTCAAATATAAGACAATTCTTTTAACCTTGATACTGGGTAAACCTTCTGATTTAGTCCAAGTGGCTAATGTTCTTTCACTTATCGACAGTAATTTGGCTGCTTCATGTGGTCTTAGCCATAACTTTTCCATGATTCTATTTCTCCTAGAAGTGGGATTATTGGGATATTTGGGATAATGACGGATGGATATGAACCAAAGGCTTCATGTCGTAGCCATATTTATCTTGGGGGTATTCAAGTCTGATGTGGCCTGTTGTATCCAATCCATTAAGGCATTGCTCAAGAGCTTGGTCGTCAATCTTGCCATCGGGCTTGGTAATACCGCGCCTGACATTGTGGCGGATCCATTTCCAGTTTGCGGGTAATCCTTTGTGTTTAGAATTGCTGGAATACTTCTTAAGCTGGATAATAACTTTGGTTCGTACTTCCTCAGCTTTGGTTGCCCCAACATGAAATAATCCCTCAATGCTGCTGAGGTGATTCAAGAAATACCTGATAATCAAGACTGCTGCATCCATGCAAGCTGCGCTTAATCGGTGGGGGTCATCATCTTCACCCGATACTTGTCTACCACAATGAAGTCCTAGGGCAATTCTCCCAACCTGAGAGGGTGCTTTTGACCATGCGCCTTTAAGAATGGTGGGTATATCACCGCTGTGCTTTTCATCCTCTATTGCATTCGCAAAGGCTGCAAAAACATCTCGAGCATCCTCTGATAAAACAACTCTCTTTGGTGAAATGCTCACAAGATCCATATGATCTGGCTCAAGTTCCCATAGCTTTCGGATAAAAGAATCATATGCCAATTGGACTGCATCACTTATTCCAGTTTCAGTGAAATAGCTTTTGGTCTTATCAGGGCAGGCAATTAAGAATCTGCTTAAAAAGCCATCCTCTTGCCCTCCATGCAGCTTTGGTAATGAACTGGGTGTCAATCCTCCTATAACGCTCAGAACTGGAAGTTCAACGGATAGATTTCCCCCACCCTTTCGATTGCTGGAATATGCTGTGCTTGACCAAAGGCTTAAGTAAAATGGCCGATCGTTACCCTTGCCTGTGTACTTGTCGTGCGATCCCAACCATGAAGTTATTTCATCTGACACAAGGCACCCACCCCTAGGATTATCTGCCAGAGTTTTAATTAACCCCTCTTGGGTGGTATCTACCAAATACAAGTATTGTGGTTCTGGCTTTGTGGGTGTCTCGCTCGCGGGATCTTTCTTTGCCCTTTCCTTGGCATCATTGAAGTTCTTTAATGCCATCTGATACCGCTTATTCAATTCGGATTGAATGCCCCTGATAGGCTTGAAGCAAGATTTTATAACTGGGGTTTTAGTGGTTCCAGCTTCAGCGCATAACGCAAGCCAAAGAACTGGTATTTCTTCCCACCCATCTTTTATCGTTAACTTGGTACTGCCACCAATTGCCCCTGCCATTGCCCCTAAAACGGCCAAGGCTGCATAATCAATTGGTGTTCCTGTGCTTTTTGCAACAGCTTTACAATAAGCCTGCATGGGTAGAGGTAATGCCCGCAGTGGGAATGGCTCCTTGGGTGGCTTTTCATTCTCGCTTGGAAGGGATGGCCAAGGTTCATCCGCATCATAAACTGGAGCTGCTTGAGCTGGAGCTTCCAGCTTCTTTCTCATCCATTCTGGCAAACTACTAATGTCCACTATATCTTTCTTCTTTCCTTTACCCATTACCTTGGGATTGGTCATCCATTCTGGTAAGCTATAATTATCCATGTGATCCCTTTCTAAGGGGGTTAAAGTTAGATGGCCAGCAAGCAAACCCTTGCTGGCTATTTTTACTTGTTGGGGTTCAGGTTTAAAATGTTCTGTAACGCAATTGCTGACCATCTAGGGCTATTTCCAAGCTGCACCGTAGGCGGAAGAAATCCGCTCTTGCGCAACTTCCAAAAATGACATCTTGAAATCTGTAAAATCTCGCAGACCTGATCCATCTTCAAGAACTGATCTTGGATTAAAGTCATCATCGATACTCCAAAAAAACAATGTGTCGGAACCTATTCCCAATCTCACATGGAATTAGTTTTTGGTTAAACCATACGGACTGAGATCAGCGCTTGTTGGTTGGTGTTTTTGTTTTAAGTCTAATTGGATTAAAGCTTTAAAGTATTTTTGCAAATATTCTGCGAGAGGTGTTTCGAGCGGTCTTTTGGTGAGGTCTTTTGCAGCTGGCTATTAAATTTCAGGTTAAGACTTGGTTGGCATGGTGGGTTCGCTCATTAACTTTTCTTTGCTTTTCTTTGATTCAAACAAGAACTCCAGTTCCATCCATGAATAAAGTTTTACTACTCTGCCCTTCTTGGTGGTTGAAGGTGTGTAGTAATAGATCGGGTTAAGATATCCCTTATAGTTACCCTTCTCGATGTGTTCGAGCATATCAGGGGAAAGGCCAAGACTTTTTGCTGCTGTCTCTAAGTCCAAATACATATCATCTACAGCTATTTCTTCAACAACCGATTGCCTTACAGCATATTTAAATTGTTTTGCATAAGAATGCAGGGGTGATTGAAAGGCGCTCATATTAATTATTCCTCATGGTGGGGTTCTTTTTGTCCTGAGCTGCTACTGAGGTAATACCACCCCAGACTTCTGCTTGCTTGTCTTTGGGCATACACTCAAGAGACTCGATCCATACTTTAAGTATCGCTACTTTCCAATAGCGTATTCTTCCGCCAAAACGAATACTGGCAGGCATTGATCCGCTTCTTTCCCATCGTCTAAGGGTGGGCATTGGAACGCC
Organism: Gemmataceae bacterium; assembly: GCA_044337875.1. Lineage (GTDB taxonomy): Bacteria > Planctomycetota > Planctomycetia > Gemmatales > Gemmataceae > UBA969. The sequence continues at coordinate 117,657 of JBIIMS010000004.1, forward strand.
AATAGTCTTGCTAAGTTTGTTAATTGGAATAAAACCTGATGAAATGATCTGCGCAGACATAAACTTCTTCCTTCATATTTCTCAATGTCACTGGCTAAGATTTACAGTCCTAATTATTAATTCATAAAAGTAGATATCTACATCTATGTTTTGTTTGATTTAAAGTAATTTAAATACCTATTTAACACAGTCCATGTCTTTAGAATCTGATCCGCAGTACCCGCATAAAATTGCCCTAAAAATCTGTGCATAAATTCCAACTTTTGCGAGAAGGTACTCCCACACCTTCACCCTAGTTTTTTGATCCCCCCCTAGTGGTTGTGGTAATGCTGTAAAGCTGAAGCTGCTTCTGGGGTGGTGGTGTGGTTATGCGAGTGGGGTATTATCCCGAATATCCCAATAATCCCAATTTTCTAGGAATCAGGGTTGGTATTGGTCAGCGCCTTGGAAAGCTTCTCCAGTTCGGAATCGGTCAGGTTCACAATTTGCCTAATCAGCGCAACCAATGCACCGCTTTTTGCACCGCTTGAATCGTCCTGTTTACCTAAGTCATTGTTGTATATAGTACTTACGGCTTTGGGTTCGACTCCTATCGGGCGCATTTTTTAACTCTGCTCTGTTGATTTTGCAAACTATAAAAAATTGATTATTTGACAGGTTTTTAGTTCTGACCAATTTTAGTTTCTAAAAATGTGCATAGACTTGCTGCGTCATCCGTTCCTATTCGTAGTATTTCTTTTTCGCAATACACAACAACGCAATCCCGGCCCCAGATGTTCCACACCCATCCCCCACGAATGCTGTAATGGATTCCCCAACCATCCAATAGAAGAGTTCGGCCTATCTCGACTTTGATAATGTTTTTATAAATCAGTTTGCGGCTGCATAAAGGCAAATGCAAATTGCCAAAACGAATCGTAAGATAATTTCCTTGATCAACAATTTGTAGGTGTTGGAACCCAAATGCTAAGAAGATTACAAATATGCCTGAAAAGAATAAAATGATTCTTGGAAAAATTGAGTTGCTCCAGGGGAAAAATGTAGTGGCTGCGATAAACTGTAATATTCCCATTACAAAAATGATTAAATATAACGGGGATTTTTGTGTGTGATCGTATTGAGGTTGCATGATTGATTTTATTTTTTTTTGTAAGCGAACCACTGCTTTAATTGCAAAAGTCCAATGTAGCCTACAACTATTCCGCTGATGAATCCAACTAGAAGGTATTTTAAGTCGCCTGAAAACAAAGTCGGCTTTACAAGGGTTGGAGTATCATTTTCAGGCTTAATTTCTTCTTCTTTTGTTTTTGTTTCTTCTTTGGATTCGCTTGCATGCCTACGAAGGATTCGTGAATGTTCAAATAAAATTGGGTTGCTGCTCATTTGCCTAGCGTTCACAAGTTCGTCTAGCACTTTAGCTGCAGAATTAGGATCGCCCGTAACATTCAGAATTTCCCCGTATAGCCAAAAAAGATTGTTGTCTTGAGGAAAGCAAGAAAGTAATTTGACGGCGAAATCCAAGACATCAGGATAAAGGGAATCAAGGAAGGCAGGGGATGCGGTGCCCGGGGTGAATTTGTTTTTTTTCCATTCTGATTCGAAATCGCCAAAGATGCTTGTGATGGAGTTTTGCGAAGTTATGCGCCGATCGCGGTTCAATTGTTTTTCTTGTAGAAATTTAAGGAAGAATAATTCCGAACGGCGGTTGAATTGCCAATTTGTAAAGGTGGAGTCAGAAGGTTTTGGAAAATATTGCAGGCCTTGTTTTTGATAGTCGATTGCCCGTTCCAATAAAAGATCATCACTAGAATAGGCCATCGCGAGGTTGAAGTAAAGTTGATGTTGGAGAGTCGAAGCAGGATCTAGTTCTTTGCGAACAGATTCAAGGCATGAGATTGCTTTAGTGGGTTGATTCAAACGTAAAAAGCATGCCCCGAGACGGATTTTTTCTTCAGGGGTAGCGGCGCCTGTGTTTAATTTGGCTTCAAGTTCTTTGTTTAGTTGAATGTAGATTGGTCTGAGCGAGGCTTCGGTAGGTTGTTGAGTGGCATCCTCAGGAATTCCCAAAGCCCTTAGTTCGCTGAGAATTAATCTTACCTGGGCAAAGCTTGCATTCTTAGGGATTGCTAAGGGTTCACCTTGCAAGTAAATGCCTGCTAATAGCGAAGTATTCCAACTAAAAGTTGCCAAGGTGGCAATGATTAAAAGTGGGCGATGGTGATTCATTTATGTTGATGGTTGAATGGGTAGGTACAGGTTATATTGGTGCTGATGCCACCTCTGGGAGTGAACACCCCGCTAAGTTTGCAACGGATAGGTTTTGAAACCGCAACAAAATCTTCGAGTATGCGATTGGTGACGGCTTCGTAAAAAGAGCCTACATTTCTAAATCTTTGAAGGTAAAGTTTTAACGATTTCAGTTCTACACAGACATCTGAAGGGGTGTAGGTGAAGGTCATGGTGCCAAAATCTGGGTGTCCTGTTTTGGGGCAAAGCGAGGTGAATTCCGGGCAAATAATCTCGATGATGTAATCTCTTCCAGGTGAAGGATTTGGGAATGTTTCCAGTTGATTGCGGTTTGGTTCATCAAAGCTTACCATCTTAACTCCGGTACATTTTTAAAGTTATCTTTGTAATAGAATAACATTTGTAGTTTGGTGTAGTCTATTATTTCAACTAATTTCTGGCCTATTTTGTTTGTTAGGAAAACTATGTTAATGAAATCCCTTGCAGTTTTTATGCAATCTGCTTGGCTTATTTTGGCGGGTTTTTGCTATCCTTTGGCTGCGCAAGAATTATCACCCCTTAAGTTTGTGGATTCATTGGAAAACCCATTAGGGGGTTATTGGCCTAATTTGGCCACTAAGGGGAAAAGTTCCAGCCTTAGAGCTACGGTTGCAGCTCTTCGTATTTATAAGTACGAAGGAAAGGCACTCCCAAATTTTGAAAAACACAGGGACTTTATGCTTTCTTGCTGGCATGAAAAAGATTCGGCTTTTGCGGACTTTCCTGGCGGACCGACCGATGTTATTCTGGCCGCCGTTGGCCTGATGGGAGCACGCGATGGCGCTTTTCTAAACGATGAAAAACGAACCTTGGGTACAAAATATCTTGTTGATAATGCTAAAAATTTTGAAGAAATTCGCATGGCATCGGCTTTTCTGGCAGATGAGCCTTATGATGCGAAGGTTGCAGAATCTTGGCAAAAAACTATTCTAGCCCGCGCTAATAAAGATGGTACTTTTGGTTCTGGTTTTAGCAAGCCGCGTGATAGTGCATCGGCATGGGTGACTTTACTGAGGTTGCAGTTTCCTTTAAAGAACTATGAGCTATTAAGTAAGGATTTTAGAATGAAAGACGGTGGTTTTGGAAGTGAAAGTTCTGATCGGTCAGATCTAGAAACCGCTTATAGGGTTTCCAGGTATTTTCATATGATCCAGAATCAGAAAATGTTGCACGATACACTTGGTTTTATTGAAACTTGCAGAAATGAAGATGGTGGATATGGTTCTAGGCCTGGGGAAAAGTCTTCTCTGGGTTCTACTTATCACGCAATTATCATTAAAAAGTGGGCTGATCTACGATTTCAAAAATAAGGCTTTACCGATGACTCATCTTGCATACTTGGGTTTTGGAAGTAATTTGGGAGATTCTCAAGCTTTGATTTTCAACGCACTCCGTTGTTTAGAACAAAAAGCCAATGGCAAAATTCTTGCTGTTTCAAGTTTGTATAAAACTTTACCAGTTGGGGGGCCTGCGGATCAGTCTGATTACATCAATGGGGCTGCTGCTATCGTTTGCAATCTTGACCCGCAGCAATTGCTTGAAACAATGCGTACAGTTGAAGAAGAGCTTGGCAGGGTTCGTGAGGTTCTTAATGGGCCACGAACTATTGATCTTGATTTGCTCTTGTTTGATGACCAGTTGGTTTCAGGTGAATTGCAGGTTCCGCACCCGAGAATGCATACGAGATCTTTTGTTTTAAGGCCGTTGTTTGAAATTGCACCTTTTGCTATTCACCCGATTTTCAATCGAACTATTGCTGAGATCCTTTTTGATCTGGAGGGGATTGTTCCGATTCAATCTTCATCTGCCCGAGAGTTGGAAGGTAAGAAAATATTGGTAACTGGATCCACTTCTGGGATTGGTTTGGCTTGTGCGATTGAACTTGCTCTTGGTGGGGCTAAAGTTGTTTTTCATGGCAGAAAGCCATTGGATAAAATTAATGCTTATCTAGACTTTGCCGCCAATTGTTCGGGTTTTTCTCGTTATATTCAAGCGGATTTGAAAACTGAAGAGGGGCGCTCTTCTCTCTTTAAGCAGGCTTGGGATGACATTAATGGATTAGATGGCGTTTTGTTAAATGCAGGTGCTGACATTCTTACGGGAAACATTTCGCAGATGAATGTTGATCAGAAATTCAATGAACTTATTCAAGTTGATTTGCAGTCCACCTTTTTTCTCGCAAGGGAATTTGGAAAACGAATGAAACTTTCTGGCAAAGGTGTTCTTCTTACCACTGGTTGGGATCAAGCGATAACTGGGTTCAAGGGGGATAGTGGTGAAATGTTTGCCGCTATCAAAGGTGGGATCATGAACTTCAGCCGAAGCCTTTCTCTTTCTTTGGCGCCAGAAGTTCGGGTCAACTGCATGGCCCCAGGCTGGATTAAGACTTCTTGGGGTGAAACTGCTTCCGAATATTGGCAACAAAAAGCCAAAGAAGAGTGCCCTTTGCAACGATGGGGTGTACCTCAAGACATTGCTACCGCAGCAAGGTGGCTTTTTTCGGATAAGTCTTCTTTTGTTAATGGCCAGACTTTGGCAATTAATGGTGGAGTTGTTTGAAAAGATACCTAATTAGAAATTAGCTTTTATTGATTTCTTCAAACCGGTGAGCAAGCCTTCGGCTATTAATATCTAAGGCTTCGAGGATTTGTACGACGGGATCCATGGGAATGTTCCAATCCATGGCCCAATTGATGATATCAAGATTTTCCTGCCCGGATTTTAGCCTATCAAGGATGCGGTCAAGAAGTACGGTATTTTCGTGGAATTTGCGCTGAAGTAACCCAAAATCGCCCCGATCAAGTTCAACCCAGAAGCGTTTGCCCTGAAGATGTTCTAGCCAACGGGCCCTTAAATAGCCCCACCAATGACATTGGACCCATTTGCGGATAGCAACTTCACCTAAGTCGCAACCTGCTTTTTCGGATTCAATCCATTTAAAACGAAGAGCTTCTTCGTCACCATCGACATAAACACTAGATTTTTCCATGGGTTCTAGCATTATCCAATCGGGTTTAAGCGGTTAAATCGAACACAACAAATAGCAAACCAGTTCACCAGACTGCCCATTTTAATTATAGAGTAGTTTTGCTGGTATGCAACTTTCATCACGCAGATACCTATAAATATGATGGAATGCAATAGGGATTATTCAAGATAAAACCTTTTTTAAACTCATAGGCTATGGGCGTTTGATTAAAGCTATCTTGACCATTAATCGTTCTAACCTTATTGCTCAAATTCGTGAAATTTTGTTTTTTGAGTGAGACAGTAATTTTAATGGGTAGAAAAGCGACTGTTATTCTGATGCTCTTTATGATGGCGGGCTGCTTGCCTTCCGCAGATCCTTTTGTAATTCAAGAAAAAAAGATTGATAATTCTTTGTTGAAAAATATTGATGAAAGTGAATCGATCAGGCTTGATGTTGCGATGGTGCAATTACCTTTGGTGGAAAAAGATATTCTCGAATCGATATGGGGCCTGGCAGATAACAATTTAGTGGGTTTGGAAAAAAAGGCGGTATTGGAGCAGAACGGATTTCGAATAACAAGCTTTGGAAAAACTCCTCCACCTGAGCTCCTTCGTCTTTTAGGTACCGAAAAATATAGCCCTAACCCGCGCAGGTTTCATGTGAAAATCGGGGGTGAAAAGCTTATCCCGATTGCTGGCGTTTTGGATTCACTTGACACAACTTTCTCGGAAAATGATAAACTCGAGGATATCAACCTGTTGGCAGCACAGCCGTTTTTCAAAATTTCACCCATCTCCGTTTCTGAGAATTCTTATCAACTGCTGCTTCAACCATTGATTAAATCTGGGAAAGAGAAGTTGTTGCCTAAAGCGGTTAAAACTGTTTCGGGAAGTCTCGAGTGGGAAATGCATTCGTTTAAGTCAGAACGCATTTTTGATCAACTTGCTTGTGAAATAAAAATTGAGGCTGGAGATTTTCTGGTAATCGGGCCAACTGAAACGCCCAAAGATGATTTGAAGTTATTGGGTTCCAATTTTTTTTACATGAGAATTGGACAAAATATTATTCCCCGGGTCCTTGTTTTGCGCTGTAGCAAAAAAAATACTCCGTTGCGGGAATCCATAGGGGAATTTGGTAAGTCTTTACCGCTCGCAATTCAAGCCTCTTGGAAAGATTTCGAAAACGATAAATAAAGGCTGAACTTATCATGCAACTTTTTCTTAACCGATTATTAACTGCGGTAATTTTCGCGTTGATGGCTGCTCCTGCCTATGCTCAAAAAGAAAACCAGCGTTACGAGGTTGGTAGAAGATTAATTAAATTCGAGGTTGATTTTGAGGGAATAAAAGATCCCTTGATAATTAAGGGTGTTAGCGAAAGATTAAAGCCCCTAACCTTTTATTTTTTTTCGGGGCAATTGGATCAATGTGCCAAGGCGTTAGATCTCGCACGATGGAATTGTAAGAACCAAGGTGATCCGAGTGGGATTCGTACCTTTGCTGATTCATTAAGCCTTACTTCGTTCAGAAAAATTATTGAACTAAAAGAGAAATTGATTGAGTGCGAAATAGCTTCAGTTTACACGACCAAGGAAAAAGGTTTATTAAAAGGACGATTGTATTTTAGCCAGATCGATGGAAAAGAAATTCGAGAACTTGCTTTACTTTCAATAGAGCAACTGCCTCATAAAGTTTCGGCGGATATCCAAGGATTGAAGGAAGGTGAATATCAATTGGTGCTTGAATTGAGCAGTGGGGAAAAGGTCGTGGCTAGCCACAAGGTTTTGATAAGTTTGATTGGGGATAAATCACGATTGATAACTGAGATGGGGGCTACAAAACTAAAAAAAGATGCACCATTTTGGCAAGCTGGAAAGCAGAACCTGATGGAGCTTTTAGGTGAATTGCTGCTGGGTAAAAAATTTGAAGGTGATATTCCGGTCAAGCGCTTGGTTGAAAGCATGGGTTTTCTTGAAAAAGGGCTGGACGCAGTTGATGATAAAAAAGGGAGTGAATATTTGGTTGCTTTGCCTGGGACAGTGGCACCCGTGCCTGTTCGTATTTTTATTCCCGCTTCCGCTAAGGTTGCCAAAGTCCCTTTGGTTGTTGCTTTGCATGGCGCCGGAGCCACTGAGAATATGTTTTTTGAGGCATATGGTGTAGGAAAAGTTAAAACCCTATGCAATGATCGGGGATGGATGTTGGTTGCTCCCCGGAATGGAATTACTATTGATAATTTACGGATGTTGATTCAAGAGCTTCCGATAGATCCGGAACAGATTATTTTCATCGGACATTCAATGGGTGCAGGTCAGGCCCTTGAATTTGCTGTTAATCATTTAAAAGAAGTGAAGGCACTAGGGTTAATGGGTGGCGCAGGGGCAATTGGGAAAAATCAATCACTGGGAACCATGCCTGTATTTGTTGGGGTAGGGTCTGAAGATTTTTCTAGAGCTTCGGTTGCAAAGTTTTCTCAAGAAGCTATGAAAAAGCCTGAAAACAAGTTGGTTTTTAAGGAATATGAATCGATAGAACACAGTTCTATTTGTCAGGTTTGCTTGCCTGAAATGTTCGATTTTTTTTCGATGATCTTAAAAAAGTAGAACGCAATCGGATTTTTCATCCTCTTTCCATAAATTACCAATAGTAAAAATTGTACACTTATTACCCAAGTCATTTATCAAGGGCAAGGATTCATTCATATGGAACTTTTTGACAAGATTCAGGAAAGCGTTAAAGCTATCAAGAGCCGTTGGAATGGTAGCCCTAAGGTTGGTATTATTCTAGGCACCGGGCTTGGTGGTTTTGCTCAAGAAATTAAGCAGGAAGCCTCGATTCCCTATAAGGAGATCCCTCATTTTCCTGAATCGACTGCACCTACCCATACGGGCAGAATGATTTGCGGTAGTATTGCAGGTAAACAGATCGTGGCAATGGAAGGCCGGTTCCATTTCTACGAAGGCTACACAATGGAGCAGATCACCATGCCTGTTAGGGCGCTCAAGGCCTTAGGGTGTGATATTTTAATTGTTAGTAACGCTTGCGGTGGCATGAACCCTCAGTTTGAAAGAGGCGATATCATGTTCATTGAAGATCAGATTAATTTGATGGGTGGCAATCCCTTGATTGGAAAAAATGATGATCGCTTGGGCGTTCGTTTTCCGGATATGTGTTTTCCTTATGATCGGGAATTGTTGAAGATAGCTCAAGAAGTTGCATTAGAAGAACGCATCCGTTGTCATAAGGGTGTATTTGTTGCTGTTTCTGGACCCAATCTTGAAACGCGTGCTGAATATAGGTTTTTGAGGCAAGCAGGCGCTGATGTTGTTGGTATGTCTACGGTGCCCGAGGTGATTGTTGCTGTGCACTCGGGGTTAAAAACCTTGGGTATTTCCATTATCACGGATATGTGTCTTCCCGATGCTTTAGAACCTGTTAAGTTAGAAGAGATAATAGCAACAGCGAATGAAGCTGAGAAAAAATTACGAGTTTTGGTAACAAATATTGTCCGGAAAATTCCAGACTAATCATAAAGAGTAAAATTATGCCACGCCTTGAAGGCGGTAATCCGTTGCGCACCGATGGCTTCAATTCCTTTAATCGTTTCTTACGAGATAAATTTGGGGAGAAGGTTTATCGTGTGACTATTGATGGCGGGTTCTCATGCCCGAATGTTGATGGCACAGTAACCACAGGGGGTTGTGTTTATTGTGATAATCGGAGTTTTAGCCCTAACAGAAGGTTGCCTCGTGTACCCATTGCAGATCAAGTTCAAAGAGGCATCACTTTTCTTTCCAAGTATTTTGAATGTTCTAAATTTATCGCATATTTTCAAGCTGCAACAAATACGCACGGGAAAATTGAAAAGCTTGAGAGGCTTTATAAAGAAGCTTTAAATCATCCACAAGTGGTTGGTTTGGCAATTGGAACGCGGCCTGATTCTGTTCCTGAACCGGTTCTTGAATTATTGCAGGACATCGCCAAAGATCGATTTGTCTGCCTTGAACTTGGATTACAATCCGCACATGATCGATCGTTGGTTTGGATGAACCGGGGTCATGATGTGGATAGCTTTACCGATGCTGTAAGGCGATGTAAAAATCGGAATTTGGATTTGTGTGCGCATGTGATTTTGGGACTTCCCGGTGAATCCCATGAAGATATGCTTTATACTGCAGATTATCTTGCTGCTATGGAAATTGATGGTGTGAAAATTCATAACCTTCATGTCGTTCGCGATACGCCCATGGAAGCGATGTATCTTCGGGGCGAAGTCCCGATGATGACCCAACCTGAATATGTAAACTTGGTATGCGACTTTTTGGAAAGGTTGCCTGCAAGTTATACCGTGCATCGTTTGACGGGGGATGCCCCTGGTGAGTATTTAATAGCCCCTGAATGGTGTGTTCGTAAGCATGAGATTCTTGCACAGATAAAACAGGAATTTAAAAAGCGGGGTACATGTCAGGGTAGCAACTGTGATCCATCTCGATTGGCCTCAATTATTTCGTTAAAAAGAAAAACCTTGCCTATGCTAGGGTAGCATTGGCAAGGTCTTAATTAATGCAAAGTGATTAATTAACGAGCAGGATATACATAAGAGTTTGAACCATAATAATAGAAATAATTTGGATGGTTTTGGGCTCCCAATTGGCCATTGCCTGGTTGGTTTGCAGGAGGCGCTTGATAATTTGCGCCCGGCCAATAGGGATACGCCATTGGTGCGATTGGTTGATTGATTGCCTCGGATGGCCAATAGGTATACCATGGTGCCAGCGGGGGTATTGGTGGATGCCTTTTGTTATAGTGTGCATGGTGGTGAGGGCTTTGGTACCAATGGCTTAGTAAAAAGCCCATTTGGCCTTGGGCGGTGTAAAGCATTTCAGCTTTAACGCTTGGCACAGTGATAAGAGTCATCAAAATTCCTAAAACAATTTTCTTCATGTTGCACCTTTAAATTAAAACATTTTGAGTTTAAACGGTTGAGTTAGTAATGCTTGATTATCTGCCATACCAGTAACTGGGCATCATGGTATTTGGCATAGCGGGATAATAGTGATAACCTGCGGTTGGTTGTTCAGCAGAAGTGCCGCCCTGCCCTGGGTTTTGTTGTTGCCAGAAATTAGGGTAGCCATAGCTTTGATTGGCGGGTGTGAAGTAGGGCGCAGGCGTATTGAATTGGCTCATGAGTGGAGAATATCGCGCTACATAGCCATAGTGCCTACCGAAAATATTCGGATACTGTTTTTCCATCCCACCCGAATAATGATATCTGCCGTCTGCATAAGCAGTCTGGGCAACGCCCAGGGCCAGTAATCCTAGAGCGAAAACAAAAAAAATCTTTTTCATAATGATACCTGATGCAAGGTTGAAAGTAGTTTTAGCCTATGCATCTAGTGTTCAACATGAATCATTAATCAAAATTTAAAAAAGGCCAAAGACGTGTAAAAAGGTGTTGATTCAATTCCTACAATCAACAGGTGTGATAAAGTCCTAACTGAGTTTTTTTAATGTAGGATTAAAAATCGATCTTCAGGAGCATAAGGCCGTTAGATTCCGGATAAATGGTAACGCTGTCATCACGAATAGCGAGATCGCCTTGGTCATTATTCTGCAAATCAAGGAAGCACGCCCTCTTGGGGGTTTTAACGCAACGGATATCACAGGGCGTTGCAAACCCCTCCGTTTCTTCCAAAAGAAGGTAGGCAGATGATTCCTCGGGTTTGAAGGAAATCTGGTGTAGTACTAGGTTGGGTGCATCAATGTGAAAAAACCATCCAGTTGGCCCGGCTGGCGGCGCGCCTTTGCTTACTTTTTGTATGTAAATGGGAGAATCCAAGGCCATTGCCATTTGGAATGGATGATCGCGATCCATGCTCAGTCCCATGCTGAAGTGTGTTTGGTTTTCTCCCTCTGTAATTAAAAGGGTGTCTATCTTGCTGTCGCCTTGTTTTTCGAAATAGGATAGCCCCTTCGTAAAGAGGAAGGTTTTTCTGGGCCCCCACTTCCATTCAATAAAGTCGCAACTTTCCGTGCGTAGATTGTGTGTAGATGCAACTCTTCCTTCGTGTCCGCGATGCATGGTTACTTGGTCATGGGGCCAAGCAAACCTAGATGCGATGTAATTAGACCAACGATCACCTCGTAAAGGTTCGGTTGGATTTATCTCGATGTTGAGTTCAAGCATTGGTCTACCAAGCCATGCTCGGATGGTCTGTTTGAATTTTGCGATGAATTCTTGGTTAGTGCCTGTGATTGTGCCTTCGGATTGTATTTCGCCAAAGAGTGGGCCAGTGGAACTGACACGGATGGTATCGGCTTTCATGGTGCTGCCTAGATTGGCAACAAGTTGTTGGCTAAGTCGGTTTGCTCTAGTTTTTAAATCCCGAAAGGCCTTTAATCCCCCAGAATTTCGATCGATCTCGGCTTCAAAAAATTCGTTTCTCACAGAGTTTTCATCAGCAAGTTTAAACTTGTTGGAGAATTTTGGAGGGTTTGCTGGATCTGCAAGTGGTACCCAGGTGTACCCCAAGCCTGGAACTTCAATAATGGATTCCGATTTGTCCATCGACTGGTTAGCTGCAAGGACACCCTTTGCAGCTTGTGGCCCGGATATGCTATCAGTTTCCATTCCAATTCTTCGGGTGAAGCTGCAAGGGTTTAAAAGAAGAATTCCATTTTTTCCATCTTCGCCTCGTTGGAGAATACGCTCGGCAAGTAACGCCCCTGCCCTTTGAAATAGTTCAGAAGGCGCTTGGTTAATTGTCAACGGATTTTGTTCTGTTTGGATTTCCGTTTCTGTCCAGTCGTTTGCAAATTGGCGTAGGGCTTCTGGTTGGTTCGAACCTAAAACATTCAGGATGGATGCAAAGTTGCTGGCGCAATCTAGTGTTCTGCGGTTTTTTAAATGATTAATTTGCCCTGAAATTGGTGCATTTGGATGCAGTTGCAGGGTGTCAGTTTTGAAATCATCTTGAGAAATCGGGCCTGGATATTCTGAAGGGTATACTTCATGAAGATAATTTGACATGGTTAGCCAGTTACCGAATATTGGTGCGAGGCTGTTAGCTTTTAATAAGTAATTGTAAAAAATCGAGCTATTTGAGGTCGTTTTAAAAAATGCCAAAGTGGGTGAGCTATCTTGCTGCAATAGTTTTCCCAGGTGGAAGGCTAAATGAAAAAAGGTGTGATTTGTTGAAGAGCTAAAAGGTTCTCTGCAAAAAGTTTCAATCTGCCTTCCAATACTTGATGACCAGCTAAACACTGGCCCGCGAAATGTGGGGATATTATTTTCCCCATGAGGCATTAGTAATGCCTTGCTGAAACCTGCAAGATGTAAAACTCTTGGGGTGTCAGCAGAAAGGCCTTGGGTCGTTTTAGCAAATATTTTGACTTCCTTACCCACAAGATTAAGAAGTGTTTCTCTTCCTTTTTTTAAATTCCAGATTCGTGAAGTAAGCGGGCCAACCGTTTCAGGATTGTCATTGAATAATCCACCACAAATTTCAACCTGATCCGAATTAAACCAGTCTTTGATTTTTTCTAATTCAAGGGGAGGCAGTTCGGATAATTCTTTGGCACTGGCAATGATATTTACCGGATTACTGGTTTCGATATTTGGAATTAGCAGTCCTGTTAGATTTTTAATTGGTGCGAAATCTAATAGGTGGATACTTGATGAGTGTAATACTTCTCTGCCACTTTGTATTAGTGCGCCAGCGCTTCGTAGATTTTCTTTTGCACCTTCCCAATCGCCTTGAAGATATTTGTTGGCAGCTTGGACGCATTCTTCCCAGATTGATTCATGCGAAAGAAGATTTTCGTGGTGCATGGCTTCGAAAAGGCTATTTACCATCTGGTATGCAAAGCCCACGGCAAAAAAATAATCCAATTCTGGTGCTTGAGTTTCTATTGTTTCATTGTGAAGGGCTTTTAATAGATCGCTAAGATTTTGGACTGTTTCCATTTTTTCTGAACAAGCAGAAAAAGTTTTCTTGTTCGTTATCCCATGCGATTCGTTATTTGATAAGTCCACCAAGCATACGAGCGATTCGTCATCGATTTCGTGGGTGTCTTGGTAGCTGATTATTTTGGGGGGCTTGATTGATTTTGCAATGGCATTAGGGTGCCAAAGCGAAAGGTAGCCATTTAAAATTTGGGCCAATAATTCTTCATCAAGATAAAGGTTGTTGGTGGTTGGAATCGCATATGGGGAAACAAGGTAGCATGAACTCATGGAATCAATATCCCGAAAAAAACAAATACCCGGGGCGAAAGATTCGCTCCAGGTTATAGAGAATATTCTATTAAGATTTTAAAAGGAAAAGAGCGTAATTTGTAATGAATAGTTTCAATAAACTGAAATATTACGAATTAATTACTGCCCGGACCGCCCGCACCTGCACCTTTTAAGCCTGTTTTATTTACATCTTTGTTCAAGGCCTTTTTGATAGGTTCGTTGTTCAAAGTGCCCTTAGGATACTGGATAGGTTGGCTAAATCTTTTATCTTCTACGGGTGGAACCTTGAACTCCTCAGGCTTTTTTGGCGGCTTGAGATTATCTGTGGTTGTGCACCCCAGAAAAAGGTATACCAGTAAGGGAGCAGCACGCATTCCCGTGCTTATTATTTCCCTCATGAATTCAGGCTCCTAATTTGAAATTTCCATTCAACTCTGGAAGCCGTTTACCTTCAACTTACAATCCTTGCAATAGCAAAAGGGCCATTTCGGATAATTGTCCGAAACAGCCCCTTTTTAGTTTCCAAGTTTATTTTGACTAGCTCTTCGCTTTGTCAAAACTGGTGCCGATTTCTTTCCAGTTTACGACATTCCACCATGCTTCAACATAGTCTGCTCGTTTATTCTGGTAACGCAGGTAGTATGCGTGTTCCCAAACATCTACGCCAAACAATGGGGTTTTCCCTTGCATGATTGGGCTGTCTTGATTCCCAGTATGCGTAATTTCTAGTTTTCCATTACTTAGTACGAGCCATGACCAACCGGATCCAAACCTTGCAAGTGCAGCTTCTTTAATTTTGGTTTTCAAAGTTGCAAAATCACCGAAAGTGGAATTGATAGCTTCGGCTAAAGCACCAGTGGGTTCGCCGCCGCCATTCGGGCTCATTGTTGTCCAAAACAGAGTGTGGTTGGCGTGACCGCCACCGTTGTTAATTACTTTTTGGCGAATTGCTTCTGGGATAGTTTGGATTTCCCTGAGAAGCTGTTCGATTGTTTTAGTTTGCAACGCAGGTTGGTCTGCCAAAGCTGCATTTAGGTTGTCGACATAAGCTTTATGGTGCCTGCCATGATGAATTTCCATGGTCAGCTTATCAATAGCTTTTTCAAGAGAATCAGCGGGATATGGAAGACTGGGTAGTTCAAACGCCATTTTTAAAAACTCCTGTACTTAAGTTCACTCTTCTTTGATCATCCTACAGAAAAAATCGTAACACAGACGATTCTCTACATGAAACTAAAGTACCATTTTCCAACCTTGCAGCAAAAAGAAAAGAACTCTTTATTTAATTCTTCGCCAGAGATTTTAAAGTGTCGGGGAGTTTTACCTTGGTAAAACAAAGCTTTGAGCCTCAGATATTAAGCTTTAAATTTCTTTTTGGGCTGAATACATCCATTAGCATTTAAATAGTTAAAAGGGAAAGTCATTAGGAAGCAAAATAAAGGTTGGTTTTGTAAAAATGGCGCTAGACAAACTTTACCCTATTGATATCTACACGCTTCATAAAACGCTTAAAATTGAAAGCATGGTGATTGTGAATAGTTCTTGGAAAAATGTGGTGGCGAATATCGAAAATACACTGAATGATTGCCTTTTAAATATTGGTGACGCAGATGTGGATGTTGAATATTTGGTAAATGAAGAAGGTAGTGTAATTAAGAATCTTGCCTTCCAGCAATCGATCCAAAATAATTTGGGCAAAATAGAAATTGCTTTGAATAAAACCAATGCACAATTTAATATTCTTTCTACAGAGATGGAAACTGCTGCAGAAGCTTTAAGAGATTGGATTAGCAAAGCTAAGCAATGTCAGGATAAAGTAAAATCCATGCAATGCCTGACCAGTGAAATATGAAAGAGGATAAGATGGCCAAGTTCGCTGTTATCCTGCCCGCTGCAGGAAAATCTACCCGCTTTAGGGATAAAGAAAAAAAACCATTTGCAGCTTTGGATGGTAGGCCTGTATGGCTAAGAACCGCAGAACTTTTTGTTTCCCGCGATGATGTATGCCAGTGCATTCTTGTGATTGATCCTTCTGACGAGGAAATGGTCAAGCGCAAGTATGGTGCCAACATGGCTTTTTTAAATATTTCCCTTGTTCATGGTGGGTCTGAGCGCTTTGAATCTGTTGCCAATGCTTTAAAAACAGTAAAAGATGACGTGGATTTTGTAGCTATTCATGATTCTGTGCGTCCTTGTGTAACTACCGAATTGATTGACAAGGTATTTCAACAGGCAGTTAAGTCTGGCGCTGCAATTTTAGCTCTTGGTATGACCGATTCGCTGAAGCGTGGCAGCAGCAATGAGCCTGTGGTAATTGAGCAATCTCTTCCTAGAGAGAGGCTTTGGTTGGCGCAGACGCCTCAAGTTTTTAGTAAAGAAGTTCTTGTTAAAGCGTTTAAAAATGTTCCTAAAGGTGCAACGGATGATAGTCAGGTCGTTGAAGCGACAGGGGTTACAGTTTCAATTGTCGTTGGTTCTTCGAGTAATATCAAAATTACTACCAGAGATGATTTGTTTCTTGCAGATGCCATCTTGAAATCACGACCTAAACCCAAGGCTAATGTTTCTGCTCACCCATTTGCAGATGACATGTTTCGTTAATTGAAATGCGTGAAAACTATGGATCCCCTTCTTAAAGTTTTAGATAACCCCATGGTTTCGCATTGGTTATGCAATCTTAGAAACAAAAACTCAGGCAATGTTGTTTTCAGACAAGCGGTGGAGTTGCTTTCGCAGGCAGTATTTCTTGAGGCAGCATCCAATTTTGATTTGAAAAATTCATCTTTTGAAACTCCTGTTGGGCCATCCATTGGCAATGTTTTAAATCAAGAGTTTGCAATTGTTCCCATTCTTAGAGCTGGGATTGGTATGGTTGATCCCATTTTACGATGGCTGGGTGATGCACGAGTTTACCATCTTGGTGCTTCTCGTAACCATGATACTCTTGTGCCCGAATTTTATTACGACAAGCTGCCCAAAGATATGTCCAAGTTTCATTGCCTAGTACTTGACCCCATGCTAGCAACTGGGGGCTCTGCATTAGAGACCATTCGGCGATTGCGAAAAAGCGGTGTCTGGAAGATAAACTTCCTCGGGTTAATTGGTTCGAAAAATGGGGTTGCTAATTTGCATTCCGAGTTCCCTGATGTTTCTATTACGCTAGCGGCTTTCGATGAAGAATTAAATCACAAGGGGTATATCAGCCCTGGGTTAGGCGATGCAGGGGATCGGTTTTTTAATACTTAAGATTTTGGCGTTTTATTTTCGAAACTAGTTAGAACATTATCTTCCCATGAAGTGGGGTCTTCGATCGGCTCGGCATGAATTTGCACCTGACAATCCTTGACCTGAGATTTGATTGCATGCTCGATTTTTTCCATTAGCTGATGCCCAACTTTAATGCTTATTATTCCTGGTAGTAATAAATGGAAATCTACAAACTTTTTTGGCCCTGCTTGGCGCGACCTTAATGCATGAAAGGTCATCTCGGGTTCAAGATTTTGGGTTATTATTTCTCTGATAATTATCAGCTCTTTTTCAGGAAGCGCATGATCCATCAAACCCTTGAACGATTTCCAGATTAATTGAAGGCTTGTGGTTAAAATTATCAGCGAAACACCAATCGCTAGGATGGGATCAATCCATTCCATTCCTGTAAGCTTTGCAAAGAATAATCCGATTAGAACCCCACATGTCGTATAAACATCAGTTAAAAGGTGTTGGCCATCTGCCTCAAGAACGATTGATTGATATTTTTTACCAACAATCAAAAGAATGATTGCAACTACTCCGTTAATGAGTGAGGCTGCAAATGAAATAATCATCCCGATTTCTAATGTTTGAAGCGGTTGGGGGGAAATTAGCCGATGTACGCCCATTAGTCCGATGCTGAATGCCGCAAATAAAATTAATGCACCTTCAAACCCACTAGAGAAATATTCGATTTTTTCATGACCATAGGTATGTGTATCATCTGCAGGTCGTTCCGAGAGTCTGATAGCGATAAACGCAATAATTGCGGCAATCAAATTGATAACGGACTCGGCAGCGTCCGAAAGAAGGCTTATGGAATCGGTGATCCAGTAGGCATAAGATTTAAGTACAAGCGTGGATAAGCCAGCAAAGATGGATAGATAAAGAACATTTCTTGGCGTAAATAAACTCATCAAAATATCTCGGATGACATATATAACTGATTATACGTCAGCTTTATATTTTGCTAGTAGAAATCAGGGCTTTAATATTATGCCCAGAGTTTTAGCGTTGTGCGCCAGATAAATCTGAAATTCTTTTTTGGGCTTCTGCAACTCGTTTTGGGTCAAGTTCTCGAGTGGTAACTTCACGATAGAGTTCAATTGCTTTGTTGCGTTCGGTAAGATTTCTGTCGTAAATTCGCGCGGCTCGAAGTCTGGCATCTAATTGGGTTCTAGAATTCCATTGAAAACAGCGTTCAAAATATAGTGCTGACCTTTGGTATTGTTTATAAGGTTTCGATTCATAAATCTCGCCCAACTGATACGCAGCATCACTTATTTTATCGCTGTTTGGATAGGTGCTTAAAATTTGTTGTAGTAAGATTTCAGCTCGCTTTTGGTTATCAATATATTCTTGGCCCCAGCCTTTATCCTTATATTGCATGGCTCTGCGATAATATTCATTGGCATCGGGAATATTCTCGTTGGCTTGAAGCGTGGGGGGCGGAACATCAAGTTCAAGCAGGTAAGCCTGTTTTGAAATGCGGTGGTAGTTTAGGAGTTCTTCTTCTGCCCATTTAGCTTTTTCAATTTCACCCACATTTATGTAATGGGCTCTGAGTGCTTCTAGGGTTGTTTGATATTCTTTTCTAGCATTCAACACTTTTTCCACTAGATCAATATCGCGGGAACCCCCGGGTGAAATTGGCCTAGGCGAAGGTTGTTTAATTGATGTTGGAGTACCAACAGGTTGTGCTCCAGCAGACCCCCCCGTAGGCATTTGTGACATTGCCAATTGGGAAGTTAGTGCAGTAATAATATAACACAGCATAAAAACATTACGATTCATGATAAAACCCTCTTTGAACTCGAGAGGGGTTTACCTTGAAAAAAGAATTATGTCTAGACGAGCATTAAGTAAAACGTATTAACCTGTTTGGGATTCGCCCTAAACCGCTTGCTGTTCCTAGGTTGCCTGATTGTCTACCTTTGCAAAAATCATGCGGCCTGAAGGCGTTTGTAGGGCACTGGTTACCTGAACATTAACATCTTGCCCAATATATTGCCTGCCTTGGTCTACCACCACCATAGTCCCATCTTCGAGATAGCCAACTCCTTGGCCAATTTGGTCACCTTGCTTGGCGATTTTAATAAAGAAGTGTTCACCTGGTAAAACAATAGGCTTAAGGGCATTGGAGACTTCATTAAGATTAACAACTTCAACGCCTTGAAGTTGGGCGATTTTGTTTAGATTGAAATCGTTGGTTACAACTTTTCCGCCAATGTTTTTTGCAAGAATAACCAATTTCTCGTCAACTTGGGTGATCCCTTTCATTTCGGTTGGTTCGCCTTCATGAACCTGAAGTTCAACTTTGTTGTTGGTTTGCAGGCTTTTAAGAATATCTAGCCCACGCCTTCCCCTGTTTCGTTTTAATTTATCTGCACTATCCGATAAGGCGTGCAGTTCTTTTAAAACAAACCGCGGCACGATGAGCCTGTTGTCTAGAATTTTTGTTTCGCAAAGGTCTGCAATTCTGCCATCAATAATTGCGGAGGTATCTAGAATAAAGGGCTTTGACCCTTTCACTTGTTTTGAAAATTCAATGTAAGGAAGGATGAATCTAAATTCATCCTTTGTTTGAAGAAGAGTTGAAATACAGATGTAAATGCAGATCGCGGTGCTAAAAGCACGAAGTAAATTGCGCTGTACAATAATTCGACTGGCAAAATCCGTGTTTTTTTGAACACTTTCCCAGTCAAATAGAAATGGATCCATAATGGTAGAGAAAATACTTCCCAATAAAAGGCCCATTAATAGTCCAAAGTAAACTGCAGAAATAGTTGTAATTTGCTTGTTTCTTAACAGCGTGTCAAAAAGAATAACTATGAGGCCAATAAAAATAATGGTAAGAAAAGCGGTATAGCCACTTTTTGTAGAACCGCCCTGCTCTGCATTGCCAAAATGTTGGTATGCGATCATCGCAAGAGCAATCATGCCTGCGCCGAAGAATGCGCGTAAGAGTCCGAGGGGTAAAAAACCAGAATTCCAAGCTTTAACTATCCAATTTTTGTTGTTGAAAGAATCCATTTCCATTTTTGTATCCGTTCTTTTTTGTTAGCCATTACGAAGTATTTATATTTTAATGGAATGAACAACCTTTTAAAGTGTTTGTAACATCAATGCTTCCATTTTTATCCCTAAAAGTGTTTAAACATCAAAATAAGGATTGAAGATTTTCATGTATTCATCTTGAGCGAATCTATCTGTCATTCCAGCGATATAATCGCAAACGGTACGATGTAAGCCTTGGGTTATTATTCGGGTTTTGTACCTCTCGGGAAGCTGCAATGGGTTTTCAGAGAATTCTAAAAATAATCTTTTTACAAACCTTGCGCCTTTATTTGCCATCCGCTGCACTCGGAAATTATTGTATATTTTTTGCTTAAGAACTGCCCCAAGTTCATGTTTCAGTTCCTCAATCTCCGGGCTATGGCAAACAACTGAAGTATCCATGTTTCTAACTTGTTCAAGGCTGTTTGACTTTGCAAGAGATATGTTCTTGCGAGTGTTTTCTACTAAATCGTAAACATGCATATCGATAAGAATTCGAATTGCACCTAATTGAGTCTGAGTTATTGTTGCTTCTTTGGGTAAGACTTCCTGTGCTTTTGCAAAGGCCATCTTCCATATTTTTGATCCTTCAAGGTCTGAAAATTGGATTATTCCGAGGCTGATTGCATCATCAATGTCGTGGGCATTGTATGCAAGGCTGTCGCATGTATCCGCAACTTGTGCCTCTAGAAAAGGTTGTTTGTATTTAAGGTATTTTTTTACTTCTGGGCAGTCGGGCATTTTGGAATGCAACGCCATTGCCTCGCGGACTTCCCATGTCAGGTTTAAGCCAGGATAATTTGCATAGGGGTATTCTAGTTCTTCAACGATCCTAAGGGCATGCCGGTTGTGTTCGAATCCGCCATGATTAACCATGCAATCGCGCAAAGCATATTCGCCCGCATGGCCAAAAGGAGGGTGCCCTAGGTCGTGAGAGAGAGCGATCGCCTCGG
This sequence comes from Gemmataceae bacterium, assembly GCA_044337875.1. Taxonomy (GTDB): domain Bacteria; phylum Planctomycetota; class Planctomycetia; order Gemmatales; family Gemmataceae; genus UBA969. The sequence goes on from JBIIMS010000004.1 coordinate 138,411, forward strand.
TTAAATCTTCGTTCAAGTGAAGTTGTCTGGCAACGGTTCTACTTATTTGCGCCACTTCAAGAGTGTGGGTAAGTCGGGTTCGATGGTGGTCGCTAGTATGAGTGACTAGAACTTGAGTCTTGTGGGCAAGTCGTCTAAAAGCGGTGGCGTGAACAATTCGGTCTCGATCTCGTTGATAGGAATTCCGGAAAGGGTGATCCTTTTCGGGATAGTCTCTGCCTTTGCTGAGATCAGTTTTCATGGCCAGCGGGGAAAGCGATTCCATATGGGCTCCAGTAGATTGGTTTAAGGTTTAACACTCTTCGGGGAACGGGTGTTTTTCGATGCTTTGGATCAGGAGGTCGAAAAGGCTATCCAAAGATTGGACAATGACTTTCGTGGAAGTTAGAACGGGCATAAAGTTGGTATCGCCATTCCAACGGGGAACAATATGCCAGTGAAGGTGCCCCGGGACACCAGCTCCAGCTGCGGAGCCATGGTTCATTCCTATGTTAAATCCGTCAGGATTGATCAATTCTTGAAGTATTTTTAAAAGATGTTGGATTGTAAGTGAATTGGATAAAAGTTGCTTTTCATTTAATTGGCCTAAGTCTCCGGTGTGATCAAGGGGGCAAATTAAAAGGTGCCCGTTGTTGTATGGGAATTTATTTAGGAGGACTAAGCTGAACCTAAGTCGTTTCACAAGAAGGCTTTGCTTGTCATTATCCTTGTCAAAAGGGTGGTTTTTAGCGGAACAGATGAAGCAAGAATCCTTAATTTCGGGTTTGTTTGCAGCGATGTAGGCATGCCGCCAAGGGGCCCAAAGATTGTCCATAAGATTCTCCAGAAGAGGAAATATTCGTTGAAGTATACCTGAAATACTCAGGAAGGAATGTGTAAAATCTCGATTGTTTGAGTAGTTTTGATAAACTAGTTCTGAAGTCTAAGTGAATAAGCACTAGACTAAATGCAGGTTTATAAATATTGTAATTATAAGTAAATTTTTCGTTTAGGAAGGGATGTTTTAAACATGGCAGTACCAAAAAGAAGGACTTCTCACGCCCGCCAAGGTAAAAGACGAAGTCATTTGGGTGCAAAACCTATGCAGGTTGCATATTGTTCCAATTGTGGATTTCCATTTAGGCCACATAGAGTTTGCTCTAATTGTGGATTTTATCAGGGCCGTGAATTCTTGAAAGTTGAACAGGAGAAGTAAAAAATGCGCATTGCTTTGGATGCAATGGGCGGAGACTTTGCTCCTGGACCGATCATTGCCGGGGCTTTACAGGCGGTTCAGTCTGACACCGAACTTTCCGTGGTTCTTGTTGGTGATAAAGATCAAATTGATCATCACATTCAAGGCCAACCTCATGCTGATCGTATTAAAGTATTTCACTGTACCCAAGCCATTGGGATGGAGGAGTCTCCGGTTGATGGCTTGCGTAAGAAACCTGATAACTCCATTTCTAGGTGTTGGCAATTACTTTGCCAAAAAGAAGTTGATGGCATTGTAAGTGCTGGAAATACCGGCGCAATGGTTGCTGGTGGTATGTTCACTAGGCGATTTCTGAAAAATGTTAAAAGGCCTGGTATTGCAGCTGTAATGCCAACTAAAAAAGGCTTTTGTGTTCTAATTGATGTTGGAGCCAATACTCAACCCAAAGCTGAACACCTTTATCAGTACGGTGTAATGGGCAGTTTGTTTGCGCGTAGAATCCTTGGTCACGAAAACCCCAAAATTGGTCTGATGAATGTTGGTTCTGAAGAGGCCAAGGGTAATAGTTTGGCCAAAGAAACCTTGGCGCTTTTTAATAGTAGTCCTTCAAAAAGTAGCTTTATCGGAAATATTGAAGGTCGTGATATTCACCAAGGGGTTGCAGAAGTTGTTGTTTGCGATGGTTTTGTTGGAAATGTTGTGCTTAAAGTTTGCGAAGGCCTTTACCAGTATTTAATGGAAGTCACCACTCAGGAAATTCTGGGTTGTTTGAAACAGGAAAAAGATCTCGCTAAAAACGCTTTGAAGCAACTTGCAAGCAAGTACGATTACAGCGAATTTGGTGGGGCACCATTACTCGGTATTGATGGCGTTTGTATTATTTGCCATGGCAGTTCGAAAGATCGGGCCATTAAAAATGCATTATTGTTGGCGGCCAAGTATGCAAGGCTTAAGCTTAATGATTTGATCGTAAGCGAACTTGAATCAGCCCCTTCCGTGGTAATAAGTCAGTAGGATTCTGATAAAAATTAAGGTGTTGGAAGGAATCTTTTATTAAATGGCCTCATCAGCGTTTTTATTTCCTGGGCAGGGAGCTCAATATTTGGGCATGGGCTCTGCTCTTTGCGACAAGTTTCCTCCTGCATTTCAAAGGTTTCAGCAGGCTTCACAAATCCTTGGCTATGATCTTCTTGAAATTTGCAAAAATGGGCCCGTCGATAAACTTAATTCTACCGTTTTCAGTCAGCCTGCCATTTATGTTTCTAGTTTAGCTGCATTGGATTTATTAAATTCAGAAGACCCACAAGCAGCCCAAAGTTGCAAAATTACTGCAGGCCTTAGCTTGGGCGAATATACCGCATTGACTTTTGCTGGGGCCATATCCTTTGCAGATGGCGTTGCTTTGGTTAAAGAACGTGGCGAAGCCATGCAAGCCGCCTCCGAAAAAAGCCCTAGCGGCATGCTAAGTGTTATTGGTGCTGAAAAAGATCAAATTGAACAAATCTGTGAAGAAGCTGGAAAAGTTGGCCTGATCAAGATGGCTAATTTTCTTTGTCCTGGAAATATTGTTGTTTCTGGTGATGATCAGGCTTGTTTGATGTTTGAAAAAATCGCATCTGAAAAAGGTATTCGGACTATTAAACTTGCGGTTGCTGGGGCGTTTCATACCTCCCTAATGGAGCCCGCCCTTGATAGACTGGCCAAGATCCTTAGTACCACTAGCATAGCTTTTATTAATGTTCCTGTACTTGCTAATGTGGATGCATTAGAACACTCTGATCCCGTAAGCATAAAAAATAAACTTGCTCGGCAGGTCGTGGAGCCTGTACTTTGGGAAAATTGTATCCGGAAAATTCTGGACTCCGGGGTTGAAAAGCTTTATGAAGTAGGCCCGGGCAGAGTTCTTGCGGGATTGGCTAAAAGGATCAACCGGAAGATTGAGATTGTTAACATTCAGGCCTAATGTTCAACTTTAGTCTGGACTGATTTGGCAGGAATTATAAACAAGATAGATAAGATGGCTTGCCCGAGATTCTTGGTTGTGGTAGATAGCCTTATAGTTCATTGTTTTTGTAAGTATTTTTATGGGCTTTATTGCCCTATGTTTTCTGGAGGTATAGTGCCGTGGCTTCTGTCGAAGAAAGAGTTATAGACATTGTTGTTGAATCCTTGGCTGTCGATAGAGGTCAAATCACTCGCACTACTTCTTTCGTTGAAGATGTGGGTGCTGATTCCCTTGATGTCGTCGAACTAGTTATGGAACTCGAGGAAGAGTTTGATATCCAAATCCCCGATGAACAAGCTGCTAAAATCCGCACTGTGGGCGAAGCAATTGAATACATCGAAAAGGAGCAAGCCAAGAAATGACACGGCGTGTTGTCATTACCGGGCTTGGTACTGTCAATTCTTTAAGTAACGATATCCCAACTTTTTGGGATTATCTTTGTGCAGGACGCAGCGGTGTAAGCCTTATAGAACAGTTTGATACTTCTGCCTTCAAAGTTCACTTTGGAGGCGAAGTGAAAAACTTCGTCCCTGAGAATCATCTTGAAGGGAAAGTGGCTAAAAGGCTCGATAGGTTCTCTCAGTTTGCCCTAGTCGCTGCTATTTCTGCTGTTAAAGATTCTGGAATTGATTTCTCCCAAGGTGATCCCTTTCGCTATGGCGTTATCATTGGTAGCGGTATAGGTGGGCTCAATGAGTTTGAAGAACAGTTTACGCGTCATACCCAACAGGGGCCTGATAGAATCAGTCCTTTTGTTATTCCAAAAATGATTGCAAATTCTGCCGCTGGTAATGTCTCCATTCATTTTAATCTCATGGGTCACAATACGGTTATTTCAACTGCTTGTGCCTCTGCTGCTCATGCTTTAGGCGATGCTTTGCATTCTATTCGTGGCGGATTTGCGGATGCTATTGTTGCGGGCGGTTCGGAGGCTGCCATCACCCCTATGGGGCTCGGTGGATTTATTGCCGCCAGAGCTGTTTCACATCGCAATAGCGACCCCTCTACTGCTAGCAGGCCTTTCGATAAAGACCGTGATGGTTTTGTTTTAAGTGAAGGTGCTGGTATTGTTGTTTTGGAAGAATATGAGCACGCTCGCAAGCGGGGCGCAAATATTTATGCAGAGATTCTGGGCTGTGGAAACACTGCCGATGCTTATCATATTACTGCCCCGCATCCCGAGGGAGTTGGTGCTTCTAGAGCAGTGCAGTTTGCTTTGGCTGATGCTAAGCTTAATCCTGATCAAATCGATTATGTTAATGCTCATGGAACAAGTACTCAACTTGGGGATGAAGCTGAAACTAAGGCCCTTAAAATCGTTTTTAAAGACCACGCAAAAAAAATTGCAGTTAGCAGTACTAAAAGCATGATTGGGCATACCCTTGGGGCCAGTGGTGGTATCGAACTTATTGCCTGTGCCCTTTCCATTAAACACGGGGTTGTTCATCCTACCATCAACTTTCATACTCCAGATCCTAAATGTGACCTCGATTATGTGCCCAATTCTGCTAGAAAAATGAAGCTTCGCTATGCCGTTTCCAATAGTTTTGGGTTTGGCGGGCATAACTGCTGCTTGGCTCTTGGGGCAGTTTAGTTTTCAATTTCTGAGGTCAATTTCCTCCTTGAACTAAATGGTTTTTGCAATGGAAACCAACAAGCCTGGCGACATTGTTTTCTCTGATTTTGATCGCATTAATCGTGAAAAAGTCTTTCATGACCAGCAAGCCCTTAGTAGACTCCACGCTTTTTCCTCACCTGATAATTATCTTTTTACCGATGAACAGTATTTATCCCATGAGTCTTGGGTTAGAACTGCTGTTTTAAAACTCGGAGATCTTAAAGGGAAGCGAGTTTTAGACTTAGGCTGTGGGCATGGCATGGCCTCGGTTCTTTTTGCCAGACAAGGCGCTTTGGTAACTGCCTTGGATGTTTCCCCAGGTTATCTTGCAGAAGCGAAAAACAGGGCCTTTGCCAACGGCTTACAAGTGAATGTTATGGCTGCTTGCGCAGAACTTCTCCCTTTTGCTGATAACTCTTTTGATCTGATTTGGGGTAATGCCATATTGCATCATCTAAACTTGGATTTTGCTCAGAGGGAGATTCTGCGAGTGCTCGTTCCCCATGGTAAAGCAGTATTCTGTGAACCTGTTTCCTTTTCTGTTTTGACTCGTTTGATTCGCAGTTTTATGGCGTTAACTGCAATTAAAAAGCACACCTTTGACGAAGAATCCCTTACCTGGGCAACTCTTTTGCATTTAAAACAAATTGTTCCAAATTTGACTTGGGAGGGTAATCAATTCTTAGGAAGCATCCCTAGACTTTTAAGATTACCTTGGCTTAATGGCTTTTTTGACCGTGCTGACCATCTTTTTTGCAGGAATTTTTTTTATTATAACCGACTTTGCAGGTATGCTATATTAGAATTCCAGAAAACAAGCTAGTTTCTTGCAAAGAATCATGATGCCTATTCCTGTGCTGCAACTTGAGACTCCTCCTTTAAACGCTACGAAAAAAAATCGTATCGTTTATTCCGTTATGGTTCAGGCTTGCTTGTGTTTTACTTTAGTCATCCTTTTCTTTTTTACTTGTTCCCGACATTTTTATTCCTATCCTTTTTCTGAATCTAATCCGAAATCTGAAAAACTTGATAATCTTAAACTTGATCTGAATCAATCAGCTTATGGTGAGTTGGCTCAAGTCCCAGGTATTGGGAAATCAATTGCTTTGGAAATTGTAAATTATCGTAAGGCCTTTGGCGGCTTTAACAGCGTTGATGAAATTGAAAAAATAAAAGGGGTTGGCAAGAAAACCGCAGAGAAAATTAGGCATCATTTGGTGGTTGCAGGGGCAACCCTGATTACTGAATTTGCTTCACCTCGAATTTGGATTCCGCCTAACTCTGTTGCCGGGAAATCAATTTCAATTGGGAAGGTTAACCTTGTTTCTGAAAAAATAGATCCGAATCTTGCAACTTTTGAAGAATTAAAAAAACTACCAGGAATTGGTGATACGCTGGCAAAAAGAATCGTGGATAAAAGGCAAGATATGCTGTTTCGTGACGAAAATGATTTGCAAAAAGTTTCAGGTATAGGAAAAAAAACTGCTTCTAAGATTGCTCCCTTCTTGAAATTCCCTTTAATCAGTCAATAATGCATTAGATGCTTTTTTTAACGGAAAGTTTTAGCCGATGGGTACTCTTTTTAAATTACTCAGCCATTATGAACCTGCAGGTGATCAACCTAGAGCTATTAAAGCTTTGTTAAGCGGCTTTAATGAGGGGAAGGTCGCTCAAGTTTTATTGGGTGCAACTGGTACTGGAAAAACTTTTACTGCAAGCCATGTTATTGCCAACTTGAATAAGCCTACCCTGGTGCTCGCGCATAATAAAACACTTGCCGCACAACTCTACCAAGAATTTAAAACGTTCTTTCCCGAAAATGCGGTGCATTATTTCGTTAGTTATTACGATTATTATCAGCCAGAAGCTTATATCCCTCAGCGTGACATTTATATCGAAAAAGATGCGCAAATTAATGAGAATATAGACCGGCTTCGCCTCGCTGCAACCAGTGCTTTAGTCAGTAGGCAGGATGTAATAATTGTTGCCAGTGTTTCTTGTATTTATGGCCTAGGTTCCCCAAGTGATTATAAACGCATGGTTATTTCATTGAAGCGGGGTGAATCGATTCGCAGAGAAGATCTTTTGCTTAAACTTATAGATGTTCAATACAAACGAAATGATATTTCGTTTACCCGTGGAACATTTAGAGTTAGAGGTGATGTAATTGAAATCTGGCCAGCATCGGAGGAAATATCCCTGCGAGTTGAACTTTTTGGTGATGAAATCGATAACCTGAGTCTCACTAACCCTCTTACGGGTGAAGTTCTTAAAACAAATGATGAACTTTTTATTTACCCTGCCAAACATTTTGTAACTCCAGAAAATAGAATGAAAACCGCAGTGGAAGGTATTAAAAAAGAATTGGACGATAGGCTTGATGTTTTTAAAAAAGAAGGCAAATTACTCGAGGCCCAAAGGCTTGCTGCAAGAACGAAATTTGATATTGAAATGCTGATTGAAACAGGCCATTGCCCCGGTGTTGAAAATTATGCCCGCTGGTTTAGTGGAAGAAATCCCGGAGAGCCACCCTACACACTTATGGACTTTTTTCCGGAAGATTTTCTTATAGTGGTTGATGAATCGCATGTTACCGTCCCTCAGGTTCGTGGAATGTATGCTGGAGATTTTTCTAGAAAAACAACACTCGTGGATCATGGGTTTAGGCTTCCTAGTGCTTTGGATAACAGGCCGTTTCGTTTCGAAGAATGGGAAGGCAAATCCAAACGCATACTGTTTATGTCTGCCACTCCCGCAGAGTATGAGTTATCTCGGTGCAAGGGAGAAGTTGTTGAACAGGTAATTCGACCAACTGGATTGGTCGATCCGATTTTACATGTCCGACCAGCCAAGGGGCAAGTTGCTGATCTTGTAAAAGAGATTAAAATTAGGGTTGATCGAAAAGAGCGGGTTTTAGTAACAACGCTAACCAAACGAATGGCAGAAGATTTAACTCGGTTTTTTCAAGAAACTGGTATGCGTTGCAAATGGCTCCATTCAGAATTAGATGCGATCGAGCGAATTAAGGTTCTTAGGGAATTACGCGAAGGAGCATTTGATGTGCTAGTAGGTATTAATCTTTTGAGGGAAGGCTTGGATTTACCCGAGGTTTCGCTTGTTGCAATTTTAGACGCTGATAAAGAAGGCTTCTTAAGAAGTGAAACATCTCTGATTCAAACGATCGGAAGGGCGGCTAGAAATGTTAATGCCGAAGTAATTCTTTATGGTGACCGAGTAACTAATTCCATGCACCGTGCAATCGAAGAGACTAAACGCAGGAGAGAATTACAAACGCAATATAATTTAGATAATAATATTACTCCTCAGTCCATCAAGAGTTTGATACCCGTATTTATAGAAGACGAAATAGCTGCCTATGATTTTGCCAACAAAGTGGTTGGTATTGAAAATGAAGATCAGGTTGAAAAACATGAGGTGATAGAAGAACTGCAAATCCAAATGCTCAAAGCTGCCGAAGACTTAGAGTTCGAAAAAGCGGCACAACTTCGAGATAAAATCGCAACCTTAAAAGGCGAGAAAGTTGCTGCACCCCAAATAAAGAAAAAGCGATTTAAAAAACGGTAACGCTCTGCTTCCATTTTAAATGTATTTCACCAAAATTTTCATCTTGTTGTGCAAATATCGATTGTTTTTTTATTAGTTCGAGTATTGCAAGAAATAGACCGATCAAACGCATTTTGTGGAATGGGGGGCAGAATAAATCCCTGAATGGTATCGATTTTTCTCGAATTAACTTCCCGGTTATTTCTTCTAGGTATACCTCCATTGGAGTTTGATCCACAACAATTTCTTGGGATTGAATTGCAAGCGTTTCTTTCATGATTCTTCCAAATGCACTTACTAAATCCCAGAGTTCTACTTCCTGAATTGGTTTTTCTGAACTTACTCGTTCCTCGTGGAATTGATCCGAAATTAAACGGGGGATTTTCTGGCCTGCAGTCTCTGCTTGTTCCTCTAAAATTTCGACTGCATCTTTAAATTTTTTGTATTCTACTAGTTGTCTTACAATTTCATTTCTTGGATCATCTTCTTTGTTGGTGTGTTGTACCTGCCTTGGTAAAAGTAATTGGCTTTTAATTTCCATCAACTTTGTTGCCATTACCAAAAATTCACCTGCCAATGTTAAGTCTAAGAATGTGATAACCTCCATAAATTCCTTAAACTGATCCGCAATTCTTACAATTGATATTTCAAGAATGTCCACTTCTTCTTTTTTAACGAGATGTAATAAAAGGTCTAATGGACCATGAAATGCATCTTGATTAATTCGATATTCCATTTCAGACATGGTAAGCATCCTGCTATTTTGGTGTATGTTTTGAGGTTTCTATACCTGATTGGGCAACATCACTATTTACATGTTCTTGCTGTATTTCGAAAAAGTGGTTTAAACTTTTTGAAACATTCAAGTTTGTAATGTTTTCTTCGCATATGCATGATATAAAATCAGCGTTTCCAGGCACTAAGTAAATACTTTGATTAGTCGGGCCAAACATCTCAATATTATTCCATTCCCCTAAAATGTTTTGGGGAAATGAAAAAATAGTTTGATTCGCAAATTCATTTACATGCATGGGGTTCTTGTGCTGAACTGAAGTAATATGGTTTTTGATGAAGCTAATCTTGGTGCTTAAATCTTCAATCGAATCCAAGATGTTACTTTTAGAAAGTTTTCCTAGGCTTTTTAAATAAATTGCTGCGGATTGATTAATCGTTTTTTCAAGTTCAAAAATCAAGTTTGCCCTACCAATGAACAACTGTGTAAACGCTTCGAAGTTTTTTACGATCTCTTCTTGGATTCTGTTGTCTAGGGAAATAAGTTCTCCCTCAGTAAGATTTTTAGTGTCAGAGAAAGCAAAAATATCTTCTGATTTACTGTTGGGTAATTCGTTCTTGCCTTTTATTCGTATGCATATTTCCAAAAGTTTTGATTTACAAATGTCAATTTCTTTAGCATGGTCCGTTATTTGCATATTGATGGACTGAAGGAAGCCGAAAATACAGTCGCATTGAAGTATTTCAAGTTGGGTTCGAAATAGTGATTTAAATTGGCCGATGATTTTCTGGATTGATTGGTTATATCCACCCTTTATTCCGGCAGGTTGTTGGATTGCATTATTAAATCTAAGTAAATCAACTTTCAAACTTGAATGGTGTTTTTCTCGGTTTGAAATTGTTTGAATTCGAAGTTCTTCTGTTTTTTTCTTGATGGTCGTTAGAAGGATTTCTGCAGCGGCAAAACGATATCCCGGTTTTTCAATCCATTGAACTACCCAAGAATCAATCACCGAACCAAAATCGTCAGTTAGTTCGTTGATTTTTTGAATCATTATTTTGTAGAAACTTCCTTTGTCTGTTAAATTTTCACTCGTATACCATTCGAGTCCTAAATTTTGTTCCGAATTTTTAAGAATATCCAAGCTCGTTTTTGTAATCGTTTCACTGGATATTTCTTTGGTTCCTAATTTGGATTCTAATTTGAACAATGGATCAATTAGATCTTTTAGTATGAATGAACTGATTGCATCACCTAATTTGAATTCAAGGTGCCCTGTAAGACTTGATGTTAGATTTTCAAATGTAATATTGTTTCTTATTAATTCTTGGTCAAGCCAGGTGCTGATTTCGTAGTGATAAGCAGGTTTTTCTTGTACCCATGATCGGATTAATTCCAAAGAGGTTTTGTTAATTATTACTTGTTGATTTAACTCGTTTGATAGTAAATCTAATTGCGCCCCAGCAGATTTGTAAGATCTTTTTGCCGAATATTCGGGTTTATAATTTTTGTTGATTTCCGAACCTTGGTTGTAAATTTTTAATTGGTTTGCATTAACTATAGTTCCCATATCTTGCATTAATTTAAAATGAACCGCTTTTTCATCTGTTGATGTTTCTAGCAAGATTGTTTTTTGTGTAAGATCTGCTATTTCTGTTTTTTCTAATTCTTTTAGGGTGATGGTTGTATTTGTTGCTATTTGCACGCTGCAATTTTCTTTTGCAGGCAATGCCAAAATTAGATTGAATGTAGGTGGCTTCAAGTTTAGTTGAAGGCATGATTCGATAACTGATTTGCAAACATCTAGAAGTGAACCAACGGCGCCCCCTCCAGCATGAGTTAAAATCCAAATATTAGGGCTAATTATACCAGGCATGGTGTTCGAGTATGCGGATTGATTGATTTTGTTCAAAAGTTTTTTTAGTTCATCATTTAACTTTTCTCCCGCATCAAATATTGCGAGTTTTCCTAGTGTTCTATTTCCTTCTGTGCTAAGGTTTTTTGGGATTTGATACAGCTTACTGAGAGGGAGCCATTGTGCTAGTTTTTCGGATTTTTCCTTATTGCCTAAATAATAGTTCGGCCTGTTTAGTTTGAAAACCAATGCTTTGTCAAAAGGCAGTTTAAGTTGATCGTTATCTTTTTCCGTGGTTAGACCTTGATTGTCGATATCAATGCCAAGTATTTCAATAGGTAGAGTTAGTCCAGTTGATTTTGAGTAGTTATTAAGTGCGTTATCGAAAAATGCGGCTCCCCCGATTCCCGTTCTTCCTAGGCCAATTATTAAAGAACCTATTCGATTTTCCTGGTTTAGATTTAAATCTTTGTTTTGATTTGAATCTTCTCGTTCATTTAATTGGGGTAATGGATTTTGTTCATCATTTGATTTTTTGAAAGATAATGTTTTATTTAGGTCAATGTTTTTGAATCGTTGTTCATTAGTTTTTGACTCAGGAGCAATAGATTGATCTTCTAGAATCAAAGGTTGATTCGTTATTTGAAAACCAAAAGGTGAATGTATAGCTTTTAAAGCGTTTATAAATTCTGTGCAAGTTTTAAAACGATCTTCGGGTTTTTTTGAAAGAGCGCGGGCTATGATAGGTTTTTCACTCTCCTCAAGTGAAGAAAGATTCGGGGTATCATTTAAATGTGATTTAATAATATTTCGTAAATTATCAGATTCAAAGGGTTTTTTTCCAGTTGTCATTTCTTGGTAAACTATAGCTAGGCTATATTGGTCACTGAATCTGCTTGGTCGGCCCTCTATGAGTTCGGGGGCGGAATAAATTGGTGTAATTCCGCCTTCAAATTCTTGGTCTGCAATTGTAAGATCGTGGACTAATCCAAAATCTCCAATTTTTAAATGATTATGAACCAAAAATAGGTTTTGTGGCTTAATGTCTAAATGCTGTAGCTGATACTGTGAATTGATTACATCAAGTGCTTCCGCAGATTCTGCCAGGTAATGTAATGCCTCGTTTTTTGGTATTCCCTGTAATATTTTTTGTTTGCATTCCTGATATCGGTCCCAAAGGTTTTTATCTGCAAGTTCCATAACAATAACAAGGCAGTTTTCGATAATATCAATTCGTTCCATCGTAAGAATGAAAGGATGTCTTATAATTTTAATACGGTCAATTGCGCGCCATTCTTGTTCTGCCCGTATGTCTGATTTTGCTCCAAGTTTTCCTGATACAAATTTAATTGCTTTAAGAAGCCCTCCCGGAGCCATGCATTTCCAGACTTCGCCAAATCCACCACTGCCTATTTTCTCAAGGACTCGATAACCTGGAAGTGGTTCGTAATTCGGGTAAATTTTTATCATGGTTGATGCAATGTTTAACTTCAATAAATGTTTGGTAATATTTAATTACTAATATTACTTTAACATTGTTCATTGCTGAAATGATAAAAATAATGATCTAGATATGACATGATCATTTTATGTTGTTTCTAGTGAGAACTGCTTAATAATTGTGAGGTGAACTTTGGTTAGTGTGTTAGTTAGTGTTCGAAATGTTGAAGAAGCAAAAATAGCTTTAAGGGCTGGAGTTGACCTTATCGATTTAAAAGAGCCTGAAAAAGCTCCTATGGGTATGGTTGATTTATCAGTTGTTTCATTAATTCAAAATGCTCTGCCTTCTAATCTGCCCCTTAGCATGGCTTGTGGGGAGTTGTGCGATATACCCAAAGGATCAGATTTTCTCCCTAGTGGTATTTCTTTTTATAAGTTTGGGCTTTCGAATTGCAAAAGTACAGGTCGCTGGGTAGATAATTTGCTTTCACTCAAAGAGCAGGCCCTTTTATTAAATAAATCTGCTTTTGTAGTTCCTGTACTATATGCCGACTATTTAAAAGCTAATTCAAGCAAGCCATTCGCTCTTTTGGAACTTTTATTTGAGCATTCTTTTTTTGCGATTATGATCGATACTTGGGCTAAAGATGGTTCTTCGGTACTTGACTGGGTTACAGTCGATGAACTTTTGCAAATACAAAATAAGTGTCATGCTCATAATGTTAAATTTGCTCTTGCAGGGTCATTGAATCTTGAAAAAATAACGCAACTTATTCGGGAGGGGGTCAAGCCTGCATGGTTTGGGTTTCGAGGTGCAGTTTGCAATGAGGGATCTCGAAATAAAACAATTGATTTTGATTTAACTTCAGATCTTATTGCCGGAGTAAAAAGGCTGAAGATTTTGTGATGATCTTAAATTGATTGTATGTATGGTGGGGTTATGTTTTTTGTTATTGAATAGCTTGTAGAAAAAAGGATCGACATAATTTTTGTTGCACGCATCTTCCCAGTTTTTTGATGCGGGGAAGTTGACTGACTTCAACAAATATAATTCACTGAAATCGAAGTCTTGTGCGAATCGAAGTGCAACAGTATCAGAGCGCACATCCCTAGTTTGTGGCAAATAAGGTTCACCATTAATCTTTCGGTCCCTTTTGCAATATTGATGTGCATCTAAAAAAAACAAACCCAAATCTTTTTTAAATGGTGTGATTGCGATTGTGGCGCCTTGAAAATGAGACATTAACGCAATGGCATTTTCAGTCATTATTGCCAATGATTCCCAGTGTTCAAGTAAAGGATTTTTGTTTGCATTATTTAATTCTATTTTCCTCACCGCTTTTCCGCCGCCAACTACCACTACTGTGCAGGCGGGTTGCAATTTCTTTAGCAATTGGTCGATTTTTTGAGGTAAGTCGTTCGTGTCAAGAAGGCTTCCTCCAACCTTAATGACATTACATTTCATGGTAATTGCCAGCTAATTTCATAATGCTATAGGCGCATGCCGCACCTGAATTTTCAATTCCGAATGCGTTAGAAAATGAATGAATCTGAGGCTTTGTTTTCCATTCAAATGATTCTACTATCATTTTTCCTAAAGTTTCTCCCGATCCTGATATGCTGATCCATTTTGGTTCTTGACCTTTTCTTTGGAGATGTTTTTTCAGGGCAATCGTGATCCATTTGATTTGTGTTTTTATAGCAAGTTCGCTTGTTTTTATGACTCTAGACATTGGAATTTCATTTTGATCTGCACAAAGCATTTTGGCAATTCGCCTAGCCGAGTTTGTTTTTGTGAATGATCTACCATCTGCGGTTTCAGTGTCTTCTTCATTTTCTTTTAAATTGTTTAGGAGGAGGTGGGCGTCTGCAATAGTTGCAAAAAGTTCTTGCGCGTATTTGCTTCCTAGTAATGATGCCATTGGGGTTCGTTTCATGCCGGTGTAAATAAGTTCGCCATACTTTAACCGTTGGGTGTCGGTGATACCACTTGGGCTTGGGTTTCCTTGATCGATGGATGTGATGTCTGTGGTGGTTGAGCCGATATCGATTGATAGCCCAAAGTTTTCAGGATGTTGTTTTGCAATAAAGCTTGCTAAGCCTAACCAGTTTGATGCAGCACAAATTGTTGGGTTTTGGATTGCGTTGTCCAGAGGAATGAAATTTTGGGTTGTAGTCCAAACAAAGGGCGTGAATTGTTTCTTAGGAATGGAACTTAAGATGTATCTCACGCCTTCAGTTTTTGTTTTAAAGCAGTCGCACAGTTCTCCAGTCATTGTGATTGCAAGGGCTTTAATTTTTTTGGAAGGTATGATTTTTTCAAGAATCGCAGGTAAAGAGGACTTTTTTTTCCAAAGTGGAAATATGGTGTTTAGGGTATACCCATCCGATTGGCAATATTTAATATTTGCCCCGCCTATGTCGATGCCAGCGATTGTTGATGTTTTTTTTAACATAGAGTTTTCTGCGCTATATCGTCCCTTAATAAAAGTAATTTTATTCTATTGGATTTAAACAAGGGGCGATCTGATTTGGAACCCGTAAATGTTGATTAATGAAAATTAAGGTTTACTAGGTCTTAAATTGAGTTCCTGAAGGAGTTTTAGTTCTTAGTTAAATAGGGGAAACGGCTTGGTTATAAAGTGGTATAACGGCGTAACACACGGAATAATAGAAGTTGTAGTACCATTTGTTATATTTTGACCTAATTTTTGGGTTTTTATTCGAATTGTTTTGGTTTTATCAATAAAAACAGTTGACCTATTGGTTATGTTGGGTTACTTTTCAATCACCTGCCTGTATTTGAGCGTGTCTCATTTTTTATGGAGTCTTCACATGCTATCTTTTTCCGGTGGATCCAATAGATTTTGTGATGGTATTAATCGCCGAAATTTTCTTAAAATTGGCGCTTTCGGTTCCTCCCTCTCTCTTACTGATATGCTTCGAGCTAAAGAAGTAGGTAAAGTTGGTACGGCTAAGTCTGCAATTATGATTTATCTTCCGGGTGGTCCTTCCCACATGGATATGTATGACCTAAAGCCAAATGCCCCTTCCGAATTTCGTGGTGAATTCAAACCAATTTCAACCAATGTTCCTGGGGTCCAGATCTCCGAGCATTTTCCTAACCAAGCTAAAATGTTTGACAAACTTGCCGTTGTACGAAGTCTCGTTTCTGTTGATGAACATTCCGATTCCCAAGTGATGACTGGTTATAGTGAAAATATAAATAGGGTTGTCCATCACCCATCTTTCGGTTCCGTTATTTCCAAGCTTCAATCTAATCAGTCAGATATCCCACCTTTTGTAAGCTTGAGGGGCATGACGAAAGGTACCGAACCTGGTTATCTTGGTATTGCTCATCGTCCATTTACTCCAGACGGTCCTGGTTTGCAAAACTTACGCCTTCCTAGCGGTGTTGAAAACGATCGTTATGATGATAGAAAATCGCTACTCAAAAACTTTGATAATGTTCGTCGTGAAATTGATGCCTCTGGCACCATGAAGGGTATGGATTCTTTTGCTACGCGGGCCTTTGAAATGGTTGCATCAGGTACCGTTCGCAAAGCCCTTGATCTTTCGAGGGAAGAACCGAAAGTTCGTGATCGTTATAAAGGAGTTGAACAATTCCTTACGGCAAGAAGGCTTATCGAAGCTGGTGTTGGCTGTGTAACTCTTTCTTATGGTGGTTGGGATACCCATTCAGGCAACTTTAAAACCTTGAAAACCCAGCTTCCAATGCTTGATCGGGGTATTTCGAGCCTCATTCAAGATCTTCACGATCGAGGCATGAGTGACGAGGTTGTTACGGTGGTTTGGGGCGAGTTTGGTAGAACACCAAAAATCAATATGCAAGATGGCGGTGGCCGTGACCATTGGTCAGCAGCTATGAGCGCCCTTGTTGCAGGTGGCGGTTTGAAAATGGGGCAAGCCATTGGTGCAACTAATGCCCGCGGGGAATATCCTATTGACCGCAAGTATAAGGTGCCTCAATTGTTAAGCACCATTTACTCTGCAATGGGTATCGATTCTTCAGCGACCTTCCCAGATAACTTTGGCCGTCCAATGTATATTCTGGATGATCGTGAACCTGTTACAGAATTGCTTTAAAGTAATTAGCTGATAAAAAATTCTAAGCGCTTCAGTTAAAGCTGAGGCGCTTTTTTTATGTAGTACCATGATGAATTCTGGCAAAAATAGCTTTCAAATAACGCCCTTCGCCCGCGTGGGCCATAAACGGATGATCTGGGCCGGCTCCGGTTAACTTTAAAATTTGAGCGGTCTTACCTGCTTGCCAAGCTGCTTTTCGCACTGAATCAAAAAAATCAAATTCTGAAACCAGACCAGTGCAAGAACAAGTGAGTAAAATGCCACCATCACTGACCACCTGCATAGCAAGTCGGTTCATATCTGTATATTTTCTAAGCGCAGTTTCAATTTCATCACGATCACGGGTTAGCTTGGATGGATCTAAAATGACGACATCAAATTTTTCCCCTTTAGCTATGCAATCTCGCAACCAAGGGAAAATGTCTGATTGGACACATTTAATTCTTACTTTATTTAGGCTGGCATTATGTCTGGCAAGCGCAAGGACTTCTTCGTCAAGATCAATTGCGGTTACATCTTCAGCTTTACCTAGGGCTTTTGCATAAACAGAAAAACCACCGGAATTACAGCAAAGGTCCAAGACTTTTTTATCCTTGCAGAAGGTGCTAAGAAGTAATCGGTTTTCGCGTTGATCTGCAAAAAAACCGGTTTTGTGGCCAGTGCCAGGGGTTACCTTAAAGCTTAATCCATTTTCATTAATGATTTCAGGGTTTATATCATAGCCTGGTTCTTTGCAATTAAATGACTCTTGTTTTTGAACATGACTTTCAGCGAACCAAGTAATTTGATGTTCTGGATAATGTTTTAGAAGAATCGTTTGGATTGTGTCTTTAAGACGGTACATGCCTGAAGAAAAAAATTCGATGACGATTGTTTTCCCAAATTTATCAATGATGAGTCCGCTAAGGCCATCCCCTTCGCCATGAATAAGGCGGTATGCATTGGTTGAAGCTTCTAGATTTAGGGTTTCCTTACGGAGCCCAACGGCTAATCCTATTTTTTTATCAAAGAAAGCTTCGTCAATCGGTTCGTCTTGATTGGTTGTTAAAATGCGGAGGGAAATTCTGGAGTGTCCATTAAAAATACCACGGCCAGCCCAGGCTCCTCCGCGGTCTTCGATGTCAACAATGCAGCCGTTGGGAATCTTTTGATCTGGTTTTTCAATCATTTTCTGGAATATCCAGGGATGATTTGAGTTCCTTACGATTTTTAGTTTGATAACAGGTAGTTTTGGATTTATGGTGTCCAAGTAACTAATTTCCTTTAAATAACTTGTGTTTTTGATCAATGCACATGAAGATAGGATATTAGTTAGTTAAAGCACGGCTTGGAAAATCAGTTTTTATCTCAAGGGGAGTTATTAAGCTACCAATGGAAATTCCAACGTTTAGCATTGAAAAAGCTGGCGACATAGCGATTGTAATACCATCGCCAACTGCTGAAAAAATGGCTGAAGATCTTATGCTTACCGCAACTGAATTAGTGCTGGATCCGTTAGATCAAATGAAGCCAAGCGGGCTTGTTTTTGATCTTTCTGAAGTTGATTATGTCGGGTCATTATTCTTGGGTTTTTTGCTTAGATGCCATAAAAGAGTCAAAAAACATGGGTGCGAAGTGGTAATTGCAGGGGCATCTCCCAATGCAAGAGAATTATTGCACCTTACCGGCCTCGATACACTCTGGCCCATCTACAATGATCGCAAGGAAGCAATTGCTGCTCTTAATAGCGATTGATTTCTTGCGGATTTAATTCTAAACGAGAATTTAATGTGGGTGACGAGATCGCTGTAATTAGGTGTCGAAATCTCACTAGGAAATTCGGCCCGAAAACCGTTCTTAATAATGTTTCTTTTGAAGTTTATCCAGGAATTATTGGTTTGTTAGGCCCAAATGGCGCAGGAAAATCCACTTTAATCAAGCTTATTCTTGGTCTAGATATCCCTACTTCTGGCGACATATCACTTTTTGGGAAATCCGAAGTTGTGTTAGGGAAAATCGGCTTCATGCCTGAAGCAAAGGCTATTATTCCTTCAATGAAAGGGTTTGAGTTTGTTGCATTTGCTGGCGAACTCGAAGGCTTGAAACGCAAAGATGCTCTTAGGCGTTCTCATGAGATTCTTGATTGCCTAAGCATGGGGGAAGCGAGGTTTAGAAAACTTGGTGAATACTCTACAGGGATGATTCAAAAAGTAAAACTTGCACAGGCTTTGGTTCATGATCCAGACTTGTTAATCCTTGATGAACCTACCGCAGGATTAGATCCGCCTGCAAGAAATCAAATGTTGGATTACCTTAGTTATTTTGCCAGACAGCAAGGCAAATCTATCGTACTTTCAACCCATTTACTTGGAGATGTGCAAGCAGTTTGTGATCAGGTTGTTGTTTTAAATTTTGGCGTTTGCCTTGCTTCTTGTTCGCTTGAAAAACTTGTAGGGAACAAAGCCGATAGCTATTTGATTGAAGTTACAGGAAACCAAATTGGCGCAATTGTTGCTTTGGGTGAAAGGTGCATAGGTACGCAAGATATGGGTGGGTTCACTAAAGTATTTGTCCAGTGTGACTCATCCTTAGGGATAAATAATATTGCTTCAAAGATTTTGGTTGCAGGTGGTGTGATTAAAAAGTTCGTACCATTGGAGGGTAATTTGGATGATGCTTTTTTTGCTCTTTTAGATAAGCAAAGGTTGGTGGCGAACTGATGTCGGTTACCTCCCTTAATTCGTTTTTGGAATACAGGCCATGGCGTGGTTTAAGAAACCCGGTTTGGATGGGGGCGTTTGCTATTACTCGCGAATCGTTGAAATTAATATTCACTCGCAAAGTATTTTGGGTCGTATTCTCACTGGCTGTTTTGAATTTTCTTCTCTATTTTTTTGGTCAGTATCTTTTCTTTTGGGTTGCCGATCAACAACCAGATGGATTGGTGCGCGTTGGTGGTTTTGGGCGTGCCAATCAAAACGATATGATGCAATTTCTGCGCAGTGTTTTGAAGATGGATGGATCTCCTGAGACCTTTCGGAATTTTATTAATCTGCAATCAAGGGGCATAATTGTGCTACTTGTATTGGCGGGCGCTTCTTTACTTGGCGAAGATTTAAATCAAGGTTCTTTGATCTTCTACCAATCCAAATCGGGTGGAATGAGCAATTATATTGGTGGTAAGTTTCTAGCAGCCTCTTTTCTGGTGCATCTATTCGCAACTATTCCTGCCCTTTTTCTTTTTCTTGAAATTTGTTTTATCGATACTTGGACCTACCTGCTTTATCATCCAAGATTGTTGCTTGGAATTATTGGATATGGTTTTGTAATTAATCTTGGGCTTGTTTCACTGTTGTTTGCTACGGTCGGATTTTTCAGGTCAACCATTGGTTTAATCATGTGCTGGGCGGGTGTGTTCTTTCTTCTCCCTTCTCTTTGTGCCATCATGATTGATCGCTTAAAATTAAATCC
Organism: Gemmataceae bacterium; assembly: GCA_044337875.1. Taxonomy (GTDB): domain Bacteria; phylum Planctomycetota; class Planctomycetia; order Gemmatales; family Gemmataceae; genus UBA969. The sequence goes on from JBIIMS010000004.1 coordinate 158,378, forward strand.
TGCGTTCAGGGTTTTAGATTTTTGGTACTGTGTTGAAAGGTTGGGTGAAAAATGCCTCGGGGCATCCCCTACCCTGCTTCCTGGTCAAACCGATCATTCTTTAAATCCTTGGCTAGCCGTTGCTTCTCTGGGGTTTGTTTTTATGGTTAGTTCAATTCTTACCATCCGAATATATTTTAAAAAAGGTGTGGAATCATGATGGGGGTTTCATCTGATTTCGCCAAATCTGATGCTGTACCTTTGTGGTGCAGAAAAGTATCAAAATGGCATGGCAATTTTCTCGGATTAAATGATCTCAGCTTGGAACTTAGGCCAGGGATTACAGCGTTACTTGGTTCCAATGGTTCGGGGAAAAGCACTTTAATGAACTTGATATCTGGTCAGCTTTTTCCTGATTCTGGCTCTATTCGTGTTTTTGGAGTTGATCCCTGGATTTGGCAGGGGAAAAAGCTTGTCGGTTATAGTCCTGATTTGGATTATTTTTACCCTTCATGGAGTATTAAAGATTTTCTTGCAAGAATGGCTTGTTTAGCAGGTGTTGAAAGTAAACGGGTTTCTGGTTTGCTTAATGAAATTCTTTCGGTGGTAGGTTTGTTATCAGTGCAAACTACATTGTTAAGACGCTGTTCGCTAGGAATGAGGCAACGGGCAAAAATTGCCCATGCTCTTTTAATGGATCCACCTTTGCTTATTTTAGATGAACCCTTTCGGGGTATAGATCCTGTAGGAAGGCGCGATTTAGTTCAGTTGTTATTACAGTTTCAAGCATTAGGGAAAACTATTTTGGTATCAAGTCACGAGTTGGAGGAAATTGAGAAACTTACAGATCAGGTAGTAATGCTAAGATCAGGCAGGGTTGTTTCCGCTGGGCCTGTTTCCCGGGTTCGAGATAGATTATTAAATAAACCAGTCGAAATTGCTTTGGAAATTCAAGATAATGAAAGAATTCGATTTCTTGCTCAATCCGTTTTAAGTCATTCTGAGGTACTTGGAGTTCGTTTGCCTGAAGGTGAAAAGCATGTTTTAATGGTACTAACCAGAAAGCCAGAGCTTGTTTTTGCTCATTTGGTGATGATGTCTATTGAGAACAATTTTCTAATTCGCAGGTTGGAAGTGGTTGACGAAGCCCCTGCCGAAGTCATGGAGTCATTATTTGAGGGTTGATTTTTGAAAGAGGTTCAAGTTTGGAGTTTCTAAAATCTTTTATTCAAGGTGTAAAGTCCCAACTTACAGTCCATCTTTTTCGGGCTAGGGTTGGGCACGGGTTGTTTTGGGTTTCGGTTGGTTTTTTAATGCTTGTTGCCGGTGTTGTTGTTTCCGTTAATCTGAAAAATCAGTGGAACTATAAAACGCTTAAACCGCGTGGTCAGGTTGGCCTCAATTTTAAAAATTCAATTGAAATGATCGAGGCGGGTAGTTTGGTTTTGGGCCATAATGCTGGTGTTTCTGCTGTTTGTTCCGCTGTTGCAAGTGCAGGTTCTGGGTTATTGATCCAATCCGGGTTCCCGGTTTTCACCAAAAATGTTGTATTCTCTGTTTTACTAGGATTTCTGCTTCCTTTGTGGTGCCTTACTTTTGCGGTGGAAGGACTTGGGGCAGAAAGAGAAGGTAAGACCTTGTTTTGGTTATTCTCAAAGCCTGTTCCTCGGTCAAGTATTTACATTGGAAAATTCTTGGCGATTCTTCCCTGGGTTTTAATATGGAGCCTTGGTGGTTTTTTTGTTCTTGCAGTTTGTGCAGGTGATTGTGGGCTTTTTGCTTTCAAAATGTTTTGGCAACCCATAGCTTTTGCAAGTGTAACGTATGCCTCAGTATTTTTCTTTATGGGCGCCTGTTTGCCTAGAGCATCTTTGATTGCCTTGGCCTATGCTTTTGTTGTTGAAACTCTTTTAGGAAGTATGCCTGGTTCACTCAAGCAATTAAGTGTTGCCTTTTATGCCAGATGTATCATGTTTCAAAAAAGTGCGGACTTAGGGGTGGTTTTAGAGCAAGGTGGTGGGTATGGTGATTTTTCGGAAACAATGGCAATATGCTTTATGATGGGCATAGCATTACTATTTCTGGTTGCAGGAATATTCTTTTTTGGGAAGATAGAGCTAAGAGGCCAGAGATAATTTATTTACCGGTGACCAATGCAAAAAAATGATAGCACCCCCAGACCTGATTTGTTTATTGATTTCCCTAAGCATGGGTATCGAGGTGATTTATTCCCTGATAGCTTTCCCAGTTCTTTTCCAGGGCACTGCCTTTGCATTTCTCGACAGTTCGGCGCAAGAGGTGGGTCTATCGCTGCGAAAGTTGCAAAAAAATTAGGTTGGCAAATCTATAGCCATGAAATTCTTCAGTACATGGCATCTAATCCAGCAGCAAAACAGGAGTTGTTTGATTTTGCAGGCCCTAAAATTGTTGACTGGGTGCAAGGTCAATGGTCGCAACTAGTTGATGAAAAGCGAATTACCAGAACCGAAGAAGTTGAAGATTTGGCCCGTGTAATTTTGCTGCTTGGCTGCATTGGTAATACTGTTTTTGTTGGTTCAGGTGCGGGGTTTCTTGTTCCAGAGGTTAATCGTTTGCATGCCCGAATTATTGCCCCTTTTGAGGATCGAGCTTCTTATATTTCGCAATATGATCGTTTAACCTTGGAAGATTCAAAAGATAAAGTTCGAAACTCTGATGAAAGGCGCGTGGAATTCCTGCACGGTCATTTTAAGAACGTCATGATTGAGCCTTATTGCTACGATCTCGTTTTAAACTCAAGTCGGTTGGGTGAGGACTGTACGATTCAAACTATTATTCAAGCTACGCGAATTAAATACGGGTTCTAATATCTAATTTGCGCTGGAGACTTGCTTGTTAGCAATTGGAATTTCTGGTCGGTTGCTATCCATGTTTTTTCCTCGTAGCGTGAGAAATCCTCTTTCAATTTCCAAAGCTTGTAACAGCATTGTAGGGCGTGGTTGATCTGCTTGAAATCGAACCACTGCTACCGGTTTTCCCTGATGCCGATACCAGGATATTTCAATTCCGTTTTGTCTTGCCGTATCTGATATTTTGTCGAACATGGATAGCAAGGATATGGGCAAAGCACCTGCCTTTAATGAATAAACTTGAATAGCAATCACATTGGGTTCGTCTTTGGCAAGCCAAAGTTTTAATTCTGCTGAAACGATGGTGCTTAGTTTTCCTTCGCCCCAACGAAACCCTAAACGCAATCGATCTGGCTCTAGGCAGATTCGTGGAGCCCGAATGTAATTAGGGAAATATTTGTTCTTATTGCCTGTTTCGTCGAGTTCTTCAGAAAAAAAGCTGTTGATCTGATCTTCTTTGAATTGTGCATACCATTCTTTTTCAGTTCCAACAGCTCCAACGAATTCGAAACACTCAGAGGTAAATTCCTTTGATTTGTCGCTTTTGTTCGGATCGTTTGCTACTAGCAAAGCGGTTTTGTAAAAATTCGGTTCATGTCGAATGATGGAGTATAAAATAACTCCCCCAATCGAAAGTAGACTAAGGAAAGTTGCCAGTGCCAAATATAAAGATAATCTTGCCATTTTGATGCAGGTCTCTTTGCCTGAAATTACCAAATGTCAACCCAGACCTTTCTTCAATACCAAGGATTTAGTTTAAAAGTCAACCCAGTGTGAGTTTCGAAAGAAACATTTGATGATATTGGAACAGGATTCGTAATTTTTATAGGGATCTGTGTTTAGAAGCTTAAAAATTTTAAATATGGGTTGTTTGCTGTGTCTGGGTTATTGCCGATGGGGTGCTTCCTACGTGCGGATGGAAACCTTTACCGATTTTTTCAAGATTGAGCTTTATAGTGACGATTCCATTAATACGGATTCCCAAGTTAAGGAAATTCCAAAATTTGTATATTTGGGATGGTTAGGAAGTAAAGAGGGAGTGGTGGTCATGCGAAAAGTATTATCAAGTATTCTGGTCTCTGCAGCTTTTTGTTTTGAGGCTTCCTTTATTCAAGCTCAAAATCTTCCATCTGGCCAAGGCCCTCGCCCTCTTGCTGAGCCAATCCCGTTAGGTGGCTCAAACCTTGGTAATCAGGGTTTTCCGAATTCTGGACCAATGGGGAATCCCCAGTCCTTTGGTGAACCCGAGGAGGCACCTCTAGATCTAAGTTTGTCCGGTTTGTCGCCTAGTGCGTTTATGGAAGAGCCTCCACTTATTGAATTTGCATGGTACGGTAGTATTGGTGCAAGGGCATTAAAAAGGCAGAATAACGGCAGCTTAGGGTCTGCTTATCAAGGTGATGGGGATGTATTGGGTGCTGCAGATTTTGCTCGTTTACCCGAGGTTCAAAATTTTAACCAATTGAGTCCAGCGATGGGTTGGGGACCTACTGTGACTTTTGGGTTCATTGAAAACAATCACATGCTTGAGTTCTACGGTTTTTATATTCCACAAAATTCAACGTCGATTTCCAATACCGATCAAGGAAGGTTATCCAGTCCATTTGGTAGTTCACCTCCCCCACCCTATGCACCGGCTGGTTTTCAGGGTCTTTGGTTAAATGCGGATACCATGACAACGACCATGAATTCTGCAATTGGAAATGCTGAACTTAATTACCGCTATGCAAGTCCTGCGATTAAAGATGTCGAGTTTATGTTTGGGGTAAGGTATTTTGATATCCTTGAAAACATGATTTATTCGACCAATCGTTCAGGCGATATAAACATATCAAATCCTATATTGGAAGCCAACTATAATGCTCGTGCCCATAATCATATTTTAGGGTTGCAAGTAGGGTCTGAATATAATCTCCGAGTTTTCAAGCATTTAGGTATAGGGATGATGAGTAAAGGTTCTGCAGGTGTGAATTGGTGGAATTCGCAAGTTTCGCTAGTGCGCGGTGATGGCTTGCAAGGTTTTAGCGGATCACAAAATGGAGCAACCTTTGCATCTATTTTAGAAATGGGATTCTATGCAGATATTCTGTTGCTTGAAAGGGCCCGATTCAGGGCTGGTTATAATGTCTTATGGGCAATAGGAGTGGCAGAAGCTTCTTCCCAATTTAATTATAATTTAAGAGAAACTACGGGTTCCAGCGATATAGGTTCAATCTTTTATCAAGGGCCAACTCTCGAGTTGCAATTCTTGTTTTAAAAAAAGCCAATCTTTTTGCTATAGGGGCCTGCCATTCTTTGGTGGGCCTTATGCTTTTCCAAGCACGATAGAACTATTACTGCCCCCAAAACCAAATGAATTTGATATCACTCGTGTAAGCTTTTTCTCAATTGTTGTATTTGCAACATGATATAAATCGCAAGCTGGATCTATATTTTCGAGATTGATAGTTGGTGGAATTGCCTGTTGTTGTAACGCTACGAGGCATGCTGCAGCTTCAATTGCACTAGAAGCGGCAAGTGCGTGGCCGGCCATGCTTTTGATAGAACTAACTGGGATGTATCTAAACTGGTTTGAAAAAACAGTTCGGATTGCATTTGCTTCACCAACATCCCCGACCGGGGTGCTGGTACCATGGGCGTTAATGTAATCGACTGCATCAAGATTGGTTTGACTGTTGAAAAGAGCGTTTTTCACAGCGGTTTCAATTTGCAAAGTATTGGGATTAGGAATTACTGGATGAAAGGCATCGCTAGAGAAGCCGCCTCCTAGTATTTTTCCATGGCACGAAGCGCGTCTGTTTTTGGCGTGAGATGCTTTTTCAAGGATAAAAATTGCGCCACCTTCGCCAAGAACAAAGCCATCACGATCTTTGTCGAAAGGCCTAGATGCTTGTTCAGGGGTATCGTTTCTGCGCGAAAGAGCTCTAAGGTTTCCAAATGAGGCCAGAGTAATTGGCGTTACATTTATAGAGCATGCGCCAACAATGCATATATCAACAATCCCCATTTTTAGCCAATTTGCACCAAAAATCAGAGAGTGATTAGCGGAAGCGCAAGCCGTGGAGACTTGAAGTGACGGGCCCTCTATCTGGTATAAATCTTTTGCGTACTGAAAGTACGGAGCGATTTCGCGTCCTGGTAATTTATAGTTGTCGCCTCCCAAGAAAAAATTCTCTTCCCAAGATAAAAGCCAGTCCGAACCAGTTCCCAATATCAATCCTGCGTTTTTTCTCTCTAATTCCTTTTGGATGTCAGCATCTTGGATTGCTTGACCAAGGCAATGAATGTAAAGTTGCTCGGCTTTGGATCGAGAGCGAAATGTTTCTTTTGAAACTTTATTTGATGCTGGTACCTCATCGATGTAAGCTGCAATTTGACTAGGGTGATTTGTGGTATCAAACAATTCAACTTTTCGTACCGCCGATTTACCTTCCATCAGCATTTTGGAAAATTCTGCAAGGTTAAAGCCCATTGGGCAACCTAAACCTACTCCAGTAATCCAAATCTCGTCATCCATTGCTTTTTGTTATCCTTAAATGCTTGCAGGAATAAAATCAGCAAGCACATTAATGGCGATTTGGAATGTCCAGTCCGTTTGAAAATTGTCTGGAATCTTAAAAAGATTTTCAAGCGACAATGGCGTAACAAATGCTGGGTTCTTTGCGTTTTTGTTCCAAGAAATGCTCAACCCTGGATACGGGCTTTTATTGCCATTTGTTTTCTTTTGCTTGGTAATTGCAAGGGCATACCCTTCAATTATTTGATTGTTATGGCTTTCCAAGTGATATAAAGAAAATTCTTCTTGGTAGCCCGTCCAAATAAGAACAAGTCCTTCAGCGAAATTGTTCTCTAGTGAAGTAAAGCCCGCAAGAAGGCCCTGCCCTTCAAGTCCTGCAAATCCACCCGCCCCAAGATTAATTCCATTCATCTGATACGCTAGGCTGACGATTCCAGAGGGGGAATGCAAGGAATCATAAGGCACCAAGTGGGGCGAGATTCCCCATGCGCTTTCGAGTTTGAATTTATCGAATGCCCCAGCAACTCTTTTTCGGCCTGGATGTTTGGGGGAAACAATAACGCCCCAATTGGCAAAATTTTTGATTTCTTTAGTTGCTTGGTGGGTGCATTGCAGTGCAATTACAGTTTGGTCGTCCAAATATTTTAAAATTGAGGTTGATAAAGGCTTTGGTAAGGAAGGGTTAAGTTCGGTGCGGAGTTTTGCTATTTCACTGCTTAATATTGTGAATTTGCTGAAACCAAGTATTTGATAACTTGAATTCCCCGAACTAATTCCCTCAGAAACCAGCTTAAACACAGGATACCCTTTATATTCCGAAAAAAACCATCATACGACCAAGTTTTTAAGCTAAATTGCCATTTGGATCAATCCAAAAGAAGAAATCTCGATTTCAATAAAATTTGCGAGGGTTAAAACAGCGATTATTCTTATAAATAACAGTAAGGTCATTTAACCATGATTAAAGTTCCCAGTTAAGGACAAAAGGCAAATAATATCATGCCACGCGATCCATACGAAGTCTTAGGCGTTTCGAAAAACGCAACCGAAGATGACATAAAAAAGGCTTACAGGAAGCTTGCTAGAGATTTTCATCCTGACCGCAATCCTGGAGATAAGCAGGCGGAAACGAAATTTAAGGAAATTCAAGACGCTTTCGAGGTGCTCCATGATAAAGAAAAGCGTGCCAAATATGATCAATTTGGGTTTGTAGATCCTTCCGCAGGTTTTGGCGGGGGACCGAGAGGCCCAGGTGGTGGCTTCCATGGCGGATCAGGTTCCATCAACATGGAAGATTTGGCGGGTATGTTTGGAGGCAATGCAGGAGGCGGATTTGATTTTGGCTCTATGTTTGGGAAAAAAGCTAAGGGAAGAAGAAAGCCTTTCAATCAACCTCAAGATAGCCATTTTGATGTAGAGGTTCCTCTAGAGAAAGTTGTACTCGGCGGTAAAATTTCTCTCTCTTCGAATGGATCAAATATTGATGTTAACATTCCTCCCGGTGTAAAGGAGGGCGGAAAAATTCGGCTTACTGGTCAGGGGCAGGATGGTGGGAATTTGTATCTCACCATAAAATCTGCAACCCATGCTTATTTTAATAGAGAAGGCGATAATCTCGTTGTAGAGGTTCCTATTTCTATTTCAGAGGCTATTCTGGGTACTAAAATCGATGTACCCGTAATTGATGGTACCAAATTGACTGTCAAGGTCCCTCCAGGGGCCTCAAGCGGCGCAAGATTGCGAATTAAGGGTAAAGGTGTTGGGTCAGGTGATTTGTTTATTCAACTTAAAATTATTGTGCCTTCTTCCATTGATGAGCCTAGCAAGCAACTTGTTGAAGAGTTTGCAAAACTTAATCCGCAGGAACCTCGAAAAAATATGCCTTGGAATTAATAATCATAGGTGATTTGATGGCCTTATCTGAATTTTGTTTTTCACAAAAATATAAGCTAAAATCGTCGGATGATTTTCGTAAAGTTTTTGCTTTTAGGGTGAAAGTTACAAATCAGCATCTTGCTCTTTATGCCATGCCTAACGGTCTTTCTTTTAACCGGTTGGGGGTTGCAGTAGGCAAAATCAACGGCAATGCGGTTGTGCGAAATCGAATTAAAAGGCTGTTACGAGAGGCTTTTAGATTGACAAAAGATCAACATCAGGCTCAGGGGTTCGATCTAGTAGTTGTTCCTAGAAAAGGAGCCATCTTGGAATTAGGCACTCTAAAAGATTCGTTTATGAATCTTACATCGCAGGCATTGAAGTTTCTAAATGATAAAAAGCGACGATGAGAGCTGTATTGTTTTTTATAAGTATGATTTTGGTTGGAATGGTGCGTTGTTATCAGCTTATATTAAGGCCGATATTGCCAGCGGTTTGTAAATTTCATCCCTCTTGCAGTGAATATTTCATTGAAGCTGTTAATAAGTATGGCCCGTTTTCAGGTGCTTTGAAAGGGGTTGGAAGGGTTTGCAGATGTAATCCTTGGAATCGGGGAGGTTATGACCCCCCCTGAATCTAAAGGATTGAATTGTTAATTTTCAACTTGGCCAGCTTCTTCTTTTAGATAAGGAAGAATGACTTTGATGCCAATGATTCCTCCAAAAATCGCGCCTATAATCAGAAGGATAATAATGAATTTCCTTCCGCCAATTTCGAACATATCCCAAAGGCTAAGTAATATCTGGCTTAAAAGTCCCAAGGCTACCAACCCCCCTAGCATTGGGATTGCAGAAGCGAAAAGTGGCCCTAGTGGTGCGTCCATTCTGGCAAACCACCAGCATGAAATCTCTATCACTTGAATGATTAATGCGGATGGTGCAATGATTACCTTGAGAAAGTTTGGGAATCCCGTCATTGCTAGGCAAAATCCTGTAATCCCGTAAAGCATCGCAAAACCAAGCAAATGCACATGGGAAGATAGAGCAAGCTTCTCAAGAGATTTTGCAGAAGATTTTTCGGGCGCACAGTAATCCGTGAATTCATCATATGTGTTTAATGGGAAATTTGCCGCACTTCCCCCCGCATTGGCATCATGACACCTTACGCATCTTGATTCAATAATCCCTTCAATGTTGGCAAATCTTTGCGAGCCATCTTCAGTAGTATGAACCATATGAGGCGAAATTTTTAGCGATTCTAGTTTGCCTGTTAATGGGTAACCTTGCAGTTGTGAATTCTCGTAATACTCTTTCTTGTAGCCATTTTTAATCCAGGCCAAGAGCGCAATTCTTTCGCCATCGATATCTTGATAAACTAATTTTTCAACTTCGGGATCATTCTCAATACGGGATATTTCTTTAGCTAGTGCTTCTGGTTTGTCTTTCAGTTTCTCTTCAGCAAGCTCGGTCAAGAGGATCCGCTTTTCTTTGATTGCCCGTTTAATGCCGCCAGCTCTTTTGCTGGTAAAGGCGCTTCTCATACTTCCGGTGCCATTAAAAGGCTTTGTTTCATTTGCAATCAAAAGGCGTTCGATATGTGAATACTTTTTAGAACCATGGAATTCAGAGACGGTTTCTTCAGGGCCTGGCAAGGGTTGCCCAGCATTTGCAGATTGGAAATGCAGATTAACAATTGCAGAAGTGAAACCTACTCCAATGCTAAGTAATAGGGTAGCTACAACGATTTTTCCTGCAAAAGGCAATTTTTTTAAGTATGATTCGTTCATGATTGGTTCTCTCGTGGGCCGGATTTTGTTTTAACAAGCCCCTCGCCTAGTACTAAGATTTTTTCGATCGCTTGGTTTATGGGAAGTAACACAGTGGCTCCAGCAGCAAGCTTATGCCCACCCCCACCGAATTGCTGTGCAATTTGACAAACATCCGCACCAGTACGCGAGCGGAAGTTCACGCGTGTTGTTGTTTCATTTATTTCTAAAAAGAAAATCACAATATCTGCACACGATGTACTTCGTAGATAAACGATAAGATCTTCCGCATCAGATGTCCGTGCATTTGCATTGCTAAAATCTGTTTGGGTAAGCCATGAGTAGACTAATTTTCCGCCTTGCCTAGTTTGGCACCTAGATAACATGGTTCCTGCAAGTTTTTGTTTGGCCAGACTGTTGCTATCAAACAATGCATCATAAAGCATGGTCGGAGTGGCACCTAGCTTGATCAAATCTCCTGCGAGGGAAAAACTGGAAGCGGTTGTATTTGCGTGCCTAAACCAACCAGTATCGGTTGCAATTGCAATAAACATATGGTTTGCAGCGGAGGCAGTCGGAGTTACACCAAAATAATTAAAACATTCATAAACAAGTCTGCCGGTGGCTTCTGCTGAAATATCCAATATTAAGGGGTTACCAATGTAGTCTTGGGTTACATGATGGTCGATTACACAGGTTGGTACAAACTGTTGTTTAATCCAGTTTCCCATTTCGGCAAGTTGGCTCCAGGTGCCTGTATCAAGCACGATTAATCCGTCCCAATTTTTGTTAGGGTCGGCGTCTTGCCCATAGACACGGAGGATTTTACCCGGATCCATGAAAACATAGCGTTGTGCGAAAGGGGTTGGAAGATGGATTTCAACCTTTTTTTGTAGTTTCTCAAGCAATTCCAGCATGGCAAGGCATGAACCAATCGCATCTCCATCCGCCCTTGCATGGGTGGTTAGAAGAATATTGGTTTTTCCTTGAAGGAAATCGGCTAACGGTTTCAAATTGGCAGGCATATTTTTAACTCTTTGACATCTATATCTGATAATCTTATAGGAAATGGGCATTCAATTCATAGTGGGATTTTGCGCAATCTAAGAGAATTTATTAAAACCGAAATAGAACTTAAACTCATCGTTAATCCTGCAAGCAGTGGTGACAAAAAGCCAAAGGCTGCCAATGGTATGCTTAACAAATTATAAATGAAAGCCAAAGCAAGGTTTTGTCTAATAGCATTAATCGTAAACTTGCTTAATTTTCTAGCCCTAACAATAGCCATTAGATCGCCCTTTAGCAAAATAATCCCGGAACTTTCTTGTGCTAAATCGGTGCCGGTGCCCATGGCGATTGAAACCTGGGCCAAGGCCAAGGCAGGTGCATCATTGGTGCCGTCTCCAGCCATTCCTACTTTTTTTCCTTGAAGAATAAGATTTTTAATAAATGCAGCTTTGTCTGCAGGGGTGTTGTTTCCATGGAAATCATTAATATTAAGTTGTTTGGCGACTTTGGCGGTGGTCTGTTCGTTGTCGCCACTGAGTAATATTACTTTTACGCCATCGTTTTGTAATTGCTTAATTGCCTTTGCGGAGGAAGGTTTTATTGGGTCTGATAATTCGATGAATCCTGCATTAAAACCTTTAATCCCAACCCAAACTTTTGTTGATTCATTATTTGCAAATTCTTCCAATCCGTTGATTGAAGTGTTTATGCCTTTTTCGTTAAGGAAATTGAGTTTTCCTATTGCTGTTATCTGGCCTGAAATTATGCCAGAAGTGCCCTGCCCCGGTTCCTCGTGAATTTCTGTAGGGGAGCTTAGAGTAATACCTTTTTTTAAGGCAAAACTTACAATCGATTTAGAAAGAGGATGGCTGCTTGATTGTGCTAGGCTTGCAGCATATCTTAGTAATTCTTCAAGATGAATGTTCCTAGAAGCGTGAATTGCGGTGACACTTGGTTTTCCTTCAGTAAGTGTTCCCGTTTTGTCTATTACGAGCACATTAATATGCATTAGGTTTTCAAGGTGTTGACCTTTTCGCACTAAAATGCCGAGCATTGCTCCTCTGGAAATTCCAACTCCTACTGCCATGGGTGTTGCTAAACCCAAAGCGCAAGGGCAAGCGATTACCAAAACAGCGATAGATTTTTGCAATGCATCAATCCACCCTAGTGGCCCTTCATTTTTCATGATCCAGTAAATTAAAGTTAACGCTGCGATCAACAGCACGAATGGAACCATGATTCTTGAAATAGCATCGACTGTTGCCTGAATGGGAAGCCTAGTCCGTTTCGCATCTTCCACCATCTTGATGATTTTGGCCAGCATGGTGTCTTTGCCCGAGCCTGTTGTGGTTAGAGTGAAGGATCCATTTATATTTATAGTGCCTGCATATACAAAATCTTTGCTTTCTACATCTCTGGGCATGGGTTCACCAGTAATCATTGATTCATCAATGCTGGAATTGCCTATCGCAATGATTCCATCTAAAGGGATTTTTTCTCCAGGCCTAACCCGCACAAGGTCGCCCGGCTGGATAAGATCTATGGGAATGTTTGTTTCAGCACCAGAAGGGCCGATTAATCGAGCTTCCTTGGGTATAGCCATGATCATTTGTGATAGTGCTTTGTTTGCTTGTTTATGTAGGCGATTTTCAAGAAACTGCCCAAGCAGCATTAGGACTACAATTCCAGCCGAAGATTCAAAGTAACTGTGATGGCCAAACAGCTCGGGTTGTAATACTGAAAGTAAGCTTAATGCGTGGCTTGCAAGAACCCCTAGGCCTACCAATGTAAACATATTCCACGGGCCGGGCCATAACGACTTCAAAAAGCTTTTAAGAATTGGATAACCAAAAATAAACACAACCAGTGAAGAAAGGATCGCTTGTACTATTAAAAATTCGTAGGAATCAAAAACTGGAAGATGGCTTCCTAGAAGCGGTAACCATAACGCAGCAGCAATGAAAATTTTAATTAGCTCTGGGTTTGTGGTTTTCAATTCTTCATTTGCTGTAGCCATTGCCTCTAGAGGCATGCCGCATTTTGGGCAGCTTCCAGGTAAAAACTGTATTATTTCCGGGTCCATAGGGCAGGAATAACGCAGATTGCCCTCTGTTAAAACCCTCGGCTTAGTTTTGATTACTTTGAGGTCATTTTTTAAGTAAGATTCAGGATTTAATTCAAACTTTTTAGCGCAAGAAGCGTGGCAAAAATAATAGGTTGCGTTGTTATAAGTTTTAGTTGCAGCAGCATAACCTGGATCAACCATCATACCGCAAACAACATCTTTTACAGATTTTAAAGGCACAGTTTTCCCCTTCTAATACCCATTCTAGTAAGCAAGGATATCTAAGGCCCAATGTTTAAATATTTGCCCACTCTATTTATTTGTTTGCCTAAAGTTCCAAGAGGTAGGGTTTCTTAACCAATTCTTGAAGAAATCGCAATTTACTTGAAGATTTATCCGGAAAAGTCCGATTTTTCATTAGAGGTAGACCAAGTCAGCTTTTTTCAGAAGTATTGGTCTTAATTTTCGGTAAGGGGAATTTGCTATGGTCATGAATTTATTGGGTGTTGCTCTACTAACCACATGCTTTCAGCAAACACCTTCCGAGGAATGGCCCCTGAACACCCCTAAGTTTCAGATACCGATTCGTGTGCATCAAGAACGTAAAGAACAAATTAAAGAACTGGTTCTTTATGTTTCTAAAGATAAAGGAAAAACATGGGAAGTTTCTACCCGTGCGAAACCTAATCAGGAAGCTTTTACATTTGTTGCAAAAGAGGATGGCCCGCATTGGTTTAGTATTGGGGTTGTTGATGTAAAAGGTATTCAAGAGCCTGCAGATATTGCCAAGGCTCAAGTTGGACAGAAAGTTTTAGTGGATACGCAAAAACCAGAAATAAAACTAAAGGCGGAAAAAATCGGAGAAGAGATTCAAGTTAAATGGGAAGTCAAGGATGCCAATCCTGATATCAATTCCATGAAGCTTGAATGTAAAATTGAAGGCAACGATTCTAATGAATGGATCCCTATCAGTATCAAGCCTGTGATGGATGGTAGCGGTACCTTTAAAGTACAAGGTGCAGGAATGCTCTCTGTACGGCTTCAGATGAGTGATACCGCTGCGAATTATGCCAGCGTTATTGTTGATATAGGCAGCCCAAAGGTTTCTATGCCCATGCCAAATTTGGCCGCTGTTCCCAGTACTATTGCCCCGCCCCAAATATCAAATTCAGTTACAGATCCCAATAGTTTAAACTCGCAATCAGTTCCGGCTGTTCCAGAAAAACCTGCAGATTCAAGCCCAGTTGTTTCAAATAATGTGCCTCCAATGCCTTTAAATACCGAGAAAATTCCGCCTATGTCGGGGCTTACTATGCCTAATACCGCCATTCCTTTGCCTGCAGGAAACCCTTTGCCCGCGGTGGATGAACTTGCTAAAAACAATTTGCCTTCCGCAGTCCCGGTTTTTCCGGTTTCTCGGGGAGCAAAAGAAGTTGATCTTGGAAGTACTGTGCCACCTGCTCAAACTATTCCAAGTTGGAATGGAACCTCAAATACATCAAATTTGAACGGTGTGCTGGCTTCTTCAGCGGGCGGTGCAAATGCTAATCAAAACACAAATACAGTTCAAAATCAGCCGACAACTGGCGCATCTAAAAGGATTTTGCCTGCCTTGCAAATCGTCAATAAAAAACAAATTCGTATTGATTATGAGGTTGCAAAGTTTGGCCCTTCAGGATTAGGTTCTGTTGACGTGTATAGCACGCTGGATGATGGTCAATCTTGGACACTCGCATTAACTGAAAACAGCTTGGTATCCGACCAACGAAGCATGATGCCAGTTAAAGCTTCGATTGTAGTTCCTGTTGCCCAAGAAGGTGTTCCGGTAGGTTATTATGTAGTTGTAAAAAGTAAGGCAGGTTTGGGAAAAAGTCCACCTGTGAAATCTGATATTCCTCATATTCGAGTCGAAGTTGATACAACTTTTCCCGAGGCGGTGCTTTATAGTCCTCAACCAGAACCCGGCCAGCGAGACACTCTGGTTCTTACTTGGAAAGCAACGGATCGTAACCTTTCATTGAACCCTGTAACATTGGAATGGAGTGAAAAACGAGAAGGGCCTTGGAGTCCGATTGGGCCAGGTGAATTACCTAACACAGGGAAATACACATGGGCCATGCACCCAAATATGCCTGCAAGTGTTTATTTGAAACTAATGGTAAAAGATTCCGCGGGCAATGTTGCGGTTGCGCAAACCCAGGAACCCCTTTTGATCGACCTGAATATACCCGAAGTCAATGTGCTTGGAATTTCATTAAATTCAAAATAATTTAGATTGTTGGTGATAGACTTAATTTTGATGGCTTTCCCTGCTAAAATAATTCATAGTATTAAATAAAGAATACTTAAGTTTAGTGGGGCGATATGGCGGACAAACTTTCCGAAACACTTGTCTCACATCCAAAGAAGCAGGCCCCTGCTTCTTCCAAAGATGCATGTCTGGTATTGATATATCCAACTGGGCCCGGCATGGGGCTTCGGTATGCCCTAGTGGATCAGAATGTAATTATCGGTCGTCACCCTAGTTGCCAAATTTATATCGACAATGCCTCTGTTTCTAGGCAACACGCCAGGATTGATCGGGATGAGGCGGGAGTATATTTTGCAACCGATCTTCAAAGTACTAATGGCACATTTGTTAATGATGTTCCTGCCAACCAAACCATAATGAAGGACGGGGATTATTTGAAGGCAGGAAATTGTATTTATCGATTTCTTGCGGGT
Organism: Gemmataceae bacterium; assembly: GCA_044337875.1. Classification (GTDB taxonomy): domain Bacteria; phylum Planctomycetota; class Planctomycetia; order Gemmatales; family Gemmataceae; genus UBA969. The sequence continues at coordinate 174,199 of JBIIMS010000004.1, forward strand.
GGAAATATTGAGGCAGATTATCATGAGGTTATTTATAATCTTACAATTATAGATGCCCTTACCAGTTGCCCTAATAAAAGGTTTTTTAATGAGTTTTTAGACCGTGAAATTGCTCGATCCAACAGGCATAAGCGCCCTTTATCTGTGCTTATGATTGATATTGATAACTTTAAAACGGTTAATGATACCATGGGGCATCTTGCAGGCGATGCTGCTTTAAAAGCGATGTCTACTCTGATTCGTGAAACTATTCGAAGGGAGGAGCTTTTTTCAAGGTTTGGTGGCGAAGAGTTTGCGATTATTCTTCCCGAAACCAAAATTGAACAAGCTTTAATTCTTGCTGAAAAAATTCGTGCGATTGTTGAAAATAATCAATTCGATTTTGAATCTAAAAAATTTAATATTACCGTTAGTATTGGTGTCGCGACAACTGATGGCGATCCTCCTACTACTATTGATCAATTAATCCAGCAAAGTGATGCCCGACTTTATATGGCTAAAAACACTGGTAGAAATAAAGTGGTTTTTCAAAGTCCGTCTCCCTGATAGCATTATTGGTCTGCCAGAAATGTTCCTAAAAGGGTTTCTGCCCCCATACGGTCAAAGTTGATTTGACCTTGGTACTTTCCGTCCAAAAGTTGAATAATCATAAATAATTCTGTATCGGCGATTATTTCGTAATTTCCCCTATCCATTCTTATCACAACGCCCCTATCGTTACTTACTGGCCCCTCGTATTCAAGATATTCCAAGCGGTGATCGTGAATTTTTTCTGCAAGGAAGGGGGTATTTCCAGGCAATAAGTTTAAACGCCACGTTTCAAGAACCCCTTCTTTTTCTAGCATAAAATCGAAGTGTTGGGTCGGATGGTTGTGGGATAGGATTACATATCGGTTAAAGGATTTCATGAGTTCTCGGATTTATATGGCTAATCAATTGCAATTCAGCTGCTAAGATTATATTCTATTTAAATACCAAGAGCGTCTTATTTAATGGCTTTCGAGGTAGTAGCTGAGCAGTTGTTCGCGTCGAATAACTGTCTTGCGCTGGGAGCTACTATCTCGATTTTTAAAACTTTTTGCCCATCTCATGACTATAAATCAATTTAAACTTTTTGCAACTTGCGCAAAAGGACTCGAAGATATTCTTGCATCTGAACTTTTGGCCCTTGGTGGGGCAGATGTCAAGGCAGGCGAGGGAGGCGCTTCTTTTAAAGGCGATTTGGCCCTTGTCTATAAGGCTAATATCTGTCTCCGAACTGCGGTTCGCGTTCTTTTTTTTCTCGCAGAAGCTCATGTCGATAGTGATGAAGCCCTATATGAGTTTGCTTCTTCCATTGATTGGTCCAACTACATGACTCCTGACCATACGCTTATGGTTGATTCTAATGTTCGTGATTCTAACTTGACCCATAGCCAGTTTACTTCCCAAAAAATAAAAGATGCGATTTGTGACCAGTTTGTTGAGAAGGTTGGTCGAAGGCCTTCCGTTGACAAGGAAAACCCTCTGGTTAAAATTAATTTCCATCTCAGCAATAACCATGGCGTAATTAGTTTAGATAGTTCAGGTGATTCACTTCATAAGCGCGGGTACAGGCCAAAGCAGTGGAAAGCTCCTCTTAACGAAGCTTTGGCTGCAGGCCTGATTCAGTTGGCTGGCTGGAATTCTTCTCAAACTTTTTGGGATCCCATGTGTGGTTCCGGAACTTTGCCTATCGAAGCTGCCACTCTTGCAACTGCAAGGGCTCCCGGCTTAACCCGCAAGAAATTCGGTTTCCAAGGTTGGGTAGATTTTGAGCAATCCCTCTTTATTGAAATCCGAAACCAAATTCGTAACCAGGTCGAAATTATTCCAGATCTTAATGTTATTGGTTCAGATTTAAGGGGCGACTCCCTGCGGGCTTGCAAGGATAACGCAGGAGCTGCTGGGGTTGGCCATCTGATTGATTTTCGAAAAGAAGATTTTGAAAATATAAAACCAATTCCTGGTACAACCGGCATTTTGTTTTTGAATCCTCCTTATGGAATTCGTTTGGATCAAGAAGAAGGCGTTGCTGATGTGTATCGTCTAATTGCTTCGGTTGCCAAAGCTCGGTTTTCTGGATGGAAATTGGCTGTCATGACTGGGTATGTTCATGCATTAAATGAAATGAAAATGACGCCACAAAAAACAATACGGCTTTTTAATGGTGCAATCCCTTGCAAGCTTTATCTTTTTGATCTTTAAGCTTTATTCTTCTGCTCTTCGGAAAGCATATCTTTTTGCCAATTTTTCAACTGCATCTTCGAATAAACGCTCCTCTGTATCATCAGAAAATAAGGACGGCAGTTGCGGAGTTTTTATGATTTTTGCATGCATTGATGTTCGCAGAATAAACATCCGATGCGTTTCGATTACACCTTCTTTGCGGATATGGCTTGGAAAAACATTTGATTTAGCCAGAGCCGGCGTAATCATTAATGCCCGGTGGCAGGTTATTGGGTCTTCCTCACCGCACATTAATGCTGCATTTTCTTCTTTTGACCACGTCATAAATTTTGCAAGTGCGTCCGAAAAAGATTTACTTTCTCGTACTGCGAGATAGTTGGCTATACCGTTTTCATGATAATGCGATTCGTCAAGGGGGCGACCACCTAAAGTATCCCCCATGAAGTGATAATTGAATCCCGCCTTTGTAAGAGAATGGTCAAGTTCTGTGCGATTGAATTGTGGATTTCGTGGACTGAACGGAACGCTGCGAACATCCACAAGGGTTTTGATTTTGTGCATGCGAAGTAAATTGAAGAAATCTTCAAGGCTTAATACGGAATGTCCAACAGTAAATGCTGCCATGGTTTTCTATCAAGGAAAATTATAGTAATTGAATTAATGATATTTGAAATTAGGCTGCTTGTAAAATAGGAATTGCTTGAGAGAGTGGTTTAAAGCCTTTGAATACCAAATGTTTGCCTAACAGTCGTTCGATTAGGGGGATTGGGATCCATCGGAATAAGGGAGGCAGATCATTTCGTTGCAGGTGCCTTTTGTGCACTCTGGATTCTTGGCAAAAAGCGAAAATATTCTTAAGTTCTGTAGCAGTGTAAAAGTTGGTTTCCTGATGTTTTTGGTTTACAACCGTCGGGAATACTTTCTTCAGAAAATAACTGATGTTGAAAAGAGAATGGGAAAGGGAGAGTAGTTTTCCACCTGGCTTTAATACGCGTTGTATTTCTGAGCTTAAATGTTCGTGGGTGATTTCTTCTTTGCAAAAGTCATTCAATAAAACCACATCAAAGCTGCAGTTCGAAAATAGAATACCTTGCTTAGATAATTTTCTAAGATTAAAGGTAAGATTCCTAGATTGGAAATTTTGTCGGATTATTTCGTCGTGGGCATCTTTGGTTGTGGTTGCCCAAACTTCGGCGCCATTTTTTGCGTATTGAATCCAGTCCGTTCCAAGTCCTGAACCTATGCAAAGAATTCTTTCGCCTGCGTGTTTGTTGAATTCAAGGAGTTTGGGAACCCATTTCCCATAATGCGAGTAGCGCAGTTTTTCTGCCTGGATAAACCATTCTGGTGAACCCGGCTTGGCTAAGTCATTTTCTTTATTTGGCTTTCTTAACGATTCTTTCCAAAAAATGCTATTGATCAGTTCTTGGTTCCCCCAAGTCCTGTTCATTCCCGGAAATGGAATAGATGCAGAGTAATCTTCTGGTTCTAATTCCGTAAAGCTTTCCTGCATGATTGATCTTCTATCTTAAGCATTTATCTTGCTTTTATTCACGAACACACTTCTTTCGTTATTCTAATTAGGTTTTTATGTCAAGACCAACCGTAAGATGCTAAGATAAATGTCTAAAGTTATGTTAGTTTAGGGTGATTAATTACTAAATAAATGTTGCGAGAGCTTTTAATCCGTTGTATTGATGGGTTTACTGCTTGTTTACAACTTGTTTTCGTAAAGGAAGATAAAATGGCTGCTCCTAAAAAGTCGGTGGCGCCTCGAAGGGATTTTTTAAAGGCGGGTGCTGTTGCAATATCAGCCTTGCCAATTGTTTCTGGCGGTGTTTATGCACAAGGGAGCGATGTTTTAAAAATTGGCTTGGTTGGGTGTGGGGGGCGCGGGTCTGGTGCTGCTGCGCAGGCTCTTCGTGCGGATAAAGCTGTTTCTCTTCACGCCATGGGAGATATGTTTGGAGATAGGCTTGAGGGAAGCTTAAATAGTTTTAATAAGGACAAAGAACTTGCAGGAAAGATAAATGTAGGGGATAAAAAATTCCTTGGGTTCGATGCTTACAAAAAGGTAATCGATAGTGGGGTTGATGTTGTTTTACTTACCACCCCTCCTCATTTTCGTGCACAGCAAATTAAATATGCGATTGAAAAAGGCAAACATGTTTTTGCTGAAAAACCGGTTGCTGTTGATGCCACTGGGGTGCGTTCTGTTTTGGAATCATGCAAACAGGCTAAAGCTAAAAATCTTGCTGTCGTCTCTGGCCTTTGCTGGAGATACCACTTCGGTAAACGCGAAACAATGACTCGCATTCATGAGGGGCAGATTGGTGATATTGTTGCAATGCACACCAATTATGTTGTTGGTGGCCTATGGCATAGAAAACGAGAACCTGAATGGTCGGACATGGAATGGCAGCTTCGTAATTGGCTTTATTTTACTTGGTTGAGTGGTGATCATATTGTCGAGCAGCATATTCATAGCCTTGATAAATGCATGTGGGCTATGAAGGATGAGCCACCGATTTCTGCGATGGGTCTAGGGGGTAGGCAGGTTCGGGTCTCCACTGATTTTGGTCATATATTTGATCACCATGCTGTTGTTTATGAGTGGAAAAATGGTGCTAAAGCTTTTAGTTACACTCGTCAGCAAGATGGTTGTTTTAATGAGGTAAATGATTATCTCATGGGTACGCAGGGGACTTGCGATGTTATGAAGCATCAGATCAAGGGGAAGAATCCTTGGACCATGAAAAAGCGCCCACAGGACGACATGTATCAAAATGAACACAACGAACTTTTTGCTAGCATTAGGGCTGGCAAACCAATTAATGATGGGGAATGGATGTGCCAAAGTACCTTGATGGCTATCATGGGTAGGATGGCAACTTATACAGGTAAATTAATTACATGGGATATGGCATGGAATTCAAAGGAAGATCTTACACCTGCAAAATACGAATTGGGAATGATGCCCATGCCAGAAGTTGCAAGGCCGGGGATTACCAAGTTTGTTTGATTTTATCTTTAAGGCTTTGTTTTTTGAATCGATGCGAGGGTTCTCATTATGAATAATTCTGAGACCCCATCGTTTATTTTTCAAGGTGTCAAAATCATTGATACCTTTGCAGAAGCTTTTCCTATTACTGGCACTCGCGTTATTGTGACCGCGGTTTCCAGAGAATGGGCTTATATCGCTGCTACCACTTCAACAGGGTATGCTTCTTCTGTTATCGGTTGCGATACTGAAGCAGGGATTGAGCGCGAACTTTCTCCGGATGAAACTCCTGATGGACGGCCTGGCTTTTCCTTGCTCTTCTTCGCTTTTTCCAGAGAGGCTTTGCAAAAAGCGATTGTCGCAAGGGTTGGTCAATCTATTTTAACCTGCCCCACCACGGCTTGTTATAATGGCGTGCCTATTGATCCTTTGCGTGCTATTCAGATTGGTGGCATGTTGCGCTTTTTTGGGGATGGGTATCAAACCAGTAAACTTTTGGATGGTAAGAGATATTGGCGAATTCCTGTCATGGATGGCGAATTTGTTTGTGAAGATAAATTCGGCACAGTTAAAGGTGTGGCTGGCGGCAATATTCTTATTCTTGCCACCACTCAGGCTCTTGCACTTCAAGCCGCTTCAAGAGGGGTTGAAGCAGCACGTAAAATTTCAGATGTTCTTCTTCCTTTCCCTGGCGGTGTTGTTCGTAGTGGAAGCAAGGTTGGTAGTAAATATAAAAAACTTAAAGCTAGTACCAATGAAGCTTATTGCCCCACCTTACGAGCGATTGCTGCTTCGCAATTGGATCCAAATGTTTCCGCTGTTTATGAAATTGTCATCGATGGATTTTCCAGAGAAGCTGTTGAGGCTGCAATGAAAAATGCGCTTCATGCAGCTTGTGGCGAGGGAGTTGAGTGTATCAGTGCTGGTAATTATGGAGGCAAGCTTGGGCCTGTTCATATCAGGCTTTCTTCCTTAATAAGCTAGTTATTCGTTTTTAAGCTGATTATTGTCAAAGGTCTTTTTATGATTCGTCTTTCTTATCTGTCAAGTTCTAAGATTCCTCTTGAAGCGGAATGTATTACACCCGATTTCTTTATTGGTAAAACCAACTCAGACATTTCCAAGCTTCCAGTCTTTGACGGTAATCGAAAGTGCGAACTTGGGCAGTTCTTTTCTATTTCTGGAACGATGGATGATGATTCTATTTTGATCGAAAATGATTGCTCCAATGTTAAATTAATTGGTAGCAGAATGACTCGTGGAAAAGTTGAGGTTCTTGGAAATGTGGGAATGCATCTGGGGGCTGGCATTTCAGGTGGATCAATTCTGGTTAGGGGATCTGCTACCGATTGGGTTGGCGCAGAAATGAAAGGTGGCACTATTGAAATCCTCGGCGATGCGGGCCATCTAATTGGCGCTGCTTACAGGGGCGCATCGGTTGGGATGCGCGGGGGAAATCTTATCGTTCACGGAAGCTGTGGTAATGAAGTTGGTTCCCACATGAGGCGGGGCCTTATTGCGATAGGTAAAAATGTTGGAGACTTTGTAGGGATGGGAATGATCGCAGGGACCATTATTACTGCTGGATCTGTGGGCATAAGGGCTGGTGCTGAGATGAAAAGAGGCACGTTAGTTTTTCTCTCTGAAAGGCCAGCATTGCTTCCCACCTTCCGCTTCTCCTGCAATTATAATCCATCTTTCCTAACCATTTATTTTAATAAACTCAAGCAATTCAACTTCCCGTTATTAAATACGATTTCTCCTTGGTCTAGGTATTGCGGAGATTTAATTTCTCTTGGCCGGGGTGAAATCCTTTGTAAGGCTAACTAGTGTTTGAGCTTTCTTTCTCTTGCTGTCAAGTAAATGGTCTGAATTAATGACTTCCATTCAATGTTAAACAAAAGCGATAAAGTTTTAGTGACTGGTGGTGCTGGCTTTATTGGAAGTCATTTGGTTTCCGCCCTTTTGCAGCGAGGCTTTTCAGTCAGGGTCCTTGAAAAACCTGGCGTAAATATCAATCATCTACCTAAAATTGATCTTGAGATTGTTTGGGCTGATATCACGAAAAGAGAAAGTTTAACGAAGGCGATGTCAGGTTGTTCCGTAGTTTTTCATCTTGCTGCAGATCCCAATCTTTGGCGGAAAAGCAGATCACATTATCACCAGGTCAATTTTCAGGGTGCGAAAAATATCATCGAAATTGCACTCGATTTAGGCGTGAAAAGAATTGTTCATGCGAGTACCGAAAGTATTCTTACCCGTAAAAATCAAAAAGATGAAATCACTGAAACCCAGCAGGTTGGATTGAAAGATGCGATTGGCAGTTATTGTAGGTCAAAAATGCGTGCAGAATTGTTCGCATTGGGATTAGGTTCCATGGGCGCACCCGTAATTGTCGTGAACCCTACCCTTCCTATTGGCCCAGGAGATTATGGACTTAGCCCTCCTTCAAAAATGATCCTCGATTTTTGCAAAACTGGAAGGAAAGAGTACATTGCTGGTGATTTGAATTTGGCTGATGTTCGAGATATTGCCCAAGGTTTCATTCTTGCTTGTGAAAGAGGGGAACCAGGAAGGCGGTATATTCTTTCAGGGGAAAACAAAACTATTAAGGAAGTATTTCAAATATTATCCCATATGGTTGGCCTACCTGGCCCAGAGACTCAAATCCCTTACCCTTTGGCTCTCGGATTTGCTTTTTTTTCAGAATTGTGGGCTGACTTTGTTACAGGAAAGGCCCCCCAAGCAAACTTAACTGGGGTGCAATTAACTCGAAGAATCATGCACTTTAAAAGCAATGTTGCCTTAAAAGAAATTGGATGGAAAGTCCGTCCTGTAGAAAATTCACTGCAGGAAGCGGTTGCTTGGTTCCATTCAATTGGATTGATTTAGATTATTGGTAAAGAATCAACTTTTCAAAATTGTTTATTAAAGGTGCTTGCCAGATAGCCATCCATCGTTTTTAATAGTTTAATTAACTGTTTAGCAATGGAAAGGATTCCTGTGCCAGTCTCATTCATAAATAAAAAGCACACGACTATTAATCCTGTTTCAGGTCAGGTTGGTAATTTGCTAGACCAAGCATTTAATGCGGTTGTTAATGGCCGCGATTTTTTGACCCAACATCAGCAAAAAGATGGGCACTGGGTTGCTGAATTACAAGGCGACACTATTTTAGAATCTGAGTTTGTTTTACTCATGGCTTTCTTGGGTAAAGAAAATGACGAGATATGCAAGAAGTGTTCGGTATATATTCAATCTCAACTTAATCCAGATGGCGGTTGGAGTAATTTTCCAGGCGGGCCTTTTGATCTTAGTGTTTCAACCAAGGCTTACTTTGCTTTGAAGTTAAATGGCGTATCAACTCAATTGCCATGGATGAAACTTGCCCGGGAAAAAATACTTCAAGCAGGTGGTGCTGAAAGCTGTAATAGTTTTTCTCGGTTTTATTTTGCGCTTTTGGGTGAATACTCTTATCAAAATTGCCCTGAAGTTCCCCCAGAACTTTTGCTTCTACCCTCATGGTTTCCTGTCAGCATTTATTCGATGTCTAGTTGGACTAGAACCATTCTTGTCCCCCTCAGCATTTTTTCTGCGATCAAACCATCGATTAAATTACCCCAAGATAAAGGTATTCGTGAACTTTTTGTGGAAGATCCTTGGCAGGCTAAATGGCCTTCCCCACCTTCCAAAGAGTTTTTCTCTTGGCGTAATTTCTTTTTGTTGGCAGATCTTGCAATTAAAAAGATCGCTCCACGATTACCGTTCCTTAGGAATTATGCAGTTAGCAAAGCCGCTCGTTGGATGCGTGAACATTTTCAACACTCCGACGGTGTAGGGGCTATTTTTCCGCCCATGATTTATACCGTGGTTGCCCTTAAGTGCTTGGGTGTTAAAGAATCTGCCCCTGAAATGCAATGGGCCCTGAAACAATTGCTTGATTTGGTTATTGAGGAAAAGGGTTCCATTCGACTTCAACCTTGTGTCTCGCCAGTTTGGGATACAGCCCTTGCCACGATTGCTGTCGCAGATGCTGGCCAACCCCAAGATGACTTGAATTTAAGAAAAGCAGTAGACTGGCTTTTGAAAAAAGAGGTTACTGGTAGGATTGATTGCTCAACCAATCATCCTGATATGAAGCCTGCAGGTTGGTTCTTTGAATATAACAACCAGTTTTATCCTGATATTGATGACACTGCTATGGTCATCATTGCAATGGTAAAAACTAATAGTCACAATCGCCCAGAATGTATTGCTGCTATTGAGAGATCGGTTCGTTGGATTTTCTTGATGCAAAATCGGGATGGAGGCTGGGGTGCCTTCGATAAAGATATCGATCAAGAATTTTTAACCAAGGTTCCATTTGCTGATCACAATGCGATGCTTGACCCCACTTGTCCTGATATTTCCGCACGAGTGTTAGAGGCGCTGGGTGAACTTGGATACCGGTCCGATGAAATCCACATTCAAAAAGCCATTGAGTATATTCGGTGTTCTCAGGAACCATGGGGCGCTTGGGTTGGTCGCTGGGGAGTGAATTATATTTATGGTACTTGGCAAGTTTTGCTCGGCCTTAAAGCCGTTGGGTTTGATATGAATGCCCCAATGATTATTAAAGCTGTTCAGTGGCTTAAGGGGTGTCAGCATCAAGATGGTTCTTGGGGTGAAACCTGTGCTACTTATAATGATCCATCGCTTGCTGGTCAGGGCGAGGCTACTCCCTCCCAGACTGCATGGGCCATTTTAGGACTACTTGCAGCTGGTGAAGAAAACTCTGATGCGGTCCGAAATGGTATTTCTTATCTAGTAAATACGCAAGATTCGGGAGGCGATTGGGCCGAATACTTTTTTACGGGCACTGGGTTTCCTAAGGTCTTTTATCTTAAGTACCATTATTATCGAGTCTATTTTCCCTTGATGGCTCTTTCACGGTATTGCCGTGCTCTTGGGTATGCCTTCAAGCAGAATACTTATTGATCTGGTGTTGGATCAGTTTGTCGGTTTAAATGATTTTAGCTTCTTTACATATATGCAGTGAAAGGGATTTCTAATGCGTTTTCCGTTATCGTTAACTTCGACTATGATTGGCTATATAGGCAAAAAGAAAATAACCGGGCAGAAAAAATTCCCATTGGTTCTTATGCTTGAACCTCTCCATGCTTGCAATCTTACTTGCACAGGGTGCGGAAGAATTCGAGAATACTCTCAAACCATTAAGGATAAACTTTCGGTTGAAGAATGTATGGCTTCTGTTGATGAAGCAGCAGCACCGATTGTTAGTATTTGTGGTGGCGAACCTCTTATCTATCCAGAAATTGGCAGGCTGGTAAAAGAAATTCTTGATCGCAGAAAACACATTTATCTTTGTACCAACGGTGTATTTCTAGAAAAGAAACTCGATCAGTTCAAACCGAGTGATCGTTTCTTCTTTAATGTCCACCTTGATGGTATGGAAGCGACCCACGATCTTATGGTGGAACGCGAAGGCGTTTTCAAAGCTGCGGTTGAAGGTATAAAAGCTGCGAAAAAAGCTGGGTTTTTGGTTTGTACCAATACCACCATTTACAAGGAAACCAACCTTGATGAAATAGACAAGCTTTACGCTTTTCTTGCAAAATTAGGCGTTGATGGCTTTTTGATTTCTCCTTCTTATGGATATTCTGCAGTTCATGAAACGAATCCAGATGGTGCTGCCGAAATATTTATGACGCGTGATGACATTCGTAAGAAATTTATGGAAGCGCAATCCCTTTTCAAAAAATACAAGATGATGTCTTCCCCTATTTATCTTGAGTTTTTAAGTGGTAAACGCGAAATCCCTTGCACCGCCTGGGGCAACCCTACTCGTAATGTCAAAGGCTGGAAAGGGCCCTGCTATCTTATTACTGATACTCATCATGATACCTTTGATGGTTTAATGAATGACACCGATTGGGATAGTTATGGCCATGGTAAAGACCCTCGTTGCGAACATTGTCTGGTCCATTCGGGCTTTGAGGCCAGCGCTGCACTTGGCGTTAATGGTAAATTAGGTGACAGCCTGAAGATGTTGATGTGGCAACTTTCCTAGAAAATAATCAGGCAGATGCACCTGAATTAAAGTTTTTGTGGCTCCTTTTCCCTACATGGGCTGAGGAGCTTTCTTTTTTGCATCGTATTCAATCAAAAACACTCAACCATGTTTCAGGGGTTTCATTTATTGAAGGGAATTATTCGGGCTTTCGAATCTGTAGTTTTGTAGTTGGCGTTGGTAAAGAAGCCCAGCAATTTTGTTTGCAATTAAGCGAATTGATTTTAGAAAATAAACTCTTTAGGCCTAACTTGGTGTTGTTGGCAGGATTTGCTGGTGGGTGCAAAAAGGAAAGCAAGACGGGTGATGTTTTTTTTGTGAACCGCATTCTTGATGATCATCAAACGACCATAATCTCAGAAACAATTTTAGTCGACCCGCTTTTTTTTAATCAAAATTTGATTAGGGTTGGGGTTGGGGTGACGGTGGATCGAGTTGCAACTCCGGCGGTAAAAAAGATTTTAGGTGAAGAGGGTGCAGATTTGGTGGAAATGGAATTGAAGCTTGTGCATGACATTTTTTTTGAAATCAGGGTACCTGTTTTTTGTTTGAGGGTTATTTTGGATGATTTAGTCTTTACAGTACCTGAAAAACTGGCAACTTTTGTTCAAAAAGGCCGACTTTTGGTTCTGCCCCTCGTTTTCTTTGTTTTTTTTAACCCAACTTCAGTTTGGCAATTGTTTCTTCTAGGGTTTAAGACAAGTTTAGCGAAAAAAAAATTATTACTAGCTTTAGTACTGCTTATTAACGGTTTAGGTCCAAAGAATCGAAAAATCAAGGAGGGCACGAACTTCCACCCCCGTATTTGACTAAGTTTTTACAAGTTAAACTCTGGTGTGGTCGATTTGTTAATTGGTAATGATTAATTCACTTATAGAAAGCACTTGGAAATGAATCATTCAAGCTATTGTAATATTTTCAAATTTCTACTTGAAATCCCTCCTCATCCCCTATAAGATTCGTTATCCCTTGGGCAAGGTGATTTAAATTCGACCTGTGGGTCAATTATTTCTTACTAGGCTCAATCGAAATCTATGTTGGTATCCTCCTTCATGGTTTCTTTATAAGTGTAAAGTTGTAAATCCATAATTTGTAAGGGTTTATGATAATTATTATTCAATGTATTTATCTAAGGAATTGTAATGAAAATTAAGAAAAGTGCTGAGGTTGAAATCAAAGAAATTGATATCAAAGAAATTGAAGTCCTTAGCACAACTGAAAATCCCACTATTTTCTCCTCTGATCTTTTAACTCCAGAAGAAGAACGAAACTTGTTGGCTGATTTTTGGGAAACCAAATGCGAATTAGTTCGTGCCTTGGTTAGACAATACCCAAAACTTCGCAGCCAAAGGCCACCGCTCGAACCTTGGCCTATGGCACAGTTTATCAAAGATAACTGTATCGAACCTGTTCGCAGCGCTGCTGCAATCAGGAGGCTTCATGATCGTTATGTACATCTTAAACATAGGCTCGCTTCTGCTAATATTCGCCTTGCTGCGCACGTTGCCAAGCGCTTTAGGCACCATGCTCTTAGTTATGCCGATTTGCTCCAAGAAGCTGTTTGTGGCTTAATGCAAGCTATCGATAGGTTTGATGTGAGCCATGGTACACGACTTGCAACTTATGCAACTTGGTGGATCAGGCAAACTTTGCAGATTGCGGTTGCAAGACAAAGCCATTTGGTTAGTCTTTCCCCCCACCATCTGCAAGAATTAGGCCAACTACAACAAGAATCGGAAGCTCTGGCGCATGGTGGCAAACATTTGCCTACCCCCCAAGAATTGGCTTCCCGTACTGGTTCTAGCCTTGAGCACTTGACTCACCTTCAAACTGCTACTCGGACCCCTGTTTCTTTAAATGCTGTTCTCGATGATGACAGTGATTTTAAACTCACTGAAGCCATGCCAGACAATGAAAGCACGATTCAGCGCTCTAATAATGAGCGTCAAGAAGCTTTGTTGTTCCTAATGGAGAATCTTCGTCCTAGAGAGCGAAAAGTTTTGGATCTCCGCTTTGGCTTAACTGGTAGTGGAACCCACAGCCTTCGCCAAATCGGCAATCTCCTTCGCATTAGCAAAGAACGAGTTCGCCAGATTCAAAATCGAGCATTAGAAAAACTTCGTGCCTCCGCTGAACGCGTTGGTTGGGAAGCTGATCTTCTTCTTGGGTAAAATTTGGATTGGCAATATTTGAAAAAGGAAAGGCGGGGTATAATTCCCGCCTTTCCTTTTTTTATGCTACTTGAGATTGGTTTTGATTTTCGATTTCTTCCCGTAATGATACATTGGTTGATTCTTCAATAAACGACAACACTTTTGCAATGGTAAGACCATCCATAACCCGATGATCAAAGGTTAGGCGAATGGTGCAATCGCCATTGGCTGAAATCGGGCCATAATTTAGGGCACTAGTTAGGGGCGTTAAAAGGTGGATGGTATTTGCATCTAGTTGCGAAACGGAACTGACCGAAAAGGTACCAAAGTTTTTCGCTTTGCAGTAACCTGAGAGATACAATCCGTAATTCCAGATGATCGCTCTTATGAGCCAAGGGAATTTCGAGGTTCTTCGCATTCTTTTTAATAACGACACCGAATCAATTGGGCTACTTTTAAAATAGTGAAGTGCTTCGTTAATCTCTAGTAATGGTTTAGCTTCTGGTTTTTGAACCATTCCGAATACTACCGCTTCCTGATTATCAATTATGCGATTGATTGCAACACTGGCAATAGGAATTGGATGTTGATACAAGTGAGCATAAGGGAAAGGCATCCAAGATTGCCTTAGCTCATCAAATTCAATTGAAGCTAATCCCATTGCCTTGGTAAATATGCTAGTCCAACCGATTCGTTTAAGGGAATTGCTTTTGGCTATTTGCACTGCTTTGATGTTGATATTTTTTTCAATCGTGCAAAGCGGGACCTTATTTGCATAGTAGACAATATCACTAATTAAAGTTCGTGTCCAATGAACGGAAATTTTAATGCCTTTTTGACCCATATTTTTCTGCAATTATTAGAATAGTACTAAAATATAATAAGCATTTGTCCATTTTTTTAACAAGGCCAACAAGGTTTTGATTAAGAATTAATTGTTGTAAAAAAGTTAGTATAAGCTTCTTTACTTACTGGTTAAAATTCTTTTTAACTCATCGAGGATTACTTCAACTTGATTTAAATCGTTGTAATGCACAAATCCAATTCTAAGTACGCCCCCCTTCCCTTCGTATCCTAATGTTTCCATTAATGTTTTTGCGTAAAAGTTACCGCTGTATGCAAAAATACCTTTAAGGGCTAATTCTTTGGCAAATATATTTGCGGGAACTTTCTTGCTTGTTAATGAGAATGTTGCAACGCGCTGGTTTATGGTTGTTAAATCTTTTAACCCTACAATTTCAATTCCATCCAGTTTTCTGATCCCTTCAAGAAAGCAGGAGGACAGTGCTTTTTCATGTTCTTCGATTTTGTTAAATGCTTGTTCTAATTGGGTTCGTTTGCTGGTTGAGTTGATTGCACCTGAAAGAGAAGCGAGGTAGTCGATAGCTGCAGTGGTTCCAGCAATACCTTCATGGTTTTGGGTTCCAGTCATCCATTTGCCAGGATTTGAATCTGCAGCTGGTCTTACTTTGTAAGGTTGTAATTTGTTTAGTAAGGATTCTTTTCCGTACAAAATTCCTACATGCGGGCCAAAAAATTTGTAGGCGGAACATGCTAAAAAATCGCAATCCCATTGGGTTACATCGATTAGCTTATGCGGGGCATAATGCACTGCATCAACATAAACCATGGCGCCTACATCATGGCCCATTTTTGTTAGGTTTGGAATGTCGTTTAGGGTTCCGGTTGCGTTAGAACATGCTGTATATGCAAATAATTTTGGTTTTTTAGAAAGCTTTCTCTCTAAATCGGCTTTATTAAAAGTGCAAGTTTCTACATCTATTTCCACAAAATCAACTTCGCATTTTTTATCTCGTGCCATCAGTTGCCAAGGCGAAATATTCGCCTCGTGATCAAGTTTAGAAAGTAAAATCCGATCACCTGCTTGCAGGGTGTTTCCGATCGAACGGGAGATGTGGAAGGTCAAAGAAGTCATGTTATTGCCAAAAATAATTTCCGAATTAGTTCTGGCATTCAACAAGGCTTGAACCGTAATACCTGCATTTAAAAGTGTCTGGTCTGATTCTTTTGAAGTTCGGAAAGCAGCTCCTAAATTAGCATTTTGGTGAATCAGGTAGTGCGAAATAGCATTAATCACGCCTTCGGGGACTTGTGTGCCTCCGGGGGCATCAGCATGAATTTCGTTGCTTTGTCTTAATTTTGGAAAGTTTTCCACAATTTTGGGTATATTCAACATTTATGCTTCCTGATAATTCGAGTAGTTATAATTTTTGAATGCTAATCGGAAAACCGTTAAAAACAAAGATTACTTGAAAAAATATTGTAATTATTTTAACTCAAGTAATCTTTTGCCTTGAAAGGATTAAAATTCGATGTCTTTTTCTTCCCAGCATTTGTTTTTTGATGACCTTGAACTAGGACACGAATGGGAGTCTTTGGGGCGAACTATTACCCAATCAGACATTGTTAATTTTGCAGGGGTTAGTGGAGATTTTAATCCCATTCATATGGATCATGAATTTGCTGCCTCCACCCCTTTTAGGCAGCCTATCGCACATGGTTTGCTGGTTCTTTCCATTTCAAGTGGCCTTGGTTTGTTTGCTCCCCCTGTTCGAACCATTGCTTTTATTCAATTTAAGGAGTGGTTTTTTAAGGAACCGGTAAATATCGGTGACACGATCAAAGTCCGATGCAAAATTCTTGAAATAGAAAGTAATTCTCGAGGCAGACGCGGAACCGTTACTTGGCACAGGCAGGTAATAAATCAGCATGGCAAAGTGGTTCAAGAGGGAGTTACTGTGACTTTGGTTGAGGGCCGAGGCGGAAAATCTAATTCTAAATCTGCCACTTAAAACCAATCCGAAAATTTTCATCCCTTTCGATTCTTCCCGAAGTCATATATTTATCTTTGTATTTTACGATTGAAGGGAATCATTTCATGGCGGAAATTAGGACTCGTTTTGCTCCCAGCCCAACTGGATACCTGCATATTGGAGGTGTTCGCACCGCTCTTTTTAACTGGCTTGTTGCCAGACAGGCGGGCGGGAAATTCATTCTTCGCATCGATGATACCGATTCCGAGAGAAATAAGGTTGAGGCCCTAAAGCCAATCCTTGATGGCTTTCGTTGGCTAGGTATTAATTGGGATGAAGGGCCCGAAATTGATGGGCCTTTTGCTCCTTATTATCAATCCCAACGCAATCATCTGTATGTTGATGCTGTAAATCAGCTCCTTGCTGCGGGTAAAGCCTACCCATGTTACATGACCACGGATGAAATCAAAGCTGAGCGGGATGCTTCTGAGAAGGCCAAAAAGCCTTACGTTCACAGAGGTAAACATCGGCAAACTTCTCCAGATGAATGCATTAAACTTTATAATGAAAAGAAGACTGCAATCAGGCTGAAGGTGCCTGACGATGAATTGATTAAAATTAATGATTTGATTCGGGGCGATGTCGAATGGCAATCCAATTTGATTGGCGATCCTATAATCCTCAGGCCCGATGGCAGAGCCTTGTATAATTTTGCAACGGTAATTGATGATGTGGGCATGCGGATATCGCATGTTATTCGCGCTGCGGAGCATTTATCAAACACTCCAGTACAGGTTTTAGTATACCTCGCTTTGGGCGCACCAATGCCATTTTTTGCACATGTTCCTGTGGTAAATGAGCCCAATTCTAAAAAGAAGCTTAGCAAGCGCGATATGAAAAAGTTTGTTACAAGCGATGTTCTTAAGAAGCTTAATGCTGTTGGTTGGACCAATGAGCAAATTGAAATTCGCGATGATTTGAATCCTGCGACCGTTTCGTTTTACAAAGAATTAGGTTATTTGCCCGAGGGGTTGGTGAATTATCTAGCAAGATTGGGTTGGTCTTTGGACGACCATAGTGAAATTATTCTTTTGAAAGAAATGGTTGCGAAATTTAGTTTGGATCGTGTCAACAATGCACCCGCAAGTTTTGATCCAGACAAATTATTCTGGGTGGCAGGCGAATACATGAAGGTTTTGCCCTTAGATAAAAAAGTTGATGGGGCCCTGCCCTTTATGCAAAAAGCAGGCTTTATCAATTCTGTCCCTACTCCAGTAGAATTGGAAACATTGCGGAAAGTTATAGATGCAACCGGAGATCGACTGAAAATTTTTAGTGATATTTTGCCCTATGGCGCTCCATTTTTTAAAGCAGATCCAGATTACGATTTAAAGTCGCTTGCAAAAAGAGTTGCCAAAGAAGGTGTTCCCGAGTTACTGAAAACCTTCTCGGTTTCTTTGCATGCACTATCTGATTTTAGTGTTGCGAGCATTGAAACTACATTGAAAGATTTTTGCCTTGCGGGTAATCATAACACAGGCATGTTGATTCATGCCCTCAGGGTTTCAACAACGGGTATCGAAGTTGGCCCAGGGGTCTTTGATTGTCTTTTTATTCTTGGGAAAGAAGAATCCTTGCGAAGGATAAATCTTGCGTTGGATTTGGTTGCTAAGTAAAAGGAAAAGAAATCTTAAACACTTGTTACCGGAGTTTCGTATGTCATTACTTGTTGTTGGTTCTGTTGCTTTTGATTCTATCGAAACCCCACATGGGAATGTGGATGATGCATTAGGTGGATCAGCTTCATATTTTTCCGTAGTTGCTAGTAACTTTATCAAGCCAAGATTGGTGGGGGTTATTGGCGAAGATTTTCCCCAGGATCATAAAGCTCTTTTTCAAAAAAAGGGAATTGATATTTCTGGTTTGGTTACAGAAAAAGGTAAGACTTTCCGTTGGAAGGGGCGTTATCATAAAGATATGAACATCAGGGACACCCTTGAGGTGCATTTGAATGTTTTTGGTACTTTTAATCCAATTTTACCTGACCATTTCAAAGATAGTAAGTTTGTTTTTCTTGCAAATAGTAGCCCGATCGTCCAAGCAAAGGTTTTGGATCAGGTGACAAAGCCCGAACTTGTATTGGCTGATACTATGGATCTTTGGATTAATATTCAGAAAAAAGAACTGCTGGATTTATTGCCTAGAATTGATGGCTTGCTTTTGAATGATAGTGAGGCAATGCTTCTTACGGGGGAAAGTAATCTAGTGAGTGCAGGGCATGCGACACGAAAACTAGGGCCCAAATTTGTTATCCTTAAAAAAGGCGAGCATGGCGCGATGTTGTTTAGTGAAGCAGGCGTTTTTGTTGTTCCTGCTTTTCCTACCGAAAAAGTTATCGATCCAACCGGGGCAGGCGATAGTTTTGCTGGCGGTGTTATGGGTGCATTAGCCTCCGACAATGATAAGTCTCCTGGAAGCCTTCGCAGGGCCATGGGTTATGGAACGGTAGTTGCAAGTCTAACAGTTGAAGGTTTTGGTTTAGATAAACTAAATAACGTCACTCGCAAAGATATCGATCAGCGATATTCTGATTACCGTTCAATGCTAGCATTCTAAAGGGTACTTTTATGGCTAAGAAATTTCGGGCATTTATTGCAATTGAAATGCCCGCTGCAGTTCAAAAGCGGTGTTTGCAGATACAAAGTGAACTGGCGAACGATTTTCCTGGCGTGAAATGGAATAAGCCCGAAATGTTGCATATTACTATGCTTTTTTTAGGGCAAATTGATGATAGAGACCTTTGGAAAACCTGTGACCTTGCCAAAAAAGCCTGCAAAGAAATAAAACCCTTCCAGTTTAAATTGCAAGGTATGGGATGCTTTCCTAATCCCAGACGGGCCAGGGTTGTTTGGCTTGGTGTTGATCCCGATGCGGTTCAAAGTTTTCAGAAACTCTATGATGTTCTTGCAGATAAACTTGAGGAGGAAGGGCTTTACAGAAAAGAACAAAGAGATTTTCAGCCCCATCTTTCGATTGGAAGGTTAAACCAGCAGGATCTTGATTTTTCTGTCGTTTGTTCGCATTGGAAAATCCACCCTTGGATTTCTGATGAGTTGGATGTAAAACAGGTTCTTGTGATGTCCAGCGAAGACATGCACGATGGCCCAGAATACACCAAGCTCGCAAAAATTAATCTTTAAATATCTTAGGTTTAAACACCTAGGTTTAAATAATTAAGCGGGAAATAAATCCTTGTTTGCCATCACGCAATTCCAAGGATGGACTTCCCAGGTAATAAAAACGCCTTCTTTATTAAACGGGTCGTTTTTAATAAAGCTTTCAGCGGTTTCATGATCAGGTGCCTCATATATGATAAGTGCGCCAAAACCATCCGTAAAAGGGCCTGTTGCAGCGATATTGCCTTGATTTAAAAGCGATGTTAAATAAGCCCGGTGCAATGGCCTTACTGATTGGATTTTATCTGCGTCAGAGATGTATTTTATTATTGCTGCAAATTTCATGACTTTGCTTGTGCCTTTGATGTTGAAAATACTTGTTCAAGTAAGTTGTTTAAACCGAAAATTCCCAGAGTGAAAAATAAATCGGTAAGCATGGGATAGGAATAAAAGGGTAGCGCCATTTCATAACAAAGTAATAATCCACCGAAGTTACGAGGGTATGCGATTTCATCGCCGCCCAACCAAACAGCGAAATTCGTAAAGATAAAAAATAGTGTGCTACCAAGAACAGAAGACAACGATATTTTAAGCAATAAATTGCCTGGTGTGATCAATCTTCCAATAGCAACATTGAATAAAAAACACCCATAAATAACTGGTGTCATCCAAGAAAAAGCTTTTAAAGATATTTGTTCCAAAGGGAAATAAAGCAAAAGGTCGGTAATAAACATAACCCCGATAGGGATCAACCACGAAGAAAGGCCATTAATTTTATTTCCAGAGAATAAAGTCATGGCTCCTATGGGCGTGCAACCTGGATAATGGGGCAAAAGCCGGAGTAAACCAGCCGTTACAGCAAGTACGATTGCAAAGGGATGCTTAATTTCTTTAAAATTACCAGATTCCATGTTTTTCTCTTTCTTCGAGGACAAGACTCAAGCCAAGGTTTGATTCTAGGCAAAGATATTCTATTTAATAAATTCATTGATAGTTACGAAATTTTTAGAAACCTAGTCTGATTTATAAGTTAGCTTTGTTTTCGCGGACATTAAATTCGAGTTTCCATTTTTGTTTCGAATTTTTGCCGATACACCATAACTCCAAGGTACCAATATCAGTTATTTTGCTGTGCAAGTAAACTGGCACCATGCTAGCGTTCTTTTCCGGATTTTCCAAAGTTAATTGCAAGGGTGATATTTCGTGAACATCATCATCCCACTCTTCTAGGATAGTGCCAAGGGCGTCATTTTTTCGTGTGGAAGAGGAAAGAAAGCGAAAGGTGACTTTTTGCCCAATGATCAAGCCAAATTCATGTCCTGGAATATCTGATTCCGTGCCTTCTTCCATGCCAAATGGGACTACACACAACGCCTTGATGGGTCGGGGAAAACCTGGAATTGCAGGAGCAGAAGACTCGATCCCAATGTAATAAGTTCTGGGAGCACCTCCGCGAATGCGGATTCCTTTGCCTCTTCTTGCAATTCCAAAACTAGCTGCCCCAACCGCAACCGATAAATCTAAATCTTGATGCGAAAGCATTTTGATTGGGCCTTTGCTCCAAGATTCAAGATTGTCTAGTATTCTCTGTCTAAGAAGGGTTGATTTGAAAACTCCGCCATTGAAAAGAACCACATTGACACCGGATGTTTTTTTGCCATCTTTGCATTGGGAAGATTTTTGCTCGATCGATTTTCGATGCTTCACTAAAAAATGTGCAAGATGCTTAGTAATTGCGGCATCTGCTGCATAAGGTAGACCAATTTCCTGAAACCCATAACCCGATTGCAAGGTGGGTTGGTCATCAGGACCACAAATTGGGAAAAATCCCTCTAGTAATACTTTCTCCAGTATTGATATTTCTAACTCACACTTGATTGTGCCTGAAATCATTTTGGAGCCTCGGCCAAGAATGGTCATTGGCCAAGATCGTAGATCTTTGTCCGCTAGAAGTTTTTCTTTTGCTGTTCTACACGCATGTGAAAGAGCCACCATTTGTGCGAGATCGAGTTTTATATTTTTTGCTGCAAGTTGCCTTGATAATTCGTACGCCAAGGCGAGATCAATATTATCGCCACCAAGGAGAATATGCTCCCCGACAGCAAGTCTATTTAGAAAGAGATTGCCTTGATCAGATTCTACAGCAATCAAAGTAAAATCGGAAGTACCTCCTCCGACATCAATAACTAGGATTACATCACCTTCCTGGACTTGTTCGCGCCAAGTGTCTTTGTTTGCTTCAAGCCAAGAGTAAAAAGCAGCCTGTGGTTCTTCGAGCAGGCTGATTTTCTTAAAACCTGCATCTTTGGCAGCTTCCATGGTAAAATCACGGGCATCAGCGTCGAAGGAGGCGGGAACCGTAAGGACGACCTCCTGTTTTTCAAGTTTTAGCTCACTATCAATTGTCTCAAACTGTGCGTTCCATGAATTAACTAGGTGCTTCAAATAAAGGGTGCTGGCTTCGAGTGGGGAAACTTTATTTGATTCATCATTAGCTTTCCAAGGGAGGATTTTATCGCGCCTGTTGACTGCTGTATGACAAAGCCAAGATTTTGCAGAACTTACCAAATGAGTCGGGACCAGTGCACCATGGGATTTGGCAAATTCGCCAACAATAAATGGTTGCTCTTCCCCCCAAGGAAGTTTAAAAGCCCCGTTTTGGAATTCTCCTTTTTGAGGCAGATAAAGAAAAGAGGGTAGCAATTTCCTGTCTTCATAAACTCCGGGCTGAACAATTTGAGGCAAATTAAGTACTTCTGCAGTTCCATCCTCTTTTTGAGAATCAATGTAAGCTATAGCACAGTTTGTAGTGCCTAAATCGATACCGATTGAGAACCGTGAATTTGCCATGGTTTTGTTCTGCTTACTTTTGGGGAATTTCTAATTCAGCTTGTGCAAGGACTGGATTCTTTCGGAAAGAATCGGTTACTTCCGGAATCTGGGAAGATAAGACCTGCCAGCCTTGGTGTTTAAGTATTCCGTTATAGGGAGGTTGCCCTTCGAGGAAACCAGTAAGCATTATTTTGCTTGGATTAAATCCCGATTCAATAGTGATTCTGGCCCCTTCTTCTTGCAGAATAACTGGTTGTAAGGTTAATTTTTCGAGTAGGTACTTCCTGCATTTTGTATGCACCTCACGAACACCTGCCCCTACAAGGTCATCAGGTGCGGAACTGATATCCTCAAGTAAAAAGTCGATAAGTCTGGCTTCTCTTTGTAGTAAATAAAGCGGCCAGATTAGGTCCGCATTAACTTTAATTTCTCCTTTGGGAATGGTACTGACTTTTTCTTTTTGAGGAGTTTTGCCTTGGGCTAAGACTGAAAAAAATGTAGTGATCGCGTTAGCAAGATTGCTGAAATTACCTTTGCAAAGTACAAGAAGAATTGCCATTTTGAGGATTGCAATTCCCAAGATAATATAAAATGCATATAGAATTGGTTCCATTTGGATATTCCTTCTAAAGATTAATTAGCAAAACATAATTTATGATAAACTCAGGAATGGCGGATGGCTACAAACTTTAAATATTCGATTTAAGAAGGTTGGATCATTATGCCTCAGAAAGTTGCCCTTATAACAGGCAGTGGAAAACAAAGAGTTGGATGGCATGTAGCTCATGCTCTGGGGTTAATCGGTTATCGTATATGTATTCATTATAGAACATCGGCTCTTGAAGCAAAACAGTCTGCAGAATTATTAAATAAGGCTGGGATTGAGGCTACGACCTTTCAAGCTGATTTAGCGCAGGAATCTGATGTTGAGAGAATGTTTCATGAAATAAAGGTGCAATTTGGGCGCCTTGATGCTTTGGTGAATTGTGCTTCGATTTGGGAGCGAAAAGACTTTCTCGAAATTTCTTCAAAGGATGTATCCCGGCATTTTGAAGCAAATATTTTGGCTACTTTTCTTCCCTCTAGGTTAGCGGGTCTTATGATGATCGCTCAACCCGAGGGCGGCAATATTATTAATATTGGTGATTGGGCTCAAGATAGGCCATATCTTGGCTATAGTGCTTACTTTGCTACCAAAGGGGCGATTCCAACGCTTACGCGAAGTTTGGCGGTGGAACTTGGAAGTAGAAATCCCAAAGTTCGGGTTAATTGCATTCTTCCTGGGCCAGTTATGCTGCCCATCGATTTACCTTTGCAAGAGCGACAAGAAGCAATCGACGCTACTCTTGTTCGTTCTGAAGGTTCACCACAGGATGTTTCACGGGCCGTGTTATTTCTGATCCAAAGTGAATTTATTACCGGAATTGAATTGCCTGTTGATGGCGGAAGAACCATTTGGGCGAATGGGAAATAATCTATTTCATCCAGAGTTTTCGATCCAAACTACGGTAGCTGATAGCTTCGATAAGGTGTGGGGCAAGAATTTCGCTTGCTTGTTCAAGGTCTGCAATTGTACGGGCCATTCGTAAAATCCTATCGTGAGCCCTAGCCGAAAGCCCAAGGTTTTCCATTGCGATTTGTAGTAATGATTTGCTTTCCTTGTTGAGAACGCAATGCTTTCGAACTTGTTTAGAATTCATTCTGCTATTCAGCATAAAATTTGATTTGCCAAATCGTAGGCTCTGTTTTTCTCTTGCAAAGTTGACTTGTTCACGCATGAGAGTGCTAGATGTTCCGTCAGATATAGCTGTAAGTTCTTGAAATGGGACAGCGGGGACTTCGATGTGGAGATCGATTCGGTCTAAAAGCGGCCCACTGATTTTACCCATGTATTTTTCAATTGCAGCGGGATAGCATTTGCAAGGATGCTTGGTGTCGCCCAAATACCCGCATGGGCATGGATTCATCGAAGCAACCAGTACAAACCTTGCAGGGAAAGTTGTGGATTGCAGGGCTCTGGAAATAGTTACCTGCCCTTCTTCTAATGGTTGCCTTAAAACTTCAAGGCTGCGCCTGTTGAATTCAGGTAATTCATCAAGGAATAAAATTCCATGATGGGCAAGGCTAATCTCACCTGGAGCAGGGGTTTTGCCACCTCCCACCATTCCGGCATCGCTGATGGTGTGATGGGGGGATCGAAAGGGCCTTGTAGTAAGTAAAGATTGATCTGAATTCAGTCTGCCTAGGGCACTGTATATGCGAGTTGTTTCGAGGCTTTCCTCAAGGGTGAGCGGGGGCAAGATTGTTGCCATCCTTTTAGCCAGCATCGTTTTTCCTGTGCCAGGAGAGCCAATCATGATGACATTATGTCCGCCTGCAGCAGCAACAACTAAAGCGCGTTTGGCGGATTCCTGCCCGCGTACATCAGAGAAATCAAAATCGTATTTGTTGAGATTTTCGAACGCTAAGTTTTCTTCTGGAACCAAGGGCGCAATAACTTTCTTCCCGGTAAGAAAGCCAACCGAATCTGAAAGGTTATGAATGGGATAAATCAAAAGATCTTTTACGACACTGGCCTCTTTGGCGTTCATGAATGGAAGAAGCAAGCCTTTAACGCGACCTTTAGCTGCTGCCAAGGCTATTGAAAGTGCACCTTTAATGGGACGGAGATTACCGTCAAGGGCGAGTTCGCCAACGAATGCGTAGTCGATTGTGTTTTTTATTGGTATTTGTTCAGTTGCGGCAAGAATCCCAAGGGCAATTGGAAGGTCGAAACTTCCAGCATCTTTCTTTAAATCAGCTGGTGCTAGGTTGATAACGGTATGGCCTGTAGTCCGGGAGTAGCCTAGATTGGATAGGGCTCGTTCAATTCGATGGATGCTTTCCTTGACTGCTTGTTCTGGGAGTCCGACGATTACCGTTTTTGGAAAACCAGCACTAACATCGACTTCAGCTTCTACAAGGGTAGCATCAATGCCAATTAAGGCATAGGTTTTGAGGTTTGCAAGCATGAACTGGGCGATTGTTCACGGGTTTATGTTGATTAAATCTTTTCTTCTTCTTTAGGTCTGTTTTCGTACACGAGCCTTATAAAAGAGAATTTTCCGATTATGAATAGTATAAAGCCTGAAATTATATAAAGCCACAACTTAATTGATCCATGTGCTAAAAATCCAAACCAAGGGACATCGGTCTTGCCTTCTTCTGGTGAACACCATTCATCAATCTTTAACATGTAAACTATGTTGAATGTGAGTAAGATTAAACAAAGAATAACCCCGATAATCCCTGGTAAATTCCAGAAGAATATGTCTGCGCCGGTGATGTCGTATGTTTTTCTTGTCTGTGCTATTTGTCGGGTTAAATTGTTGTAACCACAAAAGATACATAATATATCATCTTCACTGGATAATTCCTTGGCGCAATTAGGGCACCGAGCTTGTAATATCGTATCGTGCATGCCGTAGGCTTTGCCATCATCATCAGGATCATCCCCTGCTTGCTGTTTTTTTTTGTCTTCTTCCGCAGGCTTTGCGGTTTCTTTAGGGGGGGCCGGTTTTTGTGCCTCAAAAACTTTGCTGCACCCTTTGCAACGAACTTTCTTTCCAAGTAAGTCTGAGGGGACAGAAATTACTTTTTTGCACTCTGGGCAAGTTATCTTTATCGGGTCTGTCGCAGCCATCTTTCTTCCTTAAAATTAGGTTCTTCAAAGCTATATAGCTTTAAAATAACCTTTTAGTTAAACTTTCAATCATTAATTTTATTAAATAGTTGAATTTACTTGGAGATCATGTGGCGGAATTAAATCAAAGTAAACTCCTGATTAGTATCGCAACTTATAACGAACACGATAACCTCAGGCCATTGGTTGAGTCTATTAAAAATTTCATGCCCCAAGCACATATCCTTGTTGTTGATGATAATTCACCCGATGGTACTGGGAAACTTGCGGATGTTCTTACCCAAGAACTTTCAAATCTGCACGCAATTCATCGCACTGGTAAGCTGGGTCTTGGCACTGCAATTGTGGCTGGGATGAAGTTTGCAATTAATAATGATTTTGATTATTTCATGAGTATCGATGCGGATTTTAGTCATCATCCAAGATATATCCCCGCAATTTTTCAGGGGATGGCAGAAAAAGATGTAATGATTGGTTCTCGGTATATTCCCGGCGGTGGTACTAAAAATTGGCCATTTTCACGCAAAGTTATTAGTACTTCGGTCAATTATCTGGTTAAACTTCTTTTCTGGATGCCTGTTCGTGATGCTAGTGGTGGATTTCGTTGTTATCGAACTTCAAAACTAAAGGAAGTAGATTTCGATCGAGTTTGGTCTAAAGGCTATAGCTTTCAGCAAGAAATGCTTTTCAGAGTATATAGGTGTGGCAGCAAATTGGGTGAATACCCGATCATTTTTGAGGATCGTAGGGCTGGATCTTCCAAAGTTAATTGGAAAGAAGCTCTTCGATCAATTTCGTTACTTATTTATCTTGGCACTATGTCCAGATTTAAACGTAATTTATGAGTACCCTTTCTCTTGATAACGATGCTGGTGATTTTGTAATCAGTTCCTGTTTTTATAAAGGCTTTTACTTTAGTATTTATTGGAATTATTTTTCCGTTCGGTTCTTGTTTGCAGGAATCGATGACCAAACTTCACGTGTAAATGAGTTGGTGTTAGGGCTTAAAGATAGTGTTTCCATTAAGAAGATAAGTAATTGTAATCGGCTTATTGCCTTGCTTGATTCTTTTTATGCTGGCAAAAAAGTTGACCTAAAGCTCAGCCCCAACGGCACACCCTTTCAAATAAAAGTTTGGAATAAGTTAGTTGCCATTTCTTTTGGTCAAACTAAAAATTACAAGCAAATTGCAATCGAGATAGGGAATCCGAAAGCATGCAGAGCCGTTGGTAATGCATGCGGGAAGAATCCAATTCTATTGCTGATACCATGCCATAGGGTGATAGCCTCTGATAAATCATTAGGAGGGTTTTCTGCAAGTTTTAGTTTAAAGAAAACCCTTTTAGAAATCGAAGGCGCTAACTTAGTTTGACATTCCCCTGCCCTAAAATTTCTTCAAGTTCCTCTACTGGAAAGCGGTTTGGATTTACTTGAAAAGCCCGCCCTAACTTGAGCACACAAAGATTTTTTGCGTAATCTCGAACCGAAAGAAATACTGGGCAAGATCCAGGGCTTGTTTTTAATATTTCTGCAATTTGATTGATCTCGTGGGGCTTGTTCGTACCCAATGAAACTTGCAAGTAAAGCCCTTTTGCAAGTTCTTTTGATGCTTGTTCCACACTGAATACTCTTTGTAGGATAAGGCCAGGCTCATCCCTTGTTCGCTCTACTTTGCCTTTAAAGAAACAGACCCGGTCTTCCTGATATTCGTCTTTGTAACGAAGGTAATCATCTGGCCACATCACACAATCCACCCCACCATTAAAATCTTCAATCCTGCAGCGTACATATCTTGTGTTTCCGTTCTTTGCCTTTTTGGTGTTCATGAAACGGATTTGAGTGATCATTCCCCCAAGGGTAACTTCGTGGTCTGCAGGTAAATCCCGCAGTTGTTCACAAGAATGCGTGGAAAACCTGCGAATTTCTTTTTCAAATTGCGTTAGCGGGTGGCTAGAGAAGTAAAAGTCTAACACCTCTTTTTCGAATTTGAGTTTTTCTGTTTCGTTCCACTCTGGAACTTGAATTAAAACTGATTTGCTGTTGTTATCTTCCTCCGCGGGGGTTTCAGTTACCTGGGCAAATAAGTTGCCCTGCCCCGATTTTTTATCATGCTGCCTGTCAACCGCTCCTTTTATTGCTCTGGGCAAAAGATGCATTAATTGGGCCCTATGCGCCCTAAGGCAATCAAGCGCACCTGCTTTGATTAGTTTTTCTATCACGCCTTTGCTTACTAACCTAAGATCAATGCGTTCGCAAAAATCAAAAATATCTCGGTATTTGCCAAGTTCCGTGCGATTGCGCACAATCTCTGCTGCAGCATTACCCCCACAACCTTTTATTGCCCTCAGGCCAAAAAGAATTTTTCCATCTTCTACTACAAAATCAGAATCACTTAAGTTGATATTTGGAGGGCAAACTTCGACTCCCCCACGGCGTGCATCATCAATATGCATTACAAGGCTATCGCGTTTATTCCCATCCTCTATTTCACTGGTAAGAAGGGCTGCCATAAATTCTGGGCGGTAATGTTGCTTTAAATAAGCTGTTTGAAAGCCAATATGTGCATAAGCTGCAGAATGGCTTTTGTTAAAACCATAGCCACCGAATACCACGATCAATTGAAATATGTCGCTAGAAGTTTTCTCGTCAAGGCCGCGTTCTTTTGCCCCCCTGATGAATTCTTCCTTTCTTTTATCAATGATTTCGTATTTCTTTTTGCTGATCGCTTTGATGCATGCATACGCGCTGGATAATTCGATACCCCCCAGTTGGTTTAAAATCTGCATGATTTGTTCTTGATAAACCATGACTCCAAAAGTTTCGGAAAGAATTTGTTCCATGACAGCGTGTGCGTATACCGGTTTTTCCCTGCCATGTTTTCGGTTGATATAGGAATCAACCATGCCGCCTTCTAGTGGGCCTGGGCGGTATAAAGCCATGATCGCAATAATATCTCGAATATTATCGGGTTTCATGCGCTTAAGAAGTTCGCGTATACCGCTTGAATCCAATTGGAATACACCTTTTGCATCACCCTTTTGCAATAAGTCGTATGTTGCTTTGTTATCCAGCGGAATACTGTTTAGATCTATACTTACATCATGATTTTTTTTAATCATGCGAACTGCGTTATCGAGTGCGGTAAGAGTTCTAAGTCCAAGAAAATCCATTTTTAAAAGGCCAACGGTTTCCAGGTCTCCCATTACCCATTGGGTTGTGATCACGCCTTCTTCTTTTCGTTGCGATTCATCACCTTTTCGCACAATTCTTTGTAACGGTACATAATCGGTTAACGGGCCATTCGAAATAACCACACCCGCAGCATGAGTACCCGCATTGCGATTTGTACCTTCTAGCTTTAGTGCGATATCCATGAGCTCTTTGATTTGTGGGTCATCATTAATGGCATGTTTGAATTCTGAATTACCATTGATTGCTTCTTGAAGGGTTATCCCGGGTGTTTCCGGAACTAATTCGCAAAGTTTGGTTACGCGATCGAGCGGGATATTAAAAACCCTACCCACATCTTTAATTGCAGCCCGGGCAGCCATGGTTCCGAAGGTTGCAATTTGTGCAACACTTTCTTCGCCATACTTTTCTCGAACATAAGCGATAACTTCCTCGCGCCTTTCCTTGCAAAAATCGATGTCGATATCAGGAGCTTCGCTTCGGTTAGGATCAAGAAACCGTTCGAACAAAAGGCCGTATTCAAGTGGGTCCACATGGCTCAATTTGAGAACATAACTTACAAGTGCCCCACAGGCGGAACCTCTAGCGCTACTGGGGATTCCCTTGTCAGTTGCAAATCTGACGAAATCTGCGACGATCAAAAAGTAACTTGCAAATCCCATTCTGCAAATAATGCCAATTTCTTTTTCAATTCTTTCCTTGGCTGCTTCAGGTGGATTTTCTCCGTAGCGTTCCTTCATGCCCGCATTACATAATTCGGTTAAGTATTTCTCGGGGGTCTTTTTATCTGGTGGTGAAAAAACTGGGAAATGTCTTTTGCTGAAATCTAGCTGGATATCACAGGTGTCAGCAATTTCTTGACTTCGTTTAACTGCTTCTTCCTGATTTGGAAACAGCTTGTACATTTCTTGGGGGGAACGAATGTAGAACTGGTCGGAACCATACTTCATGCGATTTTCGTCACTTCGAAGCCTTCCGGTGTTGATGCAAAGCAGAACATCGTGGGCGTTACTATCTTCAGGCCTTAGGTAGTGGGCATCCGAGGTTGCAACCAAAGGTAAGCCAAGTTTATTAGCAATGTCAATCGCCCCACGGGCGCATTCTTCCTGAATGGGGATTCCGTTATTCTGGATCTCTACAAAGAATCGATCTTTAAAAACTTTAGCAAACCATCGGGCTAAGTTTGTAGCTTCTTCATGTTTTTCTTGAAGAATAAAGTCGCTAAATTCGCTTGATGCACAGCCGCTAAGGCAGATGATTCCTTCGCTGTGGGCTTTTAAAATTTCTTTGTCAATCCGCGGAACATAGTAATAACCTTCGAGGAATGCTATCGATGCCATTTTTATCAGGTTCTGATAACCTTTGTTGTTCTTAGCTAAAAGGGTTAAATGGAACCCTGCATCCCCACGCTTTTTTGCGTCCCGATCTGTTCTTCCCTTTGGGGCGACATAAGCTTCGTAGCCAACGATTGGGTTTACTCCGCCAGCCCTGCATTCTTTATAAAATTCGATCGCCCCATATAAATTCCCGTGATCGGTTAGCGCCACAGAATTCATGCCCTGTTGTTTGACATAATTGACAAGTTCGGGAATTCGACTGGCGCCATCAAGCAAGCTGTAATGGGTATGGCAATGTAAATGAGCAAAAGATTTATCCGCCATCCTTGGGCACTCCCATGGTAACAATGATTAAAAGAGACTATTTCAATTTATAAATTTGGATTATAAAGGAAAAAATAAGAATCGATCGTTAAAAAATTGTTGAGATATTACGCTTGCAGGTTATCGGGATCAATGATGGCACGCGCATATTTAGCCAGGATCAGGTGGATTGATTGGATTTTCTGCCAATCAGAGTATTTTAATGAAATATCAGAATCTTGATCAGTGGCGCTCATACTTTCGGTAGCTAAGGTTAATTGTCTATGAAGGTATTCAAATAATTCTGCAAGTCTTGCTGATTGGGATGGAGAAAGTTTTCTTGGTAGAGGGGGAAGTGGTTTGTCGCCAAGGAAGACATTGCCCTGCTGGATAGAAATTGTTTGGTCGGGTTCTAAGTTTGCAGGTAAATCGTGGTCGAATGTTTCTACGATTAGTGAAGCTTGATCGGTACCCTGATCTGTATCATCGGAAAGTCTGGTTTTACCGGTTTTTTCTGCGATACTTGAGATTGAATTGATTCGACTGCGTATTTCAGATTCTGAGCCAAACAACAGAATTGATCTTCCTATGCTTATTCTGTCGCCCGCTTTTAATCTGCGAATGTGAATGGTATTGCCATTTACTTTTGTTCCGTTTGTGCTTTCAAGATCTGTTAGGATTATTTCGCCATTATCGTCTTGAATCTTAGCGTGGAACCTGCTGATTCTTTCATCACTGAGGCGAATGTTGTTGCCTTCTTCTCTGCCAATAGAAACAGGTAAGTTCAACGAGCGAAAAGCGATACCTTTATCAGAACCTTCGAGCACATGAATTGTTACTTTTTGTGACATAAATTTTTTATAACTACAAAAGACCTAAAAATTATTTGTCATTAATAACATAATAAAACAAACAGTAATCAATAGTTTATTATAACAGAATATCTGTTTGCATATCGATATGGAAATTCCAAAATTGGAAGTTATTTTCCAAATGTAATGGAATACAACCTGAAAGATGTCTAAACCAAGTTTCTTGTTTTTTTGCAAGCTGCCTAGTGGCTAAATTAATTGCTTCTTCCATTTTTTCGAAACTTAGCGACCCATCTAAAAATTTGGAGATTTGGGAATAACCAATTGCTTGAGACGCTTCTTTGCTAAGATTTGCGTATTTTTGGCGTAAAAGCAGCACTTCATCAACCCATCCATTTTTAAGTAATTGTTTGGTTCGAATATGAATCCGTTCATGTAATTTTTGGCGGGGCATTTGTAGCCAAATGCATCGGATTTTATCTGGGTTGAATTGGCTATTGGTGCTTATTTCCCACTGTTTTTGAAGAGAACTGATTGTTTTTCCTAGGCCCTGCCAAACCTCCAGCGCCCGAATAATTCTGCGTCGATCATTAGGGTGAATTCTTTTTGCAGAATCAGAATCAATTTCTGACAGCATTCGATGAGCGTCTGCAAAATCAGTTTGTGGAAATTTTACCTCTAATTCCGCACGAATGTGTTTGGGGATTTCTGGGATTTCAAACAACCCCATCATTAATGCTTTTAGATATAGGGGTGTGCCACCAACAAAAATGGGTGATTTTCCCTTACTGATCAATGCTTGAGCAATTTCTGTAGCACATTTCAGCCATAATTGCACATTGCTTGTTTCCGTTGGTAGTAAAATGTCTACCAAATGGTGTTTAACCAGAGCTTGTTCGTGTTGGGTGGGTTTGGCTGTTCCAATATCCATGTCTTTATAAAGAGTCATGGAATCCATGCAAATTATTTCTGAATCTAAATGCTGTGCCAACTTGATTGCGAGGTTGGTTTTACCTGATGCAGTCGGGCCGGTAATTATGTAGGAATTTTCAAGAATGTTCATTTCTTCAGAATACTTTCTGAAGGCGGAAAATTAAACCCTAAAGCAGATTTGGTTAGGAAGTTTAAACACCAACCATTTCTGGTTTAAGAAATGAGCCAAACATTGGATTCTCTAAGGCAAGAAAATCTTTAGCATTGATGCGAATAGATTCAAGATGAGAATGACCAGGAACAACAATGCTGGAACACTCAAGAAGGCAAGAATCTACGATGGTGGAAATTCCATAAGCGGAGCCAAATGCTGGAACTACCCCCCATTCGCAATCAAAGAAAAGTTCAGACATGTTTAGAGGATTTGCCATTTTAACCTTTGTCTCGATCAAAAGTTCGATCTGGAATTTATCAAGCATTTGGTCTGCAGGCAAAACTGCAATTTTATAACTATCTATGGTTTTAAGGAGAACTGTTTTGGCAATTTGCCTGCCTGGTGTGTGCAGATATTTTGCAAGTTTTTGGGCTGAAAAAGCTGGGGGATGTTGAATAATATCAAATGAAATTCCCATGGACTTTAAGAATTGATAAATGCGCATGATTTCACCTAGTGTTTAGAATCCCGTATTAACATTTAGATTGTAAATTAAAAAAGGTTGAAATATGCCCTCAAATATTGCCCATTCCTCCAATTTTGAATTAAAATGGTCCGTTTATACCGTTTAAACGGCGTGTTCCTTCCTTCGCTCTTCTGCGCTAGTCAGGCGGCTAGGGGAAAGCATTAATATTTATTCATAAGCATTTAAAGATTAGGGCGCTATTTGAAGGCAGATAAGTTTAGTGCCATCTCTTGCTAGCAAAAATTTATCTGCAAATGCTGGTTGGGCCCTGCAAGCGTTATTAAGGATTTTCTGAGAAAAAACAGTTTCCCATTTGGTCGAATTAAATTTGTTTAAAAAGAGGGTTCCATCTTCTGCTAATACCAGATAATGACTGTTAAATTTGATTAGATTGCCACTACCTGTTCCGTCCTTTGCCCATAAAACCTCTCCAGTTTTTAAATTTACACAACGAAATTCTGCTCCAGATTCTTGCCTGCCGTGGAAGCCATATAAGTAGCCGTTCGAAATAATTGGGGTGCCAAAATGGCACGAAAGAGAAGTGTCGTTGGCCCAAGTTTTTTCAAACTTTCCTAAACTAAATTTAAGCCAAGTAGCACCTGTGCCATAGCTGGCGGTTAAGAAAATTTCATCGCCTTGAATTAAAGGAGTTGCAGCATTAACTGAAGCATCAAATCTGGCTCGCCAGGGAAACATTCCAATATTTGAGCCATCAATTAATTTAAGAATAGAAAGGCCATCGCGGTGAAAAAGAAAAACCGAATCCTCGTTGGCGAATTTGGAAACAACTGGCGATGCATAACTTCCTTTAAAACTGCCGCTCTTCCAAATAAGCGTGCCAGTTTTGATATCAATGCAAACACAACCAGCGTTTTTGCCACCTGCCATTACAATTAATTTATCATCAATAACTAAGGGCGAACTGCCAAACCCAAAAAAAATCTTGCTCGATTCAAATTCAGAGACCAGATCTTTTTCCCATAAGAGTTGCCCATTGCTAGTATTAAGTGCCCGCAGTATTCCATCAGGGGAAATAGATGCTATTGCGGTTTTATTAACCGCAGGTGTAGAGCGAGGGCCATCGCCTCTGGAAAAATCATCTTTATAAGTTGTGGGGAAAGACTTTTTCCAGTTTACCTTTCCTGATTTTAGAGAGTAGGATGTGATTTCTTCAGTGTTTTGAATGCGGTGATGGAGAAAAACAGTTTCCGCAAAAACAACCGGGCCACTAAACCCGTCTCCAACTGGTGCAGACCAGATTAATTGAGGTTCTTTCGCAAAAGCTTCAATACTGGGAAAAGCTTGGCCATTTCTTTTGGGGCCAAGAAAACCATTCCATTCCTCTGCACATAGAGGACAAGTTAGGGGCAAAAGAGTTAAAATTAAGCATATTTTGTAAATATTTTTCATAGGAAACCCTGATAAAAGGTGAGGAAATTGCAAAGTTTATAGTCTATTTATAAAAAACTAATGTTTGCATCTTGTACTACTCCGCTAAAATAATCATAGTTCATGTAATTTGATAGTGGATAGTTTTTGTAATGGCTTGATTTTCAATATTGAATTACGAGGAAACAAGCAGATGAAATGCCATAAGTGTCCTAAAGTCGCAACGATGCATATAACCGAAATTGTTAGTAAAGATAATGTTCAGGAGTGCCATTTTTGCGAAGAATGTGCACAAAAGTATTTGCAAGAGGAAGTTTTGGAAAAAGAAACCATTGAGGTAGATCTTGGGCCTTCTATAGCGAAAATGGTAGAAAATTTAGCCGGGGCAACCTCTGCTGTTTGTGAAACCTGTGCCATGCAGTTTGCTGATTTTCGGAATTCAGGCCGTTTGGGTTGCCCCCATGATTACACCGTATTTCATGATGAATTATTGCCTTATTTGGAGAATATTCACGGAGAAACTAAGCATTGTGGCAAGTTTCCTACAAGATATGGCACAAACAAGGATATTCAAAAAGAAATTGATCTTTTAAGAAAACAGCTTCAATCGGTTATTCAAAAAGAAAAATATGAAGAGGCTGCAGGTATTAGAGATAAAATACGATTGCTTGAGAACCAGTAAGTTAATATTAAACTTTTCCCTTGGCCAACTTAAATCATGATTTGTAAGTACTGTTCAAAACCTGCGACAATCCATTTGACCGACATTGTAGGCGGCCAAAAAAAAATCACGAACATTTGCAAAGAATGTGCAGAAGCTAAGCAGTTGCTTAAACAATCGGATAATGACCTTCCGGGCATTTTGCAGGGTCTGATTTCCAAGCATATAGGTAAAGAGGCAGATGAATTATCAAAATTAGTGTGCCCAGACTGTGGAACGCGCTACATGGATTTTCGTGCTCAGGGGCGCTTGGGTTGCCCCAAAGACTATAATCATTTTAAACTGGGTCTTGAGCCGTTAATCGAAAAAATTCAGCATTCAAAAAAGCATCTTGGTAAAATACCCAAGCGCAATCCGGATCTTTCAGGTAAAAGATCTGATGAGATACTAAAAATCAGGCAGGAACTTAAAAAAGCAATTGAACTAGAATCCTATGAAGAAGCCGCAAGGTTAAGGGATTTACTTAAAGAAAAGGAAAATCCGGATGAATTTTGAATCACTCTCGAAATCAAGTGGTGAATGGCTTAAAGGCAGTGGTATTGAATCGGATATTGTGATTTCCAGCAGAATTAGGCTGGCAAGAAATCTTGCTGGTTTTCCTTTTCCCAATCGAGCTAGTAACTTTCAAAAAGCTGAAATTGAAAACCTTCTTAAAGACCGCATTCAAACACTCGAATTTGAACAAAAGTTCGAATATGTGTCCCTTACCGCCCTAAACACGCTCGATCGCCAATTCCTTGTAGAAAGACAGCTCATTTCCAGAGAATTGGCTGCTAATGATGGCCCTCGTGGCGTAGCTCTTGGCAACTTGGAATCTCTTAGCCTTATGGTTAACGAGGAAGACCATTTGCGCCTACAGGTAATGCGCTCGGGTTTTTCTCTCGAAAGCGCCTGGGAAACCATCAATAAGCTTGATGATTATCTAGAAAAAAAGGTTTCCTACGCATTTCACGAAGAATTTGGATACCTCACTGCTTGCCCAACTAATGTTGGAACGGGGATGCGTGCAAGTGTGATGTTGCATTTGCCCGCCTTGGATTTTACCAAGCAAATCGACAAAGTTTTCCGAGCATTGCAGCGTATCAATCTTACTCATCGCGGCCTTTACGGCGAAGGGAGCCGTTTTTCTGGGCACTTCTTCCAGATTTCCAATCAGGTTACCTTAGGTAAAAGCGAAACGGCTATTCTTAATGAAATCTATAGCGTGATTCCTCAAATCATTGATTATGAGCGGCAGGCCCGTGTTGCTTGGAAAAAAGATAATGGTCAAATCCTTCAGGATCGTATTTCCAGAGCTTTTGGTACTCTAAGTTCTGCCACTATGATGACCTCCGATGAAACCATGGAACTTTTGTCTTATGTTCGACTTGGTATTCACATGAAGATGATTGAAGATGTTGATATTAACACGGTTAATGAATTGTTTATTCAGACCCAGCCAGCCCATTTGCAAAAATTGATGGGTAGCACCCTTGATGGTGAAGAAAGAAATACTGCCAGGGCAAAATTCTTGCGTAGTAAACTCCGTAGTTCAGGGTCGACTCCAAATTAAATCCTGATAGAAAACTAATCCATGCATAGCCAATCCGTATTTGATTTGGAAAATTGGCTTTGTGCAAATGCTGTTCCAAGCGGTGGTTGGGCTTATTACTCAAATAAAGCTGCATCGATAGAACCGACTTGTTTGGCCCTTTTGGCACTTAAAAACAGCAAGTATGAATCAAGTAAAGAGTTTGCCTCTGCTATTGCATTTTTGGAATCTTGCATTGGGCCCAATGGAATTGTAGTTTCACCAAATGGCAGGCCGGAAGCTGTTTGGGTTACATCCATCGTGCTTTTCACTTTCGTAAAACTTAAGCTTAATCCAACAGCTATTTCTTCAATGGTTTCCATTTTGCTTGAAATAAAAGGGACCGTTACAAAAAACAATCGGGCGATGGAAATTCATGCCAAGGGTATAAATCCCCAAGTTATGGGGTGGCCCTGGTCTCTTAATACTTTTTCTTGGGTGGAACCCACGGCTTGGGCCCTTCTTTCTCTCAGGTCGGCTGGTTTGCAGGATAATCCCAGAGTGACGGAAGGGATTGAATTTCTCCTTGACCGCTTAATGGATGAGGGAGGCGCCAACTATGGTAATAAAACGGTTCTTGGAAAGCTTTTAGATCCTGTTCCAGGTCCCACAGCTCTTTGCCTGTTGGCATTGAATGGCACCAAGGGGGCTATAAACCCAAAGGTTGGTGCATCTATTGCTTATTTGAAGCAAAGTATTTTTGCGCCTCTAGATTTAGAGCACGCTTTTTGGGCAGTCCTCGCATGTTCATTATATTTAAATGGTAATCGTGACGAAATTGTTAAGCTTGAAAGTGCAATTACCGAGCTTTTGGCTAGTTTTTGCAAAGAGTTTTCCAGTGAATCCCAGCCACTTGCTAAATCGGTCTGCCGTGTATCGTTGGCGCTTCTTGCAAACAAGGCAATTAAAGAAAACCCCTTTGCGATAAATTTAGAAGCGAAAAAAGTAGCATTTAAAAAGGCATCCATTCCAAGTGAATCTTGGAGTGAATGGTTCAAAAAGGTTATTCGTCGATTGCTAATCGATGGTTTGGGAGGGGTTCAGGTCAGGCAAAACGAAAGCTTAGTAGCTTGGAAAAATGTAACAAGTTATGAAGATGATGTTCTTTTAGCTCTGAGGGAGATGTATCAATCATTTAAACAAAAGGTTCCATTAGCAGGCAAAAAAATATTTATAAAACCTAATATTGTTGAATTTAATTCCCAAAGACCAATTCATACTAATCCGATGGTTGTGGATGCGATGATTCGTCTTTGCATTGAAGAAGGTGCAGCAGAAATTGTGGTTGGAGAAGGGTCGGGGCATCGAAGAAATATGGGATGTTTGCTTCGGGAGTGTGGGTTGGAAAAAGTATTAGTCGAGCATAAAATTCGATTTGTAGATATCAATTACGATCAAACTAAAAAAGTTGTCAATTTAGGGTCAAAATCTGGGTTAGGATTCATTTACTTTAGTAAAGAGGCCTATGAAGCTGATGTTTTAATATCAGTTCCTAAGCTTAAAACCCATCATTGGACAACTGTAACACTTTCTTTGAAAAATTTGTTTGGTATTGCTTCAGCTCAAGCTTACGGGTGGCCTAAAAATGAACTTCATTTTCAGGGGATTGTTAATAGTATCGTTGATATTAATTCGACAAGAAAAGCCGATCTTTCTTTAGTGGATGGTATTGTTGGCATGCAGGGTGATGGGCCTCTTTATGGTGATTCGATTAGATCAAACATATTACTCATGAGTGATGATCCTGTTGCAATTGATGCCACCTGTGCAAGATTAATGGGTTTTGATCCTGCAAAAATTGATCATATTGGTTTAAGTGCCAAGGTTGGTTTGGGGAATTTTGAATCAGATAAGATAAAGTTGGTTGGAATCAAAGTGGGGGAATTCCCGCAATTAAAATTTGAGAATCCGCCTGGATTTTAATCATTAATGATCAATGTGGTGCCTTTTTATCAGTCGAATGTGATTGATTTAAAAATAATTTTAATTATTTTGGCAAGATCGGTATAAAAGTCTGGGAATGACTATAATAAATCGTGTAAGGAAAATTTTTGTTTTGGAGATGACCCAAGATTGTTAAAAGTGTATCTTGTGATCTGAGTAGGTCATTAGCTTAAAAGTTTACAGGGCTAATTTAAAAATGTATGAGCGTTTTACTGATCGTGCTCGCAAAGTTATGCAACTTGCCAATCAAGAAGCCCAGCGCTTCAATCATGAATACATTGGCACAGAGCATATTTTGCTTGGGCTTGTAAAAGAAGGTTCCGGCGTAGCTGCGAATGTTCTTAAAAACCTTGATATAGATTTGAGAAAAATCCGACTCGAGGTTGAAAAAATAGTTCAATCTGGCCCTGATATGGTGACTATGGGAAAACTTCCCCAAACACCTAGGGCCAAAAAAGTAATCGACTACTCTATAGAGGAAGCTCGAAATCTTAACCATAATTATGTTGGAACAGAACATCTCCTCTTGGGATTATTGCGCGAGCAAGAAGGTGTTGCAGCTCAGGTTTTGATGAACCTTGGCTTGAAACTTGACGATGTCCGGGAAGAAGTTCTTAATTTGCTGGGGCATAACATGGCTACCGAAGAGACTGGGGGCGGAAGTAGCAGTGGTGAAAAACAGCCTGGTCGAGGCAAATCCAAAACTCCCGCCTTGGATAGTTTTGGCAGAGACCTTACCGAACTTGCCAAACAAGGGAAACTAGACCCCGTTATTGGCAGAGCCAATGAAATCGAGCGGGTTGTTCAAATCCTTAGCAGAAGAACCAAGAATAATCCTGTTCTTCTTGGCGAAGCAGGCGTTGGCAAAACTGCAATTGTTGAAGGCCTTGCACAATTGGTTATTGATGGAAATGTCCCAGAATTGCTTAGAGATAAGCGGATTGTTGTTCTTGACCTTGCGATGATGGTCGCTGGCACCAAGTACCGCGGACAGTTTGAAGAACGCATCAAAGCGGTTATGAATGAAGTTCGAAGGGCTAAAAATACCATTCTTTTCATTGATGAGCTTCATACTCTTGTTGGCGCAGGCGGGGCTGAAGGTGCGATCGATGCATCGAATGTCCTTAAGCCAGCTCTTGCTCGTGGTGAAATCCAATGTATTGGGGCTACCACCCTTGACGAATATCGAAAATACATTGAGAAAGATGGCGCTTTGGAAAGGCGTTTTCAACAAATCATAGTCAATCCACCTTCGAAAGAAGAAGCTGTTGAGATTCTTCGCGGCCTTCGCGACCGATATGAAGCTCATCACCGTGTTCAAATCAAAGATGAAGCTCTTGCGAGCGCTGTTGAATTGAGCGACCGTTATATAAGTGGTCGTTGTTTGCCTGATAAAGCAATTGATGTTATTGACGAAGCCGGGGCACGCGTTAGGCTAAAAGCCATGACTAGGCCACCCGATTTGAAAGACCTAGATCAACAAATCGAAAAGCTTAATCAAGAAAAAGAAGCTGCTGTTGCTGAACAAGATTTTGAAAAAGCAGCTCATCTTCGTGATCAAGCAGATAAACTTAAAAAGAAAAAAGAAACCATTACCAAAGAATGGCGAGATAAATCCCGCGAAGTTGATGGCGTGGTTGATGACGATGTCATTGCTGAAGTGGTTAGCAAAATGACTGGCGTGCCTCTTAAACGCCTCGAAGACAATGAAACGGCTCGTTTGCTTTCGATGGAAAAAGAGCTGCATAAGCAAGTTGTTAGCCAGTATGAGGCGATTGAATCAATCTCCAAGGCTGTGCGTAAAAGTCGTGCAGGCCTAAAAGACCCTAAGCGCCCTATTGGAAGCTTTATTTTTGCAGGCCCAACTGGTGTTGGTAAAACTTTGTTGGCAAAACGCCTTGCAGCATTCATGTTCGGAGATGAAAATTCGCTTATCTCGATTGATATGAGTGAGTATTCTGAAAAACATAATGTAAGCCGTTTGGTCGGTGCACCTCCTGGATATGTTGGATACGAAGAAGGTGGCCAGTTAACCGAAAAAATCAGGCGAAAACCTTACAGTGTTGTTCTTCTTGATGAAATTGAAAAAGCCCATCCCGAAGTATGGAATATGCTTTTACAAATCATGGAAGAAGGCCGTTTGACCGATAATGTAGGTCGAACAATCGATTTTAAAAACAGCATCATCATTATGACAACGAATATCGGCGCCGCCGAAATTACGGGTAAAGTTGGTGGTTATGGTTTTCATAACCGTAAAGATGAACAAGCTAACTATTCCAAAATGAAGGAAACCGTGAAGCAGGCGATGGAAAATAATTTCCGACCTGAATTCCTTAACCGTGTTGATGATATCATCGTCTTCAGGCCGCTAACCAAGCCTGACCTTAAAAACATTATCGACATTGAATTAAGCAAGGTTTACAAGCGGCTTAAAGAAAAGAACCTCAGGCTTGTTCTTACCGAAGAAGCAAAGGAACTTTTGATTGAAAAAGGTACTAGCCTTGATTTTGGTGCCCGACCTTTACGCAGGGCAATCGAGCATTTCTTGGAAGATCCTTTATCTGAAGACCTTCTTCGAGGCTCTTTTGTTGGCAAAAATCTTATCAACACCAGAGTTGCTGAAGTTGATGGTGAAAAGAAGATTTTATTTGAGCCAACCTTTGAAGTCGAAGAAAAAGAAGTTCTTGAGTCTGTTGTAACTCCCGGAGATAAACCTGCTAAAGGTTTAGATCCAACGACTCCCTGATTTTTGTGATTACAAAAAAAATAGCCAGCCTTTTAAAAAGGTTGGCTTTTTTTATAGGCTTGAATTCTAGCGATCTAGCGCAGATGAGTCTTTCGTATCTTTTCCATACAAGAAAACGATGCTTTAGGTTGCCAATCTTTATCAAATAGACCGCAATTTGGGAAATCAGAATCCGGATCATCCGATAATTCAACCCAATTAATAGATTGAATATATCGTTTGCTAAGAGCCAAAGAGGTGAAAGATTCCACCCAATCTGCTTGAGTTGCTGTGGTTTTTGCACCTTTCCAGTTC
Organism: Gemmataceae bacterium; assembly: GCA_044337875.1. Lineage (GTDB taxonomy): Bacteria > Planctomycetota > Planctomycetia > Gemmatales > Gemmataceae > UBA969. Next base: position 216,016 of record JBIIMS010000004.1, read on the forward strand.
CCAAAATTACTATCCCCTATCTCGCCTTGATTCTTAACTGATGGATAACCAAGGGTGAGCGTTAAGGGCATGCCTAAAACTGCATAGAGATCTAAAAGCTTGGATGTTTCGAGCATGTCTCTGCAGAAGGAACCATTCGGAGATGAACCCATAACAATTTCGATGTCGATGGCAGCAAGATTGAGCCCTGCCCTGCAAAGATTATCTGTAAAAATAAAAGGGGAGAAAGCTCTTCTTTTTGATGCGCTATATTCACCCCAAGGTTGAGTGACCCCAACGATGATTTCTAAGGAGGAATCAATTTGCTTGGCAATCTCTGCAAGCTTACATGCAATGCGAAAATAAGTTTCATCACCAAAAGCAGGTTCTGTAGCAACATTCAGCCCCGAGCAAATAATCCAGCGGTGGATCTTTCCGTTATAGCGCCTAATAGCGGTGTCTAAAAATCTGGCCATTGCGGTTGCATATTGGGATGCAGTACTGCTAGATGCACTCAACCATTCAGGAAGAGATTCTTTTGTCATTTGGATGACTGGCCCACCTATTACTTCCATTCCAGTAGCCAAGCAACTTTCTAAAGCTTGATCGACTTGACTCCAAGAGAAAATACCTTGTGAGGTTTCGATATTTTTCCAGTTGAAACCAACTTGCATGTAATTAAAAGATTGTTCCATTTTGCTTGTAAGAGAAGTTGGAAAAGGTTTGGAAACCTTGGCTGAAAGCCCCGTTTCAAAGGGTTGATTATCTTGATGCCTAATGTCAAATATTTGACGAATGTATTCGCGAATTAAAGTGTCGGCACCATGATAAGCAAACTCGATAGCGTTTTGAAGGAATTTTTCTTGTTGTGGAAGATCGGGATTACTAAAGGCTTTCCCGAATTCTAGGGTGGATTTAGCTAGTTGATCCCGAAGTTCTTGATTTATTTTTAAGCCGCTAAACTCCCAGTCTGCATTGAAATTTCTAAATTGATTAACTTTCCCGCGCGCCAACTCCATTAGCATGGAATAAGGCGAATCGGATAAAGGCAGGGTTGAAGTTGGGGACATGAAAATACCATGGTTTCCAATATTCCATGGAATATTTAGAAAACAGGAATCATGTTCTTCTTTTTTAAGTGATAAAATATTTTTGTTGATGGCAACGCTGGAAAAAAAAGGCATGGAGTCTGGGCCACCCAAAAAATATGACTTTAACAACTCTTTTTCCCAAGTTTTGTCGAGTGAATCAGGAGTTTTGAAAGAGATGTTGCCCATTGTATCGCTAATGTTTTAATTGTTAGGAAAAGTAAAAGATTCATAATAACATGATATTATTAAATATGGTTAAAAGCGATAAGTGAATGAGAAATCAACGATAATTACAAAGAAGGTATATCTTTGTCCGCAAGTGCAATAATGGTAATCCCAAGGTCATTTGCAAGGTTTACTGCATCTTTTTCGCTTAAAAAAATTGTTTGCCCCGCTTCTATGGCAAGTACTTTCCCTCGGGCTTTATGAAGTGTTTGAATCGTATCGATTCCAATAGTTGGCACATCAAACCTGCGATCTTGATTTGGTTTTGCCACTTTAACAACAACAAATCCTCCTGATTTACAGTATTCCCCGGCTCGAATAATGTTTTTATCCGTGCCTTCAATGGCTTCGATGGCTAAAACAGCACGATCTTTAACCGCAACACTTTGCCCCACATCTAAGCGGCCCATCTCACGGGCCAGTTTCCAACCAAAATAAATGTCCTGCATTTCCGAATTAGTTGGCCCCCTGCGGGTTAATGTTCCTGATTGCACTAGAATCTCCGGTATGTAATCAAGGGCGGATGCGAAATTTATACCATCTTTTGCGAATTCTTTGATAATGGATAACAATAGGGTGTCGTCTTTATTGTCAGTTCTTTTGCGAAGATACCAGAAGATCAAGGTTCGTAAATCAGGTGCAAGATTAAATATTTTCCAAGGCTTGTGCAGTAAATTCGCTTTGTGAATCTTCCCCGCCATCACTACATTTTTAACACCATGTTTTTTAAACCGATTAATCATCTTTCCCAACTGCGCGGGCCCTGACCAGTAAAAATGATCTACGAGGTCTTTTAGCTCAGGGCCTGCTTCTTCAGTAATTCCAACGCAAACGACATGTAAACCCAACCTACGTGCCGCTTGTGCAAAAACAACAGGAAACTGACCATAGCCTGCTAATAATCCAATTGGCTCTTCAATTAGTGTTGTAGAGGTCATCGGTTGGATTACTCAACTTCCATGTAGCATGAACTTTTGTTAATTGCGGATTATTCTTCATCCGGGATGTTTAATTGTTTTTTTATTTTTTTGATGTCTTTGCAAATACCAGGAAGTCTAGCCATACTTATTAGAATTCTCTTTTCGTCTCGTTCTTGGCGAGCTGGGATGCCAAGTAGACGCTCACCCTTTCCCGCAGTTCGCATCACCGCACTTTTTGCACCAACGACAACCTCGTCAGCCAAAGTTACATGGTCTGCAAGGCCTGCTTGCCCAGCAACCACCACATAATTTCCCGTAGTACACGATCCAGCAATACCAACTTGGGCGACTAATAAATTGTGTTTGCCTATTTCGCAATTGTGCCCAATTTGAACCAAATTATCAACTTTGGTACCTTCACCGATTCGAGTGGGGCCAAAGGTTCCGCGATCAATAGTGGAGCCTGCACCTATTTCGACATAATTTTCTAATTCAACATTGCCTGTCTGTGGGATCTTTTTGTGCACCCCATCAGTTAACCTATAGCCAAAGCCATCGGCACCAATCACGCTGTTAGCATGTATGGTGACATGGTTGCCAATGACACAATCATCATAAATAACAACATTGGGATGTAGAACGATATGGTTTCCCAAGGTGCAATTCCGTCCGATAGAAACTCCGCCATGAATAATACAATCGGTCCCAATAATGGAATTATTTCCAATGCGAGCAAAAGGTAAAACCGAAGTTCCAGCGCCAATTTTAGCACTAGGTGAAACCCAAGCGGAAGAGTCGACTCCAAGAGGATAGGGTTCGGGTTTACCTTTAAAATGTTCAACAATAACTATAAAAGCAAGTAATGGATCATTTACCAGAATCAAGGTTTTTCCAGGTGCATTAAAATCGTTTTGACAAACAGCGACCAAGGCTTTGGATTCAATGAATTGTTTTTCGTACTTTGGATTGTCAACAAAGGTAATATGTCCAAGATCTGCATATTTTAAATTGGATGTACCAGAAATAATGGCAGTATCATTGCCAATTACTCTACCCGAAATCAAACTAGCAATCTCAGAAACTTTAGCAGACACCTTTCGCACCTGACCTTCCATGAAGTAATTGACAAACAGAATTAATATCAGAGATCGTAATCTTTGTCTTTTAAATGGACAACCCTAGTTTTAAAAGGTTTAGTCCTTAGGCTTAAGTCTAAAGAAATCTCCTTTAGAGGTTCCAAGGTAAATTGAATTTTCATAGAAAACAGGCGACCCTGAAATTTCGCCCCCAAGGTTCAGTTTTTGGATCAACTTGCCATCTTCTAGATTAAGGAAATAGAGGTAACCATCAAAGGAACCCGCTACCACAGTGTTGCCTAAAATAAGTGGTGAAGCATCAATTTTTCCATCCGTTTGAACTCCCCATATCTCTAAACCTTTTTCTCGGTCTAGGGCATGGATTTTTTTATCTCTCCCACCTACGACAACAAGATTCTTGGCGATGGCGCAGGAGCTAAAAAATGGCTGGGATCTTTTTTCGGGTTTGTAGTTCCAATTGATTTTTGGTTTTTTCCAATTGATACCAAGTACATTGTTAGACATGGTACCAACAAATAAATCGTCTCCAGCAATGGAGGGCGTGGCGCCGGTTTGTCCTCCTAGGTCAAGATTCGAAAGTTCTTTTCCTGTTTCAGCATCAAGAACATGCAAGGTACTATCGCAACCCGCAGCAAAAGTTTTACCTTCGATTATTGCGCAAGATCCAAAAAAAGGCCCTTCCATTTTGAATTTCCACAGTTCTTTTCCGGCAGCATTTAAGCAATAAAGGTTTTCGTCCTGACTTCCAAACAGGATGTTTTTCTTGAAGAAATTTGCTCCACCGGAGATCTCGCCATTGGTTGCAAAGACCCATTTTTTTAAACCTGTATTCAAATCAATTGCGTGCAATGTGCCATCAATGTCACCGATGTAAATTACATCATCCTGGATACTAGGAGGGGCTTTGAAAGATCCTCCTTTGTATTTCCAAATTTCTTTTCCGTCTTTGCAATCTAAGGCGTATACTTTTTCATCCATGCAGCCAAAATAGACCTTCCCATCGTGAACAACAGCCGTTCCTTCAATTGAATCTTTAAGAGATATTTTCCATTGGATTTCGAATGGCACTTTGATTGATGTGGGCAAAAAACCATCTTGCTGCGGGTTTCCTCTAAAAAGAAGCCAAGAAGAAACTGCATTAATATCTTTTGCAAAAAGGCCATTACCAAGGATAGCCAATGCAATAATAGCCTGGCTTGCGATCAGATAGATCATACCATTGCAAGTTGATAAATTTCGAGAAGGTCTTTTTCTTGTACTGGCCTTGGATTGAATTTGGCAGTCCATTGTTCAGAAGCCTCCTCAGCTAATACTTCAAGAATTCCGTGAGATACACCGCAATCGTGAAGGTTTTTTGGGATCCCAGCAAGGGAAAGAAAACCAGTGATAATATCAGCAAGAATTTCCCCTGCCTCGGAAAGGCTGTTTGCACTTCTACCAATGTCCGTAACAAGAGTTTGGTAAGAATTGCCTACATGATGACTATTAAAGCGCAAAACATGCGGCAATAGAATGCCAATTGCAATTCCATGGGGTATGCCGTAGTGTGCAGTCAAAGGATTTGCGCAGGAATGGCAAATCCCCAGCATTGAGTTTTCGATGGATACCCCAGCAAAATGTGCCCCAAGTTGCATGGCTGCCCTAGCATTAATGTCCAAAGGTTTTTTTAAAACCGTGGTGAGATTTTCCGCCAACATGCTCCAAGCTTGCCTCGCAAAAGTTTGCGAGATGGTATTTTTTTTTGTGCATACATAAGATTCTAAGGCATGGGAAATAGCATCAATCCCCGTGGCGGCAGTCACCATGTGGGGTTGTGAGATGGTAAGTTCTGGGTCAAGAAGACATATTTTAAAGGCAGCTTTTTTATCACCACATGCCATCTTTAAGTGTGTACTTGAATCGGTAATCAGTGCAAAAGATTGTGCTTCACTTCCTGTACCAGAAGTGGTGGGTATGCCGATTGAAGGAATCATGGGTTTCTTAGCCAACCCGACGCCTTTGTAATCGGACATTTTGCCGCCATTTGTCAGCAAAAAATTAATCCCCTTGGCGCAATCCATGGCACTGCCACCGCCAAGCGCAACAATAAAATCAATATTGTTAAGTTGGGCAACATGTTTGCCTTTGGCGACATGAATTTCTTCTGGATTCTCTTCGACTTCGTCAAAGAGAAAAACTTGTGATCCTGATTTCTCTAGAGAAGAGAAAATGAGATCCGTATGCCCTGCTTTTTTAAGACCTGAATCGGAGACTAAAAGAACTCGGGTTCCCCCCAGTTCTCTAACCAAAGCTCCAGCCTGAGCAGAACAACCAGGCGCAAAAATAACCCGGTTGAGTGGACTAAAATCAAATGGTGTCACCTTAGAATCCGCTTTGCTGGTAAGCTCTTTGCTTGTAGAGGTGGGTAAATAAGTTCCCCTCATGAGGCTGATCCCAAGTAAGGCGATTCGTTGGTATGGGGCCAAGATTCAGCCGGTCCACATTCGTACTGTTTAATAACACATGAGCGAAATCCTTGTCTTCTGTGATAGCAGTTGCAACAAGGGTCGGCCCAATTAACTTTACCATATCAGATTGCGGACACTCAACCACGCTTGCATAAGGGAAAAGAAATTCTTTGTTAGCAAGAGGGTGATCGTAGGTTTCACAATGAACAATTGCGGGAAGCAACCAAGCGCATCTTCCTTCTTTAACAAGCCTTGGAGTTCCTCTAACTTTCTCAGTAGTATCTGTAGCACCCGGTGTTTTGAGCAAATTATCGATCATGCCAGAAATTCTGTCAGGAACATCAGGATTAGCGAAAGCAGCAAGTTCAGCATTAGGATCATCGTAAGCCCGAACTTGAATTTTTGCGAGTTTTTCAGAAAGAGCATGGGCTATTTCTTTCCCATGAGATGGCACCCAAACAGCTGATACATTGATGCAAGATCTACCGCCATTAGCTGCAATCGATTCTGCAATGATATCAATGTAATCTTTCCAATGGGCAATCTTATCTTCGCCTATCAAGACTTTGCTATATCCCGGTCCGTGAAGTTCAACCCGATGATCATTCTTGTAAGGATCGGTGGTGGTGCTATCCCCAAAAAGCATACTACGGCCTGTGCCTCGAAGGATCTCCGCAGCCCCAGCATGATCGGTTGGGCAGAAGTTAACAGCAGCAGGAGGAATACCGGCCTTCAAATAAGCTTGTATAACCCTGAATGGTGTCCAAGGCTCTTCTCTACCAGGCTTTAAAATGAGTGGTATTTTTAAAGCAGGAGTTGGCGCCCACAAAGAATGTACGCCAGGGGAATTGCTAGGGAGAATCGCCCCAAAAGAACTGCAAGTTGGAACAAAACATAATGTCCTGCCATCTTGCGTGCCATGGCCTGTGTCCAAAATTGACATGTCTAAACCACGAGTTAAACCAGCAATAATCGTATCGATATTCCTGAGTACATACTCGACCTTGCCCGCATTTCTTCTGCAGAAAACCATGGGAGATCCCGTGGTTGAAGATAAGTTCCGAATATAATCTTCAAAAGTTTGCATCTGATCACCACATGGCAGAGTGTCAGTTGCAAAAATTCGCCCTGCTTCCTTAACCATATGCATGAGTTTATCCATGGGAATGGCTTGCAGTTCATTGCGGGCTTCTTCCATTTTGGAAATATCCCTGACAATTTGGCTGCCATTAACTTGACTAACTTCTGCAATCGTTTCACCCGTAACATGATGAACAAGCTGGGTTTTGTTCAGACTGGTGTATGGTTTTCCTAATCGCAAAGCAGGAATGTGAAGCATGTATAAAGCCCTTTAAAATCCTTGTGGAATAAACACTAAAATATTAATAGACACCAACAACGGTACTTGCAGCAAATTCACTGAAAGGACGAACGCCACTAACTCCATCCCAAGGATAGGTTTCAAAAGGAAGTTCGCGCTCACCCTCATCGCGTTCAGGAAATCTAGGAACAAAGAATTCCTTGGTAAGAGTAGTGAGAAGAACTCGCCCAGTCTGACCATACTCAACGAGCTTGTCAAAATTCTTGGGATCAACGACCTGAATAGCAGCCCTAGGCTGAGGCGCGTAATAAGAAATTTTAAACCCATCTTCAGGGCAAATAGGCTTGGAGCAAGCAAGCCCCATCAGGGTGTTACCATAGGTAGGGGTCATGAAAACATCACCGTTATCAAGCATCTCTTCGTAAGCTTCGCGTGTGAACTGAGGAGTAAATTCAGTACCACCAGAGAAGATACCAGTAATACCCGCAGCCTTGATGGATTTTAAACCACCTGAAGGGATTTTTTTACCAAGCTGACGGAATTTGTCTTCGAGTTTGCCGGATCGTAATGCTTCATCAAACGCGGCAAGAAGCTTGGGAGTAGTAAACATGCATTTAATATCGTGTCCACCAGCAAGAATGGTCAAAGCTTGTTCAATGGCGTGCTCTTTATAAAGGTTAGCCATGCCAATTTCACGCATTTTAATAAGTTTGACGACCCATCTAGGATCTAAATCGATACAGAAGCAAATACCGCCCCTATGTTGGGCAAGATGTTCGATAGCTAATCGAAGTCGTCTTGGTCCAGAAGGCCCAAGCATGAGCCAATTACTGCCTTTGGGGAAGTACTTGTCTGGAAGAGTGTCCGACATCATTTCGTAATCGATACGGAAATCGTCGATTACAATTCGAGTTTTAGGAAGCCCAGTCGTACCACCGGTTTCAAAGACATAGGTGGGTTTACCAGCATAGCCTCTAGGAATCCAGCGTTGAACAGGCCCGCCACGCAACCACTCGTCTTCGAAAGTTCCAAACAAGCGCAAGTCTTCAAAAGTGTGAACATCTTTTAGAGGGTTGAACTTATATTCCTTGGCTTTTTCAAGCCAGAATGGAGTGCCAGTATCCGGGCTGAAGTGCCATTGCACCACTTCCCTTACTTGTGCATCAAGCTTGGTTTTTGCATCTTTGATCAAAACTTCAAGAGATTTAGTTTCTGCCACGGTCGATTCCTTAAAAATAAAAAATTACTTTCCAGAGATAGCAAAAAGAGTCGTTCCTGTATTAACGAACAAGCAACCATTGATAACAGTGATCGGACCTTTAATCGGTTGATCCATTTCTATTTTAGTCGGCTCAGCTTTGGTTTTTCCATGAGTAAAAACATAAAGGTCCCCACTATCAGTTCCGATGAAAACCTTACCGTCAACATAGTATGGGGAAGCCCAAGTTCCATCCCGGAGATCATGATCCCAGAATTTTTGGCCAGTCTTGGCATCCAAGCAGTGCAGATATCCATCTAATTCGGCAAGGTAAATAATACCATCATGAATCGCAGGAGTACTAAGCGTTCTTCCGAAACTAATTTCTCTACCTTGTTCTGGTTTTGGAATAACCTTGCCACCGTAATGCCAAACCAAGCCGGAATTCTTATTAATATCAGCCTTAGGGTCGAACTTTTCATCCTTGGGGCTGAGATCTTTTTCAGGATTGTCAGGTGTTTTTGTAGCATCAATACACCAAAAATGCCCTTCCCCAGGCCCATCATCAGGATTGTTACCCGTACCAACATAAACTCTGCCTTCATAAACAACAGGCGTAGCCATAATGTAACTTTTATTGCCTCTACCACCTGGTTTAAATTCAGTTCCTTTTGGATTGCAATCAAACTTCCAAAGAAGGGTTCCTGAAGCCGGTTCAAAAGAGTAAACCCAGCCGTCGCCACCCGGGAAAATAACTTGCGATTTGCCATTCATGGTGAAAGCTGCGGGATTCGACCATTGGCCTTCCATGATGTTTTTACCGGGAAGACTACTTTTCCAAGCAAGCTTTCCAGTGTTTTTATTAACAGCAATAAAACTAGGAGCATCAGGAGCAGGCAACTTATGTTGATTTGGGTCCACGCCGTTGGCGGTTACAACAAAAACATTATCACCCAGAACTAGTGGTGATCCAATTGCAAGAAAGCATGGAAAAACGCCTAGGTCTTTCATCATGTCAATTTTCCAAAGGATAGCAGGCTCGGTCTTACCTTTTTCTAGTTCGGTGGAAGCACAAACAAGCTCGCAACGATTGGATACATAATAGATTTTTTTCTGATCATAAGCAGGATAAGAACCAATGCCCTGTTTGGGCCAGTCGTTTAACTCGGGTTCGGGAAGTTTGTCGTGAGTGATTTGCCAAAGAAAGGAACCATTAGCTTCGTTAAAGCACATAATAACGCCACGATCACCCATCGCTTTGGGGTCACGAGGGCGCTCATTATTGGTGCCTACGAAGATTTTGCCATCAGCAATGGTAGGGCCGCCGTAAGAAACTGTACCCATCTCAGCAGCCCACTTTACATTTTTGCGTGCATCTTTTTTGATGCTCCAAGATGCAGGGATGTTTTTTTCTGTTGGGTTGGATTGGTTTCGTTCGATGGATCCACCAAGGAAAGGCCATTCTTTAATAGGTTCAACCGGAGGGAAAAACCCGAACGCACTGGACAAACCAAGAACTAGCACCCCAAAAGAAAGGCTGGAAAGATTCATTAGAGCGTTCTCACAAAAGGAAGGTTCTTTAGTTCTTGGTGATGGAGTAAAGTCTGCAAGGGTTTTCCGTGATTATGAAAATCGTGGAATTGACAGCAACAGGTGTAGCCCTGATTTTACCCTTCATTTCAATGGTGCTAATCAGTTTCTTTTCCTTTGCAGCAGCAAACACAAGCATAGTGCCATTTTCGTTGCCAATATATACCTTGCCATCAACAATATAGGTTGAGCTCCAAGTGTCAGCTTCCATATCGTGTTGCCAAAGTTTTTTACCAGTCTTGGCATCAAGGCAATGCACGAAACCATCATACTCAGCAGTAAAGAGCATGCCATCATGAACAGCAACAGTGCTCATGGTTCTGCCGAAATAGTAATTGCGATCGTAATCTTTGTCAGCAGGGCCACCATAATGCCAAACAAGTCCGGAAGCTTTGTTTTCTGGGGCATCGGGATTGTAATTTTCAGCAGCAGGTGACAAATCTTTTTCAGGATTTGCAGGAACCTTAGTGATATCGATGCACCAAAGATGTCCAACACCTTTGTCATGCTCTGGGTCTTGGCCAACACCAATATAAAGCTTGTTATCATAAACAACGGGAGTGGAAACAAAGTCGTTACGGGTGCCCTTGCCGCCAAGTTCGTAAACAGATTTTTTGGGATTACAATCAAACTTCCAAAGCAGGTCTCCATTGGCAGGATTGAAAGTATAAATCCAGCCATCGCCACCTGGGAAAATGATCATTGGTTTGCCGTTTGGTTCAGCATAAACGGGATTAGACCATTGGCCATGCATCAAAAGTTTGCCCTGGTTAATAAGGGTTTTGATTTCGACCTTTTCGCCGTTTTTCTTAGCTTCTACAAGACTTTTGGAAGGGAGGTTGCTAGACCATTTGACTTTGCCGGTTTTTTTGTCGATAGCTAAAAAACTAGGGGCTTCGGGTTGCGGCACATTGATATGGCCTTCATCCACACCATTGGATGTGATGACAAACAAAGTGTCGCCAACAATTAAAGGCGAACAGGTTGCAAGATTGTGAGGAAAAACATTAAGCTCTTTGATCATATCCAAGCGCCAAATGATGTCTGCATCTTTTTTTGAAGTGTATTTTTCATCAGTTACGCCATCGTTTTTGCCATCCATCAACCCTTCGGTGTCTGCGCAGATAACTTCACATCGGTTGCTAACATAGTAAAGGCGATTGCCTTCAACTACAGGGCTAGAGCAGATACCTTCGCGAGGCCAGTCGTTGACCCTGCCAGCAGGCAATTTGTCGTGAACAGATTGCCAAAGTAGCTCGCCAGATTTCTCGTCCAGGCACATGATGATGCCTTTATCATCTTTGATGCTAGGATCACGAGGAGCATCATTGTTGGTGCCTAAATAAATTCTTCCGCGATAAATGATTGGTCCACCGTAGGCTTTGGAACCTAGATCGACCACCCATTTAACATTTTTCTTCTTGCCTTCTTCATTGCTCCAAGAATCCGGGAGATTTTTTTCAACGAGATTGACGAGATTTCTGCTAACAGAGCCACCGAAGAGTGCCCAATCTTTGGTAGTTGCAGCAGGCGCAGGTGCATCTTGAAGCGCAACAGCCTCTACTTTTGGTTCGACCCAAAAATATTGGGAGGCAGCTCCTGTAAGAATTGCAGCGGTAATACCGAGAATAGAAAGCCGCCTGATTGTCTTGTTTTTGCTGGTCATGTTTACTTTCCGTTAAAAAATCAATGATTAAAGAGATAACGAAATCAACTACACACAAGTTTACTTTTTGTTTGGGAGAACCTTTACATTATCGTAAAAGATTTCGGTCCCAGGTTGATTTTCAAGTATACCAGCAGCGTAGCCATAAATTCCAGCGCTACCTTCAAGGTTTGCAACTGGGTCTTTGAACTCAAGTGTCCATTCTGCTGGTTCGGGCTTATCTCTGGGCCAGATTTTGCCACGAATTGTGCCTTCAGTACCTGTCGCTTTTTCAAAAGATAGTTTAAAGGTATACCAAACATTGGGCTCCCATGGATATGAAATAGTCTTGTCAACCCTAGGTAAGGCATCCCAAGAAATAAGCCTTAAAGACTTGGTTTTTCCTGTTAAAATGAAAGTATATCGGTTTGCAACAACGCCCATATCGGGAAGATCATCGCGTACCTTGGTGCCCATCATGTCAGCCTGAATTGTGTATTCAGTAAGATCTGGCATCGTGATAAATGTATTTGCCCTAGCCACCAATGGGCTTGGATTTAAAGCAAGTTTCTTCAAAATCTTTTTACCATCAACAGTAACCATTTCAAACTTGCCCTGACAGTTGATCCAACCACCAGGAGTTCGCTTTTCTGGAATATTGGCGAAGTTTGGCGCATAAGGAAGAATCGGGGCAACCCTGACCCTGGTTTCAGCAGTTAACTTCCCAGCCTTTGCTACCACTCTGCCAAATTGTGCTGGAGGAGCTTTGCTAATCTCAAGAACGGTATACATTCCCTTTTCATTACTAAGCTTGCCATTTAAAGGGGGTGGGGGTGTTGGAGCAGGAGTTCCAGGTGCGGCAGGAGGTGCAGGAGGCAGGCCTTCTGGGGGCCTTACTCCAGCAAGCGACCATTCTACTTCAACAGGTCCAATTTTGTTGCCATTGGCATCGTATGCAAAAGCAGCAAGGGATTGTTTTGCTTCAGGGTAAAGAACAAAGTCAGCAGGAACAATTTGCAAATGTGCGGCCTCTCCTAAAGTAACCGCTTTGCTTTCAGTTTTAACTTCCGGAGCAGAAGGCTTCCAATCTGGTTTTCCAATGCAGTAAAGATCTTCACTTGTCATGAAAATGATTTTACCGTTAATAATTGCAGGGCTGCCGTTGATTTCAACATCCTCGCCTGCATTGCCGTCTTCTCCTGGTTTACCTTTGAAAAGTTGGGCATGAAGTCGTTTGCAACCTTCCTTAGAAGGCTGCAGGATGTGGAATTTGGAGTTAACTTCGGCAATATAAAGTTTGCCATCCGCAAGAACGGGCGAACCTTTAGTATTTCGACCGTATTGGAACTTCCAAAGCTCTTTGCCTGAAGAAGCTTCTAATGCATGCAGGGAACCGACTTCACCACACATATAAAGAATACCATCGTTAATAACAGGTGAGGCAAATTTTGCTTTGATGCCATCAGCTTGCCAAACAACTTTAGGCTGGCCATTAGTTACAGTGCCAGCGTCAAGGCAAAGCACCCTGCCCTGGGTATTTGCACCAATATTTTCTTCACCTTGTCCAATGTAGACGAAGTTGTCTTGAACAACAGGCGAGCAGTTGATGGATCCACTACCGAAAAGATGACTCCAAACTTTTTCGCCAGTGTTTACTTTAAAGGCGTGTACGCCACCATCACCACCACCACTAATAAGTAAGCGTTGCCCGTTGATGTTGGCAACAACAGGATAAGAATAGTAAGTATCTTTAATAGGGTTACCGGTGGAAGCCCACCACTGAATTACGCCGGTTTTTTTATTGAACGCAACAAACCTATTTCGGCCCATGCCTTGATCGCCCCAGCTTGCATTGATCATCCCAATAATGAGGAGATCACCATCAACTATCGGACTGGTAACACGACCACCATACCCAGTGATTCTGCCGTACTCTTCTGTCAGTGATTTCGACCAAAGAACTTTGCCGTCTTTATCAAAACAAAACAGCAAGCCTTGGGTACCGTGGGCATAAACATTGCCAGTTTCTGGGTCTCCAGTCATATTGGTCCAGCCAAGGCGAACACTAACAATATCGGTGTGGAAAACATTAAACTTGTATTCCCAAAGAAGCTTGCCATCTTTCATGGAAAAGCACATGACTCTTTCTTGTTCGGAAATACCTTTGCCAACTTTATTGATGATGTAAACACGATCATTTTGCACAATAGGAGTGGTACGACCGCCAAAAGGGGTTTTCCAAACCAAGTTGTTGTCTGCTGTTGCGGGGTTTGGGGACCACTTTTCTGGGAGGTTTTTATCAGTGGAAACACCATTTTGGGTCGGGCCGCGCCAGTGACTCCATTCCACAGCTAAAGGGGCCGAAGATTTAACAACCTTGTTTTCTGCCTTGATCTCCTCTTTTACAGCAGGTGTTGAAGCAGCAGTTTTTTTGTCTTCAGGTTTGTTAGTTGGGGTCGAATCAGTTTTCTTTTCTTGCTTTGGTGCAGATGTTTCTCCGCCGCAACCTGTAAAAGAAATTGCAAAAAAAGCAGAAAAAGCCAAAGTTCGAAGAATCTTATTCATGTTTAAATTCCTTACAACAATCGAAGCGTAAATCAGCAGACTTTTCATGGTAAATTGTATTTGAATCAACTTAGACCATATATAAAGCCAACGGCAGGTAATCACATTAACTTATGTTTTAACAAAAATCATCAGAATTGCACGTAGGATATTTGTTAGATTTGTATAAATCTTTTAGATTTCATTTCTTGTGTGGATAAGGTGCCTGTGGGCACTATTTTAATAAATGGTTTGAATAAAAATGCAGTTTGAATCATTTTTTCAAGCATATTTTTAATTGATTCTGAATCTGTTTGAAGAGTTTCAATTTCAAATAATAGGTGTGGATTACCTTCGGTTTTGTAAAAAGTGATTCTAAAATCCAGTATTTTCTCTATCGAATGAATCATGTTTTGCAAAGCAGAAGGATAAATGTTGTTACCCTTGAGAAATATCATTTCATCCGCCCGGGTCAAAATTCCACCCTTAAGACTTTGCCCGTTAAAACCACAAGCACATTTTTGGTGATTTAATTGGACAATGTCACCAGTTCGATAGCGTAAAAGCGGGCACCCTGCCCTGCCAATAGAACTAAGAACAAGCTCTCCGATCGAATCAAGGCTAAGTTTTTTTTGTGTATTTGGATCAATAACTTCTGCAATAAAAGCATTTTCAATGATGTGTAAAAGCCCTGGCGTGGTTGAACATTCAACTGTGACAGGCCCAGTTTCTGTCATGCCGTGATGATCTACAACAATTGGGCCCCAATCTCTTTCAATTCTTAAACGAGTAGCAGGGATATTAGCGCCTGGTTCCCCCGCTAGAACTAATTTTTTTAGTCCCAAATCTTGAAGGTTTATACCTTGGCTTCGAGCAACCTCACCAAGCCTAAGAGCATAACTGGGAGTGGTAAATACAACATTAATTTTTTGATTTTGAATTAAAGCAAGTCTGGATTCAGAACTCATTCCTCCACCGGGAAAGCTTAAGCAGCCTGCCTTACACGCAGCTTCAAAGGCTGTCCAAAATCCTAGAAATGGGCCAAAAGAGAAAGGGAAGAAAAGGCGATCACCTTTTTCGATGCCAGCTAATGCAAATATTTTTAACCAGTTGTTTAGAAGCCATTCCCATCCATCTTTGGAGTCTAAAAAAAGTAAGGGTTTCCCGGAGGACCCGGAAGTTTGGTGGAAACGATTGTAATGAGCATTATCTAAATAATGAAAATCTCCGTAAGGGGGATAAGATGATTGGCTATTTTGCAATTCGAGTTTTGAGGTAAATTCAAAAGAATCAAAGTTTTCTTTGATCCAAGATTTGGAGACATTACCGGCACCGATGCGAAGCTTTCTAAGATAAAAAGCATTGAGAGGTAGAACCGATTCCCAGAAAGTCAAAAACGCATCGGTTAACAAAAGAAGTTCTTTCAAATGGTTTTGATACGAGCAAAAGAAAGTCTAGCTTATCGTATTTCGAAACAATAAAGAAGTTCTTGATCACGGATGAAAATTTTACCATCAGAAATTGCAGGATGAGCCCAAAGCCTTCCCCTACTTTTCTTTAAACTTGAAAGTTCGGGAATCTTGAACTTACTGATTTCTTTATATCCTTCTGGGGAAGCAGCAAGCATTGCAACTTCACCGGAATCTTCAGCTAAAACATAAAGCCTGCCATCCGCAGCAATAACAGATCCAGCACCCACCGCTTTTCTGGGCGAAGTCCAAGCAACAGCGCCTGTTTCAAGGTTAATGCATTCCCATGCTCTTTTTAAATGAAAACCATAAACATGCTTTCCAACCAATACGATGCCGCCATTATCATTGGCGATTTCTTTTTTGCTGTAAACCTGTTTGGCTTGGAAAGAAGCCCCAGACTTTTCGATTTTGAAGCAATCCATCCCGTCGCCAAAACCGACGGAAGTTGCAATCAAATTGCCTGAAATAACTGGTGAAGTGCAGACGACATCATGATACTCAGCTTCGCGTTTGTATTCCCAGAGGAGTTTGCCATCTTCGGGGTTGACGCCAACGCATCCTTTTTGAGTGATTTGCACAATAGTTTTTTGACCATCAATAGTAGCCAAAGTTGGAGATGCATATGGCGCTTGAAGTTTTACATCAGCAGAACGCCAAAGTGGTTCGCCAGTTTTTTTATTGAGTGCAGCGAGTAGACCAAGTGATCCGCCAGGAACAATGATAAGCTTTTCGCCATCAACAATCGGTGACCAAGAGTATCCCCAGCCAAATTTTTCGGGGCCACCACCAACAGGATTAACTTCAGCAGATAAATCTTTGGGAAGATCTTTCTTCCAAACTATTTGGCCTGTTTTTGTGTCCGAACAAATCAAAGTACCCTGACTACCGAGAGCAAAAACGAGATTGTCGTCAACGGTAGGAGACCCATTCGGCCCACCACTAAAGGTGTTGCCACTAAAGTCGAAAACAGGGCCAATTTTGGCGTTCCAAAGTTCTTTGCCGGTAGCGTCAATTTTTAAAAGAAGCTCCTCGCCTTTACGCGCACCCATGATGTAAATGTTGTTTTGAACAATTGCAGGTGAGGAGTAACCCGTGCCGCAGTCTTTAAAGATCCAAGCTTGCTTTGGGCCATCTTTGGGCCAGGTTGCAAGCAATTTGGTTTCCTTTGAATGCCCCGAACGATCTGAACCTCTAAAACCCGCCCAGTCTTCAGCAAGCAAAAAGCTACTTGCGGAAAATAAGACTAAAAAACCAAGTGGTAATTTATAATTACTCTTCATTGCAGATCTCCGGGAGAGGGATAATTATTTAGAGGATACATCGAAGCAAAAGACAAGATCGAAGTCGCGTAGAAAAAGCTTGCCATTGCTTACGACAGGGTGAGTCCAGATTTTGCCAGATTGCCTTTCAATCTTGGTTGTTTCAGGAATTTTAAACCTTCCGGTTTCAATCCATTCTTTAGTGCTTGGTTCGACAAGTACAACGGTTCCATCATTTTGGCCATAAATATAGAGCCTGCCGCCTGCGAATGTGAGTGAACCAGTTTGATTAAGTTTTTCGGATTCCCACATGGCCTCGCCGGTGAGCATATTCTGGCATTTCCAGCGTGCAGCCCTGTCATTACAATTGCCCGATGCGCCATAAATATGGCCATCTAATAGGACCACGCCGCCATGGTGGTTTTGCATTAACTTGTTTTCGTAAACAATTTTTGAGGCAATACCAGATTCATTGGGAGTAAGGGTAACCAAACCGCAACCAGTGCCATAATCGGAAGTGACGTAAACCTTGTTGTCATGGAATATTGGAGTTGGGATAATCGCAATGCCATTAACCCCAACCTTTTCAGAAAACAATTTTTTACCGGTGTTAGCATCAACACCAACCAACCCACCTGCCGTCATTTGAATGTAGACATCGTGCTTGCCAACCTTGGCTTTGATGATGGAAGAATAAGAGGCTTCATCGATGATATCTGTGGTGCGCCAAATCACCTTGCCAGTGGTTTTGTCCAATGCCGCAATCGAACCCTTAGCTCCGCCTGGGCTGCAAATAACTTTATTTCCATCAATCAGGGGAGATTCGCTGAATCCCCATATTTTCATTACTTTGCCTTCGAGTTCCTTGGCAAGTGACACGAGCCATTCTTTTTTGCCAGACTTTGCGTCAACGCAAATAAGGTCACCTTCACCACTGATGCCATAAACTTTGCCCGCATCAAAAGAAGGGGTGCTTCGAGGTCCGCCACCCCATTTATTTGGATAAGGTTTTCCAATGGGAGTGGACCAAAGTTGTTTGCCTGTATTGGTATCGAGAGCAAAGATCGATTCGGCTTCGTTTTGAACCCCCATCAAGAAAAGATTATTGCCAACTATTGCGGGGCCTGAATAACCAATGCCAGCATCTCTGAAAGTCCAAAGCAATTTCGGGCCTTCAGATGGCCAAGATTGAAGTAATCCTTTTTCAGCGGAAAAATTGTCCCGATTTTGCCCACGCCATTGAGGCCAGTCTTCAGCCATTGAATAGGAAACTAAAATAAAGGAAGCACAAATTAAAGCAAACGCTGGAACTCGAAACATAATAATTTTCTCTTAGGTGGGAACTATTACCATTAGTTTAAGAATAGTAGAAAAATGATGCTGCTGCAAGTAAAAGTGATGAGTTAAAAGATCTTTTCAGCCTAAGAATTAAGCTGTGGTTTCAATGAGCAATAACAGTATCGGTTTAAGATTCGAGATATTAAAGGGGTGTTGCATTGGCTTTTTGAGTGTCGGTTTCTAAATGTTTTGCCCCTAGTAGCCAGAATACCCCTGCTAGAAAATACATGACGGATACTGCTACGAAACCAGCGTTCAAGTTTCCTACTTTTTCAATAATATCTTGCCCATCCACTGCGATGGTTCTTTCAAATGAAAAACTATCTGCAATTCCCCCAATAATCCAAGGACTGATGGCATCTCCTAGTGCGTGAATTATGAAAATAGTGATCGCAAAGGCCATAGGCCGTAGTAAAGGTGGCGAAACATTTAAAAGGATTGCATTGGTTGGGCCAGTATTCAAAAAGGTGCAGAAACAAGATATGAAAATTAAAACCCAAGCGAAAGGAAATGGAACGTAAAGAACAGCAAGAAACAACGGGAAACCTATAATCATCCCAATGCCAGACACAAGGAAATATGCACCTTTGTGAAAACGATAAAAGTAATCAGCAGCAAATCCTCCGCATAAAGTAGCCAGCAAACCAGAAATAACTATGAGGAGGCCCATAATAATGCCAGCTTGTTGTTCGGTACCGTTCTGCCTGAAAATGGACACATAATAGGGGAACCAGTATGCGATCCCGCCAATTGCAAAAGTGTTGGCGGTCATGCCAAGGATGTTAAAAACGATAGAGGGTGTTTTTAGAAGGATTAAAGCATCTTTGATCTGAATTTTTTTCGGTGGCACTTGGGATGACTCTTGGGCACCAATCTCCGGTTCTGGCATTAAAAAACAAAGAACGCCTAAAAGTATGCCGGGTGGAATTACCCAGTAAAACGCATGGGGCCAGCCTGCTATGCCACCAAATGCATAGCCAAGTGCGCTGCCAACAGGAATCGCTCCATAAAATATAGACATGATCATACCCCGACTTTTTTCAGGGTATAAATCCGAAAGAATAGTAGGTGCTATTGGCCCGTAGGAAGCTTCGCCAACCCCCACCATGCATCGAGTTAGCGCAAGAAATGCATAAGAACCTACAAAAGCCATGATTATTCCTACAGGCAGCCCACTGGTAGTAGAGCCCTCGTTTAACTTTGCAACCGTGCCCGAAAGCCCGCTTAATCCACTGGCAAGCGACCAAAAAATTACACCGTAACCAATGAGGTGCCAGCGCTTGATTTTTGTGCAAAATATCCCGAAAATTGGTGCAAATATCATGAAACTTGCCATGAAGCATGTTGCTAGTATTCCCAATAAGGCTTTTTTATTGTCAGGCGAATGATTGCGTAATAAGTCGCTTTCGATTCCAGCGATGGTTGCGGAAAGTATGTATCGATCAATGTAGTTAAAAAGATTGATTGCCAGCAGAAGCGTAAGCGCAGCCTTAGCTTTTTGATTAATCAGCATAATAACTTTCTAAAAAATTAAGCAAACACTATTCAGTTTCCTTTAAAACAAAAATGACAAATTCAATCTAGGCAGGCTTTGATGGGCGTCAGCCTATACGTCCTATCTTCCCTAATGTTTGTTGGTGTTGCTATGGATTTAATTTGATTGGATCTTTATAAAGCCTCAGACATTGACCTTTAAAGTATTAAAAAAAAGGTTTTATTGAGTTTATGAAAATTGATTTGTGCTTGTATGAAAATGAAAACGCTGGGATGTTAGAGCCTTTGGCTTTAACTAGGCCTGTTTTTGCACTATTATGTGGCACGAAAAATCTATTTGAAAAAATTTCAGCAACGGTTGGCATAGCACCTAGTGCCTGTTTTGTTCGCAAGTATTTGGAAGAAACAGTCCGTTCTTCGTGTTTTGGTTTAGCTGTAAATTCATCCGATTGGTTAGAGGCTGGAGAAAACATTCTGTTTATTGATGGGGCATGGATTCCACCGCTTGATTTTCGATTCACCCCGGATGTTTCTCACGCTGGAATTTGTTCTGGAAAGCCTGTTTACTATTACTGCAAACGAAACAAACTTGGTTCATTAACTGAAATACAGGATAATCTTGATTTGGTCGAAAGTTTAAGATCGTTGGATTTGCCTGAAAAAACGGTTGAAGGTGTTGTACTTGAATATTTGTGGGATTTAGTTGGGAATAATGGGGCACAAATTATTGCGGATATGAACGACTTTTCCGGGTTTTCGAACCCAATGGAATGCCCTGCTGGTTTGTTTGGTCCGTTAGATCAATTATTTATTCATCCTAAAACTGAAGTGGAACCTTTAGTAGCTTTTGATACTACGAAAGGGCCGGTCGTTATTGAAAGTGGCGCAAAAATACAAGCTTTCACTCGATTGGAAGGGCCCTGTTTTATAGGTAAAGACACTCAGGTTTTTGGTGCGAAAATTCGCGCTGGTACATCGATTGGTGCAAATTGCAGAGTTGGTGGCGAAATTGAAAACTCGATTATTCTTGGTTATACCAACAAATATCATGATGGGTTTTTAGGTCATTCATATCTAGGAGAGTGGGTCAATTGGGGCGCAGCAACTAATGCCAGTGACTTGCGTAATGATTATGGTTTGGTCAGGGTTCAAGTTGATGGGCAATTAATTAATACCGGACTTAATAAAGTTGGTGTTTTCTTTGGTGACCATTCTCGAACTTCTATCGGAGTTTTACTGAATACGGGATCGAATATTGGTCCTTTTGCTAACCTTTTGCCAGGTGGATTGCTGCCCCGTAATGTCCCCGCTTTTGCTTCTTCTAAGAATGGAAAGCTAGTTCAGGGGAATTCGTGGGAAATTTTGATGCAAATTGCTTCTGTCGTTATGCAACGCAGACAGCGTGAATTATCTCCAGATCTTGAGCGTTTGTATCAGAGTGTATTTCAGTTTACTGCTGCCCAACGAAAGAAAATCCCTTTCGAACCAGAAATTCCTTTTAATCGCAAATCAGCTTGATTACCCTTTCTTTAGATTCATGAATTTATTTGATATCTAAAAGGCAGGTTATCATGTCGCCCTTAAATCGTAGAGAAGTTCTAACTAAAAGTTTGTTGGCAGGTGGTGCGCTTTGTGCTACCGATGAAGCCTTTGCAGTTAAGGATTCCATGCAAAATGCAATTGTGCTTGAAAATCTTAAACCGGGAACACTGGATTGGCAGTTAACTTATACGCGAACCGATACCAAGGATAAACTTCGTTGCCCGCTTATTGAAGGGTTTGCTTCCCGCACCAGTGTTTCTGCTGGCGAAACTATTACGTTTTTTGTCAGTGCCTTATCACTTGGTAAAGGAACTCTGGATATATATCGCCTAGGATTTTATTCTGGAAAAGGCGGAAGATTGGTTCAGCAAATTGGCCCTTTCGAAATTTTTAAACAAGAAACTCCCGCAGTTGGCGAGCAACGATTAAGGGAATGTAATTGGAAAGAATCCGCATCCCTAAAAATTCCAGAAGGCTGGCTTAGTGGTGTTTATCTTGCCAAGATTTCTAGTAACCAACATCGCTATCAGAGTTACATCATTTTTATTGTTAAAGATGATCGGAAAGCAGATTTTCTCTTTCAATGTAGTGATAACACTTGGCAGGCTTATAACCAGTGGCCTGATGGTTACTCGCTTTACACAAACGATAGGCCTGACAAAAAAGTGCTGGTTTCGGGGGTTAAAGTTTCATTTGACAGACCTTATGGCAAATATGCGCAAATATTTGATAATCCATTGTCGCAGGGTTCAGGTGAGTTTTTGCTTTGGGAGTTTCCTTTAGCTTTTTGGATGGAAAAAGAAGGGTACGATCTTACTTATTGTTCAAATTCAGATGTTCATTCCAATGCTGATGAGTTGCACCGTGTTAAGGCTTTTCTTTCTGTAGGGCATGACGAATATTGGAGTTTGGAACAATTTAACAATGTCAAAAATGCTGTTAATAAAGGTGTTCATGCAGCTTTTCTTTCGGGTAATTCTGTTTGCTTTGTAACCCCCTACTCTGCTTCCACAAAAAATGTTGCAAACAGGACTTTAACCCGTGCAGGAAGGTATGGCGGGGTCAGGCCCAAAGAAAAACCTTTCATGGTTGATTTAAATCTTGATGGCCCAAATGAGTCCACGCTTATTGGTGCCCAGACGGTAACGCCTTTTAATGGTTCTGGTGATTGGATTGTAACCAAACCAGAACACTGGCTCTTTAATGGTACCGGAATGAAAAAAGGGGATAAAATTTCAGGCTTAGTGGGTTGGGAGTTTCATGGTGAACCAGCAGCAATCACTGGGTTGGAAGTGATAGCAGAAGGCCCCACCTATACTGGAAATGATTTGGAATCGCATTACACCTCCACAATTTATCCTGGGCCAAAGGGGAACCTTGTATTCAATGCTTCCACTATTTTCTGGGCACAGGGGTTAACCCAACCACCAGGTCACATGCCACCGATTTCGCATCATGGCAGGCCGCAGGGCCCTGATGAGAGGGTGCAGAAAATTACAAAAAACCTGTTTGAGAAATTCCTCGAAAAGAGGTAAATCCACTGTTGCAAGTCGCATCTGAAAATCGCAAGATATGCAAATGTGCTAATGCATTGTCATGAACTTTAAACAAAGGAAGTAGTTATGAATGGACCATTGAACAGAAAATTAAACATGGGGCTTGTGGGTGGTGGTCAAGGTTCATTTATTGGAAAAGTCCACAGTATTGCAGGTGTTTTGGATAATAGGGCCTCACTTGTTGCTGGCGCGTTATCTTCAAATCCAGAGCGAGCCAAAGATTCTGCTTCCGTTTACGATATCAAGCCTGAAAGGGCTTATGGTTCTTACCAGGAAATGATTTCAAAAGAGTTGGCCTTACCTGTTGGTCAGAGAATCGATTTTGTTTCAATTGCTACTCCTAATCATACGCATTTTGAAATTGCAAAAAGCTTTGCAGAGGCTGGTATTAATGTGATTTGTGATAAACCCATGACTTTTGATCTAGCGCAAGCGGAAGAGTTGGTCAAGGTGGTAGAGAAGTCGAATGTGGTATTTGCTTTGACACATAATTACACAGGCTATCCCCTTGTTCGCCAAGCTCGAGAAATGATACTTTCTGGTGAATTAGGTGAAATTAATGCTATCCGGGCCTTTTATATTCAGGGATGGCTTCGAACCAGGTTGGAAGTTTCTGGCCAGAAGCAGGCTGGTTGGCGGACTGACCCCGCAAAATCAGGCGCATCTGGTTGTTTTGGTGATATCGCAACTCATGCCTATAACCTTGCACGCTATATGACTGGCCTTTTGCCCATGCAGATTTCCTGCCATTTAAAAGTTTTTGAAGCTGGCAGGGCTTTGGATGATTATGGCACGGCTGTTATTCGTTTTCAGAATGGTGCCTTGGGAACCGTAACGGCTTCCCAGATTTCACATGGTCGTGAAAACGATCTTTTCATCGAAGTTGACGGAACTAAAGGGTCGTTAGAGTGGCACCAAGAAGAGCCGAATAAAATGTGGGTAAGAACTAACGGTCAGCCGCATCGCTTATTTACTCGGGATCCAAATGCGCCGTTTTTGGGAGATATGGCGAAAGCTTCTTGTAGGCTTCCTAGTGGCCATCCAGAAGCTTTTTTAGAGGCATTTGCGAACATTTATAATGCGGCTTACGATGATATTATTCGCAAATTGAATGGTGAGAAATTTGCAGGAAAGAACACTCTCTACCCCAATGTTTATGATGGGGTGGATGGTATGAACTTTATTACCAGATGTGTTTCTAGTTCAACTGAAAATGGTAATTGGGTAAATCTTAATAATTCCGCATGTAGAAGTTGATGATTTTATCTTTTATTGGTTCAAGATAAGGTGGTAAAAATGAAACTCTTTCTTCTCGATTTGAGGAAAGAGTTTTTCTGTTTATATTGTTATGAATTGAATTGTAAGTGGTTTCGCAATAAGATGGCATAGAATGTAAGTTGAATAGGGTTGAGCTTTTGTGAAAGCCCGCATATTAGAGAATTGGGCAACTCTGAACCTAGGAGAATTATTGTGCAAATTAAGATTTCGACTCGACATGGCCATGTTAGTGAGGAAGTTCAAAAGCACATCCAAGAAAAAGCAGGGAAACTTCTTCACTTTTTCGCCCGTATATCCATGATTGAAGTAACATTAGATCATCAAAAAGATATGAAAGTGGTTGAACTTGCTGTTAATGCCGAGCATAAACATGATTTTTTTGCGAAGGAAGAAAACCCAGACCTTTATACGGCTGTGGATTTAGTCATCGATAAGGTAGAGCATCAGATTCGGAAGTATAAAGAAAAGATACAAGACCATCGTAAAACACCACCAATGGGTGAACTTCCCAAATCGCTTTAAATGTTGCATTTTAGATGAGAGGTATGGTGAATCAAAATGCGAATGTCGGACTTCATAGTGCGTTCTGCCATTGTTCCAGAACTTAATGCCACCGATAAAGAAGGCGTCATTCGAGAGCTTTTAGAAAGCCTCTGTCGCAATGGTTGCTTTAAGGATGTGGATGTTGAAGACATAATCAAAGCCGTATTAAAACGAGAATTGCTAGGTTCAACTGGTATTGGTGATGGAATTGCAATTCCTCATACGAAATATAGTGGCGTAGACAAATTAGTTGGGGTTTTGGGTATTTCTCCAACTGGGGTTAGTTTTGGCAGCAGAGATGGAGAACCAGTCTTCGTGTTTGTGCTGATAATTTCCCCTGTTGATCAACCTGTAGTCCATTTGCGAGCTCTTGAAACTGTTTCGAGAGTACTTCGTGATGATCCTTTAGTTAAGGCTTTAAGGGCCTGTACCACTGCCGATCAATTGTTTGAGCAAATGAATCAGTACTCGAAAATGTAGTTTGTAAGTTTTGGTCGGGAAAATTATTGGAGATCTTTTGGTGGAAGATGCGAGCCATGAACTTCTGAAGAGAGTTGTTAAAATTAAAAACCCAAATGGTTTTCATATGCGGCCTAAAGCGGCATTTGTTGAGGCTGCATCCCGTTTTGTATCTGAAGTTAAACTGACTTGGGAAGGTCAGGTTTTTAATGGCAAAAGCATGTTCGAACTTATGCTTGTTGCTGCAGCTGAAGATAGCGAAGTGACTCTCGAAGTTTTTGGATCTGACTCTCATTTGGCGTTGCAAGAACTTGAAAAAGTTCTCTCAGAGGAAGATGTTTCTATTTTGGACTGATGTTGTTTATTTGTTTGGAATAAGGTGCTGATGGAAGTTTATCGAGGAATACCGGTTTATCCAGGGGTTGTCATAGGCCCTGCTTTGTTGCTTGACACCGAAGGGTATTTGATTCCCCAAAGGTCGATCAGTGCTTCTGAAGTGGTACATGAATTTGAACGGCTCAAGATTGGGATTAGAGACGCAGCAATCGAGGTACGCTCAAATCAAGCTATAATTGCAACTAAAGTTGGTACTCAGTACGGTGCTATCTTGGGCGCTCATGCCCAGATGATTGAAGATCCATTTCTTCTTGGCGAAATTGAATCACTGATTTCGAAAAAATTCTTTACCGCAGAATATGCACTTAGCCTGGTAATGCGTAAGCATATTAAAGAAATACAAAGTCTTCCTGATGCGAGAATGGCATCGCGCGCCACAGACCTATTTGACATTGAAAAACAAATTCTTGGAAAGTTGATCGGGCAACGTAAGGAAGGGCTTAATTCATTGAATGAGCCTGTCGTTATTCTTGCACATGATCTTTCCCCCAGCGAGACTGCAAAGTTAAACACTAAACTGGTGCATGCTTTTGCGACGGAGGCGGGTGGTAGAACAAGTCACACCTCTATTTTGGCTGGTGCCCTTGAAATACCAGCTGTTGTTGGCTTGGGAAAATTTATTTCCGAGGTGACTGGCGGGGATATTGTGATTGTGGATGGTAATGCAGGCCTCCTTATCATCGACCCCGATGCTGAAACTTTGCGGAGATACCAAAAAACCCAGACGGATATAGTTTCGTTAGATGCTTCCCTTGAAAGCCTTCGTGATCTTCCTGCAATTACTCAGGATGGTGTTGAGATTAAACTGCTTGGAAATATAGAGTTTCCACATGAAACCAAGCATTGTCTTGATAAAGGGGCGCAGGGAATAGGACTTTATCGCACGGAATTTCTTTTCATGGGAAAAGATACTGTTCCTACCGAAGATGAGCAATTTGAGGCTTACAAGGAAGTCGTTCAAGCCATGGGGAAGGATAGGCCGGTGGTGATCCGGACTTTAGATTTAGGTGGCGACAAATTGGCTGCTTTTTCTAATTTGCATATTCCTGAAAAGAATCCGTTCCTTGGTCTTCGAAGTATTAGGCTTTGCCTTAGAAATATTGGCCTATTTAAAACTCAACTCCGGGCGATTTTGCGCGCTAGTGTATATGGTAATATTCAGTTGCTTTTTCCTATGATTTCAACGGTTTTAGAGCTTCGACAGGCTAAAATGATTGTTTCGGAGGTCAAAGAAGACCTTTTTGAGGAAAAAGTGCCTTTTAATAAGGATATTCCCATTGGAACCATGATTGAAGTTCCTTCTGCTGCCATTCTTTCAGAATTAATGGCAAAAGAAGTGAGTTTCTTTTCCATTGGCACAAATGATTTGGTACAGTACACTTTAGCAGCAGATAGGTCGAACGAGGATGTTGCCTCGTTATACAATCCAGGAGATCCTGCCGTTTTACGGTTGATTGATATGGTTGTTAAGTCTGCGAAACACTCCAATGTTGCCTTGAATGTGTGTGGCGAGATGAGTGGAGACCTGATATATACAATGTTGTTTCTTGGCTTAGGAATTAGGCAATTAAGTGTTTCACCGCATAGTATACCGGAGATAAAGCAATTTATCCGGATGGTGAACCTTAAAGATGCCGAAAGT
Organism: Gemmataceae bacterium; assembly: GCA_044337875.1. Taxonomy (GTDB): domain Bacteria; phylum Planctomycetota; class Planctomycetia; order Gemmatales; family Gemmataceae; genus UBA969. The sequence goes on from JBIIMS010000004.1 coordinate 243,052, forward strand.
GTTGCCAAAGAAGCTATGCGCCAACATACTGCGCGTGATGTAAACAATTATTTGCGGGAACAGACCCGGAAGCTTTTGCCTGATTCATTGATGTATTAAACAAGCAATGAGTTTGTACGAAGGAAACCTTCTATTTGCCTCTAGAGCATCAAGATTTTGTTACCAAAGATTTTAGGCAGATACTGTTTTCTTAATGGACGAAGATTTTCAGGCAGATTAATGCTAACGGTGCAGAAACTCTGGATTACTTCAGCTTCTGCAATGTTTATTCCCGCCTTGTGCGGAAATATTTTGCATGAACTTATTACTGGGGATTTCTTTACCCCTAGCGAGCGAGCAGATAAACTTTTTTAAAGTTACTTCTCGTTCGCTTCACCAAAACGATTTCAATCCTTTACGCTGTCAAGGTATTTTAAAGCACTTTGCTCCTCAATCCAAGGTTGTAAACTCTCTCTCTTTGCAATCGGATTTTGTAGATAAGAATTTAAATATCAATGATGGTTTCATTAAAAAAAACGCCCTTGTTAAAACTCTTGTGTTTACAAAACCTTCCCTTTGCTTTTTTCAGAAAGCTTGGAAACATAATTGCAGCATTAGCCAGGGTCTTCATTCGACCCTGGCTTTTCATGACCAATCATTTGTGGGGCTTCAGTTTGCTGACAAAGGAACAGTGAAGCCTTCTGAAATATTTTCCTTGTTGGGCCTTGATGCCCAAAATCCCTCTGATTCCTCTTTGGAGCAGTTGGGGTTGAATCCCAAATTTTAATTTGAATACGAAAGGCTTAGAATCTGATGAAAAAAGTTATGTTAATCAATGTTTTGCAGCCTGAAGAGTGCCGCATTGCAATTCTGGAAAATGGTATCCTAGAAGAGCTTTATGTTGAGAGAAATACTCATGAAAGTTATGTGGGAAATATTTATAAAGGAAAGATCGTAAATATTGAACCCAGTATTCAGGCTGCCTTTGTTGATTTTGGTATTGGTCGGAATGGTTTCTTGCATGTTTCCGATGTAGAGCCAACCTATTACAAGCATCTTGATGGGTTCAAAGAAGATAACGAAGATGAAGAGCGCGAAGATCGCAGGCCAAGGCGTGGGAGTTCCAATGGCGGAGGCTCCAATAATGAGGAGCGCGAAGATCGCAGGCCAAGGCGTGGGAGTTCCAATGGCGGCGTCTCCAATGGCGGTTCAAACCGTGGGCCACGAAGCAAGCCCTTTGAAAATGGCAACATTCCAGATGTTGAAAACTTGCCTATAGAAGAGCAACTTCCGATTTCCAATGCTCCTGAATTTGGCGGCGAGTTATTCGAAGAGCAAGACGATCTTGCATTTGAAAACAGAAGTGATTTTATAGATCATGATTCGGATTCTTCGATTAGTTCCAATTCAGATGACTCGGTTACTTTTGGTGCTGGGTTGTCTGATGATGAAGACGATTTTGGACCCGATGATAACGATATACCTCCGGTGATGCCTTCTGCAAATAGAATCACAAGCGATGGCGATTCTGATTCCGATGGGCCGGGAGAAACCGAAAGTGATGATTTACTTTTCTCGAGGCCAGCTCGATCCAATCCCCCCGCTCATAAATCTTCTTCCGATAAATCTGATTCATTCGATGAACCTATTTTTCAGCAAAACCAGCAACCTCTTACCCCAAATGATAACTTTGATGATGATGTGGAAGAGGATACACAAGAGGTTGATCAATCTTTTGATGCAGAAGAAAATGTTGAACAGGATGACGATAATCAGGATGAAGACGGTCAAGATCCCCTGTCTCGCGACGCCCACGGGCAGCGTGATTCTCGCGGCCCACAGCGCGATCAACGCGGTGGTGATAATCGTAGCCGGGGTGGTAGTCGAGGCGGAAATCAGCGCAGGCCTTCGGGTGGTGGCTATTCTTCCGGTTCTAGGGAAGGCGCTCGCGATCAGGGGAGAAGTAGCGGAAAACCGATGCGAGGTAACACCAGAGGCGGGAGGCTTTTGGGTAACCCGAAGCCTATGATTCAGGAGGTTTTCAAGAAGGGGCAGGAAGTTCTTGTTCAGGTAATTAAAGATGGCATTGGTAATAAAGGCCCCACCCTTAGCACCTATATTAGTATTGCCGGCAGGTATTTGGTTCTTATGCCTGGATTGCATCGGGTTGGTGTTTCAAGAAAAATTACTGATGAAGATCAACGCAGAAGGCTTAAAGATATTTTTGTAGACCTTAAACCACCTAAAGGTGTTGGGTTTATTATTCGTACCGCTGGTATTGATCGTAATAAAACCGAACTTCAGCGAGATCTGGCTTATCTTGCAAGGCTGTGGCAGGTTGTTGCTAAGCGTATTGTAAAGGTAAAAGGCCCTGCGGGAATTTATGAAGAAAGCGATATGGTCACCCGTACTATACGCGATACCTTTACTAGTGATATAGACGAAATTGTTGTGGATGAGAAAACTGCATTTGAGCACGCACAGGAGTTTCTACAGTTTGTAATGCCTAGATTTGCTGATAGGGTTAAATTTCACGACAACAAAAGGCCTTTGTTCCATCACTACGCAATTGAAGAGGAACTCGCCAAAATTCAAATGAAAAAAATCCCCCTTCCTATGGGTGGATCTATTGTCATCGAACAAACCGAGGCCTTGGTTGCAATTGATGTGAATAGTGGGAATTTTAGATCTGAAAGTAATGCGGAAGATACTGCTTTCCGTATGAATATGCAGGCCGCACGAGAGATCACCAGGCAACTTCGGCTTCGAGATCTTGGCGGCGTTATTGTCAATGACTTTATTGACATGCGGGACGAAAAACACCGTAGGGCTGTAGAAAATGCCATGCGGGATAATGTCATGCGGGATCGTGCTAAAACCAAAATCCTTAGGATTTCACCTTTTGGCATTATCGAAATGACTAGGCAAAGAATCCGGCCTTCGCTTAAGCGCAGTGTCTACCATGATTGCCCCTATTGCAAAGGCATGGCTCAAGTTAAAACAAGTGAAAGTATGGGAATTGAGGTTATGCGTTTGGTGCAACTTGCTGCCTTTAAAGAAGCCGTTGCTACAGTTCGAGTACGAGTGGCTGCAGAAACCGCTGACTATCTTTTAAATAACAAAAGAAAAGAGCTGGGCAAACTTGAGGACGAGGCTAAAGTGGGCATTTCTGTTCGAGGAGAGATTGGTGTGCCCCCTGAATTGCTCGAAGTCTTTTGTGTTGATGCCAATGGTAACGAGCTTAAAATTCATCCTCTTCCTGAACCGCCACCATTGCGCAGGGGTGGGCGATATGTTCCTTCCAATTCAGATAGGGGCCCTCAAGGTGAAGCTCCTTTCCGCAGAGGAAGAGGTGGTCGGGATCGATAATTAGGTTTTGGTATAATAGGTCGAATGGCTAGGGGTGATGTTCTTACCCCTAGCTTTTTTCTTTTACTTTTGAGCTTGCCATCTTTTCTTTTCCAAGTTATTAAGCCCCCCACGCAGGGTATTTTTTCGGTTGATTCGGATTGTCTTGCGTTTGCGATATTTCGGGGGAGGCTGATTTAAGTGTTGTTGCGAAAAAAGCCTTACTTGCTGTTTTCTGCTTTTTTGCTTGCTGCTTTTTACTGCTTTGGGCAGTTGCAGGCATTTCAGGTTATCGCACCTGATAAAAAAACAGCTCAAGGTAAGGCTACCGCTCAAATTGAACCTTTCGCCTCTTTTCAACGCAAAATTCCAGGTGATTCAAAGCCTATTCGAGTCGATGCTGATTCAATTTCTTCTTGGTCGGATAAATCTAAGTATTATTTGTTGTTAAAAGGTCATGTATTCCTCGAGCAAAGTGTTTTGCAAATCCGAGGGGATCAAGCATTGATTGTAGCTGATATCGAATCCTACAAAATGCGTGGTATTTGGGAACTTGGAATGTATGTAGATGGGAACGTTAAAATCGATAGTTCCGCAGAGGTGCGAAATGCCAAAACTGCTTTTATTGATTTAGCGACTCGCGGAGAGTTTCGTTTTAATGCAGTTAAAAGTAAAGTTGAACAAAAAGATTGTTCTGCAGATCCGCTTTTTAAAGCAGCTCAGGAAGGTAAAGCTAAAGCTGTTGCTGAGCAGCAAAAATCACAAAAGATTATCCCTGAGAAAGTGATTCCTCCAGCCAAGCCTAGTGAAGAAAAGCCCAAGCCGGTATCTCAGCTCTCTCCGGAAAATGTTCCCGAGATTGCTTTGCCGGTTGTTGCCCCAGTTGCCCCTGCGCTAGTCACAACTTCTTATCAAAATAATCCAGGAGTTGTTCCTGTTGATCCTGCCCCGGTTTTGCAGAACCCACTTCCTGGAACAGTTCAAGTTACTCCGCCTATTGGGATTCCGGGTGGTATTGCCTTACCAATTACAGCATCAGGTATTGATACACCTGCCCGTCAGTATAGCGTTTCTCCGCGTGGTTCATCTGGATTTAATATCAGGATGGAGCCTTTAGGGAATGGTGAGCAAGCGGTAATTGTTTCGGGTGGCGTTATCATGAATGTCAAGGATGTTGCAGGGATTGGCTTGGTTGATATTGAAGCAGATCGTTTGGTTATTTGGACTAAAGGTGCAAATCCACAAGAGATTATTGGAAATCTTAAGAAGCAAACTAATCAATCGGGCAAGGAATTAGAGCTTTATTTATCCGGCCATGTTGAAGTTAGGCAGCAAGATCCTGCAAAGCCAGGGGATAAAAAAGGACCTGATGCGGGCGAAGTTCGGATTATACGCGCTGACGAAGTTTACTATGATATTGGTCGTAATACTGCTGTTGCATTAAATGGCGAATTAGAATTTTATCAACCGAAACTTACGGATCCATTATTTGTTCGGGCTAAGGAAATACAACAACTTGCGGCTAATCAATACAAAGTTGTTAAAGCAGAAGTTTTTTCAAGCAAGATGCCTGCAGATCCAGGTTTAAAGATTTATGTTGCTGAGGCTACGATCGAAGAACGAACAATCCCTAAATTTTCTATCTTTGGTAAAAGATTTGTTGATAGGAATACGGAGCAGGAGCTTGATCAGAAAGAAAGTTATGTTCGTGCCAAAAACATGTTTATTGAGTTGGAAAACTTCCCGATCTTTTATCTGCCATACCTTCAGGGTGATGGCCGTGATCCTTTAGGCCCGATTGAAGGGGTTAATTTAGGTTTTAACAATATTTTTGGTGGTCAGTTCGGTCTTACACTCAATGCGTTTGATCTTTTGGGCATTCAGCCTTACGAAAATACAAGATGGCGTTTCGATATCGATTATTTGACCAAGCGTGGACCTGGTCTGGGTTCTGATTTTGATTATCTGGCACCAGATTTTTTTGGCATTCCAGGTAAAGTCAACGGCCTCGCAAAAGTTTATGGCATCATCGACAACGGACCAGATAATCTGGGTGGTGGCCGTACAGTTGGTGAACCGCATCCAGAGTATCGAGGAAGGATTCTATGGCGTCAGGGTATTGCTGACATGCCAAACGGATTTACTTTTCTTGGACAGGCTGCTGGGATAAGTGACCGTAACTACATTGAACAGTTTTTTAAACCTGAATGGGATAACGGTATAAATCAAGATACTTGGGCTTACCTTAGGCAAACAGATCAAAATATGGGCTGGTATGTTATGGGTGAAGTCAGAACACGCCCTTGGATAAATGAAACGAATTGGTTGCCCCGGCTTGATGGATTTATTTTGGGCCAACCTCTATTTGATATTTTCACTTCCAGTACTTGGGGCGGAGCTGCTTACGCTAATTTGTTGATTACCAATGATGGAACACCCGTCGTTAGCCCCCTCACAGATGTTGAAAATAGTACAGGTAGATTTAATATTAGTGAAGAATTAAGCGCACCATTTAATTTGGGTAGCTTGAAAATAGCACCATATATCAAGGGTGATCTTGCGCTTTATACTAACGATCTTTCTGGAGATACATTAGGCAGAGCTTGGGGTGGCGGTGGTATTCGTGCCAGCTTACCTTTTACCGCAGCATATCCAGAATTTAAATCTGATCTTTTTAATGTTAATGGGATTAATCATAAAGTTGTAAATAGTATCAACTACTTTAATGCTTCTTCTTCCGCTCAATATTCGAATTTTGCACAACTTGACCGACTAAATGACGACGCTTCTGATCAGGCGTTGCGTGATATTCGTAATCAGCCAACGATCTATCCTAATGCGTTTAACAGTAATCTCCTTACGACTAACAATCCTTATTTTGATCCCCAGATTTATGCAATTCGTAGAAATATTGATACGCGCATTGATACGCTTAACCAGATTCAGGTTATTCAGGGAGATATCAGACAGCGCTTGCAGACGAAACGTGGTTTTCCTGGTAGTCAGCATGTTGTGGATTGGATGGTACTTGATCTTTCCGGTTCGTTCTTCCCTGAAAAGAATACAGACAATTTTGGAAATTATCTTGCTTTTCTTCAATACGACTATCTTTGGAATATTGGTGACCGTACTAGCTTTACAAGCACCGGATGGATTGACCCAATGGAAAACGGCGCAAGAGTATTTACTCTAGGTGGTTATTTAAACCGATCAGACCGCACTAATTTTTATCTTGGTTATAGAAGTATTGAACCAGTGGAAAGTAAGGCGCTAAGTGGCGCTGCAACTTACATTTTTAGCCCCAAGTATGCTGTTACCGCAAGTAGTACTTATGATTTTGCCACTTTTCAAAGTGTGAGCAATTCCCTTGTTCTTACCAGAGTTGGTACCGATCTTCAGGTTAGCCTTGGTTTTACCTATAACGCAATGCAGGATAATTTCGGTTTTACTTTTGAAATTCTTCCTACTATTGCTTCAGGTGGTGGGCGCTATGTTGGTCCATCTAGTAATTTTAGTAATAATGGTAGTATTCTTGCTCGGTAAATTGCAGTCATTTCTTTTTCGTGAATCATCTGTTACTATTTGTTAATTGTTCTATTTGTTTGTTGAAGTTATATTTCACGCCAAGAATTATGGGATATTTACTTGTGCATGCTGATGAGCGGAAAAACTTGAATAGGCCTTGGAAAGATAAATTTCATTGCGCTTTTAAGGGCATGAAACTCGGAATGCGGGGCCATTCTAGTTTCTTTGTTCATTTCTTTTTTGCATCCATGGTTGTAGCTTTTGCAGTTGTATTAAGATGCGATTTGGTTGAGTGGTCGTTGTTGGTTGGTTGCATTGGGTTTGTACTGGTGGTAGAACTTTTAAATAGTTCGATCGAGATGCTTTATGCAATATTGCCTGAAGAAATCCGTGCAAACAATTTTCAGGTTTTAGATATTGCGGCAGGCGCTGTTTTGCTTGCTAGTGTTTTTACTTCTACTATTGGGTGTATGGTTTTTATTCCAAAGATCCTCGCAATGCTTGGACTTTAACTACAGGAATCTAAGATGTTTGAAACTGAGTTGAAAAATGCCGAAGCATGGATCGATAATAATCATGCTAGCCTTATTTCTGATTTAAGAGACTTGGTCAAGATTCCTAGTATTAGTACTGATGGTGAGCATCAAAAAGAAATTGAACTTTCTGCCGAAGCTGTATGCCAGCAAATGAAAAAAGCTGGCCTTAACAATGTTGAAATTCTTAGAACAGGGGATTCTAATCCTTTTGCCTATGGCGAATGGTTGGGTGCGCCAAATCAACCTACGCTATTCCTTTATTCACATCATGATGTACAGCCCATCAATTATGAACACCTTTGGCTTAGCCCGCCTTGGGAATTAACCGCAAGAGAAGGCAGGCTTTTTGGCCGGGGCGCTGCCGATGATAAGGGCGCTTCGGTTGCTCAACTCGCAGCTATTGCTTCCTGGCTTAAAACTGCTGGTAAACTTCCTGTAAATATTAAAATGCTTGTTGAGGGCGAAGAAGAGGTTGGTTCTAAAAACCTTGTCAAATTCTTCAGTGAAAACCGTAGTCGTATCCAGGCAGATATTATCGTTGTTTGTGATACCGAAAATATCAGGGTGGGTTTACCATCGATTACTTACTCTCTTCGTGGCATTGTAACTTTGCTTGTAGAAGTTAAAAGCGCTTTGATCCCTGTGCATTCTGGAATGGCAGGCGGAGCATTTGCTGATTCCGCACTTGCACTCGCCAAGGTTTTATCAAGGCTTTGCTGGGAAGATGGACCTATTCCAGTTCAAGGTTTTTATGATTCTGTCAAACCATTGACTGATTCAGAAAGAACAGTGATTGAATCTTTACCAGTGGATTCAGATTCCTTAAGAAAATCTTTGGGCGTTCCGGATCAGGTTAAGTTTGCTTTGCAAAAAGGAAAAAGTATTTATGAGCAAACTTGGCGACATCCCGCGGTTACCGTCATAGCCATTGAAGCTAGCAATATTAAAGGTGCATCTAATCAAGTTCTCCCTACTGCTTCAGCTCTTGTAAGTTGTAGAATTGTTCCGGATCAGGATCCAAAGCATGTTGAAGAATTATTGCGCAAAGTTCTTTCTGCTGATTCTCCTTGGGGCGTTGATGTTAAGGTTACTGCGCATGGTAGTTCCGTTGATTGGTGGATGACCGATCCTACAGGGCCCGCTTTTGAAGCTGCAATTGCTGCTCTTGAAAAAGGCTTTAAAGCGAAACCTGTAGGCATAGGGTGTGGCGGAACAATTGGTTTTGTTCGACCATTAGTTGAATTGCTTGGTGGGGCCCCTGCTCTATTGCTAGGTATTGAAGACCCAGATAGTAACGCTCATGCCCCTAACGAAAGTTTGCACGAAGGCGACTGGATAAAACTAATAAAGTCGATGGCTCATTTGTTTGGTGAAATCGCATCCCGATCCGCTAAATAAAGGCCTGATTTTTATAATGCATTTTTAGGCAAGGGTGGGTTGTCGTTGTACTTTTTCATGGCCCGCTCAATCAACCAGTCTGGAAGTAAACCTACAATTCGCATAAGAAGCGAAGTTTGCCAGGGAAATCTAAGAACTTTTGCTTTTCGTTGAATTGCTTTAATTATTATGCTTGCTGCGGTTTCTGCATCCATTAGCCAAGGCATATCTTTTTCATTATTAATTTCTGTCATGGGCGTTTTTATAAATCCAGGGCAAATGGTGCTAACAAAAATGTTTTTCGGTCGCAATTGTATTCGCATTCCTTCCATGAATGTATTTAGGCCTGCTTTCGATGCGGTGTAACCCGACTCGCCTGGTAAGCCTTTGAACCCTGCTAAACTCGAAATAGCTACGATTTGTCCTTTTCCTGAAGCAAGCATGGTTTGTAACACAGCTTCAATGCAATAAATAACACCTAGCAAATTAACCTTGATCATTTTTTCTTGGGTTTCAACATTAAAGGGTTGGATTGTTGTTGGGGCCCCAACACCAGCGTTGGCAATGAGTATGTCTATTCCACCCATGCAGTTTATTAATTCCGAAATCCCAATTAGTGTTTCTTTTCGTTCTGATATGTCTGCAACCCTGTAAAAAGCTTTACCACCAAGGGTTTGTATCTCGTTTACAAGTTCTGAAAGTAGTTCTTCTCTTCTTGCAATGAGTCCTAACTGTGCTCCACCTTTAGCTAATTCTAAAGCTATTGCCCTTCCGATGCCCGTTGAGGCACCGGTGATGATAACTTTTTGTCCCAGACCGAATTTCATGGTATTTCCTTTTTAAATATTAAATTACTTTGTGATTACCGAAATTAAGACAGGTCTACTTTAAAATAACATGTCATAATAGCTTGGTTTGTTCTGTATTGATAACGAGAAGTTAAGATGAATAAGAAATTAATAAGCTTTCTTCTGATTCTACTTGTTTTGCCTATTTCGTTGATGGGGCAAGATACGCCCGCTTCGGTAGATAAAGTTAATGTTAGGGTTAAATTTAGGATCCAAGTTTATGGTGTTGAAAGACTAAGGCAAGTCGATGAGTTGCTTAAATTTCTTAAGGCAACAGGCTTCACTTCTACTGATGAAAATCTGTTTGAAAAATTACAAGATGAAAATATAAGCTCGTTTGATGGAACTGTACCAATAGGCAAGGAAAGTAAATGTATCAATCCGAGGTGGATTTATTCTGTAACCAGTTGGCCGGTTGGAAGTGAAGATCCTTATAAATCTGAAGAGCCAGTTCGAATTGAAATTGAGTTCCCCCAATACATGCAAGCTAAGAAACAGCTTGAATTTTGGGATGATCTTAAAAACAGTTTATTTAAAGTTGGTTTTATTGATGCTGTTTCTTACAACCCAGAACTGTTTACACGCATTACAGGGAATTTCATTGGGAAGTCTTTGCCCATCATTGATACCAAAATATTTCCAGAAGCTTTAAAAACCGCTGGCGTTTCTGTAACTCCTTTTGCTTTTCCTCGCGTTGTCAAGGTGCATCCTGATTGGCCATTGATAAAGGCAAGAGGGATTGAAGACATTAAAGAAAATTCAGTGCGAAAAATGAGCCCGGCTGCTAGAAAAAAACTGGAAGTTACTGAACAGAAACTTGAAAAATGGCTATTGGTTTTAAATCATCAACCTCCAGGCCAAAACGAAATTAACGAACTATTTTCCAATCTGAATGACGCTATTGTTGAGGGTGCTAATGGTGCTTTATTTGAAATCCTTGCAACCCCTGCATCCATAAAAAATCTTGCAGCACTTCCATCGGTTATGTTTGTCACCACTGCTGAAACCCAAATTAAAACAAATTACTCGATCAAGCAGAATAATCTGTTGAATATTTTTTCTAATGAAGGGGCATCTCAACCAGCGCGTAATTTGCGTGGCGTTGGGGCACCAGCATCCATTGCCATTGTTGGAACTGAATTTTTAGGGTGGGAAAAAGCTTTTGGGGAAATTCAAACACATGCCGAATTAGTTGATCTTACGCGAACTAGAGATTTCGCAATGGAAGAAATGCCCTATTCAAATAACGAAGAAAACATTGGGTTTCATACAAAAAAAGCACTTGAAATTGCCAAGATATATCCTGGTACTAAAATCGTTCTGGTAAGAATTGATCCTGCGATTCCAACTATGTTGGATGAGGTTGCTGGGTTTGCTAACCGTGATCTAAAAGCTTCTTATGCTTTGCTAAGTCGTTATTCTGAAACTGATGTTTCTAAAAGGTTTCTTCAGGGGCTTAACCAATATCTTCAATCTGAAAGAACATTTTTAATTGATCAATTTGGCGAAGAACCTGAAATTGTAAAACGAAGGGAAGTTTATAAAGAAAATAAAGCTAAATGGGATAAGGATAACTTTGAGCTTCATGAAAAAATCAATCGTATTCTGAAACTCCGAGAGCAATTGATGGAGTTCAAATCACACCGATTATTTGTTGTTCTAGAAAATGTTTCTTCCCAACTTCCTGTGTATCAGAATTTGGCCCTTTCTTTGTTTTCTGATGATTCAAAATTTAAAACCGCAGCTTGGCTTATGCCCGATTCTTTATTCGAACGAGTTTCATGGCGGGGGCCTTTTTCCGATTCTAATCACAATGGAATGATGGAATTTCGAAATAGTAAATCAAATGACAGATGGCGTGATGAAAGAGTCGTAATTCAATTCGAAAAAGATGGAAAAATATTAGATAAAATTCCACAAGGAAAAAAGATCCGGGTTAGGGTTCGTTGGCGGGAAGGGGTCGAGTGGTCTACCGCTACGGTTGAGGGCGAAACCGCCCCGAAGTCGAAAGCTAAGCTTAATATTTTATTGCTTTTAAATGAGAAACCTTTATCAGGTCGTAATCTTGCAGATCAATTTTCTGTAGTTAAAGAAACTGGAGTTGATCCTTTTTGCATTTTTCGAAGCAAGACTTTTGCTATTTTTGAGCACCTAATTGAATTGGATTCCTCAATTGAAGGGGTATATGCACTTGCAATTGAAGGTAAAGTCCCTAACAGAAACGACTTAAGCCCCTTAGATTCCCATAAGGTAACTGAGATTTTTCCTGAAATTACTTTCGAATCTTTTGAGCAAGGAACCAGAATTAATATCGGGAATTAATGCAACTTAAAGGGAAGTCTCGACTTATTGTGTTTAAAACGATGGCAGAACAGTATAAATCAGCTAAGATGAGTTTTTGTACAGAATTGATACTGACTTGCACTTGTTTCTAATTTGGTTGGTGAAAATGTGAAAAAAGCGATTATTAGCGATATTCATGGAAATATTGAAGCATTTCGTAATGTACTCGAAGACATCAAATCTCAAGGTGTCGACGAGATTTATTGCCTAGGCGATGTTGTGGGCTATGGCCCTAACCCTTGTGAATGTGTCGATTTAGTCATGAATTGCAAGGTGGTTCTCTTAGGGAATCATGATCAGGGCGCATTATTTGATCCCGATGGGTTTAATCCTTCGGCTGAACGTGCCATCTTTTGGACAAGAAAACAATTAGAAACCGGGGGTTCCCCAGAGGAACGCTCCAAACGCTGGAATTTTCTTTCTGCTCGCCCTCGCTTGTACCGTGAAGAAGAACTTCTTTTTGTTCATGGCTCTGCTCGAAACCCTTTAAATGAATATGTTTTTCCAGAAGATATTTATAACAACAGAAAAATGGAAAGAATCTTTTCCCTCGTTGGAAAATATTGTTTTCAAGGCCACACTCATGTGCCTGGAATTTTCGTGCAGCAGGAAGGTACTGATCTTTATCAATTTCAAAGCCCGGAAGAATTTGATTTCTCCTATTTGTTAGATAATCGTAAAACCCTTTGTAATGTGGGTTCGGTGGGCCAGCCTCGCGATAGCAATCCAAAATCTTGTTATGTAATTCTTGAAAATAATCGAATCAGTTATCGCAGAGTGCCTTATGATTTTGAGATTACTGCTAAAAAGATCTATGCGATTCCCGAGCTGGAAAATTTTCTGGGTGATCGTCTTAAAGAAGGTCGCTAGTTTAGCATAGGCGAATTCCTATACTTTTTTTTCCTTAAATCCATTCAATATAAATATGAAGAATAATAAGAATTTCCTTTTGTTTTTTACAGCATCTTTCCTGCTTTTTGCAGCATGGATTCAAATCCGTGAGTCTCTTTGGCCTGCTCCTAAAAAAAAACCTGAAGTTACTGAACCTTTTGCCGAAAAAACACCAATCAAATTAAATGATAATGTAAAAGATAATGATATTGGTTTGTCCCTTGCTCCTTTCAAAGAACGAGGAAAATTCGTAACCCTTGGCAGCGAAGATTCTTCATCAGGTTTTCATTTGGGAGTTACTTTTGATTCTTTTGGTGCTTGTGTCCGCAAAGTGGTGCTTAATAAATTTCAGCATGCTGATAATCTTGGCAGACCTGTTTGGATTAATAAAACTGAGAAAAAACCTAAAAGTCTGGATTTAATACCGCTAGAATCCCGCTGGCATGCTGGCGCAAATTATCTCTATCATTTTGATTTTAAAGATCAATTTGGTGACCAACCTATGGATCTTTTAGGGAAAACTGATTGGAAAATCGTTACAGGTCCCACCGAAGAAGTTGATTCCAGAGGGATTGCAGTTCAGAAACTTGTTTTTGAAACGAAATTGCAGAACATTCTTATTTCTAAAACTTTTACTCTTTCGAAGAATGATTACCATGTTGGTATGGAATTGGTTTTTTCCACTGAAGACACCGCTGTTATTCCATTTAGATACCAAGTTACAGGCCCCAGAAGTCTTCCCGTTGAAGGTGATTGGTATACAAATATTTTTAGAAATGCTTTGATTGCACAAGTTGATGACCGAAATAATGTTTATCGCGATCTTCAGGATGGTAGGCAGATTGCAAGTTGGATGGGCGGAAGTGAAGTTCTTGTAAATAATCAGTTAAACCATTGGTTTCGGTATGCAGGCATTGCTATCCAGTATTTTTCTTCAATGGTTGTTGTCGATGAAGATCAGCCTGATCAAAAAATCATTGAAAAAGTTCGTCCCACACTTGATGCAACTTTTGCACGGGGGATTATTTCTAAAATTGATCCCGTAAATCGGAGCCTTAATCTTCGTGTTGATGGTAAAGATGAAACTTTTTGGTTTGATAGTAAAGAATCTTTCGAGAAGATGGAGTCCCAGTTTGGGTTAGGCAGACAAATAGCAATTTATTATCGGCATATAGCCACTCCTGATAAAAAGCCCATGTATGCTGTTATTGATGTTCGGAAAGAAACTCAAGCACAACCATTATTTGATAATGACATCACAGTAAGGCTTACTTCCAAGCAGTTTAATCTTGTTGCAGGGAAACCTGTAACTCATAAATATTTGCTTTATAATGGCCCGGTTAAAACAAGTTTGCTTGGTGATTTTAGCAATAACTCAATGGTTAATTCTGATCAAGTTTCCCGATATACAAATAAGCTCGGGTTAAACACCATGACTGATTATCAATCCCCTGGTTGGATTGGATCTTTTTGCGCCTCTATTTTTTGGACTGATATTGTTATTAAATGCACAAACATGATGCATTGGATTTTGTGGAAAGTTTATCTGATCCTTCCTAACTTTGGTCTTTGTATTATTTTTCTTACCATTCTAATTCGTGGGTTGATGTTTCCTTTAAGCAGGAAGCAAGCAATCATGAGTATTAAGATGCAAGAACTTGCTCCTGAGTTGAAAAAGATGCAGGAAAAATTGAAGGGTGATAAGCAAGCGATCGGCTTGGCCCAAATGGAATTATATCGCAAATATAATGTCAACCCTTTTGGTACTTGCTGGGTGGTTCTAATTCAAATGCCTGTTTTTATGGGGCTTTATTTTGCCTTGCAGGAAAGCATCCATTTTCGCCTAGCCACTTTCTGGCCTACTTGGATTATTAACCTTGCAGCACCGGATATGCTCATTAATTGGGGTGCCTCAATTCCTCTAATCAGTAATCCAGAAGATTATGGAGGCTTTTTTTATCTTGGGCCTTATTTTAATCTTCTTCCCATTTTTGCCATTAGCTTAATGGTTTTACAGCAAAAAATGTTTACCCCTCCTCCTACGGATGAACAACAAGAAGCACAACAAAAAATGATGACCTATATGATGGTATTTATGGGCTTCATGTTTTATAAGGTTGCTGCAGGCCTTTGTATTTATTTTATTGCTAGTAGTTTGTGGGGCCTTGCTGAAAGAAAATTGCTGCCTAAAACCAAAACTGGACAGCAACCTTTGTTAGCTTCGGCCAATGGCTCCGATATTTCCAAATTGGATTCCAATAACAATGGGAAGTCTGCTAAAAATTTACGAAAAGAACTCGCTAATAAGGCTTTAGAAAAGAGTAATACCGAAAAAACTGCTCTCGACCGTTGGCGTGATTGGTTTAACGATATTCTAAAACAAGCCGAGAAAAAATAACCCATGTTTGGGGTTACCTATTTTGAAACGGGAAATAATTCTTTCACATGACTTGATTTGCGCTTGCTCTTCGCCTGCGGGTTATGGTGCTAGGCAGATTATTCGAATTACTGGCGATAAGGCTTTAGATCGCGTTTCGTCTTTTTTTCATTTTAAAATACCCGGTCTTAATATTTCTAAAGGCCTTGTTCCTGCCATTTTTTTATTGGATGATTTTCGTTCGGTTGAAATTGTTTTCTATTTTTGGAAATCTCCTGCTTCCTACACTGGCCAAGATGTTATTGAATTACATCTTATTTCAAATTCTTGGATTGTTGACTTAGTATTTTCAAAGCTTTTTGAATGTGGCTTCCGGCCTGCGAAACCTGGGGAGTTTACCCTCCGTGCTTTTCTCAATGGCAAAATTGATATTGCGCAAGTTGATGCAATTCATCAGGTAATAGAAGCTTCTACTCCAGATGGGCTTTATAAAGCTTTGGGTAAACTTGCTGGAGGTGTTTTTGATCCCTTGCATAAGGTTAAAGATGATTTACTAAATCTTCTTGCAGATGTGGAAGCTAATCTAGATTTTTCAACTGAAGATATTCTGATTATTAGTTCTGATGCGATACTTAAGACAATTGGGGATATGCTTGCCCAAATAATTGTTTTGGTCAAAAAGCTTCAGTCACGGGGCATTGGCGATGAAAAAGTTCGAGTTATAATTGTTGGTCCTCCGAATGCTGGTAAATCTTCATTGTTCAATATTTTGGTTAGTGGGCAAAAATCGCTTGTTAGTCCGATTCCAGGTACTACCCGAGACCTGGTCACTTCCAGAATTGATTGGGATGATTCCTTTTTCGAGCTTGTTGATGCCCCTGGCATTGAAGATGGACGGGATTTTATTGAACAACAGGCTCAAAAATTAGCAGTTAAAGATATTGGTTTAGCTGATGTTATTGTTTATTGTGCGGATAAGAATCATCAGCAAGTTCTTGGGCTTTTTTTAAAGGCTGATGAAAAATCATTGCTTAAAGTTGCTACTAAAATTGATGTTTCCAATGCGCCTGATGATTGGATTCATACTAGTTCTATTACATCTCAAGGTATTGAACTTTTGAAGAAAAATATAATTGAACTTGTTCATCAAAAAAATGGTTCTGCATCTGCCTCAGGCCTTGCTAGAATAAATGGGTATGCCAATCTGTGTCTTGATAATTTACGAAGGGCCCATCATTGTGTTCTTTTTGAAGAACCTTTGGAAATTTTAGCCTTGGAGTTAAGGGAAGCAATTGAGAATTTAGGCCAGATTACGGGGCATGTTTTTACGGATGATCTTTTAGATCGCATGTTTAGTCGGTTTTGTGTTGGAAAATAATTGGTACTTGCATCAACTTAGCTTATGTTTGTGTTTGGGATGATGTTTATTTTCGTATATACTCCAAGCCATGGAAGATCCACGGCTTTTTCCTTACTGAAAGGACTCCATTCATATGTCTTATAAGCACCCTTTTACTAGGCATAAAACTCGTGAAGTAATGATTGGGAATCGTGTGATTGGTGGTAATAATCCGATTCTCGTTCAATCGATGACCACTCCCGATACTCACTTTGTGGAAGAAGTAATTAAGCAAATTCATGCCCTTGAAGAAGCTGGTTGTGAATTAATTCGAGTTACTGTTCCTAAGGCTGAGGATGCTCATGCTTTGGGGGAGATTCGAAAAAAGATTGGTATTCCTCTGATCTGTGATATTCATTTTGATTACAAAATGGCACTTCAGGCCATGGATCATCCAATTGATAAAATCCGTATTAATCCGGGTAATATTGGTGGTTATGATCGATATAGGCAAGTCCTTAGAAAAGCCAAGGATAAAGGTTTACCCATTCGTATTGGTGTTAATGCAGGAAGTTTGGAAAAAGAACTTATTGAAAAATACGGGTTCCCCTGCCCTCCTGCGATGGTTGAAAGTGCGCTTCGATATCTTGAAATAGCTGAATCTGAAGGTGTGAAAAATATTATTGTTTCTTTAAAATCAAGCGATGTTCTAACGGCTGTTGAGGCCTATCGCCTGTTTGCAAAACAAGCCGATTATCCAACTCACATTGGCATAACCGAAGCTGGCAAACCGCCCTATGCTGTTACTAAATCTGCCTGTGGATTGGCTCCATTGTTGCTTGATGGTATAGGGGATACCATTCGGATTAGTTTATTGGGCGATCCTGTTCCAGAAATTCAAGCAGCGTTTGATATTCTTCAAGCGACCCAAAGGCGGGTCCGAAAACCTGAACTTATCGCATGTCCTACTTGTGGCCGCCTTGAAATTGATCTTGAAGGAATTATCGCTCAAGTTGAAAAACGACTCGCAGGTAAAACGACTCCGATTAAAATTAGTATCCTTGGCTGTATTGTTAATGGGCCTGGAGAAGCTCGGGAAGCAGATTTAGGTATTGCAGCTGGTAAGGGTAAAGGCGTCATCTTTAAAAGAGGCGAAATTGTTCGACATGTTCTCGAAAGCGAGATGGTGGATGCTCTTCTTGAAGAAGTTGAAAAATGGGAAATTGAAGAAGCTCAAAGTGGAAACTTGATAGTGGAAAAAGGGCTTGGCACCAATGAAAAGAAATTTGCTCTTCCTGTCATTAGATAATTATTTATCTTAGTCTCAGCTTTATTGTTTAGGTTGATTTACGAGGATTGTTGCACATGCCTGTCCAGTTTTCTTGTAATGCTTGCAAAAAAAAGTTTAAAGCTGCTGATAAATTTGCAGGTAAAACTATTCCTTGTCCAAATTGCAAAGTCCCTTTAATCGTACCTGCATTACCAGCAGGCAGCATAAAACCCGAAACTCCCCCTCCCATAGCTTCGGTTAAAACCAAAAGTCAGGCGGAACAAGATATCGAAGCGATGGCGGCATTAGCTCTTGAAGAAACTAAACAAGAAGAAGAAGTAGCTCCTCAATTTATTCAGTTTGAATGTACTTTTTGTGATGAAAAAGTTTCCTTCCCTATAGATTTAGGTGGAAAGCAGGCGCCCTGCCCAGGCTGTAGGAGAATACTTAAGGTTCCTATGCCAGTAGTTGTAAAAAAAACTGGCCCAGATTGGAAAAAACAACCTGACAAACGGCCTTCTGGTGCTTTACGAAAAGAAGAGCCAGAACTTGAAGGTACATGGAATTCCACCATGGATACCGTTTCCCGTGATGCCTTGCTCGAAGCAGGTGCTATTGTCGAAGAGTATGAGCCTTTAACGCGTGCTGAAAAAATTAAACGCACTGTAATGGTTTTAGTTGTTCTTGTTTCAGGATTATTAGGATTCTATTATTATAGCTCCTATCAGGGCAAAGTTAACGGGGATGCACAAATTGCCAAAATCGAACTAAGTATTAAAAGTGGCGACCTTGCTAATTTTGCTGGTGAGATCAAGGCTGTTCTCCTTGCTGGTATTGCCTCTTATCGCTTGTCAGAAAATCCTGATATACCTGCCTCAAAAATAAAAAAAACTCTTCAATCTGCTTTAGCTTCTTTAGATAAAGCTAGCTCTTTGTTTGAAAAAGATTTTGCATTACTGGAATTATCCAGATCCATTGTTGAATTGGGTGGTGGTAAGGATGATGTTCGGGATAATAAAAAATTAAAATGGGATGAAGTTCAGAAATTTTTAAAGCAACCGTTCGAGTCTTTTACCATTCCTGAGATTAAACTCCTTGCATTAAAAGAGGCTACCTCTTCATTTATTGCCAGCGGTGAAACAGATCGTGCACTTGCGTTTGCTTCGCAAGTTCTTTCTGGTTCTGCTGTTTCTAAAGATAAAAAAATTGACGATCACTCTGATTTTTTAGCTGTGGTGGGTATGGAGTTGTTTAAAGCTCAAAAAATCGATGCTTCAAAGCAAATCTTGGAATCTATCCGAACCCGGTACACTTCTGCTCCAACTACCCCTGTTTCTCCTTTTGCTGCTGCATTTTTTACAGTCGCAGAAAAAGATAAACCTTTGCCCTTTGTTTTTCCTAAAGATTCTAACAATGAAGCTGATTTATTTTGCTTGCTGTGTGTTGATTTGATTAATGACAAATTGGAAACTTTCATAGGGTCGTCAAATTTTAAAAACTATGATGCTGTTCTTCGTTTAAATTGCTTAACCAAGGTTTCGTTTCTTGCATCAGTTCTTGGCAAAGATGTTTCAGTTTTTAAAGATGAATTGAATCGTGTTGTTAGTGAGGGGGTGATGCCCAATGTTGACTGTGTTCAATCCTACCTGGTGCTAGCAGCTATTTCTCAAAGCTTAAAGATTTCTTCCGAATCTTGGTTTAAAGCTGCAGATAAAGTTCCACAGGCTATGAAAGATTACAAACTGATTAAATCCAAATTTTTACTTGCTTCATTTCTCGTTAAAGATGATTTTACTTCTGCAACCCTCGAAGATGCGAATAAAATGGAAAATGCTTCTTTAAGTAAAGCAATGGCTTACCAGCATATTGGAATAAATTCAAAAAAATCCCCTTGGTTTAAGGAGGCTTTGTTGAAAACTTCTGAACCAGAAAAGTCTTTTGGTTATTTGGGCATAGCCCTACCCGGTGATAATAACTTGAAAAAGAAATAAAGTTTGTACCCGATTTTACGGTTTTTGCTATGCCAATGGGCTTACTTTTGAAATAATAAAATATAACTGCTGATGTCTTATGGAAATGCTGTTCTGTTTTTACCTTTTAAGTATGGGTTAGTTTGTCATGAAAAGAATTGTTGCGATTTTGCTTTGTCTAATATTAGTTACACCTATTCTAGTTTTTGCCCAAACGGTAAAAGAGCGAATTGATTTAGATTTTGTTGATGGATTAAGGAAGCGTGGAGATGTTGATCTTGCTTTGGATTATCTAAAGATCCTTGATAAAATTGCTTCAAAAGAGTTAAAAGCAAACATTCCTCTTGAAATTGCTAGAACTCAGTTATCAAAAGCAATCGCAGAGCCAGATAAGGTTCGTAGGCAGAAATTATATCTTGGTGTAATGCTTGAAATTAAGAATTTTATTAATGCAAATCCAAAGAGTGCTAGGGTTTCAGAGGCTAAATTAGATCTTGCAAATTTATCTATTCAGATGGCTAAAACCAAGATTTCTGAAATTTCATCTCTTCGATCTAATGAGGAAAAAGTTGCAAAAGGCAATGAAGCAAAAGCTTTGATTCTTGATTCAAGGTTGCAAATGAAAAGCGCAATCAAAGAAATGCAAGATAAAGTTGCCACTATTACAGGTATGACACCTGCGGAACTTGCAGAGGCAAAATCTTTGGCAGATAAAATATCACTAGGTGAGATGGATGTAGCTCTGTCTTTTTATGATGAGGCTAAGTCAATTATTGATACAGGTAAAGATAAAGATAGAGTTTTAAGAGGTAACACCATTACCGAAGCAATTAAAGCGATGGAAAAGTTGGCTGATCGTGGGGATTCTGATCCCCAAAGTTGGAAGGCTAAAGCTTGGATCGCTCTTTTTTTGATGGAGAATGGTGAACCCAAAAAAGCTAGGCCTAAATTAATTGAAATTCTTACTGTTTCCCCTACCAACAAAGCTGCCAATGATGCTAAACGATTAGCACGATATTTCTTTTTGCAAGTTATTAAGGATGCACCTGATCCTACTGAAAAAGATGTCGATAAAATTATTCAAACAAATGGTAATAAATGGCTTGATGATTATAAAGCGTATGTGAAAACACCGGAGGGTTATGGTATTCGAATGTTGCTTGCGAAAAGTTATATTGAACAATATCGCGGTAAAGCGGTTGCTACTAATCCTCAAAGAAAAGCTGAGTTGCTTACACTTGCTCGTAAACAATTAACTGAAATTGAGCAGGCTGAAAATGAGTATACAGATGAGGCTAGAAATTTAAAGATTAGTCTTATGAAGGAGCAAGGTGCTTTTACGAAAAAAGTTTCTGATTTGAAATCGTTTGAAGATTGCTTTACCCGAGCCCAATATGAGATTTCCCAGATTGTTGCAGAAGAAGGTAAAAACACCAGTCCTGATGATTTAGAAAAGAAAAGAAAAGGGCATGCTGAAACAGTGATTGCTTCACTTAAGCAAGGGCTTGAAACAAAAGAAGCCAAAGAAACCATGAAAAAGGGTTCGGGTACTAATCAATATGAAGTTAATAATGCTCGTGCAATGCTAGCGTTTTATTATTTTAATGAAAAGCAATTTGATGAAGCAATTGCAGTGGGTAAGCAGTTTGTAATTGATGACCCAAGATCTTCTCAAGCTGCTACAGCTTCCCTTTATACTTTAGGGGCCTATAGTCAAAAACTTGCTGAATTAGAAAAATCAGGTGCTACTGAAGATAAAATTAAGTCTGCCCAAAGCGATATGGCTTTGTTTGGCAAAATGATGATGGAGCGTTGGCCGAGTGATACACCTGGTGATAATGCTCGCCATCAACTTGCGATGTTTATGGTTAAGGATAAAAAATATTCAGATGCGGTCGCAACTCTTGAACAAGTAAATCCTACTTATCAAGGTTTTCCTTTTTGTATGTATGAGCTTGGTAACGCTGCGCTTGCTGCTGAAGGAGAAACTAAAGATGGGAAATTTAGAGCAAAAGCAATTAAGGCGTTTGAAGCTATTCAGTTTCCTTCTGAAGGTTCTGAGCCATCGGTGATTAAAGTATATTTTATTGCTAAAGCTAAACTCGGTGGTGAATATTATTTAGCAAAACGTTACGTAGACTTGCAAAAACTTTCTGATTACTTGTCTGTCGAATTATCAAAGCCAAGCAACCGGCTTGATATGGATCAATCTAAGGATGATGAGATTCGAAAAGCAATTGTTAATAATATTGAAAATTTAAAATTATTTGCTCTTTATGGGCTTGCAAATACTAGTTTTAATCAATCAAAACTTGCCGATGTGTCAGCATTATTAGATCCTTTGGTTCAAAAAGCAAGTGAAGGTAAGACACCTGAAATAAAACAGAATTTGCAGCTTGGTTCTGCATTGTTTGGTATGGCTTTACAGGCGAATATCTCAATTGGGGATATAGAAAAAGCCCGTAAAGTTGTTAAAGCACTTCAGTATTTATCCTCTGATGCAGAAGCTTCTGGAACTGCAAATGTTGTTTTATTGCAACTGAACTCTCTGATTGGTGAACAAATTAAGGACCTTCGTAAAAAAGGCGATGCCAAGGCTCTCGAAACTGCTGTCAAAGGATTTACTACTATTCTTGATGATGTAACGAAAGAAGATTCCTCTAAAAAGAAGGCTATAACCAACGATCTCGTAAGGCTTATTTCAATTAATTATTCAACCATGGGGTTGAATGAGAAAGCTTTGGATCTTCTTAAAAAAGCTGAAAAACCTAAAGATTCTAACGACACAAAAGCTGTTTCTATTTACAAGGGCATTCAGCTTCAGCAGGCTCGAGAATTGCGGTATTTAAAAAAGTTTGATGAAGCTAACAAATTAATCGATGAAATCATAGGTACTAAACAAGCGCCGGGTTGGGGAAATAAAGATATTGATTCTTTATTGGAAAAAGTAAAATTAGTTGAATCCCAAGAGAAGTATAGTGTTTCCTCTTCGATGGCAAGCCAAATTGTCAAGGCTTTAGTCGGTAAATCGAGTGATAACCAAATCAAGGAAAAATATTTGGAAGCTTACTACCACATGGTTTACGGGCTTTATAAATATGGTGAAAAATCAGAGGATACTGCAAAAATTGCTAAGGGTTTATCTGATGCTGCTGGTTTGATTGAAAAACTTGAATCTTCGCAGCCTGATTTTGGAAGTATTGATTCAAAAAAACGGTTTAATGATTTGTTTTTCAGTGAAAATAAGCTTAAAGAAGCTTACGAAGCATTAAAAGCAAAACGTGCTGCTTCTGGAACAAAAACTGATGCTGGTAATTCAGCACCCAAGACGGGAGATAAGAAATAATGTTAAGAAATTGTGCTAGGCTTTTCGTTGGATGCGGTTTTATGATGGTTTTTGTGTTTTCTGTTTTGGCGCAGGATTCTGTGAAGTATATCGATAAAACTAAAAAAGGGGAAAATGAGATAAATGGTTTAATTACCGGTGATAGTGTTAAAGGTCTGACAATTAAAATCCAAAAAGAACCAACTCCTAAGCTTATTCCTTCAGTAGATATTATAAATGTCAATTATTCAAGTACTGTAATTGGTTCTATCGAATTAAAAAGTGCTTTAGGAAAAGAGGTTAGGGCTAATCTTGCAACTACTAAAGAAGCTGATCGAATAAAGCTTTATGAAGAATCAATTAAAGATGTATCAGAATTATTACCAAAAATTAAGTCTGATATAAGGCTTTCAAAATATCTTAATTATCGAATTGCAAAGGTAAAAGCTGATTTAGCTAAATTAAAACCTGATATTTTGCCAGATGCAATTAAGTCTTTAACTGGCGTTCGAATTGACAATCCAGATTCGTGGATGACTTTAAGTGCATTCAAAATTGAAGCAGAATTGCAAGAAATTAAAGGCGATTTTGATGCTGCATTAAAGTTGTATCAAGGAATAGGTAAACTCCCAGGCGTTCCTAAAGAAATTAAAACTGATTCTGATTTTTTAGTGCTAAAATTGCTGATGCGGACTAATCGTATGGCTGAAGCTGAAGCAAAATTAAAAGAAGTTGATTCTTTGATTTTAGAAGGTGATCCAAGGCGGGTTCAAGTGCTTCTTGTTAAAACCCAAGCTAATTTGCTAAATGATCAATTAAATACTGTAGAAGTTGATTTAAACAAAGTTATTGATTCAAGTGATGAGGTGTTTACTAGAAGTAAAGCTTTTAATTTACTTGGTGAATTTTACCTCAAAAAGAATCAAGAGCCTCAAGCTTTTTGGGCTTTTTTAATTGTTGATACTCTTTATAACCAAGATACCGATGAGCATGCAAAAGCACTTTACCATCTTTCTATTTTGTTCGACAAAGTAAAAAATGATCCAATTAGAGCTAGGCAATCTAAAGATAAATTAATGGATCCGATTTATTTGAAATCCGAATACCAAAAAAAAGCTTCTGTTGATAAGTAATCTAGTCATTTATTTTCTTTTTCTTTTATTAGTTGAGTAATTGATTAATTTTTAATGTCTTTTGTTTTCAGTTATTGCTTCTTGATGACTTTGTTGATGCTATTTTAATTGATCCTACTCCAATCAGAATAATAATTAAGTTAATTATTGATGCTACTGCGATTAGTGGGGTAGGTGCTTCTTTTAATTGTGACCAAGTTATTGTTGAGATTGTTTCGTTTGTTGGACCTGCCATAAATATTGCTACCATTGTTTCATTGATTGAAATTCCAAATCCACAAATTCCAGATATTGCAATTGCTGGAAATAATAATGGTAAAGTGATGAACCATA
Organism: Gemmataceae bacterium; assembly: GCA_044337875.1. GTDB lineage: Bacteria > Planctomycetota > Planctomycetia > Gemmatales > Gemmataceae > UBA969. The sequence continues at coordinate 267,646 of JBIIMS010000004.1, forward strand.
AGGTTTCGAAAATTCCAGCACCAAGCCCCATTGCGACATTTTCTATTTCTGGGTTTATATTCTGGATTTTGTTTTTTAGAATTAAATATATGATTGGTAAAATCAAGCAACTGTGCATTATAACTATTTCGAATATTGTGCCGTTAAGTTGCATTGCGTAAAACACCGGAAGTGCTCCCATTCCTATAATTACGGGTGGTATTATTAAGGGAAGCAAAATGCTTCCATGGATTAGTTTCTTCCAAGGAATGTTTAACCTTGCCATTGCGTAAGCTAATGGCATTCCTAATGTTAAACTTAGAAATGTAGAAAGTGTTGCCATTATTAAACTTCGTGAAAAAGCTTCGGTCCAACGGGTTTGGTAAAAGAATTCATAGAACCATTTGGAAGTCCAGTTGCTGGTTGGGATGGTTAAAAATGAATCGGGTGAAAACGCAATACTTAAACTTATTATGATTGGTAAAATCAAAAAAACTAAAATGCTTAAAAGTAAAATTCTGACAAAGGTTTTTTTCATTTTGAGTTCTCTGGAAACATAAATGAAATTGTTAATTTTGGTAACCAAAGAAATGTAATTATGATCGCAGTCATTAATACTCCCCATGTTGCTGCTAGGGGCCAATTTCCTATTTCAAAAGCTTGGTGATAAATTTCGCAAGAAATAGTTATATTTGATGGGTTACCTAAAAATAAAGGTCCTAAAAAAGAACCTAAATTCCATGCTATGGAAAGTTGCCAAATGATTAAGATTCCAGGGTAACACATTGGTAATGTGATTTTTCTGAAAACTTGATAAGGACTTGCGCCTAATCCTGTAGCGGCATTATGGGTTTCTTTATCAATAGAGTTTAATTGGTAAAATAAAAATAATGTTACGAAAGGAATAGTTAAATAAATTTCTTCAATTAATGCGCCAAAATGATTTCTAATTAAATCTAGAGGTTCATTGATTAAATGTATTGAAATTAATGATTCATTGATCATGCCATGACTGCCAAGTAATCGTTGTAAACCAAAAACAATTATTAATGGGCTAATAAATTTTGGTAGAAGTAAACAGATGAAACTAATGATTCGCCAAATATTTGATAATTCTTTCATTAATATAGCGAAACCAAAACCAAATAATATTGAAAAGAACGAAACTTCTAATGCAAAAATAATAGTATTAATTATGATGCTTATCCCATATGTGTCGAAAACTGATTGATAATTTTGAAGCGAAAATGTATCTGGTATATAAAATCCTGTTCCGTCTGGTCGTTTAAATAAACTGACTCGAATCATTAAAAATAGCGGTGCAATAATCGTCAGTATTATTAGAGTTAATGCGGGAATTATAAACATGAATGGTATTAATTTTTTGTTCATTATACGTCTTTAAGGTTGTTAGGAATCAACCAGACGGATTCAATATCTATTCCCATGGTAATAATTGAATCGACTTGAAATGAAGGCGGATTTCTCGTTAGAATTTTAAAATGAACGCCTTCGATTGTTTTTAATTCGATCAGGAAGTCAGTTCCCATAAATGTAATACCAGTAATAATTCCGTTTTTTTTCCAATTACATTCATTAGCTTGATTTTCAATTTTTATTTTCTCTGGCCTGATATGAGCCATTCCGTTTTTTGAGATATTGAAGAAATTAGCTGGAATTATATTTGTTTCACCAAGAAAATTAGCGACAAAAACTGATTGAGGATTGTCGTAAATGATTTTGGGATCATTAACTTCCATTAGTTTACCTTGATCCATAACACCGATAAGGTCTGAGTTTGATATCGCCTCTTCGTGGTCATGCGTAACCATAATTGTTGTGATATTAATTTCTTTTTGTAATCTTCGAATTTCACTACGAAGCTTTGTTCTTAATGTTTTATCCAGATTCGCAAGTGGTTCATCTAAAAGAAGTAAATGAGGGTCAAAAACTAAAGCTCGGGCGAGAGCTACCCTTTGTTGTTGGCCCCCTGAAAGTTCAGAAGGTTTTCGTTCTATTTCTTTTTGGGTTAGTCCTATTAATTCACTGATAGCATTTACTTTTTTTTCACATTCGTTTTTTGGGAGTTTTCTTATTTCAAGTGGAAATGAAATGTTTTTTCGTGCGCTAAGATGTGGAAATAATGCGTAATTTTGGAATACCATTCCTGTTTTTCTGGAACAAGCGCCCGTTAAAGTGATATCAGTGTTATCAATAAAAATAGATCCTTTTGATGGGGAAAGATAACCACCTATGAGTTTTAAAACTGTTGTTTTCCCACACCCTGATGGGCCTAAAATTGTAAGAAATTTCCCAGAATGCAAAGATAAAGATATATTGTCTACTGCTTTTTTATCTTTGTAGTAATAAGTGAGATTCTCAAGTTTAATTTTATTTTCCATTTTTTGATTAACCTTTTCGCAAAATTGTGCGATCCCAGGTTTCAGATATTTCTTTCCAATTTTTTGAATATGTATCGTAAGGATAATATTGGAGTGAGTTAAATTGTTCTTTTGTATGAGGATAAATGCTTTTCCAGAAAGAATCTTCCATTGCTATGGTTTCTGCTACTGCGAGAATGGAAGTTGCGGATCCTCTGCGGCAGAATTCGAGTTGGATTTCATCTGAAAAAAGTTCGTTTATTGCTATTTCAGCTAATTCTTTATTTTTAGATTCTGCGGGAATAGACCAGAAAACTTGAACAAATGCTCTGTCGTTAAGGGGAACATTTGCTCCTAATGAGTTTTTTTCTCGTATTGCTTTTATGTATTCCGGGCTATGCATGTTGCCTGCGGTGATATCTTTATTTGCTAACGCTAGTATCATGTCGTTAGATGTAGGCCACCATAATTTTACATTATCTCGGTAACTCCGGGCAAAGCGAAGAACTTCGTCTAAATTGTTGTTTATCATTTCGTGTGCGGTACCATGTCGATTTTCAGATCCTGCTTTCATGCATGCGAAGGTAAATAACGAAAGATAAAAGGAACTGTAAAAGCCTATTTTGTTTTTTAGATTTGGTTTAATTAGGTCTTCCCATTTAGATGGTTCTTCCGCCACTAGATTTTTGTTGTAGGCAAGTGTCATTACTGAATCTGGATATGTTAAACCATACCCTTCTTTGAAAACCCAATTATTAATTGTTGGTTCGTATAGGTTTTTGTGATTAGGAATATTATTAAGATTAAGTTTTGCAAAAAGCCCTTCTCTAATCGCTGGGTAACCTTGAGTAGCATCGCAAATCATGAGGTCAAATGGCGGATTATTAGCCGGTGCGGTTTTTAATTTAGCTAACCCTTCCCACCAACCTGGATGAAGGTTTACTTTTGCTCCTGTGGTTTTTTCGAATTTTGGGACAAAAATTTCTCGCATGGTTTGTTCATGCCCCCCAGCATAAACAAAAATGTTGATTTCTTTTCCAGAGTAAGGTCCTTCTCTTTTAATTTTTTCGTTACAGCTTGGTAGTAAATTACTGCTTAGGTATGCTAGTGAGGCTAAAAAGGTTCTTCTGTTATTCATAAGAATATTTGTCATTTAATGTTTTGCTCTATTTGATGATTAGGTGGTTTTCAGGTTTTTGAAATCTATAAATGCTGTGTAGATTCTAGTGAAAGTTGTTATCCAACATAAACCTCCGAATATCCAAGCTGCTTCTGTGAATTTATCTGGTTTTAAGCAAATAAACAAGAAAAAGGTAATTGTTTCTGTCCCTTCGGTTATTCCACCCAAATAATATATCGCTTTGTTTTTGTATTTTTCATTTGTAGTTTTATGTTTTGCAGCTATTGCAGAGTATGCAAGAAATGAACTTCCTGTTCCAATAAAACTAAATATTAAAAATGATGCTGGTAATCCAATTTCAGGTTTTCCGATTGCAAAAAAGAAGGGCACTCCAGAATAAAATAAGAAATCGAAAACAATATCTAGGTATCCACCTATTTCTGTTTTCGTTGTTTTTTGTGCTATTAATCCGTCTAATCCATCAAAAATTCGATTTAAAATAATCATTCCTAGTGCTAAATAATAAAGATTCATTGCTAAAGCTATCCAGCCAACAACTCCGATTAAAAACCCGATTATTGTTATGCTATTAGCATTAAAACCAGTTTTTACCAATATGGTTGCAACCGGATTTAATGCGGGGTCTATAATTTTTCTTAAGGCTTTATCAAGCATTGAAAACCAAAACCTTTGGGATTGTATTTGAATTTATTTGATTTTTAAAGATCCAATTTCAAGGATGAAATTTTCAAGTCCTATTTCTGGAACCATGATCTTAACATTAGTTTTTTCTGGGTATGCTAAGTTTGGTAATGAGATTCTGGAAGCTAGTTGAGGTGCTAAGGTTATTTTGTATTCACCTGGTGAAACGCCATCACCATAGGGAAAGGTTTTCATGTTAAATGAACCATCTTCTTGCAGGATGCTGCTTGGATTGTCTTTGGTAAATGTATTTGTTGAAGCAGGATGAAAGTTAATACTTCCAGCAGTAAGAGGTTGCCCATTATATGTAATTTTCCCGTTAACCTTAACTAGCTTTGGTTTATCTTGGTTGCAAGCTGTTATGAAAAAAACAACTGCTATTGTAAATAATATTTTATAATTAAACATTTTGGTGTCTTGTTAATCCAATAATATAGGCTGCCCATCTGTGGGGCGTATCAATAATTGGATTTTGGGTGAGGGGGTGTTGTAGTTAATGGTGCGAACACTGCCATCGCCGAACGTAAATTGTGGCCCTCCTGAAAAACTTGTGTTTCCCCAATTTCCGCCTCCGCATGATTCCCCGGTATTTGCAACAGACCACCCTGTTCCTGAAACTCTATCAGGGAAAGTGTTTAATTGTGAGTCAGAATAAAGTTCGGAACCACATCTGCCGGTCCCACCGGTACCTCCCATGATGAAAGGTTCATCCCAATACCATGATCCAGAGTTATAAGCTGATTGTGCCAAGGCTTTTTCACCAAAGAAAATGGTATTAGAGGTTCCATCAAGGATGCCGGTTAAAGATGATACTTTGCCCCAACCTGCATAGGTGGTGAAAAAAACCTGATCATTTGCTGCATAATCAGTTCGAGCGTTCGCCCCCTGCCCTCCATCGTTATAGGAATACCCTGGATAAACTGAATCGTTTGTAGGAACAACCTGTGGAAGGGGGGATCTTCTCATGGGCATATAAAAAGTTTTTACGGCTGTTTTGAAGCAGGCGATTGGATCTCTGAAAAGGGATTCATGTTCTAAGTAAGGTAAAAGAGAGTAAAAAGTAGATCCTAATTGTTTGTTTGCTTGTTTGTTTGGGTCTCCCCAACGGGGGCGAAATTGTCCGTAACCGGGAATGGTTGTGAATGCATTAGGTGTTGTGTAAGGGATAGAATTGTTTGGCAGGCTGTAATCATAACCGCCGCTATTAGGAATATGCCCATTTGATGACTCAAAATTAAGTGTAGCCATTCCAAGTTGTTTTAAATTATTACTACCTGAAATTCTGGCAGCAGCTTCTCTTACTTTTTGTACCGCAGGTAAAAGTAACCCAATCAGTATTGCAATGATTGCAATGACGACAAGAAGTTCGATTAATGTAAAACCTTTGGTAAAGCGCATGTTGAAAAATATTCCTAGTGAAGCACAGGACCACCACTATAATATACAGCAATTTGGCTGTTATAAGAAGCATCTGAGCTTAGTTAAAATTATTAAATTTAGTAGACATATTTGTTAGTGAAATTAAATTACTAAATGATAGTCTTATGTAAGTGTTAAGTATCAATTTTTTGGAGAGTTGGGTTGCTTGATATTAAACCTGTTCACTGTTCTCATATGCTCGCGTTGCTTTCGGATCCGCAGAGGTTGCGGATTATTGAATGTTTAAGTGAAAAATCGCGCAATGTTGGAGAATTGGCTTCTTGCCTTGGGAAGCATATGGTAAAGGTTTCTCACCATCTTTCGATTTTAAGGAAAGCTGGTTTGGTAAAATCTAATCGCATGGGGCGGTTTATTTATTACGAATTGCAGTCAGGTTTGGGTGTTTCAGGTTCTACAGGCCATTTGGATCTAGGTTGTTGCAGGCTTGAGTTCTCTAAAATTTCCAAGAAATGTTGTTTATAAGGGTACGTAAATTGGACAAAAAAAATGAATCTGGATTGTTCTCTTGTTGTTTTGCGGAAGCCTTGGGGACTTTTTTACTTGTGTTTATTGGGTGTGGGGTTGTTCATAGTGCAGTTCTAACTGGTTCTCAATCTGGTCTTTGGCAAGTTGCTATTGTATGGGGCATTGGGGTTACACTTGCGATTTATTGTACTAATCATATTAGTGGTGCCCATTTGAACCCTGCAATGACATTAGCTTTTGCATTTTGGGGAATGTTCCCTTTTCGTAAAGTATTTCCATATGTAACCAGCCAAGTTTTAGGTGCAATGGTTGCTGCTTTTTTTCTGTTTGTCATTTACCAACCTTACATCATACAAAGGGAAATAGAGCGGGGCATTATTCGCGGTGAAACTGGTAGTGAACTTACTGCAATGTGTTATGGAGAATATTTTCCTAACCCTGGGCCTCTTTCAAATTCGGAAGGGTTGTATGACCTTTCAAAACGGATAGCATTTGATTCTAAAGTTTCTCATTTTAACGCTTTTTTAGCAGAACTTTTCGGAACGATGATTCTTGCGTGTGTCATATTTGCTTTAACTGACTCATCCAACAGTAAAGCACCAGAATCAAATCTGGCGCCTCTTTTTATTGGTTTAACAGTGGCGGTTTTAATCTCAGTAATTGCTCCTTTAACACAAGCTTGTTTTAATCCGGCGCGTGATTTTGGTCCACGATTGGTCTCTTATTTTTTTGGATGGGGAAGTATAGCGATTCCTGGCCCAAGAGGCGGTTTTTTTACCATTTATATTCTTGCTCCTTCTGTTGGGGCCGTTCTTGGTGGCGGTTTGTATAAACTGCATGGCTCATTTAAATCGTAATTTTTTGTGAGGTTTTTAATGAAGCGAATTCAATTTGTAATGTTGGGTGGATTTCTTGGTGCTGGAAAAACCACCACGATGTCTAAACTTGCAGCTCACTATAAATCTAAAGGCTTTAATGTTGCATTAGTCACTAATGATCAGGCTGTAAATTTGGTTGACACCAATAGTCTTAGATCGCAAGGGTTAACTGTAGAAGAAGTTGCGGGAGCTTGTTTTTGTTGCAAATTTGATGAGCTTGTTGATCGTATTGGTTCTCTTGAAGAAAATAATCGTCCTGATGTGATTATTGCTGAACCCGTGGGCTCCTGCACCGATCTCGTTGCCACTGTTGTTCAGCCGTTAAAAGATTTGTATGGCAATCGTTTTGATGTAGCTCCTTACCCTGTGATTTTTAAACCAAGTCATGGAATTAAAATTTTAAAAGATGAAGTGGGCAGTGGATTTTCACCCAAGGCCGCATATATATTTATCAAACAACTTGAAGAAGCTGATGCGATTGTTATTAATCGGATTGATGAATTAAATCCTACCCAGTTAAATGAATTACTAGTACTTGTGGCTCAGAAGTTTCCGGGTGTACCTGTTTTAAAAATCTCTGCAAAGATTGGTACAGGCATTGAAGAGCTTGCAGTGTTGCTGGATCAAAAAGGAGGCTTTGGGCGAAAGATATTAGAAATTGATTACGATATTTATGCCGAAGGTGAAGCAGAACTTGGCTGGTTAAACAGTACTCTGCAACTTCAATCTGATATACCTCTTGATGTTGATGCTATTCTTCTTGATGTTATTGAAAAATTAAGAAAAGAATTGGTTAGCCATAATGCAGAAGTTGCACATTTAAAAGCTATCGGCTTGGCGGATGGAGCATTTGGAGTTGCCAATCTAGTATCCAATGGAACAATGCCTGAACTATCACTTTCCTCCAACACTAAAATCAATCAATTTGATTTAATCATTAATGCACGTGTTGCACTGGACCCTGTTATTCTTGAAAAGTTAGTTGGTGAAATAGTTGGTAAAGTTTGTAGTTCTATAAATGCCAAAACAGTTTTAGGTAAAACGCAAAGTTTTAAACCTGGAAGGCCTGTTCCTACGCATCGATATACAGCAATGAATGCAAAATAAGTAATGATCAAGAAATAGGTTTGGGATTAGTTTTTAGGGGAACTAGGGCCTGGTGTTTCGCTTTGCCCTATTTTCTTTGGTTTGTTGGCGGAATCAACAAAAACAATTTTGGGTGGTGGAATCAATTCCCCATCGGTTATCAGGGAGTAACTTGCAATAATAATTAGATCACCTGCTGATGCAAGGTGGGCTGCAGCTCCATTAACGCAAACAACGCCAGAGTTTTCTTCGCCAAGCATTGCGTACGTGCGAAATCTGGTGCCTCGAGTTACATTCCAGATATGGACTTCTTCATTTGGAAGAATGTCTGCGAGTTTAAGGAGGGTAGCGTCCAAGGTTATGCTGCCTTCATATTCCAAATCAGCCTGTGTTACTTTGGCTCTATGGATTTTGGATTTTAACATGCTTCGCATTGGCATGATTTAAATATTCTTTCGTTCGTATAAATAATGCTTCATAGGAAAAAATATAGAAAAATCTTACGAATGGAAGCATCGATTAATTATTTACCATCGTAAGCCATGTTTGTATCAGATAGATACCCAATTTTTAATTTTTGTGCCAAAGCCACAGATGTTGCATTCCATGATGCAGGGGTAGCAAAGGGGACCGCAGTACGAGTTTCTATATGCCCATCTAAAAATGAAACTGTTGCGGTGTCGCCTGAGTGCCTAAAGTGTGTGGTAGGTTGAGGCGTTGAACCATTATAAGTAGCAAAAGGGGCAGCAAGGCTGTAAGATTCCTGCGCTTCAATAGGGTTTGAATAGGTCGAAATCAAAGCTGAATCTGAAAACATAAAAGTTGTGGATGTGGATTGGAATTCGGTAATTCGTCGTTTCATGAATACAGGGTTAGTCCAGTTCCCGGAATTCCAGTAGGTGATCCCTAAGCAACGGTTGTAGCCATAACCCCCTGTTGCATATTCTCCGGTTGTAGTTGTGTATGGAGATTTTATGTTACTTTTATCGAGGCCTGGGCATTGGGTTACTTTTGTGCTGTTTTCGTAGAAGGAAGTTAAAATTCCGTTTGCTGTATCAGCTTTGTTGGAGGTATCAACCAAACCAAACCAGTAGGTGGTGGAATAAGGCCAGTTGGAAGGACTTGGAGTTGAATAACTTAGAGGTAAAACTTGGAAGGTGTTTTCATAATTCATCACTGCAAGAGTAAGTTGTTTAAGATTATTGGAACATTGAATTCGGGTGGCAGCCTCCCTAACTTTTTGGACTGCTGGCAGTAAAAGGCCAATCAAAATCGCAATGATAGCAATAACAACAAGAAGCTCGATAAGAGTGAAAGCTTTATTTGAAAGATTCAATTTTTTATTTATCATGATGCATCCAAACCTTTTGCAAAAGTTTAAAGGACGCAACATATAAAAAAAATACGGCTACCAATGTGGTAGTTATTTCTTTTGTGCTCTTTGCCTGCGTCCGCAGCAAATGGCTTGGAATTTGTAGGCAGGTCTTCTGGCTTTCGGTATTAAGAAACTAATGTTCCCTGTGATTATCAGCCTTCCCGTTTTCACAGTGGCTTTTGTGATAACCATACACCGATTACAGCGGCGGCCCCGCAACGGATTTAAACCGTTTTCCCTATTCTTCTGATCGCAGCAAACGATCAGACACCTACATCATTGAATCTTATGGTGTTGTAAATGAAATGGCAAATAAAAATATCGGGAGTTAGTTTCAGTTTATTGGAGATAACCGTTTAGGGAGGTCACCGTATTTCATTCTTTCTTCAATTTCTTTAAGCACAGGCATTATATCCGCGATGCTTGAAATAATAAAATCAGTGCCAATATGGTGGAAAAGTTTTTCAGCATTTGAAATTCTTTTTTTTAATTCATCAGGAGTTGTGGTTATTAATTCGGAATCTCCAAGCCCGACCAGATTTCCTGTTTTAGTTACTCCAATAGTCCAAGCCCCTGCATTTTTTCCTTCTTCAATTCCAACCAAGGTGTCGTCCACTTTTACCCAAGTGGAAGGCGGATAAACTTTAAGTTGTTTTGCTGCTTCAAATATCATCCAAGGCGATGGCCTTCCTTCTGGTACATCTGAGGAGCAAACCACAGAATCAACAAATAAGCCTTGTTTTTTTGCTTCTGGAATAATTATATTCATTTGAGATCTTGAATAACCTGTTGTACTTCCGATTTTTATATTTCTCTCTCTGCAACCTTGAATTGTTTTTGCAGCATCTGGAATTAATTTCGAATGCTGTAAAAGGTTCCTTTCTAAAGCTGTTTCAAACAAGCCGAATAATTCCTGAATATCTTTATCTTGAGGAGGTTGCCCATGTTTTTTAACCCATTGATGTTGAATTTCAGGTAACTCAGTAAGGTTTTTGATATGAGCAATTTTGTTCATCCCCATTGGGCCTCGAACTTGTTCTCCTATGATTTTTATGCTTTTGGTTGCAAATATATCAATAAATGCGTGAATCGGGCCACAACTTCCTTGATCAATGATAGTTCCAGCCCAATCAAAAATGATTGCAGTGATTTTGTTATTCATTATTTATCCTGGTTGATTTTTGGTTAATACTTCTCCGCGCCAAAATGCTTCAGCTAAGCCAAAAGAAAGTGTCATTCCAAGTCCACTTGTTGAATTTACAATTGTTACGCCATTTTCAGGACTATTAATGAATTGAATTAAGTCATGATGTTTGGCGTATAAACCCAACCATCGATTTTTGATTTTCTTACTTGGTAAATGTATCATTTTTTCAATTTCTTGAATGATTAAATTGTCAATTTCTTCATTAGCGAAGGGGTCGTTTGGTTGGTCATAATCATGGGAGTCTCCTGTGATGATGTCTCCTGATTGGTTTTGTGATGCCATTACATGGATTCCAAATTTGTCAAAATCTGGTGAGCTTTGAGCGTAGCGTTCTTTCACTTTTGATTGTGATTTACATGATTGGAAATTTTTATAATGGCGAATGGTTAGCCCGCCTGCTAAGTGAGGCCCCATTGACCAACCATTTGGTTGGGAGCCAATTTTAAGCATTTGTAATTTGCATTGTTTGATACCTGAAGATTTAAAGGTAGAAGGATATAAGGTTTGAAAGTCATGGCCTGTGCAAATAAATATTTGGTCAAAGGAATTTGATTCTCCATTGGAGTCAATAATGTTTGGGTGTTGAATTTTCGTTATCAAAGAATCAAAAAAGAAATTTACCCCATAGGTTTCTTTAAGCCAATGGGGTATTGCACTGATTGCATTTGGAGAATCTAGGCACAATTCTGTTGGGCTCCAGAGTGCCCCTTTAAGTTTTGTGGTGTTAATTGATGGGCATTTTTTTATAATTTGATTAATGTTTACTAAATTGCAATCGTAGCCAAGGTTGGGCGCTATATTTGCGAATTCTTGCAATACTTCCCATTCATCTTCTTCATGTGCCAAATGCATTGAACCACAAGGGTTAATCCAAATGCCTGCTTTCTTTTGCAATTCGAGCCAATAATCTCGTGATTCTAATGCTATTTGATATAGTTTTCCGTGTGGTAAGCCGATAGGCCATACCATCCCGAAATTTCGAATTGATGCACCATAAGCTTTCGGAGTTCTTTCATAAACTGTTACGGAATGACCTCTTTTAGCAGCACTCCAGGCATGTGATAAGCCAACAATTCCAGCACCAACAATTCCTATTTTTTGTTTTAATGACATTAGTTGTTATCCGCATAAAATTAAAAACTAAGTTAGTTTCTATTTTCTTAAATGAATGGCAAGCATAAAAACAAAATTGTGTTGATTTTGATAACTAATATGAAATTTATGTTAACTTTTGAAAAAATAAGGATTCGGTTGCTAATTAATGGTTACATTTGATTAATGAGATTTTTTAATCTGATTATGAAAAAAAATGCGGATCTATTTTCTGCACTTTGGGCAATAGTTGCTGCATTTGGAACATATTTCTGTATGTATGGGTTTCGAAAACCTTTTACTGCTGCTGGTTTTTCTGAAATAGAGTTTTTTGGTTTTGATTTTAAAACAATATTAGTTGCGAGTCAGGTTCTCGGTTACACCTTTTCAAAATTTATTGGTATCAAATTTATATCCGAAATGCCCTACCACGGCAGAGCTGTTGGAATTCTTGTTTTGATTGGGTTTTCTCATATTTCTTTATTAGCTTTTGCTCTTTTACCTGTGCCGATGAATTGCATGATGTTGTTTTTCAATGGTTTGTCATTGGGTATGGTGTTTGGGTTAGTTATGGGTTTTTTGGAAGGGCGAAGGTTTACGGAAGCATTACTAGGGTTTTTGTGTGCAAGTTTTATTTTAGCAGATGGTTTTTGCAAATCAGTAGGTTCATTTTTGCTTCAAAATGGAGTATCAGAAAATTTTATGCCATTTGTTTCTGGAGCTTTTTTTGTAATTCCTCTTTTGGTTTTTACTTGGATGCTTTCAAGGATACCGCAACCGATGTCAGTAGATATTGTTGCTCGTTCGGAACGATCCCCTATGTTTGTTTATGATAGAAAGCGTTTTTTTTCAAAATATTATCTTGGGCTTTCGTTGATCATTTTTGTTTATCTTTTAGTTACAATCCTTCGAAGTATCAGAGCGGACTTTGCCCCAGAGATTTGGAAAGGCCTAGGTTTTGAAAGTAAACCTGCGAATTTTACTATTTCTGAATTATGGGTTACTTTGGGAATTGTAGTTTCAAGCAGTGTGATGATTTTGGTTAAGGATAACAGGAAGGCTTTTTATTTAGGATTGTTTATCTGCCTGCTTGGTTTTATTTTAACTTTAATTGCTGTTATCGGATTACAGGCTAATTTTTTAAGTGGGTTTTGGTTTATGGTATTAGTTGGACTCGGTTTGTATTTACCTTATGTTGTTGTTCACACAACTATTTTTGAGCGGTTACTTGCGATGACACGTGAAAAAGGTAATTGCGGTTATCTTATGTACCTCGCCGATGCGATCGGTTATTTGGGATATGTTGGGGTTATTATTTTTAATTCTTTTGTTTCGAATCAAATTTCGATTTTAAATTTGTTTGTCAATATGGTTGCTTTGATATCCGTTATTAGTTGTGTTCTAGTTGTTTTTACTTGGATTTATTTTGTAAAAAAAGTTAGAGATAGTACTACTTAAATTGTTTTAATTGGTTTGGGGTTTATGATGTCAGATTCCGGCCTGGTAGCTTTGTTTGAAAAAAAAAGTTCTTCCTTTGCAATTAGCAATTTTAATTTGAAGGATCCTGTAGGGGATCAAATTCTGGTTAAGGTTGAAGGTTGTACGATTTGTGGTAGTGATGTTCATACTTTTCTTGGTAGGAGGAGCGCTCAAGTTCCTACTGTATTAGGGCATGAAATAGCAGGAAGAATAGTTTCATTTGGGCCAAATAATAAAAGAATTGATTATTCAGGTAATCATCTTGAAATAGGTACGTTTGTTACTTGGAGCGTTGTAGCAAATTGTGACAATTGCATTTATTGTAAACGCGGGCAACTGCAGAAGTGTGATTCTAATTTTAAATATGGGCATAAAAAGCATAATCCAGAAGATCCATGGGTCGGCGGCTTAGCAGAATATATCCTTCTGGTTCATGGAACCAAAGTTTTTAAAATTCCAGAAGGTTTAAGTTTGGAGGTAGTCTGCCCCGCAAATTGTACTACTGCGACTAATGTTGCTGCATTTAGAGTTGCTGGAAATTTGGCTGGAAAAGTTGTGCTAATCATGGGTGCAGGTATGTTGGGTGTAACCGCTTGCGCTATGGCAAAATTTTATGGTGCAAAGTTGGTAATTGTTTGTGACACCAATGAAAAACGATTACTAAAAGCATGTGTATTTGGTGCGGATCAAAGCACTTTGCCAGCAGGCTTGTCTGATGTTGTTTCTAATTTAACTGAGGGTTTAGGTGTTGATATCATATTTGAATTAACTGGTGCACCTGTTGCTTTTGAAAATGCATTTGAATGTGTTGGAATTGGAGGGAAAATAATTCTTGTTGGTTCGGTATTTCCTTCCACACCTGTTGGTTTGCCTATGGAAATTGTAGTTCGAAAATTGCTTTCTATCGTAGGAGTTCATAATTATGTACCTGAAGATTTGGCGAAGGCTTTAGATTTTTTAAATCAAACTAGACATCTTCCTTGGGAAAGCTTGGTTGGGAAATGGTTTAACCTTTCTGATGTGGACCTTGCGTTTCAACTGGCACAGTCGCCTGAATATTATCGTGTTGGTATTTCGGGTGCCATGAATCATTAAGAAGCGAAGTGTTTTTAAATTGACATGGTTTCGGGTTGAGTTGTATACCCCGAAAGTTTTTGAAAGAACTCTGCCAATCCTTGCGCATTAGGTTCTTGGTTTCTCCAGTCGCCAAACCAAATTATTTTACCATCTTTGAGGATAAGTGATTTGTCGCAGATTTTCTCAACTTCAGAGCAATGATGGCTTGAATATAAAACAGTTTTACCAAGTGATTTTAGTTCTTTGATGGTGTCGAGAAGTCCAAGGGTGCTGATGAGATCAAGCCCTGCGGTGGGTTCATCGAAAATTAAAACCGGCGGATCGTGGATGAGTGCCCGTGCTAAGGAAACTTTTTGTCTGGTACCGGTGCTTAATTTGGCACCAAGCCTGTGGCGGTACATTTCAAGTCCTAATATAGCGAATAAGTTTGCGGTTCGTTCTTTGATAGTTTTATCATCTACGCCATGTAATCTGCCATGGTATTGGAGAAGTTCTTCAGGGCTTAATCGGTCATAAATTCCAGTACCTGCGGAAACGAAACCAAGATTTTTTCGAACACCATCGGGTTGGTTGGATACATCAAACCCAGCGATTTTAGCGGTACCCGAGGTTGGTGATAGAAGGGTACACAAGATGCGCATGGTGGTTGTTTTGCCTGCGCCATTTGGTCCAAGTAAACCTACGACTTCGCCTTTTTCGATTTTGAAGGTAAGTGAATCAACCGCTTTGAAAGGGGTATCACTTCCTGAAATGAAAAATTCTTTTGTTAGGTTTTCAGCTTCAATCATTTTTCGATCGCTGTCATGGATTAATTGGAATCATGGAATAAAAGCTTAGAGTTATAGTGGGCTTTTATCTTGTTTAAGCACCCCAGCTACGAATACTTTTTCCGCTCGGCCTTTTACTTTCCAACCTGCATAGGGGCAGTTTCTACTTTTGGATTTAAACTTATTTGGATCGATAGTCCATTCAACATCTGGATCAATGATGGTGACATCGGCCCACGCGTTTGGTTTTAAAGTGCCTCGGTCAATTCCCAATACTTTTGCAGGATTGATGGTCATTTTTTCGATCATTTGGCTCCAGGTTAATACGCCTGGAATTATTAGGGCTTGAATGCAAATTGGAAGAAAGGTTTCAAGGCCGATGATACCATTTGGCGCCTGATCTAGTTCGCGCATTTTCTTTTCGGGGGCATGTGGCGCATGATCGGTTGCAAGAACTTCCAGAGTATTGTCTTTGAGTCCCACCAAAATTGCATCTATATCAATCTGGGTACGCAAGGGCGGAGACATCTTGTAGTTGCTGTCGAATGTGCGAAGGCATTTGTCTGTAAGTGTAAAATGATGTGGGCAAGCTTCGCCGCTGGCTTTAACTCCCCTGCCCTTTCCTTGTCTGATCAGTTCGACGCCGCCCTTCGTGGAAACATGAAGAATATGAACTTTTGCTCCGGTAAGTTCTGCAAGTGCGATTTCGCGGTAGATCATGACTTCTTCTGCGGCGGCAGGTAAGCCGCGTAATCCTAGGCGCATACTTTCGATTCCTTCGTTCATCACGCCACCCTTGGTAAGATCTAAATCTTCCGAATGGCTGAGTACGGTTTTATCGAATCCCTTGCAGTATTCCATGGCTCTGCGCATGATTTCTGCGCTGACAACGGGAGTACCATCATCGGTAAATGCAACAGCTCCGCCATTTACTAGCCCGCCGATTTCTGCAAGTTCTTTGCCTTCGCGCCCTTTAGTAATCGCGCCAATTGGGAACACATTGGCGTATCCTGCTCGCTTTGCTTGAAGGATGACAAATTCTGCAGAAGCTTGTGTGTCGATTGCAGGCTCAGTATTTGGCATGCATGCGACCGAGGTGACGCCCCCTACGATTGCAGAGTGAGCACCGGTTGCAATGGTTTCGTCTTCTTCGCGTCCAGGTTCGCGGAGATGAACATGCATGTCGATAAGGCCTGGGGTAACAATCATGCCTTTGGCATCAATGATCTGGTCGGGATTTGCTGCGAGGTTGGGGCCGATGCCAAGAATTTTATCGCCTTGGATCCAGAGATCTGCAATTTGATCAATGTTTTGGGAAGGATCGATAACTCTGCCGGATCGGATCAGAATAGTGTTCATAGATGGATTTCCTGCAATGCGAGTACGAATGAAGCCCTTAGGTGTTATATGATGTGGCTGTTGATGTGGGGTGGGAAGTTTTGAGGAATATCGGGTTGAAAGGTTCATTTTTGTAGAAGTAATGAGAAAAGCTAAGCTACCAAGTATAAGGTACAAATGTATACTAACGCTATGGAGGTCGTGCCATGGCTGCTTCTTTGTTAAATCATTCTTGGTATTCTCTGCTTCAAGGTGTTTCCAGCCCGGAGCATTTGATCTCGGTTGCTGCCCGCCTTGGATATACATCCCTCGCTTTGACCGATACGAACAACCTTCTGGGCGCAGTTGCGTTTCATGATTTGTCGTTGAGTTATGGTATCAAGCCCATTCTGGGTTCAGTATTGCGAACGCTGACTCAATCGGTTGTCGCGCTTATTCAAAATCGTGCCGGTTATCGAAGTCTGTGCTGTATTCTCAGCAGGTTAAACTTGAATGATAATGCCAATCTCGGCGAACTGTTGCTGCAATTCAATCAAGGTTTGCACCTATTAGTTGATACTCCAGAGCTTTTGGAATTGTTGCATCCTGTTTATGCATCAAGAGTGTGGGCTGGGATTAATCGTTCGGGGCGTAGGCGTTCAGTTTCTTCTCGTCAGCGAAAATTGCTTGAGTGTGCTGATCGATTGGGGGTATCTCTAGTCGCTTTGCATGGTTGTTATTTTGCCCAACCGGGATTGTTGGAATTGTATCGTGTGGTTCGAGCCATTCGCGAGTGCACTCTTTTGCAACGATTGGTGGATGATCATGTTGGACCAGAAAGTCATTTGCTGCCCTTGAATGAATTTAAGGAACTATTTTGTGATATTCCTGAAGCGCTTACCAATGCCAGCATACTTGCAGGAAATCTTGAAGTCGATGTTCTGCCTCATGAACTTATTCTTCCAGAACCTTTAGATTCGCGTGGTATGGAATCTGTGGTGCATTTAAGGGCCTTGTGTGTTGAAGGAATGCACCTGCGCAGATTGTATAAAAACGAAGATGCAGAAATCCGGTTGGGGGAAGAGTTAAAGATAATTCATGCACGCAGTCTGGATGGTTACTTTCTTACAGTGAATGAGATCACTAGGTTGGCACGCTCGGACGGTCATACCCCTGCCCTTCGTGGCTCTGCAGGTAATTCTTTGGTTTGTTATTTGCTTGGTATTACCGATGTTGATCCTCTGCGACACAATCTTGTGTTCGAGCGTTTTTTGCACATGGGGCGTGTTGATTTGCCTGACATTGATCTCGACTTCGATTGGAAAATCCGTGATGCGCTGATTGATCATGTGCTCGAGCAAAGGGGCAGGCAATATGCAGCAAGGATAAGTTCGCATTTGTTTCTTCAACCCAAATCGGCGTTGCGTGAATCTGCGAAGATACATGGGCTTTCGGAAGATCAAATCAGTGCTATGGGCCCTGCGATGGAAAAGCGATTAGAGCCTTATATATCCGGGGGAAAAGGGGAACTGGCGCCACCTCATTATTCTGGTTGTCCATTGGAGCCATTGCAGTGGAAACAGATGTTTTTTCATGCCCGATTGTTGGTGGGAAGGCCGCACCATTTGTCGATTCATCCAGGTGGAATAGTGATCACACCAAATCCGATCGAGGAATATGCGCCTTTGCAATGGTCGCGTAAAGGAGTGGTGATAACCCAGTATGAAAAAGATGCGGTCGAGAAAATCGGGCTGGTGAAGATTGATCTTTTGGGAAATCGGGCACTTGCGACTGTGGATGAAGCTTCCAGGCTTGCGGGAGAACGAATCTTGCCTCATGCAGATATGCCTGAAGAGGATCCAAAAGTTGGTGAACTGCTTCTGTGTGGTGATACCCTCGGTGTTAACCAAATGGAATCGCCCGGCATGAGGCATTTATTGGTACAGATGCAGGCGCATAGTCTAGATGATGTGATACAGTCGCTGGCATTGATTCGCCCAGGTGCCGCATCGATTGGCATGAAGGAAAGATTTATTCGAAGGCGCAGGGGGATTGAGAAACCTGCAAGCATTGAGCCCGCCCTTGCAAAATTATTGGGCGATACCCAGTTGATGTTACTTTACGAGGATGATTCGTTGAGGTTGTTAAAAGCGCTTGCACAGCTTTCACCTTCTGATGCGGATGCTTTTCGTAAGAAGGTTACCAAGTGGGAGACTGATGAACAGTATAAGGCTTTGGCGATTGAGTTCTTCACTTTGTGTGAAGGTTCTGGGATTTCGAAGCAGGCGCTTTCAGACTTGTGGTTGCAATTGTCCAAGTTCAACCGCTATTCGTTTTGTAAAAGTCATGCAGTTAGTTACGGCATCATTGCGTGGAAAGCTGTTTGGCTGAAGGCATATCATCCGCGTGAATTTTGGACTGCTGCATTAAATAATAATCAGGGTACTTATCCCAGGCATGTTTATATTGAAGCGATTCGTAGAGCTGGCATTCCTTTGTTTGCGCCTTGTGTCAATCGTTCTAGTGGCAATTTTGGCCTTGAAGGAATCGGTATTCGTGTTGGTCTTGATGCTATTGCTGGTCTTCCGCAAAATTTGAAGTTGCTGTTGTATGAAGAAAGGGATCGCAATGGGCCCTATACTAGTCTGGTTGAACTTATTACCCGCTTGAAGCCTGGTGCAGAAACTCTTGTTCTTTTGGTTCAGTCTGGTGCTTGTGATTGTTTTGGCCTTCCCAGACCAGTGCTTTATCTTCAAGCGGAATCTGAATTACGGCGAAGTACGCAAGAACTTTTTGCGCCCCGTATTCCTGATCGTTGGGCCCCTGTGCAGGTTTCAAAGTTGCATAAAGCCCATGACGAATGGCAAACTCTTGGTTTTACATTGGAAATGCCTTTGATAGCGATGCTTCGTGCTAGTGCTGGATATGCCACGCCTGTTGGATTCGGGCACATCACAAGTTGTGATGATTTTTCTAGAAGTATTGGTAAGAAAATCACAATTGAAGGTACCGTGGCTACCGCAAGGCGAACAAAAACAGAATCCGGAAAGCCAATGCAATTTATTTCTTTGGAAGATGAGACGGGGCTTGCAGATGTTGTTTTATTCCCCGGAAATTGCAATCCGATTGCGCATCTTTCCGTCGGACCTTATGTTGTCCAAGGAATCGTGGAGGAACATCATGGCGTTGCAGTGCTTGCAGCTACTAAGATAAGTAGTACGCAGGGGAGAGTAGCTTTGCAAGCACAAGAGTATTCCGGAGGGTTTTCTTGAAAGAATCTGGAGAGCAAAAAACATTGTCTGCCCGCTGGGTTGTTCCCATCGATGGACCGCCATTGGAATGGGGGCAGGTTCACATTGAAGGTGAAAAAATAACTGGGGTTTCCAAGGCAGGCACCATTGAGGTTGATGAAAATCTAGGCGAGGTTATTCTTTTGCCTGGGTTGGTGAATGCACACACGCACCTTGACTTGACAGGGTTTCCTCAAGAAAGAAAAGATGGAAGTAATTTTCTTGAGTGGATTGATTCTGTAATTGCCCATCGGATGTCAACAACACCTTTGCAAATGCAAGAGCATATACAAAAAGGAATCGACCAATCCCTGAAGGCAGGAGTCTGCTTAATAGGCGATATTTCAGCGGGCGGACATTCATGGGATTTGCTTTCTCAAAGCAAACTGGGTGGGGTGGTTTATTTCGAATTGTTGGGGTTGAATAGAGATCGGGCCCAAACAGCACTCGAAGCATTTTTAAGCTGGATGGAGCGTATCAAGCCGCAGGATTGTCTTTCTCCCGGGGTTAGCCCGCATGCTCCCTATAGTGTTCGCATTGAATTGTTGAATTTTGCGATTGAGCAGGAATTGCCATTGCAGATGCACCTTGCGGAAACTTTGCTCGAAATCGAATTACTTCAAACTAGGAAAGGTCCTTTTGCAGATTGGTTGATAGCAAAGAATGTTTATGATGAATTAGGAATGGTTCCCTCGGTGAGAAATGTCTTGCAACTACTGGATCGGAATTCTCAAAGTGTGTTGGTTCATGGAACATGCTTGACCGATTTTTCGGAAAAGAAAAGGAAGTTGGTATATTGCCCGCGCACGCATGATTTTTTCAATTCTTCTCCACATCCTATGCCTCAAATGTTATCTGCGGGGTGGGAAATAGCCTTGGGTACGGATGGGCTTTCTTCGAATCCCGATCTTAATGTGCTAAGTGAGGCAAGATTTGTAAGAGCTAAATTTTCTCAATTATCCTCGGATCAGATTCTAAGAATGATTACGATTAATGGTGCTGCCCTTTTGCGTGCGGATAGGAAAAATGGTAGTCTTATGCGCGGGAAATATGCAAACCTTTGTTGTTTTCCCATCGACCTTAATGCGACTGTTGAACCAGTGGAAAATCTTCTTTTGGGAAATCAAAGTTGTTCAAGGGTCATGATTCATGGTAAATGGATATAAGGTAATTCTTCTTTTTAATTTGCTTACGGATGGAATTTATATTGTTGGCCTTTATTGCAGTTAAACATTTAGAGTTGGAGATTTAATGCCATTAGGATATTTAACCCTGGTTTTGCATGCGCATCTCCCATTTGTTCGCCATCCAGAATTTGAAGACTTTTTAGAAGAAGATTGGCTTTATGAAGCCATGGCTGAAACTTATATTCCATTGCTTGAAGTGTTTGATAACTTGGAAAGAGATGGGGTTCAATGGCGCTTGACCATGTCTATAACTCCGACTCTTGCATCTATGCTGGAAGATCCGTTGCTTTCGCAACGTTT
The DNA here is from genome assembly GCA_044337875.1 of Gemmataceae bacterium. GTDB lineage: Bacteria > Planctomycetota > Planctomycetia > Gemmatales > Gemmataceae > UBA969. Next base: position 288,788 of record JBIIMS010000004.1, read on the forward strand.
TGTTCGATACATCAATAATTTAATCGTGCTTGCCAAAAAGGAAGTGGAGCGCACCCGCTGGGAGCCAGAGTTTTATAAACTTGCAAAAATGTATCTCTCGCAATTTGAGATGATTCTTGATCGGTTTGAAAATCGCCATAAAGGGAATCTTCTTCATTCGTTCAAAAAACATTTTGATTCAGGCAGTTTGGAATTGATTACCTCTGCCGCTACTCATGGGTTCTTGCCATTGCTGAGTTCAAATCCTGGGGCTGTTCGGGCTCAGATCGAAATTGGTGTGAAGGAATTTGAAAGGCACTTTGGCAGAAAGCCAAAAGGGATCTGGCTCCCAGAATGCGGTTATATTGAGGGCCTCGAAAAAATTCTCGAAGCGTGTGGGGTCTCGTATTTTTTCACTGACACTCATGGCGTTTTGTTCGCAGAGCCACGCCCCACCTATGGTATTTATGCGCCTATCCAATGTACTGGCTCATCTGTTTTTGCATTTGGAAGAGATACTGAACCTAGCAAACAAGTGTGGAGCGCATTAGAGGGGTATCCCGGAGACTATGCTTACAGAGAGTTTTATCACGATATCGGTTTCGACTTAGACTTTGAATATCTAAGGCCCCATTTGCACCAAATTGGTATCCGTACCATGACTGGAATCAAATACTTTAGAATTACAGGGAGATCGGGTGAAAAGAAGCCTTATCATCCAGAGCAAGCCACTGAAAAAGCAGCGGAACATGCAGGTAATTTTTTGTTTAATCGTGAAAAACAGGTTGAGTGGCTTAGCGGCGCTATGAAGGATCGCCCAGCTTTAATTGTTGCGCCTTATGATGCTGAACTTTTTGGGCATTGGTGGTTTGAAGGCCCGCAGTGGCTTGATTTCCTCTTTCGTAAAATGCATTTTGATCAACAAACAATCAAGTGTATCACCGTTCCAGAGTATCTTGAAAAACATCCCAATATTCAGCATTGCCGACCGGTTATGTCTAGTTGGGGAAACAATGGCTATAGTGAAGTTTGGCTTGAAGCTTCAAATGATTGGATTTACATGCATCTTCATGCTTGCGCTGATCGCATGGAGGAACTTGCTTCCAATAACCTTTCCCCCGATCCCATTAATTTGCGGGCTTTGAATCAAGCGTTGAGAGAATTGCTTTTAGCGCAATCGAGTGATTGGGCTTTTATTATCAAGGCTGGTACTACGGTTGATTATGCTGTTAACCGTACAAGAATGCATATTTTGAATTTTCTTCATTTATATGAGCAGATAACTGAAAAAAAGATTGATGAATCTTGGCTTGCGGAAGTGGAAGCCAGACACAATTTGTTCCCAAATATTGATTACCGTGTTTTCTCTTCTGTGAATTACCAATACGGCGGTAATTAAAGCGATTGCCCTTCATCCATGCTTACTAGTTGCGCAATTTCAGTGGTTTTAAATCCAAGAACCATAGGTCGGATTACATCTTTTAAAATTGCAACATCGTAGAGTTCTGTAACCATGCCATTAAGCCTAACCCATTCGATGACATTGCCGGTAGAAAGTTCTATGACTTGCAATCCACACCAAGCTTCTGCATCTCGTTTAAGGAGTTCTGAATCTAATTGAAGGCCGCTGAAAGTTTTATCTTTGCGTGGTCCTGAGAGGCCGACAATCGCACAGTTTCCTGAAAATGCCATGCCGCGAAGATAACCTGGGCAGAAAGTGATGGGTTCAAAAACACCTTTTTTACGATCTACCTTTCCAAAATATCCGGTGCCCGAGTTATGTACATAAAGTTCGCCCCGATAAACTCTGGGGGAATGTGGCATAGAAAGGCCCGAAACAATTGTTTCACCACTTGGAACTTCTAGCACACAGCCGCCATCATGCCTCCGATTTCTCCATCCGTCCACCACATCCGATTTGCTCACCACGGTAACATATTTGCATTTTCCATTTTCTAAAGCTAAGCCATTAAGATGGCATCGGTCTTCTGGGGTGATCTTACTAAGGAAGGAAGGTTTCCACAGAGGGGTAAAACTGTGTTGATTGCTGAAAGTAGCAAGGCATCCAAACATGGTGTTTACAAAAACAACCCGTCCGGAATCTTCGACCACAATGTCGTGTACATCAAGATCGCCTGTTGTGTACCCAACCCGAGGTATGTAAAGTTTGTCGTGATCGTTATGCATTTGGCCAGGCAGCAAAGCATTTTCAAAGCGCCATACTTGATAGGTGGAACTCAGCCAAAAGCCATTTTCAGTAGAGCAAAGCCCCATACAGCGCTGTAGAGTTCTTTCGAATACGGAGATTTGTCCATCTTGTTTTCTTCCAAGAAGAAAAACTTTTCCTGCTTGATAGGTGGAGAATGCAAGGCTGATTTTTTCGAGGGCAAGCCAATTGCTGAAATTACGCGATGATGTTACTTCTAGCCAAGGTTCTTCATTAGCTGTGATTTGATTGGAAGTTGCATTGCTCATTAAATTAACTCTTAGATTACAAGAAGTTTAAAGAATAAAGGTGTATTATATTTGTATTGAATATTTTAAGGAATACTGAAAAATATATGATGAATTATAGTATGGGTTAATTAGATTTCTTAACTATGACAAATTTTATGGACCCCTATCAAGTTGAAAAATTCCGTAACGAGGCTTATGCACGATTCCAATCGGGGAATATTGATGAAGCTAGGAAAATTGCTTTCAAAATACTTGATGAAATGCCTGAGCATGGTGATTCTTTGTATTTGTTGGGGGTAATAGCACATGGTGAGAAAAAAATAAAAGAGGCCCTTGGGTGGATTTCCAAAGCAGTACAAAGTGCTCCTAAAAATGCGATTTTCTGGAATTCCTTGGGTGAATTGTATCTTGATCATGAAAACCAAAAAGAGGCAGAGTATAGTTTTCAGCAATCAATTATTTATGATGCAGGTTATGCCCGAGCTTTCAATAATCTTGGAAGGCTCAAAATGCTTCAGAAGGACAATGCTTTAGCGCGTTCGTTCTTCGAAAAAGCCACATTAGCAAATCCCAACTATGCAATTGCATTTAATAACCTTGGCGTGGTTTTGCAGGGGTTAAGATTGCACGATGATGCAAAAGTTTCTTTTGGAAATGCACTGAATATTAGGCCCAATTACCCTGAAGCCCATTATAACATTGCCAATACCTTGTTTAATCTGGGTGATGTGGTTGGTGCAATTGAACATTATCAGAAAGCAATCAATACCAATCCTAATTACGCAAAAGCGTACTTTCAAATGGGATTGGCGTTGCAGCAATTACGCAGAGATTTTGATGCCTTGGTATGTTTCCAAAACGCGGTAAAATTAAATCCCAATGATGCTGAGATGCTTACCAAACTTGGTGATCACCTACTCGTCAAGCAGGATTGGAAAGAAGCAATTACAGTATTGGAAAAAGCAGTTGAAATAGATCCAAATGCTATGGAAGGATTTACACGCCTATGCCACGCTAGGCAGTTGGTTTGCGACTGGAGTAGTTACCATGATGATTTAGATTTATTGTGGAAGGATGCCGAAATAAAGATTGGGAAAGGTGAATGCCCTGCAGTTGGTCCCTTTCAATCCCTTACAGTTCCTTGGTCGTTGGATCGGTTGCAGATGATCGCTAGGATGCATAGTGCTAAAACCAAAGTTGAAATCGGGATTGAAAAGTTACATCAATTTGATGTCCGTAAGAATGATTCATCACCAAGATTACGAATTGGTTATTTGTCAGGGGATTTTTATAATCATCCGATCAGTCATCTTTTGCATGGTTTTTTCGGAAGACATGATCTGGAAAAGTTTGAAATTTTTGTTTATTCATTCAGCCAAAAAGATGACAGTGATTTTCGTAAACGCATTGAAAATGAGAGTGAGCATTTTATCGATGTAGCAGGAAAGAATGCCAAAGAAATAGGGCAGCAGATTGCCTCTGATAATATTCATATTTTGGTGGACTTGATGGGTTACACAGGTTTCAACCGTGTTGCTTCATTTGCAATGCGGCCTGCCCCAATTCAGGTAAGTTTTTTAGGCATGCTTGGTACCATGGGGGCAGATTTCTTCGACTATATTATAACGGATTCATTTTTGACGCCTGAAGACTATCAGGTTTTCTTTGATGAAAAATTTGTCGTTATGCCTCATTCCTATTTGATAGCAGAACTTGAACCAGATGACTTATCTGAAAAGGTAGATAGGGAAAAGTATGGTTTGCCTGCCAGTGGTTTTGTTTTTTGTAGTTTCAATAATAGTTACAAAATTGAACCATCAGGTTTTTCTATTTGGATGCGAATTTTAAAGCAGGTGCCCGGTAGTGTTTTATGGCTTGCAGGGCAATCAGGTGGTGCGTTGCTTGAACAAAATCTTCGTAAAGAAGCTACTCGTTGCGGAGTAGATGATAGCAGATTAATTTTTGCAGGTTTTCTTCCAAGAAATGAACATTTGAAGCGGCATCAAGTTGCTGGTTTTTTTCTTGATTCGTTTGTTTACAACGCTGCCGCTACATCAAGCTTAGCTTTGCAATTGGGCCTTCCTGTAATTACTTGCCCTGGTGATACGTTTGCTTCTCGTGTTGGGGGTAGTTTGTTGCAGTCGGCTGGTTTGCCTGAATGTATCGCAAAAGACCCAAGCGACTATGAAAGGCTTGCTGTAAAGCTTGCAAATGATCCAAACTTATTGCAATCGTATCGAGTTCGATTACTTGATAATCGGTCAAAGTCACCTTTATTTGATACAAGCCGTTTCGTTGGCAATCTTGAAAAGGCTTATAGTTTTATGTGGGAAAATTATAAAGCGGGTAATACCCCGAGGCCTTTTAAAGTTGAGGAATAAATTAACTAAAGAGTCTTTAAGTATTCTATCACTTGGGACCTTTCCTGCTCGGTTAGGTCGTCACCGAAAGTATGACCGATATTCAATCTTCCTGAGGTGGTAGTGTCGTACCATTTTCGTTGTTCCGTGATCTCTTTTCCTTGAAGGTGATCACTATTGTTTTTAAATTCATAATTCCAGCCAAGTTCTTTCTTGTTGTAATTTGCAAATTTATTTTCAAAATCACGGGTGAAAACTTTGGGTCTGGTCTTGGAATTTAGAAGAGTATAAACCGAAGGAACGGATCCATTATGAAGATAAGGTGCAGTTGCCCAGATCCCATCTAAAGGCGGGGCTTGATATCCATCGGTTTCGCGAGCCTTGTAATCATCGGAAAACCAGCCTTCAATTTCTTTTGAGAACCAAGAGGAATTGTAAAATCTACCAAAGTCTTTTGTGATGCCAAAAAAACGTTTATCATCTGTCCCAATGACTTTAAGCGGGATAATTTTATTAGGATAAGTTGGTTTGTCGCCATAAGTGCCATGGCACTTTGAACAATTGCTTTCAAATAGTATCTTTCCTTGTGCAGCAAGAGAATGGTCGATCGCGAAAGGGTAAGCAGGAGGTTGAATTGAAAGCATAAAAGCTTGAAGGTCCGCGAATTTTTTTTCAGTGGTGTTAAAGTGATCTGGGCCATGAAGGGGGCTCATCATGAATTGCATTACGGAGCGAACAGATCTGGCGTCCGCCCCACCAGTTGCGTACATAGATTTTTTCTTTTTCAATAGCCACCATGCTGGTGGATCTTCGTGCAGTTCATCATTCAGGCCTAAATTGGCCCAAGATGTTTTCAGGGATAGATCCGGATTACGAAATCCGATAAGAAAAACAGAGACAGCGCCAGCTTCATTCGTACCCCGCGAGTTCCCGAAGCGAAAATTAAGATGTTTTTTATTGCCATCAGCTTTATTCATGTCTTCGAAAAAAGTCTGAAGATCGAGTGAGTTATTACCCAAGCCCGGATAGGGTTTTCCGTCGAGTGTTCCACCATGGCAAATTAAACAATCAAGAGCAATGCCCTTTACTGTTCCGAGGGTGAGTGGGAAAGGCGCAAGTTTAATCCCCATGGGTAGGTCGTCATTTTGGTAGGGAGCTTGGTGCATGCCGTAGCGGGATTCAAAAATTTGGAGTGCGATTTTAGGGCTGGGTCGAGAATCGAGATTCCATTGTTTATGAAGGTTATTTAAAGCTTTTAAACTAAAAGAAGGGGCTGCAAAATCTTTACTTTGCAAATAAGCTTGCCCATTAAAAGCATCGCCTTGTTGAGAAGAAAGCAAGCTGGTAATCAAAAAGAGAAGGTTCATTTTGTAGCCTTGAAAAATTAACTTGTTACAACTTATTATTAGCGTTGATTCATCGTAACGAAACTAATTACTTTTGCGACCCCAGCGTAATTTAGCAGAGCGAGATCTTGGATTCAGCATTTTTTCTTCGTATAACGGTCTGATTGGATCTTTGGAAATTTCAGAAAATACCCCTTGATCCAGAAGGGTTGCCAAGCTTTTTTTTACAATTCGATCTTCTCCTGAATGAAAACTAATGAAAGCAACAGTGGCGCCTGGTTTTAAAATAAATGGAAGGATGCGGGTAAGAGATTTTAAATTATCCAATTCGCGGTTTACAAGAATTCGCAGAGCCTGAAAAACTTGGGCTAGTACATTAGCAGGCTTGACATCGCCCCTTACAAAAACCTGTTGGTTTGATTTCCTGAGGCTATATTTTCCTACAACATGCGAAAGATCGGTGGTGTTTCGAATCATTCCCGCCAAGTAATTGTCTTTAATATCTTGTGCAATTAGGTCAGCTTTTTCGACATCGCCAAACTCTGCTAGTTTTTCTGCCAAAGTTGCCACATCAATTTTCTCTAATATTTGGGCGAGTGTCTGGCCTTTAGATGTGTCCATTCGCATATCAAGTGGCCCAGTGCGAATGTAGGAGAACCCTCGTTCAGGGTCATCGATCTGAGGGCTGGAAACACCTAGGTCAGCTAGAAGTGCATCAACTTGAAAAACTTCTTTTTCCATGAGTAATCTGTCGAGTCCTGCAAAGTTGCCATGTAAAAAATGAAACGAATCTGCATGGTCGCCAAGTTTTTCTTGCAATCTTTGAAGTGCAAGTGGATCTAAATCGACTCCGAAAATTTTTCCACCTGGGGCCACTAAGGGTAGCAATAAAGAGGTGTGTCCCCCTGCTCCAAGGGTGCAATCGACAATAATTTTGCCCGGACTTGGGCATAATATGTTCAGGATTTCATCTGCTAAAACAGGCAGATGGTCTCCTTCGGGAGTCGTTCGCATGTGATTGTTTTCAATAAGTGTTACAAATTAAGACGAAACCAAGTATTATCTTAATGAATGTTTGGTGATTAAACACTTTTAAAGGAAATTGAAATGTTGAGAGGTATGCTTTTTGATTTTGACGGAACACTTGCGGATAGCTTTGAGGCAATTGCTGAAAGTGTAAATTTTGTAAGATCTGAGAATCACTTGCCAAAATTAAGATTTGAAGAAATCAAAGCTCATGTAGGGCATGGTTTAGAGCATTTAATGGAGAAAATGCTTCCGGGTTGCGATATAGGGGATGCCAAAAAAGCTTATCATTCGCATCATAAAGTTCACATGAAATCCCATACTAGGCTTTATCCGCACGCTCGTGAATTCTTAAACATGCTGCACCTTTCTGGAATTAGTATGGGGGTTTGCAGCAATAAACCTGTAGGATTTACTGCGGAATTGATCGAGCACCTTGGTATAAGTGCTTTTTTTAAAGTGATTCTGGGGCCTGAAGATGTTCCTAATCCTAAACCTGCTCCCGACATGCTAATTGAAGCTGCCAAAAGATTGCAAATTAATCATAATGAAGTTGTTTATGTGGGCGATATGGATGTGGACATTAAGGCCTCTGGTGCTGCGGGGATGGATGTTTGGATTATTCGTCATGATGATACCTCGTTCCAGATTTCAGAAAAAATAGCAATTGAAAACATTTATGGGTCGTTTTTAGAAATTGAGGAACGAAAGAGTTGGCTTTTTGTCGGACATAATGGGAAATAATATGCGTACAATAGTAATAGATAAAAATAGGCTCGTCAAAGGCTCAATGTTGTGCCAAGTATAATAATTTTAAAAGGTTTAGACGAAGGCAGGCGATTTGAACTGCTAACCCCTCTCAGTGCAATAGGGCGGGATCAGGCATGCTTTATCCGTTTGCAAGATACGGAGATTTCTCGTAGGCATGCGGAAGTTTATAAATCTCCTGATGGTTTTCGGTTTCGGGACTTAGGAAGTGCGAATGGCTGCTTTGTTAATTGCAAATCGGTTCGGGATGTTTTGCTAAAACCAGGTGATCAAATCCAAGTTGGACAAACTGTCCTGCTTTTTGCCCCTTTAGCGGGTGAAATGGGGACGGAGTCTGCTGATCCTTTTCTAGATAGCCTGAAAATAAGGCCCCCAAAAGAGCCCGAAAATTTCGAGCGATCCTTTGCTCTTTTAGGCACCGTGCCCGAATCTGAAGGTAGTGCCTTGCTTTCACGGCCTGAAGGTGCGCAAGGAGATTGGTTGCGAAGTGCGCTTGCTAGGCTTGGTGTGATTTACGAAACGATAAATGCCACTAGTCAAATTCTAGATATTCAACTGTTGTTGGATCGTATTTTGGGCCTAGTGCTTAAAACTCTTTCTGCTGACCATGGATCTGTACTGCTTTCGGCCTCTTTTGCTCAATCAGCGGCCCTAAAATCTCAAGGTGATTCTGAATCCTATGGGGATTTTAAAGTTGTAGCCAGGGCTAGTGCTGTCGCAGGTAAAGGAGATTCTCTTATAAGCAGGACGGTAGTTGATCATGTAATGCATGAGAAAATCGGTGTGCTTGTTAGTGATGCGATGAATGATTCCCGTTTTAATGCAGTGCAAAGTATTGTTCGTTCTGGGGTGCGAGAAATTATTTGTGTCCCAATGCGAGGCAGGCACGCTACTGTTGGGGTTATTTATTTAGATAAGCATCCAAGTGAAGCTGCGGTGGATATTCATGGGGCCCCAAAAAGGAGTTCTGCTTTTGAAAAAGAGCATTTGACCCTTGCGATAGCAGTTGCCCATCAAGCTGCGCTAGCGGTGGAAGATACGCTTTATTACAAGGCTAGGGTTCAAGGTGAAAGGCTCGCTGCGGTAGGCGAAGCTGTGGCACATCTTTCGCATCATATAAAAAACATATTGCAGGGTTTAAAGAGTGGCGGCGAAATATTGAGAATGGGTGTTCGGGATCAAGAAATGCCCTTGTTAGAGCAAGGATTACGTATCATAGAAAAAAATCATGTACGCCTTTTTGATCTTGTAAAAGATATGTTGGGGTTTTCAAAAGACCGTGTGCCTGCGTTTCAAGAGAAAAATCTAGTAGAAATTTTAACCGATGTTGTTGAATTGTCTGCGCCAATGGCTAAAGGCAATGGTGCGGAAATTCGCTTAGAGGTATTCGCGCAAGAAGTAATGGCTTTTGTCGACCCGGAGGGGATTCATCGGACCATTTTAAACTTGGTTAATAATGCCATTGATGCAATTCGTGAAAAAAGTTATGGATTGATTATTGTTGGTTTGAAACAGTCGATTGAAGCAGGGTTTGTGGAAATCGTGGTTTCGGATAATGGTGAAGGAATAGCGGAGGCTGATATAAAGACGATTTTTGCACCGTTTCAAAGTTCTAAAGGTAATTCTGGTACAGGTTTAGGGCTAGCGGTGGCTCGAAAAACTGTCGAGGAGCATAAGGGTGTTATTTGGGTGGAAAGTAATCCGAATGAGGGGGCAGCCTTTTTTGTGAAAATTCCATTGGGGAATCCTTTGAAGGGCTGAGTTTTTGCAGTTTGGTTGTTTTTGTTGGAAAACCTCTTCAAACTGATTTAACCTTAACGAATAGCCGATTCTTGATGAATTTTTTGCTTGGTTTAATGGTATTTTGGTGTATTTGAGTTAGAATTAAAATTGAAAATATTTGATTTAGCTGCGAGGTGATTCTATGTCTTCAGGAAGTGTTGGGTTTAGGCCAAATTTGGAAGCTATCGAATCGATGTACCTTGCTTGGAGGAGTGATCCTTCAAGTGTAGAGTCCTCTTGGTCTATATTCTTTGAAGGTTTTGAAATTGGTTTGCAGCAGTCTAAGGGTGATCAGTTGACCATGGAGTCGACCGATTCTATGGCAAGCCTGGCTGAAAAACTAATCGGGATTTTTCGTGATTATGGGCATTTGCAAGCTAGTCTTGATCCCTTGCAAATCGAGTCGGTTTCGCAGCAGATTCTTAATAAATCCCTTCAAGATCTTGTTGAAAAACATTTGGGTGCCAGTTTTTCCATCCCCAGTTTTGCCCCTTATCCTAATGGTACGATTCGTGGACTTGTCAAGGTTCTTCAAGATATTTACTGCCGTAGCGTTGGCGTTGAAATTACGCATTTGCATGATGGTGGTGAAAGAGATTGGCTAATTTCGAGGATCGAAGAAAAAGCAGGAAAAATTGAATTCTCTTCGACAGATAAAAAAAACATATTGCAACAAATAATGCGGGCAGATCTCTTCGAAAAATTCTTGCACCATAAGTTTGTAGGCCAAAAAAGATTTTCCCTAGAGGGGGCTGACTCCCTAATTCCGCTTCTCGAATCTGTTGTTGAAGGTTTTCCCGACCTTGGTGGGGAACAACTTGTGCTTGGAATGGCTCATCGAGGCAGGCTTAATGTCCTTACAAATGTGATGATGAAGCCCTATGGCGATGTTTTTGCAGAATTCGAAGAAAATTTTTCTACTACAAGTATTATTGGCGATGGTGATGTGAAGTATCATTTAGGTTATTCCGTTGATAGGCAAAATTCGAAGGGGAAAAGTTTGCACCTTTCCCTTACCCCCAATCCCAGTCATCTTGAATTTGTTAATCCTGTGGTTGAAGGCAGGGTAAGAGCAAAACAAGATTTGCTTAATGATTCAAGCAGGCGTGCTGTTCTTCCTGTGTTGATTCATGGCGATGCTGCATTTGCTGGCCAAGGGATTGTGCCTGAATCTTTAAATCTTGCAGGTTTGGAAGGCTATACCACTGGTGGTACTTTTCATGTCGTAATTAACAACCAAATTGGTTTTACCACTCGTCCTTCAGATTCTCGTTCCACATCTTATTGCACCGATGTTGCAAAGATTATTCTGGCACCCATTTTTCATGTTAATGGGGATGATCCTGAAACTGTTGTTTGGGTTGCAAAGCTTGCATTGGAATATCGCCAACGCTTTGGCAAAGATGTAGTTGTTGACATTGTTTGTTACCGCAAGCATGGCCACAACGAGGGTGATGAGCCTTCATTTACTCAACCAATTATGTATCAAAATATAAAAACGAGATCTTCACCCGCAGTTAAGTACGGTGAAAAATTAGTTCTCGATGGGGTTTGTTCTTCTGAGGAAGTTGCGACAATTGGTTCTGAATTTGAATCCCGTCTTCAACGATCGTTGGATGAAATGAGAAACAATCCTGTTTCTTATCAGCGCATGTCCGCATTCCAAGGGGCTTGGAAAAATTTAACCAAACAGTATTCGCATAAAGCTGTAAAAACCGGTGTGCCAGAAAAAGGTTTTAACTTAATTGCTCAGGCATTAATTAATGTTCCAGCAGGTTTTAATGTGCACCCCAAAATCTCGACATTGATCCGCTCTAGGGCGCAAAACTTTGCTGATAAAAAGCCCATAGATTGGCCAACTGCAGAATTATTGGCTTTTGGATCCCTAGTTGCTGAAGGACATAAAGTCAGGCTTAGCGGGCAAGATTCAAGAAGAGGAACATTCAGCCAAAGGCATTCGGTTTTTTATGATTCAAATAATGGCCAATCCTACTCGCCATTGAATTCCATTTCTGATAACCAGGCTCCTTATGAAGTTTTTGACAGCATGCTTTCTGAGGCTGCTGTCCTTGGATTTGAGTTCGGCTATACCCTTGATAACCCTAATGTTTTGGTACTGTGGGAAGCTCAATTTGGTGATTTTTGGAACGGTGCGCAAGTTATTGTGGATCAATTTATTGCGTCTAGCGAATCCAAATGGAAACGCGAAAGCGGGTTGGTCATGCTTTTACCCCACGGGTATGAGGGCCAAGGACCAGAGCATTCCAGTTCTCGTATTGAGCGCTTATTGCAGCTTTGCGCAGAAAATAATTTGCAGATTTGCAATGCTTCTACTCCAGCCCAGTACTTCCATTTGTTACGAAGGCAATTGCATAGAGATTTTCGTAAACCTCTGGCTGTCATGACTCCAAAAAGCCTTCTTCGCCATAAACTTGCTGTTTCACCTGTGGAAGAGTTTTTTACCGGTTCGTTCTTTGAAGTTCTGGATGATACTATTGTTGATCCGAATCGTGTGAAGCGCGTTGTTCTTTGTTCTGGTAAAGTTTATTACGATCTCTTTGAGCAAAGAATTAAGCAAGAAAGCTTTGAAACGGCTATCATTCGTCTCGAACAACTTTATCCGTTTCCTGAAGAACAACTTAAGAAAATCCTTGACAGGTATGGCAAAGCCTCTGAATTTGTCTGGGTCCAGGAAGAATCGCATAATATGGGAGCTTGGTTTTTTGTAGAGCCAAGGTTCCGAGCTTTGGGCCATCTATTTGAATATGTTGGGCGTGATGAAAGTGCTAGTCCTGCGGTTGGATCTAAAAAAATCCATGATAGTGAACAAAAGCAATTAGTTGAAGCCACCTTCAAAAGTGAACTTCCTTTTTTTGCCAAGGCATTACCTGTATTTGGTAATAAGGCTAATGATGGTCAACCATCTAATGTCGGGGCCAAGGTTGATGCCCGTTAATTTTAAGAATTGAAGCTGTTTATATAATCCTGATCCTTAAGAAGTAAACGTATGATCACTGAAATTAAAGTTCCGTCTGTAGGCGAATCTATATCTGAAGGCGTTTTATCCAAGTGGTATAAGAAAACGGGTGATACCGTAAAAGTTAATGAGCCACTTTTCGAAGTGGAAACAGAAAAAGCAACAACCGAAGTTGTTGCTTCGCATGCAGGGGTTTTGACCACCCTCATTGCAGAAGGTGAAAAAGTTTTAATTGGAGCTGTTGTAGGTAATATAAACATTGCCGCAGGTGGAACTGCTTCACCTACAACTCATGCAAGCGTTTCTTCTGCTCCAGTTTCCTCTGAAACCATTCCTACCGGCACAGTTTCCAATCCTGCGGCTAGGCACCTTGCTGAAAAAGCAGGAGTTGATATCTCTGCAGTCACTGGTTCAGGTAAAGGCGCCAGAATTCTTAAAGAAGATGTGGTTGCGCATGTTGAGTCTCAGGCAAAACCAAATGCTATTGTCCCTAAAGATGCTCGAAGAGAAGTTGCTAGGGAAACCAGGCAACGCATGACTCCAATTCGCCAAAGAATTGCAGAAAGATTACTTCATGCCCAGCAAAGCAGCGCGATTCTTACAACTTTTAATGAAGCAGATATGTCTGCGATCATGGCTTTTCGCGCTAAGTATAAAGAATCGTTCCAGAAAAAACATGGAGTAGGCCTTGGCTTTATGAGCTTTTTTGTCAAAGCTGTTATCGAGGGTTTGAAAGCTTATCCCGCAGTAAATGCAAGAATTGATAATCAAGATATTGTGTATCAACATTTTTATGACATTGGTGTTGCTGTCAGCACTGAAAAAGGCCTAATGGTCCCCGTTCTTCGAAATGTTGACGAATTAACTTTTGCAGAAATTGAGAAAAAAATCGTCGAACTAGCAGTCAAGGCAAAAGAAAACAAGATTACTGTTAGTGATCTGCAAGGAGGGACTTTCACGATTACCAATGGGGGTACATTTGGGTCGATGCTTTCCACCCCAATTTTAAATCCTCCTCAAAGTGGTATTCTTGGAATGCATGCTATTCAAAAGCGTGCAGTTGTTGTTGATGATCAGATTGTTATTCGCCCTATGATGTATCTTGCGCTTTCTTATGATCATCGAATTATTGATGGCAAAGAAGCCGTAAGCTTTTTAGTGCGCATCAAAGAATGTCTGGAAAATCCTGAGCGCATTTTCTTTAGTGTTTAAGCACCATGCGCCTTTATATCGTCTTTCTTCCGTACCTTGTCTCTGATTTATTTTGAGAAACAAATATGGCAATTGAATCTTTCGATGTCGCAATTGTTGGCGGTGGACCAGGTGGATATGTTGCTGCTATCAGGGCATCGCAACTAGGTTTAAAAGTAGCTTGCATCGAAAAACGCGAAACTTTAGGGGGCACTTGCCTTAATGTGGGATGTATCCCATCAAAGGCCTTACTTGAATCCAGCGAATTATTTCTCCAAGCATCTAAGCATTTTGAAAATCATGGGATTATTGTTTCAAAACCGCAAATTGATGTCCCAGCAATGATCGCTCGGAAAGATAAAATAGTCAAAGGACTGGGTGACGGGATTTCTTCCCTATTTAAGAAAAACAAAATAACCAGGATTGTTGGCCTAGGGAAAATTATTGCAACTAATCGGGTTGAGGTTACTGATAAAGCGGGCGCAAAGTCGGAAATTGAAGCGAAATTTATTATTATTGCTACAGGTAGCGAACCAGCGTCTCTTCCTTGTTTACCCATGGATGGTGAATTCGTCGTAAGTTCCGCCGAGGCTTTATGCTTTAAATCCGTACCAAAAGATCTTGTTGTTGTGGGGGCTGGTTATATTGGTTTGGAAATGGGTTCGGTTTGGACTCGTTTGGGAAGCAATGTTCAGGTTCTAGAATTTTTACCCAAGGCTCTTCCATTAAGTGACTCTGAGAGTGCAGCTTTATTGCAGCGAAGTCTGGAAAAGCAGGGATTGAATTTTAATTTTGATACTAAAGTAACTGGTGGCAAACGCGAAGGTAATCAGATTGTTATTGATTGCGAAAAATCAGGTCAGAAACTGCAATTTAAAGCGGATAAGGCTCTTGTTTGTGTTGGCCGTAAACCCAATTCTTTGGGCTTGGGAATCGAGGCACTAGGAATTGTAATTGATCCGAAAACAGGGCAAATCAAAGTGGATCAATATTTGCGAACTGCAGTTTCTAATATTTTTGCAATTGGAGATTTGGTTGCAGGGCCCATGCTTGCCCATAAAGCCGAAGAAGAAGGTGTGGCTGCTGCGGAAAATATTCTTGGTGGCAAAACAACGGTTAATCACGATACCATTCCTAGTGTCATTTATACTTGGCCTGAACTATCCAGCGTGGGCAAAACTGAAGAACAATTAAAAGAAGCAAAGATTGCTTATAAAATTGGAAAATTCCCTTTTATTGCTAATAGCCGTGCGAGAACTATGGGCGAAACAGAAGGGATGGTTAAAGTCCTAGCTCATGAAAAAACTGATCGAATCTTGGGTGTTCATATTGTTGGTCCACGAGCCTCCGATATGATTGCCGAAGCTGTTGCTTGGGTTGAAATGCAGGCTAGTGCTGAAGATGTTGCGAGAACTTGCCACGCGCACCCGACTCTTTCTGAAGCATTTAAAGAAGCAGCTATGGCTGTTGAGAAAAAAGCGATTCATATCTAACCTTACATCTTGCCAAATCGTTATTATTGGTTTTTTTTTTGCTTTCCAGCAACTTCAACCAAGCAAAGTCGATTCATATTGATCGATCATCATGCAAAATTAGGGTGTGAGAAAAGTAAGTTATCTATTTCTTGGTGTAATTTTCCTAGTGGGCATTGCTGGATTTAATCTGGATGCCCAGACAGGTCCTTCGCTTGACTTTGTAGGAAAAGAAGTAATTGTTCCCAAACCCGATTCTAAGCCAAACAGATACCGTGACCTTGAATTAACCATTAAAATTAGAAGGCTATTGTCTGAAGATCCAGATTTAAGTCAGCTGAACATAGGTGTTAGTGTTAAGGATGGAGTTCTAAGGCTTTGGGGTCCTGTACCCAGTGTCGAAAAAACCCAGAAGGCGCTTGCTAAGGTTGGTACTGTAAAGCTTGTTTTTGATGTAAAAAGTGACCTTTACTTGGGTGTTATTGAAGACATTCCACTACCAATCTTTATCAAAGATTAATTTTAAACTTGAGCTTATCGATTTCTTTTGCCTTTTTTCATTTCCCTCTTTCATAATCTGGGTTCCCCTCTTTTCCTGTTTTTGTTACTAATTATTAATCTTGTGATTAGATTTTTAGGGAAAGGATTTCTTTATGGACTTGCGTGGCGTAATACTTGCTGGCGGTAAAGGCACTCGTCTTGGTGAATTGACCAAGGTTACCAATAAGCATCTTCTTCCTGTCGGCCCCTATCCCATGGTTTACCATCCGCTCAAAAAAATGACAGGATGCGGCATTAAAGATATTTTGTTGGTTTCTGGCACTGAACATATGGGCGATTTCGTTGAACTATTGGGTTCTGGAAAAGACCATAAGTGCAGACTTACCTATAGGGTACAGGATGAAGCTGGCGGTATTGCCCAAGCCCTTGGCCTTGCTGAAGGTTTTTCCAGAGATGCTAGAAGTCTTGTTATTCTTGGCGATAACATTTTTCAAGATAATTTGGTTGAGTTTGCCCAAGAGGCTGCAAAGCATCCCGATTCAGCTTTTGTTGCATTGAAAAAAGTCCATGATCCGCAGCGTTATGGCGTTGCGGAGATGAAGGATGGGAAAATCCTTTCGATTGAAGAAAAACCTAAAAATCCCAAAAGTGATTTTGCTGTTGCTGGTATTTACATTTACCCTTCAGATGTTTTTGAAGTCATTAAAACGCTTCGACCTAGCCATCGTGGTGAACTAGAAATCACCGATGTCAATAACTACTTTTTAAAGACTGGGCGTCTGCGTTATCAGACTCTTGATGGGTATTGGACTGATGCCGGGACTTTAGATTCTCTTGCGGTTGCTAATCAATTAGTTCAGGGAAATGATCCTCGTTTTTAGTGATATAGTTAAAACCAGGCCCGGGATTGCTAATGTTATTTTATATATTGATGACACTAGTAACGATCGGGCATTTTAGTTTTGTACTTTTTTTACATAATTGGTTTTATTCTAAACCATTTCCAAGATTACTGGGTGACCTGATTCAGGCCACCCATATTTTATTTGGGATCATTGGATTGCTTTGGGTTTATACGGTCGCCCAAAAAATTGAAGTTTTTGTTGCTAATCCTGATCTAGTTTTCCTTTCTGATCTATTGCTTGATTATGGACTTATCTGTTTGTGTGTGGGTTCCATATTATTGCCCGTCAATGAGTTTTTTAGACACTTTTGGTGTCTTCCGCTGAATCTTTTTAAGCAACAAAGTCGGTTTTTTGATTACACAAATCATTTTCTGTTGAAAAACAAATTCGATTTTATTAACGATTCTTTTAAACTTGAAGTTGTTTCTGCTGTGATATCAACTCCCCTTTTACCGATAAATTCAAAACTTAAAATACTTCATCTCAGTGATTTTCATTTTGGTGGTAATAATAATTATGCTTACTTTCAATTTGTTTTGGCTGAAGTGGAAAAAGAGGTTTATGACTTTGTTTTTTTTACAGGCGATCTTGTTGATAATGTTTCTTTCTTGCGTTGGGTTGTTCCACTTTTAAAAAAAATTCAAACGAAGCTTGGAAAGTTTGCAGTGCTTGGTAATCATGATTTATGGAATAGCCCTGATATGGTGCGTAAATATTTGCGAAAAGCTGGTTTCAAATGTCTTTCAGATGGTTGGTGTTCTGTAAACCATGAAGGAGTCAGGATCGGTATTTTTGGTAATGAATATCCTTGGTTCTCTGCAAAACTACCAGATATAACTTCTGAAGATTACGATTTTAAAATTCTTTTGACTCATTCCCCAGATGAATTTTTTTGGGCATCAAAACAGGGATTTAATTTAATGTTTTGTGGTCATGTGCACGGGGGCCAAATCGCCCTGCCCTTCTTTGGCCCTTTGCTTATTCCCAGTA
The DNA here is from genome assembly GCA_044337875.1 of Gemmataceae bacterium. Lineage (GTDB taxonomy): Bacteria > Planctomycetota > Planctomycetia > Gemmatales > Gemmataceae > UBA969. The sequence goes on from JBIIMS010000004.1 coordinate 306,542, forward strand.
AGTTTGGCAGGAGATTTGGTAGTGGTTTCTATGTTCATGACGAAATGATTATGCATGTAAGTCGGGGGATTGCGGGATCTATTCCTCTAAGAATTAATTGCATACCAGAAGTAACAATTCTATCTTTGGTTTCAAATAACTGATAAATCTTAGGCCTTTAATTGTTCCTTAGCATGGTAGATGGCGTGTTTTTGAATAAAACGGTATTGCCCTTTTATAACGAATTCGGTTGATATAGATGTATTATAATGAGGGTTCATAAATGGATGCGAAGACCTTGGCCAAAGATAAAGTTGGATTAAATGGCGTTGAAACTGTTCTGGTTTCTATATTGTTTTTCTTTCTGCTTTTTTTTGCTGATATTGTTCAGATTAGGTCGGCTTTTTTAACGCGAGTGATGGGAGATGCTGATTGTTTTTTTCGAGCAGGTTGGGCCGCCAAAGTTGGTAAGAGTATTTATGAAGTTACTGATCCAAATGGCTGGCATTATAATTATCCACCACTTTTTGCTATTGCCATGATCCCATTGGCAGACCCGCCCCCAGGCGAGAGCCGGGTAGGGTGTCTTCCTTATCCCATTTCCATTAGCATTTTTTATAAAGTAAGCTTGCTTAGTCTTTTCCTAGGTGTTTTTTCTCTTGCTCGAGCATACGAGAAACAATTCCCCTTGGTGTTTGAAAACTTGTCCGTTAGAAAATGGTACTACCTAAGAATCTTTGCAATTGTTGTTTGCTTGAGTCCGATTGCGCATACTCTTATGCGCGGGCAGGTTAATCTGTTTTTGTTGATGATGATTTGTCTTGCGATTTCGTTCCAAATTTCAAACAGAAGTTTCCTTAGTGGCGTCATGATTGCAGGAAGTATTTGCCTAAAGGTATTTCCTGTTTTTCTTTTAATTGTTCCAGTTTGGCGTAAAGATTACAAACAGTTTGCAGGTTGTATTGTTGGCCTTATATTAGGTCTTGTGGTAGTGCCTGTTTCGGTTATGGGTGTTGAAAAAACCAAAACAGCTTATTCAGACTTTTATAATGTTTTAATTGGGCCTTCATTAGGGATATCAGGAGATAACACGCGTGGAGTCGAACTTACGAATTTAAATTCTACTGATAATCATAGTGTGCTTGCATTTTTGCATGGTATCGAGCATCCTGATTTTAGCAAAAAGCCTGCTAAACCCTCGTTAGTTATTAAAATTGTGCAGATCCTTATGAGTATGCTCTTTTTGGGTTGGCTACTTTGGTCGAAAGGCGTTCCCCAAAAGGGTTCTGCAATGGAAGATGCGCATTTTCTAGCGCTCGCTTCTTTGTTAATGGTTTTGATTTGCCCTGTAAGCCATTCTCAGTATTTTGTTCTCGCTTTACCTTTGGTTATGTCCTTGTTGGTGTTTTCTTGGTTTTATTCTATGAGGGTTATTTCTCCTTGGTTAGGGGTTTTATTCCTGTTTTATATTGTTGCTAACTTGCTGCCTTTGTTGCCTTTGTTTGAAAACATCAAGCGTATGGGGGTTATGTTTGTTCCTAACTTTATTCTTATGGTTTATGGGACTACGCTATTTGCAAATATCAAAAGGAATGATCAGTTAGCTAATGAAAACGGGAACCCCGCAAATCTTTCCGAGGCATAAGTATTGCCTGTAATTTTTCTTGTTCTTTTGATTTCATCTAAAGTCATTAAAGTATATAATCCTACCTTGTTTCTGAATTGTAAACTTGGAGTTTAATTATGAATCTTAGTAAGGTTGGAGTTTGCAGTTGGTCGTTGCAAGTAAAAAACATTTCAGAATTAAATGGTTTTACAAATAAACTTGGAATTCAAAATGTTCAAATTGCTTGTGGAGATCCTCATCATGCCTCGTGGGATGAGGGTGATGATATGCCAATTAAAGCAAAGAAAGCCAGTTTTAAACTAACAGGTGCAATGCTTGGTTTTCCAGGAGAAGATTATACCTCTCCTCAAACAATTGAAAAAACTGGTGGTTTTGGTGATCCTGCAACTCGGCCAGAGCGATTGGAACGATTTAAATGGAGCCTTCTGAGGGTTCAAGATCTTGGCGTTAATGACATTATGTTTCATGCTGGTTTTATTCCTTCTATGAATGATGCGGGTAGGAAAAGCTTTTTACAAACTTTGGAAACAGTCAGTACACTTGCCAATAATATCGGTGTAAATGTTTCTTTTGAAACTGGACAGGAATCTTCAGAGTTGCTTTTTACTACATTAAAAGAATTAGATCGTTCCAACTTGTTTGTTAATTTTGATCCAGCGAATATGTTATTGTACGATCAAGGTAATCCTATTGAAGCTGTCGAAATGTTGGGAAAATACATTCGTAGTGTTCATTTGAAGGATGCGAATCGCCCTAAAATCAAGGGGCAATGGGGTGAAGAAGTTGTGCTTGGTAAGGGAAAGGTAAATATACCTTTGTTTCTTAAAACACTTAAAAAGATTGGTTATTCTGGACCGATGTCTATTGAACGAGAAGCTGGAAGTCAGCAAGATAGGTTTAATGATATTTTGCAAGCTGTGGAATATTTACGAGTATTGGATGTTTAATAAACATAAAAATAAATGATTGTTATAAAAACTAATAACCTTAGCAAACAGTTTCGAGTTTATGAAAAACCTGCAGGTCTGATAAATTCTATTAAGAGTTTATTTAATAATAAATTCAAAGATATTCATGCTGTTGAAAACATTAACCTCGAAATTCATGAAGGTGAGATCGTAGGTTTTCTTGGTCCTAATGGCGCTGGAAAAACTACTACATTAAAAATGCTATCCGGTTTGTTGTTCCCAACTAATGGATATGCTACTGTTTTAGGTTATGTCCCCTGGGAAAGACCTGTAGAATTTAGGAAAGCATTTTCGCTGGTAATGGGACAGAAAAGCCAATTGTGGTGGGATTTACCTGCTTCTGATTCGTTCGAGTTACATAAAGAAATTTACAAAATTGACCCTGTGAAATTTAAAAGGAATGTCGGTGAACTCACAGAAATATTTCAGGTTGCTAACCTTTTAAATAAACCCGTTAGGGAGCTTTCCCTAGGCGAACGCATGAAACTCGAGTTGATTGCATCCCTTCTTCATGATCCCAAACTTCTGCTCCTCGACGAACCCACTATTGGCTTAGATGTAGTCGCGCAATCGGCTATGCATCGTTGCCTTTACGAATTTAATCAAACTAGAAAAATCACTATTCTTTTGACCAGTCATTATATGAGAGATGTGGAAACTCTGTGCTCTAGAATTCTGGTTATTTCAGGTGGGAAAATGGTTTACGATGGGCAGTTACAGGGGTTAAAAGATGAATTCGGGAAAGAGAAATTAATCAAGGTTCAATTTAAAAATTTAGTTCCTGATCAGGTTTTTAGCAAGTTTGAACAATTGGAAATTACCGGTGGGATCGTCAGGCTTCGTGTTTCGAAAAATGATGTTCCTAGTGTTCTTGCTGTTGTATCCCAGTGCGAAGAGGTTTTAGATATAAGTATTGAAGATCCTCCTATTGAAGAAGTTATTGAGAAATTATTCGTTAGTCATCGGTCGAAAAGTTTGTGATTTTTTATTTTTTCAGGTTTAAAATTGAACAAGTATTTTAACATTGCCCGATTGTCTCTTAAGGAAAGACTCACTTATCGTGGGGACTTTCTTTTTAGTTCGTTTTTGCGTTTTTTGCCTATGGTCACCTCCATTTTATTATGGAAATCTGTGTATAGTTCTTCTGAACAAGAATCATTGTCAGGTTTTTCATTTAAGCAGGTAATCGCTTACTTGCTTCTTGTGAATATCAGCAGAATGTTTTCTAGTATGCCAGGTTTGGCAACCAATTTAGCCAGAGATGTTCGTGAAGGAAGTATAAAAAAGTATCTTCTACAACCAATCGATTTAATTGGTTACTTAATGAGTTACAGAATTGCGCATAAAGCCGCTTATATTTCGACATCATTGGTTCCCTATATTATTTTATTTGGATCGTGTGCAAGCTTTTTTGATACTTTTCCAACCCCGCTCGGTTGTGCGTATTTTGTTTTGTCACTCATGCTAGCTTTTGTTATTGGGTTTTACTTTGAAGTTTGTTTGGGCATGCTTAGTTTTTGGATTTTAGAAGTGACCTCATTGCTCTATGTGGTGACAACTCTAAGCTTTTTTTTATCTGGTCATCTAATTCCGCTTGATTTGCTTGATACTACAGGCTGGCTTGATGTGCTGAAAAATCTTCCATTTGCATATCTTGCATATTTTCCTGCAGCAGTATTTCTTCAAAAAATAAGTGATGAAGATCTTTTATTAAGGTTTTTTATTGGTGTTTTATGGGCTCTTTTCTTTTTTTTACTCTCTAGGGTCATATTGTACTTTGGGTTGCGCAAATACAGCGCCTACGGAGCTTGATTATGCTGAGGCATTTGCGCTTAATGATTTGCTTTGCCAAGTTTAGCTTGCTTGGAGAATTAGCGTTCCGCAGTAATTTTCTTTTAAAAATACTTGTCGAATTAATTTGGCTTGGAATTCTTCTAACTTTTTTCAAAACCATTTTTGGCAAAAGTTCGAATGTAGCTGGGTGGAACGAGCATGAGTTCTTGTTTTTCGTTGGAGCATATTATGCACTCGAAGGGTTTGTTGAAACATTTTTCTTAGAGAACTGTGTCGAATTTTCTGAACTTGTGAGATCAGGAAACCTAGATTTTTGTTTGCTAAAACCAATTGATCCCCAGTTTTTTATAACACTAAGGCGAGTTGATTGGTCTACCGCACCAAAAATATTGCTTGGATTTATCATGATTAGTTTTGCTATGTATGAAATAGGTAAACCTTTAGAATTGTGGAAAGTTCCTCTCTTTTTGATTCTTTTTTTATGCGGTTGTTCGCTTGCTTATAGTTTTCTTTTGCTTTTAACTGCCCTTTCTGTGTGGATGATTAGAAATCAAAGCCTTATGGAGGTTTGGTGGTTGTTTACTAATTTGATGAGATATCCAAGGCAGATTTATGATTCAGAATGGGCTTTGCCAATTCGTATGGTATTTGGTTTTATCATTCCTGCATTATTCGCGGTAAGTATTCCTGTTGAGTTTGCAGTTAAAGAAATCAATTTAGAATTTACTTTGTTTTTATTTGTGATTGCTGTTGTTTATTTTAAATTGAGCAGAATGTTCTTTAATTACTCGTTAAAATATTATCGAAGTGCAAGCAGTTAGTAAATCAGGGTGTACCGTTTAATATTACAGAGTCCCAATGTAAAATATATTTGCAATTTCCAATGCACAACTCGTCGCCTGGAACAAAAGAGCCTTCCAGTACTTTTTTTCCATTTATACTCACGCCATTAGTACTTCCAAGGTCCCGGATTATTGCTTTGTTTTTTAGGAGGATAATACAGCAGTGTTTACGAGATATTTTTTGGGAATCAATTTGCACATCGCATTCTTCATGTCTACCCAATAGCAATATAGGTTTATTTAAAACAATGCTAGGGCCTTCAGATATTGCGATAAGTTGTGCGGTCATTTTGCTAGACCAAGAGTAAGGTTGTATTAGTCAATCATAGCACACTTATCAAAGGTGTGAATTATTTTAAACTAACTACTGAACTATTGTACACTTTTGTGTTAATATCTGTCTTGTATCGCAGTTACGGTGAAGTCTTTTTCTCTAAGAGCTGCGCAAGCTTCCACGGCAGCTTGGGCTGCTGCCATTGTTGTTATGCAGGTAACGCCGTGGGTTACCGCTGCGGACCTTATTTTGCCTTCATCCGTTCTTGATCCCCTGCCAACAGGCGTATTAAGTATTAACGCTATTTCGCCATTTTTCATGAGATCAATTAAGTTTGGTCTGCCTTCTTGTAATTTTGAAATCTCCTCGACCGGTAGATTTGCTTTTTTAATTACCGCTGCCGTGCCACGGGTTGCGATCAATTGGTAGCCAAGCTTATGAAGTTTTTTTGCAATGTAGGAAATGTCGCTTTTGTCACGATCGGAAACCGATAAAAAGACTTTTCCTTTAAGGGGTAAAGCACTGCTTGCAGCAAGTTGGCTTTTGGCAAAGGCCATGGGGAACGAATCATCGATACCCATAACTTCGCCTGTTGATCGCATTTCAGGGCCAAGGATGATATCTACGCCAGGGAATTTGTTGAATGGAAATACGCTTTCTTTCACGGAGTAATGGGTAGGAGTTATTTCTGTGCTGAAGTTTAATTCTGCAAGAGTTTTGCCAACCATGACTAATGATGCCAATTTTGCCATAGGGATACCAATTGCTTTTGAAACAAAAGGAATCGTTCTGCTGGCTCGAGGATTTACCTCAAGGACAAAAATTTCAACTGGCAGGTCGCCTTCATTGCCAGTATTTGGTATTAATTTTGATTGCTTGTCTGAATCTTCAGAATGATCAATTTTTAGTCCTGTAATTGCGAATTGAACATTCATTAGACCTCGAACTTTTAATTCTTTAGCCATTGCTTTTGTTTGTCTTTTGATTTCATCGATGACATAAGTCGGCAAACTGTGTGGCGGTAGTACGCTAGCGGAGTCACCTGAGTGAATGCCAGCTTCTTCGATATGCTGCATCACGCCACCTACCGTGGAATCAGTTCCATCGGAAATACAATCTACATCCGCTTCGATGGCAGATTCCAGAAATTTATCTAAAAGAATAGGTTTCCCTGGTGAAACTTCCATTGCCTTGGTTACATAGCGTATTAAGGAAGATTCATCGTAAACGATTTCCATTCCGCGGCCCCCAAGTACATAACTTGGTCTAACGAGAATGGGGTAACCTACCCTTCTTGCAACATGGATTGCTTCTTGGAGATCGTTGGTGATTCCGTTGGGAGGTTGTTTGAGTCCAAGCCTGTTTACGAGGTCTTGGAATCGTTCACGGTCTTCTGCGATATCAATGCTTTCAACACTTGTGCCGATAATCGGAGCACCAGCAGTTTCCAACGCTTTGGCAAGGTTTAAGGGTGTCTGCCCACCAAATTGTACTATCAATCCTTTTGGGTTCATTTTTTCGCAAATATTAAGAACGTCTTCTGCCGTTAATGGTTCAAAAAAAAGATGATCGCTTGTGTCATAATCGGTAGATACTGTTTCCGGGTTAGAATTAACCATGATGGTTTCATATCCTGCTTGTCGTAATGCAAAAGCAGCATGGCAGCAGCAATAATCAAATTCAATACCTTGGCCTATGCGGTTGGGGCCACCGCCTAAAATCATGATTCTTTCTTTTCCTGTTGCGGTTATGGTTTCGTCTTCGACAGAAGACTCCCCAGTAAGAGCATTGGTGACCGAAGATTCGTAGGTGGAATAATAATAAGGCGTGTAGGCTTCGAATTCTGCTGCGCAAGTGTCTACTCGTTTGAATACAGGTAGAACACCCAAGGCTTTTCTAACCCTGCGGATTTCCATTTCGCTTGTAAGCCAAATCGCTGCAAGTTGTCTGTCAGAGAACCCGTGTTGTTTTGCTTCAAGCATGTCTGCATGATTTACACTGGTTATGTTTTTTAATGCACGAAGTTTTGCTTCTTGATTTGTAATATCAAGGATGTTGTTAAGGAACCAAGGGTCGATTTTTGTTCTGTCGTGAATTTCTTCGATAGTCATGCCATCTAAAATTGCGTAGCGAAGGTGCCAGATTCTATCGGAGTTCGGGATTGCGATTTTAGCAATAATTTCTTCCCGAGAAGGTTGTTTATCGGTTCCCCACAAATCTGCCCTATCGCAACCAAGTCCGAATCTACCCGTTTCTAAGCTGCGTAGAGCTTTTTGTAAAGATTCTTTAAATGTCCTGCCAATTGCCATGGTCTCACCCACGGATTTCATCTGTGTTGTAAGAGTGGTATTGGCGTCCGGGAATTTTTCAAAAGCCCAGCGTGGAATTTTGGTGACAACATAATCTATAGTAGGTTCAAAACATGCAGGAGTTTCGCGGGTGATATCATTTCGAAGTTCATCAAGCCTGAAGCCTACTGCCAGTTTTGCAGCAATTTTAGCAATCGGAAAACCAGTTGCCTTCGATGCCAATGCGGATGATCTTGAAACCCGTGGGTTCATTTCAATCGCAACCATATCACCATTGGCAGGATTAATCCCGTATTGAATATTGCTGCCACCAGTAGCAACACCTATTTCTCGAATAATCGCCAACGCAGAATCACGCATTTGCTGATATTCTTTGTCGGTAAGTGTTTGAGCTGGGGCAACAGTTATACTGTCTCCTGTGTGAACTCCGCAAGGATCGAAATTCTCAATACTGCAAATGATAACCACATTGTCAGCGTTATCCCGCATAACTTCGAGTTCGTACTCTTTCCAACCAATAATGGATTGTTCAATAAGAACTTCTCCAACAGGGCTTAATTCCAAGCCTCTGGTAATCAATTCATTAAATTCATCTTTGTTGTAGGCAATTCCCCCTCCAGTGCCACCCATCGTAAAGCTGGGTCTTAAAACCGCTGGAAGGCCAACCATTTCACGAATTTCTTGAGCTTCTGCAAAACTTTTTGCAACACCACTTGGCGGAACTTTAACTCCGATTTTTTTCATTGCATTCTTAAACTTTTGGCGATCCTCAGCTTTTTCGATAGCTTCAGGGCTTGCGCCTATCATCTCCACGCCATATTTTTCAAGTATGCCTTTTTTATAAAGCTCTAAGGCAACATTAAGTGCGGTTTGCCCACCTAAGGTGGGAAGAATTGCATCGGGCCGTTCTTTTTCAATTATCTTCTCAAGGATTTCCCATTTTATTGGCTCGATGTAGGTTCGGTCTGCGATCTCCGGATCTGTCATAATGGTTGCGGGATTGGAATTTACCAAGATTACAATGTAGCCTTCTTCCCGAAGTGCCTTACATGCTTGAGTCCCGCTGTAATCAAACTCACAAGCTTGACCAATGATAATCGGGCCTGAACCGATGAGAAGTATTTTCTTCAGATCTGTCCGCTTTGGCATAATAAAACTCGCTACTTTTATATCGGAATGGTAAATCGAATTAACAAAACTAATCGATTCGAATATTATTAACTAACAACTCTATTCAATGAAACATCTTAGCCGTATAGGGGTTGTTTCCAAGATATTTTGTTGGAATATTGAAATATCAGTAATCTTGGTAAGAATTACAGGCTTATTTAGTATGCGAGATTTGTTTCAACACCTAGAATTTACAGGGTTTGGCCCCAGCAGCGTTTTACCTGAGGGATCTGAGCCAGTTTCTGGCCAAATTAAAAAAAATGGCCCAGGAGGGCTTAAGCATCAGGTCAAAGTGCTTGTTCCTAAGGAACCAGGTATTTATGGGTTAGTTGATTCTTCTGGGATTCTAATTTATGTGGGAAAAGCCAAGAATTTGAGAAAAAGGCTGCAATCTTATTTCCTTAAAAAGAAATCGAAAGAAAAAAAGCTTATCAGACGGGCAGCCTTAATATGTTGGCAAACTTGTTTTTCTGAATTCCATGCTTTTTTAAGAGAAATTGAAGTCATTAATTTGTTCCTTCCCAATGCTAATGTAATGGGAGTTGCCCATAGGCTAAGGCCGGTTTACCTCGTGTTGACTTCGAGTGAAGCTCCAGCGATCAAACTTCTTAAAAAACTTCCCGGAAAATATTTGGAAGCTTTCGGTCCATTTAATCAAGGTAAAACCTTGCGTAACGCCATAAATATTTTGAATGAAACTCTAGGTCTGAGGGATTGTGCTGAAAAAACAGTAATTCATTTTGCTAATCAAAAAATTTTGCTGGAAATGCTCCCCCAGTTTGGTTGTTTACGCTATGAAATTGGTAATTGTTTAGGGCCTTGTGCTGGTGGTTGTAGTCGAACAGCGTATTTGGAAAAAGTAAGGCAAATTAAAGAGTATTTAAAAGGTGAAACTGCCCCAGTTCTTGAGATTCTTCGTAATCAAATGACTGAATTTGCTGGTAGCTTACAGTTTGAATTTGCAGGTCTGGTTAAACAAAAAATACAAACGCTCGAGAGATTTACTCAAATATTGCAGAAAGTGAAAGATTCAGGAAAACTGAATTTTCTATATTGGCAAAAGTTGAATGGTGGGCAGTTTGCGATAAATATTATTTGTGAGGGTGTTTTGGTTCATGCGGAAATAGTTGAGCAGTTTAAAAGTAAACTCCCACTACCCAAATCTTTGATTGAAAAAATAAGCCGAAAAGTGAAAGATAATAAAAAAGTAATATGGGAATCGTATCAGAAATTACTTATCCAGCGCTGGTTTAAAAAAATGCAAAATGAACTTGATCAAACAATACCTTTACCAATGGTCTAGAAATTGGGCGTTAAAGTTTGCCCATCCTGCCTTCTTGTACAATTGGTCTTGCTTGTTTTTAATTCGTTGTTATACCCCGCAAAAGTAAAGTCGATTTTTTGGTCATAGCGTCGAATCAGGGGAAATCAAACAATGAAAACATTTTTATTATTACTTATTGTTCCGGTATTTGCATTAGCTCAAGTGGGTTGCGCTCATCATCGGGATCGTGACTATCCACCACAAAATTATTATCAGCAGCCTCCTGCAAACTATTGTGTTCCACAGCCCCAGACTCAACCTTGTATGCCTGTGCAGGGGGCATCATATAGTCCTAACACTAATATGCAGGGAAATTGGGCCCAACCTAGGGCTAATTGTGCATGCCCATGATAGTCTTCAAATGAAAAGATAAAAGTTGGATATGACTAGTAATAAACAATTGGCTAATTGCTGATTGTTTGTTACTATTTCAATCGAATAGGAATTCGTTTTTAGGAAAGGACTTTCAGATGTTGAACCGTGCAGTTTCATTTTTTATACCAGTAATTTTAGTCAATCTGCTTATTCTTGCAGGCCCAATTTCTGCGAGTGCCTTATTTCAGGATGATGCAAGTTTAAAAACCTTGATGGTTTATAACTTTGTCACAGGCGAAGAAGCGGTAAAAAATAAAATAATTGAGGTACTTAAAAACAAAGAGAATGCAAAAAAAATAATTGAAGTTGCCCAAAAATTAACTACTGCAGATTCAAAAAAACTTAACGGTAATGCTTATTGGTTTCTAGCAAGAGTAGCCCAAGAATTACGTGAAAATGACGCTGCAGTTGATTTTTACAGCAAATTCCTAGTTGATGCTAAAAATTTAGGGAGTGGTCAAAAAATGGCCGCAGGTTACGGGCCATTGATTCAGATCCTTTTTGATACAAAAAAATACAAGGAATGTGAGAAATTGTGTTCCGAATTTTTGGATATTACGCTTGAAGATGAAGCAGCATTTATTCCAATTTTAAGATTAAAACCTGTCGTATTTCGCAGAATGGTGCTTTGCCAATCGCGATTAGGTGAAATAGATAAAGCAATTGAGCGCGTTGAGAAACTTTATAAAGATCAGCCTGACAATTGGCTTAATCTCGAGCTTAAAGCTCGAATTCTTAGAGAAGCTGGCAGAATCGTTGATGCAGAGAAAGCCTATCAGGATCTCATTGTAAAAATTGATTCGGATAAGCGTTTAGGGAAGGAAGAGAAAGAAGAGTTTCTGGAAGAAATTAAGTACACGCTTAGCAATGTTTATGTGGAACTGAAGAAAATCGATAAAGCATCTGAAATTCTTAAAGCTCTGGTTGAAAAAAACCCAGACAACCCAACCTACCATAATGATCTTGGTTATATCTGGGCCGACAATGATTTGAATCTGGATGAAGCAGAGAAGTTGATTCGTAAAGCAATCGAGATCGAACGAGATTTAAGAAAGAAAATCAAGAATCTTAAACCAGAATTTGATAAGGATAATTCAGCATATCTCGATAGTCTTGCCTGGGTGCTTTACAAAAAAAAGAATTATGTGGAAGCAAAAAAACTTCTCGTAGAAGCCATCAAAGATGAGGAAGGCCAGCATATAGAAATCTTGGATCATCTTGGTGATATTCATAATGCCCTTGGTGAAAAAACAGAGGCCGCTAAGGTTTGGAAAGATGCAATCAATTCCGCAGGCACTACCAAAAGGGAACAGGATAAGAAAAAAGAAGTTGAAAAAAAAATCGAGAAGAATAAGTAGTTTAGTTACCTTAACCAATAGAGCTGAGTATTAATTGAATCTCGGCTTTATTTGGTTTTATCCCGTACTCAACTTTTTCTTTTCTAATTTATATATGGGGCTTTTCTAGTACTTTTTTGCTAGGTTGTTTTCTAAACAATGACATCTCCGGTCTCAATATTTTTTGATATATCATTGCCCAATGCTTCTACATGGTTTTATTTCTCATTGATTTTAGCTTGTGCTCTTTTTTTAAAATTCAATCGATTATTTAGTTTTCGAACTATAGATATTTTTTCGATTTTCTTTTTCATGCCTGGTCTTCTACTTATTTTGGAGGGCGGGCATGATCAGCGTGTTTATTTTTCTTGGCTGCTCTTGAGTTGTCTTTTCTGGATGGTGCGGTGCTTATTGGATCTTCTTTTGGAAAGAAGGCCTGCTTTTAAGCCAAATCTTAATGTGCCTGGAATGTTGCTACTCGCCTTTGCTTTTTATTTCAGCCTTGTTGCTGTTGCGATTCGTGAGCCAAATTTGCCTGACCAAAGAGAGTCTCGTTCTCAAACTCCAATTGATAAAATTCGGGAGCATGGCGAAAAAATTATCGAAAATCGGGGTGGTGCTGAAGTTGATGTTTCAAAATTAAGGCTTTGGGTTGAAAGAGGTTTAACTTTATTTTGTCACCTTCTTATTGCGGTTGGTCTTATTCTTGTTTGTTGGTTTCATTATGACGATTATCACCTTGGTTTTGCTTGTGCGACTTTATATTTCTTGTTGCCTTACACCTATATGATGATGCCTTACACCGGATTAAAAATTGGTCGATGGGATCATTCTTGGTTAATGGCGTTGATGATATGGGCTCTTGTGTTTCATAAAAAACCAATAATATCTGGTATATTGATGGGTTTATCATTTGGGAGTCTTTTCTTCCCATTGGTTTTATTGCCTTTATGGTTGTCTTATTATCATGATAAAGGGATTTGGCGATTTGTAATTGCATCAATGTCATCTTTTCTTGTAAGCATGATTATTTTTGTTTTAGCCTATGGCGGAAATACGCAATATCTGGCTTCTACATGGATGATTTCTGATTGGATTCCTTGGAAGGAACCGTTGCCTGATACGCAAAGTTTTTGGCATGGAGTTCACTGGGCATATCGGCTTCCAGTTTTTATTCTCTATTCTGTAATTGCATTATCTGTTTATTTTTGGCCAACTCCAAAAACATTCGGAAATCTGATTGCTTTGTCAGCAGCGTTGCTAATAGGTATTCAGTTCTGGTATGCGCACATGGGTGGTGTTTACATTTTGTGGTATTTGCCCTTGTTGATATTAGTTGTTTTCAGGCCAAGTGTATTAATTCAACCTAAACCACTTGTTTGAGCATGATTTTTAAAGGATGGGAACTGCAATGGGTTTCTCTCGAATTGTAGGACTGATTGTTTTGATTGCAGTTATCGTAATTCCAACCTATGTATCAAAATACCAGCAAAAACAGTATCGAAACTTTCGGGTTGTGAAAAAAGGAGTCTTGTATCGAAGTGGTCAAATGACTCCAATAGGTTTAAAGAAAGTTGTCGATGAATATCATATTAAATCGATAGTTTCTCTAAGGGATTCGTACACTTCTGAAGCTCCGCCCGATGTTCAAGAAGAAGCTTTTGCTCGCGAATATGGTGTTAAGTATCTAAGGTTATCGCCTAAAAAATGGGAGAGTGATAATGGTGAACCTCCAGTAATGGAAAATGTAAGGCAATATTTTAAGTTAATGAAAAACCCTGATAATTATCCCGTTTTAGTACATTGTTTTGCTGGGATTCACCGTACTGGTTCTTATTGTGCCTTGTATCGGATGGAGTTAGAGAAATGGCCTAATGCAAAAGCAATATCGGAACTTAAGCATTTGGGCTATGAGCAGTTGGAAAACGAAAAAGATGTATATAAGTTCCTAAAAGAATTTAAGGCTAGTGAGTGATATTTTAATTAAGTTTGTAGAAAACCTCTAGTGCTTGGATAGCTTTTTTCCAACGGTTTCTTTTATTAAGTCTCATTTCCGAAGTTAAATTTGGACTGTATGTTTTGCCTTCCTGCTTAATTGGTGAATTATAATCATCGAGTTTCATAAACCCAGAGCCTAGACCTGCCAAAATTCCTGCCCCGATCGATGTCATTTCTGAATTTGTACTTGTCTGGATAATCACACCGGTGATTTTTGCTAAAAGATCATTGAAATATTTGTTTTGCGTCATCCCGCCATCTGTTGCCAGTATCTTTAAAGGATTAGAACAGTTTGCTGATATCGCATCCAGTAAGTCTGCTACTTGGTGCGCAACTCCTTCGAGTGCTGCCCTTGTGATTTCTTTTTTCGTTGTTTTTCTTGTCAAACCAAGAATGGTACCTTGGAAATCGCTATTCCAGTAAGGGCACCCCAGGCCTGAAAGTGCAGGGATAAAAACAATATCTGCGTTATGGTCGGATTCCAAAGATAAATTTTCAGATTCGGAAGCTTTTTCAAATAGCCCTAATCCATCCCTTAGCCATTGAACTGCTGCGCCTGCAATAAAAACGCTACCTTCTAGGCAATATTGAAGTTTATTGCCTGTCGTTGCTGCCATGGTTGTGAGTAATCCTCTATCGCTTTTAATGGGGTAGTCGCCTGTGTGACTTAGTAGAAAAGCTCCAGTACCGAAAGTGCATTTTGCTTGGCCAGGCGAATGGCAACGATGCCCAACTAAGGAAGCTTGTTGGTCCCCAGCGACACCCATTATCGGAATTCCATCAGGGAGAAAATCGAGCCCTGAGGTAGATCCAAAATTAAAAACGCTGGGTTTAATTTCGGGTAGAATTTTTTTGGGAATATTAAAATCAGAAAGTAACTCATCATCCCAATCCCCAGTGTGAATATTCATCAAAAGTGTTCGTGAACCGTTTGTATGATCGGTATAAAAAGATTTTCTTCCTGAAAGGTTCCAGATTAAATAGGAATCAATGGTTCCTGCAATAATTTTGTTGTTATTACATAAAGATCGATTCGGGTCATAGGTGTTTAAAATCCAGCTTATTTTAGTTGCTGAAAAATAGGGGTTGAGTAACAGACCGGTTTTCATTCTGATTTTATTATCAAGATGCATGTTATCTTTGCAATAATCTGAAGTTCGTGTGTCTTGCCAAACGATTGCGTTGTGTAATGGTTTACCGTTAGAATTATCCCATACAACTGTTGTTTCTCTTTGGTTAGTAATGCCAATCGACCCTATTCGTGAAAAATGGTTTGGGTGTTTATTTTTGAGATTCAAAACAGTTGATTTCACACTTTCCCAAATCTGTTCCGCATTGTGTTCGACCCACCCTGATTTTGGATAAATCTGTTGAATGGGAGTGCTGCTAAGTGCAATAATGTTGGCGGAGCAATCCATTAAAACTGCTCGGGATGAAGTTGTGCCTTGATCAATTACAAGAATGATGGGATCAGTGTTCATGATAATTAATAATCCATTGGCTCAATTCAACTGCATATGTTTATGTTAGATTAAATGTTAGTGCATTTAATATGAAACTATTTCTACGAAAATAATGATAATACATGAAGATGCGAATGAATTTTGCAGGGTTTTCTTGGGCTGTTAGTTTTGGAGCTTTGGCGACTCTAGCCTCATTATCTATGGAGAAAGCCAGTTTATCCAGATTTGAAATTGGGCTACATGGTTCAGCTTATTATTTTAGCATAGCCTTGGGTTCGATTTTCATGACAAAGTTAATCAGGAGTATGGGGAACATTACGATGATCGTGGGACTGTTGGGTGCTGCGATGAGTGTTGTTTTGTTTGCGTTTGCTAATTCCTCTTACGAATGGTTGTTGCTTCGAATGATAAATGGTTTTTGTGCAGCAATGGCACTCGTGCCTTTAGAAACTTTAGTTTATCAAAATGCAGGTTCTCTAGAAAAAGCAAAAGTCTTTGGTCTGTTTGAACTATGTTTGTCGGCAGGTGTTGGCATCGGTGGAAGTTTTGCCCCTTTATTAGAATCAATCCAAAGCGGTACCGGCTATATACTGTTTGGCTTATTCCCCTTGTTTGGTGTAATGGCATTGCATGGCATTAAAATTAAAATAGAGAATGCTTCGGAATTGGAAGTAATCAGTTTTGGTGATATCAAAAAAATGTATTTATGGTTTTCTACAGCTTTTACTCAAGGCTTTCTTGAGGGTGGGTTATTATCGTATCTAGGCTTGATGATAATAGGGATGGGGTACGCAACAAATCAGGTTTCAATTGTATTTGGGAGTATGTTTGCAGGTGTTATTTGTTCGATGCTATTTATAACTCGACTTGCAGATTCTATTGGTCATAAACGCGTTTTATTATTAACCCATGTGTTATCGTTGCTGTGCTTGCTGTTGATGGGTTTTACAGAATCCCTAACAGTAATTATTGTTTTTATATTTGTCGTTGGATTAACATGTGGTGGTCAATATGCGGTAGCGCTTGCATCGCTTGGAATGCAAGTTGATAGCATAAAGCAACCATCTGCAAATTCGGCGTATCTTACCTTGAATTGTGCAGGCAGTGTTGCGGGGCCAATGGTCATGGGTTTGTTGGGAAGTGGAGGTTTATTTGGATCAATATTTATTATTGGTTCAATTCCTATTTTTATTTTACTACTTGTATGGCTTGTGAATATCTGTTGCTATAAAAACAAGGTGGTAGTTAAGGCTTAGCAATTACCGATCATCTTTTAAGAGACGAAATCCCGATGCTGAGGAATTCAGAAAAAATCAACCTGCCAGTTTTACAGAATTGGGATTGCCATGTGTGTGGAACATGCTGCAAAGAGTATTTGGTTCGATTAAGTGATGATGAAGTTGAAAAAATCAAATCTCAGAATTGGGATGTTACTAATGATCTGGATGGTTATCAACCTTTTCGAAAAACAGGTTTTTTTAAAAACAAAATAAATTTGAATCATCGTCCGGATGGTAGTTGTGTGTTTTTAGGTGAAAATAATCTTTGTAAAATTCATGGAAAGTTTGGTTTGGATGCTAAACCCTTGCCTTGCCAGGTTTTTCCATATGTTTTAATTCCGACAGGTAACGAATGGTCGGTTGGAGTCCGATATGCCTGCCCATCTGCGGCAAAAAATCTAGGAACTTCGGTAGTAAAACAGAGGGATTCAATTGTAGAGTTCAAAGACAAGCTAATTGAACGAGAAAAATTTACGATCACGCTTGCAGAAAATAAAGTTAAGCCGATGCTTTCTGGTTCTCAAGATACAAGTTGGGAAATTGTATTTGCTATTAGAAATAAATTAGCTGAAATGGTGAGAAATGGGAAACATGACATCAGCCATTCTTTGCGCTGCTGTGTTGCCCTTTCCACTGAATTGAAATCAACAAATATGAGTAAATTAAAGATTGATCAAGTTACGGAGTTTCTTGATATTTTTGGTAAGGTTACTATTTCTGATGTTCCTATAGATGCGTTTGCTGTTCCATCGCCGAGCTGGGTTGGGCGCGTGTTATTTAGACAAATAAGCGCACTTTTCACGAGAAAAGATCATGGGCCGAATCGTGGAATAGCTAATAAAGGAAGAATGGCCCTTTTAAAAGCTGCAATTCAATTTGCTAAGGGGGCTGGGAATGTTCCCAAGCTAAATGTTTGGATTTCTGATACGACATTTGAAGATATTGAATTAAAGCGTTGCGAATTGGATGAGGAATCTAATGAACTTTTAAAGAGATATTATTTAATCAAGCTTGAATCGTTACAATTTTTTGGTGCTTCGAATTTTGGGATTCCTTTTTGGGAAGGATTGAACATTTTGTTACTCACCTACCCCATTATTATTTGGACTTCCTTGGCCCAAAACTCTCAAGACCCTATCGTTGATAGAATTCAACGAGCTATTTCTCTTGTCGATGATCACTTTGGGTTTAATAAGATATTAGGAGGATTACGCCAAAGATATGGCTTTAATCTTCTGGCTCAGAGAAATGAAACAGAAAAGCTAATTGCTTGGTATTCAAGGCAACCGCTCTAGAAGTTTGGTTAGCATTTTCTTAAAACTCCAATCAGAATTCCTAGAATTCTCGCATCATTTCCAGGCAAAATAATAATTGGATTCATTGTGCTGTTGCATGGTTCCAGTCTGATCTGCCCTCGATCTAAAAAGAACCTTTTTAAGGTTACTTCATGATCAATCATTGCGACTACTCTTTCGCCATTGATTGCAGTTTCTTGTTTTTTAACGACAATAAAGTCCCCATCTTGGATGTGATCTTCAATCATGGAGTAGCCACGAACTTGAAGTACAAAAATATTATCCCCTGGAAACATGTTTTCCAAAACCAAGGTTTCTTCTTGGGGGATTGCTTGAATGGGGGAGCCCGCAGCAACTAATCCCATGAAGGGTAGCCCCTGTTTCGGCTTTTTATTATTGATTAATTGAATGGCTCTAGCAGAGAATCCTTCGCGTAAGATCATCCCTTTTTTCTCAAGGGCTTTTAAATGGCACATAACCCCATTTGGAGATTTAATTCCAAATGCGGAGCCTATCTCGCGTACTGTAGGCCCGTAGCCTCTTATTTCGATCTTTTCTTTTAAGAAATGGTATATTTCTTTTTGTCGCGGGGTGAGGCTGTCTAGTTCTGCGTTCATTGAAAAATCCCTTATACTGAACTTAAGTACAATATACATAAGTATATGTAATGTAGATTTTTTAAAATACAAGAATAAAATATGCTTTTCAGCTTTTTTCTTAAAGCGATTCAGGCTTAAATTAAGTATCGTTTCCTTTTATTGAGGTTCCTTTGACAGATAATACTCCCTTTTTCTTCTTAAAAAAGCTTCTGGATACCAATATTTTTGACCAATCCGAGGCAATTACTCTTTTTGAAGCGCTAATCGATGGGAAATTGGATGAGACACAATCTGGAGTTTTCCTGACTGCTTTAGCTTTCTGCCCTGATAACCCAATGTTTTTAGCTAATGCTGCAGCCCAAGTCCTTAAAAGAGGCCAAAAACTGCCTTCTTTTCCTCATAAAGATGCGCTGGATACTTGCGGAACTGGTGGAGATTATTCTTCATCGTTTAATATTTCGACTACCGTTGCATTTATACTTGCTGCCTGTGATGTCCCAGTAATTAAGCATGGAAATCGTTCTTCCTCAAGTAATTCTGGAAGTTCTGATGTGCTTCAGTACCTTGGTGTTCGAATTGATTTACCTTCTGAAATTGCGGAAGAAACTTTTAAAAAGCTAGGTATTTGTTTTTGTTTTGCACCTCAGTACTATCCTTTCTTAAAAAATCTTGCTCCTATTCGTAAAAAGCTAGGATTTCGGACAATATTTAATCAAATTGGCCCTTTAGTTAACCCAGGTGGTGTTGGCACCCATTTGCTCGGAGTTAGCAGAAATTCTTTTCTGGATCTGTTTGCACAAGCTCTTTTGCAAATGGGCAAACAAGGGATTGTGGTTTGTGGTGGCGGAAAAATGGATGAGGTAATTTTAGATGCTCCCAATGAATTACGAATAATCCGATCTGGAGCTATTACGGCTTCAACCTTGTTGCCTGCCGATTTTGGGCTAAACCCTGTTTCTTTGAGTGAAATAAAGGCCAATTCGATTGAAGAAAGTGCTGGTATTATCATTGATATATTAAATGGAAGTATTATTCCGGGTAGAGATGTGGTTTTGGCTAATACGGCGTTGGCACTTTTTGCAGCGAATAAAGTTAAAAATGTAAAGGATGGAGTCGATTTCGCTAAAATTGCGATTGATCAAGGTAAAGCAAAGGCAATTCTTGAGCAGCTTAAAAGTTTCGTCGTTTAAGAAACTGTGGATTTGTTTTAAATTCCTATCTGTATTTCCATTCCGGGCCAACAAGCCATCGTAAACTTCCTGACCCTTCGCGGGGTAAACCATGAAATTCTAATAAAGCTGCTCCACATTTTTCCATTTCGATATTTGCCCCGGAAGCACCGATCAGCCAACTTACAAAAACTCCAACATCGGGCATATGGCCAACGAGGGCGATGGACTTGGGGTTATATTCTTTGATGATTTTGCAAATGATTTCTGGATGCGCACCAGGTTTAAGCTCTGATCTTTCAAAAAAAGATTTATTTTCAGTAAAAACTTCTGGGAAAACTAATTTTGAGGTTTGGCTGGTTCGGATAAGGGGGCTTGAAAGGACTATTTCAGGTAAAAAGTCAGCTTTTAGAAGCCCCTTTTTAAGCCTAAGTGCTTGTTTTATGCCCTTTTCACTAAGGGAGCGGTCGAAATCTGTGCGAATGGAGTTACCGTTTGTATTTAGGGCATCTGCATGCCGAATCACTAAAATTTTCATCAAAACCTCTTATTTAATATGCCTTTATTAACCATCTTTTTGATTATTTCATCTTATTCACTTCGCATTGGGGTGGGCAGTTCCATGCAGTATTATCTATAATTTCTTTTTGATGTAGATAAGAACAATGAACCAAGATTGGATAATTCAGAGATGATTCGCAATGACATTCGAAATCTTGCCATTATAGCCCACGTTGATCATGGTAAGACGACTTTGGTCGATCAGATGCTAAAACAATCGGGTATGTTTCGAGATAGTGAGTTAAAGGGCGTTTGTATCCTTGACTCCAACGACTTGGAAAAAGAGCGTGGAATTACCATTCTTGCCAAGAACATCGCACTAAAAATTGGCGATACGAAAATTAATCTAATGGACACGCCCGGGCACGCGGACTTCGGCGGCGAAGTTGAACGTGTATTGAAAATGGCGGACGGTGTTTTGCTTCTGGTTGATTCCGCAGAAGGTGTAATGCCACAAACGCGATTTGTGTTGCGAAAAGCGTTTGAGTGCGGATTGAGGCCAATTGTTGTGATCAATAAAATCGACCGTCCAGATGCGCGAATCGATGAGGTTCTTAATGGTATCTTTGATTTATTCGTGGAACTTGATGCCGACGAAAAGGCTTTGGATTTCATGACTATTTATGCTTCTGGTCGCGAAGGTATTTCCACCAGCGACATGAGCATTCCGCCTGTAGATTTTAAACCATTATTTGATGCAATTTTAAAGTATGTTCCTGCTCCTGATGTTGATATGGATGCCCCCTTACAAATGTTGGTGGTTACCCTCGATTACAGCGAATTTACTGGAAGAATTGCCATTGGTAAGATTTTTGCAGGCAAAATTCGTAAAGGTCAGCGTATCGCTCATTTAAAAACCGATGGTACTAAAAATGAAGATACTGTCACCCAATTGTTTACCTTTGACCGATTGGGAAGAATTGAAGCAAATGATTGTAGTGCTGGCGATATTTGTGCATTGATTGGGTTAGAGGACGTCGATATTGGTGACACGATTGCCTGTGTTACTAATCCTGTTGCATTACCAATTATTACGGTTGATGAACCAACGCTTAGTATGGTTTTTCGAATTAACGATTCCCCTTTTGTGGGCCAAGAAGGCACTTATGTAACCAGCAGGCAATTGCGTGATAGGCTTTTCAAAGAGCTTCAATCGAATGTTGCCTTGCGAGTTGTTGCGGATGAAATTAAAAAAGATGAGTTTCATGTTTCAGGGCGTGGCTTGCTTCATCTTTCAATTCTTCTTGAAAACATGAGGCGTGAAGGATTTGAAATATCTGTTGGAAAACCACGTGTTATCAACAAGATAGTTGATGGCGTTGAATTAGAGCCCGTAGAATTTCTCGTGATTGAAACGCCACCTTCTTCTGTTGGTACCGTGATGGAACTTGTAGGTAATCGAAGGGGTGAATGTTTGAAAATGGATGGTCGTGGCGCAATGACCCATATTGAGTTTCTTATCCCGGCTAGGGGCCTTATTGGCTTAAGAACTCGTTTGATGACAGGCACCAGCGGCGAAGCCATTGTGCACCATAACTTTTACGATTACCAACCTGTAAAGGGCGGTGTACCTAAAAGAGCAAACGGTGTGCTTATTTCAACCGATACCGGTAGAGCAACGCCTTATGCTATTGATATGATTCAACCTAGGGGAACATTGTTTGTGCCCCCCGGAAGCGAAGTGTATGAAGGTCAGGTACTAGGCGAGCATTGCAGGGATAATGATCTTCCTGTGAATATCTGTCGTGAGAAAAAGCTGACCAATATGCGTGCTACAGGTTCGGATGGGGTTTCTGTCATTAAACCACCCCGCGCTCTAACTTTGGAACTTGCCCTTGAGTATATCGAAGAGGACGAGTTGGTTGAAATAACACCCAAGGCGATTCGATTGAGGAAGATTCACCTCAAAGAAAACGATCGTAAAAGATCGAACCGAAGCAGCTAATGATTTCATCCTACCGGCTGAAACGATAATTCAAAACCCTAGGCTAATAACCAGGGGTTTTGTTGTTATTGGGCTGTGATATATAAGACTTACTTTTTTAAGTGTTGAGCAATTAAATTAAGAGCGTCAAAAAAGTAGAATGCTGCTGTGTAATGACCGCAGTCATACCATTGGATTTGTTGCTTTCCGCTTTTTTCCCAAAGTGCCTGCGCCATAATGGGCGGAACAATAACATCGTTTCTGCCTGCGATTTGTAAAAGTTGCTTAGTTTTAAGGTTTTCTGCATGAGTTAAAGGGTCTACAGGTGCAAGAAGATCAACAAGTTGTTTTTTTGTGCCACCAAATAGCTCGAAAGCTTTTCTAGCGATAAGGGCTTGGGGGTGATCATAATACCCCTCAATTAATCCGCCACCCCCTAAAAGTACAACAACCTTGGTGACCAATGGTTCCATTTCAGCGCTAAGAGCACCGATCATGCTTCCCAAACTGGTGCCAGTGATTCCAATTCTGGACTTATCGACATCGTTGCGTTGTTCAAGCCAAGCAATAGCGGATCGAATATCCAAGACGGTTTGTTGGATAGCTTTGAGGGTATGTTTGATATCCGGAGATAGAAGGCGAACTTTGCTTTCAGGGGGCCTCCTAGGCCCATAATAAGCCATTTGAACAAAAAGGCACCCTATTCCCCTTGAGGCAAGATAAGAGGAAATAGTGCGGGATAATGATTGATCACCGCCTGTAATATCAAGAACAACCGTGGCTGGAAAGGTTTTTAAATTTCTAGGCACATAATATTCTGCATAGACCACGTTATTTTCTGGAAAAGGTGTCGTTATCAGGGATGGAAAAGTAAGGGTAAATACATCCACATTGGAAACCGGAAGCTGATGCTTAGGTTTCAAGATATAATTGAGTTCAGCTTTTTTGAGGTGATAGATTTCAGGCGTTTTTGGAGATTCAGGCTTGGTGCCAACTTTAAAAGAGCCCTGCTCTTCTATGAAATTACCTGCATTTAATTGCGATGAACAATTTGCCACCATAAAAAACAATGCGATTAGTATGGTTGTTTTCATGTTATTCCAAATGATTCTGAGTTTTGAATTAACCCATCATATCACGGAATGATTCAAACAAATAGCTGCTATCGTGGGGCCCTGCAGAGGATTCGGGGTGATATTGGACACTCATTAATGGCAGCGTTTTATGTTTCATGCCTTCGAGAGTGTTATCATTAAGATTGATGTGAGTAGGTTCAAGGCTTTTTGGCAACGTATCCATACCCACTGCGAAACCATGGTTTTGTGAGGTTATTTCCACTTTTTTGTTGGAAAGGTTTAATACGGGTTGGTTTGAACCACGATGCCCGAATTTTAATTTGAATGTGCTTGCACCGCAAGCGTGAGCTATTAATTGGTGCCCAAGGCAAATACCAAAAATAGGCTTTTTGCCTATAAGCTCGGATATAGTCTTGTGGGCATAGGTTACAGCGGCCGGGTCTCCGGGGCCGTTAGAAAGAAAAATCCCGTCTGGATTTTGATCAAGCACATCTTGCGATGTGCAATTTCCAGGAAGTACCGTTACTTTGCATCCAATTTGAACCAAGCACCTTAATATATTTTGCTTCATGCCGTAATCTAAAGCAACCACATGGTGAGTTGGTTTAGTTGGAGTTAGGTAAGTTACTAAAGAACTGGTGAAGCCTTCTTTCCAAGTTGACATAGCTTTTGGCATTACTAATTGCGCAAGATCTGCACCAGCCATTGTTGAACTTGAAATTGCCTTTTGAACTAGCTTTTTGTTGTCCATTTCAATGCAAGAAAGGACACCTTTCATTGCACCCCGAATACGGATCCTTCTAACTAAAGCCCTAGTATCAATTCCCTCGATACCGCAGATTCCCGCTTTCTGTAAATATTGGCTTAAATCATTGGTCGAACGATAATTGCTCGGTATTTTTGTTAATTCTCGAACCACAAAACCTTCGACCTGAGGAGAATTAGATTCGACATCTTCATGATTAACCCCGTAATTGCCAATCAAAGGGTAAGTCATGGTTACAATCTGGCCTTTGTAGGATGGGTCTGTGATAACCTCCTGATAGCCAGTCATGCTGGTGTTAAATACTACTTCACCAGTAGATTCAACCTGGGCACCAAATCCTTTGCCGGTAAAAACAGTCCCATCTTCCAAGGCTAGTTTTGCAAGCATGAGTTGAATGTAGCTCCCTTTACTGAAAGAAGATTCCCACATAAACTTTTTACGGCTAAAGCCCAATCTTTCCAAGATGGTAGCAGGCAAAAATTAGGATCATAATTAAATCTGATCGATTGAGACCATATTTTTGAACTTTTCAAGATTAAATAAAAGGCTTTCTAAAGGCAGCCCAATGACATTTGATATTGAACCCTGCGAAATTTGTACCCAAGGATCATTTTCTTCCTCGATTGCATAGGATCCGGAGTGATTTTTCCAAGATCTTGTTTCAAGGTAATGCTCAATTTCTGGAGGCGATACTTTCTTAAATGAAACAATGGACTGCTCCTGCCAGCATAATTGTAAATTTGTCGGTTTATGCCAAAGAACTACCCCCGTCCATAATTCGTGGTTCCGGCCAGACATCCTAGAAATCATCTCTTTTGCGTCTTCTCGGTCTATAGGTTTTAGCAAAGGTTTACCATCTATCCATCCAATGGTATCGGCTGAAATAATAATACCTTGTTTAACTTGCAAACTTACTTCCTGGCCTTTTAGCCAGGAAATGACAGCCACTTGTTCCCTTGGAGTTGAAAAACCCGAGGAAGGTTCTTCGATATCCGGTTTAATTATTTCAAATGTGTTGAAAATTCTTTTCAGGAGTTCAATTCTAGAGGGTGAAGAACTTCCAAGGATTAAGTTTTGCTGGCTTTCCATGCTTGAATCGTACTTTCTACCAGAGGAAACATTTTTTCAGGAACAAGATCATCGAGACAAATCATTTTAGGGCATTTGGTAAGGTAACTGCCTTTGCATGGTACGGAGGTTGAAATAGTATTATGAAATTGACCATATGGGCCATTCCATTCAACCTTGGTGCAAAGAAAGGGAGCAATAATATTTTTCTTCTGAGCCACAGCAATATGTAAGGGGCCCGTATCGTTGGAAAATACGAAATCCATTTGGGAAATTACAGCAATTAGACCACGAAGAGAAGTTTTGCCCGCAAGATTTATTACGGGAGTTCCCGCCGCAAGCAAGGTTGCAATTTCTGACGCGTTTTTGTTGTCATCATTACCGCCAAAAAGAATGATACTTCCTGAAGTCTCTGATTGCGCTTTTTGTAATACCTTGGCATAGTAACTTGAGGGCCATTGCTTGGTAAGCCATCTCGCTCCCGGGCAACAACCAATCCATGGTTTAGGCATTAGGGAAATCAATTTAAGGACATTTGCCTTTTCGGTTTCATCAATCGGAAAAGATGCAGGTGGGATTTCTCCCTTACAGCCAAGAAATTTTGCTGCCTCCCAATACCTTTCAACTGCATGCATCCCCTTGGATGGATAGTTAACCAGATGGGTGTAAAAATAGCTTGAGCCTTCTCTGCAATCTTCAAGGCCGACCCTTATAGGTGCTCCGCTCAGTCGGGTAAGAATTCCGGTGCGAAGCAAGCACTGCAAATCGATTGTCAAGGTGGGATTGAGCGTCCGTATTCGCTGAATCAATTTCCAAGAGGACGATAACCCCATCCCCAAATTCTTTTTCCAAATATTTCGATCGAAGCTAAAAACCTCATTAATATCAAGGTGATTGGTCAGAATAGATTCGTAAGATTGGTTTACAAGCCAAGAAATTTTAGACTGAGGGTATGTTTCTCGAATGCCACGTAAAAATGGTAAACTATTAGCAATATCACCTATTGCGCTAGGTTTGATTATCAAAATTCGCGCGGGATCAAAGTCTTTTAGAATGAAACTTGCTTTCATTTTGAATTAATTGTCCATAGAAGATTTAAAACCCAAATTACTTTAGGGTTTCTTGTTCAAGGATTCAAAAAAAATCTTTACTCTTTTGTTTTGTTCCTCAAGTAAAGTAATTAACTCTAA
This sequence comes from Gemmataceae bacterium, assembly GCA_044337875.1. GTDB lineage: Bacteria > Planctomycetota > Planctomycetia > Gemmatales > Gemmataceae > UBA969. The sequence goes on from JBIIMS010000004.1 coordinate 332,930, forward strand.
TGATTCTTTAGGGCTTATGGTTAATTTGTTTGGGTCGTTTTGTGAAGGGTCTAACTGGAGATATAAATCTCTGGAGATTTTCAGGTACTTTAAAAGTCCAGCGGTATCTGATTCTGCAATGCAGGTGTCTAAACTTGAAATAAGTTTTTCATTTTGTTTTGTCAATTCGCTAAGGCTTAATTTTGGTAAAGAATCGAACAAAAATTTTCGCGACTCCATCATTTTAGCAGATTTGTTCAACCATAAATCCTTGAACTGCTTAATATCACTCTCAACTTCAGGGGCATCTGTAAAAATAGATTCCAGCAAGGCAATTGCTTGTGGGAAATCACCATCGGCAGCCATACGTTTGGCTTCAGTGATTTTGTAATCTAAAATCTTTCGTGCAGGTGAATTTTTGTCTGTCTCAATCTTAACCAGTCGGCCTTGGTATTTGTTTAATTCGGCAATATATCCAAGAAGAGCGTCAAGTTTTTTTTCTCCAAGTTTGATCTCATTATCATTTTTAATTTCAGGCCAATTTAGTTTTAAATCATTGAGTCCAGTCTTGATGTTGTTGGTCTTATCAACGCTGAATTTTGAAAGTTTTTCAAGCTTTTCAATCCTAGTCTTTAATTCTTCTTCCTTAAAGTTAGGTTTATTCAATTCTTGAAAAAGTGCGCCCATGAAAGCGAGTTGATCGTTAACCTGTATCAACCAAATAAGCTTTTGCTTTTCGTAAGGTTTTTCTGGTTCAAAATTTAAAGTGATTGATTCTGGTTCATTCAAGGTTTTGAAGAAAGGGAATTGAGCAACCATATTTTTGTTCCGTAATATTTCAACAAATGCAACCCCAGGGAATAAGTTTTCAGAATTATTAGAAAAATCAAATACTCCTTGATTGTTTGTTTTTGATATTAAGCCCGCCTGATTCGATCCAACCTTAAAAGCAGATCTTAACACAACATCAACCGGGAAATAGTTGCTGGGAATATTTGGATCTTGGGTTTGTTCTTTGGGTAGTATTTTAAATCTGACATCGATAGATGCACTAGGGATTTTAATTGCTTTTAGCCCGATTAAATCTGGTAATTCGATGCCAGAATATAGCCTGGAATTGAACCTGATTTTCTTATCGTTTGAAACAACGGGGTCTGTGAGTTGTAAAACTGTCCATTTGTAAATATTGTTGTATTTGTTGGTCTGGGTTTTCCTAAGAATCTGAAAGTAGTCTCCTTTTTTTGGTGAAACATAATCCGATTTTAAGTTGCCTTCTATTTCGAATTGAAGTTCATAAATATCGTCTGTTACTTTTTTTGAGACCAGTGCTTTTGGTGAAAAATATTCTTTAAATAAGTCTAAAGTTTTTGAGGGTATTTCTTCGCTTTTTTCACAGGTTGATAGTTGTGTTGGAAACACAATGCCTGATTCGTTGTCTGCAAAATTTATTTTGATGATAAAACGGTTTTCTTCGTGTGTGATAAGTAAGGTAGCCGACATATTCTGATTACTTTGATTTTGTAGAATCTTTAAATTTTGTGACTCAGTGAGTTTAAATTCTTGTAGTTGAATGATTCCTTTAAAGGTTTGTTTAATTCTGCTTGATATGGATTCTTGGGTAAGGTGTGCTGCTTGTTTGGTTAAAAAACCTTTAGTTTCAAATGCAATAAATACCTGAAGATTTTTTTCTCTTTGAGAATTATTTAAAGTAATACCACTGCATTTATTTTCAAATAAGCATGATACAAAAATCAAAACAAAAAATAGCCAAACTTTTTGCATATCATTTTCCGCAATTATTTAGATTGCTTTAGCGAGATCATCAAAAAAATTAGGGTATGTTTTTGCAACACAGGATGGATTACAAATAGTAATTCCGGGGGTTTTTAAACCTGCTATGGCGAAACTCATTGCAATCCGGTGATCGTTGTAAGTTTCAATTTCAGATCCGTGCAATTTTGCGGGATGAACAATAATGCTGTCGGAGAATTCTTCAATTAGGGCGCCAATCTTTCTTAATTCGTTTGTAAGTGCACTGATACGATCTGTTTCTTTGTGTCTTATATGGCCAATATTCGTAATCTTGGTTGATCCCTTTGCAAAACAAGCAACTACGCCAAGTGTCATCACCGTGTCGCTAATATCGTTCATGTCGATATTGATGCCGTTTAATTCTTTGCCAGTAATAGTTGTTGAATTATTGGTTTGAGTGACTGTTGCTCCCATAAGTTCAAGCGCATGAACAAATTTTAAATCGCCTTGGAGAGAGGTTTTTCCTAACCCTGGTGTTGTAACAGTGCCTCCTGTAATTGCTGCAGCTGCATAAAAATAACTTGCTGCAGAAGCGTCGGGTTCGATTTGGTATTCGAATCGGTTTCCAGTTTGATTTCCTTTAATCAGATACTCTCGGTCAGAAATTTTGGTGGTGTCTATTCCCCAGTCATTTAACATTGCCAGAGTTATGGCGATGTAAGATTGAGAAACAATTTTGCCTTCTAAAATGATACGGGTATGACCTTTAGCAAAAGGGGCAGCCATTAGAATTCCGCTAATAAATTGACTGCTCATTTCCGAATTAATTCTCGCAATTCCTCCGGACCAACCCGAGGTTTTTATAATTACCGGAGGACACCCATTATTATTTTCACTTGAAGAGTTAATGTTAAGGTCATTCAAAGCTTTTAAAAGATCATTGATGGGCCGTTCCTGCATTCGCTTGATTCCATCGAGTTTATAGGTGCCATTTCCTAGCCCAACCATTGCTGTGAGGAAACGCATGGTCGTTCCGGAGTTCCCAGTGAAAAGATTGGCATTTGAAGATGGAATGATCCCTGGAGCTTTGGAGGATGAAACAATTGCTGTGCAGTCTTTCCAATTTACGGAAAGAATAAAGCCGAGCTTTTCTAAGCAATCGACCATGATTTCAGTGTCTTCGCTACGCAAGACCCCTCTTAGATGAGTTTTTTGTTCACCCGAATTGAGCGCCGCGATTACCAAAGCTCGGTTGGTGATACTTTTTGAACCTGGTAAATGGCACACTAAATCAATCGGTTTTTTTAACGGAGTGATTGTGGTTTTTTCTGGATAATCTTGTTGTATTTTCATGGTGTTAAATCTTCATAAGAAACGCGTACTAGAAATAATCCTTTTGCTGGAGCTGTTGGCCCAGCATATTTTCTTTCCTTTAACTCAATTAGCTCAAGAATTTTGTCCTCGGGCCAATGTCCTCTTCCGATTTCTATAAGTGTCCCTGCTATAGCCCTTACCATATTATAAAGAAAACCGTTCCCTTCGATATTAAACCATATCCAAGGTCCCATCCGGTTTATTGATGTTCGATAAATTGTTCGAATACTATTTGTGCGATTTGGCCATTCAGATTCAAAACATCGAAAATCGTGTGTTCCGATAAGTTGTTGGGCAGCTTTGTGCATTTTTTCATGATCTAGTTCCTGTTTTACGAGGTGGCAGAATTTTCTGGTTAAGGGGTCAGGAATCCCAGATTGCCTTATTACATAACGGTAATGCTTTTTCTTTGCATCTTTTACCGAATGAAAATCATACGGAACCTCTGTTATTTCACTGATGGATATATCATCAGGCAAAAGTGCATTAAGGCCTAACAGTATTTTGGATTCACTTAAATTTGAATCAACCCTGAAATTTGCAACTTGAGCAATAGCGTGTACCCCGGTGTCAGTTCGACCGCTTGCATAAAGTGTTATTTTTTGGTTAGTTATTTTTTCAAGGTGCTTTTGAATGGTTTCCTGAACGGTTCTAAAGCCAGGTTGGGTTTGCCAACCCTGAAATTCTGTGCCATCATAACTAATAATAAGTTTTAAATTTCGCATAATAATGATTGTCATTCGCAAGCGAAAGTATTTCCATGGGGAGTATGTGCTGTATTGGTGGTATCGAAAAAATTTTTCCTAATCATTCGAAAACTTAACGTCAAATAACCATTGATTCTTAAGCTGGTTCTATTTCTTTCATTGTATCTTTTTAAAGCTTTTAGGGAATAAATTAATCATGAACGAAGATGGGCCGGAAAAATGGATGAGTTTGGCCCTTGATCTCGCAATTCGAGGCCGTGGATTCGTAGAGCCTAATCCTATGGTTGGAGCTGTATTAGTTAGAGATAACATTGTGGTTGGTGTTGGTTGGCACCAGAGGTTTGGGGGCTTACATGCTGAAATCGAAGCTTTAAATCAAGCCGGTGATAAATCTGTTGGAAGTACTTTGTTTGTTTCCCTCGAGCCTTGTTCGCATCATGGGAAAACTCCGCCTTGTGCAAATGCAATTTTAAATTCTGGAATATCCAAAGTTTTTGTTGCAATGCGTGATCCGAATCCATTGGTTGCTGGTAAAGGCATTGGTTTTTTGCAATCTCATGGTATTGAGGTGGAAGTAGGAGTTGGTAAAGAAAAAGCTGAATTTATTAATGCACCATTTATTAAATACCATTTGCATTCAAAACCATTTGTTATTGCGAAATGGGCTATGAGTCTGGATGGTAAGATTGCGACGAAAACTGGTGAATCAAAATGGATTAGTAATGATAAAAGCAGACAAAAAGTTCATCAATTACGGGGTTCGGTGGATGCAATTTTAGTTGGTGTTGGAACAGTCGATTTTGATGACCCCATGTTAAATGCAAGGCCAGAGGGGCCAAGAAAACAAATACGAGTTATTATCGATCCCAAGGCCAGAATAAGCCTTTCTTCACGAATCGTTCAATCTGCTAAGGAATTTCCAACGATAATTGCTGTGCGTGAAAATGTTTCGCAAGAATTAAAATTAAGATTGCAAGATTCGGGATGTGAATTGCTTGAACTTATTTCGAATAATTCTGCTAAAATTGTAAATGAATTATTAATGCTGTTGGGGAAAAAAGGGATTCAAAACCTATTGGTGGAAGGAGGCGGAAAAACGCTCGGGAGTTTTTTTGACGCATCTCAGGTTGATGAAATACAGGTTTATATTGCCCCATTTGTCATTGGTGGCGCAGATTCAATCTCGCCTGTAGGCGGGGTTGGAATTCTTGAAATGGCCCAGAAGCAAAAAATAGCTTCTTTCACCTACGAGATGATTGATGATAATATTCTGTTATCGGGTAGACTTAAACATTATGAATCAAGATAAAGTCTTTGGATGATTATGAAAACTATTACTTGGCAAAAGCAGCTTTGGATTAAATATTCGCCAAATTATGAGTCGTTTACCTCGTTGTTTGTATCGTTTATCGTTCACATTGCATTGGTTACCTTAATTATGATGCTTGGTTGGGAAGGCTTAAAAAAAGCAATAATCGGAGATGTTAACCGAAGGCTTGGGGTTTCGTCAGTAAGGGTTGGGGGTGGCACTTCGTCTGGTTCTCCTGATGCAAAAGAAAATGACGATACGATCAAAACCCCTCCTAAATTGAATCTTCCCGATAAAGAAAGTATGCCCGAAATACCATTAAAGCTGGATCCCTCCCCGACAGAAAAAATTCAAGTTGATAAAACGGGCGGAAAATCCTTGGTGGAGGATGCGAATGCCAAAGCGCAAGAGTTATCTCGACTAGGGAAAAATTTAAAAAGCAAAATGATTGATGGTTTGAAGGGGGTTGGAAATACAAAAGGAGACGGGGTTGGCGATGGTCGGGGTGAACGAATGCTGCGGTGGATAATGGTTTTTAACACTACAAACGGTTCGGATTATCTTTCACAATTAATGGATTTGAATGCTCGGCTTGCTTTCCCGGATCCAAATAAGCCGGGTAAATTCTTAGTTATTTCAAACCTAGGTGTCAAACCGATAACGACCATGGAATTGGATTTGTCTTCAGTTAGTGATATTTTTTGGGTGGATGATAAGGCACAATCAGTTACAAATTTATCTCGTGCTATGGGCCTGCAAATCAAAACAGAGGCATTTGTGGTGCTAATGCCTATTTCCGTTGAAGAAAAATTGCAGAAGCTCGAAAAAGCTTCGCTTCAAGGTTCTAAAGAGGATGATATTCAAGAGACTCGGTTTACAATCAGTAAAACCGCAGGTAAATACGAACCTGCAAAGGCAGATATTATCTTCAAGAAAAAGTGATGTTATTTTTCTAGTGCTTGGAGTATTTGTTGGAAATCGGCAGCCCTTGCTGCATCTTGAATAGATATCACCGCTTGGTAGGGGACATCATCGCTGTAGTATAAAATCAAATCTTTGCTTCTTAATTTTCGCGCAGATGCTTTTAAGGCAGAAGTGAGATTTTCATTTTCAACTGGTTGTTCATTGATATAGAAAATAGCTTTTTCACCTTCTTTTTTTATAACAACTTTAGTTTTTTGATCAGCTTGGGAAGTACTAATAGATGGAATTTTTGAATCTGGATTGGTTTTAGCTGCTTCAAGATGTTGAACTAATTTAGCATAGCTAGTTAAGAGGATGAAAAAGACCAAAAGTACCAGGCAAACATCAATTAAAGCATTCATATCGATGTTGTCATCGTCTTCGTGCTTGATTGTTGATTTAGATGCGAAAGTTTCATCGAATTCTGGATAATCCTGTAGAGTTTTCCATACGGTTTCGCCTTCTTTTCGGATTTCATCATGGATAGAAATAAACCCAGATACAATAAGATCTTGTATTTCGATGGACTCAAGTAAATTGGATTTTGAGTCTGTATCATGGTTTTTCAAATCCCAAAGGCTCATTTTTTTCCGGTGACTCCCAAATGAATTTTCGAAATCTCATCTTTTCCAAATGATTTTTCAATTGAAGTTACTAAGCTGCGAATGGTTCCAGCAGATATATCTCCCGGAGCATAAACAGTTACTTCTTTAAACCCTTGCCCTTTTTTAAATTCATCTTGAAGATAAGCAATCAATTTATCTTGGGACTCAAATTTGGTTGTTTGGTCTTTTTTTCTCTCTGCAAAACCAACTGTGTAAGCTTTGTTGTTCTCTACTTCTATCCAAGCTTGGTCTTTTATGCCCTGCACGCTTGCATATTCTGCAATCGGAAGTTTTGTGGATGTCCCTGAACCAAGAGAAGATGTACTCATTAAAAAATAAACCAACAACACTAAGCTTACATCTATTAATGGAATCATATCGATATCATCATCTACGCCTTGATGGTTTTGAAAAGAATGATACGGGGGTTCGAAGATTTCCGATTCAGGATTTTCTTTTTGAGGCAAGATGTTTACAAAAGAGGGGTGTTGGCCAACTTCGAACCAATCTGCGGTGCCAGCAGGCCGTATTTTGTCACGAACCACTAATCGCCTTTCCCCAATCCATTGAATAATAGTAGCCGCAGGGATCTCTCTGATCACCTGATTAGCTTTAATAATCCACACATCATAATATTTCGCATCTGGCAGCATGATTGTTTCAAGGTTTAAGAGGTGTTTTTAAAGTGATTGCCATCTCAATAAATTTTTGAACAGTTTTTTTTATTTGAAGTTCAAAATCATTGATTTGAGCTTTGAACATTACATGCGAAAATACAAGGGGTATTGCAGTAACCAAGCCAAGCGCCGTAGCAAAAAGGGCTAAACCAATTGAGCCAGCTTGTTCTGAAACTCCCCCTTGGGCTTCTTGTATTTTTGTGAAAGTTCCAATCATGCTGATAACTGTTCCAAGTAAGCCAACCATGGTTGCGATTTTTGCAATTGCTAGCATTGTTGGTAGCAGAAAGTTAAGTCTTGGAATTATTTCAAATTCCACGGCGTTGTTTATTTCTTTTCTGGAAGCGGGTATTCCATTTCCCAGACCTTTAATACCAGCGGAAAACAATAATACGCCCAGCCAGTCTTTTTGATCGTTGTTTAATGTTATTGCTGCTTTTAAGCCATCCTTTAGTAGTGTGGCTTTTAGTGTTTCCAAATGTGCTTCAGTATTTTGCAGAAGCCCTCGATTAAGAAGAATTCGCCAAGTTATTAATGCAATTCCACAAACCGACATGGTTAACATGGGGATTGCGAATATCCAGTCATTTATTACAAACATCCAAAATGATGACATTGTGATTCCTTTTAAAAGTTTACTAATTTAATTATTTTATTAAGTCCGTCTGGGCAACGATAGGAATAATTAATTTCTTTCTCACACCATTTTCCAAATTGAAATAATTTGGGTTCGGAATTTGATTGGGCAACAAGTTGGATCGCAAGAGGTAATCCAGATTGAGAAAGTTGGCATGGCATGGACAAAGCAGGCAGGCCAGTGAAACTCCATGGTGAATTAAAAGCTGGATCGCCTGTTGTTTCGTTACTTGGGGCCTCCGTGGTTGTTGCAGGCACCATATAGCAATCGTGTTGCTTTAAGTTTGTTTCGAAATAATCTTTCCAGTATTTTTGCTGGTTTTTGCAGGAAATATAGTATTCGGGTTTGACCTGGGATCCTTCTTTAATCAAGGATGTGATCCTAGGCGGATAATCTTCAGGCCTTCTTGAAATCCAGTACTCATGAATTTTAAATGCTTCATAAGACATGATAGCGCGATGTTCTGCGATTGATTTGGCAAATGTTTCAGGCAGTTCGATTAAAGTTATTTGGGCCCCTGCTTTTTGAAGTTTTTTAATTGTTTCATCTAGCATTTGGCGGATTTCTTCAGATGCATTATCCCAGAAAAAAGATTTGAGAACAGCAATGTGGGGAGGTTTCGAAGTATCGGGTTTTATACTTCTAGGTTGTGTTACCTCTTCCCAAATGTTTTCTAAATCTTCAATTGTGGGCGCCAACATTCCCATATGATCCATGGATTGAGCCAGTGGAAGCACGCCATCAAGGGGCATCCAGCCAAATGTTGGTTTTATTGCAGCAACACCACAATAACTTGCTGGTCTTGTAATTGATCCCCCTGTTTGAGTGCCTAAAGTTGCGGGTATCATTCCAGAAGCTACTGCAGCGGCAGAACCACTGCTTGATCCACCAGGCGTTTTTTGTAAGTTCCATGGGTTCCGAGTGGGGGGTGGATCAAAGCTGGCATACGCTGTTGTTACAGTTTTGCCCACCAAAATAGCGCCAGCTTTTCGTAGCCTAGTGATAATTGTTGCATCTTGTCGGGCAAATGAACGAGCCCAAGACATGCATCCTGCACGCGTTGGCCAATCGTTAACATCAATAATATCTTTAACTCCGAACGGGATGCCATGCAGTTTTCCACGATTTAATCCTGACGCAATTTCTTTGGTGGCATTTATAGCATCAGCTTTTGCCTGTTGCGGGTCCAAAAATTCCCATGCATTGATGATGGGATCGATCAGTTTGATTCTTTCAAGATATTTATCTAAAAGGGAGATCGGTGTAGTTGAACCTTCTCTGATAGACTGGTATAAGCTTTGGATGGAATCCATTTGGGTACCTGCGAATTTCTTGGATGACAAAAAGGTAAGCATAACATGATAAATGTTGCGGTTCTAGGGGCCTCTGGGTATACAGCGCTCGAAGTTATTAAAATTTTACTGCGCCATCCGCACGCAAAAATCGTTGCATGCATTTCCAGGCAAGAAGGGACCCCTTTAGTTTCAAGTATTCACCCTTCCCTTGCAAAAAGAATTGATTTGCGCTGCGAGGAGCTTGATCTAGTTTCATTAAAAGAAAAAAGTGTGCAATGCGTTTTCAGTTGCCTGCCTCATGGGGCAAGTATGGAGGTGATTCCAAAACTGATTAACGCGGGCATCCGTGTGATTGATCTGTCTGCGGATTATCGATTAAAAGATCCTGTGATATATAAAAAATGGTACGGTGAAGAACACCTCGATCTTTCAGGTTTGGCCAGTGCTGTTTACGGTCTTCCAGAATTTAATTCGTTGGATATTAAAACTTGTAGTCTTTTGGCGAATCCTGGTTGTTATCCGCAAACAGCTATACTTGGGTTGGCCCCTTTGTTGGTTGAAAAGCTGATTCATCCTGAACAAATAATCGTTGATAGTAAAAGTGGGGTTTCCGGAGCAGGGAGAAATCCAAAGCAAGCTACGCATTTTCCTGAATGCAATGAAAGTGTAAGCGCCTACCAAGTTGGCAAGCATCGGCATACTCCAGAAATGGAGCAGGCTCTTGAGAAAGTTTCTGGGGAGAAAGTGAAAATTATGTTTACCCCTCATCTTATCCCAATGGATCGGGGGATATTTTCGACTATCTACGCCAAGCCTAAAAAAGAAATTTCTGAACAGGCGATTAATGATTTAGTTGGCAAATTTTATAAAGATAAAACGTTTATTAGGCTAGTTGATCATTTGCCGGCTACTAAAGATTCGGTTGGGACAAATTATGTCGACTTACATTACAAAGTTGCTGGTGATTATATCGTGGTGCTTGCAGCGGAAGATAACCTTATTCGGGGGGCGAGCGGGGTTGCAGTGCAAAATTTTAACCTAATGTTTGGTCTACCCGAAGTTACCGCCCTTCTACCTTGATTTTTAGTTAAATCACTATTGACAAGATTCTTCCTTAGGCTATTTCGAGTCGCATGTTGGGTTGTTTATTCATAGGGGGATTTTGTTATGAAAAGATATTTATTGATCTTAGGGGCTTTGATTATTTTCAGTTCCACATCTTTTGGCCAATCTCAAAGTAATCCTAATGGGACTATTACGCAAAATGGCAACAGTTGGAATCCTTTTGCGTTTTTATTGCCAAATCAGCAAGATGCAGCACAAATGCAGCAAGCGCAACTTGCAAATGCTCGTTTGGCACAACCACAAAACTTGTATCCGCGAGATTCTTCCTTGATGGATTTCTTTAGCCCGTTGCCAAAATTGAGCAATTCAACGCCAACGGGTTATTCCATTTTTCCCAAAAGAAGCCAACTGCCTGGCAAAGATTATTTGAGAGGCTTTGGTTACAGGGCTGGCGGTCAGTAAAATTCGACTTTTATAAAACTTTTCTTTCATAAATCCTTTTGGTTTGGTATAAAAGTATATCATACTTGGAGGATTTATGGCTATTTTACGATTTGGTTTTGCGGTTCTTTTGTTGCTGTGCTTGACCTTTAGTTCTTCATTTGGTCAAGACAAAGATAAAAAAGCTGATGATAAAAATGCTAAAGCTGATCCTAAAGAAAAGTGGATCCCAGCTGGCCAGGTTGTTGCGGTATTAAAAGAAGTGCGCGAAAGCGATAAATCCGTGGTGCTTTCAATACAAACCCAAAATAGCTATTACAGTCCGCAGGCAAGAAGAGTAGTTCCTGCAAAGATGGAAGATATTGAACTGTTGCTTAAGGATGATGTTAAAATCCGTCAGTTTAACCCACCTGAAGCCTTTGATGACAAGGGCAGGCCCAAAAAATACAGCACTAAGGAATTAAAAGAACTTAAGGGTGATGATTTAAAGACCCCTGGTTATCCAGCTGATTTTTCAGATTTAATCAACCAGTCAATTGTAAATGTAACCTTGATGCAAAAGCCACAAAAGTCGGCTCGTGGAGGTAATTCTGGTTTGGTTGGGGTTGCAGGGAAAAAGGAAGATCCAGAGTTAGCAAGAGAGATGCGACCCAAAATCGCATCCATTGTGATTATGGGTCGTATGCCGGAAAATAATAAACGGTAGCATCTAGTACTTAGCTGCACCCGCATCAGATTTAAGCCCAACTTTTGCAAGTGTTGAAGCAACACCATCCATCATCATTTTTAATTCGCTATTAATTGCGATAAATTGCCAGCCTTGTTCTATACGAAGTTGCGCCTCTTCGGGGCTCATGCAATGTATTCCAGGCGCAACCTTGTTTCGTTTGCATGCTTCTAAAATGTTGTTTAAGGCTGCGTTAAATGCATCCGCAGATGGTCCCCTGCCATCGGCAGTTCGCATACTTGCTGCAAGATCATTGGGGCCTACAAATATGGCATCAATACCAGGTACTGAAAAAATACTATCCGCATTATTTACTGCATCAATATGCTCACATTGCAAAATCACCAATAATTCATCATTTGCCTTGTTAAAATAGTCTGGTGCGGTTGCTCCAAAGTTTAAGGCGTGAACATTCCCACCTACACTTCGAGTGCCTAACGGTGGGTAAAACATTGCGGAAACTGCATCCAAAGCTTCTTGTCTTGAATTAACCATGGGTACAACCACACCAAAAGCACCATTATCCAATGCTCTTTTAATATGATCATGGCGGTTGGAAGGAACCCTAGCTAGTGGAACACCATTAGCATCTGCAATTGAAGCAAACATATGAGTGGCCGTTTCCCAGCCTACCAAGGTGTGTTCGATATCTACAGTTAGCCAGGAAAATCCCGTCCGAGCCATGAAACGTGTTGCAATTATGCTGCCAAGGGAAAGCCAAGTTCCGAGAGCTGGTTTTCCTTCTTTAAGAGTTTTTTTGACGGGGTTTGTTTTCATCGTTGCATTCCTTGGTTGTTAAAGAAATATCCTTACTAAAAGGATTAGGGTTATTATCGAAATTTTCCAGATCTTTGTCGGATAAACCAAAATGGTGGGCAAGTTCATGAATCACAGTTTTTCGGATTTCGATTTTTAATTGAATAGGGTCAGGGAAAGATTCTTCATGGGGCTTTTTGTAAATAGTAAGTTTGTGCGTAAGAGAATGGATATCAATTGCATCACCTGCCCAAGGGTGGGAAAGTTCCATTGGTTCAAACAAACCAAAAAGGGTATTCCCTTCTTTAATTTCAGCATCAGAAAAGTGCGCTTTTTTTAATGTTTTTTTTGAAGGAAAATCCTCGACTTCCACCACAAGATTATCAAGGTGTTCGTAAAAAAAGCTGGGGAGTGAATTCATAGTGATTTTCACTTCAGCACAAAAATCATCCATGGATAATCGAATCATTTGCTTTTTCATGGCTTACATTTACAACTTCAAAGTAAGATATACCACAGATTACAGGATCTTTATTGATAAGGGAAATTTATATGCCTCCAAGTTCAAAAAATGTAAAGCTTGTTAACGGGTTGGAATTTTTTGATGTTGTAAAATCAGAAATCGGGAAAAAAATTGTTGGCATGGATCTAGTTTTAGAAAAAATGGTGGTTGCAATACTTGCACAAGGCCATGTTCTCTTGGAAGGTATGCCTGGACTAGCGAAAACACTTCTAGCCTTCAGTATGTCCGAACTTCTGGATTTGAATTTTAAACGAATTCAGTTTACACCGGATTTAATGCCCTCTGATATTCTGGGGACGCAGATTTATTATCAGCAAACTGGTGAATTCAAAATTAAAAAAGGCCCACTTTTTGCGCAAGTTGTTCTTGCAGATGAAATAAATCGGGCACCCGCAAAAGTCCAATCTGCTCTTTTAGAAGCCATGCAGGAAAAGCAAATTACCCTGGGTGACGAAACTTTCCCTTTAGGCAATCCTTTTTTTGTAATTGCAACGCAAAACCCAATTGAACAAGAAGGAACTTTTCCTCTGCCTGAAGCCCAGATTGATCGATTCATGTTGAAAATATTGGTGGATTACCCGAAGTTCGATGAGGAACTTTTGATTTTGCAACGACTTGAGCAACTTGAACAGCAAGGGGATATAAGGAAAGTTGTTGATGCTCAGAACTTAAACGAGCTTTGTGCTTTGGCTTCAAAAATTCATGTTGAGGAAAGTATCCGCAAATTTATTGTGGATCTGGCTGTAGCTACTAGGTTTCCAAAGCAATTCGGGCTGAACTCTAACTTTCTTGAACATGGTGTTTCTCCGCGTGGCACGATTAATCTTTTAAAATCGTCCAAGGCGCTGGCTTTTATTCGAGGTCGGGATTTTGTGCTTCCTCAAGATGTGAAAGAAATGGTGCCTAGTGTTTTTAGGCATCGAATGTCGCTCTCATTTGAAGCGATTGCTGAAAATTTAAGTGCAGATGCAATTCTCAGTCAAATTATTGATAAAGTTTCGATTTCATGATTTCCAAATAAGTTCGTATGTTTTTTTCTGCATCAGATTTGTTTTCGTTATTAAAGATAGATATCTTTTTATTGAACCTATATTATGTGTTCAGTTGTTTTGTAATTCTTGATTGATTAGAGGTTTTAAATGTTTACCAGACGTGCGTTTAACAAATCAATTTTCGTTGGTGCAATTGGCTCTTCCGTGATAGCAACTTCATCCCAAGCTCAAAATTCTTCTGCGAATGATAGGCTTCAGCTTGGCTTTATCGGTGTTGGTACGATGGGACGCGGGCATTTGGGCAATTTTCTTGGCATGAATGATGTGCAAGTTGTTGCAGTTAGTGATGTTGTTGATGACCGCTTGGAAAACGCCAAAATGATGGTCGAGAAAAAATATTCTCAGCCCGATGGCAAGCAGGCTTATAAAGGTTTGAAAGTTTACAAGGATTTTCGGGACCTAATAAACGATAAAAATATCGACGGGGTTGTGATTAGTACGCCTGACCACTGGCATGCTCTTATTTGTGTTATGGCTTCTAAAGCTAATAAACACATTTATTGTGAGAAGCCATTGACTCATTCGATTGCAGAGGGAAGGATTATTGTTGATGAAGTAAAAAGGTCTGGCATTGTTTTTCAGACCGGAAGTCAGCAACGCAGTGAGTTCGGCGGCAAATTTCGACTTGCTACCCAGTTGGTTAGAGCGGGAAGAATTGGAAAAGTGAAGACTGTTCGTGTAGGTGTTGGGGCTCCTGCAGTTGCTTGTAATCTTGAAGCAGAACCTATTCCAGACGGGACTAATTGGGATCTCTGGCAAGGGCCAGCCGCAAAACGGGAATATAACAAGGTGCTTTGCCCTGAAGGTGTTCACACTCATTTTCCTGCTTGGAGAATGTATTGGGAATATGCTGGTGGTGGCTTGGCCGATATGGGTGCCCATCATTTTGATATTGCCCAGTGGGCCTTAAACATGGATAGCACCGGGCCGGTAAAAATTACGCCCCCTGAAAACGGTGAGAAATCTGGGCTTAAATACACATATGCCAATGGAATCGAGATGTTTCATGGCGGACCTAGTGGTTGTACTTTTGAAGGGGAAGATGCAACGCTATATGTAGATCGCGGCAAAATCGAATGCACTAAAGAAGAAATTCTTAAAGATCCGATTACTAAAGCCGATCCATCAATTATGATTGCAGATAATCATCGCAAGAATTGGCTAGAAGCAATTCGAAATAAGAAACCTACTATTTGCCCTGCTGAAGTAGGGCATCGAAGTGCAGCAATTTGCCATTTAGGTAATATTGGTTATCGAATTGGCAAGCCGCTTGATTGGGATCCTGTGAAGGAAAAATTCACCAATAGTGATGATGCAAATAAGCTTTTATTCCGGGAATATCGAGGTCCTTGGAAGTTTTAATGCTATGCGATTAATAATTGTTTGCCAGTTAAGTGTAAATTAGAACCCGTAGAAATAATATTTCAAACGGGTTCTTT